>CAVPEC010000008.1:0-805555 GCA_963702805.1 uncultured Actinomycetes bacterium | reverse complement strand
CCGTGAGCCTTGCGATGCCCGTGGTCTGGAGCGACCGTCACCGGCTGCACGACCCGGGCGGCGAAGTCTGGGTCGGCGTCCGCACGCCGGGCACCGAGCTGCCCGCGCGCGCCGAGCGGATCCATGAGGCGCTGGCCGAGGCCGGGGCGCGATTCGTGGACGCGGGAGCCCAGCCAGACGACGCCCTGCTGGCCGTCCACGACCCCGAGCTCCTGGCATACCTGGCCCACGCGTGGCAGGAGTGGGAGGCCGCCGGGCTGACCGTTGACCCGGGGCAGAACGAGTCGTCCCGTACCTGTTCCCGCTCCCGGGCCTGCTCTCCGACGGCCCGCCGGCGAACCCGACGGCGATCACCGCCCGCGCCGGCCAGTTCGCGTACGACACGATGACGCTCATCGGGCCCGGGACGTGGGAGGGGGCGCGCGCGGCGGTGGACGCGGCGCTCACCGCGACTGACCTCGTGCTGGCCGGCGAGCGCGCGGCCTATGCCTGCTGCCGCCCGCCGGGCCACCACGCCGACTCGCGCCTGCTTCGGCGGCTCCTGTTACCTGAACAACTCGGCCGCGGCCGCCTCTCGGCTTCGCGAAGCCCTCGACGGCCCGGTGGCCATCATCGACGTCGATGCCCACCACGGCAACGGGACCCAGGCGATCTTCTACGAGAACCCCAACGTCCTGGTCGGCTCGGTTCACGTCGACTCGGGCGCCGGGTGGTTGCCCCACACTTCCTCGGCTTCGCCGCCGAGACGGGCGCGGGGACCGGCGCCGGCGCCAACCGCAACGTACCCCTGGCGCCCGGCTCGGACGACGAGCCTTGGCTGGAGGCCATTCCGGCCTTACGGCCTGGGCCCACGAGCGCGATGCGCGGGCCCTGGTGGTCGCGCTCGGCGTCGACGCCGCCGCCGGCGACCCGGAGAGCCCGCTGCGCGTGACTCCCCCCGCCTTCCGGGCCGCGGGCCGGGCGCTTGCGGCCCTCGAGGTGCCAACCGTGGTGGTCCAGGAGGGCGGCTATGACCTGGACGCAATCGGGAGCCTGGTCCGCGAGACACTCGCCGGCATCGAGGACGCAGCCGGCAGCTAGCGAGAGCGCGCGCGATACTGACGTATGGTCTTCGTTCCGCCGGCACGGCACCTGCTGCGCGCCAAGGACCTGGCCGACGCGCGCTACGCGCAGCCGCTCGATGTCGACGACATGGCCGGCGCCGCCGGCCTCTCGCGCGCCCATTTCAGCCGAGAGTTCCAACAACGTCGGCGAGTCGCCCCATGGCTACCTGCTGACCCGGAGGCTGGAGCGCGCGGCGGCGCTCCTGCGAAACACCGATCGCTCGGTCGCCGAGATCTGCTTCTCGGTGGGCCTGCGGAGCGTCGGCTCGTTCACCTCGACTGGGACGAGTTCTATGGCCGCTCGCCCACCGCCTACCGGGCGTCGTTCCCGCCTGCCTCGCGGCACGCCTTGGTCCCCACGTGCATCCTGAGGGCCTACATGCGCCCGAAAAACAAGCACACGTTTGGAGAAGACGGAGCCCGGCCCCATCGACGCCTGGCGTCGGGCACGTCCTTTCGATTCATCAAGGAGGAACCCGATGATCAAAATCGCCAACGCCCAACTCTGGGTCCATGACCAGGACGAGGCGCTCGCGTTCTACACCGAGAAGCTCGGCTTCGAGGTGCGTAGCGACGCCACGCTTCCGGAGCTCGGCGACTTCCGCTGGCTCACCGTCAGCCCGGCGGGACAGCCCGACGTCGCGATCACGCTGATGGCCATCCCGGGCCCGCCCGTGATGGACGATGACGTTGCCAACCAGGTGCGAAGCCTGATGGCGACGGGCTTCGCGGGGGCGATCTTCCTGACGACGGAGGACTGCCAGGCGTCCTACGAGGAGCTCAAGGCTCGCGGCGTGGAGTTCACCCCGAGGAGCCCGAGGAGCGGCCATACGGAATCGACGCAGGGTTTCGCGACCCCTCCGGCAACAGCTTCCGGCTGACCCAGGTGCGGGAGCTGGCAGCCGCCTAGGCCGGCCGCTGTCGAACTATTCTGGGGTTGACCCCCAGTTGCGTTGAGTTCGGCGATTGCGGCGTCGGTGCTCAGTACCCGGCCAAACTCCGGATCGAGGTTCGAGGCGGTCGACTCGAGCGAGCTCGTCGGCCGTGACCGTCTCCCCATCGTGATCCTCCTGATCGAAAGTGTGGGTGGCGTCGATCGCGAACCCCACCTCGTAGCCGAGGTCAGAGCCGACTCGCGCCGTCGTCTCGCAGCACATGTTCGTCTGGATGCCCGCAGATCACCAGGTTTCCTGATCTCATCCTTCCGCAGCCAGTCGTGCAGATCGGGCGTGCCATGGAAAGCTGAATGGACGGTCTTGGTGACCAGCAGGTCCGGTCGGCCCTCGACCACGTCCTTGAACTCGCTGCCGGCCTCGTCGGGTCGCAGCGGTGAGCCGTCCTCGTCCCAGTGATGCCGCACGAACACGATTGGCTGGTTGCCGCCGCGCCATGCGGCGATCAGCGCTCTCACGTTCTGCTCGCAGGCGGTGTTGTTCCGGGGGCCGAAGAACCCGGCATCGTCGAAGCCCCTCTGCACATCCACGACAATCAGAGCTGTTCGGTCCATGGCGGCAAGCCTAGCTGCGCGCGGGTGGGAGTGCTCGTTGGCGCGCGCACGTCGCTGGCGGTGCCCAATGGCATGCGGACGGCGCTCTGCCGCGACCACCCGAGGCTCAGCCCCCCAGGTAGCGGGCGAGCGCGAAGTCGCTGGTTTCGTCGAAACCGAGGCCACGCCCGACCGCGACGATCCTGCCGTCCAGCCTGGAGCGCCACTCCGTTCGCCTCGTCGTCGCCCCCGAAGTTGGTCCTCCGTTTGCCGTCGCCGGAGAAGGTCGTGTCGAGCGAGCCGTCGGGGTTGTAGCGGGCGAGGGCAAAGTCGTCGCCGGTGGCCCCCCCGCTGGCGACGCCAACCGCGACGATCTTGCCGTCGCCCTGGACCGCCACGCCGTTCGCCTCGTCGTCGGCCCCGAACCCGAAGTCGGTCGTCTGCTTGCCGTCGCCGGAGAAGCTCGTGTCGAGCGACCCGTTCGGGGTTGTAGCGGGCGAGAGCGAAGTCGTCGCCGCTGGTGCCGGGTTCGGCCTCGCCCACCGCAACGATCTTGCCGTCACCCTGGAGGGCCACCTCGGCCGCTTCGTCGCTGCCGCCAAGGTCGGTCGTCTGCGTGCCGTCGCCGGAGAAGCTCGTGTCGAGCGAGCCATCGGGGTTGTAGCGGGCCAGGGCGAAGTCCTGGCTGTTGCTGTCGGCGCCCGCGGAGCCGACGATGACGATCTTGCCGTCACCCTGAATCGCCACGCCAGTCGCCTGGGCGCCCTCTCCGAGCCCGAAGTCGGTCGTCTGCGTGCCGTCGCCGGAGAAGCTCGTATCGAGGGTGCCGTTCGGGTTGTAGCGGACGATTGCGCCCTCGGAACCCCCGTTGATGTTGTCGACGCCGGTGCCGACGACGACGATCTTGCCGTCGCCCTGAATTGCGACACCGTTTGCCTCGGCGGTAGTCAAGAAACTGGCTGTCTGCTTGCCGTCGCCGGAGAAGCTCGTATCGAGCGAGCCGTTGGGGTTGTAGCGGGCAATGGCGAAGTCCTCGGAAAACATGGGCCCAAAAGCGTTGCCGACGACGACGATCTTGCCGTCATCCTGCACCACGACTGCGTTCGCCACCTGGCCCGACCCGAGGTCGAACTCGGTCGTCTGCTTGCCGTCGCCGGAGAAGCTCGTATCGAGGGTGCCGTTGGGGTTGTAGCGGGCAAGCGCGAATCCGATGCCGTTGTGTCTTGTGCCTGCGGCCCCGACCACGATGATCTTGCCGTCCTCCTGGATCGCCACCCCGTTGGCCTCGTCTTCTCCGCCGAAGTCGGTCGTCTGCTTGCCGTCGCCGGAGAAGCTCGTGTCGAGCGTGCCGTTGGGGTTGTAGCGGGCGAGGGCGAAGTCGTCTGACGCGGAGCCGCTGGATTCGCTGCCGCCGACCGCGACGATCTTGCCGTTCGCCTGAACGGTCACCGCGTTCGCAGAGCCGTTGAAATCGGCAACTCGCTTACCGTCTCCCGAGAAGCTCGTGTCAAGCGAGCCGTTGGGGTTGTAGCGGGCGAGGGCGAAGGCGCCGCCGACGGCGACGATCTTGTCGTCGCTTTGGATCGCTACGCCGTTAGCCTCGAAGAAGTGCACTCCGGCGGTGGTCTGCTTGCCGTCGCCTGAGAAGCTCGGGTCGAGCGCGCCGCTCGGGTTGTAGCGGGCGATGGCGAAGTCGCCGCCGGTAGCGCTGGATTCAGTGTCGCCGACCGCAACGATCTTGCCGTCGGCCCGGATCGCCACCCCGTTCGCTTCGTCGACGCCGCCGAAGTCGGTCGTCTGCTTGCCGTCGCCGGAGAAGCTCGTATCGAGGGTGCCGTTCGGGTTGTAGCGGGCGAGGGCGAAGTTGCTGGTCGGTGGCCCCCGAGCCCGCCGCCCCGACCGCAACGATCTTGCCGTCGCCCTGGAGCGCCACACCCGTCGCTCCGTCGCGGGTGGCCCCGAAGTCGGTCGTCTGCTTGCCGTCGCCGGAGAAGCTCGTGTCGAGTGAGCCGTTGGGGTTGTAGCGGGCGATCGCGAACTTTGGATTCGCCCCGGTGGAGGGGTCCGTGGCGGTACCGACGACGACGATCTTGCCGTTCCCCTGGATCGCTACTCCGGTCGCCTCGTCTTCGCTAGACCCCCCGATGCCAGTCGTCTGCTTGCCGTCGCCGGAGAAGCTCGTATCGAGCGAGCCGTTCGGGTTGTAGCGGGCGAGGGCGAAGCTGGAGTCGATGCTGCCGACCACGACGATCTTGCCGTCCGCCTGAAGCGCCACCGCGTTCGCCACCCCGAAGTCGGTCGTCTGCCTGCCGTCGCCGGAGAAGCTCGTGTCGAGAGTGCCGTTGGGCTTGTAGCGGGCAACGGCGAGGGCGAAGTCCCGAGAAGTCGCGCCGACGACGACGACCTTGCCATCCGGCTGAACCACCACCGCTTTCGCCTCGCTGGACCCCCCGAAGTCGGTCGTCTGCTCGCCGTCGGCGGAGAACGTCGGGTCGAGGTCCCCGGGGGCGGCCTGCGCGATGGGAGCGAGGATGACGCTGCCGAGCCCGGCAGCGACGAAAGCGATGAAGGTTACGAGCCTTCGTGCCCTGATGGTCGCCGCCGCTCCTCTCCCCCTCCGGGGGCGTTCGGGCGACCCTACCACCGAAGCGGCTGATGGGATTCGAACCCACGACCTTCTGCATGGCAAGCAGACGCTCTAGCCAGCTGAGCTACAGCCGCGCAAGCGGTGAATTCTATCCGCGGTCGGGGGAGGCCAGCGCCGCCCCGGAGAGGCCGGCCTGGGGACTAGCCGGTGCGGGCGGGCTGGCCCGTGCCCGCGAGGAGATGGGCCTGCAGCGAGATCTCCACCCCGGCGAGGGCCTTCGAGACCGTGCAGCCGGACTCGGCTGACTCGGCGTGGCGCTGGAACTCGTCGGCGTCGATTCCGGCGACCTCGCCCTCGGTTGAGAGCTCGATGCGCGTGATCACGGGCGCGCCGTCGACCTGCTCCAGGTGTACTCGGGCGGCGGTCTCGACTCGCCGCGGCTCGTGGCCCGCTTGGGCGAGGGTGTTGGCGAGGGCCATCGAGAAGCACCCCGCGTGAGCGGCTCCGATGAGCTCCTCGGGGTTGGTGCCGGTGCCCTCCTCGAAGCGGGAGCTGAACGAGTACTGGCCTTCGAACGCCCCGCTGCCGAGGGACATCGTCCCGTGTCCGTCCTTGAGGGCCCCCTCCCACTTGGCGATTGAGGTGCGAACGGGCATTGCTGCCTCCTGTCGTCAGTTTGCGCTTCGACCTCACGGGTACCCGGCTGGCCCCCCTATAGCCCTACGAAAGGACCGGACGGTGGCTGGGAGCGCTAGGGAGCGCTTGCGTCGAGCGCCTCGTTGACGAGGCGATCGGCGCGCTCGTTCTCCTCGCGCCGCACGTGGCGGATCGACCAGCGCTCGAAGCCGTCCAGCGCCTCGCGGACGCGGGCGTGCAGGTCGCGCAGGGCCGCGTCCTTGACGCGGTACTCGCCGCGAACCTGGCGAACGATCAGCTCCGAGTCGCCGACCAGCTCGACCTCGCGGGCTCCGAGCGCCCGGGCTCGCTCGATCCCCAACAGCAGCGCCCGGTACTCGGCCACGTTGTTGGTCGCCGGGCCGATCGTCTCGGAGACCTCCTCGAGGATCTCCCCCTCGGGCGTGGCGACGACCGCGGCGATCGCCGCCGGGCCCGGGTTGCCGCGTGCGCCCCCGTCGACGTTGACCACCAGGCGCTTGCTCAAGCGCTCAGCGCTCAAGCTTCCTTGGCGGACGGCTTGCGACGCGCTGAGGCTGACTTCAGCCGGAGCTTGCCGTCCTCGGCGACGGCAGCGTTCCAGGCGCGAGCGTCGTCGGCGAGCTCGGAGACCTCGTCGCCCTTGGCGACCTCGCGCACCGGCTCGCCGTCGCCGTCTGCGCTGACCTCCCACTGGTACCAGGAAAGCTCCCAGGCCACGGTGACGAGCGCCAGCTGGCGGCTGGCATCGGGCGCGCACCGCCGCCCGCGGCTCCCCGAGCGAGCGGATCAGGCCGGCGACCTTGCGCGGCTCGTCGCTGCCGTTGAAGCGCTGGACCGCGCGGCGCATGAGCGCCTCGGGGCCACGTCGCGGGCGCGGCTTGCTCGGCGTCGCCACGGTGGCCGGCTCGCGTTCGGCTGGCGCTTTGGCTCACGCTTCGGCTGGCGCTTCGTTGGGGCGCGCTGTCGCTTGGCGGGCGGCTCCGCCGCGGGGCGCTGCCGCCGTTGCGCCGGCTGGGCCCTCTCTCGCGTGGCGGACGCCTCCGGCTTCTCCGGCTCTCGGACGGCGGCTTCCATCGTTGCCGCGCCCCCCCGGAGCCCTCGCGCGCTCGAGCGTGCCCGCGACGCCGCGCGCTCGAGGCGCTTGCGCAGGGCATCGCCCGGCCGCGCCCGGCTTGGCGGGGCCTGCCTGGTGGCACCGGCCTGGTCGGCGGGGATCCAGCCGGACGCCTCGGCGCGCGAGCGGCACAGGACGCAGACGCCGAGGCGCTGGTCGTTGCGGGTTCACGTACTCGTGGGCCTGCTCGCCCTTGAGGATCGTCCGCCCGCAGACGGCGCAGGTCGGGAAGGGGTCGGACTGCTCCGGCACGCTCTCCAACGTAGCAACGCGCATTCAGCCAGGCGGGCGGCGGCTTGCCGCGATCTCAGGCCTTGACCTGCTCCTCGTCGCCTGGCCTGGGCCTCGGCGATCACCTTCTGGGCGATGTGCGCCGGAACCTCCTCGTAGCGCTCGAACTCCATCGTGTAGTCGCCGCGACCGCCGGTGATCGCGCGCAGGTCGGGCGCGTAGTCGAGCACCTCCGCCATCGGCACCTCGGCCTGAATCTCGGTCACCGACCCCTTGGGCTCCATGCCGAGCGGGCGGCCGCGGCGGGAGTTGAGGTCGCCGACCACGTCCCCGACCGAGTCCTCCGGAACCGCGATCGTCATCTTCACGATCGGCTCGAGCAGGTAGGGGTCGGCCTCGGCGACTGCCTGCTTGAACGCCATCGAGCCGGCGATCTTGAAGGCCATCTCGGAGGAGTCCACCGAGTGGTGCTGGCCGTCGTAGAGGCGCACCCGCACGTCCTTCATCGGGTAGCCGGCCAGCACGCCGCGCTGCATCGCCTCGGCGATCCCCTTCTCGACCGCGGGGATGAAGCCCGAGGGGATCACGCCGCCCTTGATCGCGTTGACGAACTCGAATCCGGTCCCGACCTCGGCCGGCTCGATCTCGATGTGGCAGTCGCCGAACTGCCCTCGCCCGCCGGTCTGCTTCTTGTAGCGGCCGTGGGCCTTGGCGGGCTTGCGGATCGTCTCCAGGTAGGGCACCTTCGGCGGGTGGAGCTCGATCTCGGCCCCGTAGCGCCGCTTCATCCGATCGACGATCACCTCGACGTGGATCTGGGTGAGCCCGGCGATGATCTGCTCGCCGGTCTGCGGGTCGCGGTGGACGTCGAGCGTCGGGTCCTCCTCGGTGAGCCGGCGGATGGCCGCCGCCGCCTTCTCCTCGTCGCCCTTCGACTTGGGCTCGAAGGCGAAGGCCATCACCGGCGCGGGAAGGTCGAGCGGCGGAAACGAGATGCCGGCGTCCTTGGCGGCCAAGACGTCCCCGGCGCGCGTCTCGCGGAGCTTGGCGACCGCGCCGATGTCCCCGGCGCCGAGCTCGTCCACGGTGGAGGTCTCCTTGCCGCACGGCGAGGCAAGCTGACCGATCCGCTCCTTCGCCCTGCGGGTGACGTTGAACGCCTGCGAGTCCGAGCGCAGGACGCCCGAGTAGACGCGCAGCAGGTTGATGCGCCCGGTGTAGGGATCGGCGGTGGTCTTGAACACGTAGGCGACCGGATCGCCGTCGCCGTCCGGCTCGATCTCGATCTCCTCCCCGTCGGCGTCGAGCGCCTTGATCGCGCCCCGCATCGCGGGCGAGGGAACGTCCTCGACCAGCGCCTCCAGCAGGCGGTTGGTGCCGAGGTTCTTGGTCGCCACCCCGCAGGTGACCGGGAACAGGTGACCCTCGCGTGACGCCCTTCTTGAGCGCGGTGACGATCTCCTCGTGGGAGATCTCCTCGCCCTCCAGGTAGCGCTCCATCAGCTCGTCGGAGTTCTCGGCGACCTCGTCCATCAGCTTCTCGCGGTACTCCTCGGCCTGGGCCCGCAGGTCGTCGGGGATCTCGGTCTCGGTGGCGTTGCCCCGCTCCTCCCCCTCGTACTCGAACGCCTTCATGTCGATCAGGTCGATCACCCCGCGCACCTCGTGCTCGGAGCCGATCGGGATCTCGGTGGCGACGACGTGGGCGCCGAAGGCCTCCTTGAGCGAGTCGAGCGCGCGGAAGAAGTCGGCGCGCTCGCGGTCGAGCATGTTCACGAACACGAGCCGGGCCAGGCCCTCGGTGTCGGCGCGGTTCCACAGCCGCTCGGTGTGGACCTCGACGCCCATCACCGCGTTGATCACGACCACCGCGGCGTCGACGACGCGCAGCGCCGGCGAGCGTGTCGGCGACGAAGCTCGGGTCCCCGGGGGTGTCGATCAGGTTGATCTTGCGATCCGAGTACTCGAACGAGACGACGCTGGCCCCGATCGACATCTCCCGCTCCTGCTCGTCGGGCTCGAAGTCGGAGACGGTGCGTGCCGTCGTCCACCCGGCCGAGGCGGTTGACGACCCCGGCCTCGAACAGCAGCGCCTCGGTGAGGCTCGTCTTGCCGCTCCCCCGGTGGCCGATCAGGGCGACGTTGCGGATCCGGTCGGCTGGCTTGTGCGCCATCCCGACGCAATATATGCGACCTCATGCGTCAGATCTCCTCGGTTCGCGCCGCAAAGCGCGAGCGGAGCGCGAGCACCGCCTTGGTGTGCAGCTGCGAGACCCGCGACTCCGTCACCCCCAGCACCTCGCCGATCTCGCGCAGGGTGAGGTTCTCGTAGTAGTACAGGGCGATCACCAGCCGCTCGCGCTCGGGCAGCGACTCGATCGCGTCCGCGAGGCGATCCTTGACCTCGGACGCCTGGGCCTCGGCCTGCGGGTCGATGGCGCTGGGGTCCTGGAGCGTGTCGAGGACGGAGATCTGGCCCCCGCCGCCCTCCGGGTCGGCGAACGTCCACAGGTCGTCGAGCGCCAGCACGGAGGAGTTCGCGATCTCGAGCAGGGAGTCCTGGAACTCCTCGACGCGTCATCTTCAGCTTCGCCGCCATCTCCTCGTCGGTCGGCGCGCGCTGCAGCTCGGCCTCCAGCTTCGCGTGGGCCTTCTCGACGTCGCGCGCCCGCGCGCGCACCGAGCGAGGCACCCAGTCGAGCGAGCGCAGCTCGTCGATGATCGCCCCCTTCACCCGGGCCACCGCGAAGGTCTCGAACTTGATCTCCCGATCGAGGTCGAAGCGCTCGATCGCCCCGATCAGGCCGAGCAGCCCGTAGGAGATCAGGTCGGCCTCCTCGACGTGAGAGGGCAGCCCCGACGCCATCCGGCCGGCGATGAACTTGACCAGCGGCGAATAGGCCACGACGAGCCGCTCTCGCGCCCGTTCGTCGCCGTCTTGCTTGTAGCGCCGCCACAGCTCCCTGAGCTCGACGGCTTTGACGTTCGTTTCCATCTCGTCCCCCGGAACCCGGAAAGTTATCCGTCGGCGCTCAGGCGCGCGGGTGAGAGCGTGCGTACTCCCTGCGGAGCCGCTGCGGCTCGACCCGCGTGTACACCTGCGTCGTCGACACGCTCGCGTGGCCCAAGAGCTCCTGGATCGAGCGCAGATCGGCCCCTCCCTCGAGCAGATGGGTGGCGAACGAGTGCCGCAGCGTGTGCGGGGACACGTGCCCGGCGACCGCCGCCTCGCGCACCCAACGCTCCAGCCGGCGACGCACGTCGGACGGCGAGAGCCTGCGTCCCCGTCGCGACAGGAACAGGGCGCGCTCGGCGCGGCTGGCGACCAGCGCGGGCCGCGCCGCCTGCAGGTAGCGCTCCAGCGCGCGCTGGGCGGGCTCGCCAATCGGGACGATGCGGGTCTTGGCGCCCTTGCCGGTCACGCGCAGGGCCTCGGACTCGAAGTCAGCGGACGTCGAGGTCGAGCTTGACGATCTCGTCGGCGCGCAGCCCGCAGGCGTAGGCGAGCTCGAACAGCGCTCGGTCGCGAACCTCCAGCGGCCCCGAGGCGGGAATTCGATCGAGCAGCGACGCGATCTCGTCCGGCCCGAGCACGCGGGGCAGGCGCGAGCCACGCTTGGGGCTCGGCAGGAGCTCGGCGGGATTCTGCGCCGCGCCGCCCGCCCGCACCAGATTGTCGTGCAGGCTGCGAACGGCGGCGAGCTTGCGCGCCACGCTGGAGCGCGCCAGGCCCCGCTCCGACAGCGCCGCCGCGTAGGTCCGCAGATCGCGGTAGGCGAGCTCGCCGGGCGCCAGGCCCCGCCCGGTCGCCCACTCCGCCAGCTCGGCGAGGTCGGCGCCGTAGGCCCGCAGCGTGTGCGGCGAGGAGCCACGCGTCCTGAGCTCGCGCTGGAAGCGCTGCAGCGCCGCCTCCCAGGCGGGGCTGATCTGCGGCTCCGGTGCGACGTCGTCGGTCATGCGGGAGAAGTTCGCCGCTCGCTGACGCAAGCCTGCGCGCCGATGCCGCGGCGGGTTGCAGCCGCCTCAGTCGCCGATGTAGATGGGGGTGCCGAGCGGGACCTGGTCGTACAGCTCCTCCACGTCCGGGATCGACATCCGGACGCAGCCGTGGGAGGCGGCGGTGCCGAGCGAGGAGACCTCATCGGTGCCGTGGATGCCGGCGCCGTTGTAGAAGCCCATCCAGCGTGCCTTGATCGGGTCGGCGGGCCCTGGGGGGATGACCTGGCCGGCCAGGTCGCCGGCCCAGGCGGAGTCGGGAACGTGCCAGGACGGGTTGACCTGCTTGTCGTCGATCGTGTACTCGCCGGCGGGCGTCTCCAGGCCGGCCTGGCCGACCGCGATCGTGTAGGTCTTGACCAGCTTCAGGTTCTTCCAGAAGCGAAGCTGGAAGGCGGCGCGATCGATGGTGATGAAGGTCGGATACTGCTGGGCCAGCTGGTCGGTCGTCACCTTCGGCTTGACCCGTTCCACCGGTGCCGAGACCGTGCGATGGGTGGGGCTCTCGATCGCCGCCCGCACGCGCGAGCGCAGCTCGTCGGCGCGAACGGTGACCCCGTCCTGGCCGGGCACGGTGTTGAGCGAGGCGGGCGTCGGGCTGACCGTCGCGTCGCGCGCCGGGCGGTTGATCTGCTCGGCGACCTCGCTGATGAAGCCGTCCAGGGCGTCCGAGGAGTAGTCGATCTGCGGGGCGATCTCGCGATCGACCGAGCCGCCGGTCGCGTAACGCCAGACCCGCGTTGGAAGGCCGCCGGAGCGGCTTGCCCCGAGCGCCGAGTCGACCATGCCGTCGACGTCCGCGTGCAGCTCGAGCCGCTCCGGGCTGAGCGTGTACTTGGTGCCCTCGAACGTCACCGTGACCGGCTTCTCCAGCGGCTTCGCCAGATGGGTGTTGAGCTCGCTTGCGCGCCTGGTCGGTGGACAGCCCGCCGACGTCCAGGTCGCCCACCCTGACCCCGTGGCGATCTTGTCCGAGTTGGCCCGGTCGAGGGCGTAGGCGCCCACGGCCAGCAGAAGCAGCACACCGAGGGCGGCGGCGAGGGCTATCTGGAGCTCTGCGTCCCACGTGGTGGAGAGGTCGTCCCGCGAGCTGACTGGTCGCGTCCGGCGCGGTGAAGAAAGTGTAGGGGCCGCTCCAGGCGTTCTCGGCCGCAGGCGAGCCGCGCAACCGCGCTTGCGCCTGCGCCCGGCGTCGTGCCGGGCGCCGCGTTCAGATTCCGAGCGGCTCGCGATCCGCGGCGACGCCGCCGCGCTCCCCGGGATGCTCCCGGCGCACGTAGGGGCTCCAGCGCAGGAACTCCTCGACCTCGCGCTCGTAGGTGTACGTCTGCTCGACGCCCCTCATCACCGGAGCGAGCCGCAGGTGCTCGCCCAGCTTGAGCACGGTCTCGCGCGTCGTGTAGCCGTAGCGGAATCCGGTCGCCTTGAGCAGGCGGTTGTCGACTCCGCGCCCGAAGCGAAGCTGGTTGACCGCCTCGTCGGGGATCCGGAAGCCGAGCCGCCGCAGCGGGCCCGCGAGCAGGCCCGCGCCCCACGGGCGGCAGTGCCGGCAACGGCCGCTTGCCCAGCAGGCCGATGATCTCGGAGAGCGCCAGCACGCCGTCGGCCGCGACGTTGTAGACGCCGGGCGTGACGTGGAAGGCGGCATGCTCGAGGGCGTGCACGACGTCGTCCTCGTGCACGAACTGCAGGCGCGGGTCGAAGCCGAGCACCATCGGCACCAGCGGCAGCCGGAACATCCGCGTGAACGCCGTGTCGACGTCGGGCCCGAGCACGTTGGCGAAGCGCAGCACCGTCACCGTGACCTTTTGGTTTTGCGACCGCGAACTCGCCCACCGCCTGCTCGGCCTCGACGCATGTCGCGCTCGAGACCCGCGTGCGGCGGATGCGGCCTGCGCATCTCCTCGGTGAAGAAGGCCGGGTCGTCCTGCTCGGACCCGTAGTAGTGGGTGGAGCTCTTGAAGATGAACTTGCGCACCGGCGAGTCCGGGCCCGCGCAGGCCGCGAGGATGTTCATCGTCCCGATCACGTTGTTCTCGTGCGCCAGCCGAGGCGGGGCCATCAGCGAGTTGACGACCAGCCGCGTGTCGATCACGGTGTCGATCTCCGCCGCTCGCACGATGCGCTGCAGCAGCGAGTGCTGGTTGGAGACCTTCACGAACTCGGTGCGCTCGAGCTCGCGCGTCGGCGCCTGGCTGTCCACGCCGACGATCGCCTCGATGTGCTCGAAGCTCTCCAGGGCCTGCGCGAGGCGGCCGCCCCAGTAGGTGGACAGCCCGGTGACGAGGACCCGTCGGGTCTCGGCGTCCCTCGGGGCCGCCAGCTCGGCGAGCGCCCCGCTCAGCTCCGTGGCATTCACCCCAACCAAACCGATTTCCTCTTCGCGAGCATGTCGTGGAGGTTCTCCTGGATCTGGGCGCGGATCTCCTGGGCCAGGGTCTGCACGAGCGCCTTGTCCTCGACCGCCTCCGCCCCACCGAGCTCGACCGTGTCGATCGGCTCCAGGAAGCGGATCCTGAACTTGGCCGGCAGATAGCCGAGCATCCCCAGCGGGCCGAGCCACGGGAACGTCGGGGTGATCGGAAAGTAGATCAGCCCCGTGAGCCGCCGCAGGAAGTCCACCTGGCCGAAGACCGGCGTCGCCTCCTCCGCGCCGACCACGCACGTCGGGACCAGCTGTGCCTCCGCTCGCATCGCCGCCTCGACGAAGCCGCCGCGGCCGAAGCGCCGCAGCCGGTAGCGGTCGCGGTAGAGCTTCTCGGTGCCCTTGCGACCCTCGGGAAAGACGAGCACGAGCTGTTGCTCGTCGGAGAGCAGCCGGTGCACGTTCGCGGGGTGTGCGGCCACCCCGCCGATCTTCGGGATCAGCATCGAGAAGCCGGGGTAGCCCTTGAAGAAGTGCTCGACCGTGATGTACAGGGGCCGCGGATTGGGATGCTCCTCGCGGATCGCCTTGGCGATCATGGCCGCGTCCGGCGGCAGGGCGCCGGCGTGGTTGGAGACGATGAGCGCCCCGCGGTCCGCGGGGACGTTCTCGATGCCCTCGACCTCGACCCTGAACCAGTAGCGGTAGAAGAACTCGAGCAGCGTGCGATCGAAGACGCCCTCGATCCGCTCCGAGCGGCCCCAGTCGTTGAGACGTCGCTCCGGCTCGATCGCCGGCAGGAGCTCGCGCATGACCTGCGTCGCGCCGCGCTCGGGAACCGGGGCCGGCAAACCGGGGGCGTCGGGCTGGCCCATCGGCTCGTCGGTCGAACCGGGGATCGGGGCGCCCAGGGATGTGCGGTGCTCCTCGGCCATGGCGCGTCATTCTCTCACCCCGTCGGCGCGCACCTCGGTGGGCGGAGAATATGTTTCCTCCGATGCGCTCCAAGGACCAGGTGAGACGCGCCGTCTGGCGGGCGATGGACCGCCAGGGGGTATCGCGGTTTCCGGGCGCCGAGGGGCGGATCCCCAACTTCGCCGGCGCCAAGCTGGCGGCCCAGAAGCTCTCCGCGCACCGCCTGTGGAAGCGCGCGCAGGTGATCAAGGCGAACCCGGACTCGCCCCAGACCCACGCGCGGCGCCTGGCTCTCGAGGACGGCAAGCAGCTGGTGATGGCGGTGCCACGGCTGCGCGACAAGCACCCGTTCCGCCTCCTGGATCCGAAGCGACTGAACAAGGCCCAGGTGCGCGAGGCCGCCACGATCAAGGGGGCGCTGCGTCACGGCCGCGTCGTCGCGCTCGAGGAGGTGCCCGAGATCGACTTCGTGATCTGCGGCTCGGTCGCCGTGAACCTGAGCGGGGCGCGGATCGGCAAGGGCGGCGGCTTCTCCGACCTCGAGTACGGGCTGCTGATCGACGCAGGGAAGATCGACGACCACACCTCCGTCGCCACCACTGCTCACCCGATCCAGATCCTTCGCGAGCACCTGATGGTCACCGACCACGACCTGCCGGTGGACCTGATCGCCACCCCCCGCGCCGTGATCGAGGTCGAGCGAATGTACGACCGCCCGCGCGGCATCCTCTGGGATCACCTGCAGCCGCCCCAGATCCACGAGATCCCGGTGCTGGAGCGGATGGGGTACGCGTAACGGCGATGTCGCAGGAGAGCGTGGAGATCGTCGACGGGTTCATTTCCTGCCATCCGTCTTGACCGCAGACCACTGCTGGAATAGGGTCGGCGCTTCGCAGCGTTCCAACCCAAAGGGAGGCATCCGTGCGCAAGTTCATTGTGGCTGGGGCTATCGCGACGCTCGGCATCGCCGTGCTCGCGGTTCCGGCCTCGGCATCGTTCGATCATCACTTCAGTGTCCTTTCGAAGACGACCTCGGCCCACCAGGCGCACCACAGGTTCACTTTCAAGGACAAGCTCCTCGATCCGCAAAACCGCCAGAACCGGGTGGGGCGCGACCATGGCGTGTGCAAGATCAGGCATAACAGCGTGAGTTGCCAGGCGATCGTTCACCTCAGCGGTGAGATCGGTGGCTTCGGCGACATCAGGGTCAGGGGCAACCTCAAGCGCCACGACGACAGGCTGAACGTCACCGGGGGCACCGATGACTTCAATGCTGTTGGCGGCAAGGTGCTGATCCACACCCTGAACAGGAGAGTTGACCGGCTCCACTTCGACCTCGTGCGCTAGCGACGGGGGATAGAGGCTGAACGAGGACGCCGGGCGGAATCGCTTCCGTCCGGCGTTTTCTCTGGCACATCGCGGCCAGGCCTCGAAGCCGCCGGGCTGCGGGAGTAGCCGAGGTCGCAGGTCAGCGGGCGTGGACGTGCGAGACTTCACCCTCCTGAAGCCACACAGCGCAGATCCACGAGCTTTCGATGGTCGAGCAGATGGGCTACGCGTGAGCACGCCGGGCCAGGACGCACCCGGTACGACGTTGGTCGGGCAGCTGTTGGAGGAGTTCCTGCCCTTCGCGCTGTCGACCAGCCCGCTTCCGGACCCGACGCCAGCCGAGGGCCCGGATCCCTACGGCAACCCGGATCCCGAGTGGCTCGAGATCGACTGGCGCGCGCACCTTCACCGGGTCGAGGTGCCGATGCCGGGCGAGCCGCCCCCCGATGGGGGGCCGCAGGTCGACGGCGACCAACCGACCGCCGTCAACTACGTGGAGATGTCGCCGTCCACCGGCGAGCCCAGGCTCACGCTGCTGTTCGTCCACGGCCTCTCGGGGTCGTGGCAGAACTGGCTCGAGAACATCCCCCACTTCTCGAAGGCCCACCGGGTCATCGCGCTCGACCTGCCGGGCTTCGGCCACAGCCCGATGCCCGGGTGGCGGATCTCGATCGAGAGCTACGGCCGCCTGCTTCACCGCTTCTGCGACGCGCTCGGGGTCGGCGACTGCGTCGTGGTCGGAAACTCGATGGGCGGCTTCATCTCGGCCGAGGCCGCGTCGGCCGAGCCGGGCCGGTTCGAGAAGCTGGTGCTGGTGTCCGCGGCCGGGGTCTCCTCGGCGCGGCTGCGGCGCCAGCCGGCCGAGACGGCGGCGCGGATGGCGACCGCCGCTGCTCCGCTGCTCCTGAAGCTCCAGGAGCGAGGCATGCGGCGGCCACGGGTCCGCTGGGCGACCTTCAAGGGGCTCTTCCAGCACCCCGAGGCTGCTGCGCCGCGAGCTGCTGCTCGAGCAGTTCCACAACGGCGCCGGCCGGCCCGGCTTCCTGCCCGCCGTCCAGGGCCTGGTCGGCTACGACATCCTCGACCAGCTCACCGAGGTCGACGTGCCGACGCTGATCGTCTGGGGCCGAAACGATCACGTCGTACCGCCGCAGGACGCGGTCGGATTCGGACAGCGCCTGCGCAACTCGCGGACCGTGATCTTCGACGACACCGGACACCTGCCACAGCTCGAGCGGCCGGTCAGGTTCAATCGCGTGCTCGAGACGTTCCTGGCCGAGTGAGGCCTGCTAGCTCGTGACCGCGCCCTCCGAGGCCGATGAGACGCTGCGCGCGTACTTGGCCATCACCCCGCTCTTGTAGCGGGGCTCCGGCGGGCGGTAGTCGGCGATTCGAGCGGCGATCTCGTCGTCCGCGAGGTCGACGTCGAGGCGCCGCCCCTCCACGTCGAAGCTGATCTCGTCGCCGTCGCGGATCGCCGCGATCGGGCCGCCGCGGACCGCCTCCGGGGCGACGTGGCCCGCCATCAGCCCGCGGGTGGCGCCCGAGAAGCGGCCGTCCGTGAGCAGCGCGACCTCCTCGCCCAGCCCCTCGCCCACGATCGCCGCCGTCACGTGGAGCATCTCGCGCATGCCCGGGCCGCCGGCCGGGCCCTCGTTGCGGATCACGACCACGTCGCCGGCCTTGATCGCCTGCTCGGCGACGGCCGCGAATGCGTCCTCCTCGGACTCGAACACCCGCGCCGGGCCCGTCTGAGCTGAGGCGCTCGGTGCCGGCGAGCTTGACCACGCAGCCCTCGGGGGCGAGGTTGCCCGCGCAGGATCGCGAAACCGCCCTCGGGCTTCATTGGTTCGGCGACCGCCCGGACCACGACCTGACCGGGTGTCTCCTCGGTCGCCTCGGCCTCCTCGCCGACCGTTCGCCCTGTGACGGTCATCGCGTCGCCGTGGAGCACGCCCGCCTCGGCCAGCCGCTTGGCGATCACGCCGACGCCGCCCGCCTTGTAGAGGTCGGTGGCGACGAAGTTCCCGCTTGGCTTCAGGTCGGCGAGCAGCGGCGTGCGGCGCGAGATCCGCTCGAAGTCGTCGATGTCGAGCTCGATCCCGGCTTCGCGGGCCACGGCGAGCAGGTGAAGGACGCCGTTTGTGGAGCCGCCCGACGCGCAGACGCAGGCGATCGCGTTCTCCAGCGAGGCGCGCGTGATCACCATGCTCGGCCGCAGGTCCTCGGCGAGCGCCCTGACCGCGAGCTGCCCGGCCTCGTCGCGCGACCTCGGCCTTTTCGCCGTTCATCGCCGGCACCATCGCCGAGCCCATGGGCGAGATGCCCATCGCCTCGAACGCGCAGGCCATCGTGTTGGCGGTGAATTGACCGCCGCAGGCCCCGGCGCCGGGGCTGGCGCACCCCTCGAGCTCCGTGCAGGTCCTCGTCGGAGAGATCGCCGGCCGCGTGGGCGCCGATCGCCTCGAACACGTCCTGGATCGTGACGTCGCGGTCGCGCCACCGGCCGGGGGCGATCGAGCCTCCGTAGAGCATCACCGCGGGGACGTCCAGCCGCGTCAGCGCCATCACCGCGCCCGGAATCGTCTTGTCGCAGCCGGACATGGCGACGACGGCGTCGAACTGGTAGCCGCGCACGGTGAGCTCGATCGAGTCGGCGATCACCTCGCGGCTGACCAGCGAGGTCTTCATCCCCTCGGTCCCCATCGTGATCCCGTCCGAGATCGCGATCGAGTTGAACTCCATCGGAGTGCCGCCGGCCTCGCGCACACCCTGCTTGACCGACTCGGCGAGCTCGCGCAGGTGGAAGTTGCAGGGCATCGCCTCGATCCAGGTGTTGGCGATCCCGACCGTGGGCCGGCGCAGCGCCTCGTCGTCGAAGCCGATCCCCTTCATGTAGGCGCGCGCGGCGGCCCGGTCGGGACCGTCGAAGACCACGCTCGAGCGCGGGCGCGGAAGCGTCATGCCGCAGCGTCGACGCGCCGCGCCCGCCACTCACGCAACCGGATCAGATCGCGCCGCACCTGGCCGGGGTCGACCTGGCGCCCGGGCACGTGCATGTTCGCCACCGAGATCAACTCGCGCTCCCCCGCCCGCAGCGACATCCACTTGGCGAGCACGTCGTCGGCGTCGGGGAGCCGCTGGCTCAGCGGCGGCTCCGAACGATCGGGAAAGGCGACGCAGTACTCGCTCAAGAGCTCGCCGGTGTGCGTGTCGTAGGCGACGATCGGACGGTGCGGGTAGAGCAGGTACGCGTAACCGCGCTCGCCGCTGGAGCCGTTGACCGCGATGAAGCCGAGCTCGGCGTACATCGTGTACTCCGGCGCCGAGACGACCGATCGCAGAAGCTCGCGTGCCCGCACCTCGGCGCGGCGCTCGCGACCGGGGTCGTACGCCGGCGGCGGCGGGTCGGCCGCTCGGCGCCTCTGAAGCCGCCCCAGCCTGTCCGCAAGCGCCGGCCCGAAGCCGACGACGGCCAGCACGCCGAGAACGACCAGCGAGGTGGCGAGCAGGAGCGTCAACCGCCGGCGGCCGGCGGGAAGAACACGACCCGCTCGGTATCCCGCGGGATCTCGGAGAAGTCGCGCACCATGGTCGCCTCGTGCCGCTCGCCCTCGGCGGTCGGGACCGCGGCCCACATCCCGAGGTCGAGCTGGCGGCGAAACTCCTCGACCAGACGCTCCTCGTCCTCGGCGACCTCGGGGTCGCCCTCGGCCAGCAGCACGTCGCCATGCCCGGGCTTCATGCGCACCAGCTTCACGGCCAGGATTATGCCAGTGCCTCGTCGCGCGCCGCCGGATCGTTTCAGGCCGGCCCGCGACCGCGCGGCGGGACCCCCCTCGCGAGGGCGAAGACGTCCACGGGGCCCGTCCCGGCGCCGAGCTCGCGCAGGCCGTTGCCCACCGCCTCGGCGGCGATCTCGCGCGCCCACCGGGCCGCGTCGGCCAGCTCGGTGCCGCGTGCGAGAAAGGCCGCAAGGGCGGACGAATGCGTGCATCCCGACCCGTGCGACGCCCCCTCGCCGTACCGGGGGCCGTCGATGCGCAGCGTTCCGGACCCGTCGAAGAGCACGTCGGCGCCCTCCTCGGTGTGCCCGCCGGTGACGATCACCGCCTCCGGCCCAAGCGCGGCGATCGCCTCCGCGAGCTCCTCGGGCCGGGCATCCGCGCCCAGGCCGGCGAGCTCACGCGCCTCGGGGAGGTTGGGCGTCACCACGGTGGCCAGCGGGAGGACGCGCTCGATCAGCGCCGCCTTCGCGTTCGGGTCGAGCAGCACGGCGCCGCTCTGCGACACCATCACCGGGTCGACGACGATCGGGGCCTCGCGGACCAGGTCGAGCGCCTGGACGACCGCCTCGATCGTCGGCTCGTCGCCGAGCATGCCGACCTTGACTCCGTCGACGCCGATGTCGTCCGCCACCGCGCGCACCTGGGCGACGATCATCTCCGGCGGCACCGGGGTGATCATCTCGACGCCCACCGTGTTCTGCGCGGTCAGCGCCGTGATCGCGGTCATCCCGTGCACGCCGCAGCGCGCGAACGCCTTCAAGTCGGCCTGGATCCCCGCCCCGCCGCCGGAGTCCGAGCCGGCGATCGACAGGCAGGCGGAGATCGGGCGATCTGGCGTCATGCCTCCAGCCTAGTGAGGGGGCACTCCGGGGCGGCGTTGGCGAGAAAATGGCGCATACCGCCACTTTCTCGCCAATCGTGGCTGGTGACGAGCGCTAGGGCGGGCGTCGGGTGGGAGCAGCGTCGTGCGCACGTAGCGACCGGCCGCGTCGGTCTCGACGTAGCCCAGGAGCTCGAGGCGCGCCAGGGCCACCGCCGCGTCGCCGGGGGCGATGCCCGCCTCGAGCGCCACCGCATCGCAGGTGCTCGATCCGAGCGACACCGCATCGGCGATGCGCGCCAGCTCCTCGTCCAGCGGAGGCCCGGAGCGCCTGGCCGTCTCAACCCCAACGCCGAGCAGCCGGTCGAGCACGTCCTGAGCACCGCGGATCGGCGCCGCCGCCGTCGACGAGCAGGGCGTTCGTCCCCTCGGACACGCTGGAGGTGACCGGGCCGGGAACCGCGCCCACCTGTCGATTGAGCTCCAGTGCCCGGTGGGCGGTGATCAGCGAGCCGGAGGGCTCCGCGGCCTCGACCACCACGGTGATCGCCCCGAGGGCCGCCATGATCCTGTTGCGTCTCGGGAAACGCGCCGCGCTCGGGTCGCTGGCCCGGCGGAGCCTCGGAGATCACCGCGCCGCGGCGCAGGATGTCGCGATACAGGCGACGCTCGCTGGCCGGATACACGACGTCCGCCCCGCCGCCCAGGACCGCGAGCGTGATCCCATCCCCGGCGAGCGCGCCGCGATGAGCCGCGGCGTCGATCCCCCGCGCCATTCCGCTGACCACCACCAGTCCGGCCGCCGCGAGCAGCCGGCCGAGCTCCTCCGCGACTCGCAGCCCGTAGGAGCTCGGCGCGGCGCGACCCGACGATGGTGACGGTGTGGTCGAGCTCCAGTCGCGTCGAGGAGCGCTTCGGTCGCCGCAGCCGAAGAGCCGCGTCGGGCGCATCCGGGTCCGAGGTCGAGCAGAGCGGCGGGTAGCCGGGCTCGCCCCGACGGATCGTCCAGGGCCGGCGACCCTCGTCGCTCAATCGGGGCCCCGCCGTCTCAGCGTCAGCGCGCGGGCCACGTGGTCCGCCGACACCCGCTCGCAGCCGTCGAGGTCGGCGATCGTGCGCGAGACCCTCAGCACCCGGTCGTGCCCGCGTCCGCTGAGGCGAAGCTGGGCGTGGCCGTTGGCCAGCATCGCCGCCGCCTGGTCGTCCATCTCGCACGAGCTGCGGAGCTCCGCCAGGCTCATCTCCGCGTTGCAGCGTCCGGCTCCAAGCCTGTGCTCCTGGCGCTCACGCGCCGCGATCACCCGGCCCCGAACGCTCGCCGAGTCGGACGCGGGCGCCACGCTCATGTCCTCCGCGCTGGGGCGCTCGACCGAGATCGCGATGTCGATGCGGTCGGCGAGCGCCCCGCTCAGCTTGGCGCGGTAGCGGCGCGTCGACGCCGGCTGGCAGTCGCACTCACCGGACTCCTCGCCGCGCCCACACGGGCAGGGATTGGAGGCCGCCACGAGCATGAAGCGACACGGAAGCTCGACCGCGTGACGCGCACGGACGATCGTCACCCGACCCTCCTCGAGGGGCTGGCGCAGCGCCTCGAGCGCCTCGCGCGAGAACTCCCCGAGCTCGTCCAGGAACAGCACCCCGCGGTGGGAGAGCGTCACCTCCCCGGGCCGCGGCGGCGAGCCGCCGCCGACCAAGCCCGCGGTCGAGATCGTGTGGTGGGGCGCCCTGAACGGCCGCGCCGCGTGGGCCTCCGAGCCCGGGGACCTGCCGCAGGCGCTCGCGATCCGCAGCACCTCCATCGCCTCGGAGCGGCCGAGCGGGGGCATGATCGACGGCAGGCGGCGCGCGGCGAGCGACTTGCCGGCGCCGGGCGGACCGACGATCAGCAGGCTGTGACCTCCGGCGGCCGCCACCTCGAGGGCGTACAGAAGGTACGGCTGTCCGCGCAGGTCCGCCAGGTCCGGCGGGTCGGGACCGGAGCCGTTCGCGCTCCAGGCCGGGGGCGAGGGAGTCGGCGGCTCGCCTTCGGTGCCCAGAAGCGCCAGCTGCTCGACCCGGACCAGGGGAACGACCCGCGGCGCCGCCGGCAAGGGCCGCCTCGGGCGCGTTCGGCGCCGGGACCGCGATCGCCTCCACGTCCAGCTCCCGTGCCGCCTCAGCCATCGCCAGGACTCCCGGCACGGGCCGGATCGAGCCATCGAGCGCGAGCTCGCCCGCGAGAGCGACCCGGGCCAGCCGCTCCGCGGAAAGCTGGCCCGAGGCCGCCAAAAGCGCGGCCGCGATCGCCAGGTCGAAGCTCGGGCCGGCCTTGCGCAGGTCGGCGGGCGCCAGGTTTGCGGTGATCCGGCTCATCGGGAACTTGAAGCCCGAGTTGACGAGGGCCGAGCGCACCCGCTCGCGCGACTCCCTGACCGCCGGATCGGGCAGGCCCGACCAGCGAGAAGCTGGGCAGCCCGCCGCTTGCGACGTCGGCCTCGACCTGGACCTCCCGCGCCTCGATCCCGAGGAGCGCAAACGTACGGACGCTGGCGAGCACGCGCCGAGGCTATGAGCGGCCGGATCGCGGGTGGCGCGCCGATCGTCAAGCGAGCGTCACCGAGTTGGCACATCTTGCGCTTCCCGCGCGCGGACGGCCCGGCTACGGTCGGCGTGCGATGTCGCAGGCCCGCCAGCGACTGGGGCGCGCCGCCGAGGCGCTGGTCGCGGATGCGCTCGAGCGCCGGGGGATGCGGATCGTCGCCCGCAACGAGCGGACCTCCGCCGTCCGCGGTGAGATCGACCTGATCGCGCTCGACGGACCGGCGCTCGTCTTCGTCGAGGTCAAGGCGCTCCGCGCGACCTCGGTGGGCGGGCCGGAGCGTCCGGCGATGGCGGTCGGCCACCGCAAGCGGCACAAGCTGCGCTCGCTGGCGCTCGCCTGGCTGCACGACCACGACGGGTCGGTCCCGCGGCACGGCGCGCTTCGCTTCGACGTGGTCGGCGTGCGCATCGACGCCACGGGCCGGATCGCTGAGTGGGAGCATCTCCGCGCAGCGTTCTAGCGATCGACGACGGCCACGAAAGTGGTATTGGGCCCCCATATGGGGCTCAAAATCACTTTCGTCGGGAGAAAGGCGGTGCCCCTGGGTCGCTTCTACCCAGCCGTCCCCTCCGCCAGCTCCGCCGCCTTCCCTTCAAAGCGCCCCACGTCAATCGCCTCTGCCGCGATTGCCTGGGCCACCGCGGGCTCGAGCTCGGCGAACGGCTCGACCTCCACCTTGAAGGTGCTCCCGCCGCGCCGCAGCCGCCAGGTGCCCGCGGCGACGCCGTCGACGACGATGCTCGGTCGCAGGATCCCGCCCCCGGGCATGATCCGCCGCCACCGGACCGGCTCGGCGATGAACTCCCGATCCCGGTGGCCCATCAGGTAGGTGTCCCAGGCCGGCAGCAGACGGACGATCCGGCGCCGCGGGCGCCTGACGGCGCCCTTCAGCGTCCACGCGGCGCGATCGCCCACCCGCACCTCGATCAGCTCGCCGGCGATGCCGGCGAGGGCCGACCTGATCTCCCGCAAGCCGAGGCCGGCCCAGCCCGCGAAGTCGGCCTCGGTCGCCGGGCCGAAGGCGCGCAGGTAACGGCGGGCCAGCTCGCTGAGAGCGGCTTCGCGCCGGGGCGGGGGTCGCTCGCCCAGCCAGTCCGCCGCGAGGACGAGGCAGGTCTGCGACCCCTCGTCCGGGCCGAGGCAGGCGATCCGGTGCGCGACCGCCAGCCCGAACAGGTGCAGGCGAGTGGACGAATCGAGGGCGATCCCCTTGCGGCGAAGGTGCTCCACCAGGACGCGCCGGGTCTGCGGCCCGTCGCTGTCGAGTGCCTTTCGGATCTCGCGAAGCCCCCGCTCCTGGGTGGCGGAGTCGACGCCGAGCTGGGCGAGCCGCCTCCTCGAGTTGTCGACAAAGGCCCGCTCGAACAAGGGCGCCAGCCACGCCTCGTCCTCGGTCGCGATCAGGTGCATAGTGCGTCGCATCACCCAGGTGCGCAGCAACGAACGCTCCTCGGTGCGGGCCCGGTCGACGTCGACGGCGCGCAGACGCCCGTTCCGGGCCCGGAAGGCCAGGCGCCCGGCCGCGAGATCCTGCGCCTGAGCGCCGCAGATCGCCCGGGCCACGTCGGCCGGATGCCTGGCGGTGCCCGGCCGATGCAGGAGCTGGGCAGCGGCCCGCAGACCCGCCAGCCGGGCCGGGTCGACGCTCCGCGTGCCGGACCGCGTCACAAACCGCGGGAGCTCAGGAGAGCTCGAGCTGGCTGTAGGCGATCGACTGGAAGGACCGGCGGTGCAGCGCCGAGGGGCCGTGCTCGATGATCGCCGCTCGATGCTCGGGGGTCGAGTAACCGACGTTGCCCGCGAAGCCGAACTGCGGATAGGCCGAATCGACGCTGCACATGTAGCGGTCCCTGGTCACCTTGGCGACCACCGAGGCGGCGGCGATCGCCGCGCTCCTTGCGTCACCGTCGATCACCGCGCGGTGAGCGACCGGCAGCTGGGCACCGAGAATCCGTCGACCAGGCAGACGGCCTCCGGGCACCGCGACCCGCTCGAGGCTGCGGGCGAGCGCGGCGAGGTTGGTGACGTGCAGGCCGCGGGCGTCGATGCCGCGGACGCACCGCACGGTCACCGCCACCCGCGCCGCGGCCCGCACGACCCGCGGGTAGAGCTCCTCGCGCTCCTCCGGCGCTTCGCACCTTCGAGTCGTCGAGCTCGGAGAGGGCGCGCCGGTCGCGGAGGCTGAGCGTGCCGTAGTCGATCAGGACCGCCGCGGCCACCAGCGGCCCCGCCAGCGAGCCGCGTCCGGCCTCGTCGGCGCCGGCGACGTAGCGCGACCCCCAGCTCGCGGTCGAAGCGGAACAGCCGCGCAGCGCGGCGACGGCGCCGCGCCCGGGCGCGTCGCCGGGCGCCGCTCACGGACGGCCCGGCCTCAGAGACGGCTGTCCTCGCCCGTGCCACGGTCGCCGCAATCATGACCGACGGCTCGGTTGAACTACAGCAGGCCGATTCGATCGGGCGGCCAGTAGGTGAAGAAGGCCTCGCCGATGATCCAGCTCTCGCGGGACGGGGCCCCAGAAGCGGCTGTCGTCGCTCGGCCCGCGGTTGTCGCCCATCATGAAGTAATGGTCGGGTGGGATCGTGATCTGCGTGCGGCAGATTGCAGTCGGTTTCCGCCCCGGCAGGGCCTGATGAAGTCCTCGTTCGCCTCGACCCCGTTGACCACCGGATGCCCGTTGTGGATGCTGAGCCGGTCGCCGGGGCCGGCGACGATCCGCTTGATGAAGTTGGTGTCCGACTCCTCGGGCGTGGGCTCGTCGGACACGGCCTTGGCCCTCGCCGGTGTCGCGATCGCCGCACTCGCTGCCCGGTCTCGGCTCCCGCGGCGGATGGAAGACGACCACGTCGCCGATGTGGGGGTCGCGGAAGTGGTAGAGCGACCCGGTTGACGAGCACCCGCTGGCCGATCGTCGAGCGTCGGCTCCATCGACCCGGAGGGGATCTGGTACGGCTTCACCACGAAGGCCTGGATCAGCAGCGCCAAGCCGATCGCCAGGGCGACGATCACCACCAGCTCGACGAGCGCGCCCCGCCCCGTTGTCGGCCTGCGGGATCAGTTTTTTTGATTCCTCGGAATCCTCGGCCGTCGCCTCGGACCTTGGACCCTCGGAGAGCTCCGCCGCTTCGGCCTCGGGTTCCTCCGGAGGCTCCGCCGGCCTCCGCCTCCCTCCTCGCTGCTGGCCTCGGCTCCGCTCGTCGCCTCGGCGCTCCTCGCTCCGTCGCCTCCTCGGCCGCGTCTCGCCCTCCTCGCCCTCCTCGGCCGTGCGGGATCGACTCGGCCTCGCTCTGGGCGACGCCCTCGGAGTCGACCGCCTCGCTCTCCTCCGGCGTGATCACGAGCTCGTCCTCGATCCCCCAGCGCCGCTCGGCGACCCGGGCGCGCTTGCCGACCCGGCCGCGCAGGTAGTAGAGCTTGGCTCGCCGCACGTCGCCCCTGGCCACCACCTCGAGCCGCTCGATCTTCGGCGAGTGGACCGGGAAAGGTGCGCTCGACGCCGACCCCGAACGACTGCTTGCGGACCGTGAACGTCTCCCTCGCGCCGGCGCCGCGCCGGGCGATCACGACGCCCTCGAACACCTGGGTGCGACGCCGGGTGCCCTCGACGACCTGGAAGTGGACGCGCACCCGGTCGCCAGGCGCGAACCGAGGCACCCGCCTCAGCTGACGCTGCTCGATGCTCTCGATGATCGTGCTCATGGGCTCCTGCGAGGGCGGCGCCGGGGCTCCTTGCCGCCCGCGTGAGGCCGGAGACGACGCCTGGACCTGTGGCGCACAACGGGCCTCCGATCAGCGAAGGCCCGCGCGGCCGGCAGAATAGTAGCGGAGAGCCGCTAGCCGTCAGACGCGTCGCCGGCGCGCCGGCGGCTTTGCTCCAGCCGCCATTCGCCGCACCCGCGCGTGATCGCCGGAGAGCAGCACCTCGGGCACCTCCCACCCGCGATAGGAGGCGGGCCGTGTAGTGCGGGTACTCCGGCGCTCCCCCGAGCGCCTGCGAGAACGACTCCTCGACCGCGCTGTCGGCGTGGCCCAGCGCGCCGGGGAGCTTGCGGATCACCGCGTCGGCGACCACCATCGCGGCCAGCTCCCCGCCCGAGAGCACGTACGGCCCGACCGAGACCGCGTCGGTCGCCAGGTGCTCGCGTGACGCGCTCGTCGACCCCCTCGTAGCGCCCGCACAGAAGCGCCACCTCGCGGCTCGGCCGCCAGCTCGCCGGCGAGGGCGTCGTCGAGCTGGCGCCCGGAGGGGGCCAGCAGGACGATGCGCCTGCCCTGGCGGCCCTGTCCCCGTAGGCGGCGCTCAGCGCCGCGTCGACGACGTCGACGCGCAGCACCATGCCCGGCGCCGCCGCCGTAGGGCGAGTCATCGACCTGCCCGCCGCCCAGCGGCGTCGTGTCGCGGTAGTTGAAGAAGCGGATCTCCGTGCCGCGCTCGAGCGCGTTGCGCACGTGCCGCTGCCCGAGGAACCACTCGAACCACTCGGGGAAGAGGGTGAAGACGTCAATCCTCAATGAACTCGACCAGGACCCGCCGCTCGGCGCCGGTCGAGGCGGCCTTGGCCACCGTCCGGATGGCGTTGGCGACCCGGCCGCCCCTGCCGATCAGCCGGCCCAGGTCGTCCCCGCCCACGGTGACCTCGAGCACCAGGTCTCCGTTCTCCTCGACCTCCTCGACCTGCACGGAGTCCGGGTCCTCGACCAGCGCCCGGGCGAGGAACTCGACCAGCTCGCGCATGCGCTACGAGCCCGTCGCCTCGATGCCCTTGGTGCGCAAGCAGCCCCGCGACGGTGCGCGTCGGCTGGGCGCCGTGCGTGAGCCAGTGCCGGGCGCGCTCCTCGTCGATCACGATCGTCGACGGGTCGGTCTGCGGGTTGTAGTGGCCGATCGTCTCGATCGTCCGGCCGTCGCGCGGCGAGCGGCGGTCGGCGACGACGATGCGCCAGATCGGGTTCTTCCTGCGCCCCGACTCTTCTGAGTCTGATTCGTACGGCCATCTGCGGCGGACCAGGTTACATGCCCCGCATCAGCTGCTGCGGGTCGGGCATCTTGCCCTTGGCGAGCTGGGCCATCAGCTTGCGCATCTGCGCCGAACTGCTTGACGAGCTGGTTCACCGCCTGCACGGTCGTCCCCGAGCCCCGGGCGATCCGCTTGCGCCGCGAGCCGTCGATCAGGTCCGGCCGCGCCCGCTCCGCGGGCGTCATCGAGAGGATGATCGCCTCGAGCCGGTCGAGCTCGCGCGTCGTCCATGTTCACCTGGCGCATCTGCTTCATCGCCTTGCCCATCCCGGGCATCATCCCGAGCACGTTCGATGAGCGGCCCCATGCGCCGCACCTGGCGCATCTGCTGCAGGAAGTCCTCGAGGGTGAACTGCTGGCGGCGAATCTTGCGCTCGAGGTCCTCGGCCTGCGTGTCGTCCGAGACCTCCTCGGCCTTCTCGATCAGCGACAGCACGTCGCCCATGCCGAGGATCCGGCTCGCCATCCGCTCCGGGTGGAAGCGCTCGAGCTCGTCGAGCTTCTCGCCGACCGAGGCGTAGAGGATCGGCTTGCCGGTCACGGCCTTCACCGACAGCGCCGCGCCGCCGCGCGCATCGCCGTCGAGCTTCGTCAGCAGCACGCCGTCGAAGTCGACCCGCTCGGCGAACGCCTCGGCGACGTTGACCGCGTCCTGCCCGGTCATCGCGTCGAGCACCAGGAGGATGTCGTGGGGCTTGGTGCGCTTGCGGATCGCCGCCAGCTCGTCCATCAGCTCCTCGTCGACGTGCAGGCGCCCCGCCGTGTCGACGATCAGCACGTCGTCGCCCGCGGCGCTGCGCCTGGCCCAGCGCCCACTCGGCGATCTCCACCGGGTCGCGCTCGGTGCCCTGCTCGTACACCTTGGCGCCGGCCCGCTTGCCCATGGTGACGCAGCTGCTCGACCGCCGCCGGGCGCTGCGTGTCGCAGGCGACCAGCGCCACCCGCTTGCCGTCCTTGGCGAGGTGCTTGGCGAGCTTCGCGCAGGCGGTGGTCTTGCCCGAGCCCTGAAGGCCGGCCATCAGGATCACGGTCGGGCCCGAGCTCGGCGAAGGCGAGGTCGCGGCTCGCGCCCCCCATCAGCGCCGCCAGCTCCTCGTTGACGATCTTCACCACCTGCTGGCCGGGATTGAGGCTGTCGAGCACGCCGGCGCCCAGGCAGCGCTCCTTCACCTGCGAGGTGAACTGCTTGACGACCTTGAAGTTGACGTCGGCCTCGAGCAGCGACGAGGCGGATCTCGCGCATCGCCCGGTCGACGTCGGCCTCGGTGAGCTTGCCGCGCGAGCGGACGCCGGAGAGCGTCTCCTGAAGGCGGTCGGAGAGCTGGTCGAACACGATCTCAGCTTACGGGGCGTCACGGCCGCTCATCGCCGAGCAGCGCGGCGGCGAACTCGCGGGCGTCGAACGGCCGCAGGTCCTCCAGTCCCTCGCCCACCCCGATCAGCTTCACCGGCAGGCTCAGCTCGGAGGCGATCGCCAGGGCGATGCCGCCCTTCGCGGTCCCGTCGAGCTTGGTCAGCACGACGCCGGTCAGGTCGACGGTCTCGGCGAACACCTGCGCCTGGCGAAGGCCGTTCTGGCCGGTGGTGGCGTCGATCACGATCAGCGACTCGTGCGGGGCGCCCTCGAGCCGCTTCGCCGCCACCCGACGTACCTTTGCCAGCTCGGCCATCAGGTTCGCGTGCGTGTGCAGGCGTCCGGCGGTGTCGGCGATCACCACGTCGGCGCCCGCGCGACTCGGCCGCCGCGATCGCGTCGAAGAGGACCGCGCCGGGGTCGCCGCCGGGCGCGCCGCGGACGATCTCGGCGCCGGCCCGCTCCGCCCAGGCCTCGAGCTGCTCGATCGCGGCGGCGCGATAGGTGTCGGCCGCGGCGACGATCACCGACAGTCCGAGCTCGTCCCGCAGGTGCCATGCGAGCTTGCCGATCGTCGTCGTCTTGCCGGTCCCGTTGACGCCGACGACCATGATCACCGCGGGGCGGCTCCGCAGATCGATCCGAGCGGCGTCGCGGCGCCGGCGACCTCGGCGAGCAGCTCGACCAGTCGCTCGCGCACCGCGTCGGCCCCCGCGACGCTGCCGGCATCGACCTCTGCCTCGAGTCGCCCGACGACGTCGGCGGTGGCCTTGGCCCCGACGTCGGCGAGGATCAATGCCTCCTCGAGCCGCTCCCAGGTCTCGTCGTCGAGCTGCTCGAAGAGGCTCGAGCTGAGCTCGGTCTGCAGCGCCTGCCGGCTCTTCGACAGGCTCTCTCGCAGGCGGCGAAGGACGCCTCGCTTCTCCTGCTCCGCTGGTTCGAGATCGCCGCCTCGCCGGTGCGTGGGCCGCACCGTCTCCCAGGTCGAAAGCCTCGTGCCAGGAGGTGGCCATGGCGCGCCAGGTTATCCGGGCGCGCCGGCTTGTCCGCGCGCGTCAGGCAGCCTCGGCGGCCTCGGCCGCCTCGCCGCCGGACTCGTCGGAGTGTGAGAGGCGGCGGGAGATGACCTTGGTGATGCCGCCCTTGCCCATGCTGACGCCGTAGAGCACGTCGGCGGCGTCCATGGTCCGCTTCTGGTGGGTGACGATCACGAACTGGGCACGGCCGGAGAAGCGTCGCACGAGCTGCAGGAACCGGTCGATGTTCGCGTCGTCGAGCGCGGCCTCGACCTCGTCGAGGATGTAGAAGGGCGACGGCCGGGCGAGGAAGACGGCGAACACGAACGCGAGCGCGACCAGCGCCTTCTCGCCGCCGGAGAGCAGCGACAGGCGGCGGGTGGCCTTGCCGGCCGGAGTCACCTCGATCTCGACGCCATCGATGCCGGCCGAATCGTCCGCTGACGCGTCCTCATCAATGCCTGCGGCGTCCTCCGCTTCCAGCGAGCCCGGGCGCGACCGGTCATCCGGCTTTCGCCGGATGCGGCGCCGCAGGGTCCGTTTCAGCTTGTCCACCTCGATCCGCCTCACGCCGCCCAGGACCAGCCGGGGGCCCGGCTCGCTGACCAGCCGCAGGCGGCCGCGGCCGCCGGGGAAGAGGTGCTCGATCAGCTCCTCGAAGTTTCGCTCGGTCGCCTCGAAGGTCTCCTCGAAGGCGGCCCGGATCTTGCGATCGGTGTCCCGGATCAGGCCCTGGAGCTCGGCGAGCGCCGACTCGAGGTCCTGCCGCTGCTCCTCGAGCTGGCTCACATGGGCCTGGGCCTCGGAGTACTCCTGCTCGGCGAGCGGGTTCACCGGGCCCAGCGCCTCGCGGCGCCGCGCCACGCGCTCCAGCTTGCGCTCGACCTCATCGCGCTCCGCCTCGCTCAGCGCCTCGGTCGCGGGCTCGATCTCGCGACCGAGCTGCCGAGCGATCCGCGCGAGCTCCGTCGCCGCTTCGTCGCGACGATCGCGCAGGTGCGTGGCGCGAACCTCGGCCTCGGTCACCGAGTCGCCCATCGCGTGCAGCTTCGCCTGCAGCTCGGCCTCCGCCTGCGAGCAGGCGCGGAGCTGCGCCGTCACGTCGTCGGTGTCGCGCTCGTCGAGCATGCGGCGCTCGAGCGCCGTGGCGTGCTCACCGACCGCGTCCCGCGCCTCGGCCGTCACCTCGAGCAGCTCGTCCAGCCGCCCCAGGAGCTCGCTCAGCGCCGAGATGCGGCTCTCCAGCGAGTCCTGCCGGCGCCGGCCCAGGAGCCCCTCGACGCGCCGCGCCGCGCTGGCCGCCCGCTCGGACGCCTCCCGGACCCGCGCCACCTCGGTCGCCCGCTCATTCGCGCTCTCCACGGCGCGGGCGCGCTCCATGGCTTCGCTAGCCGCCTGCAGCGCCGAGGAGATCCGCTCCAGCCCCGAGGCCACCGGATCGCCACCCGTGCCGCCCGTCGGCGGGGACTCCTCGGCCAGCGCGCCCAGGGCGGCGCGACGGCGCTCGAGCTCCGCCGCCAGCTCGGCGCGGCGGCCGGCCAGCGCCTCGCCGCGCACGCTCAGCCGCTCGTGGGCGGCTCTCAGGGCGGTGAGCCGGCCCCAGACCGCGGTCCGCTCGCGATCGCGCTGGGCCAGACGGCCCTCGATCTCGCTGCGGCGGTGGCCGACCTTCGCCTGCTCGGCCTCGACGCCCTGTCGCTCCTCGCGTGCCCTGGCGGCATCGCGCTCGGCGCCGTCGAGCTCGCTCGACTGCGTGCGGAGCTCGTCCGCCAACAGCCGCGCGCGCAGCTCGCCGGCCTCGCGCTCGAAGCGCGCCTGGATGTCCGCCGCCTGGGCCTGGCGCTTCAGCGGCCGCAGCCGGCTGCGCGCCTCGCGCTCCACGTCGAGCGCGCGGTCGAGGTTCTCCTGGGTGCGCTCGAGCTTCAGCTGCGCCCGCCGGCGGCGCTTGCGGTGCTTGCCCAGCCCGGCCGCCTCCTCGACCAGCAGCCGCCGGTCGCGGGGCTTCGAGTGCACTATCTCCTCCACCCGGCCCTGGCTGATCACCGAGTGCATCTCGCGGCCGAGGTTCGCGTCGGCGAGCACCTCGATGACGTCGACCAGCCGGCAGCGCGCCCCATTCAGGCGGTACTCGCCATCGCCGCTGCGCTCCAGGCGCCGCTTGATCGAAATCTCCGAAAACTCGCTCCCCGCCGCAGACCCGGCCGCCGGAGTCTCAGACGAGGAGGCGGCCGGCTGTGATGTCTCCAGGACCACCTCGACCTCGGCGTAGCGGCGCGGCGACTGCTCCTCGCCGCCCGCGAAGATCATGTCCTGCATCGTCTGACCGCGAACCGTCAGTGGGCTCTGCTCGCCCAGGGCCCAGAGCACGGCGTCGGTGATGTTCGACTTGCCGCAGCCGTTCGGGCCAACGATCACGCTGACGCCCGGCGAGAACACGAGCCGCGTGCGCTCGGGGAACGACTTGAAACCCTTGATCGTGATCGAGCTCAGGTGCATGGAATCGGCTGTGCGACCCTGGGTAGGCTCGCTGTCGGATCGGACGGTGTTCTGTTCGTCGCCTCGGGCCTGCCTCCTACCGCCCTCGGCGCTCCAGCGCCTCCGCCGCAGCGGCCTGCTCGGCGGCCTTCTTGTTCCGCCCTTCCCCCTTTCCGATCGCCTGGCCGTCGCACACGGCGGCGACCTCGAAGCGCCGGTCGTGGGCAGGGCCCGCCTCGTGGACGACCTCGTAGGTTACGCGGGCGCCGTCGCGGGCGAGCAGCTCCTGAAGAGCGGACTTGAAGTCCAGCATGGTCTCGGACGCCAGCTCGATCTGCTCGGCGAAGGCCGCCGCGGTCGCCTCGGCGGTCGCCTCGAAGCCATGGTGCAGGTAGCAGGCGCCGATCATCGCCTCGCAGACCGAGGCGAGGGCGCGCTCCGAGGCCAGGAGCGCCTCGGGGTCGATGCCGCCTTCCGGGTCCGAGGGGGCGGCTTCGCGCAGCCTCCGCGGCAGGCCGAGCGCTTCGGCCACCTCGACGCAGGCGCGACCGCTCACGGCCTGGCCGTGGACCTTGGTCAGCCTGCCGATGTCCGCGCGCGCGAAGCGCCGGTACAGGTCCTCGGCCACCGCCAGTCCCAGGACGCCGTCGCCAAGGAACGCCAGCCGGCCGTAGGAGTCGGCGCGATGGTGGACCCAGGAGGAATGAGTGACCGCATTGCGCCGCAACGGTTCGGGCAGCGACTCGATCAGCTCCGCGAGCCGTGCCGGGCCCTCGACCTGACGCCGGCCGCGCCGGGCGAGCCTGCGAATCCCCGAAGGCACGACGGCCTGGCAGCTAGGCCGCGCCGAGCCGCTGGGCGACGAACTCCACGGCCTGGCCCACGGTCTCGATGGTCGCCGCCTCGTCCTCGGGAACCCTCACCCCATACGTGTCCTCGAGCTCCATGACCAGCTCGTAGAGATCGAGCGAGTCCGCGTCGAGGTCGTCGCGGAAGCGGGTTGCCTCGTCGATCCCGTCGAGCGGCACCTCGAGCTCGGTTGACAGATGTTCCCGCACCTTCTCCAGCACCTCCTCTCGGCTCAGCCCATCGTTGCTCATGGCTCCTTCCTATCACGCATTCCGGCCCGCAGCGACTCACGGCGGAGCTCGCCGCGGGTCATTCCGGACCCCTCCAGGAGCTTGCTGGTTCGCTCGACGGCCCGCTCCTCGACGGTGCGCGCCGCGAGCCGCACCGCATTGGCGATGCCCTCCGGCCCCGAGCTGCCGTGTCCGACCACGGCAACGCCTCGGAGGCCGAGCAGGATCGCGCCCCCCGTCGTGTCGGGGTCCAGCCGGCGGCGCAGGCCGTCCAGCGACGGACGAAGCAGAAGCCCGCCCGCGCTTGCCCTGGCCCCCGAGCGGGCCGCGGCACGCACCGCCTCGGCCACGGTCTTGGCGGTGCCCTCGATCGTCTTCAGGACGACGTTGCCGGTGAACCCGTCGGTGACGATCACGTCGGCCGTCCCGGCGAACAGGCCGCCGCCCTCGAGATTTCCCCGGAAGTCGAGTCCCTGGGCACCGGCGAGCCTCGCATGGGCATCGACCACCTCCGCCGAGCCCTTGTTCGGCTCCTCGCCCACCGACAGCAGCGCCACCCGCGGCCCGGCGACCCCGAGCACCGCCTCGCTGAAGGCGGCCCCCAGATAGGCGAACTGCACCAGGTCGTTGGTCCGGGCGTCGGAGTTCGCACCCACGTCCAGCAGCAGGGCTGGCGGGTCGGGGCGGCCGGGAACGAGGAGCTGGACGGCAAGGGCCGGCCGGCGCACGCCGTGCAGGCGCCGCATCGCGAACAGGGCGGCCGTCATCGTCGCCCCGGTGGAGCCGGCGCTGGCCATCGCCTGGGAGCGCCCCTCGGCAACGTCTTTGGCGGCGAGCACGACGGAGGCATGCGGCCTGGAGCGCACGGCTGCGACGGGCTCGTCTGCGTTGGTTATCTCCTCGGCGGCGGGCACCAACTCGGCGCCGTCGATCTCCTCCACGGCCGCCAGCGCGGCGGGGTCGCCGAAGACGCGCAGCCGGATGCCGTCGGCCGCGGCCGCCCGGGTGCCGGCGACGATCGCCTCGGACCCTCGCTCGGCGCCACGACCGTCGAGGGCGACCGTGGTCACCAGGACCTACCTACTCCTCCGTGTCCGCCGGCGTCTGCGTTGGGGCCGTCTCGGCGATCTCGTGCTCGATGACCTCACGTCCCGCATACGTCCCGCATACCGGGCAGACGCGATGCGGCAGGCGGGGGCTGTGGCAGCGCGGGCACTCGTTGAGCCGCGGCGCGCTCACCTTGTGGGTGGCGCGGCGCTTGTCGCGGCGCGTGCGGGAGGTCCTCTTCTTGGGGACGGCCATGTGACGCGGGATGGTAGCGGCGCGGTGCTCACCGTCGTGAGTGCCGTCGTGGTTGGGCGCGCGAAAGCCGAGTCAGGCAAGGACGCAGAGAGCGTGGCGTACTTGAAAAGTACGCGAGCGAGCGAGGACGAAGACTGGCGAAGGCTTGCAGCCGCCCAACGCGGCGGCACTTGCGGCGGGGAGCACCTAGGTGGGGCCGTAGACGCTGCGCTCCCAGACCTCGAGCAGGGCGTCGACAAGCCTGGGGTCGTCCATCCGCCCGCCGCGCGCCACCTGCTGGTAGCAGGCCCGCTCGGTCATCCACACGAGCGCGAAGGCCTTGCCGGCGGCGCGACTTGGCTCATCGCCCTCGTCGGCGAGCCGCAGCTCGGTGGCCTGGATGAACCTTCCGACCAAGGTCCGCCAGAACTCGCCGACCTGCTCGTCGTAGGTCGAGGCCTCGACCACCGCGCGCAGCAGATCGGCGTGGTCGCGGTAGGTGGCGAGGATGTCGGTGAGCGCGGAGCGCAGCCCGCGCCGCCCGTCGGCGCCCGACCACCAGCGGTCGGCCTCGTCGTAGAGCTGGGCGGCGACCGTCTCCGTCGCCCGCATGAGCAGGTCGCGCTTGTCGCGAAAGTAGACGTAGAAGGCCGTGCGCGAGCGGCCCGCCGCGGCCGAGATCTGCTCCACCGAGAGGTCTGCGTACGAGCTTCCTCCGGCAAGCAGCGACTCGGTCGCGACGACGAACGCGGCCTCGGCTTCGCGCCGGCGCTCCGGGGCCTCGACTCGCTTGGACAGAACCGCCACGGGCCCATGGTAGCCGCTGGCTGTCGATTCGTCAGACGGAGTGTCCCGACAAGGTGTCATCGGCGATGGTAGCCTGGCCGTGCTCTTCGCGGGGCGTCCGGATCCTCCTGGCGCCCGCGACCAACCGGAAGGAGAAGCGATGGCAGCCACCCTCCTCGACCTCACCCAGCAGGGAGACGTCGCGACGATCAGCGACGAATCGAAGCTCGACAAGGTGAAGCTGCTGGCGCCCCAGCAGCTGTACGAGCTGTGGGAGCGTCAGCAGTGGCTCTCGCAGGAGATCGACTTCTCGCGGGACGTCGAGGACTGGGCGAGCCTCACCGACGAGGAGCGCGACTGGTTCGTCTGGGGAATGTCGGCGTTCTTCGTCGGCGAGGAGCGGGTCACCACCCAGTTCTCGGGCCTGGTGATGGCCTACGAGGACGAGCAGGAGGAGGCGTTCCTGACCACGCAGCAAGTCGACGAGGCCCGGCACATGCAGTTCTTCGACCGCTTCTACCGCGAGGTCGTGGGCATGCGCGACGCGGACATCCAGGAGCGTCTCGCCAGGGTGCGCGAGGATCTCAACGACGCCTTCGTGACGCTGTTCGACGAGGCGCTGGTCGAGGCGGGCCAGCGGCTGATCGCCGATCCCAGCAGCGCCGAGGCGAAGGTCGAGTTCGTGACCGCCTACCACATGGTGATCGAGGGCACGCTCGCCCTCACCGGCCAGTGGACGATCACCGACTACTGGGAGAAGACGGGCAAGATGCCCGGCTTCCTGGAGGGCTTCAGGAACGTGGCGCGCGACGAGCACCGCCACGTTGCCTACGGCACCTGGTACCTGAAGCGGGCCTGCGCCGAGAACGCCGCGCTGGCGGACCGCATGCGCGCCACGCTCACAGACCTGCTGCCCATCGCCAGCGGCGTGCTCGTGCCACCGGGGCAGGATCCGAACGACTGGGAGCTGCTCGGCTACACCTCCGAGCAGGTGAACAGGTTCGCGTTCACGGCGCTGACGCAGGCGCCTGAAGGTGATCGGCGTGCCACTCGTGGCGCCGGAGCCGGCCGCCGCCTAGGCGAGCCTTCAGTCGAGCTTCAGCTCGCGGAGCTTCGCCCAGCGCGGGTCGGGCTCGGGATCGTGCCGGTGCTCGTCAGGGTTGGCGTCGTTCAGCGAGGCGCCACACACCGGGCACAGCCCCCTGCAGTCGGGCCTGCACAGGAGCTGGATGGGAAGGGCGAGGGCCAGGGCGTCGTGGGCCCATGCGCTCAGGTCGAGCTCGTCGTAATCGATGTACGGGCTGCGCAGCTCCTCGTCCTCGGTCCCCGGCTGATCGACCTCGCGCGCGTCGATCTCGACCGCGACGTCGGCGGGATCGAGGCAGCGCATGCACCGTCCCGAGACGCGGGCGGTGAAGCGCATGCGGACCGCGTAGCCCGCCGCGGTCCGCGAGAGGTCGAGACGCGCCGGGACGGAGCCGCCGGCGACGACGTAGCGCTCTCCGCCCAGCTCGAGCTGCCCCGGGTCGGCCTCGAGATCGAGGCGTCCGCCCTCGCCGGGACTGAGAGCGAAACGCGCCAGGTCGATGCTGTGATATGCCGACGTCATTCCTCGGATCGAGGTTAGCGGTCGGATGCCGGACGGAAGGCGATCAGCGTGAGCGCGCAGTTTCACATGAACCCCGAGACCTATCTGGACGAGATCCGGGCGGAGGTGCCGCGCTACGACGAGCTCCAGGATCAGGCGATCGAGGCGATCCCGTTCGCGCCCCGGCGCGTGCTGGAGCTCGGGGTGGGGACCGGCGAGACCACCCGCCGGCTTCGGGCCCGCTATCCGGATGCCGAGGTGACCGGCCTCGACTCGCAGGCGGAGATGGTCTTCAAGGCGCGCGAGCTGGGGATCGAGGTGCGCCTGGCGAGAATGGAGGATCCGCTGCCCGACGGGCCCTGGGACCTCGTGATCTCGGTGCTGTCCGTCCACCACCTGGACTCCGAGCAGAAGCGCGACCTGTTCCGCCGCGTGCGCGAGCAGTCGCGCGCGCTGGTCATTGGCGACGTCGTGATCGCCGACCCGCAGCTGACCCCGTTGGAGGAGGGCGTCGACATGCCCTCGCGCGCCGAGGAGCTGGTCGAGTGGTGCGGCGGCGAGCTCGTCTGGGAGGCGGACGACCTGGCCGTCATCCGCGCCACGTATGAGTGACACCATGTCCGACACCAGATCACCCACCCGAGAGGAGAATCGATGGCCAAGGAACCGCGTTCGGTAGGAGGCAAGGTGGTCGCAATCACAGGGGGCGCCCGCGGAATCGGCAAGGCGACCGCGGCCGCGCTCGTGCGCGAGGGCGCCAAGGTGGCGATCGGCGACCTCGACAAGCCACTCGCCGAAGAGGCGGCGGCCGAGCTTGGCGGGGAGACGATCGGTCTCGAGCTCGACGTCACGCGCCGCGACTCGTTCGCCAACTTCCTCGACCAGGTCTCGGAGCGGCTGGGGCCGCTCGACGTCCTGATCAACAACGCCGGGATCATGCCGATTGGCCCGTTCACCGGTGAGGACGACGCGACCGCGCGGCGGATGATCGACATCAACCTGCACGGCGTCATCTACGGGATGAAGCTCGTGCTTCCGGGGATGCGGGAGCGCGGCCGGGGGCACGTCGTCAACCTCGCCTCCCAGGCGGGCAAGGCCGGGCTTCCGGGCGGCGCCACCTATTGCGCCACCAAGCACGCGGTGATCGGGCTGAGCGAGGCTGTCCGGGCCGAGCTCCGCGACACGGAGATCGAGGTCTCGGTGGTGATGCCGGCGGTGGTCAACACCGAGCTCGGTTCGGGACTCCCTGACACCCCCGGGATCAAGAAGCTGGAGCCGGAGGAGGTCGCCGAAGCGATCATCAAGGCGCTGCAGTTCCCGAAGTTCGACGTCTGGGTCCCGGCCTCGAGCGCCGTGATGGACAAGCTGATCCATCCCCTCCCCCGCCGTGCGCGTGAGGTGATCGGACGGTTGCTGAAGGTGGACAAGGTGCTGGCCGAACCCGACCAGGCGAAGCGCGCCGCCTACGAGGACCGCGCCGCCCACTCTGAGCCCGGTCTCGAGCCCGAGGCGGTGAAGGCCGAACAGGCCCAAGAGACTGAGGAGGGGAGCCCGGTCACCCGTTAGGGCCGGCCGTGGCTCAGCTGATCGACAAGCGCGTGACGGCCCAGATCGAAGGCGACTTCGTCGTCTTTCTGATCGGCATGCGCATCAACAAGCTCTGGAAGATCTGGAAATGGCTGCCGGTGTTCTTGGCAATGCCGCGCATGCTGCGCGAGCTCGAAAACAGCGCCGAATCAGGGTTCCTCGGCGCCGGCCAGTACATCGGCAGCCCACGGCGGCCGATGCTCGTGCAGTACTGGCGCTCGTTCGAGCACCTGGAAACCTATGCTCGGAACCGCGACGCAACCCATTGGCCGGCCTGGGTCGCTTTCAACAAGCGCATCGGATCGGACGGTGACGTCGGCATCTGGCACGAGACCTACCTCATCCCCGGCGGCAGCTACGAGTGCGTGTACAACAACATGCCGCCCATCGGCCTCGGCGAGGCGACGACCTTGGTCCCCGCCGCCGGTCGGAAAGCCACGGCCGCGAGCCGAGCAGGGGTTCGCGACGAGCCGTATCCCGACGGGGCCCCGACCGAAGGCATCGAAGTCTGAGGTAGCGCCCCCGGCATACGATCCCCATCCCGCGACCGAGGAGGAGACGCATGTCGAAGGTTCTGTACGAAAAGCGCGACCGGATCGCCTACGTGACGATCAACCGGCCCGAGGCCCGCAACGCGATCGACCCGGACGTCCACCGGCTGATGATCGAGACGTGGGCCGACTTCCGCGACGACGACTCGGTCGACGTCGCGATCCTCACCGGGGCGGGCGAGGCTTTCTGCGCGGGCGCCGACCTGAAGACCTACATCCCGCCGATCATGGGCCAGGCGTCTCCTCACGACATCCGCGAGATCGTCGAGCTGGGGCTGAACGGCTTCACCCGGGGCATGCACCGGATCTACAAGCCGATCGTCGGGGCGATCAACGGCTGGGCGCTCGCCGGGGGCCTGGAGACGGCGATGGCCTGCGACATCCGCGTCGCCTCGGAGCGCGCCATGTTCGGCTCCTTCGAGGCGCGGCGGGGATTCCATCACGGCGACGGGGGCCTGGTGCGCATCGTCAACACCTGTGGCGTCGGCGTCGCGATGCAGATGCTGCTCACGGCCGAGCCGATCGACGCCCAGCGGGCCCTGCAGTGCAACATGGTCAGCAAGGTCGTGCCGCACGACGACCTGATGGCCGAGGCCGAGCTGGTCGCCAGGCAGATCCTCCGCAACTCACAGGCCGCGGTGCGCTCGGCGAAGCAGACGATCCTCGACGTGATCGGCCAGCCGCTCGACTTCCAGCTCCGCACCGAGGCCTGGAACGCCTACACGTGCGCCGACCCCGAGGAGACACTTGCGCTCCTGCAGCGCTTCTACGAGAAGACCGACGCGGGGCGCGCGGGCACGCACGAGACCGGGCTCTGAGGCTCCGCCAGGCTCGGCGCGGCCGGATTGGCGAGAAAGTGGCGCATACCGCCACTAAGTCGCCAATCGCGGGCCACCCGGTGGGTGCTCGGCCTGTCCGGGCTCGCGCCACATCTGCCACAGCGGCGGGCCGGCCGACGGGAGGTTGAACTCACCCGTCACCTCGAAGCCGTTGCGCTGATACAGGGCGCGGCTGCGGGGAGTCGACGACTCCAGGTAGGCGGGGGTGCCCGCCGCGTCGAGGGCCTCGAGCGCTGGCCTCATGAGCGCGGTCCCGAGCCCCCTGCCCTGCCACTCCGGGGCCACGCCCATGAACGCGAGGTACCAGTGGGGAGGCCGGCGCGGATGCCTGCCCTCCATTCGCAGCCTCGAGCGCAGTGCCAGCGGCAGGTGCCTGCCGAACACCCTGAGCATCGGCGGCGTCTCGCGAAGCGTCGCCGTGATCGGGACGCGCCAACCCTCGGGCGGCGCCCACACCGCCGCCCCCACGACCTCCTCGGTGGTCCAGACGAGCCCGTGCGCCAGGGCGATCCCGCCCAGCTCGGTCTCGAAGAACAGGCGCAGGCGCCGCGTCCGGTCGCTTGCGTCCGGCAGCAGATGGGACCACCCGGGGTCGTCCTGGAAGGCGCGAGCGAGCGCGTCCGCAAGCCGGGGCGCGTCCTCGGCTGACGCCTTCCGCACGCTTCCCGCCGGGTCAGCCCTCAGCACGGGCCGACGATACGCGATCTATCGAGGGTCGGCTAGCCGACCTCGGCCGGCTCTTGATCCTCGCGCCCGGCGAGGCGATCGCGGCCGCGGCGCACGGCGGCGAGGAACTTCTCGAGGTTGACCTCGAGCGTGGAGAGGATCTCGTCGGCGTAGTCCTCGGCGCCGAGGCGGATCGAGCGCTCGGTCTCGCGGGCGTCCTCGATGATCTCCTCGGCCGCGCGCTCCGCCTGCTTGTAGACCTCCTCGTCGGAGATCAGGCGCGCCTGCTGGTCGCGGGCCTCCTTGACCACGCGCTCGGCCTCGCGCTTCGCCTCGGCGAGCATCTCCTGCCGCTCCTTGACGATCCAGCGCGCCTGCTTGATCTCCTCGGGGATCGTGGCACGCATCTGATCGAGCAGGTCGTAGATCTCCTCGCGGTCCACGCGGACCTGATCTGTGAGCGGAACCGGCCGCGCGTTATGGATCAGGTCATCGAGCTTGTCGATGAGAACAAGTACGTCCATGAGAGTCGTGAAAGCTTACGCGAGCGGGGGAAAGGGACGCTCGCAGTCTTGATTTCGGCGCCGAATTGCAAGCTCCTGCCCGCCGCGCGACGCCTGTCATCTAGCGCCCCAGGCGCTCGGCGAGGGCCTGCGCGACACCCGGCGGGACCAGGTCAGACGACGTCGCCGCCGAAGGTGGCCATCTCCTTGACCCCGGTCGAGGAGAGGAAGCTGTAGTCGGGCGAGGCGATGATGTAGACCGACTCGATCTCGGGAGCCAGCTTGCGATTGAGCTGGTTCATCTCGAACTCGTACTCGAAGTCCGAGATCGCTCGCAGGCCCTTGACGATCGACGGTCGCGCCGTGCTCGCGGGCGAACTCGACCACGAGGACGGAGAACACCTCGACCTCGACGTTCGGCTCGAGCCGCGACCGCGTCCTCGAGGAACCCCTTGTCGCTCCTCGGCGCTGAACACCGTCTGCTGCTTGCGCGTCGGCTGGTTCACCACGCCGACGACGACGCGGTCGAACACCTTCGCGGCCCGGCCGATGATGTCGAGGTGCCCGTTGGTGACCGGGTCGTAGGTGCCAGGGCAGATGGCCACGCGACCGTCGCTCATCGTTCCTCCCGCGCGTGAATCCGGATCAGCGTGTCGCCGTAGCGCCGCTCGGCGAGCAGCGGCAGGCGACAGCTCGAGGCGGGTGGCGCGCCGCGCTCTCGGAGATCAAGCGCCCGCCCTCCGCGAGGCGTGCTGGGATGAGCGAGTCGAGTTCCCCCTCAAGACGGTCGGCGAGTCTATAGGGCGGGTCGCAGAAGATCAGGTCGAAGCGCCGGCGGGAGCGCCTGAGGTAGCGCATCGCATCGGAGCGGACGACGTCCGTGCGGGGCTCCAGACCGAGCTCGCGCACGTTGCGCCGCGCCAGCGAGACGTGCGCTGTCGACCAGCGTGGCGCGGCCGGCTCCCCGGGAGAGGGCCTCGATCCCGAGCGCCCCGGTGCCGCAGAACAGATCGAGGACGCTGGCGCCGCCAACCTCCCCCAGGATCGCGAACAGCGCCTCGCGCACCCGGTCGGCGGTCGGCCGCACGGCGGCGGACCGCCGCGGCGGCGCTGCCAGGCGGCGTCCCTTGAGCTCCCCGGCGACGACCCGCATTTAGTGGTGCCTCACGCTAGCTACGCCGCGATTGGCTCGGCCCGCTCGTCGCCGAAGCGCCGGCGCGCCGCGTCGAGCAGCGGCCCCAGCTCGGGCGCCTCGAGCGAGCCGTGCCGCTCGACGAGGGCGATCACCTCACGCCGCGCCTCCGTGAGGACGCCGACGTCCTCGGGAAGCTCGGCCACCCGGAACCGCGGCAGGCCGTGCTGGCGGGTTCCGAGGATCTCTCCCTCGCCACGCAGGGCCAGGTCGACCTCGGCGAGCTTGAAGCCGTCGCGCTCGGTCTCGATCGCCTCGAGACGCCGGTGGGCCAGCTCCGATCCGGCATCGGCGAACAGGATGCAGTGCGAGGCGTGCTCGCCGCGTCCCACGCGGCCGCGCAGCTGATGGAGCTGGGACAGCCCGTATCGCTCGGCCCCCTCGACCAGCATCACGGTCGCGTTGGCGACGTCGATCCCCACCTCGATCACGCTCGTCGCCACCAGCACGGAGGTCTTTCCCGAGGCGAAGCGCTCCATCGCCGCCTGCTTGGACGCGTGCCGCCATCTGCCCGTGCAGCAGGCCGACCTCGAAGTCGCGGAACTCGCCGGCGCGCAGCCGCTCGGCCTCCTCGGCGGCGGCCTTGGCCTCGAGCTTCTCGCGTCCGGCTCGGCCGGCGAGCGCCCGCGTCCGGCTCGCTCCTCCACCAGCGGACAAACGACGTAGGCCTGGCGACCCTCGCGCAACCGCTCGCGGATGAACTCGTACGCGCCGGCTCGCTTCTCCTCCCCCACCACCCAGGTGGCCACGGGCTCTCGGCCGGCGGGAAGCTCGCGAAGGACGGTTGCGTCGAGGTCGCCGTAGGCGGTCAGCGAGAGGGTGCGCGGGATCGGGGTTGCGGTCATGTGGAGAGTGTGCGGCGCCGCCCCATCGGGCCCCTTGGCGTCGAGCGCCGCACGCTGTCGGACCCCGAAGCGGTGCTGCTCGTCGACGACACACAGCGCGAGCCGGTCGAAGGCGACGTCGGGCTCGATCAGGGCATGCGTCCCGACGACCATCCCGAGCTCGCCCGACGCAAGGCGGGCGAGCGCCTCACGGCGCCGTGCGGCCGGTGTGGCGCTGGTGAGCAGGGTGAACGGGATCGCAGCCAGGCTCTGCCCAGCTGACCGGTCGCCTTCGGCTGGCTGATCCGCCAGCAGCCGGTCAAGGGACGCCGCATGCTGGTCGGCCAGCGTCTCCGTGGGCGCCATGAGGGCGGCCTGGAAGCCCGCCTCGACGGCGCGCAGCATCGCGTACAGAGCGATCACGGTCTTGCCCGAGCCCACCTCCCCCATCAGCAACCGCTGCATCGGCCGTGCTGCAACGAGGTCGGCGTCGATCTCCTCGATCGCACGCCGTTGATCGCCGGTGAGCTCGAAGGGCAGCGACCGAAGCCAGCGATCGACCAGCTCGCCGGGCCGGCCGAGGGAGATGCCCGGTCGGTTGGCCTGGCGCCCCTGCCGGCGAGCCGCGAGCGCCGCCTGGTGCAGGAAGAGCTCCTCGAACACGAGCCGCTCGCGGGCTCGCTCCGCGCCGGCGAGGTCGCCGGGGAAGTGAGCCGTCGCCAACGCGTCGCCGGCGCCGGCCAACCGGCGGCGAGCTCGAAGCTCCGCCGGCAGCGGCTCGAGCGCGTGCCGGGCGAGCGGCTGCACCTGCCATGCCCAATCGCGAATCCGCTGCGGGCGGAGCCGCTCGGAGGCGGCATGCACCGGCACGAGGCCCGTGGTGTGGATTCCGGCGCCGCCCTCGCCGTCGGCGAACTCGTGCGCCTCGACGCGGAAGCCGGAGCGGTCGAGCTTCCCGTAGAGCAACAGCCGCGTCCCCTCCCCTAGCCGCTCGGCCAGCCAGGGCTGGTTGAACCAGACGGCCTTCGCGGGCCCCGAATCGTCGGCCACGGCCGCCTCGACGATCGTCAGGCCGCGGCGCCGGGTCCGCCTGAGGCGCGACCGAGCGCACCTCGACCTCCACCGTGGCCTGCTCGCCGATTCGGAGGCTCGAGAGCTGGCGAGGCTCGGCGCGGTCCCGGTGCGAGTGCGGAACAGCGAGCAGCACGTCGCCCAGCGTCTCGATCCCCAGCTCGGCGGCCGCCTCGGCCAGCTTGGGGCCCGCGCCGCGAAGCGCGGTGATCGGCGCATCGAGCCGGCTGGGACGCGGAAGCGACCGGAGGGGAGCAGCCCGAAGATCCTCCGCAGCCAGCGGATCGCCGGACCCGAGCGCGCGCGAGGGTGTCTGTCGCGTGGCGGACGCCGCCGCGGGGCTTGCCGTGCTCACGCCCTCAACACTAGGCTTCGGGGACGATGGGACGGATCGAGGACAGGCTCGCGGAGCTCGGCTTGGAGCTGCCGCGACCGTTCGCCGCCCCACCCGGGGTCGAGTTCAAGTTCGACCTCGTCAGGGTCAGCGGCGGCGTCGCCTACGTCTCTGGCCACCTGCCCACCGACGGCGCCGAGGTCCTGATGCAGGGCAAGGTCGGCGGCGACCTCACGGTCGAGCAGGGCTATGAGGCGGCGCGCCTCACCGGGCTCGCCGTCCTGGCCTCGCTGAAGCAGGAGCTGGGCGAGCTCGATCGCGTCACAGGCTGGGTCAAGGCGCTCGGCTTGGTGAACTGCGCGCCGGGCTTCAGCAAGACCCCGGCCGTGATCAACGGCTTCACCGACCTGATCCTGGAGCTCTGGGGCAAGGCCGGCCACCACGCCCGCTCGGCGATCGGTGCCTCCGAGCTCCCGTTCGACGTCCCGGTGGAGGTCGAGGCGATCGTCGAGGTTCAGTGAACCGGTAGTCGGGCGGCCGCCGGCGTGGGCGCCTGCTTCCGGTGGCGGTGGAACATCTCCTGCACCCAGCGATAGCCGGGACGCTCCCTGAGGGGCGCGCAGAAGCGCTCGAATCCCTCCGGCGGGGGCGGAAGCGACGGGCCCTCCGGCGGCTGCACCAGGGGGTAGAGGAGCGAGGCCGCGGTGAGGTCGGCGACGGTGAAGCGGTCGCCGACGAGGTAATCGCCCGAACCGAGCTCGGATTCGAGCCGATCGAACGCCGCCAGGATCTTGGCCCTCGCGAGCTCCGCCCGACGATCGCTCTTCACGCCATAGCGAAGGGCGGTGAAGGCTGAGAAGAAGCGCGTCGCCCCCGCGCGGACAGGCCCGATGTCGGCCAGGCGGCCAGGCAGCAGGTCGACCGTGAAGCGCTCGACGACTGCAAGGTCCTTCGTGGCCTCGTGGAAGGCGAGCAGGCGAGCGTGAGGTCCCAGCTCCTCGTCGAAGAACTCCTCGAGCTCCAGCGCCCGGCGGCGCTCGCCCGGATCGTCCGGATACAGCGGCGGGTCGGGGTAGCGCTCCTCCAAGGCCGCGATGATCGCCGTCGAGTCGCCGATCGCCTGGTCGTCGAGCTGGAGCACCGGGAAGGTCTTGCAGCGGCCCCGGGTCAGCCACAGGGCGACGGGTATGTGGGCCCCCGGAGTGGGCGCGCGGCGCTCGTACTCGACACCCTTGTGGTCGAGCGCCCACCGCGCCTTCTCGTTGAAGTGCGAGATCTCGATGTGCCAGAGGGTCGGCTTCGACATGACCGAAACGCTACCCCTTCTCACTGCGCGGCGATCAGCCACCAGTAGTGCGACTGGCCGCCTCGGTGGAGCTCCAGCTCGACCCCCTCGGCGAGCTCCAGCGGCAGGTGGTCGAGCGGGATGGGGGCGCCTTCGCCCTCGATCACGGTCACGATCTCGACCTCCTCGGCGATCCGCGCGATCGTCGCGGAGAGCGTCGAGCCAGCCCCTCCCCAGGCGACGACCTCCTCGCCGGCGAACCCGACGGCGTCGCCGCGCACGAACCGTCCCTCGGGGTCCGCGCGAGCGGCCGGCGCGACCGAGCCCCAGCGGATCTCTGTCAGCGCCGAGTCGATCCGCTCGGCGTTGGCGGTCGCATCCAGCTCGGTGTCGAGCTCGACGAGCGCCACCAGCGCCGCCTGCTGTGAGCGGGAGGCGACGACGCGAGCGGGCTTCTCGGACAGGTTGGCCGCCTCCTGGGCAGCCAGGATCACGTTCGGCGAATTGGGGAGGACGAGCACCTCCTCGGCGAGCACCTCGTGGATTCCGGCGAGGATCTCGTAGGTGGAGGGATTGAGGGTCGGCACCGCCATCGACCACGTGCGCACCGAGTCCCTCGAACAGCGACTTGAGCCCCTCCCCCGCCACCACGGCGACGACCCCGGTGTGCGCAGGCGCAAGGCGCCGTTCGCGGGCGGCGATCTGCTCACGCATGTCGGCGACGTCGAGCCGCTGCACGTCTCCGGCGTCCTCGAACACCGCAACGGCCACCTCGGGCTCGTCGGTGTGGACGTGCACCTTCAACGTGGCCGGGTCGCCCACGACCAGCACCGAGTCGCCGATCTCCTCGAGCCGCCGGACGAAGGCGCGCGAGTCGAGTCCCTGCCCGGTGACGATGAAGTTGGTGCAATAGCGGAATCGGCTGTCGAAGTGATGGGGACGCGTCTGCCGGGGAGGCTCGTGATGGGCGACGTCGGGGATCGTGTCGAGCTCCCCGCGCAGCCCGGCGACGATCCCCGCCAGGATCACGACCAGCCCGTGCGCTCCGGCGTCGACGACGCCCGCCTTGGCCAGCACGTCGAGCTGCTCGGGAGTTCGCTCAACAGCGTCCTGCCCCGCCTGGGCGGCCACCGCGAGCACCTCGGCCAGCAGCTCGTCCTGCTCGGTGTCGCCGGCCTCCGCGGACAGCCGCTGGCGGTCCATGTGCGCGAGGTGCTGCGAGACCGCATGCGCCATCTCGCGGATCACGGTCAGCATCGTTCCCTCGGCGGGGTCACGCACCGATTCGTAGGCGGCGTCGGCGGCGCTCGCGAAAGCCGCCGCGACCAGCACCGGGTCGACCAGCTCCCCCGGGCGGCTCGCCAGCTCCTCGGCGGCGCCGCGAACGATCTGGCTCAAGATGACGCCGGAGTTGCCGCGCGCGCCCATCAGCGCCGCGCGGGCGACGGCGTGGACGATCGTCTCGCGGGCCTGTGTGTCGATCGGCTGCCCGTCGAGGCGGTCCAGCTCGCTCATCACGGCGCGCATGGTCAGCGCCATGTTGTCCCCGGTGTCCCCGTCGGCGACCGGGAACACGTTCAGGTCGTTGACCTCCTGGCGGCGCTGCTCCAGGTGCCCGTAGGCGGCCTCGACGACCCGGCGGAAGCGCTCGATGGAGGTGTCGGCCATCGGCGTTGGGGATTATCGCGCCGAGCGTGTCCGGCGCGTCAGGCGGCCTTGGTGACCTTGTTCGACTTCAGGCAGCGGGTGCAGACGTAGACCCGGCGGGCGCGAGCGCCATCCTGGATCCGCACCTTCTGCAGGTTGGGGTCAAAGCGCCGCCGGGTGGCGACCATCGAGTGGCTGCGGGAGTTCCCGAACGCGGGCCCCTTGCCGCAGCTGAAGCAGACCTTGGCCATGGCGCGCTGGATGGTAGCGGTCGCCACGAGCTACGCGAGACCCTCGCGGAGCAGCGCCATCCGCATCACGGCGAGGGCGGCGCTTCGGCCCTGATCGCGCTTGTCCCCGCCGGAGCGGGCCAGGGCCTGGTCCATCGTCTCGCAGGTGATCACCCCGAAGGCACACGGGACCCCGGTCTCCAGCTGGACGTCCTGGATGCCGCGGGCGGCCTCGGCGCAGACGTGGTCGTAGTGGCTCGTCTCGCCGCGGATCACCGCGCCCAGGCATGCCACGCCAGCGAACCGGCCCGAGTCCGCGCACCACTTCGCCGCCAGCGGCAGCTCGAAGGCGCCAGGGGTCTCGAAGGTGTGCACCGAGGCCGGGCTGACCCCGCCGGAGGCGAAGCCCTCCACGGCGCCGTTGACGAGCCGCTCGGCGAGCTCCTCGTAGAAGGTCCCGACGCAGATCGCGAACTCGTTGGCGCCGAGCTGCGAGCGCTGATCGTCGGAAAAGCGGTCGTCGCCGGGACTAGCCATCCTCGGGATCCGGGTCGGCCTCCCTCGCGCCGAGCGCCTCGCGCTCGACCTCGTTGCGATGCTCCTCGTGGATCATCTCCTCGTCGAGCGGCAGGCCCTGGTGATGGAGGGTGTGGCCAAGGCGGTCGCGCTTGGTGCGCAGATACGCCTCGTTGTGCTGGTTCGGCACCGCCTGGATCGGGACCTGGTCGGCGACCGAGAGACCGTATCCCTCGAGGCCGTGGATCTTCCTTGGGTTGTTGGTGAGGATGCGGATGCTCGTCAGGCCCAGGTCGACGAGGATCTGCGCCCCGATCCCGTAGTCGCGCAGGTCGGCCGGCAGCCCGAGCTTCAGGTTGGCGTCGACGGTGTCGAGGCCATCCTCCTGGAGCCTGTAGGCGCGGAGCTTGTTGAGCAGGCCGATCCCCCTGCCCTCCTGTGAGAGGTAGAGCAGGACGCCGGCGCCCTCGCTCTCGATCATCGCCAGCGCCGCCTCGAGCTGCTCGCCGCAATCGCAGCGCAGCGAGTGGAAGACGTCACCGGTCAGGCACTCGGAGTGGACGCGCACCAGAACGTCGTCCTGGCCGCGGACGTCCCCCATGACCATCGCCAGGTGGTGCTTGTCGTCGACCAGTGAGCGGTAGCCGACCGCGGTGAACTCGCCGAACGCCGTCGGCAGCCGCGTCGCCACGACTCGCTCCACCAGCCTCTCGGTCCGTCGCCGGTAGGCGATCAGGTCGGCGACCGTGATCATCCGGAGCCCGTGGCGCTGGCAGTAGGGCACCAGGTCGGGCACCCGGGCCATGGTCCCGTCCTCGTTCATGATCTCGCAGATCACGCCGGCGGGGATCAGGCCGGCCAGGCGCGTCAGATCGACGGCCGCCTCGGTCTGACCGGCTCGCTCCAGGATGCCGCCGTCCTTGGCCTTCAGCGGGAACACGTGTCCGGGCTGCACGATGCCCTCGGGCTTCGTGTTGGGGTCGATGGCCACCTGGATCGTGTGCGCGCGGTCGTGGGCGGAGATCCCGGTGGTCACCCCCTCGGCCGCCTCGATCGAGACCGTGAAGTTGGTGCGGAACGCCGACTCGTTCTTGGCCGCCATCAGGTCGAGGTCCAGCTCGCCGCAGCGCTCGGGCGTCAGCGCCAGGCAGATCAGCCCGCGCCCGTGGGTGGCCATGAAGTTGATCGCCTCGGGGGTGGCGAACTGGGCCGCGAGGGTGAGGTCGCCCTCGTTCTCGCGATTCTCGTCGTCGCACACGACGACCATCCGGCCGCCGCGGATGTCTTCGATCGCGTCCTCGATGGAAGAGAACGCGCTTTGGCGAGGGGCAACCTCCGCCGGCTTTTCGGAGCTTTCGGTGACGTGCTTGGCCATCTACTCTCCTTCTTTCGTCTCAAAGCCTTGCATGAGCCGCTCCGCGTAGCGCGCGATCACGTCGACCTCGAGGTTCACGCGGCTGCGCTCGGCCAGCTCCCCGAGCGTGGTCCGGTCCAGCGTCTCGGGGATCAGCGAGACCTCGAAGCCGTCCTCGGCGAGGGCGGCCACCGTGAGGCTGACGCCGTCGACGGTGACCGAGCCGCGCTCGACGATGAAACGGTCGAGCTCGCGCGGCGCAGCGAGCCGCAGCCGCCGGGCGAACCCGTCCTCGCTGACCTCCCTGACCTCCCCGGTGCCGTCCACGTGTCCCTGGACGAGGTGACCGCCAATGGGGTCCCCCGCCCGCAGCGGCGGCTCGAGGTTGACGGAAGCGCCGGCCTCGAGCCCACCCAGGGTCGTCAGCGACAGGGTCTGGTTCATCACGTCGGCTTCGAAGGCGCCGTCAGACGTGGAGCTCACCGTCAGGCAGGCGCCGCCCACCGACACCGAGTCGCCCGCGGCAAGCTCTGCAGCAAGCCCGGCCCGGACGCGCAGGCTGGCGCCCCCCTCGCTCCGCTCGACCTCCTCGACCCTTCCGATCTCGCGCACGATGCCGGTGAACATGCCTGCCTGCCCGCTACCACTCCCGCAGGCGCGCGCGGACGAGCAGGTCGCCGTCCGACCGCTCCCAGTCCACTGACAGCGCCTGCGTGGCGTCGGCGATCAGGGGCGCGCCCTCGCCTCCGGCCAGCGGCCTGGCCCCGGCGCCCCCGAGCACGATGGGGGCGATGAACAGCCGCAGCTCGTCGACCTGACCGGCGTCGAGGAACGAGCCGGCCAGGGTTGGGCCGCCCTCGAGCAGCATCGAGGTGATCTCACGCCGCCCCAGCTCCGCGAGCGCCGCCGCCACCCGTGCCTGCGGGTCCCCGTCGCAGACGACCACCTCGGCCCCCGCCCTCTCCAGGGCCTCGGTCCGCGCAGCCGGCGCGGCCGGCGCGGCGATCACCAGAAGCGGCGCCTCTGCGACCGAGCCGACCAGCCGCGAGTCGAGCGGCAGCCGCGCCCCGGAGTCGAAGACGACCCGGGTTGGTTGGACGACATCGTCGCCTGCGTTCTCGGCCTCGCCCAGAAGCGCAGCCGGGCCGGCGGAGGGTCGCGCGGTGAGCAGCGGGTCGTCGGCGAGCGCCGTGCCGATCCCGACGCACACGGCGTCGCACTCCGCCCGCCAGCGGTGAGCCAGCGCCCGGCTGGCCTCGCCGGAGATCCACTTCGAGTCGCCGCCCGCCGTCGCCACCCGACCGTCGAGGCTGAGGGCCGACTTCAGGACGACGAGCGGGCGAGACGTGCGCGAGTGCTTTCGGAACGGCTGATTCAGCAGTCGGGCGGCGGCCGCCTCCTCTCCGTTCGCGAGCTCCACCTCGACGCCCTCGTCGCGCAGGATCCCCGGGCCGCGGCCGCTCGCCTTCTCGCTCGGGTCCTCCGAGGCGATCACGACGCGCGCCACCCCGGCCGCCAGGATCGCGTCGGTGCACGGCGGCTGGCGGCCCTGGTGGGCGCAGGGCTCGAGCGTCACGTAGAGCGTGGCCCCCGACGGCTCGTGACCGCGGGCCCGGCAGTCCTCCAACGCCGCCACCTCGGCGTGCCGACCGCCGAGCTCGGCGTGGAAGCCCTCGCCGATCGGCTCGCCGTCGCGCACCAGCACCGCGCCGACCAGCGGGTTGGGGCTGACCCGGCCGCGGCCGCCCTCGGCCAGCTCGAGCGCCCTTCGGAGGTGGACCCGATCCTGCTGTGTGACGACGGCTGGCATTTGAAGTTGATCGTAGGCCGCCTCCGCCCGCACCTGGGGCCGGCGGCCACTGATTGACTGGTCAGTCAACCAGATTGTACGCCTCTCGCCCGCCGTGCCCCGGCGCTGCCGGGAGTGGTCTGCGTCCAAGCGCTTTTGGGGTTCTGAGGCAGCCTCTAAGGTGCCCGACCGATGGCGCGCGAGGTGGCGGCGGCGGAGACGAAGCGCTTCGGGCGCGCCGCCGGGTTGCTCTCGGTGGGGATCGGCTCGGCCGGCCTGCTCACCTACGTCTACTTCTCGCTCGCCTCCCACGTCCTCGACAAGGTCGCCTACGGCGAGGTCGTCGTCCTGTGGTCGGCGGTCTTCGTGACGATCTCCGTCCTGTTTCGGCCGGTCGAGCAGCTGCTCTCGCGCACGATCGCCGAGCGTCAGGCGCGCGGGCGGCCGATCGGGCAGCCGCTCAGGGTCGCAGCGACGATTCAGCTCGCCCTCGCGGGCGCGTTCGCCGTCGCGGCGCTCGTGTTCCGGGGGCCGCTGCAGGACGACCTCCTCTCCGGAGACGAGACGCTCTACTGGATCCTCGTCACCGCCGTCCTCGCGTTCGCGGCAAGCTTCTTCGCCCGGGGCTTTCTGGCCGGCAGCCGGCGCTTCGGTCTGTACGGCGCCCTGCTGCTCGCCGAGTCGACCGCGCGGATGTCGTTCGCCCTGGCGGTCGCCGTCGGGATCGCCAGCGGGCAGACCGCGGTCGCACTCGGGATCGTCGCCGCGCCCGTGCTCAGCCTCACGGTCGTTCCGCTCGCCTTCGCGGGTCGCGCCGTGGCCCGGAGCCGCGCCCCGGCGACGCCGTCCGCGCCGGCATCCGGTGAGTCCGAGTTCACGCTCGCGGCGGGGGGAGGCTTCGCGGCCGCCGTGCTGCTGATCATGGTCAGCGAGCAGACGCTCCTGAACGCGGGACCACTGCTGGTGCGGGCCTCCGAGGGAGCGGCGGCGGCGGGCTTCATCTTCAACGTGCTGATGATCGCCCGTGCCCCGCTCGTCCTCTTCCAGGCGGTGGCCACCAGCCTCCTCCCGCACCTGACGCGACTGCGCTCCAGCGCGTCCGAGGAGGACGCGGAGGCCTTCCGGCTCTCGGTCCGGTTCACGGTGGGCGCGATCGCCGCCTTCGCCGCGGTGGTTGGTCTTGTGGTCGCGATCGCCGGGCCCGGAGCTGATGCAGCTCGCCTTCGGCGACAAGTTCAGCTACGACCGGCTCGGGCTCGTGATCGTGACCGTGGGCATGGGCTTCTACCTCTGCTCCGGAACGCTGAACCAGGCGGCGCTCGCACAGGGCCAGGTTCGGCGGGCCGCCGCCTGCTGGGTCGTCTGCGCGCTCGCCTTCATCGGCTGGAACCTGCTTCCGGTGCTGGACGAGTTCCGTCGCGTCGAGATCGGATTCGCCGGCGCGGCCGCCCTGCTCTGCGGGCTCCTGTACCGCCTCTACCGCCGCCCGCGCGCTCGTCCGGAGGACGTCGTCGAGCCGGGCTCGCCACAGGAGCTCGAGGCGCAGTTGGCCGCCGCGGACGAGGCGAGCTAACCGAGCGTCGAAGGCTCGGGCACTGCGACTACTCGGCCCCGGCGGCCGCCGCGATCCGCCGGTAGGCCTCGGCCGGCTCCGGGTCGCCGAACACCGCGGATCCGGCGACGAACAGGGTCGCTCCCGCCTCGGCGACGCTGCCCACCGTCACCGCGTCCACGCCGCCGTCCACCTCGATCGTCGCGCCCGGCGCCAGGCGGCGCAGCCGGGAGACCTTGGCGGGAGAGGACGCGATGAAGGCCTGCCCGCCCCAGCCGGGGTTCACGGACATGCAGAGGATCACGTCGGCGGACTCGGTGAGCTCGACCACCGAGTCGGCGGGCGTCCCGGGGTTCAGCGCGAGGCCGGCGAGGCAGCCGGCCTCGCGGATCGCCCCGAGAGTGCGATGAGCGTGGGCGTCGGCCTCGAAGTGGAAGGTGATGCAATCGGCGCCTGCCCGGGCGAACTCGGCGATCTGATCGGCCGGGCGCTCGATCATCAGGTGGACGTCGACCGCGCCGCCGGCCTCGTGGACCTGGTCGGCGATCGCGCCCGCCACCAGCGGTCCGATGGTGATCGGCGGGACGAAGTGGCCGTCCATGACGTCAACGTGGATCAGCCGCGCGCCGGCGGCCATGACCTCGGCCACCTGGGCGCCGAGCCGCGAGAAGTCGGCGGAGAGGATCGAGGGCGCGACTCGCCGGGCCGCGAACAGGTCTTGGGGCGATGCCGGGGACTTGTCGGTCGCTGCCTCCATCAGATGGCTCTAGATCGGCTTCAGCATCGAGTTGCCGCAATGCTGGCAGAGCATGTCCTCGGAGGTGCTCATGCGGACGATCGTCTGGTGCTCGCCGCAGTTCGGGCACTGCGAGACCAGCTCGTAGCGCCGCAGGCAGTAGACGCAGCGGTAGCGGCCGGGTAGCTGGGTCGGGCGCAGCCAGGGCTCGCCGCAACCCGGACAGATCGGGCGCTGAAGCGTCGCCCCTCCCCCTTCCGAGGCCATCGGCTCAGCGCCCCCCGCGAGCCGGCCGCGTCGCGGCGCAGCCGGGCGATGAAGAACCCGTCGGTGCGGTCGCGGTCGGGCCGCGTCTGCAGGAAGCGGGGCTCGCCACGAGCGGCGACGCTCGGGGTAGGCGGCGCCGAGGTCGTCGGCCCGCATCGACGTGTCGTTGGAGAGCAGCGCGGCGAGCCGCTCCTCGTTCTCGCGCGCGGAGATCGTGCAGGTCGCGTAGACGAGCGTGCCCCCGGGGCGGAGAGCGCCGGCAGCCCGGGAGAGGATGGCCTCCTGTATCCGAGCCACGCGCTCGATCAGCTCGGGCGACTTCCGCCACCGTGCGTCGGGCCTGGAGGCGAGCGCGCCGAGATCGGAGCAGGGCGGATCCACGAGGATCCGATCGTAGCCGCCACCGAGGTCGGCGCTTGCTGCGTCCGCTTCGACCACCCGGATGCAGACGACGCCCAGCCGCTCGCCGAGCTCGCGCAGTTGGCGGGCCCGGCCGGGGTCGATCTCGACGGCGACGATCTCGCCCTGGTTTCGCATTCGGGCCGCGATCGCGGTCGCCTTGATGCCCGGCGCGGCGCAGAGATCGAGAACGCGCTCGCCGGGCTTCGGATCGAGCACCTCCACCACCGCCTGCGAGCCCCGCGCCTGCGCGACCAGGGCGCCGTCCTGGAGTCGTTCGCGCGCCATGGCTCCGAGCCGGCCGCGCACGACCAGTCCCTCGGCCGACGCCAGCGGCGGCGGCGCGTCGGGTCGCTCGACGTCGTCTCCGGCGGCCCGCAGCTCGCCCAGGATCGAGCTCGGGTCGGCCCTGATCGTGTTCACTCGCAGAGCCGTCTCCGCGGGCTCGTTCATCGCGGCCATCACCGCCCGGGCCTCGGCAGGACCGAGCTCCTGCCACCACATCCGCGCGAGCCACTCGGGGTAGGAGTGGAGGACTGCCGCCCCTGCCGGCGTCGAGTCGTCGACTCCGGCCAGCAGCTCCGTCCGTTCGTGGACCGCCCGCCGCAGGACGGCATTCACCAGTCCCGCAGCGGCATCGGCGCGCCGCCTTCCCTTGGAGCCCTCTCCCGCGACGCCCGACTTCGCCAGCTCGACGGCCTGGTCGACCGCGGCGTGGTCGGGCGTGGCGCTGGACTGGAGCAGCTCGAACAGGCCGAGTCGCAGGGCGGCCAGCACCGGCCGGTCCAGCTGGTCCGTCGGGCGGGCGGCGAGCAGCTCGATCAGATGGTCGGCCGTGCCGCGTCGCTTGACCGCGCCGTACGCGAGCCACTGCGCCTGGGATCGCTCACGAGCATCGAGACCGTGGCGCGTGGCGGCGGCCGGGAAAGCGCGATCGGCCCACGCGTCGTGCTCGAAGACCCGGCGGAGAACCTCGTAGGCGGCGCGGCGCCCGGCCGACACGTCGACGGTTCGCGGCGGGCCCGCGATCACTTCCCTCGCTCGAGCTCGGCGCTAAGCCGCGGCAGCGGGTGGCCGCGCAGGTAGGCGTCGGCCTCCATGGGACGCTTGCCCGCCGGCTGAACGACGCGGAGACGAAGCACTCCCTCGCGACAGCCCAGCCGCAGCGCCCGCCCATCGGCCTCCAGCTGGCCGGGCGCCACGCGCGCCGTCCTCGGCCGCGGCGGCGCCTACGCCGAGCCGCTCGCCGCCATCCAGCTCCAGGTAGGCGCCGATGTGCGGGTTGAGCGCCCGCACCGTGCGCTCCAGCTCGATCGCCGGCCGGGCGGGGTCGAGGCGGCGCTCGGCGGGGGCGATCTTCTCGGCGTAGGTCGCCAGCGACTCGTCCTGGTCGGTGAGCGCGAGCTCACCGGACGCGCGCAGGTCCAACGCCCGGACGATCAGCTCGCCGCCGAGCTCGGCGAGGCGGGCCGACAGCGAGCCGTAGTCGAACTCGGGCGCGATCGGCGTCCGCTCCCGAAGCGCCACCGGGCCGGAGTCGAGCCCGGCCCCCACCTGCATGATCGTGACCCCGGTCTCCGTGTCGCCGGCCATGATCGCGCGCTCGATCGGCGCCGCGCCCCGCCACCTCGGGATCAGCGAGGGATGCACGTTCAGCATCTCCAGCTCGGAGAGCAGCGGCTCGCGGATCAGCTGGCCGAACGCGCACACGACGCCGACTTCGGCACCGCTCGTCCGGATCCGGTCCACGGACCCCTGATCGCTCACCCGGGCCGTCTGGTGAAGCTCGATGCCGAGCTCGCCGGCGGCCGCCGCCACCGGGGAGGGCGCGAGCTTGCGTCCCCGCCCCCGGGGGCGGTCGGGAGGCGTGACCACCAGGACCGGGCGATGCGACGAGGTGGCGAGCCGGCGCAGCACCGCCACGGCGAACCCGGAGGTCCCGAGGTAGACGACCTTCAAGCTTCCTCTGGAGCCGGGTCCGCCTCCGTGCGTGAGTCGTCGTCAGTCGCTGGAGGGCTGTAGCTCTCGCCCTCACGGAGCGCCCGCAGGGCGCCCTTTCGCTGCTCGCGCTCGGTGCGGTCGAGGATCAGCACACCGTCCAGGTGGTCGATCTCGTGCTGGAGGACGCGGGCCTCGAGCCCCGAGGCCTCGACCAGGAGCGGCTCACCGTGGACGTCGCGGCCGCTGACACGAGCGTGCAGCGGGCGCTCGACGTCGACCGTCACCCCGGGCAGGCTGAGGCAGCCCTCCTCGGCGATCGCCAGCTCGTCGGAGAGCCATTCCAGCTCCGGGTTGACGATCGCGGTCGGGGTGGCGTCGAGTCCCGCCTGGAAGACGAGCAGGCGGTGCATGATCCCGAGCTGGGTCGCCGCAAGCCCGACCCCCAGCGCGTCGCGCATGATCGAGATCATCTCGCTCGGCCTCGCCCTCGAGCTCGGGCCCGAAGCTGCTCACCTCGGTCGCCCGCGACTTCAGCACCGGGTCTCCGAACGTCCGGACGTGGGCGAGCGCCGCGGCACGGCGCTCGCGCGTCTGGGCGTCGAGCTCGGCAACCGCGTCGTCGCCGGGGCCCTGGGGGCTCAGCGGTTGCTCCTCGCGGACGGCGGCGTCTCGAGAATCGCTCATCTCGATCGAGTGTAGGTCAGGCAGGTCGGTCACTGGGGGTCGACGTCGACGCTGACGGAGACGCCGCGCAGCCCGCTGCCCGCGGCAATCCCCTCGACCGCGTCGCGGACCGCGGCCACCGTGCGGGACCGGTGCTCGGCCTTGAGCAGGAGCTGGCGGCGGTGGCGACCGCGCAGCCGGAAGCGAGGCGCCGGTCCCAGCAGCTCGGTGCCGGCCGGCAGTCCCCCGTCCAGGGTGTCGCGAATCGTTTCCGCGGCCGCCTGGGCGCGCCCTGCCTCTTCCGACGTCAGCTCGATTCGCACCAGGTGCGAGAAGGGCGGGTAGCGAAGCGCCCGGCGGCGCTCGAGCTCGCCGGCCAGGAAGCCCTCGGCGTCGTGGGCCGCGGCGTGGCGAATCGCCCGGGCGTCGGGCGCCAGCGTCTGGACGAGCACCCGTCCGCCCCGCTCGCCGCGCCCGCTGCGCCCGGCGAGCTGGGCGACCAGCGCGAAGGTCCGCTCCTCGGCGCGGAAGTCGGGGAAGCGGAGCGTCGCGTCGGCGTCCAGCACGACGCTCAGCACCACATCGGGGAAGTCGTGTCCCTTGCCGACCATCTGAGTGCCCACCAGCACTCCGGACGGCGCCTGCTCGAAGCGCCGCAGGATCTCGACATGGGATCCCCCGCGCCCCGCGGCTATCGGAGTCGAGCCGGAAGACCGGGAGGGGCGCCACGGCTTCGTCCAGCAGGGTGGCCAGGCGCTCCGTCCCGGCGCCATAGCGCGCGAGGGCAACCGAGCCGCATGCCGAACAGGACTCGGGGACGGGCTCGGCGTGGCCGCAGTGGTGACAGACGAGGCGCTCCTGCAGCTTGTGGAGGACGAGCGAGACGTCGCAGTGCGGGCACTCCCAGGCGTGCCCGCAGGACCGGCAGCAGACGAACGGCGACCAGCCGCGCCGGTTGAGGAGGACGATCGCCTTGGCGCGCGCCTCGCGGACCTCGGCGAGCGCCTCCCTGATGCGCGGTTGGAGTGGGCCGGCGGCGGCCGCGCCCCGCCCGCGGGCGTTGACCTGCTGGCGGCCGTCGACCACCTCGACCTGCGGGAGATCGCTCCCGTCGGCGCGCCGCGGCAGCCGAAGGCGCGGCAGCCCCAGCCAGCTCTCGGGCCGCGGCGTGGCGCTGCCGGCGACCAGCGTCGCTCCGGCCTCGGCCGCCCGCCACCGGGCGACCTCGCGCGCGTCGTAGCGCGGATCGCCCTCCTGCTTGTAGGAGGCGTCGTGCTCCTCGTCGATCACCACCAGGCCCAGGTCGCGCACCGGGGCGAAGGCCGCCGAGCGCGGCCCGACGCAGATCCGCGCCTCGCCGGCCTGCAGGCGCTCCCACTCGTCGCGGCGCTCGCCCGCGGCCAGCCCCGAGTGGAGCAGCGCGACGCGGTCGCCGAAGCGCGACGCGAACCGCGACATCGCCTGCGGCGTCAGCCCGATCTCCGGGACGAGCACGATCGCGCCCCTGCCCCGCCGAAGCGCCGCCTCGGTGGCCGCCAGGTAGACCTCGGTCTTGCCCGAGCCGGTCACCCCGTAGAGGAGGTGCTCGCGGCCGCCGGCGCCGTCCATCGCGGCGACGACCGCGTCGAGCGCCGCCCTCTGCGTCGGCGGTCAGCCGCGGTCGCGTCGACGGGGCGCCCACGTCCACGACCTCCGGCCGCCGGAAGCTGCGGGCGCTGCGCAGGCTGACCAGGCCACGGGCCTCGAGGCGCACCAGGGTCTGCCGGTCGGCGCCGCCATCCGTCTTGAGCTGCCGGGCCGAGAGCTCAGCGCCGGCCGCTGCGCCGGCGAGCCTCTCCAGCGCGGCGCGCTGGCGCGCGCCCGAGACGGCTCCCGTCGCCAAGCGCGGCCCGGCCGGCCTCGGTGGCGGCCGCGAGCGTGTCGAGCCTTGGCCCCGTCCCCTGCCCGCCGCGACCCACGCTGGGCGGCAACACCAGCTCGAGCCCGCGAGCCGGGGTCGAGCAGTACTCGCGGGCCACCCAGAGGCCCAGCTGGACGAGCTCCGGCGTCGCCCCCGCGGCCAGCGCCTGCGATTGGCTCCACGAGCCGCTCCGGCGGCAGCTCGCTCGACTCGGCGACCTCGACCACCACCCCGATCACCCGCCGGCGGCCGAACGGCACCAGGAGGACGCTGCCGACGCCCACCTCGCCGAGCCGCTCGGGAAGGCGGTAGTCGAACGGCCCCCGGAGCGCCCGGGCGGTGGTCAGCGGCTCGACCCTCGCGATCGGCATCCCGGCGACGCTAGGGATGGCGGCGGACGGCGCACCGCGCGTCGTCGATGGCGCGGCCGGGATGCCTTCTCGGACGGGCGCCAGTTGCGCTTATGCTGTGCCCGTGGCGCCGAGGCTCGCACCGGGGGAGCAGGTGATGTTCCAGGGCCATCCGTCGTGGCGGTCGATCATCGCCTTCTACGTCAAGGGGCTGTTCGTCGTGCTGATCGCGGCGTTCGTGGTCGGGATCGTCACCAACATCACCGGCGACGACACCGACGCCGGGCTGGTGGCCCTGGTGGCCGTGGTCGGCGTCGCGGTCGTCGTGCTGGCGGGATTGATCAAGCGGATCACCGTCCACTACACGATCACCACCCGCCGGCTGCACATCAAGCGGGGGATCGTCTCCCGAGAGATCCAGGAGACGCGCCTGGAGCGGGTCCAGAACGTCAACTACGACCAGTCGGCCGCTGCAGCGCCTGCTCCAGGTCGGCGACGTGGACTTCGACACCGCCGCCGGCGACGACTACAACTTCATCTTCGCCGGGGTGGCCAATCCCGACGAGGTGGTCGAGCAGGTGGACCGGGCCACCCACGCCGCCCAGCCCGAGGGCCTCGGGGACGAGCCCACCGCGCCGACGCGGCTCAGCTAGCCCTCGCCGCCTAGGAGACGTCGGCCGTGGCCTCCGCCTCGGCCGCGGCGCCCTCGAGGCCGGCCGCGGCGCGAAGCGCCTCGACGCGGTCGGTGCGCTCCCAGGTGAAGTCGTGGTCGGTGCGGCCGAAGTGCCCGTAGGCGGCGGTCTTCTGGAAGATCGGCCGCCGCAGGTCGAGGTCGCGGACGATCGCGCCCGGGCGCAGGTCGAAGGTATCCCTCACGATGCCGATCAGCTCGGAGCCGGGAAGCTTCCCGGTGCCGAAGGTCTCGACCATCAGCGACACCGGGTGGGCGACGCCGATCGCGTACGCAACCTGGACCTCGCACCGATCGGCGAGCCCGGCCGCGACCACGTTCTTGGCCACGTGGCGGGCGGCGTAGGCGCCCGAGCGGTCCACCTTCGAGGGATCCTTGCCGGAGAAGCAGCCGCCGCCGTGGCGAGCGGCGCCGCCGTAGGTGTCGACGATCACCTTGCGCCCGGTCAGGCCGCAGTCGCCCTGCGGGCCGCCGATCTCGAACTTCCCGGTCGGGTTGACGAGGAAGCTCTCATAGAGCTCCTTCTCGGTGAACAGCTCCTTGTACTCCTCGTGGAGCACCGGCTCGACCACGTGCTCCCACAGGTCGGGCTTGATCAGCGTCTCGCCGTCGATGTCCGGCTTGTGCTGGGTCGAGATCAGGAGGCTTCACGACCTCCACCGGGCGGTCGTTCTCGTAGCGGACGGTCACCTGGGTCTTGCCGTCGGGGCGCAGGTACGGGATCACCTCGGCCTTGCGGACCTCGGCCAGGCGGTGGGCGATCGTGTGCGCGATCTGGATCGGCATCGGCATCAGGGTCCGCGTCTCCCGCGTCGCGTAGCCGAACATCATTCCCTGGTCGCCGGCGCCGATCCGATCCAGCTCGTCCTCGTCGTTGGGATCGGTGCGCGCCTCGTAGGCGGTGTCCACGCCCTGGGCGATGTCGGGCGATTGCTCGTCGATCGCCGTGATCACCGAGCAGGTCTCGGCGTCGAACCCGTACTTGGCGCGGTCGTAGCCGATCCGTCGCAGGGTCTCGCGCGCGATGCGCGGGATGTCGACGTAGGTCTCGGTGCTGATCTCGCCGGCCACCACGACCAGGCCCGTGTTGACCAGGCACTCGCAGGCGACCCGTGCGTTCGGATCGGCGCCGATCACGGCGTCGAGGACGCCGTCGGAGATCTGGTCGCAGATCTTGTCCGGGTGGCCCTCGGTGACCGACTCGGAGGTGAACAGGAACTCGTGCTCTGAGAGATCCTCGATCGTCATACGCTGGCCGCGACTGTAGCGAACGGGCCGCTGGCAGTCGGCGTCATCTACTCGGTTGGTCCTGCGCCCGCAGCGCCGCCGCCCCCGGCGCGGCTGCCCCCTCCGACGGCCAGGCGGGCGTCCGTGGAGAGCTCGTCCGGGCTCGATCGGATCGCCAGGCCGAGCGCCTGCAGCTTGTGGACCTCGGACGCGAAGGTCGCGTAGGCAGGGTCCTCGGCCAGCCCGCTTTGCTCGCCGAGCGCGACCAGACCCCCGAGGTTCAGATAGGCGAGCATCGAGAGCTCGCCGGGAAACCCGTCGGTCGCCCGGCCGAAGAGGTCCTCGGCGTCGAGACCGCCCTTGCCGCGCACCAGCTGATCGACCGCGGCGGGGTCGGTGGCGACCACCAGCGACGAGCCCACGATCGCGTAGGTGAGGTCGACGCTGTCCGAGAGCGCCACGCTGTGCGCCGTCACGTCACCGACCTTGTGCTCGCTGAACGACGGGGCCTGGGGCCGCTTGGATGGGTTGAGCGCCTGGGCGATCGGGTCCTCCAGGCGGGCCAGCGCCTTGTCCGGCCCGGTCGGCGTCGACGTCGCCCGCGATGAACTCGAGGAATGGAGCCTGCGGAGCTGGGCAGGATCGCGCCCTTGCCGCCGCCTTTGGCGCCTGCGTCGCCCGGCGGGGGCTGCAGAGCGAACGCCCCCTCGCCGCCGAGCGAGGGCAGGAGGTCCTTCTCCAGATCGACAGCGCCCAGATCCTTCACCTGCTTGAGCAGGTCGCCGACCGCCGCCGCCAGCCCCGGCTGCTCGGCGCTCGCCTGCTCCAGCAGCGATTTCAGCGTCTTGCCGGGATCCCCGAAGCCCACGTAGCCGAGCGAGTCGCGCCGGGCAACGAGGCGGCGAGCGTGGGCTCGAAGGTGGGGAAGGCCGAGAAGAAGCCGGGGTGGGCCTTGGTTCGGTCGGGATCGAGCTCCGAGCGGATGTCCACCTCGAGCCCGTCGTCGTCCGCCACCAGCGCCACCGCCGCTCCCTCGCTGGCACCCGGGTTGATCACCAAGCCGAGCGTGGCCAGCGGTCCATCCGAGTTGGCGACGAGCTGCGCGATGCCGTCCTTGGAGAGATAGGCGTCGGCGAGGCGCTCGTCGGGGAGGGCGGCCAGCGCCGCGCTCGCGTCCGGATCGCCCGCCAGCGAGCCCGTCCCCTTCGCCCCGCTGTCGGCGTCGATCACGTCCCGCACGCCCCTCTCGGTGCCGATCGCGAGAAACCCGCCGACCAGCGCGGTCGCCAGCCCCGCGGTGATCGACCTGCACCTGGTCGTCGCGATACGCCTTCGTGCGCGATGTCCCGGCTGCGATCGAGTCGGCGAACTTCTGCGCGCCGTCCTCGTCACCGGCCTCGAGCAGCTCAACCGCCTCGCCGGCGCCGGCGGTTGGCACGATCGCGAGCGCGGCCTCGCCACCGAACCAGGGCTGCGATGTCGCGCTCGAAGTCGGGAGCGCCCTCCGGCCCAGGCAGCCGCGCAAGCAGCCGACCGGTCGCCTGATCGGTGAGCGCCGGCAGGCGCGAGGCGACCTTGGCCGCCTCCTGGTACTGCTCGGTGCCGGGATCGACGTTCAGGTGCACGTAGGCCAGGGCGTCCTCGGGGACCAGGTGGATCGCGTCGTCGGCCGGTGGGCACGCGTCCCCGCCAGGCGCCTGGCAGGGAAGCGCCGGGACCGCGAACAGCCACAGCAGCAGGAGCGCCAGCAGCGCGCCCAGCGCCGAAGCCAGAAGTCGTCGCGCCGTGAGGTCGAGAGGTCGAACCAGAGCTCCCACAAGTCCCGGCCGGTGTCGACGGTGAGCCGTCCGGCCGCCAGGGCGGCGTCCTCCACCGCGTACCACGCGTCCTGGAGGCGGTCGGGGATCGAGGCGAAGCCGGGCCGCCCGGGCGGGGAGGGCTCGCCCCCTTCCCGCGGCGCGTCAGGTCGGCTTCGCCGCGGCAGTCGAAAGCGAGGTAGCCGGCGCACGAGCAAGAACATACCGGCGGCCGCCCGCTCGCTTTGACGCTCGGCTCCGGGTCAGGGCTCAATCGCCCTGGGGAAGGACGCGCTCCCTACCGCGACTCCGTCGCCAGCCCCGGGCCGGGTCCTGCGCGACCGCCGCGTAGTGGGGAACGAAGTCGATCACCAGCGGCACGCCCTCGAGCCCGTAGGCCTCGCGCAGGCGGTTCTCGAGGTGAAACGCCCACTCGCGCGTGATCAGGCGGCGGTCGTTGACCTGGATCGCGAATCGCGGCGGACGGCGCCCCACCTGGGCCGCGTAGTAGAGCCGCAGGCGCCGTCCCCGCTTGGCGGGCGGCGGCCGGCTGGCCACCAGGTCGTGGACGAAGCGGTTCAGCTCCGGGGTCGGGATGCGCGAGGCGCGCCGATCGGCCAGCTCGATCGAGCGCTCCAAGAGCTTCGGCACGTTGCGGCCGGTGAGCGCCGAGCACGTGATGACCGGCGGGCGCAGACGGAGGCGCTTGGACAGCCTCGCGGTCGCGTCCTCGAGATCCGTCTCGCCGATGTCCCACTTGTTCAGGGCGACCACCGTGGCGCAGCCGGACCGCATCGCGAGCTCGGCGACCCGCAGGTCCTCTGACGTGACGCCATCGGACGCGTCGCAGACGACCAGCGCCACGTCCGCGCGCTCGGCCGCTCGCTCGGAGCGGAGCTGCGCGTAGTAGGCGACGGTCCCGGCGACCTTGGTGCGCCGCCGCAGGCCCGCGGTGTCGACGAGGACGAGCCGGCGACCGTCGAACTCGAGCTCGGTGTCGATTGCGTCGCGAGTCGTTCCGGCGAGCTCGGAGACGATCACCCGCTCGGTGCCGAGGAAGGCGTTGACGAGCGAGGACTTGCCGACGTTCGGCCGCCCGATCGCCGCCACCCGCAGCGACGCGCCCTCGTCGGGGGCAGGGGCCGCCACGCCTTCGGCCAGCTCCACGAGCCGGTCGAGCAGGTCGCCCGTCCCGTGGCCGTGGGTGGCCGAGACGGGATGCGGGTCACCGAGCCCGAGCCGGTGGAACTCGGCCGCCAGGTAGGCGTCGCCGGGCTCGTCGATCTTGTTGGCGACCACGACCACGGGAACGTCGCCGCGGCGCAGGATCTCGGCGACCTCGGCGTCGCCCTGGCGCAGGCCGGCACGCGCGTCCACGACCAGCGCCACCACGGCGGAGTCGGCGATCGCCTCTCGCGCCTGGCGCTGGACCGCCACGGACAGCGAGTCCTCGGCCGCCAGGTCGACGCCACCGGTGTCGACCAGCCGGAAGCGGCGCCCGTTCCACTCGCAGTCGAGCTCCTTGCGGTCTCGGGTCACGCCGGCGTCGCGGTGGACGACCGCCTCGCGGCCTCCCACCAGCCGGTTGGCGAGCGTCGACTTGCCGACGTTGGGAAAGCCGACGACGGCGATCTGCGGAAGCCGCTCGATCATCGCCCCAAGCCCCGCTCTCGCGCCAGAGCGGCGATCCGGCCTACGACGTCATCGAGCTTCAACGCTGTGGTGTCGATCTCCACCGCGTCGTCGGCGGCGCGGAGCGCGCCGTGCTCGCGTCCACGGTCGCGGGCGTCCCGGGTCGCCTGGGCGGCCAGGACCTCGGCCGAGCGGCTCGCCGGTCTCGGCGGCGCGCCGCCGGGCCCGCTCGGCGTCGCTGGCGGTCAGGAAGACCTTGAGCGACGCGTCCGGGCTGACCACGGTGCCGATGTCGCGGCCCTCGGCCACGTAGTCGCCGGCGGCGATCAGCGCCCGCTGGCGCTCGACGATCGCCTCCCGGACCTCGGGGTGCACCGACACGCGCGAGGCCGCGGACGCGACCTCCGGCGCACGGATCGCCTCGCTCACGTCCTCACCGTCGAGCAGGACGCCGGCCGTCCGCGAGCGCCGATCTCCAGACCGCGAGCGAGCCGTTCCAGCCCCGCCCCGTCGTCGAGGCTGGCGTCGGCGCGCAGCGCGGCCAGGGCGACGCAGCGATACATCGCCCCGGAGTTCGAGATAGGTGATCCCGAGGGCGCGCGCGACGGCCCGAGCGACCGTCGACTTGCCCGCGCCCGCCGGACCGTCGATGGCTATGACCATGCGGGTGAGGATAGAGTTGGGCCGGAATCGTCCGGCGGCCCAACGCCGCCAGACGCGCGACAAGGAACACGGATCGAACGAAGGAAGAGGGACCGATGCGGAGCTGGGACATCTCGACGCTGGACGTGCCGATACACAATCCGGCGGTCCTCGACTCCGAGGACGAGGGCCGCGCCATCGTCATCCAGCTCCCGGCCGGGGAGCAGCCTGCAGGAGCACCAGGTCCACGAGCGCGCCTGGCTCCTGGTGGTGTCGGGCGCGATCGAGATCGACGGCCCGGGCGGCGACGCCGCCAGCGGCGGGCCGGGAATGCTGGCGGTGTTCGACCCCAACGAGCGGCGCGAGGTCCGGGCGACCGAGGATGCACGGCTTCTGTTGCTGCTTGTCCCCCTGGCCCGGCCAGGGCCACCCCAGCCAGCGCTAGACGGCTGCAACCGCGCATCTCGCCAGCGTGTTGAGAGCGAGGCCAGGTCCGTCTCGAAGCGCGGGTAGCTGACGGCGGCCGCGTCGGCGCCCGCCACCTCGACGCCGTCGCGCGAGGCCAGCCCGGCCACCGCGCCCAGCATCGCCAGGCGGTGGTCGCCGTGAGCGTCGAGCGCGCCGCCGCGAAGGCCGCCGGTGCCGCGGACGGCGAATCCGTCGTCGAGCGCCTCGATGTCCGCCCCGATCCCGCGCAGCCCCTCGACCACCGTCGCGATCCGATCCGACTCCTTGTGTCGCAGCTCCGCGGCCCCGGAGACGACGGTCCTGCCCTCGGCGAAGCAGCCCAGCGAGCGCCACCAGGGGCAGCTCGTCGATCGCCAGCGGCACCTCGTCGCCGTGGACGCGCGTGGCGGCGAGCGGGCCGTGGCGGGCGACGATCGCCCCCCGCGGCTCCGAGCCGCCTCGCGAGCGATCCTCCTCGACCTGCAGCGCGGCGCCCATCCGGTTGAGGATCCCCAGCAGGCCGATGCGGGTCGGATTGAGGCCGACGTCCTCGAGCCGCACGTGGCTTCCAGGCACGACCACCGCGGCGACGGCGAGGAAGGCGGCGGACGAGAAGTCGCCGGGCACCGAGATCCGCCCCGGCGCCAGACGCTCGACCGGGCGCACGGCGATCCGCCGGACCGGGCCGCTTTGCACCGCCGGCGCGCTCCGCAGCTCGGTGACCGCGACCTCGGCGCCGGCCGCGGCCAGCATGCGCTCGGTGTGGTCGCGAGTCGTCGCGTCCTCGACCACGCGGGTCTCGTCCGTCGGCGAGCAGGCCCGCGAGCAGCAGGCACGACTTGACCTGTGCGCTGGCGACCGGCAGGCGATACTCGATCCCTGTCAACGTCGCGCCTCGAACGCGCAGCGGCGGCAGGCGGCCGTCGCGGCAGTCGACCTCGGCGCCCATCAGGCGCAACGGCTCGGCGACCCGGTCCACGGGACGGCGGCGGATCGACTCGTCGCCATCGAGGGTCCACGCGCCTTTCGCCTGGCCCGCAAGCCAGCCGGGGAGGATCCGCAGCAGCGTCCCCGCGTTCTTCACGTCGAGGGCGACGGGCTCGGCCCCCGGACCGAACCGGTCCCCCGGGCCACGCAGTCCGATCCCGCGCACCCGCAGATCGTGTGCCACCGGCCACGCTCGACGGGCCCAGCTCCTCGACCTCCGCCCCAACCGCCTGGATCGCGTCGAGAGTCGCCCGCGTGTCCGCCGCGTCGAGGTAGCCCTCGATCGCCGTCGTCCCCTCCCCCATCGCCCCGATCAGCGACGCGCGGTGGCTGATCGACTTGTCGGGCGGGGGGCGCAAGGTGCCGCGCAGCGGCCCCGAAGGAGCGAACCGCGTCACCGCGAGACGGACACGTTGTGGCCCAGTCCGCGGACCACCGCGGCGGCGCGGTCGGCCTCCGCCTCGCCGGCGATCCAGAGCGAGACCGCGCCCGTGCGCATGTCCGGAGCCGGATGCAGGGCCAGGTCCTCGATGTTGACGCCGGCGCGGCCCAGCGCCAGGGCGATCTCGGCGACCGTGCCCGGCCGGTTCTCCACCCCCAGGCGGAGCTCATAGAGCTCGCCGCCGACCCGATCGGCCTCGAGCAGGCGGCGGCGGTCCTCGCGGGCGGCGCCGTGCCAGGCGTCGACCCGGTCCGCGTCGCCGGACCTGATCAGCTCGGCGGCGTCGCGGAGCCGCTCGGACGCCGCCTCCACCTCGCGCGCCACCGCCTCGCGATTGGTCACGAAGATGTCGCCCCATACCGGCGGATTCGCCCCTGCGACCCGGGTCGTGTCGCGGAAGCTCGGACCGACCTCGGGCAGGTGCTCGGACTCCTCGGCCGCCGCCGCGGCCGCCTGCTGGACGAGGACGTTGGCGATCACGTGCGGCAGGTGGCTGACGGTCGCCATCAGCCGGTCGTGGGTGTCGGCGTCGATCGCCTGCGGACGGGCGCCGAGGTCGGCGATCGTGCGCTGGAGGCGGTCGTAGAGGAGTCCGCTCGAGCGCTCGGTCGGCGTCAGGTACCAGCGCGCGCCCTCGAACAGGTCGGCGCGCGCGTTATCGACGCCCGCCGTCTCGGCGCCGGCCAGCGGATGGCCGCCGATGAATCGCTCCTCGAGCGGCCCAAGCTCCGCCTCCACCAACGCCCCCTTGGTCGAGCCGACGTCCGTGACCGCGGCACCGCTCGCCGCTCGATGCGAGGGCCTCGGCGACCAACCCCGGCAGGAAGCGGACGGGCGCCGCGCAAAAGACCACCTCGGCGCCCTCGACCGCCCCGGCGATCGAGTCGTCGATCCGGTCGACCGCGTCCAGCTCCACGCGCGCGCTCGCGGGTGGCCGGATCGGGGTCGAAGCCGCTGACCTCGGCGCGGAGCCGCTGCCTGGCCGCCAGCCCGATCGAGCCGCCGATCAGGCCGACGCCGAGGACCGCGAGCCTCATCCCCGGCGGCGAGCCTCCACCGCGCCGGCGAGCCGGTCGAGGATCACCGCCGTTCGCTCCCAGTCGAGACAGGCATCGGTGATCGACTTGCCGTAGATGAGTGGACGGCCGGCACCGAGGTCCTGGCGGCCGGCGACGAGGAACGACTCGAGCATCACCCCGACGATGGCGCGGTTGCCGGCCGAAACCTGCGCGCCGATCGCGTCCGCCGCCGCCACCTGGCGGTCGGGGTCCTTGCCGCTGTTGCCATGCGAGGCGTCGATCACCAGCCGCTCGTGCAAGCCCGATGCGCGAAGCAGCTCGACCGCGCTCTCAACGTCGGCGGCGCCGTAGTTCGGCCCATCGTCCCCGCCGCGCAGGATGACGTGTCCATCCGGGTTTCCCGCCGTGTAGAGGATCGCCGGGGCCCCCGCGTCGTCGATGCCCGCGAACGCGTGCTGGGCGCCCGCGGCGCGGACGGCGTCGACCGCGACCTGCACGTTGCCGTCGGTTCGGTTCTTGAACCCGACCGGCATCGAGAGTCCGGAGCCGAGTTGTCGGTGCGTCTGGCTCTCGCTCGTCCGCGCGCCGATCGCCCCCCACGCGACGGCGTCGGCGATGTACTGCGGTGTGATCGGATCCAGGAATTCGCAGCCGACCAAGAGGCCGACGTCGAGGACGTCGAGCAGGAGCTCGCGCGCGACCCGCAGGCCAGAGTTGACGTCGCCCGAGCCGTCGAGGTGGGGGTCGTTGATGAGCCCCTTCCAGCCGACGGTTGTGCGCGGCTTCTCGAAGTAGACCCGCATCGCAACCAGCAGGTCGTCGCCGAGGTCCGCCGCCATGGCCGCGAGGCGACGAGCATAGTCCAGCGCCGCCTCGGGATCGTGGACGCTGCACGGGCCGGCGACGACGAGCAGGCGGTCGTCGTCGCGGTCAAGCACCGCGGCGACCTCCTCGCGGCCGCGGACCACCGCCGCGGTGCGCTCCTCGCCGAGCGGGAGCTCGTCGAAGAGTGTCGCCGGCGGCAGGAGCTCGACGACCCGCTTGATGCGGCGATCCCGAACCGAGTCCCTCGTGCGCTGGCTCTCCATTCCCGCGATCATTGCGGGTTTTTCCGTTCTTGCATCACGATTGTCATCCGACTTGGTTCCTCACGTTCACGGTTGGCGTACGGGCGCGGGTAAGGCGTCCGGCGGAGCTCTCGTGCTAGGTGGGCCTAAGTAGGCCGGGCCGGACGCCTAGCTAAATCGCCGGTACCAGTACGCGTAAGTCGAGCCGACAGGCTGGTCGGCGAACCGGGCACGCGGGCGCAGCCCCTGCGGGGCAACCGAGTAAGCCAGCGTGCTCGCGCGGTTCATTGACGGGTTTGTACCACGGCCTGGTGGATTTCGCAAATTGCGAGGTCACGCGGCCGCCGCGAGCGCTCCGAGAAAGCGCTCGTTCTCGACCCGCGTGCCGTAGGTGACGCGAATGTGGCCTGGGCCGCCGAGGCCCTGCCGCCGCGGACCACGATGCCCCGCTCGCCCAGCCCGCGGATCACCTCGGCCTCGTCGAGGTCGCCGAGCGGGATCCAGGAGAAGTTGGCCTGCGAGCCTGGGGGCTCGAGGCCCAGCTCGCGCAATCCCTCCTCGACGAAGACTCGCTCGACGATCGTTCGCTCGACGCGCTCGGCGACGTCGTCGGCGTGCAGGATCGCCTCGGCGGCGGCCGTCTGAGCCAGCTCGTTGACGCTGAACGGCTGGCGCACGGCGTCGACCGCGCCGCGGAACTTGGCCGAGCACAGCGCGTAGCCGCAGCGCAGGCCGGCGAGCCCGTGCACCTTGCTGAACGTGCGCAGGACGACCAGGTTCGGGAAGTCCGCGAGCAGGTCGACGGTGGCATCGGGGTCGTCGTTGGTCTGGAACTCGATGTACGCCTCGTCGAGCGCCACGGTGACGTGGTCGGGGACCCGGGCGCAGAACTCCGCGATTCGCTCGGCGGGAAGGTGCGTGCCGGTGGGATTGTTGGGATTGCAGACGCAGAGGAGCTGGGTCGCCGAGGTGACCTCGGCGAGCATCGCGTCCAGGTCGTGAACGTAGCCCTCGGCGAGCGGGACGCGGATCTCGCGGGCTCCGGAGAGCGCGGCCAGGTGAGGGTAGATCGAGAACGCCGGCCACGCGAACAGGATCTCGTCGCCGGGCTCGCACAGCGCGTCGGCCGCGGCGAGCAGGATCTCGCAGGAGCCGTTGCCCACCGCGACCCGCGCCGGATCGGTGTCGAAGCGCTCGGCGATCCGCCGGCGCAGACGCCGCGAGTGCTGGTCCGGATAGCGGTTCAGGCCCTTCGCCGCCCCGGCGACGGCCTCGATCACCGCCGGGTGCGGGCCCCAGGGCGACTCGTTGGAGGCGAGCTTGACGACGTCCTCGGAGCCGAACGCCTCGCGGGCGGCGTCCTCGTGCATCCCCGCCTCGTAGTGCGGCAGGCGAGCGAGCTTCTGGGCGAACGTGACCGTCATCCGGCCGCCCATTGTGATGGGCATGGGCCGGCGACGAGGTCCCGGTGGATGCGAATCCGCCGGCGGACCCGTCGCCCACACCCGCCTGCACGGATGCGCCCCCTTCGATCGGAATTGGTCACGCTCCACGCGCCACGTGGGCAATAAGGGCAGCCATCCCGATCCACCTGGCCGACGCTTATGACTTTTGACGTCCTATACACGTCGAAAGTCACGAGGGTCCCGGTCCAGAGAGCTCCTCCGGTTCCGCGGCGCCGCCCGCCCCCGGTACCCCTCCCGCGCACCGCCGGTTCGTGCCGACATCTGTCACTTGTCGGCACCAACCGGCGGTTCGGTGGGGCATACCCGCCTCCACCTCCCTGGGCGCCGGGGCATTCGGTTCGTGTTCGGCACCGCTTCCGCGGGGCCGCCCACGCCCTACTGAGCGGCGTGAAGGTCCGAGCGGAGCGCCTGCGCCGCGCCGAGATAGGCGTGCGCCGGAGCATGATCGGCGGGCGCGTAGTAGTGGACGAGCACGCGGATCACGCTGCGCATCGCCCCCGGGACGTCGAGCTCGCGCGTGCACAGAAGCGGCACGGACTCGAGGCCCAGACGGCGCGCCGCGACCGCGGGGAACTCCGCGTTCAGGTCGTCGGTGGCGGTGAACAGGCAGCTCACGATCTGCTCGGGCTCGAGCTCGTTGCGCGACATCAACTCGCGCATCAACGCCTCGGTGGCGGTGAGGATCGCCTCGACGTCGTTCTTGTCGGCCTGCACAGCGCCCCGGACGGCCCACAGGCGCTCGGTGTCACTCATCTCGCCTTCTCCACAGCGCGAGCATCTTTCCAGAGCCGCTGGACCTCCGGGTGGCGGAGCCGCCGGGCCTCTCCCTCGGGCAGCTCGCCCAGGTCGATGGAGCCGAAGCGAATCCGGGCCAGGCTGACGACCTCGTTGCCGACCGCCTCGATCATTCGCCGCACCTGCCGGTTGCGACCCTCAGCGATCGTCACCTCGAGGACGCGCGGCGACACTCGGCGCACCCCGGCCGGCGCCGTGAGCCCATCCTCGAGCTCGACGCCCCGCCGCAATCGACGAACCTGGGGCTCGCGTGGCCGGTCGCCGCAGCCTCACTCGGTAGCTGCGCTTCACCCCGTACCGCGGATGCGTCAGCAGGTTGGCGAGCTCGCCGTCGTTGGTCAGCAGGATCAGCCCGGTGGAGTCCGCGTCGAGGCGTCCCACCGGGTAGAGGCGGCGCTTGGAGTCCACCAGCTCGACCACGGCCTGGCGACGGCCCGGCTCGCGCGCCGTCGACACCACCCCGGCCGGCTTGTTGACCATCCAGACCTCGCGCGGCTCGGGCGTCACGGGCCGCCCGTTGGCCTCAACGCCGCTCGACTCGTCCACGTCGCGGGCCGGATCGGTGACGGTCTGACCGCCCACGCTCACCCTGCCCGCGGCGATCAGCTCCTCGGCCCGGCGCCGGGAGGCAACGCCGCAGTGGGCCAGGTATCTGGCGAGCCGCATCCGGGCGACGCTAGCGGCAGAGCCTCCCGGCCGGCAGCGTCGCCGGGGGAGGTCAGCCCGCTCGTGGCCGTCAGCTCGAGCGCTGCTCGCCGGCCCGAAGCAGGCGCTCGCGCAGCTCGCGCTCGTCCTCGGGCGCCGGGTCGAAGCTGGATGGGTCGGGAAGCTGGTCCAGCCCGGCGAGGCCGAACAGCCGCTCGAACAGCGGCGTCGTCCTGTAGACGACCGCGCCGAAGCGAGAGCGCCCCGACTCCTCGATCAGGCCACGCTCGGTCAGCGTCGCAACGGCCGACTCCGAGGAGACGCCGCGGATCCGGGCGATCTCCGGACGCGAGACCGGCTGCAGGTAGGAGACGATCGCCAGCGTCTCGGCCTGGGCCTGAGTGAGCGGCGGCGTGCGCGGCTTCGACAGCAGGTGCCGGGCGGCGTCCTCCGCGACCGGATCGGCGGCGAGCGTGTGGCCGCCCCCCACCCGCCGCAGGACGACCCCGCGCATGCCCTCGCCGAGCGCTCCCTCCAGAGCGTCGAGGGCGCGGTCCACCTCCGCCTCGCTGGCCCCGCACGCCTCGGCGAGCTCCGAGGTCGAGACCGGCTCGGGCGACAGGAACAGAAGCGCCTCGACGGTCCGCTCCAGATCGGTCATTCCCGATCACCCTCCAGGGCCCGGGACCTGTCAGCCGCGACCTCCACCTGGATCGGCCCGAACAGCTTCTTCTGGGTCCACGTCGCCTCGCCGAGCTTGTGCATCTCGAGGAGCGCGAACAGGGTCACTGCCTGGGTCAACCGGTCCTCGCCGGCGAACGCCTCGTCGAAGTCGAAGCGACCCCGGCGCGCCGAGCAGCTCGCGCAGCAGGGTCAGCCGCCGCTCGAGCGAGACCGTGGGCCGGATGTGGCTGGTGTCGGGCTCGGGCGGCGTCCGCAGCAGGTCGCCGATCGCCTCGGCGAGGCGTACCGGCTCGTACACCTGGGTGGCGGCGTCGAGCGGAGGCGCGCCGCAGCTCCGGGGGCAGCGGAGCGGAGCGGTAGACGTAGCGGCGCCCGTCGGCGAAGAGCTCGGAGAGATGGGCGGCGGCGTCGCGGTAGCGGCGGTACTCGAGCATTCGCGCCAGCAGCTCGTCGGCCGCCTCCTCCGGGCCCAGCTCCGGCACGTCGTCCTCGGGCGACGGCAAGAGCAGCCGCGACTTCAGCTCCAGGAGCGAGGCGATCAGGACCAGGAACTCGGTCGCCGCGTCGAGATCGAGCTCGCCGGCGTCCTCCAGGTGCTCGAGGTAGGCGACGACGATCTCGCCGAGCGAGATCTCGGCGAGGCTCACCTCCTCGCGCAGCACGACCGCCATCAGGAGGTCGAAGGGCCCGGCGAAGACGTCGAGGTCGAGATCGAGCTCTGCAGCCCTCATCGCGGTTAGGTTAGTTGGCGGCTGGCGGCTAGCTCCGCGACGGCCCGATGCCCATGGCATCGCGAACGTCGGCGAGCGTGTCGGAGGCGATCGCCCGCGCCTTCTCGGCGCCGGACGCCAGCATCGCCTCGAGGGCGGCCTCGTCTGCCGCGCAGCTCTGCGTAGCGCTCGCGGATCGGGGCCAGGTACTCCACGACGGCGTCGGCGACCGCCGACTTGAAGTCGCCGTAGCCGGAGCCGTCGAACTCGCGCTCCACCTCCTCGGGGGCGACGTCCCGAATCACCGAGAGGATCTCGATCAGGTTCGTGATCCCCGCCTTGTCGGGGCCGTGGCGGACCTCGGCGCCCGAGTCGGTCACGGCGCTGCGGATCTTCGCTCGCACCGCGTCGGCGTCGTCGAGGATGTACACGGTCCCCTGCTCGGAGCCGTAGGTGGTCGACATCCTCGTCTCCGGGTCCTGGAGGTTCATGAGCCGGGCGCCGACCTCCGGATAGGAGCCCTCGGGAACGACGAGCACGTCGCCGAAGCGCGCGTTGAAGCGCTCGGCGATGTCGCGCATCAGCTCGATGTGCTGGCGCTGGTCGTCTCCGACCGGGACCTCGTGGGCTCGATAGGCGAGGACGTCAGCGGCCTGGAGGACGGGATAGAAGTACAGGCCCGCGGAGACGAGCTCCCGCTGCTGGGCCGACTTCTCCTTGAACTGGTGCATGCGGTTGAGGTCGCCGTACGCGGTGACGGTCGCCAAGAGCCAGCAGAGCTCGGTGTGCTCCTTGACGTCGGACTGCCGGAAGAGGATGCACCGCTCGGGGTCGAGCCCCGCGGCGATCAGGATCGCGGCGGTGTCGTGGAGCCGCTCGCGAAGCTCGGATGGGTCCTGCGGCACGGTGATCGCGTGCAGGTCGACGATGCAGTAGATCCCCTCGCCGCGATCCTGTCCCTCGACGTAATGGCGGATCGCCCCGATGTAGTTGCCGAGGTGCTTGCGGCCGGTGGGTTGGATGCCGCTGAAGATGCGCTTCGAAGCCATCGCGGGCGGACTATTACAGAGGGGACGCCGTCGCTCCGGTGAGCCGGCTCCAGCTCCCCGGGCACGGGCTCGGGGTCGCGGAGCGCGGGCCGCCCGGGCGCATTCGCCCGCGGTCACCGCGCCGGGCGCCTGCGGCTCGACGGTGGGCTTGCGCCGCGGGTTCTGGATCCACAGGGCCGAGGTGAGGCCGCCGGCGAACATGAGCATCGCGCTGATCAGGACCGCCAGACGGAACCCGTCACGAGAGGACTCCTCGATCGCGCTGCCGACCGTCGATCGCTCGGAGCCCGTCAGCCGCTTGGCCTCGTCGCCGCCGGCGAGTGGCCGCGACTTCGCAGACGCGACGACCTTGACGGCCTGTCCATTGAGCGTCGCCCCGGCGACCCTGTCGTCGAGCCTGGTGGCGAAGTGGGCCGAGATGACCGCGCCGAGCACGGCGATCGCAAGCAGTCCCGCGACCCGCGAGACGGCGTTGTTGACGCCCGATGCGATCCCGGCGTTGTGCTCGTCGACCGAGTTCAGGACGGTCGTGGTCAGGGGCGCCACCGTGGCCGAGAGGCCGAGCCCGAACACGATCAGCGCCGGCAGGACCTCGGTGAGATAGGAGGGATTCACCCCGACCCGGAGCAGCAGCAGGAGCCCCACCCCGCCGACGATCGGCCCGGCGCTCATCGGCAGCCGGGGGCCGACTCGCGCGGTGAACGCGCCGAAGCGCGGCGAGAGGAAGAAGAGCATCAGCGAGATCGGCACGCCCGCGAACCCCGCGGCGAGCGCCGTGTAGCCCGCGACCTGCTGCAGATACAGGGTGAGGAAGAACGAGGAGCCCATCAGCCCCGCGTACGTCGTCAGCGTCGCCGCGTTGGCGACCGCGAAGTTGCGGACGCGAAACAGCGACAGGGGCAGCATCGGCGCTCGGGCCGTCGCCTCGCGGACGAGGAACCCCGCGAAGCAGGCCACGCCGGCGAGCAGCGGAATCAGCACCAGAGGATCCGCTCCAGCCATAGGTCGGTTGCTCGATCAGGGCGAAGACCGGGCCCCCGAGGCCGAGAGCCGACAGGACGACGCCCGGAACGTCGAAGCCCCTCACCGCGTCGGGATCGCGGCTCTCGGCGACCGAGTGAAGCGTGAGCAGCAGGGTGACCACGATCAACGGCACGTTGATCCAGAAGACGAAGCGCCACGACAGGGTCTCGGTGAGGAACCCGCCGGCCGCCGGCCCGGCGATGGTCGAGATCCCGCTCCAGGCGGTCCAGGTGCCGATCGCCCGTCCCCTCGCCTCGCCCTGGAAGGTCGCTGTGACGATCGCCAGCGACCCCGGGACCAGCAGGGCGCCGGCGAACCCCTGGATCCCCCGGAACGCGATCAGGACCCCGGTGCTCGGGGCCAGCGCGCAGAGGATCGAGGTGACGCCGAAGCCGGCGAGGCCGATCGAGAAGATCTTCCGCCGTCCGAAGTGGTCTCCCAGCGAGCCGCCCACCAGCATCATCGAGACGAGCGCCAGCAGGTAGGCCTCGACGACCCATTGCTGGCCGGCGAGGCCCATTCCGAGGTCCCGCTCCATCGCCGGCAGCGCAACGTTCACCACCGTCGCGTCGAGGAAGACCACCGTCGAGGCGAGGATCGTCGCGACGAGGGTGAGACGCTCCCTGCGGGTCATCTCTACGAGTCTGGCAAACGCTCGTAGGCGAGCCGGATGCCGGCCGGCCTCAGGATCCCCGCTCGCACAGCCGCCTCTTCGGCGCCGACCAGATCCTCGCGGCCCCCCTCCCTGGCGAGATAGGTGGCCGGCTCGGAGTCGAGCACTCCGAAGCGCCGCTCCAGCTCCGCGCGGAGCTCGCCCAGCGGGATGACCTCGTTCAGGCCGGGCTCGCTGACCGGGGGCTCCACGCCCTCGGAGCTCAGCCAGCGTCGGGCGTCGTCGTCGAGGTGCTCGACGGCGAACTCGAAGGCGACCAGCCGGCCGCCTGGCCGAAGCGAGGCCCGCAGGTTGTCCAGGCCGAGGACCGGGTCGCGAAGATGGTGCAGCGATCGGACGGCGACCGCCGCGTCGAACGTGGCCGTTGACCGAAACTCCTCGAGCGTGTCGCGCAGGTAGCCCTCCTCCCGAGGAGCCTCCGGGTCGAGGCCGGTGGCGTCATAGCCCTCGGCTATGAGGCGGCGCGTCAGCGTCCCGTCGCCGCAGCCGACGTCGAGCACCCGAGCCGGCCTCTCCGGAAGCCAGCGGAGGATGAAGTCCCACAGCTCGGGCGTCAGGTGGCGCTTCACGGCTCCGGCTGCTCGCGGAGCTGGTGCGCCGGGGTGAAGAAGCTGCGGTAGGCCAGCGTGACCGCGACGAGGCCGGCGAGCGCGACGCTGCCGAGCAGCGTGTAGAGCAGGATCAGCTGCAGGCGGACGGCGTCGGTGGGGTCGGCGCCGGCGAGCAGCATCCCCACCATGGTGCCCGGGAAGAAGACCAGCCCGGTGGTCTTCGTGGAGTCGATCAGGGTGATCATCCCCGAGCGCAGGCTGCGACGGACGATCGGCGCCGCCGCCAGGGTGGAGGTGGCGCCGAGCGCCAGCGTCGCCTCGATCTCGCGTGCGTGGCGGGCCATCTCGTCGCCGAGCCGGTTCAGGGCCACGGCGGCCGCCGTCATCGAGTTGCCGACCACCATGCCCCCGACCGGGACCAGGTAGCGAGGCTGAGGCTTGAAGACCCCCAGGGCGACCACGAGCCCCAGGGTGGCCGCGGCGGCGATCGTCAGCGCCAGCAGCAGGGGCCAGAAGGCATCGGGCACCTGCTTTGCCCGCTGCCGTGCCTGCAGGGCGCCGAACAGCACCATCACCGCGATCAGCGCCACCACGAACCAGAGGCTGTCCTGGTCGAAGATGAAGTTGATCACGTAGCCGATCGCGGTCAGCTGGATGAACGAGCGCACGACCGCGATCCCGATGTCCTTCTCCAGATCGGCACGGCGCCAGAACGAGACCGCCACCGCCACGCCCACCAGGGCGAGCGTGGCGGCGACGTCCCCCAGGCTGACCTGGATCGAGGAGCTGGTCACACGCGCATTATCCGCGCGGCCCAATCGGGGCCGCGAGCTGCTCGGCGACCGGGCCCTGGGCGACCAACCGACCCTCGTCCAGCCGCACCACCCAGTCGGCCATCCGCCGGGCCTGGGCGAGGTCGTGGGTGACCAGCACGGTCGAGACCTTCACCCGCTCGCGCAGGTGCAGGAGCGTCGCCTCGACCGCGCCGCGGGCCTCCTCGTCGAGCGCCGAGGTTGGCTCGTCGAGCAGCAGCACCCGCGGCTCCAGGGCCAGCGACCGCGCCAGCATGGCGCGCTGCTGCTCGCCCACCGAGAGCTTGCCGGAATCGCGCGCGGCGAACGAGGCGTCGAGCCCGGCGAGGTCGAGCAGGCGCGCCACGTCCGGCTCGCGCCCGGCGAGATCCGCGGCGAAGCGGATGTTCTCCTCCACCGTTCCCTCGAGCAGCGCCGGCAGCTGTGGCACCAGGCAGACCTCGCGCCGCAGCTCCAGCGGGTCGCGCTCGCGCACGTCTGCTCCGTCGTAGCGAACCACCCCCGACACCGGATCGGCGAGGCGGTTGAGGAGCCGAAGCAGCGTCGACTTGCCGCTCCCCGAGGGGCCGGCGACGCAGCTTGCCCCCTTCGGCAGCGACGCCGTGACGTCCTGGAGCACGACCTTGGAGTCCCGCTCGATCGTCACCCGCTCGAGCTCGAAGAGCATGGTCGGATTATCACTCGCCGCGAGAGCTCCCAAACCGGGACCTGGCCATGGCGGACCTCCCAGGCTCCTCAGCCCGTACTCCCCAGGGACGTCGTCGCCGCGCTGGCCTCGCTCTCGCCGGAGCATCGGGCGGTCGTGGTGCTGCGCTACCTGCTCGAGTACACGCCGGGCGAGATCGCCGAAGCGCTGGAGCTTCCCCGCGGAACGGTCAACTCGCGGCTGCGCCGGGCGCTGGACCGCCTCGCAGATGCAGCTGGAAGGTGAGGGGCGATGAACGAGAAGCGGCTCACACGAGCTGCTTCGTGACACTCCGGTGCCGGACGAGCGCGAGGCCCGAGGAGCGCGGCTGGAGGGTCGTGCGCGCGGCGTTGGAGGCGCGACATCCCGTTCACGGCCAGGCTGCGCGTGAGCCGGCTCGCGATCGCGCTCGCGGTTGGCCTGCTGATCGCCGCCAGTCGCGCTGAGCCCTGCCGGGGCGAAGGTCGCCGACCTGGTCCACGACGTCGTCCAGCCCGGCGCCCGAGAACGCCCGACCGGCGCTGACATCGCTGCCCGCGTCGGGGCGTCTGCTGGTCACCTCAGCCGAAGGGGCCCTGGATCGTCGACCAGGACGGGTCGAAGCGACTGCTGGGCGCCTATCGAGGATGCGGCCTGGTCGCCCCACGGCCTGTTACGCTGCCGTCGACTCGCGGGCCGCCAGCTCACCGCGCGTCGACCCGGTCGGGACGGTTCGCTGGTCGCTCGCCGCGCGCCACCCGGTCAACGACCCGGCGTGGTCGCCGTCGGGCATCCGCGTCGCCTACCTCAGCGGCACGCTCGCTTCGGGTCGTCGCTGGCGACGGAACGAACGATCACCTGCGTCGCCAGGGCGCGTCGCTCGCGGTACGCGCCGGCCTGGCGGCCGCTGCGCGCGAGCCCGCTGCCCGCCAGGTCAGGTCGTCGACCGGGCCGGGGACCAACGTGCTCGCCTACGCGGACCGTCGCGGCCGGGTGACTGGTGCGCGACGTCGACTCCGGCAGGCTCCTCGTCGCGCAATCCGCCGCGGTGCACGCTCCGATCCGAGGTCTGCCTGGTCGTCGGACGGCGGCGCGGCTGCTGAGCGCCTCCCGACACCAGGCGGCGACATTCGACGCCGGCTCCTCCTATCGGTTCCCGGACGCGGGTTCAGCACCGCCGAACCAGTGGCCGATCCGCAGGCCGCGAGCTTCCAGCCGGACAGCCACCGCGTCGCCGCCGTCGAAACCCGCGGGGCCGACCGCCGCGAGGAACGCAGCGTTGTGCTCTTCGGACGAACCGACGTCGAGAACTACCTCGCCGCGGCAGGCTGTTCGCCGGGACCGGGTCGCCTCCAGGAGCCGACCTGGTCGCCGGACGGCGCGCTGGCTGCTGGTCGGCTGGCGCGGACGCCGACCAGTGGCTCTTCCTGCGACCGAGCGACGGTCAGGGTGCGCGCCGTCGCGCACATCTCCCGCCAGTTCGACCCGGGCGCGAGCGGCCAGCCGCCCTTCCCGCGCATCAGCGGCTGGTGCTGCGCGCGCTGATCGGCTGGCCGGCAGGCCCAGCCTCACCCCGGCCATCCCTGGTGGTGGGCGCGGACCCGCGCCACCTCGGCGGCATTCCGCGGCCCGTAGGTGGCGTGCTTGGCGCCGATCTGGCGCCTGATCTCCTCCAGCTGCCGCCGCGTGAACTCGCACGTCGTCGGTTCGCGGCTCGATCCCGTAGACGCGGGCGCCGTTGCGGCCGAGGATCTTCGCCTTGCGCTCGCGGGTCAGCTCCGGGTAGCCGTAGCGCTCCTGGAACTCGTTCGAGATCTCGAACGAGCGGAAGGTCTGGATCTGGTCCTGCGGGGAGCCGTAGAAGATGCAGTCGGTTCCCCAGAGCACGTTGTCCTCGCCGACGTAGCGGAGCAGCTTGCCGAGCAGGTGCGAGGCCTGCGTGGGGTCGCGCATGATCGTCCACCAGGTCGAGCCGAGCTCGGCGTGGACGTTCTCGTTCGGCCCCACCCCGTGCTTTCGCATCGCCGTGATCAGGCGGTTGACGCCTTGGTCGGCGGTCGTGCGGGTGTACGGGCCCTCGCGCGTCTCCACCTCGAACCCGGAGTGGTAGACGATGAAGTTGACGTCGGGGAAGTCGCGAGCGGCGCCTGATCAGAGCGGACTCCCTTCATCGAGCGCCGACGGTCCTGTGTGAACGGCTCCCCGCGCGTCGACGGCATCAGGTCGTACTCGAGGTGGTGCCCCTGGACGTCGAAGATGAACTCCTCGCCGGCCAGCGCCGCCCGAGCGGCATCCTGGTCCTTGCCCGCCTCGGCCGGGCACGGTGTAGTGGCCACCCGACGAGTTGCCCGAGTCGCCGAGGCATCCCTGGAGCGTCAGCAGGGTCGTGGCCGCGGCCGAGGCCGTGAACAGGAACTTGCGCCGGGACATGCCGACGCTGCGCGCGTTCTCGCCGCACGCCAGGCGGGCCCGGCGGATCGCCTCGCGCTCGACCGCGCTCAGCGGCGGCGGCACGAACTCCCCGTTCGAGCACGGCCCGAACTTGATCGGAAGCCCCGGATCCTGGCGACGCGGTCACGCCCCAGATACGGTCGCGCGGCGGCGCGAGGTCCATCGAGCCGGCAGCGGCATGCGCAAGATTCCTTCCCTGGGCGGCGGGTACCAAGGAAGAAAGGCAAAGTTGGCAAACTGAGGAACGATGGCAAGGGCGATTTGGAGCGGATCGATCAGCTTCGGGCTGCTGAACGTGCCCGTGAAGCTGTACAGCGCGGTGTCGCGCAAGTCGGTGAGCTTTCGCGAGCTGCGCGCAAAGCGACAGCTCGCGCGATCCGGCACAAGCGGGTCGCCGAGGCCGACGGCGAGGAGGTCCCCTACGAGGAGATCGTCAAGGGCTATGAGATCGCGCCCGAGCAGTACGTCGTCCTGACCCGCGACGAGCTCGAGGAGCTCGACCCGAAGAAGACGCGGGCGATCGAGATCCAGGACTTCGTCGATCTCGACGAGATCGACCCGATCTACTTCGACCATCCCTACTACCTGGGGCCCGACAAGGGCGCCGAGAAGGCCTACGCCCTGCTGGTCAAGGCGATGTCCGACTCGAAGAAGGTGGCGGTGGCCCGGTTCGTGCTGCGAAACCGCGAGAACCTGGCGGCCATCCGGCCGATGGGCAAGGTGCTGACGATGGCGACGATGCGGTTCGCCGACGAGGTGGTGTCGCCCGAGGAGCTCGACGACGTCATCCCCGAGGACGGCCGCAAGCTCGCCAAGCGCGAGCTCGAGATGGCCCAGCAGCTGATCGAGTCGCTGAGCACCGACTTCGACGCCGACAAGTACCGCGACGAGTACCGCGAGGAGCTGGTGGCCCTGATCGAGCGCAAGGCGCGAGGCGAGGAGGTCGTCGAGGCCGTCTCCGAGGAGCCGAAGCCAACCAAGGCGCCCGACCTGATGGCGGCGCTCGAGGAGAGCCTGGCCGCGATCCAGGGTGAGCCGCTCGCCGCAGGCTCGAAGCGCGACGGGGCGAAGGGCGACGGCGCCAAGCGGCGCAAGCGGACCACCGCCAACAAGTCCGGCTCCGGCTCCAAGAGCTCGAAGACCAGATCGAGATCGCGAAGCAAGGCCAAAGCCGCGAAGTAGACGTAGACGGGCACCGGCTCGAGCTCACCAACCTCGACAAGGTGCTGTGGCCCGAGAGCGGCTTCACCAAGGGCCAGGTGATCGACTACTACGCGCGCGTCGCCGACGCGATCCTCCCCCACCTCCGCGACCGGCCGCTGACCCTGAAGCGCTATCCGAACGGCGTCGGACGCGAGCTCCTTCTTCGAGAAGCGCTGCCCGACGCACACGGCCCGACTGGGTCGAGACCGCCCCGGTGTGGAGCGGCCGCAACGAGGGCGACATCGACTACTGCCTGTGCAACGACCGCGCCACCTTGATCTGGATGGCACAGCTGGCCGCGCTCGAGCTCCATCCATCGCTCTCGCTGGCGCCGAAGATCGAGCGCCCGACCGTGCTCGCCTTCGACCTCGACCCCGGCGAGCCGGCGGACATCCTCGACTGCTGCCGGGTCGCGCTTCGCCTGCGCGAGCTGTTCGGCGGGCTCGACCTCGAGTGCTTCCCGAAGACCTCGGGGTCGAAGGGGCTCCAGGTCTACCTGCCGCTGAACGGCGAGGTCACCTACGAGCGGACGAAGCCCTTCGCCCAGGCCGTCGCGCAGGCGCTGGAGCGCGCCGAGCCGAAGCGGGTCGTCTCGCGGATGGCGAAGAAGCTCCGGAAGGGAAAGGTGCTTCGTCGACTGGAGCCAGAACGACCAGCACAAGACGACGGTCGCCGTCTACTCGCTGCGGGCGCGCGAGCGGCCGACCGCCTCGACCCCGCTCGAGTGGGAGGAGGTCGAGGACGCCGCCGAGCGCGAAGACCCGAAGGCGCTCAGCTTCGAGGCGTCCGAGGTGCTCGAGCGAGTGGAAGACCGGGGCGACCTGTTCGCGCCGGTGCTGGAGCTGGAGCAGGAGCTGCCGGACGACCTCGGCAAGGCCGCGTAGGGTCGGCTCCCGTCAGAGCGGCTGGCGGAGGACCGGGCGGCGGCTCGCGGTCGCCTCGTCGAGGCGGCGAACCGGGGTCGTGTAAGGGGCGTTGCGGGCGATCTCGGGGTCGCGCTCGGCCTCGGCGAGGATCTCCTCGAACGCGTCGGCGAGCTCGTCGAGGCCCTCCCGGGTCTCGGTCTCGGTGGGCTCGAACATCAGCGCCTCGTCGACCAGCAGCGGGAAGTAGATGGTCGGCGGGTGGAAGCCGAAGTCGAGCAGCCGCTTGGCGACGTCGAGCGTCTTCATGCCGAGCTCGCGCCTCGCCGGGCGCCCCGGAGAGGACGAACTCGTGCAGGCACAGGCGGTCGAAGGCGACCGGCAGGTACTTCCCGGCGCGCCCGGCTCGCAGCCGGGCGAGCAGGTAGTTGGCGTTCAGCACCGCGGTCTCCGACGCCTCCGTGAGCCCGTCGCCGCCGAGGCTCGTGATGTAGGCGTAGGAGCGGACGAAGACGCCGAAGTTGCCCGCAAAGCCGCGCAGCCGGCCGATCGACTTCGGGCGCTCGTGATCGAGATCGAACGCAGGCGTGGCGCCGTCGGCGCCCTCGGCGCGAACCAGGCGCGGAACCGGCAGGTAGGGCTCGATGCGATCGGAGACCGCGATCGGCCCCGCTCCAGGCCCGCCGCCGCCGTGCGGCTGGGAGAACGACTTGTGGAGGTTGACGTGGACGATGTCGAACCCCATGTCGCCGGGCCGCGTGCGACCCATGATCGCGTTCAGGTTGGCGCCGTCGTAGTACAGGGTGCCGCCCGCGTCGCGGACCATCCGGGTGATCTCGGCGATGTTCTCGTCGAACAGCCCGAGCGTGTTGGGGTTGGTGAGCATCAGGCAGGCGACCTGCTCGTCGACCTTGGAGCGCAGGTCGTCGAGGTCGACGCCGCCGCGCTCGTCGGTCGCCACCTTGACCACCTCGTAGCCGGCCATCGTCACCGAGGCGGGATTCGTCCCGTGGGCGGTGTCGGGCGTCAGCACCTTGTGTCGCTGCTCCCCCCGATCCTCGTGATAGGCGCGCGTCAGGAGCAGACCGGCCAGCTCCCCGTGCGAGCCCGCCGAGGGCTGGAGGCTGACGTGGGGCAGCCCGCAGATCTCGGCCAGGGCGCGCTCCAGGCGCCACATCAGCTCCAGCGCCCCCTGGGCGCGCTTCGGGTCCTGGGCGGGATGCAGCCGCGCGTGGCCGGGCAGCGCGGCGACCCGCTCGTTCAGCCGCGGGTTGTGCTTCATCGTGCAGGAGCCGAGCGGATAGGGGCCGGTGTCGAGGTCGAAGTTGCGCCGCGAGAGCCGGTTGTAGTGGCGGACGATCTCCGGCTCGGAGACCTCGGGCAGCTCGGGCGGGCGCGCGCCGGAGAAGCCTCTGCGGGATCAGCTCGTCGAGCGGGCGCTCGGGGACGTCCGAGGCGGCAGGGTCCCGGCGCGGCGGCCGGCGACGGAGCGCTCGAAGATCGTGCGTCGCGGGCTCCCGCTGCTGCGGGGTCGGGGTGTCGGCCGCTGGTCGGGCACCGAGGGGGCGGCGCCGGCGCTCACGACGCGCGCCTCCTGCGCGATTGGCGCCTTTTCGACGCTATGCGTCCGAAACGCGCCATTCGGCGGCGATCGCGCGGCCGAGCGCGTCGGCGAGGCGGTCGATGTCCTCGCGCGAGCGCCGCTCGGTCAGCGCCACCAGCAGCCCGTCCTCGTACTCCGGGTACTCGCGGCCCAGCGGGTAGCCGGCGGCGATCCCCTCCTCGCTGACTCGGTCCAGCACCGGCGGTCACAGGCGCGTCGACGCGCACCGCGAACTCCCTCACCACGGGCGCCTCGTGGAGGAGCTCCACCCCGTCGAGCTCGCCCAGCCGCTCGCGCGCGTACGCCGTGCGCCGGGCGAGCAGCTCGCCGAGCTCGACGATGCCGCGCTTGCCGAGCCAGGCGAGGTAGATCACCCCGCCGAGCGCGTTCAGCGCCTGCGAGGTGCAGATGTTGTGGGTCGCCTTCTCGCGGCGGATGTGCTGCTCGCGGGTCTGAAGCGCCAGCACGAAGCCGCGCCGCCCGTCGACGTCGACGGTCTCGCCGGCGATCCGGCCCGGCATCCGGCGCAGGTGCTCCTCGGTGGCGCAGAAGAAGCCGAACGAGGGCCCGCCGAAGTCGAGCCTGCCGCCGAGCGGCTGGCCCTCGCCGACCGCGATGTCGACGCCGCATTCCCCGGGCGGCCGCAGCACGCCGAGGGTCAGCGCGTCGACCGCGGCGACCGTCAGCGCGCCCGCCTGCTTCGCCGCGCGCGGCGAGGGCCTCGAGGTCCTCGACCGCGCCGAGGAAGTTCGGGTTCTGGACGAACAGGGCGGCGGTGTCGGAGTCGAGCGCACGCGGCGAGCTCGCCGGCGTCCGTGAGGCCGCCCTCGAGGCCGACCTCGACCACCTCGGCGCCGAAGCCGCGCGCGTAGGTGCGCAGCGTCTCGCGGCTGTGGGGATGGAGTCCCCGGGAGACGACCAGGCGGCGGCGCCCGGTGGCGCCGATCGCCAGGTAGGCCGCCGAGGCCACCGACGAGGGCCCCTCGTAAAGCGAGGCGTTGGCGACCGGCAGCGCGCACAGCTCCGAGATCGCGGTCTGGAACTCGAACATCACCTGGAGGCCGCCCTGCGAGACCTCGGGCTGGTAGGGCGTGTACGGGGTCAGGAACTCCGAGCGCTGGGTGATCGCGTCGACGATCGCCGGCGCGTAGTGGTCGTACATCCCCGCCCCCAGGAAGCAGAGCTCGGCGTCGGCATGGGCGTTTCGCTCCGCGAGCGCGGCCAGGTGGTCGAAGCACTCGGTCTCCGAGAGGCCGGGCGGCAGGTCGAGCGGGCGCGCCCAGGCGCAGGTCCGCGGGGATCTCGGCGAACAGGTCGTCGATCGAGCCGACGCCGATCGCGTCGAGCATCGCCCGGCGGTCGGCGTCGGTGGCTGAGGTGTAGCGGGTCAAGGTCTCGGGCCTGGGGTCTGGGACATGAGGGTCAGGCTCATGATGCTAGTGAGCCACCCGGGCATGCCCTTCCCGTGCCTCGGACCTCAGTCCTCTTCGGCGAGCAGCTTCCGGTAGGCCTCGGCGTCCAGCAGCTGCGTCGACCTCGGACGGGTCGGAGAGCTTCACGCGCACCAGCCACCCCTCGCCGTAGGGGTCCTCGTTGATCAGCTCCGGCTGCTCGGCGACGGCGTCGTTGACCGCGACGATCTCGCCGGACAGAGGCGCGTAGACGTCGGAGACCGCCTTCACCGACTCGACCTCGGCGTAGGCCTGGTCCTTGGCCGCCTGCGAGCCGACCTCGGGCGGCTCGTAGAAGACGACCTCGCCGAGCGCGTCCTGCGCGTACCAGGTGATGCCGAAGGTCGCCTCCGCGCCCTCGACCCGGGCCCAGTCGTGCTCGCGGTGGTAGCGCAGCTCGTCCGGGTAGCTCTCCTCTGCCAACTCAGGTCTCCTTTCGGTACAGGGGCTTCGACTCTATGCGCGCCGCGCGAAGCTTGCCGCGAACGTCGATCTCGACCTCGGTGCCCGGCTCGGCGAGCTCGGCGGCGACGTAGGCCATCCCGATCCCGACCTCGAGCGAGGGAGAGAGCGTCCCGCTGGTCACGACGCCCACCTCCGCCCCACCGGAGACGACCGCGTTCCCCTGCCGTGGAATGCCCGGCCCGGTGAGCACGAACGGCACCAGCGTCTGCTCCGTGCCGCGCTCGCGGGCTGCGGCGACCGCCTCCGAGCCGATGAAGCCCGTCCCCTCCTTGCAGCACCAGCCGAGCCCCGCCTCGATCGGATTGCGGTGCTCGTCCATGTCGTTGCCGTACAGGTGGAAGCACACCTCCAGGCGCAGCGTGTCGCGGGCGCCCAGGCCGGCCGGCTTGGCCCCGGCGGCCAGCAGCGCGTCCCACACCTCCGCGGCGCGCTCCGGCGGCGAGCAGGAGCTCGACGCCGTCCTCGCCCGTGTAGCCGGTCCCGCAGACGAGCATCTCGGCGCCGGCCACGCTCAGCGTCGCCGTGTGCATGCGCGGCGGCAGCTCGCCCTCGGCCAGCTCGGTGACGATCGAGCGCGCCTTCGGCCCCTGCACGGCGAGCATCGCGTAGTCGTCGATCGCGTCGGCGACCTCGGCGTCGAAGTCGCCGGCGTGCTCCTCGAACCAGGCGAAGTCGCGCTCGTGGTTGGCGGCGTTGGTGACCGTCAGGTAGCGGTCGTCGGCGAGCCGGTAGGTGAACAGGTCGTCGAGGATCCCGCCGTCGGCACGGCAGAGCACCGAGTACTGCGCGCCGCCGACCTCGAGCTTCGAGACGTCGTTGGACAGCAGCCGCTGGAGCAGCGCCTCGGCCTGCGGTCCGGAGGTCTCGATCTCGCCCATGTGCGAGACGTCGAAGACGCCGCAGGTGGAGCGCACCGCGAGGTGCTCGGCCCGCACGCCCTCGTACTGCACCGGCATCTCCCAGCCGGCGAACGGCACCAGCTTGGCGCCCGCGGCGACGTGCCGCTCGTACAGGGGAGTGCGTTTCAGGCCGCAGTCGCCACTGAGGCAGGCCATACAGCGGCCGCAGAGCGGTAGAGCTGATCGTGCCTCTAGCGAGCCGCTTGCAGCCGCGCAGGAAGGCGGGCACGTCGATCTCGTCCTCGGAGACCTGCAGCTCGCGCCGCTCGCGGTCGCCGAGCCCGCTGACGCCGCGCCGGCGCGCGCGGTCGCGCACCTGGATCGGGCGGCGGGCGAGGGTCTCGAAGCCCTCGAAGCCGGTGGCGATCACGGTCACCCTGACCTCGTCGGACATCGTCGGGTCGATCACCGTGCCGAAGATGATGTTGGCGCCCTTGTCGGCGGTGGCGACCACGATGTCGGCGGCCTCGTTGACCTCGAACAGGTTGAGGTCCTCCGAGCCGGTGAAGTTGAGCAGCATCCCGGTGGCGCCCTCGATCGACTCCTCCATCAGCGGCGAGGAGATGGCCATCTTTGCCGCCTCGGCGGCCCGGTTCTCGCCGGAGGCGGCGCCGACGCCCATCATCGCCGAGCCGGCCTCGGACATCACCGCGCGCACGTCGGCGAAGTCGAGGTTGATCTGGCCGGGGGTGGTGATCAGGTCGGTGATGCCCTGCACGCCCTGGCGGAGGATGTCGTCGGCCATCCGGAACGCCTCGCTGACCGAGGTCTGGCGCTCCACCACCTGGAGCAGCTTCTCGTTCGGGACGATGATCAGGGTGTCGACCTTGGCGCGAAGCTTGTCGATCCCGTCGAGGGCCTGCTGCATGCGGCGGCTGCCCTCGAACTCGAACGGCTTGGTGATCACGCCGACCGTCAGCGCACCGATCTCCTCCTTGGCGATCTCGGCGATCACCGGAGCGGCCCCGGTGCCCGTGCCGCCGCCCTCGCCGGCGGTGACGAAGACCATGTCGGCGCCCTTCAGCGCCTCCTTGATGTCGTCGCGGCTCTCGGCCGCGGCGCCGCCGCCGATCTCCGGGTTGGCGCCCGCGCCGAGCCCCTTGGTGAGCTGGTGGCCGATCGAGAGCTTGATGTCCGCCTCGCAGGCCTGCAGAGCCTGAACGTCGGTGTTGATCGCGATGAACTCGACGCCCTTGAGGCCAGCGTCGACCATGCGGCTGACCGCGTTCGTGCCGCCGCCGCCGGCTCCGACGACCTTGATCACTGCGAGGTACGAGGACTCGACCATTGACTTTCGACCGTCCTGGTTTTCCGTCTTTGCGCTCCGAGGCTAAAGCGATGCTTGAGAGTTTCGGATCGCTCTCCAGCCTCAAGCGTAGGGCGAAGGTAAGGCATCCGAAGCTCCCTGTCAACGCAGGGATAGGTTAGCGGCACGGAATCGTGCAAGCCAAAGCCTCGACCCAGAATCGAGAGTCTGGTCTTTCTGAGTGTCTCAGGCTGCGGTATAGCCTCCAGGCTAGGGAGTCGTGGCCGCGACGGTCGCGGGCGCGCCTCCAACCGCGGGACGATCGGGCACCCGGACGTCTATGTACGAGAGGCTGGTCAGGTGCCGGTCGGCCAGGATGGCGGCGACCGCGGTCCACTTCTGGTCCACGCGGTCGCGGGTTCCGAAGCGCAGCTCGATCCCGCCCCGCATCGTCACGACGATGCCGTAGTCGCTGGAGACCGAGACGCCGGCGATCAGCGGACGCAGCGGCGCCGGAGCGGCGCCGATCGCCAGCGCTTCGCTGAGCGGATCGCCGCTCAGGCGGCCCGAGTCCGGCAGCGCGATCGACCTTCAGCTCCGGCAGCTGGCCCTTTACGTGAAGCCCGGGGAGCAGCGAGCCGTTGGCCGCGACCGCCACCTGGCGATCGCCGGCGTGGACGACCAGCGCCGGCCGGCGCTCGTTGACGTGGATGGTCAGGCCGTGCGGAAAGCTCGGGTCAGCGCTCACCGAGGCAACCGTGGGGAACTCGCGGACAGCGCTCTGGAGGCGGTCGGTCTGGACGTGCAGGGTCGTCATCCCACGCGCGGACTCGGTCAGGGCCGCGACGATCTGGTCGTGGTCGGCGCTGCTCACCCCTTCCACCTCGACGTCGCGGACCGCGACGAGCGAGGAGTCACGGAGCCAGCCGAAGTAGCCGAGCGCCAGGGCGCCACAGACGACCGCCACCAGCAGCCCCCGCCGTCGCCACGACGTGGAGCGAAGGAGCGCAAGCGCCACCCGGGGGCGGATCGCCGGGCGCCATGCGGCCCGGCCGCGGGTCGGCCTGCGCCGTGACCTCGATCGCGGGGTCGGCGCCTTCGGCGCCCGCCGGGGCGGTGGCTTCCGCGCGGAGCGGGACGGCGCCCGGGGAGCCGCCGAGCGGGCGGCGCCCGCTCTGGCGGTGGCGCGCCGCTTGCCCGCGGCCGTGGCGGCAGGGGTCCTCACACGAGGGTGATTCGCGCTCCCTGGGGGCGGCTCCTGCCCAGGTCACTCACGAATCTGGTCGGGCCGGTGGATCCCAGGTCTCGGGCCACTCGACCTCGCCCAGCACCTGGACCTCCGGCTCGAGCAGGATCCCGAAGCGCTCGTGGACGCGGCGGCGCCCCTCGGCCATCAGGGCGAGGATGTCGGCGGTCGTCGCGCCACCGGCGTTCTCGACGAAGTTCGCGTGCTTGCTCGGAGAAGCGGGCGCCGCCGACCTGGAGCCCGCGACAGCCCGCCGCCTCCAGCAGCTGGCCGGCGGTCCGCCCCCCGCGCGCGCTCATCGTCCGCGGGGTTCTTGAAGGTCGAGCCGAAGGTCTTGATCCCCGACGGCTGCGCCTCGCGGCGCTTGGCGCGCATCTCGGCGAGCGTGCCCTTGATCTCGGCGACCTCGCCCTCGCGCGAGCTGGAAGGACGCCCGGGAGACGACCTCGCCCGGCCCCAGATTCGACCGCCGGTAGGAGAACCCGAGCTGGCCCGGCTCGCGGCGCTCGACCCCGTCGGCGGTGCAGACGTTCACCCACTCCAGCACCCGGCCAAGCTCGCCGCCGTAGGCGTTGGCGTTCATCTTCACCGCGCCGCCGACGGTCCCCGGGATGTTGATCCCGAACTCGAGCCCGGACGAGTCCCCAGCGAGCCGCCTGAGCCGCGGCCGCTGGAAGCCGGGCGCCTCCGCCGCAGACGACGCGGGTGCCCTGGCGCTCGATCGCGCTCAGCTCGACCGTCCAGCTTCAGCACCAGGCCGCGATACCCGTCGTCGGAGACCAGGAGGTTCGAGCCCGAGCCGACCACTGCGACCGCCACCTCCTCCGACGCCGCCCAGCGGAGCAGCTCCGCAAGCGTCTGCTCGTCGTCGGGGCGGGCGAACAGGTCCGCCGGCCCTCCCGCCCGCACGGTGGTCAGCCGCGCCAGCGAATAGTCGCGCTCGACCCCATCCGGGAGCGTCATCCGGCGGCTCCCGGCTGGCCATCGTCCTCCACCAGCGCGTCGGCGAGCTCGAAGATGTCGCCGGCGCCGATCGTGACCAGAAGGTCGCCCTCGCCGAGACGCGGCGCCAGGGCGCGCCGGGCCCGGTCGGCGTCGACCAGCCACCACACCGGGCGGCCCTGAGCGTGGTCGGCAGCCGCCCGGGCGACCGCGAGGCCGCTGACCCCGGCCAGCGGCCCGACCGGCTGCTCGCGAGCCGGGTACACGTCGAGGACCCCGACCTCGTCGGCGGCCGCCAGGGCGGCCCCGAAGCGGTCGGCGAGCGCCTTGGTACGCGAGTACAGGTGGGGCTGGAAGACCGCGATCAGCCGCCGCGGGGCGAGCTCGCGGAGCGCCTCGAGGGCCGCCGCGACCTCGGTCGGGTGGTGCGCGTAGTCGTCGTAGATGGCGGCCCCGTTCCGATGCCCCTTCAGCTCCAGGCGGCGCAGGATCCCCGGGAAGGAGGCAAGCGCGCGTGCCGGCGGCTCCAGCTCGAAGCCCGCCAGCTCCAGGGCGGCCAGGGCGGCGCGCGCGTTGAGCAGGTTGTGGCGGCCCGGGACCGGCAGGTCGAGCGCGGGGCCCGGGCGGTCCTGGTCGAAGGCCAGGACCCGCTGCTCGCCGGCCAGGCCATCGAGGCTCCCGTCGCCGGGCAGCGCCAGGCCCCGTGCCGGCTCGCAGAACGCTCGGAAGGCCTCCAGCAGCTGGGCGCGCGAGGACCACCGCGAGTGGTGGTCGAGCTCGACGTTGGTCACCACCGCGACCTCCGGGCGCAGGCGCAGGAAGCTCGCGTCGGACTCGTCCGCCTCGGCGATCACCCACTCCCCCTCGCCCCAGCCGGCGTTGCCGGGACCTCCATCCTCGCCGGCGCCCGGCAGCTCGCCGCCGAGCAGAAAGCACGGGTCGGCGCCCGTTGCCCGCAGGGCGTGGACGAGCATGCCCGCGGTGGTGGTCTTGCCGTGGGTCCCGGCGACCGCGAGCAGGCGCTTGGTGGCGCACAGCTCGGCCAGCAGCTCGCCGCGATGGATCACCCGCTGGCCGCGCTCGCGGGCCCGAGCGAGCTCGGGATTGTCCTCCGGAACGGCGGTCGAGACCACCACCTCGGCGTCGGGCGGCACGGCGTCGGCGTCGTGACCAACCCGCGGCTCGAGGCCGGCCGCCGTCAGGCGCTCGAGGTAGGAGCTCTGGGCGCGATCGGAGCCGCTCACCCGGGCGCCGAGCCGGTGGCAGACGAGCGCCAGGCCGCTCATCCCGGCGCCGCCGATGGCGATGAAGTGCAGCTTGCGCCGGCTCCAGTCGGTCATGGCCCGGTGCTCGTCAGCGGCTGCTCGCCGCCCGCTGCGCGCGGCGCCGCCGCGGCGAGCACCTCCTCGGCGATGCGCTCCGCGGCGTCCGGCCGGGCGAGGGCCCGGGAGGCCGCGGACATCCTCTCCAGGCGACGGGGGTCGGCGAACAGGTCCGCCACCGTTCGAAGCAGGGTGCCCGGATCGAGCTCGGAGTCGTCGATCACCAGCGCCGCGCCCGCCTCCGACATCCAGGCCGCGTTGGCGTCCTGATGGTGCGCCGTCGCGTGCGGGTAGGGGACGAGGATCGCCGGCCTGCCCGCGGCCGCGAGCTCGAACACCGAGCCGCCCGCCCGGGCGAGCACGAGGTCGCAGGCGGCAAGCGGGTCGGCGAGCGTCGGCTCGTACTCGAGCAACGTGTATCGCTCGACCTCGCCGGCGGCGTTCAGCCGCTGCCGGGCCAGCGGGTAGTCGCGGCGGCCGGCGATCTGGATGACGTGGTAGTCGCGCCCTGAGCCGCGACGCCGTCCCCGACGAAGGCGTCGAGCGCGCAGAGGTTGATCGAGCGGGCGCCCTGGCTGCCGCCGAAGACGAGCAGGCAGCGGTCGTCCGGCGCGACCTGGAAGCGGCGGCGCGCCCCCTCGCGATCGGCGGCGAGGATCGCCGCCGGCACGGGGCGCCCCGTGACCAGGTAGCGGTCTTCCTCCCGGCCCGGGATCGGGAACGCCAGGCAGACGCGGCGCGCCCGCCGGGCCAGCAGGCGGTTGGCGAGCCCCAGGTGGCGGTCGGCCTCGGTCAGCACCAGGGGCAGGCGCGCCGACAGCGCCGCGAGCCCGGCGGGGCCGGCCACGTAGCCGCCGCCCCCCATCACCACCTCGGCTTGCCGGCGCCGCAGCGCCCTGCGCGCCGCCGGCACCGCCGCGGCCGCCAGCGCCGCGGCGGCGGCCGCCTTCAGCGGCGCGCGGCGGTCGAGGCCGCGAACCCGCAGGAAGTCGATCTCGTACCCCGCGGCCGGGACCAGCTCGGCCTCGAGCCGCTCCCGCGTTCCGAGGAACGAGACCTCGGCGCCCCTATCCCGAAGCGCGTCGGCGACGGCGAGCGCCGGCACGACGTGTCCCGCGGTTCCCCCCGCGGCTATCACGACTCTTGGCACCGCGCGAAACGCTCCTTCCTCTGGCGGGCCTGGCGCCGCTGCGCGTTCGCCCGCGGCCGCCGTCGACCACCCGCAGTCTCGCAGCGCCTCGGCCGCTCCGGGCGGCCGCGGCGGCCTGGCCCCCGCGGGCGATGTTCAAGAGCAGCCCGGTCGCCGCCAGCATCACCAGCAGGCTCGAGTTGCCGTAGGAGACGAACGGCAGCGGCACGCCCGTCAGCGGGGCGAGCCCGAGCACCGCGAACAGGTTGACGATCGCCTGGAGCAGGATCATCGAGGTGAGGCCCGGCGGCGAGCAGCTTGCCGTAGCGGTCGCGCGCCCGCTGCGCGGTTCGCAGCCCGGCGTAGCCGAACAGCCCGAACAGCCCGACCAGCATCGAGATCCCGGCCAGCCCAAGCTCCTCGCCGATCACCGCCGCGATCATGTCCGTGTGGGCCTCGGGAAGGTAGAAGGCCTTCTGCAGGCTCTGGCCGAGGCCGACGCCGAAGATCCCGCCGGAGCCGAGCGCGATCTTCGCCTGGATCGCCTGGAAGCCGGCGCCGCTGGGGTCGCCGGTGGGATGGAGGAACCCGGTGAGCCGCTGCATCCGGTAGGGCTCGATCACGATCGCGAGCAGCAGCACCACGCCGATCGCGCCGCGCGAGCAGCATCAGGTGGCGGATCTTCACCCCGGCGGCGACGAGCAGCGCGCCGGTGGTCAGGCAGACGACGATCGCCGTGCCGAGGTCGGGCTCGGCGACCATCAGCAGGCAGGCGAGCGCGACCGGCAACAGGTAGGGCACCAGCCTGCGGATATCGCGCGTCATCTGTGGCCGGGCGGCCAGCAGATGGGCGCCGTAGAGGACCAGGGACAGCTTGGCGAGCTCCGACGGCTGGATCTGGAACAGGCCGGCGCCGATCCAGCGCTGGGCGCCGTTCGCCGACATGCCGATCCCAGGCACGAGCACGGCGAGCAGGAGGAAGAACGAGGCGGCCATCAGCAGCGGCGTCAGCGGCCGCACCAGGCGCGCCCCGCGCAGCGACAGGACGCGCATCACCAGCAGGCCTCCGGCCCCGAACAGCAGGGTCCGCTTCAGGTAGTAGGCGCTGTCGCCGCTCTTGCCCAGCAGCGACGTGGTCGAGCTGGCGCTGAACACCATCACGACGCCGAAGGCGAGCAGGCACAGCGTGGCCGTGAGCAGCAGGTTGTACTCGACCGGCTGGGCGCCGGCGCGCCTGCGCGTCCGCGGGCCCAGCCGGCTGAGCGAGAGCGCCGTCATCCATCTTGACTGTTCGCGCCCAGCAGGCGCGAACCTTCCCGCCGGCCCTAGGCGTCGAGGTGCTCGACGAGGGAGCGGAAGTGCTCGCCGCGCTCCTCGAAGTCCGCGATAGGCGTCGAAGCTCGCGCACGCGGGCGCGAGCAGGACCACCTCGCCGGGCGCGCGCGTCGGCGGCAGCCGCGCGCACCGCGTCGGCGAGCCCGTCGCAGCGGCGCAGCTCCACGCCGGCGTCACGGGCGGGCTCCAGGTCCCGCTCGAGGCGGCCGGCGGCGTCGCCGATCAGGTAGCAGGCGACGCAGCGCTCGCTCACCGGCTCCACCAGCCCCTTGAAGTCCCCGCCCTTCAGCGAGCCGCCGAGGATCGCCCGCACGCCGCCGTCGAACGAGCGGAGCGCGGCGGCGGCGGCCGCCGACGTTGGTCGCCTTCGAGTCGTTGACGTAGAGCACGCCGCCGATCTCGGCGACGCGCTCCAGCCGGTGCGGGATGCCGGCGAAGGTGCGCAGCCCCTCCCGGACCGCGTCGCGCTCGAGGCCCATCGCCAGGGCCGCCGCGGCGGCCGCCATCGCGTTGTCGGCGTTGTGGGGCCCGAGCAGGCTCAGCTCGCTCGCCTCCAGCAGCGGCTCGTCGCCGGCGAAGATCACCCCCTCGCTGAGGGACAGCTCGACAATCGGGGTCGGCCCCGCGGCAGTACGCCACCCGCCGCGCGCAGCCGCCGAGGTCGATGCCGCGCAAGCGCCTCCTCGGAGGCGTTGTAGACGGCGACGTCGTCGTTTCCCTGGTTGGCGAAGATCCGCAGCTTCGCGCGCAGGTAGCCGTCGAAGTCGCCGTGGCGATCGAGGTGGTCGGGCGTCGACGTTGAGCAGCACGGCGCACTCCGGCGCGAAGGCCTCGGAGTCCTCGAGCTGGAAGCTCGAGCACTCGCAGACCACCGTCGCCGCGGTGGCGGCCTCGCCGACCAGCGAGGCGAGGGGCGTGCCGACGTTGCCGGCCACCGCCACCGGCTCGGCGGCGGTCCGCCAGACATGGCCGAGGAGCTCGGTGACGGTCGTCTTGCCGTTCGTCCCCGTCACCGCGACGAAGCGGTTCGGCAGCAGCCGCCAGGCCAGCTCCAGCTCGCCGATCACAGGGATTCCCCGCTGGCGCGGCCGCGGCGACGACCGGGGCCTCGCGGGGCACGCCGGGGCTCTTGACCAGGCAGCGGGCGCCTTCGAGCAGCTCCACGCCATCCGTGGCCAGGTGGACCTCGACGCCCGCGCCGTCCAGGTCCTCCGCCCCCTGGGGCGAGGCCGAATCGCAGCCCGTCACCTGCTCCCCACGCCCGGCCAGGAGGCGGGCCGCGGCCTGACCCGAGCGCGCCAGCCCGACGACCAGGTAGGGGCCGCCGGGAAGGGACGGTCGAGGCTTCGTCATGCCCCTAGTTTCGCGCCCCTCAGGCTCCGTCAGCCGATGGAGTTCTGGTACAGCGTGTAGCCGATCCCGGCACACACCGCGGCGACGATCCAGAAGCGGAGCATGATCTTCGTCTCCGACCAGGCCAACATCTCGAAGTGGTGGTGGACCGGCGCCATCAGCAGCACCCGGCGACGGAACAGCTTGAAGCTGAACACCTGAATCGCCACCGAGAGCGCCTCGATCACGAAGATCCCGCCGAGGATGATCAGGAGCAGCTCGGTCTGGGTCATCACCGCCAGGGCTCCGATCGCCGCGCCCAGGCCCAGCGACCCGGTGTCCCCCATGAAGATCGCCGCCGGAAAGGAGTTGAACCACAGGAAGCCGACCGAGGCGCCCGACCAGGCAGGCCGACAGCAGTGCCAGGCCCTCCTGGCCGCTGGTGATCGTGATCGCCGTGTAGGCGAGCAGCACGATCGCGCACGAGCCCGCCGCCAGCCCGTCGAGCCCGTCGGTGAGGTTGACCGCGTTGGAGGCGCCGGCGATCACCAGGAAGACGACGAACACGTAGAGCACCGGCCCGAGGTAGATCGTGGCGTCGGAGATCCGCACCTGGAGCCGCGGGTCGAGCCCCACCTGGTCGATCGCCACCCACCAGAGCGCCACCGCCAGGCCGATCTGAACCAGCAGCTTCCAGCGCGCCGACAGGCCGAGAGAGCGCCGCTTGGTGACCTTGATGAAGTCGTCCGCGAAGCCGACGGCGGCGGCGCCGAGCGCGACGCCGAACACCGCCAGGCTCTGAGTGTCTCGCGGCGAGAGCACCAGGTAGGGGACGGCGATCGCCACGAACACGATCAGGCCGCCCATCGTCGGGGTCCCGGCCTTCGTCTGATGCTCCGCGGGGCCCTCCTCCCGGATCTGCTGGCCGAACTCCCTGGCGCGCAGGAACTCGATGAACTTCGGCCCGAGAAAGATCGTGATCAGCATCGCCGCCATCCCGGCGATCAGGATCTGACCGCGGTCGATCGTCGACGAGGCGACGTCGCTGGCCAGCGCGGCGAGCGGAGGGCTCATCGCTCGGCCGTGCCCCGCCGGCCGATCAGCTCGTCGGTGAGCAGCTCGAGGCCGACCGAGCGCGAGCCCTTGACCAGCAGCGCGTCGCCCGGCTGGAGCATCGCCTCGGCGAGCGGCACGGCCGCCTCGGCATCGGGGGCCCAGGCGTCGGGCGCATAGTCGCGGGCAAGCTCGCCAACCCCGACGATCGGGCCCGACCCCGAGCTGTCGGGCGTGGGACCCGGCCTCCCGGTGATAGTCGGCGGCGTTCGGGCCCAGCTCCGCCATCTCGCCGAGCACCGCGACGTGGCGGCCAGGGGCCGCGAGCGAGGCCAGGTGATCGAGCGCCGCGCGCATGGAGATCGGGTTGGCGTTGTAGCAGTCGTTCACGACGACGATTCCGTCGGCCAGCTCGACCAGCTCGCCGCGCAGGCGCGAGAAGGTTATCCCCGGCGCCCGCTGCGCCATCTCATCCAGTGGCACCTCGAGCGCCTCGCCGATCGCGATCGCCGCCAGGGCGTTGGCGAGGTTGTGCGCCTCGCCGAACGGGAACGAGAAGCGCTGCTCGCCGGCCGGCGTGCCGATCGTGGCCTGGATCGAGCGCCCGTCGCCGCTCCACTCCAGGGCGAACACGTCGCCGCCGGGGCCGAAGGTGATCGTCACCAACCGGTCGTGCAGGTGCGGCTCGAGCGCCTCGGCGTCGGCGGGGACGACGGCGCGATCGCCTTCGCTCAGCTCGGCGAGGATCTCGGCCTTGGCCTCGGCGATCGCCTCCAGGGTGCCCAGGAGCTCCAGGTGGACGGGGCCGATGTTGGTGATCGCCGCGACGTTCGGCTCCGCGATCTCGCACAGCTCGGCGATCTGCCCGCGGCCCCGCATCGCCATCTCCAGCACCAGCGCCTGCGTCTCGCGGCGGGGCACCCAGCACGGCCAGTGGCAGGCCGATCTCGGTGTTGTAGTTCTCGGGGCTGGCATGGACGCGCAGGGGCAGGAGCGCGTGGCAGATGTCCTTGACCGACGTCTTGCCCACCGACCCCGTGATCCCGACGACTCGGCACCCAAGCTCGCGCCGCCAGGCTCGAGCAAGCGCCTGCAGCGCGGCGAGCGGATCGGGCGCGGCCAGCACCCAGCCGCCACGGTCTTCCGACCCGCGCTCGGCGGCCGCGCTCGCGATGGAGCGCGCGCGCTCCGCCTGGACCACGACGCCCCAGGCTCCGGCCTCGAGCGCCCGCGCCGCGAACTCGCCCCCGTCGGCGTGCTCGCCCGGCAGGCCGAAGAACAGATCCCCTGGGCGAAGCTCGCGCGAGTCGACGACTGCCCGCTCCGGCCGCCCGCCCGCGCCGGCGACCGTGACCTCGGCGCCGGCCGCGGCGGCGATGCGGTCTGGAGACAGCTCGATCATGCCCGTGATGCGGCTTTGTGAGGTCCGACCTCGGACCTCATACCCCGGACCCGCTCCGAAGCCTCCGCAGCTCCTCCCTGGCCACCTCGCGGTCGTCGAACGGGATCTTCCGCCCGCCCGCGAGCTCCTGTCCCTGCTCGTGGCCCTTGCCGGCGATGACGACGGTGTCGCCGGGTCCCGCCGCCCCGAACGCGAGCGCGATCGCGGCCCGCCGGTCGGGCTCGACATCAATGCCGCGGGCGCTCAAGCCGCCCGCGGGGTCACGTCCTTCCAGGTCTTCGGGGTCGATCATTCCGGCCAGGATCTCGGCGATGATCGCCTCCGGCTCCTCCGAGCGCGGGTTGTCGGAGGTGACCACGCAGGCGTCCGCGAGTCGAGCGGCGATCTCACCCATCAGGGGGCGCTTCTCGCGGTCGCGATCCCCGCCGCACCCGAAGACGGCGATCAGCCGTCCCTCGGTCAGCTTGCGCGCCGCCCTGAGCGCGTTGTCCAGCGAGTCGGGGGTGTGGGCGTAGTCGACCAGGACCGCGAACGGTTGCCCTTCGTCGACCGGCTCGAAACGCCCCGGGACGCGGCCCGCCGTGGCCAGGGCGGCGGCCGCCGCCTCGGCAGGCACGCCGAGCACATGGCAGGCGCCGATCGCCGCGAGTGCGTTCTCGACGTTGAAGTGGCCCGGGAGCGGCATCCGCACCTCGACCTCCCCGCCGGGGCCGAGGCAGCGAAACCGCGACCCGGAAGCGTCGAAGGAGGCATCGAGCGCCCGGAAGTCAGCCTCGTCCGCGCCGGCCGGGGAGAAGGTGAGCAGCGGGGGCCGGCCGGCCTCCGTCAGCTCCGCCGCGAGCCGGGCCCCGTAGGGGTCGTCGACGTTCACCACCGCGGTGCCGGGTGGCTGCGTTGTTCTCCCCGAGCCGGGCGTGCCGGCGCCCGGCACCGAAAACAGGGTGCGCTTTGCCCCGAAGTACTCCTCCATGTCGGCGTGGAAGTCGAGGTGATCCTGGGTGAGGTTGGTGAACACGGCGACCGCGAAGTGGACTCCGGCGGTGCGCTCCAGCGCCAGGGCGTGCGAGGAGACCTCCATCGCGCAGGCCTCGTCGCCCCCGTCGAGCATGCGGCGAAACGTGTGCTGGAGGTCGATCGCCTCCGGCGTGGTTCGCTCCACCTCCTCCTCGTCTCCGCCGACCACCCGCTTGACGGTGCCCAGGAGCCCCGTCTGGGTGCCGTGTGCCTCGAGGATGTGGCGGATCAGGAAGGCGGTGGTCGTCTTTCCGTTGGTGCCGGTGACGCCTGCGACGCGCAGCTCCGCCGTGGGGTCGCCCCAGAAGCGAGCCGCCACCGGGGCCATCGCCGTGCGGGCATCGGCGACGCGAGCCTGGGTCACCGGCAGGTCGAGGAGCCGCTCGACGACCAGCGCCGCGGCGCCGCCTTCCACGGCCAGGCGGCCGAACTCGTGGCCGTCCGAGCGCTGTCCCGGAACGCAGAAGAAGAGGGTGCCCGGCTCGACGCTGCGGCTGTCGTACGCAAGGCCGGCGATCTCCACCTCCCCATCCCCGGCGATCTCGGCGACCTCGGCGTCGGCGAGCAGCTCGCGGAGGTTCATCGCGGCGATTCTAGGGCGCTGCGCCCGCCGGCCGGCCTGGTGCTACGGCCCCTGGGAGGTCGTGCTGGCGGCAGCCGCCGACGCCGCCGCCCCCTTTTGGTCCGGCGGGATCTCGAGGTAGGGCAGCGCGAACTTGGCGATCTCGCCGAAGGCGGGGGCGGCGACCACGCCGCCGTAGTAGTTGCCCTGAGGCTCGTCGACGACCACCGCAACCAGCAGCTGGGGATCCTGCGCCGGCGCGAAGCCGACGAACGAGGCAACGAACCGGGTGTCGGAATAGCCGCCGTTGACCGCCACCTGGGCGGTGCCCGTCTTCCCTGCCAGGGTGTAGCCCGGAACGCTGACCTCCGACGCGGTGCCGCCCGGCGCCAGCACCCCCTCGAGCATCTGCCGCAGCTGCGCCGAAGTCTGCTTGCTGATCACGCGGTGGCCGGGCGGTGGAGTCACGGGCGAGTCTCCATCGTCGAGGACCAGTCGCGGCGCGCGAAGGATTCCGCCGTTCGCGATCGCCGAGTAGGCGGCCGCCATCTGCATCGGCGTCACCGACAGGCCCTGGCCGATCGGAAGGTTGCCCATGGTCGAGCCGGAGAACTCCGAGGGAGGTGGAACGATGCCCTGCTCCTCGCCCGGGAACTGCACCCCGGTGGGCTCGCCGAAGCCGAACCGTCGCACCCACTTGTAGAAGCGATCGGCGCCGAGCTCCAGTCCGATCTTCACCGCCCCGACGTTGGACGACTGGGCGAGGATCTGGGCCACCGTGCGGCTCTCCGGGCCACGCTCCTCGGCGTCGGAGATCGTGCGATCGGCCACCTGGATCGCGGTCGGCAGGTCGAAGATCGTGCTCGGTGTCACCAGGTGCTCCGACAGGGCGCCGGCGACGGTGAACGCCTTGAAGGTCGAGCCCGGCTCATAGGTGAACCCGGTGGCCGTGTTCCGCAGCTCCTCGGGCGAGGCGGAGGACGGCTTGCTCGGATCGAAGCTGGGCCAGTCGGCCATCGCCAGGACCTCGGCGTTTCGCGGGTCCATGACGATCGCCGTGGCGCTCTTCGGCTGATACGTCTGGGCCAGGTTGGCGAGAACCTCCTCGGTCCGTGCCTGGATCCCGGCGTCGAGCGTCAGTCGCAGGTCCTGCCCCTGTTGGGCGCCGTCGACGGTGTTGCGCTCGATCTCCTTGCCGAGCCCGTCGAGCACCACCTGGCGCTCGCCGTTCGCGGCGCCGAGCAGATTGTCATCGGCTGCCTCGAGCCCGGTGAGGCCTTGGTCGTCCACTCCCACGGTCCCGATCACCTGGGCGGCGAGCTTGCCCTCCGGATAGATCCGCCGGCTCGACGGCACCGTGCCGATCCCGGCCAGCTTCAGCTTTCTGACCCGGTCGGCCGTCGTCAGGTCCACCTGGCGAGCCAGGTAGGCGAAGCCCGAGGTTCGATCGGCGAGCGATCGAAGGATCTCCGCCTCGGGGACGTGCAGCAAAGGCGCGAGGCGGCGCGAGGCCCGGGCCGGGTCCTCCACCTGATAGGGAGTCGCGATGACGTCCGCCGCGTCCTCCGAGACGGCCAGCTCCCTGCCCTTGCGGTCCAGGATCCGACCGCGCTGGCCCGGGATCGTGACCGTCTGCGTGTGCTGACTCTGCGCGTCGGCGCTCAGCCTTCCGCCCTGCACCCCCTGCACCCAGGCCGCGCGCCCGATTGCCACGAAGAGCAACAGCAAGAAGCAGGCGAACAGGAGGCCGATGCGCCGCTCGATCACCTCGTGCTCAGATCAACTGTTCGCGCTCGGCCCAGCATGAATCGCCTTCGCGCCCCGCGCTCACGGCGCCGACACGCCTCCGCCGCCTCCGCCGCCGGTTGGGGCCGCCGGCGGGCTGGTCGTCTCGGTGGTCGCAGTCGTGGCGGCGGGGTCAGCCGGAGGCGTCGTGGAGGTCGGCTGCGTCGTCGCCGGGGGCGTCGTCGCCGCGGGTGGCGAGGTCGGGGTGGTCGTGGGGACGGCGACCGTGACCGGGGGCGCGCTGTAGGAGGGCTCGGTCGTCAGCTCACCCGAGGCGAGACGCTTCGCCGCCACCGCCGCGTCGTCGGGGCTCGGGCGCAGGTACCCGACCGAGCCAGGCTCGGGGACGATCAGGCCGAGCCTCGCGGCCGCCGCCTGGACGCGCTGGTTGGAGGCGCCGTTCGTGGCGATCTTGGCGCGCAAGGCCGAGATCTCCCGGTCCAGCGCGTCCGCCTGCACGCCCACCCTGCTCGAGGAGGCGTTGAAGCTGAGCGCGAGCACGTTCAGGGAGACGATCCCGACGAGAAGCGTGGTCAGCGCCCCGATCCACAACCGCCCGCGAGTCAAGCGGTGGACCACGCCGGAGTCCGCCAGGCCCGAGACGGCGACCGCGGTCCGTCCCACCGCGAGCGGAACCAGCCGGGCGGGCATCGGCGTGAGCGCGGTGCGGCGAGCCGGGCGCGCCCGACCCCTGGGGGCCGCGCGCGTCGCGGAGGACCGTGGCGCCCGTGCCGCAGACGCCCGGCTTCGGGACGCGGGGCGAGTCGTGGGGCGCGCCGTTCGCGCTGGCGCTGTGGAGGCGCGCCGCGCTGGCGCTGTGGAGGCGGCGGCCATCAGGTGCCGTTCCTTTCGTCGTCGCCGGGCCGGCCCCTGTGGAGCTTTCGCGCGGCACGCAGGCGCGCCGAATGCGCGCGGGGATTGCGCACGATCTCCTCGGGCGTGGCCGCAAGGGCTCGCCGGGTGAGCGGCTCCGCCTCCGGCTCGCCTCCGCACCGGCAGACGGGAAGCTCCGGCGGACAGATGCAACCTCGGGCGCGATCGGCGAGGAAGCGCTTCACCCGGCGGTCCTCGAGCGAATGAAAGGAGATCGCCGCCAGGCGCCCGCCCTCGCGCAGAAGCTCCCAGGCGGCGGGCAGCGCCCGGTCGATGCGAATCCAGCTCGTCGTTGACCGCGATCCGGATCGCCTGGAAGGTTCGCTTCGCCGGGTGCCCGCGACCGAAGCGGTAGGCGGGCGGCACCGCGGCGCGAATCGTCTCGACGAGGTCGGCCGTGGTCTCCAGCGGGCGGCGGCGGACGACCTCGCGTGCGATCGCCCGGGCGTGGCGCTCGTCTCCGTGCTCACGGATGACCCCGGCGAGGCGATCCTGCGGCCACTCGTTGACGTACCTCCGCCGCCGACAGCTCCTGACCGGGGTCCATGCGCATGTCGAGCGGCGCGTCGTAGGTATAGGAGAAGCCTCGCTCGGCGGCGTCCAGTTGGAGGGATGAGATGCCCAGGTCCATGTAGACGAGGTCCGCGCGCAGGCCCTCGCCGGCAAGCTCGACGAGGGCGTCGGCGAAGTTCGCCCGCATGAACCGGGTCTCGCACTCGAGCTCGTCCGCGAGCTCCGCGAATGGCTGCTCCGCGGCGGGATCGCGGTCGATGCAGACGAGGGTGCCGCCGACCCCAAGCCGCTCGCCGACAAGCCGCGCGTGCCCACCGCCGCCGAACGTGCAGTCGACCGCGGTCTCGTCCAGGTCGGGGTCGAGGAGCTCGGTCAGCTCGGATGCCAGGACTGGGACGTGCTCGGTGGGCATGTAAGTCAGTGTGGCCATCTCCGCACCGGCGCCCCGAGACTCAGCCTGCCGTGCCCGGCGCGCCGTGGGCCAGCTCCTCGGCGATCTCGGCGGCGGTCGCGTCGATCTCGGCATCGTGGTCGGCCCAGCGCTTCGTGTTCCAGATCTCGAGGTGGTCGGCTACGCCGATCACCACGCACGGGCCCTCTTCGAGCTCGGCGTGCTCGACCAGGTGGCTCGGGATCCGGATGCGCCCGGCGGAGTCGAGGGTCTCGTCGTGCGAGCGGCCGTGGAAGCGCCGTCTCATCATCCGCCCGTTGCGGGAGAGCGGGTTGAGCTCGGCGAGCACCTGCTGCTCGAAGCGCGTGTACTCGCTGGTCGGATAGACCTCGACGCAGGGGTCGAGGCCCGCGGAGAGAACCACCCCATCGGCCAGCGCCGCCCGGAAGCGGGCCGGGACGGTGAGCCGGTCCTTGGAGTCCAGACTGTGCTCGTACTGACCGCGAAATGCCAACCGTCCGGTCCTCTCCTGCGTGGATCCTCGAATCCGTGCGGCCGCGCCGCGCGAGTGTTTGGACCGGAGTGGCGAGGCGGGAGGAGCCTCACCACCCCGGTCCTTGAGTCAGATCGAATCGCCACGCTAACCCACTGAGCCCCACTTTGCAACACAAATCTGCCCGCAGATGGGACACGATCCGTCGGACGGAACTGCTACCCGTGATCCAGAGATGCCGAAACCGGCTTGCTGAAGCCGTTTGTTGCGCTGTCTCGCCTCCGCCGCCACGCTAGCGACGGGGTCCTTGTCTGCAACTCGCGTTGCAGCTACACGGCCCCGAGAAGGGCGTCCGAGTGGGCGATCAGCGCGGCGAGGATCATCAGCAGGACCGACGGGACCAGGACCAGCGCGACGACGAGCTGGATCTTCGGCGCCGCGCGCGCGGCGCGCTCCTCGATCCGCCGCCGCGCCTCACGACGCAGCCCCGCGGCCTGATCGTGGAGCTGGTCGGCGAGCGGCGAGCCGTACCGGCGGGAGCGCTCGAGCGCGGACGCCAGCGCCCCAAGCCCCGAGCCGGGCACGCGCTCGCGAACCGCCGCGATCGCTTCGCGCTGCGGCACGCCGCACTGGATCTCCGCCACCGCGACCGCCAGCTCGCAGGCCAGCGGCCCGCCTGCGCCGGTCGAGATCTCGCCGAGCACCGTGGCCGGGCTGCGTCCGGCGGCGGTTCCGACGGCAAGCAGGTCGAGGGCGTCTGGGAGAGCCGCGCCGACTCGCGCGCCTCGCCGCCGCGCCGCCCTCTCCAGCAGCGCCTCCGGGGTGACGAATCCGGCCGCCGGGAGCGCGAAGGCGACGACGATTGCGAGCCGGGCGGGCAGCGCCGGGGCAGCCACCGCTGCGAGCAGGGCGCCCGCCGCGACCCCGGCGACCTTTCCGGCCAGCACGGCTGCCACCGGGATGCTCTCGGCCAGTCCGGCGCGGCGCAGGCGCTGGGGCACCCGAAGCCACAGCGCGGCGCCGGCCAGCGTTCGTGCGCGCCCGCCGCTGAGCGTCGCAGCGGCGCCGCGCATCGAGCGACCGAGCTCCTCCCCCCTGCTCCCGGCCAGCTCCCAGAGTGCGGCGGCCCCCAGAAGCACCGCCAGCGCGATGAGCGCCCCGGGGCTCACGTCATCCGTCCTCGATCCGGCTGAGACGCCGGATCGAAGCGAAGCCGCCCAGCTGGAAGGCCGCCGCCGCGGCCAGGAGGACGGCCGAGGCCCCGTTGGAGAGCAGCCCGCCCACGAAGCCGGGCTCGATCAACTCGGCGAACAGCGCGGCTCCCGCCGGCATGGCGACCACCAGCAGACCGGTGAAGCGGGCCTGCGCGGTGGCCGCGTGGGCGTCGGCGGCGACCCGATCGCGCTCCGCCGATGAGGCGGCGAAGCGTCGCAGAAGCCCGGCGAGGTCGCCGCCGCCGAGCTGCTGCGAGAGAAGCGCTGCGGCGAACGAGTCGACGCGCTCCGACCGAAGGCGGGCCTTGAGCGCGGCAAGCGCCGCGGCGGTCGAGGCACCCAGCTCGAGGTCGGCGCGCAGGCGGGCCAACTCGGCGGCCGGCGGTCCCTCGATCGAGCTTGCGGCGGAAGCGAGCGCCGCCCGGACCGAGCTGCCGCCGGCAAGCGCGTCCGCGACCGCCGTCGCCACCTGCGGAAGCCCGCGCTCGACAGCGCGCCGGTACCGTGCCCGGCGGCGCGCCACCGCCCAGGCCGCGGCGCCGGGGCCGGCCACGGCCCCGAGCGGCGAGGGGCCGGGTCCGGCGACCAACAGCACACAGAGAAGCAGCGCGCCGGTTCCCACAGCCGCCAGCCGGCGCCGCTCGGCCTCCGTCGGGGCGTAGCCCTCGCGCCCCGCGCGTCGCAGCGGCTCGACGGCGTCGGCGAGCCAGCGCCCCAAGCTCGGGGTCGCGAGGACGGCCTCGCGCGCAGCCACCGCGGCCATCCCGCCCGCCGCTGCGCCCAGCAGGACCGGCGTGGCCAGCGGGTCGGCACTCATCGGTGCCACAGCTCCCTGACGCCGACCCCACCGACCGCTCGGACCACCTCGCCGACCTCGACCACTCGCCGCTCGCCCTGCGGCGACCGGGCAAGGTGGACGACGAGCTCGATGCCGCGCCTCACCTGCTCGCGGATCGCCTCGTGCGGCAGCCCGACGTCGGCCATCAGCGCCAGGGTCTCGAGGCGGCGCAGCGCATCGGCGGGCGAGTTCGCGTGCAGAGTCGACAGCGCCCCGTCGTGCCCCGTGTTGAGCGCGGTCAGCAGATCGAGGGCCTCGCCCCCGCGCACCTCGCCGATCACGATCCGGTCCGGTCGCATGCGCAGCGCGTTGCGAAGCAGGTCGCGAATCGTCACCTCGCCGCGCCCCTCGACGCTCGGGGGGCGACTCTCCAGCCGCACCACATGGGGCTGGCGCAGGCGGAGCTCGGCCGCGTCCTCGATCGTGATCACGCGCTCCTCGGAGCCGATGTAGGCCGACAGCGCATTGAGCAGGGTCGTCTTGCCGGACCCGGTGCCACCGGAGATCAGCATGCTGCGCCGGCCCCGAACCGCCTCCGCCAGCAGGTCGCGAAGCTCGGCGGTGAGCGTGCCGGAGGCGACCAGCTCGTCGGGGCCGGGGCGCGCGCCGGTGAAGCGGCGAATCGAGAGCGCCGGACCGTCGACCGACAGCGGCGGGATGACGACGTTGACCCGCGAGCCATCGGCGAGCCGCCCGTCCACCATTGGGCTGAGCTCGTCCACTCGGCGGCCCAGGGGGGCGAGGATCCGCTCGATCGCGTCGCGAAGCGCCTCCTCCGAGGCGAACCGGACCTCCGTCGGCTCGATCCGCCCGCGGCGCTCGACGTAGACCTCGTGGGGCCCGTTGACCATCACCTCGGTGACCGCGGGGTCCGCGAGCACCTGCTCGAGCGGGCCGAGGCCGACCGTGTCCCGCAGGATCAGCTCGCGGATGCGGGCACGGCGCCGCTCGGAGAGCACCGCGGCGTGACCGTCGACTATCTCCGCCACCGCGCCCTCGAGGTCGTCGCCGCCCACCCTTCCCGCGGCCGCCTCGGCGCGGCGGCGCTCGACCAGGCGCCTGCCGCAGATCGGCGGCGAGCGCCTCGGCGTTGCGATCGGCCGCTCCCACGCGACCGTCAACCCCGCCGCCGGGCGGGGCGCCCCCGTCAGATCTCCCAAGCCGGGTCGAAACGAATGTCGCAGGAGGTCGCGCGGTCTGACCCGCCTTACACTTGCCCCATGAAGCCGGTTCGGGGAGGTCCGCTTCTGGCGGTCGGGGCGTTGGCCCTGCTGATGCTCCCGGCGACCGGCTGGGCAGCGTTCCCCGGCGCGAATGGGCGGATCGCCTATCTCAAGCCAGACTTGGCGGAACACGACATCTACACCGTCCTCCCCGACGGCTCCGGGACCGAGAGGCTGACCGACGACGAGGTCGACGACCTGCAGCCCTCGTGGTCGGCGAGCGGGCACCGGCTCGTCTACCTGCACGGCTCCTCCTACCGCCCCCATAAGGTGTTCACGATCGGCGCTCACGGGGGGAACAAAACTCTGGTCACCGAAGAAAGGGGGGTTGTTCGGTCTCCCCATTTCTCCCGCAGCGGCGGTCGGATCGTGTACGCGAGGTTGTTCTTTGAGAAGAGCTGGATCTTCACGATCCGCGGCGACGGCACCGATCGGCAGCGGGTCGTCACCGGCGCGCCGACTCGCCGGGAGGCCGGCGACTAGACTCGGCTCGGATGCGATGGCGGAGATCGAGGTTCAGCAGGCCGACATCACGAAGCTCGACGTCGACGCGATCGCCAATGCCGCCAACACCGCCCTGAAGCACGGTGGCGGCGTCGCGGGGGCGATCGCCCGCGCCGGCGGGCGGATCGTTCAGGACGAGAGCGACGCGCTGGCCCCGGTCGGTCTCGGCGAGGCGGTGGCGACGAGCGCCGGCGAGATGCCGGCGAGCTGGGTGATCCACGCCGCGACCATGCACCTCGGCGGACCGACCTCGGCCGAGATCATCCGTGCCGCCACCGCGAGCACGCTCGCCAAGGCCGACGAGCTGGGCGCCAAGTCGCTGGGGCTGGTCGCCTTCGGCACCGGCGTCGGCGGCTTTCCCGTCGACGAGGCGGCGCGGATCGAGGTCGAGGAGGTCCGGCGCCACCTGCAGGAGGGGAGCGGCCTGGAGCGGGTCGTGTTCGCCGTCTTCGGCGACGACGCTCGCCGGGCGTTCGAGGAGGCGCTCGCGGACGTCTAGCGCGCTAGCGCGGTGAACTGGGCTCGATGCGGTGACCAGATCGATCGGGAATCGAGAGGCGCCGGCCACCGAGCCGTACCTAGACGGACGCTCGTGCCTTTCGACGTGTATAGGACGTTCAAAGTCATAAGCGTCGGCCACAAGCGCCAGGATGGCTGCCCTTATTGCGAAAGTCGTGCGCGGAGCGTCACGACTCCGCGCCGAACGGCGCGCCAATCGGCCCCGGCCGGGCGGAAGGCGCTGGGTCCCCGGCGCGCGAAGTCGTGGAATCACCCTTCTCAGTGCGCGATCAGCCGCACCTGGCGGGCGAAGTTCTCGGCCTGGATCAGGCGCAGGGCCTGGGGTCGGGTGAGGGCCAGGGTCGCCGTCCAGGCGCCGGGCCCGGGCCCGGGCAGGCCATCGCCGGCTCCGGGATCGCCCGATTGTCCGAGGGCGAGCAGCTCGACGCCCTCGGCGGCGACGTAGGTGCGGCCGCTCACCGCCGCCGGGCCCGGGCTCGGTGGTGACGATGACGTCGACGCGGCTTCCCTGCGGATCGCCGCCGCCGGCCGCCAGGGCCTCGGCCCCGGTGACCGAGATCTCGACCGGCTCGCGGCCGGCGCCGAGCCGCGGGCGGCCGCGGTGGCGGTGGCGGCCCGCCGGCCCTGAGCTGGCTTGCGAGCACGTAGGCGCCCGCCGGGATGCGCGCCGTCGGCGCGCGGCCGACCGCCTGCTGCGGCGCCGTGAGCGCTCCCGGGGGCGCAAACCGCTCCGGGATGCGGCGGACCTCGAGCAGCCTCGACGCCTCGGCCGGACGCAATGGCCGGGCCGGCGAGAGCTCGCCACGCGCGACGACCACCGCGGCGAAGCGGTCCGAGCTGGCCCTCGAGATCGGTGCGGTACCCGCCGGCGACGGCGGCGGCCAGCGCGGCGCACGCCAGCGCCGCGGCGGCGAAGGCGATCGCGCGGGCGCGCCGGCTCATGCGGCGCCGGCCAGGTGCTCCTCGGTCCGCGTGGCGCTGCCGGCAAGCGCCGGCTCGGCGACGCTGACCGGCAAGTCCGCGAGCGGCAGCTCGAGGATCGCCGACCCAGCCGCCGGCCGGCCGTTGAACGACGAAGCGGCCACCGTGCGCCGCGGCGATCGAGGCGACCACTCGAAGGCCGTGGCCGCGGCGAGGGTCGCGCCGGGCGCGACCCTCGGCGCGCTCCGACGCGCCGGGTGCCGTGTTGGAGACCGAGATGCGCACGCCCCGCGGACCGATCGTCGCCTCCACCCAGACTCGAAGGCCCCCGTGCTCGATCGCGTTGGCGAGCAGGTTGTCGAGTGCCTGCGCCACCCGGCACGGGTCGGCCATCGCCATCGCGGCCCCGGCGCGCCAGCGCAGCTCGAGCGAGCGGCGGGCCTGCCGCGGCACGACCGCGCCAGCGCTCGACCGCGGACTCGACCAGCGCCCGGCAGGCCACCGGCCGCAGGGCGAGGGGGCGCGCAGAGCCGTTGATCTCACGGTCGAGATCGTCGAGCGCGGCAAGCGCCAGCTCCGCCGCGGCCGGCACCGGGGCCCTGCGGGATGACGCCGGCGCCAGGGCCAGCGCCTGCAGCGGACGGCGCAGCTCGTGCAGGTTGCGGTTGAGCGCCGCGCGGCGCCGGGCCTCGCGCACCCGGTCGCCGACGACGGCCGCGGCCAACGTGAGGCCGAGCGGCCAGCCGGCGATCGCCCAGCTCGGCGAGCCCTCTCATCTGCTCATCCCCACTCCGACCCTTCAACCATCGATCAGGCGGTAGCCCACGCCCCAGTAGTTGATCACGTAGCGCCCATCCTCGGGGTCGAGCTTTCGCCGCAGCCGGCTGGCGTGCGAGTCGAGCGTGCGCGTGCGACCCATGGAGCGAAACCCCCAGACGTCGCGAAGCAGCTCCTCCTTGGTGAACACGCGCGTCGGATCGGCCGCCAGCGCGCGCAGCAGGGAGAACTCCTTGTTGGCGAGCCGGACCGGCCGGTCGCCCACCCGGACCTGGCGCCGCGAGGGATCGATGAAGAGCTCGCCCACCCGCCGCGGCCCGTCGCGCCGCGGGTCGCGCCGGCGCAGCACCGCCCGGATCCGGGCGGTCGAGCTCCGGCATGTGGAACGGCTTGACGACGATAGTCGTCGGCGCCCTCGGCGAACCCGCGCACGCGGTCCGTCTGGGTGCCGCGACCGCTGAGCACGATCACCGGCAGCGCCGGGTCGTAGCGGCCGATCGCGCCCTCCGAGGCGCGGATCTCCCGGAGGACGTCGAGGCCCGGGGCGTCGGGCAGGCGCAGGTCGAGCAGCAGGAGGTCGGGCTGCTTGTAGTGGCAGAGGCGAAGCGCGTCCGACGGCCGAGGGCGCCGGCAGGGCGCGGAAGCGATCGGCCTCGAGGTGGTCGCAGAGCAGCTCGAGCGTCGGCGCGTCGTCCTCGCAGACGACCACCGTCGCGGCGGGCTGGGCCTGCGGCAGCACTACGGGCCTCCGACCGGCCCGGACTCGCCCGCCACCGGCAGCTCGAGCACCGCCTGGGCCCGCCGCTCGAACGCGACCCGGCCGGGCGGCACGGCGCGACGAAACGAGACGGCACGCAGGCTTCGGTCGAGGAAGACGAGGTCGAGCGGGAAGCGCATGCCGAAGGTGTGGACGCTGCGGCAACCGGGGAGCAGGAGGCCCGCGCCGGCGCGCGCGGCGGTCGAGCAGCGCGAGTCCGAGGAGACGCGCGCGCCGCGACAGCGCCACCGGGACCCGGCGCCCCCACACCTCCGCCCGGGGCTGGTCGCGGAAGCGGCGCGGCCGGCTGTGCCTCTGCTCGTTCACCACCGCTACAACCCCGCGAGCCGCTCCGGCGCCCCTCCGCCCGCGAGCGCGCCGCCGGTTCGGTGCAACCGGTCGTTCAGGCAAGGCCGCGCCCACACAGCGGCGGTCGCGCATGGGAGAAGATTCGAGTCGTCCGGATCACCGCGGACACGGGTCGATCGGAGTCGAAGAAGAGGAAGCGTTGGAGAAGGCAACTCGCAGAGGCAACTACGACTCGGGCTCGGACTACGTCCTCGAGTACGGCGAGTTGCGGTTCTCGTTCAACGAGCAGGACTTCGCCGAGCGCGTCGAGCAGGCGGCGGTGAAGCTCGACTTCGTCGACGGCGGGCTGGGCGCCGAGGAGCTCCAGGACCTGCTCGAGCTCGCCGTGAACGGCGAGATCTCAGAGCCCACGCTCCTCGCTCGGCGAGCACATCAACGAGCACTGGACGGAGCTCGTCGGCCCGGCCAGCCGCAGCCTCGTGCACTGGCTCCGCCGACTCGTCTTCCGCGGCGCCTGGCTCGACCAGCGGGTCAAGGAGGGTGAGCTCGACATCGTCTTCGACCCCGACACCCACGACCTTCGGCTACGTTCAGCCCGAGCGCGACGCCGAGCCGATCGAGCTCTCCCGCGAGCCCTCCTGGGCTCGCCTCGCGTACCGGCCCTAGCTAGAGGCCTGCCAAGAGCTCGGCGTTCGTCGCGCGAGCTCTCGATCCGCTCGCGAAGCAGGCGTGGCCGCCTCGGCCGGCGCCAGGTCGGCGAGCAGCGAGCGAAGTCGCCGCGCCGCCGCCAGCTCCTCGGGCTCGCGAAGCTCCTCCTCGTTGGAGACGCGGCACTCGCCGGCGCGGAGCGCCGGGAACACGCCGGCCGCGGCCAGCTCGGGGTCGAGCCGGATCAGCGAGCTCTCGGTCGTGATCACCGCGCGCTCCGCCGCGCCATCGTCCTCGGCGCCCGTCGACCACCGTGGCGATCACGGTCAGCGAGCCCGCTCCCTCCTCGGCCAGGTCGCGCCCGGAGCCGAACAGGCGCTTGACCTCGGCGGCGTCGCCCGACGCGACCGCGAGCCGCGACAGCGAGTCGCACGATCAGCACGACGTCGGCGCCCGCCTCGGCCCGCCGCCGCGCCCGCTCGAGCGCCAGCTCGGCGACCCGCACCTGCTCGGCGGGCGCGAGGTCGGCGGTGGCGGTGGCGATCTCGGCGTCCGGCAGCGCCTCGCGCCACGCCGTCGCCTCCTCGGGACGCTCGTCGATCAGCAGCACGATCAGCTCCGGGCCCTCGACGCCGCGACCGCCCGCGCGAGGCCGCGCAGGAGCGTCGTGCGGCCGGAGCGCGGGGCCGCCATGACGAGCACCCGCTGGCCGAGCGCCAGCGGTGCCAGCAGGTCGACCGCCCGCGTGAGGACGTCGGACGGCTCGCGGTCGAGGCGCCAGGCGCCGCTTCGGCAGGATCGGGGTCAGGTCGTCGAACTCGGAGCGATCGGTGGCGAGCGGCTCGCCGCCGTTCACCCGATCGACGTGGACCAGCGCGCGGTGGCGCTCGCCGCGGCGCGGCGCGCGCGCCGGCCCGGAGACCTCGTCGCCGGGGCGCAGCTCGCAGCGGCGCACCTGGGAGGCCGAGATGTAGACGTCGTCGGGGTTCGTCTCGAGCCCGTTCAGCCGCAGGAACCCGTAGCGCTGCGGGGTGATCTCCAACACTCCGGTGACCTCCTCGGTGGCCGCCGTGCTCGAGGCGCTCGCGCTCGCGCTCCGGCTTCGTCCCCGTCCGGCTCGGCGCTCCGGACCGGACTCCGGCTGCGGCTCGGGCTCTGGCTCTCGCTCGGCGGCTCGGGCTCCGGCTCGGCGTCGGCGCCCAAGCTCGCCGGGAGCGCGCCGGGCTTCGATCTCGCTGACGAGCTCGGCGCGGCGAAGCAGCCGGAAGCGCGGCACCCCGAGCTCCGCGGCGAGCTCGTGAAGGTCGGCGAGGTGCAGCTCGTCGAGCTTCTGCGCCATCGCGGGCGCCAGGATATCCCTGCCCCGCCTACCGGGGGCCGCCCGGTCCGGCTGCCTGCTAGCCGCGCGTCGCGGCGGCGCGCTTGGAGACCAGGTCCCGCAGCCACTCGCCGAACTCGGGGCGCGACTCCCAGTCCGCGCGGAAGCGCTCGGCGCCGGCAGTGGTCAGCGGATGCTCGAGCATCTGGCGGAGCACCTTGGCCGGGACGTGGCGATCTCGCAGCCGAGCTGGGCGGCGGCGATCACGTGCTCCGGGTGGCGCATCGACGCCGCGATGATCTGCGACGTCACGCCGCCGGCCCGGAAGCACTCGACGATCTCGGCGACGACCTGGCCCGAGTCGACCGAGATGTCGTCGAGACGGCCCATGAAGCAGGAGACGTAGGTGGCGCCGGCGCCGGCCGCCAGCAGCGCCTGGTTCGCGGAGAAGACGAGCGTCATGTTCACCGGGATGCCGTCGGCCGTGAGCGCGTGGGTCGCCGCCAGGCCCTCCTTGCAGAACGGGCACCTTGACCGTCACGTGCTCGTGCAGCTCGCGAAGCGCGCGGCCCTCGGCGATCATCCCCTCGGGATCCTGCGGAGACGACCTCGGCCGAGACCGGGCCGCCGACCAGGTCGCAGATCCGCTGGATGATCTCGCCGGGGTCGCCCTCCTCCTTGGCCAGCAGCGAGGGGTTGGTGGTGGCGCCGGCGAGGATGCCCCACGCGGCGATCTCCTCGACCTCGGCGACGCTCCCGGTGTCGATGAACAGCCTCACGCGCGCCGATCCTACGGGGTTTCCCGGATCGATCCCCTCGGCTTCGCGCGACCGTCGACCCAGGCCTCGGCCTCCTCGACGGACGCGGTCGGCGCTCCAGCCGAGCTCGCCGCCCAGCGCCTCCGCGACCGGCCGCACGGACTCGGCGTCGCGGAGCTGCGGGCGCCGCGAGGAGCCCGAGCCGAGTCCGCCGCAGCAGCACGTCGGCCACCGAGCGCGCCTGCTCGAGCCGGGCGGCGATCACCGCCTCCGCCAGCAGGTCCGGCTGGCCGGCGACGATCGGCCGCGGCCAGCTCCGGGCGCTCGGCGGCGAGCTTCAGCACGTTGCGCGCCGCGTGCCCGTAGCGGAAGGCGAGCAGCTCGACGGCAGCCGTCGGGCAGGTCGCCTCGGCGACAGGCCGACGGGGGGCTGCAGGTCCTCCTCGGTCGCCGGCATCCCGAGCGGGATCTCGGCGGTGCGGCAGGGCGCCTCGCGGCCCTCGCGCTCGACCATCCGGTCGACGACCTGCTTCGCCATCCGCCGCCAGGTCGTCAGCTTGCCGCCGGTGATCGTCAGCAGCCCGGAGGAGGTCTCGTACAGCTCCGCCCTGCGCGAGATGTCCACCGACTTGCGCGGGTCGCCGGTCGAGATCAGCGGCCGCACGCCGGCGTAGGCGCCGGTGAGGTCGCGCCGGCGCCAGCTCGAGCGCCGAAGAACGAGTTGACCGCCTCGAGCAGGTACTCGATGTCCTCGCCGGACGGCTGGACGTGTGCGATGTCGCCGTCGTAGTCGCGGTCCGTGGTGCCGATCAGCGCCCGCCCGTACCAGGGCAGCGCGAAGATCGTCCGCTCCTCGCCCGCCGGCACGATGCAGGCGGCCTGGAGCCAGCGGGAAGCTTGTCGAAGGAGACCGTGATGTGGGTGCCGCGGCTCGGGGCGATCCGCGGGACCTCCTCCTCGGCGAGGATCTCCTCCGGGCCGGATGCGGTCGGCCCAGACCCCGGTCGCGTTGACCACGTTGTCGGCCCGGACCTCGAAGCGCTCGCCGCTGTCGGCGTCCGTGCAGACGACGCCCGCGGCCCTGGCCGCCGTCGGAGATCAGCTCGACCACCTCGGCGCCGTTGCAGAACACGGCGCCGAAGCGCTCCGCCTCGCCGAGCACGGTGAGCACCAGCCGGACGTCGTCGGTCTGGCAGTCGTAGAACAGGTAGGCCTCCTTCGGGTCGCGCGGGGCCAGCGCCGGGATCAGCTCCGCCGCCTCCTCGCCCGGGATCGTGCGGTGGCGGTCCGGCGCCCAGTAGTCGCTCCCGGCGTCTGCTCGAACGAGGCCGCGCTCCTGCGAGGCGCGCTCCCGCGCCTGGCGCTCGCGCCGCCCCTGGCCGACGCGGGTCGTCGCCATCACGTCGTACATGTTCAGCCCGATCCCGATCCGCCAGTTGCGGCGTTCCTCGCCCAGGGTCGGGACGAGGAACGGAGTCGGATAGACGAGATGCGGCGCGAGCTCGACCATCAGCTGGCGCTCCAGGAGCGCCTCGCGGACCAGGCCGAGGTCGAAGTTCTGCAGGTAGCGAAGCCCGCCGTGGACCATCTTCGAGGAGCGGCTCGAGGTGCCGGAGGCGTAGTCGTCGCGCTCGACGAGCGCCACCGAGTAGCCGCGCGAGGCGGCGTCGAGCGCCACCCCCGCGCCGGTGATCCCGCCGCCGATCACGACCACGTCGAAGCGCTCGCCGCCGAGCGCCTCGAGAGCGTCGGTGCGCGAGAGCATCCGCTAGTCGAGGTAGGTGACGGTGTCGGCGACCGGCGGCGCGCTCGGGCGCGTGCCTTCTCCTGGATCGGCTCGCCGAGGTGGATCAGGCTGACGAAGCGCTCGTCCTCGGGCAAGCCCGACCGCCGTGCGCCCGGCGTCGGTGCGCAGCACCTCGGGCGTCCGCCAGTAGCCGGCCAGCCCGCGCGCGTGGGCGCCGAGCAGCACGATGTAGGCGGCGCAGGCGGTCGCGTGCAGGTCCTCCTCGTCCTGAACCGGGTCGCCGCCGAGGACGCACGAGCAGACGACCAGCGTCGGCGCGCGGTCGAGCTTCGCCGCCGCCTCGCGGCCCGGCGGCCTGCTTGAGGCGCTCGAGCGCCAGCGGACCGACCACCCGGAAGCGCCACGGGTTGGTCAGGTTGTGGTTCGGCGCCCAGCGGGCGAGGTCGAACAGCTCGTCGAGGACCTCCGTGCGGCACCGGGTCGGGCCGGAAGGCCTTGTGGGTGCGCCGGGTGCGAATCGCGGTCTCGACGTCCATCGCCACAACGGTATCCAGTGCAGCTGCGTCTGGCCTCGGCCCGGTTCGCGGGCTGCTCAGGGGAGCCGGCGGCGGTACCAGAAGAAGCCCGCCGGTCAGGGCGGCGGCGAGCGCGCCGAACCCACCGGCGACGTAGGCGGTCGGTACGCGGCGCCGCCGTGATCGCTCGAAGGCGCGTCCGCGGCGACCGGAGCGCCCACCGGCTCGCCGGACGCAAGCTCGCCCGGAGACCCGCGCTCGGGGCGCGCCGGCGCGCCCCCCGGCTCGCCCGAGCTGCCGCCGCTTGCGATCTGGGGCGCCGGTGGCCGTCCCGCGCGACTTCCACTCGACCCTGAGCCGCCCCCGCCCGAGCTCGCGCCGGTCCTGCTCGCCGGGCTCGCTTGCGGCGCCGAGCGGCCACCGGCCGGCGCGCGCGGCACGGCGGCGAGCGGGAACGCCTTGCGGTTGACGGCGAGCAGCGCCTGGCCCGGTGACCCAGACCGGCGTCTGGTCGCTCGACGACGAGTAGCGGTAGTGGCCGTCGCCCGCCTGGCGGTCGGCGAGGTAGTCGAATGGCGCTGCGCCCGTGCGCGCGGACGGCGGCGGGATTGGCCCCGGCGGCGACCAGGCCCTGGATCGCCCAGGCGGTTGACTGCGAGTTGGTGGGGCCGCCGCCAGCCAGCGCGAAGCCGCCGTCGCGCTCGCTGGGCGCGGCGCAGGTAGGTCGACTCCGCGACGCGTCGCTCCGCCACCGCCACCGGCCGCCGCCAGGCCCTGGAGCGCGGCGCCGGTGCTGTCCGGGTCGCTGCCGACGCGTCGGCTGAAAGCCCCAGCCGCCGTCGCCGTTCTGGGCCTCGCGGAGCCAGGTGGCCGAGCGCGCCGAGCGTCGAGGCGGCCGCGCCCGCCGCGCGCAGGGCGAGGATCCCGAACGCGGTCAGGTTCACCTGGCCCTCGAACGAGCCGCTCGCCGACCGTCGCCGGCGGAGCTCGGCCACCAGGTCGCGGCCGCCGAAGCCGCGCGGGCTGACGCCCGCCCCCTCGAGCGCGAGGATGGTCCGCTCGAGGTCGCCGGTCGAGCGCAGCGCCGTCGGCCTGCGAGCGCAGGTAGCCGATCGGCGAGTGCCCGGCGCGCCGCAGGTCGAGCGGATTGCGGCCGGCGCTCTCCAGCCCCAGCACCGCCCAGCCCGTGATCGCCGCGCTCGAGGCGCCGCCGGAGGAGGCGGCGAAGCCGCCGTCGGGGTTCTGCGCCCGCTCGAGCCACTGCGTGCGCAGCGGCGGCTCGCCGGCCCTGGCCTGCACCGGAAGGCGCCAGCGACCCCGCGAGCAGCGACGGCCGACGAGCGAGCACGGCGACGCCGCGCGCCGACGCCCGCGCGTCGCCGGACGCTCCGGCCCTGGACCGCGCCGGCGCCTGGCGCCAGGTGAACTCGAACCTGCTCCGGTAGCGAGAGATCATCCGCACCAGCGCCGGCCCGGCGGCGAGGGCCAGGACGACGTTGCCGGCGGCGTGGGCGACGTTGAACGGGATCCCGCGCGCGGAGATCGCCAGGTAGCGGTCGAGCGACTGCTCGCCTCCGTAGGTGACCATCACCGAGAGATCGAGCAGCGCCCCGTAGGCGAAGCCGGCGAGGCCGCAGGCGACGGCGAGGCCGCCGCGGCCGAGGCGGCGCCTGGTGGCCACGGCGAGCGCCGCGCCGCCCAACCCGACCAGGCCCCATCCCGCCATCTGCCACGGCGTCCACGGCCCCTGGCCGAGCCAGAGGTTGGAGACCACGGCCGCCAGCGCCCCGACCGCGAAGCCGGGGGCCGCGCCCGACCGCGTAGCCGGTGATCAGCACGATGTCGGTGGTCGCCACGACGTTGGGGATCGGCGCGAGGACGAGCCGCCCGGCGACGGCGAGAGCCGCCAGCGCCGCGACCAGCGCGACCATCCGCGCCGGCGGGCGGGAGCGCTCATACCAGCGCGAACCCGCCGGCCAGCACCAGGGCGAGCAGCGCGTACGCCGCGAGCTGCCAGGTCATCGCACGACCTCGGCGTTCGAGGCGAGGCGCTCTCGCAGAAGCTCGGCGCCCCGCTCCGGCGAGATCGCCCCGGCGACGCCGAGGATGCGGGCCACCTCGGTCGCGAAGTACCAGCCGCCGGAGAGGATCTCCGCCACCGGGCCGTCCGCGATCAGCTCGCCGTCTCCGAGCAGCACGACCCGCTCCGCGAACGAGCGCCGCGAACTCGACGTCGTGGGTGGCGACCACGACCGCGGCGCCGTCGTCCGCCAGCCCGCCGGCCCACGTCGGCGAGGTCCTCCTTGCGCGCGCGGTCCATCCCCCGGGTCGGCTCGTCGAGGCGATCAGCCCCGGCAGCCGTCCGTCCTCCGCCCGGCCCGCCATCACGATCGCCAGCGCCAGCCGCTGGCGCTCGCCGCCGGACAGGTCGCGCGGGTCGGCCTCCGCCGCCCACTCGAGCCCGACCGACGCGAGGGCCCGCGGCCCGCCTCGCCGGGAAGCTCGTCGGCGACCCGCTCGCGGACCAGCAGGTCGCCGGGGCTCTGGGCCAGAAGGGCGCAGCCGCGCGGCGTCGAAATCCGGCCCCGGACCGGCTCCAGCCAGTCCCGCCGCCGCCCGCAGGAGCGTGGTCTTGCCGGCGCCGTTGCGACCCATCAGCGCCACGCGCTCGCCGCGGCTCGAGCGCGAGGTCGATGCCGCGCAGGACGTCGCGGGGACCTCCGCCATCGTCGAGCTCCACCCACAGATCAGCGACCCCGAGCGCCGGCGAACGACTCCGCGCCGCTCGCCTTGGGAGGCGCCTGCGCATCGACCGTGGCTTCGCCGCCGATCCCAGCGGACGAGCTCGACGCCGTGGCGGGCCAGTTGCGCCCGCGCCGCCTTGACACCTGGCGGCGGCGGGCGCAGGCCGGCGAGGTCGAAGAGCCGCGCCGCCGGCGTGGCGAGCGTCGCCGTCGGTGGCCAGCGCCCACGCGCAGGAAGTCCCGCGGCGGGCCGTCGAAGGCGATCCGGCCCTCGACCAGGGCGAGCACGCGGTCGGCCGCCGCCAGGCAGCGCTCGAGCCGGTGCTCGGCGAGGACCACCGCCAGTCCCCCACTCCTCGTTCAGCCGTCGCAGCAACCCGATCAGCTCGTCGCCCGGCCACCGGGTCGAGCTGCGAGGTCGGCTCGTCCAGCAGCACCAGGCGTGGCCTGCCGACCAGCGCCGCCGCCAGGGCGACGCGCTGGAGCTCGCCCCCCGAGAGCGTGTCCGCGGTGCGATCGAGCAGGTGCGGGATCGCCAGCGCCAGCGCGACCTCCTCGACCGCCCGGGCTCGGGCGGCGGGCGGCTCGCCCCGGATCTCCAGCGGCAGCGCCAGCTCGCCGCGCACCGTGGTCGACACGACCTGCGTCTCCGGATCCTGGGCCACCAGGCCGACCGCGCCTCCCAGCTCGGCGGGCCCGTGGTCGCGAACGTCGAGGCCAGCGACCTCGATCGCGCCGGCCACCTCGCCGCCGTAGTAGTGGGGGACCAGCCCGCAGCAGGCCCGCAGCAGCGTCGTCTTTCCCGACCCCGAGCGGCCCGCGAGCACGATCAGCTCGCCCGGCTCGATCTCGAGGTCGAGGTCGCGAAGGCACTCGCGCCGTACGCCTCCGGGTAGCGATAGGTGAGCGACTCGATCCGGACCAGTGGCTCGGTCGCTCAACCACTGGTCCTCCTCCGGGCGCGTCCACGGCGATCGCTGCGTCACCGCCGGCGGCGCCGCCTCGGGCCGCGATCGCGAACGGGAGCCCCGCGGCGAGCGGAATGCAAGCGGCCAGCGCCAGCGTCGGCCAACCGGTGTCGATGCTCACGGTCGGATAGGGGTCGAACTCCCCCACCCCGGCCGCGCGCGCCACGAGGCCAGCGACGGCGATGGCGAGCCCGGCGGCCAGGAAAGGGCCATCGTGGCGCGAGCGGCGATCGCCACGCGCCGAGCCCGGCGGTCCATGCGCGTAGCCACGCAGCTCGAGGGTGGCGGCGACGTCGACCGCGCGGTCGAGCGAGCCGGCGACGAGGCGCCGCGCCAGGGCCGCACGCCCGACCGGGGCGGCGGCCGGGCCGCGGAGCGCGGCGGCCTCGCCGAGCCGAGCGTGATCGGCTGCGGCGAGCGGCACCAGCCGGGCGATCAGAGTCGCGGTCAGCGCCGAGCGGCGGGCGAGGGGCCGCAGCAGTCGCAGCACGCGATCGGGATCGACGCAGGCGGACTGGACCGCGAACGCCATCAGCACGACGAGGATCCGAAGCGCCAGCACGCCGCCCTCGGCGAGCGCCTCGGCGCTGACGTCGGTCGCGCCCGAGGAGCGGCAGCCACAGCCCGTGCACGAGGACCGTGTCGCCGCGCTGGGCAACCAGGCCATTGACCGCGACGATGAAGATCCCGAGCGTCAGTCCCCAGCGGGCCGAGGCGCGAAGCGCGCGCCCGGCGCCGGCGGCAAGGCCCGCGACGACGACCCCGGCGCCGGCCCCGGCGAGCACGATCGGGTTCGAGTAGGCGAAGGCGAGCACCGCGAAGGAGCCCAGGTAGACGGTCGCCGCGGCCGCGCTTGCGTCATGGAGGGGCGTGCGACGGGGGACGTAGGAGAGCGCCGGCCTCATCCGCCCTCCCCGCGGTCGAGCGGCAAGCGCGAGCGGCGGCCCGTGCAACGGCGCGGCCACGGCATAGCGGTGGCGCAGCGCAGCGGCATCGAGAGAGCTCGCGGCTCGCCGCACCGCGGGCCCTGTCGACCCCGTGACGAGCCAGGTCGGCGGGTCATCGCCGCTTCGCAACGCGGCCACCAAGCCGGCATCCGGCGCCGAGGTCCCTGACCGGCGTCGCGCTGGAGTCGAGGGCGATCAGGTGGTAGGCGGCCGCGCGCCCTTGAAGCTCGCGAACACGCCGGTTGCCGCCGGGCCGCCACGCAGCTCGTCGACCGCCGGATCATCGCGCACCTGGCCCCAGGGCCCGACCAGGAGCCGAGGGCCCGTCGTTCCCTGCGAGCGCCCTCCTCCCCACCGCTCGACGCGCGCGTCCACCCCGGCGCCTGCGAGGCGGTGAGCCGCGGTGTCGCACGCGCGGCCGGCGGCCAGGCACTCCACCGCACGGGTCGGCGGTCGCCCGAGGCCGCAGCCTGGGTGAAGGGCTCGGGCCACGATCCGACCACCGCCGGCACCTGCATCGCGTCGGTCCAGTCGCGGTAGTCCCACCAGATCCGGTCGCCGCCGTGGACGTGAACCTCGGCCGCGCCGACCGGGGACTCGATCCCGTTGACGTAGAAGAACCAGTCGTAGCGCCGTCCCGCACGCTCGGCGCCTGCAAGGCCGTCGATCGACTGGACGAAGCCGCCGCCGTAGCGCGTCGTGATGTCCGCCTCGCGATCGAGGAAGCGGATCACCGTCTCGGATGAGTGCGGGTCCGTCTCCGCCTCGTCCACCAGCGTCTTGGAGCCGTAGTCGCGGGTCACGGTCAGGGTCGCGGTGCCCTCGGACGACGGCCCGGGCCCGAAGCCGCAGCCGGCGGCCGCGGCGACGCACACCAGCGCCGCCGCGGTCGCCGGGCCGACGGCCCGATCGCCGAGTGCCGCCTGCCGTCAGTCTCGACGACCTGCTCGCAGGTCGGGCCGATGTTGTCGTTGTGGTCGCCCGCCGCGACGATCACCTTGTCCGCCCCGTCGCCGCAGCCAACCCCGTCGCGGCCACCGGCGGTGAGGTTGACCACGTCGGCGCCCGCCCCGAGCCGCGATCGAGTCCCGCCCGCGAGTCCCGGCGATGCGATCGGGACGCCGGCTGCCGACGATCCGCAGGCCGTGCGACGACGGGCACTTCGACAGGTCGGCATTCACGCAAACCTTGACCTGATTCGACGGGATGGACTGCGCCGCGGGTCGCCCGCAGCAGCGTCGGTCCCGGCGGGACTGCGCGACCATCGTGTGCCCGGCAGCGTCGGTTGGCTGCGACGCGTCGGTCACCGACGCCCCGGCAGCCGGGGTGCGGGTTCCGTCGTCGGCATAGGAGTACACCGTCACCTGGTAGGGAACGGTCGGCTGGGCCCTCGCCGGCCCGACGAGCGCCAGCTCAGGGGGCGGCGGGAAGCTCGGCGACAGGTACCAGAGGATGTCGTCGCCCTGGTTCACGTGGAGCTGGCTGCCGGAGACCTGGGCCCCGACGTGGTCGCGCTTCACGTACCAGAAGCTCGAGCCCTGGGACTTGAAGCCTCCGATGCCGCAGACCCCGAGGCCGAAACCGTCGTCCAAGAAGGCGTCGGTGACCGACAGCGGGCGCAGGTCGGTAGCGGTCTCCAGGCGCGTCGCGAACGGCGCCCAGCGCGGTGGGCCCGGTCACCTTGACCCGTTCGCCGCTACCGCCGGTCCCCTGGCCGAAGCAGTTCGCGCCACGGTCGGTTCTGATGTCGACGGTGCCGGTGTACTGGCGAAACTCGGCGAGGGTCTTGCCGCGCGGGGGTGACGACTCGAAGGTCGGCGCCCTGTGTGGCGGCCGAGGCAGCCGCGCGCGAGAACAGGAGCACGATGCGACCGACGCGCGGCAGCGCGCCGAGCCGGAGTACAGGTATGAGCATCGAGCCATCCTTTCCTCGAGGGTTGATACGGCTGGCCGGCGGACAGGTCTCCTGGCTTCCGGGATTCGCGCCGCGCCTTCCCGAGGACGCTGTGGCGTCCCCAGTGGCTGGCCGCCGAGTGGCAGCCGTGCCGCGCGTGGTGCCCGGTCACAGTGGCGGGACCGCGCCGGATTCGCACCGGACTTCCCTTGACCACCGGCCGTATGTCGGCGCCAGTCTAACCGGCGCCCACGACCCTGGCTAGCCCTCGCGCTCCTCGACCTCTGCGCTGGAGCTTCTCCACCACCTGGGGCATCGACTTGCGCATCCGGGACAGCTCCCAGTGCTCGATCTTGATCACCCTGAGCGGCGAGGTGGCAGACGACGCTGGCCGAGCGCTCCTGCCTCTCCAGCAGCCCCTGCTCGCCGAATACGTCGCCCGGACCGAGGTCGGCGAGATGCTCCCCCCCGCGCTCGACCTTGACCGTCCCCTCCTCGATCGCGTAGAAGTGGTTCGAGAAGCCCCCCTCCTTGACCACCGTCGCTCCCTCGGGGAACTCCTCGGTAGTCGCGAAGGTCGCGACCTTGCTGCAGGTCGTCGTCGGGCACCTCGGCGAACAGCGGGATCTTTTTCAGCAGGCTTGCGTCCAATGTCCCCTCCGGTCTGGTTGCGGCACGGAACCTAACCGATGCGGGCGCGGGCCGCCACCGAGATACCGTGCAAGCAGATGGGACCGGCAGCCGCCTCCCACGAGAAGCGCGGGCGTAGGGTGATCATCGCCGCCGTCGCCGCTGTCCTGATCTTGGCGACGACCGTGGCGCCGTCTCACCGGCAGACCGGCGCAGCCGCCGCCAGGCATCACCAACGGCCGAACGTGGTCGTCGTGCTGACCGACGATCAGGACTCGCGCTCGCTCTCGGTCATGCCGGAGGTGCGGCGGCGCCTGTCGAACAGAGGCGTGACCTTCGAGAACAGCTTCGTCACCTACTCGCTCTGCTGCCCGTCACGCACGACCTTGCTCACCGGCCAGTACGCCCACAACCACCGAGTGCTGGCGAACGATCCGCCGCATGGCGGATACCCGGCCTTCAGGCGCAAGGTCCCCGCCTCCCGCACCCTGCCCGTCTACCTGCACAGAGCCGGCTACCGCACCGCCTACGTTGGCAAGTTCCTCAACTTCTACGGCGTCGCCCACCCGCGCGAGGTGCCGAAAGGCTGGGACCAGTGGCGAGCATTGAAGGGCGGCAGCGAGCATGACATGTACGGGTACACGCTGAACTCGAATGGCCACCTGCATACCTACGGATCACGTCCGTCCGACTACCAGACCGATGTCCTCTCCCGCCAAGCGGACCGGATCCTGCGCCACAGCGCTCGCCACCGGCGCCCGTTCTTTCTCGTCCTGGCCCCGGGCGCGCCACACGACGAGCCCGACCGGCTGTTCGGGCCGAGCCCCCACAGGAATCCGCGTCCCGCACCCCGCGACCTGAACCGGTTCAACCACCGACGCCTGCCCCGGCCGCCGGACTTCAACGAGCCCAAGATCGGCGACAAGCCCCCGTTCCTGCGACCCCATCGCCTGCACCACAACGACATTCGTGGCCTCACGACCCTCTACCGCAGTCGCCTCGAGAGCCTGTTGGCGGTGGACGACGCGGTCGGGAAGCTGATCCGCACCCTGAGGCGGACCGGCGAGCTCGACCACACGGTGGTCATCTTCACCTCCGACAACGGCTACCTGCTCGGGCAGCACCGGCAGGTCGGCAAGGAGCTCCCCTACGAGGAGTCCATGCGCGTGCCGCTGATCGTCCGCGGGCCCGGGTTCCCAAGCGGCGCCAGACGGCGCCAGCTGGTGGCGAACATCGACCTCGCGCCGACGATCACCGCCCTTGCCCGTGCTCCGGGACGCCGGCGGATGGACGGGATCTCGCTGGTCCCGCTGGCGCGCCATCCCGCCCGCGGCCGAAGGCGCGACATCCTGTTCGAGCGCTCGCGCTTCGAGGGCAGGCCCTTTGCGGCGGTCCGCACCCGCAGGTACGTGCTGGTCAAGTGGGGAGGCGGCGGTCGCGAGCTCTATGACCTGAAGCGAGATCCATACGAGCTCCGCAACCGCGCCGGCTCACGCGCCTACGCGACTGCCAGGCAGGCGCTCCTGCCGCGCCTTGGGGCCCTGCGGGATTGCCGACGAAAGGGCTGCCGGACCGTCCGGGGCGACGCCCCACCGCCGCGCCGGCGGGATCCTGTCAGAGCTGCGGAAGGGCGAAGGTCCGGAACCTAGAGGTTCTCGGCTTGGACGTCGAGGCTGAAGCGGACCTCTCCGGCTTTGCCCTCTTCGCCCTCGACGACGTCGGCGTCGAGAAGCTTGTTGTCCAGGAACTCGGCGGCCTCCGGCTCGAGGAAGATCTGGGTGCCCTCGAGCACCTCGTCGCCCTCCTCTGCGGACTCGACCAGGGACAGGCGGAGGTCGGTCCGCGCCGTTCCCTGGGTCTCCGTGTTCAGCTCCTGGGTGATCCGGAGGCCTGCGCCCTCCGGCAGCCCCGACGACGCGACGATGCCCTGGATCGCCGCTGCGGCATCCTCGGTGATGGCAAGCACCTGCAGCTCCCCTCTGGTTGAGACAGGAGGCACCGACCTTAGCCGAGTCTCGGCCCGGGAGCTAGATGGGCTCGAGGCGGAAGACCTCGCACATGAAGCGGGGCTCCTCCATCTGAATGTGGCTGGTGAAGCCGATGACCCGTCGACCGGTGGCCCGTTCCACGGCGGCGGTGAAGGTCGGCCCGATCGCCTTCTGGTACTCGGTGCGGATCCTGCCGACGGCCTCCTCGCTGGCCCTCGCCGATCAGGAACTCCTCGTTGGGGAGCAGCTCCAGCCCGTCGAGTAGCACGATCACCGTGTCGCCGAGAACGTGCGCCTCGGCGCTGGCCGCTGGGCGGCCGTAGGAATCGTGGTGGATGGCCATGAGGTCGCGGGCGATCTCGTCCGCGACCTCTTCGGTGGTCGGTCCAGCGACCTCGCCGCGTTGCGGGTTCGGGGTCCGCCGGGCCCTGTTGGCGCCCTGGTTCCAGTTGCATGCCGGTACCTCCTATCGCTACGCGGTGTTTGGCCGGAATCTCGAAGGTCCAGCAACCGCCCCCACTACCCGTTGGGGAGTACCGTCCGATCGCACGCTAACAGTCCGCCCTGGGACGCGAAATGCCCTTGTGGGGCCGCCTCGCGCCGCCTGCGGCTTGCGCTCAATTCTCGCACACTATGCCGCAGGCGTGGGCGCGTCTGCGGGCCGGCAGCGACCCTGCGGGGGATCCGGTCGGTGCTAGAGTGGATCGGCTCGCTCGTCAGGTCTCAGGGTTCCTCTACTTTCGTTCGGGCCTCAGCGTCTTCGATAGAGCTGCCCGGGAACTGGGGTCCATCTTGAACGCTACGGCGAAGCCGGAGCAGCCTGGCTTCCTCGCCGATATCGGGCGCGGATTGGCGAAGCTTCACACGCAGTACTACGGCAAGGGCCCGTCCAAGGCGCGGACCTACATGCTGAATGACACCGTGATCTGCCTGCTCGAGGGGGGGTTCACGACGGTGGAGCGGACCCTGATCGCCGACGGCAACAGCGAGGCCGTCCGCGAAATCCGCAGAAGCTTCCAGACGACCATGGAGAAGCCCTTCAAGGACGTGGTGGAAGGAGCCAGCGATCGCAGGGTGCTCGCCTACATGAGCCAGATCCACACCAGTCCCGACATCGCCGTCGAGCTTTTCGTGCTCGAGCCGCAGGAGGCTCCCGTGGTTGGGGAGCACAGGGAGGAGATTGGCGCCCCTGAGGCGCGCTGATCGGATTAGTATCCAGCGCGCCCGTCGGGTCTTCCGCAACTCTGCCCCTCGCGCGCGTCTAACAAAGAGCAACCAGGGGGGCGGCAGCCGACAACAGCAAACGAGATCGGAAGTGATCAAGACTTAGTGGAGGGCATGCGTCAAGATTCAGCCCAAGGGGACGGAGCCGCCCAAGGGGACGGAGCCGTCCGGGGGGACGGAGCCGCCCGAGGGGAGGTTCTGGCGAGCATCTCCACCGGTCTCGTCCGGCTCCACAGCCGCTACTACGGCAAGGGCCCCACGAAGGCCAAGACCTATCTCGTCAACGACACGGTGGTCTGCATCCTCCGAGGTGGGTTCACAACCGTGGAGCGAACCCTGATCGACGAGGGGAACGTCGACGCCGTCTACCAGATCCGGCGGAGCTTCCAGCAGGCGATGGAGGATCACTTCAGAAAGGTCGTCGAGGGTGCGATGAGCCGCAAGGTGATCGCCTACATGAGCCAGATCCACGAGAACCCGGACCTCGCGGTCGAGATCTTCGTGCTCGAGCCCGGCGCCGATGGCGGTGGCGATGGCCTGGTCTCCGGCCTGCACGAGCACTACCTGCCGGGCGAAGAGCCCGCCGCCTGAGACGAAGCTGGGCGACGCCCAGCCGGCAGCGGCGTGCTCCCGCAACCAGGTGCATCCGTCACGCCCTCGGCGCCTGGCCGAAGGTCGCCTCGATCGGGTTACGCCAAAGGAGTGGGCGCAACTCGGAGCGGCCGCGCGGTTTTTAATCTGAGCATCAGGGGGATTGGTGTAGTCAGGCAACACATCGGTTTCCAAAGCCGAAGCCCGAGGTTCGATCCCTTGGTCCCCCGTAGATCCGGTCACCCATACCATTGGGATGGTGTCCGACCACACGAACGCGGCCAGCGGCAGAACGGCCGTCGTGACGGGGGCGAGCAGCGGGATCGGCGCAGCCACCGTGAGGGCACTGGCGCGGGCCGGCTTCGAAACCGTCGCCGCCGCTCGCCGGCTGGACCGCTGTGAGGCGCTCGCAAGGGAAGTCGGCGGGCGGGCGGTCCCGCTCGACGTTGCGGACTCCGACTCGGTGAGGGCGCTCGCCTCCGACGTGCCGGACGCTTCCGTGGTCGTGCACAGCGCGGGCGGGGCGCTGGGGCTGGCGCCGGTCTCCGATGCGGACGAGGCGCAGTGGCTACAGATGTACGAGACCAACGTCCTGGGAGTGATGCGCGTGACGAAGGCGCTCCTGCCCGCGCTCGAGCGAAGCGGCGACGGGCACATCGTCGTCATCGGCTCCGTCGCGGGCGTGGAGGTCTACCCGGGTGGGGGCGGATACACGACCGCGAAGCACGCCGCCAACGCGCTGTCGCGAACGCTGCGCCTGGAACTGCTGGGAAAGCCCATCCGGGTCACCGAGGTTGCGCCGGGACTGGTCGAGACGGAGTTCTCGCTGGTGCGCTTCGGCGGCGACGCCGAGCGAGCGCGGGAGGTGTACCGGGGGCTGGAGCCCCTCACCGCCGATGACGTCGCAGACGCGATCGCATTCGCCGTCACGCGCCCGCCGCGCGTCAACGTCGACTACATCGCGATCAAGCCGACGGCCCAGGCGACCGCGACCCTCACCCACCGCGACGACGGCTGAGCCCCGGTCTGGAGCTCAGCCAGCTCCACAGCCTCCGCAGGACCTCGAACCTCCGCGCAGCCTCGTACAGCCGGTAGTACGCACGGGGAGGCATATGGGCCAGCAGGCGAGGGAAACGGTAACGGCGCGCCAGCATCGCTCCGAATTGCGGGGCCTCGAGATCGATGTAGCCGGGGACGTTCTCGAACCACCTGGCACTGTCCCGCGCCCTGCGAGCCGGCAGTAGCACGGCCGCCCTCCGCTCTTCGCCGTATGCCTCGAGGGCCGCCTGAAGATGCGCGTGCTCCTGCAGCCGGCCGGCAAGCGCGATCGCATCCTCGATCGCCAGCCTCGTACCCGACCCGATCGAGAAATGCGTTGTGTGTGCCGCGTCGCCCATCAGCACGACGTCGTCGCTGTGCCACCTTCGGTTGGTGACCGTCTGATAGTTGAGCCAGGGCATCCCGCCGCCATCCCGCTTCTGGACCATCAGCGGACGACCATCCAGGTAGCGCTCGAAGGTCCTCTCCAGGAGCGAGATGCTCTCTTCGACCCCAAGCCGGTCGAAGCCCAGACCGGCCCATGTCGCTGGGGAGCACTCGACGACGCAGGTGCTTGCCTCGCTGCTGAAGCCGTAGCCGTAAAACCAGATCCACCCTGCGTCCGTTTCGACGAAGGCGTAGGTGAAGGGATTGAACACAGTGCTCGTGCCCAGCCAGACGTACTTGTTCCGGCCAACGTCGACCTCCGTCTCGAACCGGTCCGCATGGAGACGCCGCATCCGGCTGTTGACGCCGTCGCAGGCGACGATCAAGTCGCTTTCAGGGAGTTCAGAGGCGCGGGCGACCTCGGTCTCGAACCGAACCTGGACCCCAAGGTCGATCGCGCGCTTGGCGAGGATGTCGAGCATGCGCTGGCGACTGATGCTGAAGCCGGACGCGCCCAGGTGGACCTGCTGCTTGCCCTGGACGTCCACCAACTGGCCTTGCCAGCGGAAGGCGCTCTCGCTGATCTGGCGCGCGCTTTCGGGGTCGGTGTCGTCGAGCTTGCGGAGCAGATCGGCCCACAGCGTCACCCCCCAGCCGTAGGTCGTTCCGGCGGGGTCGCGCTCGAACACCGTGATCTCGTGCTCGGGACTCCCGCTCCTTCATCAAGATGGCGAAGTAGAGACCGGCTGGTCCTCCGCCAACGCAGGTGATTCTCATGCTGGGTCCTCGGGGAAGCAGCGGCCCCGCTCAGGCGACCGCGATCGGGTGGTTGCCGCGAACCAGGTCGTCCGGGTCATAGCGCCGCTTCACCTCGCGCAGCCGCGCAAGCGTGTCGGCGCCGAACAGGGCCTCCAAGCCGGTCGGCCTCTCGGCGAAGTTGAAATAGAAGCCACCCGTCGACCAGGGCTCGAGCGCGTCACACATCTTGTCGAGGTGGCTGGCGATCGCCTCTCCGAGCTCCGGGCTCATCGGCATCCCCACCCCCAGGAGAACGAACTCCGCGTCGAGATGCGACAGCGCGCCGGCGCCGTCGGGCGGCGCCGACATCGCGCCGCCCGCGTGTCGAATCTCGGCCAGCAGCAGGGGCGAGCCCGAGTCCGGACCCGGCCGTCTCGACGAACGCGTCAACCGCCGCCTCCGGCAGCTCGCCCAGGGACGCGGTGTGCACGAGGCCCGGCACCGGCTCCTCGGGGTCCATGTGGACGGTGACGAGCTGCGAGGGCGGCATCGCCGCGAACAGATCCATGACCGGGTCGCCCAGCTCGCGCAGCGGAGCGATCAGCTCCGCGCCCTCGGACTCGGGGCCCGCGTAGCAGGCGCCGAGGGTGATCAGCGGCCGGTCGCGAAGCGGCTCGGGGATCTGCGGCAGCGGGGGCAGGTGCAGGAACCTGGCGATGGACGTGATCTCGTCGGGAATGCTTCGGGTCCACTCGCGATAGCGGTGGAGAATCTCGCCGGAGCGCTCGTCGGCCGGGTAGATCACGCTTCCGGCGAAGACCTCGGGGAGCTCGAGCAACCCGAACTCGATCGCGGTGATGACCCCGAAGCTTCCGCCTCCGCCGCGCAGCGCCCAGAACAGGTCCGGGTCGCTATCGGCATCGACGCGGCGGAGCTCGCCGTCCGCGGTGACCAGCTCGACCGCCCGCACGTTGTTGCAGGCGAGGCCGTAACGGCGCGCGAGCCAGCCGAAGCCGCCGCCCGTCGTGTAGCCGACGATCCCCACGTCGGGTGACGAGCCGGGGAAGGCGGCAAGGCCGTGCTCGCCGGCGGCGTTGCCGGCATCGCGCCAGATCACACCGGCCTCGAAGCGGCCCACCCGGCGCCCGGCGTCGATCTCGATTCCGTCCATGCGCTCGGTCTTGACCAGGATCGTTCCGTCGAGGGTGCCGCGGCACGCGGCGCCGTGGCCGGTGCCCTGTGCGGCGACTCGAAGGCCGTTCGACCGCGCGAAGGCGATCACCGCCGACACGTCATCGACCGTCTGGACGTACGCGACCGCCGCCGGGTGCTGGTCGGCGACCAGGTTCCAGGCCGCGCGCGCGTCGTCCCAGCCCTGCTCGCCGGGCGCGACGGCGGCGCCGCGCAGATCGCCGTTCAGCTCCGCCACGTCAACCGACCTCTGTTCCACGGGCTCCATCTGCCTCTCGCTTCCCCGATGCCCCCCAAGGGCGCCATCGCCTGCTTACAAGCTTCGGCGCGCGAACCTAACAGAGATCGCCCAGACCATGCCGCCTACGGGGCACAGCGAGGTCGACTCTCCCGGGCTGAGGACCCGCACCTCGACCTGCGGCGCGCGCTCGGCGACCAGCCGTGCGAAGCGCTGCGGCGGATCGCGCAGGAACTCGGGCCTCCATCGCGCCAATCCCATTGGGAAGAAGGTGCCCCAGTGGATCGGCACCGCGATTCGCGGCTCCAGCATGGCGACTGCCCGCGCGGCGCGCTCCGGGTCCAGGTGGCCGGCTCCAACCGACGTGCCCCACCCCCAGACCGGCACCAGCGCCAGGTCCAGGCCCGGGGCGAGGCTCTTCATCTCGCCGAACAGGTCGGTGTCGCCGGCGAAGTAGATGCGCCGGCCGCCCGCGACCTGAAAGCCGATCGCCTGGGCCTCCGCCCTCGACAGAGGGTGGCGGCGCCCGCCATGCTCTGCACGCGTGGCCTCGACGCGCAGACCGCCGACGGTCGCAGCCTCGCCCGGCGCCAGCTCGGTCACCGAGGCGAACCCGGCGCCGCGAAGGAACTCCCCGCTGCCCGGGGGACCGAGCACCGGCACCTGCGGGTCGAGGCGCCGAAGGGAGCGGCGGTCCGAGTGGTCGAGGTGCAGGTGGGAGAGCAGCACGGCGTCGATCCTGTCGGTGACCTCGGCTGGCGGATCGCCGCCCTGCCGGCGCAGAGGGCCGATCCGGCGGCGCAGCACCGGATCGGTGAGCAGCCGCTTGCCCTCCAGCTCGAGGAGCACCGTGGCGTGGCCGACGTACGTGACCCGATCGCCCACCGGCGCCCGCCGGTCGTGCCGGCTCGCCCTGTGAGCGTGAGGACCTCTTCGTCGACACGACCTCGATGATCGCGCAGACGATGGGCCAAGCGACGGCGCCCTTGCGGCGGCGGCGTCGCCATGGGATGCTCGTACCAACGCGATTCACCGACCGCAATCACACAAGGAGGTGCCGTCTTGCTGATCGCCGATTACAGCCTCGGGGACGCGCTGCTGACCGTGCTCGAGATCTTCTTGCTCGTCGCCTGGTTCTGGATCCTGATCACGATCATCGGCGACCTCTTCCGCGACCACGAGATGTCGGGATGGGGGAAGGCCGCCTGGGTCTTGGTCCTGATCGTTCTCCCCTTCCTCGGCACGCTCATCTACCTGATCGCGCGGGGCGAGGGCATGCGCGAGCGGGCGGTCAAGGAGCAGGCGGACATGCAAAAGCACATGGACGCCTACATACGCGAGACCGCCGGGAGCTCGCCGGCCGACGAGCTGCACAAGCTCAGCGAGCTGAAGGACAAGGGCGCGATCTCGGACGCCGAGTTCGATCGAGCGAAGGCCAAGCTGCTCGCGTGACCCCGGCGTGTCGCCGAGGCACGCCGCGAGCGTAGGGCGAGGGCCGTAGCGCCCCTGTACACGCGCGGGACGGCATACTCGGTCCATGCCTGCACCGCTGATCGAGTTCCCAGCGGACGACGTCGACCGCGCTCGCCGTTTCTGGCGCGGGGTGCTCGGCGTCGAGCTCGCTCCGAGGGCCCGCCGACGCGGGGTCCGGGTGGCAGACCGAGGACGACGGCCTGCACCTGGGGGTCCACGAGCGGGGCCCGGGTCCCGGCGATACAGCCTCACTCCCCTACTTCACCGTGCCCGACCTGGCGGCGACGCTGGAGCGGGTTCGTGAGCTCGGCGGCTCCGTCATCCATCCCGGCGACCGGTGGGCGGTCTGCCGCGATGCCGAGGGCAGCCCGTTCGCGCTGGCCGCCGGGCCCATCGATGAGCGGTAGCTCCGCAGCGGCCCGCGCGCGAGCGGGTTCCGCGGATGCGACTAGGCTGAGCGCCCAACTCGAGCCGAAAGGAGCCTGAATGGCTGCCTGGCAGCGCATCGTCCAGGTGGCGGACGAGAACGATGCGGCAGTCGTCGTGATCGGCTCGCACGGTCGCTCCGGCGTCAGCTACGTGACGATGGGCAGCGTCGCGACCGCGGTGGCTCACCACAGCAAGCGGCCGGTCCTGATCACGCGCAAGGCGTGAGCGAGCGCTCCGCGTGGTCGGCGTGCTGACACACCGCCCGCGCGTCGCGGGAGTATCCTCGCGCCGTACGCCTCCTCTCATCCGGTCCGTTTGCACGTGGTTTCGCTGGAGCGGGTCGCGGCTGAGAGGTTCTTAACCGCAACAGCCCAACAGAGGGAGACATGGCTACCTCCGCAGACCGGCGGCGAGAACCTGGCCGCTCGGATGGGGCGCTGGAGTGCCCAGAATCGCAAGAAGGCCATCTGGGGATGGCTGGCGTTCGTGATCCTCGCGTTCGCGATCGGCGGCGCGGTGGGGACCGAGACGCAGGACACCGCCCAAAGCGGTGTCGGCGAGTCGGGGCGCGCCGAGCGCACCATCGACGACGCCTTCCCGAAGCACCAGGTCGAGCAGGTACTCGTCCAGAGCAGCACCACGACCGCGAATGACGCCTCGTTCAAGGCGGTCGTCGCCGACGTTCAGCATCGCCTTTCCGAGGTCCCCTACACCAAGAGCTTCGACAGCCCCTACGCGTCTGGCAATGAAGGGCAGATCTCGGCCGACGGGCACTCCGCCCTGCTTCGCTTCGAGATCGCCGGTGACGAGGATCAGGCCCAGGACCGCGTCGGCGCGACGCTGGATGCCACAGCCGCCGCGCAGGCCGCCAATCCGGACTTCACCGTCGAGCAGATCGGCGACGCGAGCGTCGAGAAGGAGCTCAACGACGCGATCAGCAGCGACTTCAAGCAGGCGTTCGTGACGTCGCTGCCGATCACCCTCATCATCCTCCTGATCGCATTCGGCGCCCTGGTCGCGGCCAGCGTTCCGATCATCCTGGCGTTGACGGCGGTGCTCGCGACGATCGGCCTGGTCGGGGTGCTCAGCCACATCTCGCCCGTCGACAGCTCGATCAACGAGGTGATCCTGTTGATCGGGCTCGCGGTCGGCGTCGACTACTCGATGTTCTACCTGCGCCGCGAGCGCGAGGAGCGCGAGTCGGGACGCAGCGAGGAAGCCTCACTGGCGGCCGCGGCGGCGACCTCGGGGCGGGCGGTGCTCGTCTCGGGCCTGACGGTGATGGTCGCCATGGCGGGCATGTACTTCGGGGGAGCACCTACGTTCACGTCATTCGCCACCGGGACGATCATCGTCGTCGCGGTCGCGGTAGTGGGCTCGCTGACCGTCCTGCCCGCGCTCCTCGCCTGGCTCGGAGACCGGGTCGAGAAGGGGGGCGTCCCGATCATCAAGGACCAGCCGTGGAACGCCTCGGAGAGCAGCATCTGGTCGCGGATCCTGACCCCGGCGCTCCGACATCCCGCCATCTCGGCGGCGGCTGCGGCCGCTGTGCTGCTCGTCTTGGCGATTCCCACGCTCCACATCCATACGGAGACCCCGGGCACCGAGACCCTGCCGCAGAACCTGAGCGTGATCAAGACCTACAACAAGATCCAGGCGGCGTTCCCCGGTGGGCCCATCCCCGCCCTGGTCGCGGTGAGCGCCGACGACGTGACCTCACCCGAGGTAAGCGGCGCCATCACCGATCTCCGCAAGCAGGCCGCCGCGAATCCGAGCTTCAAGCAGCCCGTCACGACGGACATCAGTCCCGACCGGACGGTCGAGGAGGTCGACATCCCCCTGGCCGGGGATGGCAGCGACTCACAGTCGAACGACGCGCTGGCCAAGCTGCGCGACGATCTGGTTCCCGCGACGATCGGACAGGTGCCCGGCGCCACGGCCGACGTGGGTGGCTTTACGGCCGACTCGAAGGACTTCAACGACACGCTGAAGTCGCACGTGCCCCTTGTCTTCGCCTTCGTCCTCACGGCGGCGTTCCTGCTGCTGCTGTTCACCTTCCGCTCGATCGTGATCCCGATCAAGGCGATCGTGCTCAACCTGCTCTCGGTCGGAGCCGCGTACGGGGTGCTCGTCTGGATCTTCCAGGAGGGTCACCTGGAGTCGCTGCTGGGCTTCCACTCGAACGGCGCGATCGTCTCGTGGATGCCGCTGTTCCTGTTCGTGGTCCTGTTCGGGCTGTCGATGGACTACCACGTGTTCATCCTCACGCGGATCCGCGAGGGCTACGACCGCGGACGGCCGACCGAGGATGCGGTTACACACGGGATCAAGACCACAGCGGGCGTCGTGACCAGCGCCGCGATCGTGATGATCTCCGTGTTCGCGATCTTCGCCACCCTCTCGTTGCTGATCTTCAAGCAGCTGGGCGTCGGACTGGCGGTGGCCGTCCTGATCGACGCGACGATCATCCGCGGCGTCCTGCTGCCGGCGACCATGAAGCTGCTCGGCGATTGGAACTGGTACCTGCCGAAGTGGCTCGAGTGGCTGCCGCACGTCGGACCGGAAGATGGCGCCGATCTACCGCCCGGGGTGGATGAGCCCGCCGCCTCAGCCGACGAGCCCGGCGAGCACAAGCCGATTCAAGCCTAGACCTGGGGCGGTTGCGCCTGAGGAGCGTCCTCAGGTGACCATCATGTGGCGCGCGCGGAAGCCGACCTCCGTGTGGCCGGGCTCGAAGATCCAGATCGTCATCAGGCAGGACCGGGCTCGACGACGAACGCGACCTCGTCGACGTAGCACCAGGACCAGTCCTCGCCGGGCTCCAGCGAGCTGACGATCGGGTGATCGCTGGCCGCGGCGTGCTTTGAGGCGTGCTGGTTCGGAGAGGAGTCACAGCAGGCCACGTGCCCGCAGCTGCGACAAACTCGCAGGTGAACCCACTGTCCACCGATCTTCAGGCAGTCCTCACACCCGGCTACCTCTTCGGGGACCTCGACTCGAATCTGGTCGAGGTGAGTGCAGTTGGCCATCATCGGCCCCTTCCTCGCGCCTGGCGGCGCGGTTGTGGCTCGGCCACGCCGGCGTGGCGCGCCCGTCACATAAGCGTTACCACGCTCGTCAAGCCTCCAGGTCCCCGCCGCGAAAGGGGACAAGGAAGTCAGACAGCTGACCTGGGCGAACATTGGGCGTGAACGTCGGGACATTCGGCCACGTATCCCGGCAACAACGGCCGGATTCGACCGGCCGCCAAAGCCATGGGGGTTGCTATGCGCTCTTCACCGCCGGCTCGCCAACGAACACGAAGGCTGAGGAGGTGGTGCAGTGCGATCGCGCTGGTCGCGGCCGTCGGCATGGCACTGGCGCCGGCGGCGCTTGCGCACTCCTCTGGGCGCTACAAGCAGCGCAACCTGGTCTCGGACCAGCACGGCAAGGCCGAGCTGCGCGACCCGAGCCTGGTCAACGCGTGGGGGCTGGCCTTCGGGCCGCAGACCCCCGCATGGGTGGCCGACAACGGCACTGACGTGTCCACTCTGTACTCCGGGGCAGTCGGGAGCACTCCGGTGCAAAAGCTCGGCCTGACGGTCTCGATCCCCGGCGGGGCGCCGACCGGCGCGGTTTACAACCCCTCGGACGGATTCGTCGTCCACTCCGGCGCGAGCTCAGGGCCCGCGCTGTTCCTGTTCTCCTCCGAGGCGGGGAAGATCACCGGCTGGAACCAGAACGTCCCGCCGCCGGCGCCGTCGACCCAGGCACAGCACCGCGGTCAACGTTCCAGGGGCGATCTTCAAGGGCCTCGCGATCGCCAATACGGCGAGCGGTCCGCAGATCTACGCCACCGACTTCCACAACGACAAGGTTGACGTGTGGGACGCCAACTTCAGCCCGGTGCACGCACGAGGGGGCCTTCCGCGATCACAGGCCATTCCGAAGCGACTTCGCTCCGTTTGGCATCGAGACCGTGAACGGCGACATCGTCGTCACCTACGCCAAGCAGGACGCGGACGCCGAGGACGACGTGGCCGGCCACGGCAACGGGTTCGTCGACGTCTATGACACCGACGGGAATCTGCTGCGCCGCTTCGAAAGGCGTGGGCGGCTCAACTCGCCGTGGGGCATCGCACTGGCCCCGCAGGGGTTTGGCCGCGCGAGCGGCGCGCTCCTGATCGGCAACTTCGGCGACGGGCGCATCAACGCCTACGACCCGGTGAGCGCGAAGTCCCTCGGCGCCCTGCGGAGCAAGCACGGCAAGCGGCTCGCAATCGACGGACTGTGGGCGCTGAAGTTCGGCAACGGGGTGATCGGCACGCAGCACACGCTGCTGTTCACGGCCGGGCCGGATGACGAGTCACACGGGCTCTTCGGCGAGCTCACGCCCACCCACAAGCACCACTAGCGGCCAGGCCGAGGACCGACGCGAGGGCGCCCGCGGCTCCGGCCGCGGGCGCCCTCCGCGGGCGCTCGGGCGCTTCGCGATACGCTTCCGGTGTAAGCGCCCGCTGGGTCCTCGCCCTCTCTGCCCGCCGAGCCCATGCTTTCCGCAGAGGGCCAAGGAACCAGGAATGCGCGCTCTTCGCGGCCTTCTTCCGGTCGCCAGGTCCAGAACAACTGCCTCCCTTCCGTCTGCCGCCGGCCGGGTAGCGCGGTTGCGCCGCTGGCTTGGCCACCACCCCGCGGCCGTCACCATCACCGGCAGCCTGGTCGTGGGCGGTGCGCTCGTGGTCGGGCTCTGGGGCAAGCGGGCCGACTTCACCGTCGCGCTCGGGCTCGCGCCGGTGTGGATCCTGGCCGCCGCCATTCTTCTCCACGTCGTCTGGCTGGTCGCGCGCAGCGAGGCGTGGCACGTGTGCGTTGGGGCGGCGGGTGGGAGCGTCAGCCGGCGCAGGCTCTACCGGGCGGCGAGCCTCGGTTATCTCGGCAACACCTTCAATGGTCAGTTCGGGCTGGCGGTGAGGATCGCCGCGCTGCGCCGTTCCGCGCCGGTCGATAGCCCGGCGCCCTCCGTCCTGGTCGCGGCCGAGCTGCCGATCGTGGTCGTGGAGGTCAGCCTCGCGGCGCTGACCTCGTTCACCCTCGTTGGACCGCTGGACGTGCCCTGGTGGGTGCCGCTGCTGTGCTTCGCTTTCGGGCTCGCCGTGATCGGCGGACTGACGAGGGTCGCCCGCGATCGGCGCGAGGGTTTCTGGAAGGGCTTCGCGGTGATGCGGGACCTCCAGGGCCGCAGCAGCATCATCGGTCTCGTCGTCTTCGCGGTCTGCGCCCAGATCGCCCGCAACTGGCTGGTCCTCCAGGGGATCGGCGTCGACGCCTCCGTTCTGGACGCGACTGCGCTGCTGATCGGGGTGGCGGTGATCGGGTTGCTTCCCGTGGGTCCGAGTCTCGGCGCGGCCGCCGCGGTGGTCATCCTCGGGGCGAACGGCGTTGCCGCGACCGCTGCCGCCGGAGCTCTGCTGACGGCCACCGGCGCCCTCGGCGCCGTCTGCTTCGCCTCCTGGGCGCTGGTCGATCGCCTTCGGCCGTCCTCCGCGGCGCCGCTGCCTGCAATCGCTCCCGTCCTGAGAACGACAGGCGCCGTACCAGCGCTCCACGGGGCCCAGCGACCAGCAAGAGGGGGGCAGCCGTTCTCCCGTCGCGTCCGTAAGGGCCATCCCCGACGATTCGACAGGAATTCGACCGCCCCAAACGGAGGGTGCCCGCACATCGAGCCGGCAAACCCGTCGCGTGCGCCTCCTGGCTGCTACGGTGGCTGGGTAATCGGCCAGGTACATAACGCCTGGCAAATCGTGCCCGCGCTCGCCGTCGTTGCTGTCTTGCATCCTCCGCGTTCGCAGCACACCAGATCAGCAGAGGAGCAACACATGCCTTCAGGAACAGTTAAGTGGTTCAGCGACGAAAAGGGGTTCGGCTTCATCACTCCCGATGACGGCTCGAAGGACCTCTTCGTCCATCAGAGCGGAATCGCCGGCGACGGCTTTCGCTCGCTTGCCGAAGGCGCCAAGGTCACCTACGAGGCCGAGGCCAGCGACAAGGGGCCCCGAGCAGTGAACGTGCAAGCAAGCTAGTCGAATCCACGGCGCACGGCCCAGCAGCCTGTGCCTGGACGAGCCCTCACGCGCCGCACAGGGCGCGTGAGGGGACTCCTCGACCGGGTGATCCGACAGCGGCGCGACGCCAAGACGGAACCGGGATCGCACCCCGACGAGGTTGATCGTGAGCGGCGAATCGGCGCGCTGGAGCAACGGGTGGAGCAGCTGGAAGCACTCTTGGAGGGGCTTCAGGACTCGATTCATCGAGAGGCCATCCGACAAGACAAGGCGATAGAGGCGCTGGACGCGAAGACGCAGGCGCCCGAGATGGCGCGCGCTCTTGGCAAGTACTCCCGGGAGCGCGGGCTCTGACCCGAGCCGGGGCTCACGCCTGCTGACCTGCTGACCGCGCTGCGCCGAGCAGCACCTTGAGCAGATCCCCGACCTCGCGCTCGGAGACGAGGGGGTGACGCAGGGGCAGCTCCGGTACGACCTGGTAGTGATTTCGTCGGCCCTGTCGCTCGCGCAGCACGTAACCCTCTTCGACGAGCTCGGAGAGGATCCGGTGGGCGGCGCGCTCGGTGATGCCCACCGCAGCGGCGATGTCGCGCAGGCGGATGCCCGGGTCGTTCGCGACGCAGGTGAGGACATGGGCGTGGTTGGTCAGGAAGTCCCAGCCGGGCACCGTCGCGGACTTCTGCCATTGCTTACCAGAAGTTGCATTCATGAATCGATGGTACATTGTCTCCCACCAGCCACGGTAAGGAGACCACGATGGCCGCAACACCCACCACCGCGCCACCCCGAATACCGCCGGCGCGCTCGGTAATGCCGCCGCCGTCACCGATGCCGGCCGCGTCGCCCATCCCGCCCGCGTCGCCCATCCCTGACGCCTTGCCGATCCCGGAAGGATCACCACGAGGCGCTAACTTGTGACGCGACAGCCGGCCGCTTGCGCCGAGTGCGACCGCAGCAGAGTTATGCGACGCGCTTGACGAGGCAGCCGGGTAGCCCGCTTCAGTGGGGGACGGACGGCGACCAGGTCGCCGGACGGACCACAAGGAGGCCCGCCCATGACCAACCCGAAGAAACGCACGGACAATGGCCGTCGGGCGGCCGACGACGGCGGCGCCAAGGTCGAGGGGAAGGCTTCGCTCGAAGGCGATCAGAGCGCTTCGGATCTCGACCAGACGGCCTCCGACGCGGATCAGAGCGCTTCGGACAGCGACCAGAGCGCGTCTGAGCTCGACCAGACGCAGTCTGACCTGGACCAACGCGCTTCGGACCGAGACCAAGCTGCGGCCGATCGCGATCTTGCGCAGGGTTTGCCTGCCGACGCGCGATCCCGGGATGAACATGAAAGCTCGCGCGTAGACCGCGCGAAAGGGGCCCTGGAGCGCGAGGCCACCGCTGCCCTGAGGTCGCAGTCATCATTCGAGCGCGCCGGCGTTGCCGCTCGGCGTGACGAGACGGCGAGGATGCGTGACGTCGCCGCCAAAGCCCGCGACGAGGCTGCCGACGCGCGCGACCGGGCAGCGGCAGCGCTTGAACGGGCGCGCAACACGCAGGGTGGCCCCGCGGCGTCGATTCGGGCGCGTGCGGCTGCCGACCGAGCGCGAGCGGCCGCCGACCGGTCCGAGGCAGCAGCGGATCGCGAGCGGGCCGCGCGCGATCGCGAGCAGGCACTGGCCGATCTCAGCAATGCCCACCTTGACGACTTGACCGGCGTGCAGCGCCGGGGAGCAGGCAGCGCTGCGATCAAGCAGGAGATGGATCGCGCGCTGCGTTCGGACGGGCGCCTGGTCATGGCGTTCGTGGACGTCGACGGACTCAAGAGCGTGAACGACCGCCAAGGCCACGCCGCCGGGGATGCCCTGCTGCGAGCCGTCGCCGCCGCGATCCAGGCAAATCTTCGCTCGTACGATCCGATCGTGCGGTTCGGCGGCGATGAGTTCGTCTGCGCGCTTTCCGAGACGGATCTCGATGCGGCCCGTCGGCGCTTCGAGGACATTGCGGAAACCCTTGCCGAGAGTGCGCAGAGCGGTTCGATCAGCGTTGGCCTGGCGCAACTGCGCCCTGACGACTCCCTCGAGGAGCTCGTCGCCCGCGCCGACGCCGCTCTCAAAGTGGTCAAGGGCCACCAGTAGCAAAACCGGGCACCCCCACCCTGATGTGGTAGCTTCGCGGGTAACCCCCAGGGTAGGCGGAGAGGAGCGAGCTTGAACAGGGAGGAGGGTCGGCGGATGAATGCGCTGCTTGCGGTGAACCGCGGGTATGGCGATTCTCGTGCTCGCCGGCTCGGCGTCTATGGCGGGATCGTCCTCGCCGCGGCCTTCCTGTCAATGAGCCTCGCCGGCCTGGCGCGCGCTGCCGCCCCACCGACCGGGGACGCGGGCACCTCGATCGCCACCGCGCCTGCTGGTGCGGTGGCCGGCGGCGTGGATGCCGGCGTGGGACACACTTGCGGCGTGAGGACGGACGGCACCGTCGCCTGCTGGGGCGACAACACGTACGGCCAGGCCACCCCGCCCGCGGGCACCTTCACCGCCGTGAGCGCCGGCCACTTTCACACCTGCGGGGTGAAGACGGACGGCACCGTCGCCTGCTGGGGCCGCAACGGCAACGGCCAGTCGACCCCGCCCGCGGGCACCTTCACCTCGATCAGCGCCGGAGGCTTCCACACCTGCGGGATCCGGACGGACGGCACCCTGGCCTGCTGGGGCTCCCAGCACTTCGGCAAGTCCACCCCGCCCGCGGGCACCTTCACTGCGGTGAGCGCCGGCGACGGGCACAGCTGCGCCGATCAGGACGGACAGCACCCTGGCCTGCTGGGGCAACGACGACTTCGCCAAGGCCGAGCCCCCCGCGGGCACCTTCACCTCGGTGAGCCGCCGGCGACGAACACAGCTGTGCCGTGAGGACGGACGGCACCCTCGCCTGCTGGGGGGACAACTCGAGCGGACAGGCCTCACCGCCCGCGGGCGTCTTCACCGCGGTGAGCGCCGGCGCCAACCACACCTGCGCGCTGAAGGCGAACACCGCGGTCGCCTGCTGGGGGGACAACACGAGCGGGCAAGGCTCACCGCCCGCGGGCCCCTTCAGGGCGCTGAGCGCCGGCGCACTCCACACCTGCGGCGTGAGGACGAGCGGCGCGATCGCCTGCTGGGGCAGCGACGCTCTCGGCCAGGCCACCCCGCCCGCGGACACGTTCACCGGCGCCGCCGTCGACGGGGGAGGCGTCGACGGAGGCGGTGACGACTTCACCTGCGGGCTGCGGCGCGTCGGCACCCTCGCCTGCTGGGGCGTGGATGACTTCGGCCAGGCGACGCCGCCCGCGGGCACCTTCATCGCAGGTGACCGCCGGCCGCCAACACGCCTGCGCGCTGAGATCGATCCGCACCCTGGTTTGCTGGGGCGACGACTCAGCTCACCAATCCACCCTGCCCCTGCGTGTGGACCCCGCCACCAGGTTCGCATCCGTAGGCGCCGGCAGCTGGCATACCTGCGGCCTGAAGACGGACGGTACGGTCGTCTGCTGGGGACGCAACGGCAACGGCCAGACAAGTCCGCCCGCGGACACGTTCACGTCGCTGACCGCCGGAGGCTGGCATAACTGCGGGGTGAGAACCGACGGCACCCTGGCCTGCTGGGGCAACAACGACGAGGGCAAGTCCACCCCGCCCGCGGGCACCTTCACCGCGGCGAGCGCCAGCAAGTTCCACACCTGCGCCATCAGGACGGACGGCACGCTGGCCTGCTGGGGGAACAATGCCTTCGGGCGGGCCACCCCGCCGGCTGGAACGTTCACCGCCGTCGCCACCGGCCGCTTCCACTCCTGCGCGATCAAGACGGACGGCACGGTGGCCTGCTGGGGTTGCAACAACCACGGCCAGAACAAGCCGCCGCCGGGCACCTTCACCGCGATAAGCGCCGGGCCCATCAACACCTGCGGCGTGAGGACGAACGGCAGGGTCGTCTGCTGGGGCGACAACGGCATCGGCGAGTCGACCCCGCCGCCTGGCTTCAACCAGTAGTCGCGACCGTCCGCTTCAGCGTCTGAACCCCCGTCGACGGACTACGACTGTCCGGCCTGCAAGGGTCTTGTAGGCGTTCAAAGCCGGCTTCGGGCTGCCATCGCGATGGCTCAGGCCCGAGCCGTAGCAGAACTGGCACGTCGCTCGACTGACGTCGGGATCTCGCCACGAATACCAGGCAACCCGCCGCAGCCGTAGCGCGTGGGCGTTGGCAAGCAGATGGTCGTACAAGCGGGTGAGGAAGTACCGTTGCCCGACCTCGTTCTTGGCCAGGACGTTGTCGGTGCAGCCGGCGGGATATGAATTGCCAGCCTGCCGGCAGCTCGACCAAGCCACCTCGCTCACCCAGATTGGCTTGTCGGCGGCGCCGTGGCTGTCAGCGACCTGGCGGAACGCTCTCAGGAGCTTGAGGGAATTCCACGGAGTGGTCGCGTAGGCGTGAACATCGAATATGTCGACGCGGGAGTTGAGGTCGGGTACCGCGGTGTAGAGGGCAGTCAGGAAGTCGCCCGCCTTACTGCCGGTCAGTCCGCCCAGCACCGTCTTCGCGGTCGGGTTGACCGATGTGTTGATGGCATCGTCGGCGGCGACCAGAAGCCGGCCATAACCCTGGGCCGTAGCCGTTTGGTCGCCGTAGTAGCTCATGACGTTCGGCTCGTTCCAGATCTGCCAGACGCTCGAGGGCGACGCAGGAACTGGGGCCGTGCTGTCGAGGCAGTGGTGCCCCTCACTCCAATACGAGCCACCCTCCCCATATCGGGCTATGGCGGCGCGGATCATGGTCTTGTATTCCGGGAGATATGCCTGCTTCGGCGGGGCAATGGTGGTGGATCTTCCCGACGCCCATGTCGGCGCGCCGATGAACATGGGAAGAGCGGTCAGGCCACTGCAGGCGATCGCGGCGAAGTAACGGTCCGTGCTGTTCCACGTGTAGGTGCCCTTGGTCTTTTCGATGTACCACCAGTAAACGCCGAAGCGGACCCAGCTGGCTCCACTCTCCTTGACGTTCCTGTAATAGGCGCTCAGGGTGGGATCGTCTGCGCCGCCGAAGTCTGGTGTGAAACCGAAGAAGTTCGGTGGCACGGAGGTCGCAGTGCTCGCGGCCGAGGTCGCGGATTGGCTCTGGGTATCGCTGGCCTGGGCCGTACTCACGCTGGGATGGGCCGTCGAACCGGCCCACCCGAACCAGGCGATGGCGAAGGACGCGACGAAGGACAGCGCCAGCGCAACCGTGATTGGCCGGCGATCTCGATGCCGGGGAGAGCGAGAGGAGCCATGGGAAGCCACAGTTGGACGCTCGTCCGATCTCGCCGTGGCCATGAAGCCGTTGCGCCAAAGCGCCGCGACGTCGCCTGACCGAGCCGGACGGTTGTTCGATGGCTGGACGTTTGTTCGATACGGGCCGGCTCGGCGGGTGCCCGACCCGGACCAGCGTTCTAGAGGTCGACCGCCGCCATACTCGCCGCGGCGATCCCCTACCGCGGCTAAGGAGTGCCGTGGCCGCGTATCAGTCTCGTCCCGCCCCCGGGCAGCGCCCCTTCCATACCCGAAAGCAGGTAGTGGTCTTGAATGTGCCGTTTGTCGCGCCTACTCTGCCTGGAGACGGCTGATCCGTCGCCGGTGCAGGCCTCGTGAGGGAGCCGTGACTCTGAGGAGTCCGGCGACTTCACGCTTTCGTCCGGTGACTGACAAGCCCGAGCACTAGGGACCAAGGAAGGCGGGAGCAATCAGCCCACGTGGGATACGGGAAAGGCTTGCAGTATCCGCCAGGCGGCGGATTCGAGGGACGCGTGCAGTGCTCGCGCCCGTTGTGGCGATCGCCTTTCTCTCGTTCCTGGCCGCGCCGGCGTCCGCCGAGCCCGATACCACGATCGACTCAGGTCCTTCCGGCGTCAGCAACGGCGACGTCAGCTTCACCTTCTCCTCCTCCGAGCCGCAGCTGCTTGGCTTCGAGTGCCGCCTGGACTCCTCGAACGCCTCGGACTGGGCGAGCTGCACGTCTCCCCAGGCCTACTCGAACCTCTCCGAGGGCTCTCACACGTTCGAGGTGAGGGCGGTCGACGCCGTCGGAGACCCCGATACGAGCCCCGCCACGCGCACGTGGACCGTGGATCTGACCCCGCCCGAGACGACGATCGACTCCGGCCCCTCCGGGCCGACCAACGACGCCTCGCCGTCGTTCGGATTCTCCTCGGACGACCCCGGGGCGAGCTTCGAGTGTCGCCTCGACTCGAGCCAGGAGGCCGACTTCCAGCCCTGCAGCTCGCCGCAGCCCTACAGCTCGCTGGCCGACGGCCCCCACACCTTCGAGGTCCGGGCCACCGACTCGGTCGGCAACACCGACCCGACCCCGGCCGCGCACAACTTCACGGTCGACACGGCCGACCCCGAGACCCAGATCGACTCCGGCCCCTCCGGGCCGACCAACGACGCATCGCCGACCTTCGCGTTCTCCTCGGACGCGGGGGCGAGCTTCGAGTGTCGGCTCGACTCGAGCCAGGAGGCGGACTTTCAGCCCTGCAGCTCGCCGCAGCCCTACAGCTCGCTGACGGATGGCTCCCACACGTTCGAGGTTCGGGCCACCGACGCGTCACAGAACACCGACCCGACCCCGGCCTCTCGGAGCTTCACCGTCGACACCGCGCCGCCCGAGACGACGATCGACTCCGGCCCCTCCGGGCCGACCAACGACGCCTCGCCGTCGTTCGGATTCTCCTCGGACGACCCCGGGGCGAGCTTCGAGTGCCGCCTCGACTCGAGCCAGGAGGCGGACTTTCAGCCCTGCAGCTCGCCGCAGCTCTACAGCTCGCTGACCGATGGCTCCCACACGTTTGAGGTTCGGGCCACCGACGCGTCACAGAACACCGACCCCACCCCGGCCTCTCGGAGCTTCACCGTCGACACGCGCCGCCCGAGACGACGATCGACTCCGGCCCCTCCGGGCCGACCAACGACGCCTCGCCGTCGTTCGGATTCTCCTCGGACGACCCCGGGGCGAGCTTCGAGTGTCGCCTCGACTCGAGCCAGGAAGCGGACTTCTCAGCCCTGCAGCTCGCCGCAGCCCTACGGCCTCGCTGGCCGACGGCTCCCACACGCTTCGAGGTCCGGGCCACCGACACGGCGCAGCAACACCGACCCCACCCCGGCCTCTCGGAGCTTCACCGTCGACACCGCGCCGCCCGAGACGACGATCGACTCTGGCCCCTCCGGGCTGACCAACGACCCGACCCCGACCTTCGCCTTCTCCTCCTCGGAGCCGGGCTCGAGCTTCGAATGCCGCTTCGACTCCGACCCGTTCGGGCCCTGCTCGGGCCCCGGTGACACCGACACCCCCGCGTCCTCACTCGCCGATGGCTCCCACACCTTCGAGGTAAGGGCCACCGACCCCGCGCAGAACACCGACCCCACTCCCGCCTCGAGAGGCTTCACGGTCGACACCGCAGCGCCCAACACGACGATCACGTCCGGTCCCTCCGGCCCGACCAACGACCCGACCGCGACGTTTGCCCTCTCCTCATCGGAGGCGGGTTCGAGCTTCCAGTGCAAGGTCGACGCCGGCGCCTATTCCGCCTGCACCTCGCCGAAGACCACCTCGCACCTCGTGGATGGTCCCCACACCTTCTTCGTCCGCGCCCGCGACCCGGCCGCAAACCTCGACCCCACCCCGGCCTCGCGCTCGTTCACGGTCCGGACCGCGGCGATCAGCGTCTCGGGCTCGACGCTCGTGGTCACCGCGGCGGCGGGGGCCAAGGACAACCTGAGGATCACCCGTCCCTCCGCTTCGAGTCTGCGGGTGACGGACACGCCCGGCGCCACCTACAAGGGCTCGGGCGTCCACGTGGGCGCGGGATGCATCCCAAGCGGCGACTACACCGCCAACTGCAACGCCTCGGGGGTCACGTTGATCCAGGTCTCCTCCGGGGACCAAGTCGACCAGGTGGTCAACGCGACCGCGCTCAAGAGCTCGCTCAACGGGGACGCGGCGAACGACACGCTTCAGGGGGGCTCGAACGACGACACCCTCACCGGCGGGCCGGGCGCCGACGCGATGAAGGGGATGAACGGAAACGATCAGCTGCTCGCCCGCGACGGCACCGACGACATGACGATCGACTGCGACGGTGGCACCCACCCGGGCACGGCCGACAAGGCAGTCCTCGACTCGCCGCCCGAGGACTCCCCGGTCAGCGGCTGTGAGAAGCAGGCGCGCCCAAGCCCGTACGTGGCGCTGGGTGATTCGCTATCGAACGGGTACATATCCCAGAGTCAACCGTCGTCAACCGGCTTCGTCGGACGGCTTTACCAGGACTATCAAGCGCTCCTCCACGCGGACCAGCTCCTCGACGAGGCGCAGGATGGCGCCACGTCGACGTCGCTGCGAAACAACGGGCAGCTCGCCGCCGGACTCGCCGACATCAACGCCGCCTCGGACACGAAAGCCGTGACGATCGAGATCGGCGGCGCCGAGGCCTTCTTGGGGGGACCATGCCCAGGGCACTGGGATGAGCCTGGCGTCTGCCCGGTCCGGGCAAATCTCGCCTACATCTTCGGCAAGCTCAAGACGGCGCTTGGCGCCGATCCAGGCACCGAGCGGTTCATCACCATGGCCTACTACAACCCCGACTCCCGGCTGGGCGGCACCCAGGAGGCCTCTGTGGACAAGACGCTGCTCGGCAACAACCTCCAAATCGGGTGCTCCGACAGCGGGCAAAACGTCGGACTCAACGACCTCATCTTTCAGGAGGCCGGGAAGCTGGGAATACCCGTCGCAAACCCCTACGCCGCGTTCAAGCAGCACGGGCAGGCGTACATGTCCCAGGCCGATTCCCTGCACATCCATCCCAACGATGCCGGGTACGCCGCCATCGCGCAGCTCTTCCGCAGCCCCAGCGGGCCGTGTGGGTAGTCCCGGCCCTCGAAGGCGCCCGGAGTAGGCGGCTCGCCACCCTTTCCCGGTGTTAGGGGCAGGTTAAGCGCCTGGCTCACGGCGATTTCGCGTTCGAGATCGGGCAAGATGAGACTCGAGCGCGGCGCCTCTCCCAAACATGGCTCGGAGGCTGGAGGAGGCCCTCCGAGGCTCGGCAGACGGCCCGCGACTCGCGGAAGCGCGCCTGTCCCGACGTACCCGCCTGATGGCCTCTAGTCCCGGGGGCCCGGGCGGGTGCCGTTTTCAAACCACGTCCCGGCAGCCTCTCTTCCATACCCGAAAGCAGGTAGTGGGCTTGAATGTGCGGTTTGTCGCGCTTACTCTGCCTGGAGACGGCTGATCCGTCGCCGGTCCAGGCCTCGTGAGGGAGCCGAGACTCTGAGGAGTCCGGCGACTTCGCGCTTTCGTCCGGTGACTGACAAGCCAGAGAACTGGGACGAAGGAAGGCGGGAGCAATCAGCCCACGTGGGACACGGGAAAGGCCTGCAGTGTCCGCCAGGCGGCGGATTCGAGGGACGCGCGCACTGCTGCTCGCGCCCCTTGCGGCGATCGCCGTTCTCTCGTTCCTGGCCGCGCCGGCGTCCGCCTCGATCCAGTTCGACCAGCAGTGGGGGAGCATTGGCATTCTCAACGGCCAGTTCTCGCTTCCCAACAGGGTGGCCGCCGGCTCGTCCGGAGGTGTGTATGCCACCGACACGGGCAACGACCGGGTCCAGAAGTTCTCGTCCACGGGCACGTTCATCACCAAGTGGGGAAGCCTGGGCACCGCCGACGGCCGCTTCCTGAGTGCGCAGGGCATCGCCACCGACACCGCGGGCGACGTCTACGTCGTCGACGGACAGGCCAATCGGGTCCAGAAGTTCTCGTCCTCTGGCGCCTTCATCACCAAGTGGGGGGGCCTGGGGACCGGCGACAGCCAATTCAACGCCCCACAGGGCATCGCCACCGATTCCTCGGACGACGTCTACGTCGCGGACTCTGGGAACGCCCGGATCCAGAAGTTCGACTCCTCCGGCACGTTCATCACCAAGTGGGGAAGCGTGGGCACCGGAGACGGCCAGTTCAGCCTGCCGACTGGGGTCGGCGCCGATTCCTCCGGTGACGTCTATGTCGCCGACGCAGGCAGTTCGCGAATCCAGAAGTTCGACTCCTCCGGCACGTTCATCACCAAGTGGGGAAGCGTGGGTACCGCGGATGGCCAGTTTGGCGCCGGCGCGAATCTCGATGTGGCGACGGGCTCGGCAGACAACGTCATCGTGGCCGATACGTTCAACAACCGGATCCAGAAGTTCCGGCCATCGGGCACCTTCATCACCAAGTGGGGAAGCGTGGGCACCGGGGCCGGCCAGTTCACCGCGCCGGCCGGCGTCGCCACCGACTCCTCCGACAACGTCTATGTCGTCGATCGGGGCAACAGCCGGATCGAGGAGTTCCACGAGACCGACGCCACCGAGCCCGATACCACGATCGACTCAGGTCCTTCCGGCGTCAGCAACGGCGACGTCAGCTTCACCTTCTCCTCCTCCGAGCCGCAGCTGCTTGGCTTCGAGTGCCGCCTGGACTCCTCGAACGCCTCGGACTGGGCGAGCTGCACGTCTCCCCAGGCCTACTCGAACCTCTCCGAGGGCTCTCACACGTTCGAGGTGAGGGCGGTCGACGCCGCCGGAAACCCCGATACGAGCCCCGCCACGCGCACGTGGACCGTGGATCTGACCCCACCCCAGACGACGATCGACTCCGGCCCCACCGGGCCCACCAACGACGCGTCGCCGTCGTTCGGCTTCTCGTCGGAGCCGGGGGCCAGCTTCGAGTGTCGCCTCGACTCGAGCCAGGAGGCCGACTTCCAGCCCTGCAGCTCGCCGCAGCCCTACAGCTCGCTGGCCGACGGCCCCCACACCTTCGAGGTCCGGGCCACCGACTCGGTCGGCAACACCGACCCGACCCCGGCCGCGCACAACTTCACGGTCGACACGGCCGACCCACAGACCCAGATCGACTCCGGCCCCTCTGGGCCGACCAACGACGCATCGCCGACCTTCACGTTCTCCTCGGACGCGCGGGGCGAGCTTCGAGTGCCGCCTCGACTCGAGCCAGGAAGCGGACTTTCAGCCCTGCAGCTCGCCGCAGCCCTACAGCTCGCTGACGGATGGCTCCCACACGTTCGAGGTGCGGGCCACCGACACGGCGGGCAACACCGACCCGACCCCGGCCGCGCACAGCTTCACGGTCGACACGGTCGCGCCCATGACCCAGATCAACGCCGGCCCCTCCGGGCCGACCAAGGACGCCACGCCGACGTTCGGCTTTTCCTCCGGGCCGGGGGCGAGCTTTCAGTGCAAGCTTGACGGCGGCGCCTACGCTCCCTGCAGCTCGCCGCAGTCCTACTCGCTGGCCGACGGCCCCCACACCTTCCAGGTCCGGGCCATCGACCAGGCCGGCAATGCCGACCCCACCCCCTCCGCGCGGAGCTTCACCGTCGACACGGTCGCGCCCATGACCCAGATCAACGCCGGCCCCTCCGGGCCGACCAAGGACGCCACGCCGACGTTCGGCTTCTCCTCCGGGGCAGGGGCGAGCTTTCAGTGCAAGCTTGACGGCGGCGCCTACGCTCCCTGCAGCTCGCCGAAGTCGTACAGCCCGCTGCCCAACGGCCCCCACACCTTCCGAGTCCGCGCCATCGATGCGGCCTCCAACATCGACCCAACCCCGTCCACGCGGAGCTTCACCGTCGACACCGTGCGGCCCAACACGGCGATAATCGGCGGTCCAAGCGGTGGGCCGAGCCCGCACTTGACCGTCGACCCCACCCCGAGCTTCACCCTCTCCTCCTCGGAAGCGCACTCGACCTTTGAGTGCAAGCTCGGCTCTGACCCCTATGCGGCCTGCTCTTCGCCGTGGACCGCCCCGCACTTGACGGATGGCGACTACAGGATCTACGTCCGCGCCACCGACGCGGCCGGCAACGTCGACCCGACGCCGACCTCGCTTGGCTTCTCCGTCCGGACCGCCAGCGTCAAGTTGATTGCCAACCGCCTGGTGATCAAGGCCGCGTTCGGTGCCGAGGACAACCTGGTGATCACCTCTCCGTCCCCCTCGACCCTGCGGGTGACCGACCTCGCCGGGATGGGCTACAGGGGCTCCGGCGTCCACACGGGAGCGGGATGCACCCCAAACGGCGACAACACCGCCAACTGCAACGCGGCCGGAATCACCCTGATCTTGGCCAACGCCGCGGATCTGGGAGACCGGGTGCTGAACTCGACCGCGGTCCGAAGCTCACTGGTTGGCGGGGGTGGCGCAGACACGCTCATCGGCGGCTCCAGCCACGACAACCTGACCGGCTTGGCGGGCGCCGACGTGATGAGGGGTATGGACGGAAACGATCGGCTTTTCGCCCACGATGGCGGCAACGACAAGTCAATCGACTGCGACGGCGGCGACTTCCCGGGCGCCACCGACCAGGCAGACCTCGACCTGGAGCCCAGTGATCCGGATTCCAGAGTCTTTGGTTGTGAGACGGTGACGCGGCACTGAGTCGCGGCCTGATCTCGCCTGGCGAAGGGTTAGAATCGCGCCCGTGAGCCTCGAGGAAGCGATGCGGCGAATCCTGCGCTCCCCGCTCGGCACGGTGCGGCGGTGGCTCATGCTGAGCCTGGCTGCGACACTCGCCCTCACACTCTCAGCCGCCGCCCTCGCGGCCGGCACCTCCCTCCACGTGCATCCCCACAAGGTCGAGGCCGGGCACCGGGTCCACATCAGGGGCTCGGCTGGCGACTGTCCAGTCGGAGACCAGGTGACGCTCCTCTCAAGAGCCTTCTCGCACCGGCATGATTTCGCCGGAGTGCCCGCCGTCTTCACTCATGTGAAGAGCGGCGGCCACTTCGGGCGATGGGTGCGGATTCCGGCGCGCCGCGACCCGCGCCGCTACAAGGTGACGGCCCGCTGTGGCGGCGGCAATCTCGGCGTAACCCGCCATCTGCGCGTGTTGCCCCCGGACTGAGCGACCTCACGAATCAAGCGCTGCGGCCAACCGGGCCGCTGAGCCCAGCGCGCGTAGGCTGAGCCCAACGATGAGCAGCCAAGCGGGAGCAGAGCCCCCGGGCAACGAACCGGATCGAGCGGCCTCGCCGCCGGCTGCTTCGTTTACGGGACGGACGGCCTGGGCGCGGAACCTCGCGGCACCGGTTCGGGACTTCCTGAGCGCCGAGACCGGCGGCGCCATGGTGTTGCTGTGCGCGGCGATCGCGGCGCTGTTGTGGGCGAACTCGCCGTGGTCGGAGTCGTACGAGTCGTTCTGGACGACGAAGCTCTCGATCCGCCTCGGAAGCGAGGGCATCTCCCTGGATCTGCGGCACTGGGTCAACGAGGGCCTGATGACGTTCTTCTTCCTGGTGGTCGGGCTCGAGGCCAAGCGCGAGATCGACACCGGAGAGCTGCGCGAGCGGCGGCGCCTGGCGATCCCGGTGGTCGCGGCGGTCGGCGGGATGGCGCTGCCGATCGCGATCTATCTGGCGTTCAACGCCGGCGGCGCGGGGGCGGACGGCTGGGGAGCCGCGATGTCGACCGACACCGCCTTCGCGCTCGGCGTGCTGGCGCTGGTGGCCCCGGGCGGCAACGCGCCTGCGCGTTCGCCTGCTCACGCTCGCGGTGGTCGACGACCTCGTGGCGCTGGTGGTGATCGCCACCGTGTACACGGAGAATCTCTCGTGGCTTCCGCTCGCGGTGGCTGCCTGGCCTTTTCGTGATCCTGTTGGCGCTCCGGTACGCGCCGACCGCCTGGCGCGGGCAGGCCGCCGCGATCCTCGGCGTTGCCGTCTGGATCGCGCTGTTCGAGTCCGGAATCGATCCCGTCATCGCCGGACTCGCGGTCGGGCTCGTCACGAGCGCCTATCCGCCCGCGCGCAGCGACCTCGAGCGGGTGACGGAGCTGACGCGGTCCTTCCGCGAGCAGCCCACGCCCGAGCTCGCCCGCTCGGCGCAGCTGAGCGTGGCGTCCGCGATCTCCGCGAACGAGCGGCTTCAGTACAGGCTTCACCCCTGGACGAGCTTCGTGATCGTGCCGGTGTTCGCGCTCGCAAACGCCGGCATCCACATCGACGGGCAGCTGCTCGGCGACGCTGTCACCTCGCCGATAACGCTCGGAATCGTGTTCGGCTACGTGGTGGGCAAGCCGCTCGGGATCCTCGGTGCGGCATGGCTCGCGTCGCGGCCCTGGCTCGCCGGCCTGCGTCGGGCGCTGAGCTGGCCGGTGATCGCTCGGAGGTGGGGCCGTCGCCGGCATCGGGTTCACCGTCTCGCTGCTGATCTCGAGCCTCGCCTTCGACGGGCAGCAGCTCGAGGAGGCGAAGCTCGGCGTGCTCGCGGCAGCGCGTCCTCGCGTCGCTCATGGCCTGGGGCGTGTTCCGCATCATCAGGCGGCTGCCCGCCGCCGATGCGGGCACGTCAGATCGCCGGCACCGACGACGAGCTCGCTCGACCTCTCCGACGACGTCGATCCCGACCGCGACCACATCCGCGGCTCGGAGCAGGCGCCGGTGACGCTCGTCGAGTACGGCGACTACGAGTGCCCGTACTGCGGACAGGCCGAGGTCGTCATCCGCGAGCTGCTCGACTCGTTCGGCGACGAGCTCCGCTACGTGTGGCGCCACCTCCCGCTGAACGACGTCCACCCGAACGCGCAGATGGCGGCCGAGGCGGCCGAGGCCGCGGCCGCCCAGGGCGCCTTCTGGGAGATGCACGACAAGCTGCTCGACCACCAGGACGAGCTGACGCCGCCCGACCTCGCGCGCTACGCGGAGGAGCTCGGCCTCGACGTCGAGCGCTTCTGGGACGAGCTCCGCCGTCGCGAGCACGCGGGCCGCGTGGCCGAGGACGTCGCGAGCGCGGACGCGAGCGGGGTCGCCGGCACGCCGAGCTTCTTCATCAATGGCAGACGCCACCGAGGCGCCTACGACATCGAGACCCTCACCGCCGCGGTGAGAACGGCGAGGACCCGCGCGCGGCTGAGGGAGAAGGCGGAGAGTCCGCCAGATCCCCAGCCCGTGGGATGAGCACAGGCTTCCGGCTCAGGGCGAGGCGGTAGAAATTCACAATGCGTGCCTACCCGCACGCAAAATCGTCATGTTTGGAGGTGATTCATGAGTCAGACGGCTGCATCCGCCCAGCCGGCGAGGTTCGATCGGGAAGCGCTGAGGCGCGCCGCCCGCAGCATCCAGCATCCGCTCGCCAGGGCGCTCCTGGTGCTGACCTTCACGACCGGCCTCGTCGACGCCGTCAGCTACCTCGGACTCGGCCGCGTCTTCACCGCGAACATGACCGGGAACATCGTCTTCCTCGGCTTCGGCATCGCCGGCAGCGGCGGGCTCCCGGTCGTCGCGCCGCTGGTTTCGCTCGGCGCCTTCCTTTTGGGCGCGGGCGGCGGTGGCATCCTCGCGCGGCGGATGGGAGACCGCCATCCTGCGCACATCGCCCGCGCGCTCGTCGTCGAGGTCTCCCTGATCGGCGTGGCGGCCGTCTTGGCCGCCGCGGTCGACATTCGCCCGAACGCGGTTTCAGGCGACATCGTCATCGCGCTGCTGGCGTTCGCGATGGGCATACGCAACGCAACCGTCAGGGGCCTCGGCGTCCCCGACCTGACGACAACCGTGCTGACGATGACGCTGACCGGGCTGGCGGCGGAATCGCAACCGGCGGGGGGCTCGGGGAAGGGCTCGTTCCGCAGGATCGCCGCCGTGTCGGCGATGCTGACCGGCGCGCTGGCCGGGGCACTGCTGCTGAAGACGAGCCTGGTGCTTCCGCTGGTCGCAGCGGCCGCGCTCGCGCTCGTCACCTGGCTCGTCTACGTGCCGGCCGCGAGGCGCAGCGCGTGAGCCGTGGCGTTCCGGCGTAACCTCGAGATCGTCAGTGAATTGAAGCGCTTGCCATCGATGAGCCAATGCGAGGAGGACGAGATGCCAAGTCCATCGACACGTGACCCGGCCCGACCCGCATGAGCGAGTACAGAGTCGCCCGCCTGGAGGAGATCGGCGAGATCAGTGATGGTCGCGAGCCCTGGCGTCCGGTGCGCCACCACTTCGGCATCACGTCATTCGGGATCAACACATGGACGGGTCACAAGGCAGGAGACAGGATCATCAACGAGCACGATGAGGAGGGCGAAGACGAAGAGCTGTACTTCGTCTCCAGCGGCCGAGCCCGGTTCGAGCTTGACGGCGAGCGTGTGGATGCGCCCGCCGGGACGTTCGTCTTCGCCCGCCCTGGCGTGAAGCGAACAGCGTTCGCCGAGGAGCCGGAGACGACGATCCTGGCGGTGGGCGCCACGCCGGGGCAGGTGTACGAACCGAGGGGCTGGGAGCTCTGGGCACCGTTCGGCCGCCTGTACCAGGAGGGACGGTACGCGGAGGCGGCCGACCAGGCTCGCGACGTGGTCGCAGCTCACCCGGAGTACCCCGGGCTGCTCTACAACGTCGCCTGTTGCGAGAGCCTTGCCGGGCGAAAGGGCGACGCGATTGAGCATCTGCGACTCGCGATCGAGAGGTCGGACGCCACTCGCTCGTACTTGGCGGGAGACTCAGACCTCGACCCTCTCCGCGACGAGCCGGAGTTCCAGGCGCTCCTCACCGGCTGAGCCTCAGGCGGCCGCTACCCTCGTTCGCATGGGAAGCCCGTCCAGTCCGCTCAGCCCCATCCTCTCTCCGGGGCAGCTTCAGACCCTCGCGGCGCGTGGGTGAGGAGCGCACGGCCGCAGAGGGAGAGTTCCTGTTCCGGATCGGCGACGCGCGCTACCCCTTCATCGTCGTCCTCGAGGGCGAGGCGGCGATCCTTGACGGGGCCGGAAACGAGATCGCCCGCCAGGGCCCGGGCGGCTTCCTCGCCGAGATGAACCTGCTCACCGGGCAAACGGTCTACGTCGACGGCGTCGTGACAGAGCCGATGCGCTACATCGCTGTGGACCGCGAGGACCTGCGGCCGCTGCTGTTCGAGGACGAAGCGCTCGCAGACGTCCTGCTCAACACGTTCATCCGCCGGCGCGAGATCCTCCAGCAGCGCGACGGTGTCGGCTTCGAGGTCATCGGGCCGCGCTCGTCGGCGTCCACTCGTCGCCTGCTCGACTATGCGCGCCGCGGCCGCCTCCCGCACGTATGGCGCGACACCGAACGAGCCGACGATTCGGATGCGGCGACGCATGGTCGCCGAGCTCGAACCGGACGAGCTGCCGCTGGTCCGCCTGCCCGGCGGGACCGAGCTCCGCAACCCCAGCAACGGCCAGCTCTGGCGAGCGCTGGGAATCGGACTCGAGCTCGAGCCCCGCGAGGAAGTCGACCTGGCGGTGATCGGAGGCGGTCCGGCGGGTCTCGGCGCGGCCGTGTACGGGGCCTCCGAGGGGCTCGAGACCCTGGTCGTCGAAAGCACGGTCCTCGGCGGCCAAGCCGGAACCTCGCGCCGGATCGAGAACTACCTCGGGTTTCCGGCGGGAATCAGCGGCAGCGAGTTGACCGGCCGCGCGATCACACAGGCGCGCAAGTTCGGCGCCCGGACGGCGACGCCGTACCGCGCGCTCGCGCTCGAGCCGGGCAACGGCTCGCACCGAATCGAGCTCGAGGAAGGGCGCGTGATCGTCGCTCGCGCGATCGTGATCGCCACCGGCGCCGACTACCGGCGCCTACCCGTCAGCGGCCTCGAGGACTACGAGGGCTTGAGCGTCTTCTACGCCGCCGGCCCGCCTGAGGCCCGCGCCTGCGCAGGCACCCGGGTAGGGGTCGTGGGCGGCGGCAACTCCGCGGGACAGGCGGCGGTCTGGCTCGCCCGCGGCGGCGCCCTGGTGACCCTTCTTCACCGGCGGGCCGACCTGCGCGAGACGATGTCCGACTACCTGCTCGCCGAGCTCGACCGCTACGGCGTCGCCGTGCGCGACCGCAGCGAGATCGTTGAGCTTCATGGCTCGGGCGGCGAGCTGGAGGCGGTGACGCTGAAGGACGGCGCGAGGCTCCCCTTTGGCTCGCTGTTCTGCTTTCTGGGAGCGGATCCGTGCACCGACTGGATCGGCGAGTGCGTGGCCAGGGACGAACACGGCTTCATCCTCACCGGCGCGGACGCCGGAGCCGCCGGGCTGCTCGAGACGAGCGTCCCGGGCATCTATGCGGCCGGCGACGTTCGCGCGGGCTCGACGAAGCGCTGCGCGACGGCGGTCGGCGAGGGTGCGGCGGTGGTCGGCCTCATCCACGAGCGGATCGCAAGCGTTCCCGCCTGAGCGGCCCGAGTCAAACCGGCTCCCGGTAGGCCGTGACGCGGCTGTCAAGTCCTCCCGGATCGCGCAATAATGCGGGTGAAGCGCCGGAGCCGTGGGGGGACCGAAGCGCTCCATGGATGGCCCCTTGACCGGGGAACCGCGTACCGGCACCGCGAGCGTGGGTAGCTCCTGGCTCGCACAAGGAGGAGATGATGCGCATTCGGGGTAGGTCAGCAGTCCTTCTCACCCTGATCGCGGCAGGGGCTCTCGCCGCCGGCTTTTTCGCCTTCCCGGCGAGCGCGGCCGCCGATCCGCCCGCATGCGATCCGGGGACCTCGGCGACGGACAACAAGTCCTGCGTGAACTTCCAGGTCCTGCCGAGCAATCCGGGCGCGACGGCCAAGCCGGCGAGCCTGTTCGTGCACACGCACACGAACTACGCCGACCCGGGCAACAAGGCCCAGGGCGGGTTCGCGAAGACAGTGACGCTGCTGTTCGACAACGACTTCGCGATCACCCCGGGGACGGTCCCGACGTGCACGACGGCGCAGCTCAGCGGGAAGAACATCTCCCAGGCGTGGGCGACCTGCGGGCCGGGCGCGGCCGCGTCGCATAACGCCTACCTGTCGCCGGCGAGCGCGGTGAGTGGACGTGCGTCAACCGCTCCGCCGCAGAACTTCAACGGCTGCACATTGGTGTTCCGGGGCCCGAACTCGGGCGGTAATTCGACGGTCATCCTGTACACGCGCGTGACCCTGGGCCCGACCGCCAACTGCGCGGCCCCGGCGTCCAACACGTCGGGCAACTCGACCGTCCTCCTCAGTGGGACGATCGCCCCCGCGGGCGTGGCCGGCTTCGGCAAGAAGCTCGCCATACTCGGGGTCGACGCGCTGCCGTTGCCGCTGGACGATTTCACGGCACTGCTCAAGCGCTCCAGTTACTTCAAGGCGAAGTGCAGCGCCACGCCTTGGAAGGTCCGCGGAACGTTCGCGTACAGCGGCACCGGCCAGGCGGCCGATACGTCGAACGCGACGCAAACCTGCGAAGTGGCGCAAGGTAGCGGCCCGCCCACCACCAAGATCACCAAGGCGAAGATCAAGAGCAGGCGCAAAAAGGCCACGTTCAAGTTCACGGCCGGTGGCCAGGCGACGGGCTTTGAGTGCCAGCTGACGCGCAAGCACCACAGGGCCCCAGACTTCAAGCAGTGTCGCTCACCAAAGGTCTACAAGCACCTGAAGCGAGGCAACTACACGTTCAAGGTCCGGGCGGTCGGCCCCGGCGGCACGGACCAGACCCCCGCGAGGAAGAGCTTCAAGATCAAGAAGCGCAGGTAGCGCCGACGCTCAGCCCCCGCCCAGTTCGACCTTGACCTCGCACCGGTCGATGGATGCGCGCGTCCCCGGCGTATCGGCCGAGTCCATCGACTCGAGGGGCGCCTCGGCTGCCGCCATGTCGTCTGCCGTCTCGAAGACCTGAATGACGACTGCGGTGCGCTGGTCCGGGTCATGAAGGATCTGGACCTTCTTGGCGGGAATGTCAACGGGCGGTCCCTCGCGGGCTTCGGCCTCGGCCAAGCGCCCGGCCAGATGATCGGGATCGACGTCGGTGAACCTGACGATGCGTGCGTGCATGTCTCCTCCTTTTCGGTGGCCCGTGGGGGAGAACCTACCCGAAGCGCTTGAACAATTCCCCGGATGCGTTGATCGGCTGGCGGGCCAGGACTCCGTGAGGTTTTGGCCCCGACCCCCGGCTCCCGCGAGATACTGCGCGGGCGATGTCGCAGGAGAACGTGGAAATCGTGCGCCGCACAGTTGAGGCCATCTTGCGAGGGGATTGGGAGCAGGCAGCGCACCTGCTCGATCCTGACGCGGAGGGTCATGGCACAGTCGGGGGGCTTTCCGAAGGAGAGGTCCTGCGCGGCGTCACGCAGCTCAGGCATTCCTTCGAGCAGGAGGACGCCGAGGCCTGGGATGAGCGCCGACTGAAGGCTGAGGAGTTCATCGACGCAGGCCACCGCGTGGTCGTGCTCGTGCGCGAGTTCCGCCGCGGGAGGGGCAGCGGGATCGAGCTCGAGACCGATACGGCAGCTGTCTTTGAGGTACGCGACGGACGCGTGGTGCGCATCCAGGGCTACATGGATCGCGCCGAAGCCCTCGAAGCCGCCGGGGTGCGGGAGTATGGGCTCTGATTCACCGAACGCGAAGTCGAGAGCTCTACACTGCCCCACGCAAGGCCGTCGATGCTCGTTCCAGTTCGGGTCGATGCCGTCGAGCAGCCCCTCGAAGTCGTCGCCCGCGGTCTCGCTCTCCAGGGAGTAGGTCCGCGCTCCGGTGTCGGCGCTCACTTGGTGTGGAGGTGTGCCGGTCTTGGCCTCGAGGGCGTCCAGGAGCTGGTTCCCTCGGTCGGTCAGAGGAGTCATGGTGACCTCTATCGACATCGCGCCGAATGCTAGCTGGGAGTAGGGCCCGGCAGCTCATCGGGCCTCCAGGTAACGCCGACGCCGGCTTCTCCCCGCTGGGACGTCGACGCCTTCCGCCGGCTTGACCACGCGGCAGCGCAGGTAGCAGCTAGTAGCCCGGCGGCTCGGGCCGGGTCGCCTCGCACTATCACTTGGGATTCCTGGCGGACTGTGAGGGACCGCGGCCACGTTCACTAGCTGACTTCGGCGGCCTCGGGGGCATTGCGGCACAATCCGCCGCCCCTTGGTGGCCCCTTCTCGCCCCATTCCCGCGACGGCCTCGGAGTCGCACGACTCGCCGCGTTCGATCTTCCTTCGCTTCCTGAAGTTCGGCGCACTGGCCTGGGGCGGCCCCGCGGCGCAGATCGCGATGATCAAGCACGAGTGCGTCGACGAGGAGGGGTGGGTCTCCGAGGAGAGCTTCAAGAAGACCCTCGCCGTCTTTCAGATCCTGCCCGGGCCCGAGGCGCACGAGCTCTGCGTCTACTTCGGGCGCATCCGCGGCGGCAAGTTGGGTGGGTTCCTTGCCGGACTCGGCTTCATGCTGCCCGGCTTCGTGCTGATGCTCGCCCTATCGATCCTCTACGTCGAGGCGAACCTGGCCGGGCACCTCGACGAGCTCTTCTACGGCCTGACCGCCGCGGTCGGCGCGATCGTCGCGCGAGCCGTCGTCCGCCTCAGTCGCACCTTCATCACCGACGTCCCGTTGGCGCTGATCGCCGTCGCGGGCTTTGCCCTGACGCTGTTCGTTGAGGCGAGCTTCGTCTTGGTCTTGCTCGGCGCTGGGCTCGCCTACGAGCTGTGGACGAACGCCGGCCGGTGGACTCGGCGCGCACACTCGTTCTCGCTCGCAGCGGCGATCCTCGTCGTCCTCGCGGGCGCGGTGACGGTCTCGCTGACCGCGCAGATCTTCTGGGAGGGGCTGAAGGCGGGGCTGCTGACCTTCGGCGGGGCCTTCACCGTGATTCCGTTCCTGCAGCAGAGCTCGGTGGACGTCCATCACTGGCTCACGGACAGCCAGTTCGTCGACGGTCTGGCGATGAGCGGGGTGCTCCCGGCCCCGCTGATCATCTTCTCGACCTTCGTCGGCTACGTGGCCGGAGGGCTGACCGGCGCCCTTGTGATGACGCTCGGGATCTTCCTTCCGGCCTTCGTCTTTCCGATCTTCTTTCACCGCCAGCTGGTGGCCGTGGCGCAGAACGTGCGTTTGCATCCGTTCCTACTCGGAGTCGCAGCCGGAGTCATCGGGCTGATCGCCTCGGTGACCGTCCAGATCGTGGACACGAGTGTGGTCGATCTCCCGACGGCGCTGCTCGCGATCGGTGCGTTCTTGGCGCTCAACCGCTGGCACGGCAAGCTGACGGTGGTCTACGTGGTCCTTGGATGCGGGCTGATCGGAGCAGCTCTACAGCTGAGCGGGCTGGTCTGAGCGCCCGCAACTGCTCTCCATGCGATGCGAGCGCCTCAGTTTGGTCTTGAGCAGGTCTCGCTCTGGACGACGAGCAAGAGCTACAGAGGGCAGGCGGCCTTATTAGAAGATTCTTAGAAGTCCAGGGTCTCCCGGCGGCGCGGGACAGGCCTGGATACGGGGAAACCCGCATGGCTATGTGCTGTCTCCGAGGCACCGCTACCGGGATTCGAACCCGGGTTTCCGGACTGAGAATCCGGCGTCCTAGTCCCCTAGACGATAGCGGCGCGAGGGGGCGATTCTAGCGAGGGCATTCGGGGGCCCTGACCCCCGAGCGGACCCGAAGGATGCGGCTGAGAGGAGTCGAACCTCCACGTCCCAAAGGACACGGCGACCTGAACGCCGCGCGTCTACCAGTTCCGCCACAGCCGCATGCGGTACCCGAAATCTAGCGCGCCTTCGGGGCTTCAGGCCGGGCGTTTGGCGTCGTTTGTTGCCGCTATGCGCCCCGAAAGCGCCGCGCCCTGGCTCGTGACGCCCGTTCGGGGAAATAAGCTTCCCTGACGCGATGAAGGTCGGACTCGTCCTCGGCGCTGGTGGGATCCAGGGGGGTGCCTGGCTCACCGGCGCGCTGGACGCGCTCGCCGAGCGAGACCGGCTGGGACCCGGCGGAAGCCGACTACGTGGTGGGCACCTCCGCCGGCTCGATGATCGGCGCGCTCTGCGCCTCCGGCGTCCCGCCCTGGTTCATGGTCGCCCACTCGCGCGGGGAGGTGTTCGAGGGCGTCGTGGACGCCGACGGGCGGCCGGCCGCCGAGGCCGACCGCGCCGGCGGCGCCCGGTTCCGAGCTGGAGCGGGCCCTGCCGCCGATCGGCCCCGGCTCCTGGCGGCTGGCGCTCCGCACGCTCGCCAACCCGCGCCGGTTACACGCCCGCCACGGTGTTCAGCGGCTGGATTCCGCGTGGAATCTTCTCCACCGCGTCGCTCAAGGACACGATCCGTCGCGTGGTCCCCAGCGGCTGGAGCCCGCACCCCAACCTCTGGGTCGTCGCCTGCGACTACGAAACCGGGCGGCGAGTGCCATTCGGACGCGCCGGCGCCCCCGCAGGCCGACCTCGCCGACGCCGTCGCCGCCTCCTGCGCCATCCCGGGCATCTACCACCCGCAGACGATCGCCGGGCGCCGCTACGTCGACGGCGGCATCTACTCCACCTCGAACGCCGACCTGCTCCGCGACGAGGACCTCGACCTGGTCATCTGCCTCAACCCGACCTCCACCCTGCACCCGATCCGGGCGCTCAACCCTCGCGAGTGGCTTAACCTGGCGATGCGAAACGCCTCCGGCCGGCGCCTCGGCAGCGAGGCCAAGAAGCTCGGCGCCGCGCGGCATCGAGGTCATCCTGATTCAGCCGACCAGAGACGACCTCGAGGCGATGGGTCCCAACCTGATGAGCCCCCGGCGGCGAAACCAGGTGATCGACGTCGCCCGCCGCACCGTCGGCGAGCAGCTCGACGAGCCGGCGGAACCGCGAGCTCCTTGCCGACCTCCCCGCCGGGCGACCCGCGCAAGCTCCGCCGCCCCGACGGCCCGCCTTCGGAGTGGCCGGACTGGCGCGAGCTAGCGCCGCGGCCGGCGGCTTGACCTAGGTTCCCGGCGGCGAGACGCTCACGGGACCTCGCGGCCGAGCCAACCGCGGTAGAAGCCCTCGATGTCGGGCAGGAACTCGTGGACGACCGGATAGCCCGGCGGGACCGCCTCGGTCTCGAGCTGGCGGGCGCAGGAGGGGCAGTAGAGCTCGCGCAGCTCCATCCACTCGGGGTCGCAGTGGGCCATCTTCGGGTAGACCTCGAGCAGCTTGTCGAGGTCGTCGCGAACGTAGATCGCCGCCTCCATCTTCCAGTTGCGCGTCGGCGGGCAGAAGTCGTGGCCGCAGTCGCAGCGGACGACCGAGCCCTCCGTCCGCTGCTCGGACGCACGTTCAACCCCTCCCCCATCGGCAGCACGATCGGCTCGTCGTAGGGCACTCGCTCCTGTAGCACCGTGACCCACTTCTCGAACCGGTCGGGGTCCTTGTAGCCCGACTGGATGTCCTTGACCTCGCGCCGCGAGAGCTTCTCGTCGAGCATCGCGGCCAGCGTCTCGCGGTCCAGCGTCACGCCGCCGCCCCGCGGCGGCTCGACCGTCTCCACGTCCGAGCTCGGCCAGGAACTCGTCGGCGGTCTCCTCAGGCGTGAGCTTTCCGGGGTCGGCGCGCGTCGGCCGCAACCGTCGGCGTCACCGCCTCGATCTGGAAGTCCTCCGGCAGGTCCCAGAAGCCGCGGAACTCGGCCGCGAAGCGCGCCGACAGCCGCATCGACTCCGCGTAGCAGACCTTCACCGGCTCGATGAAGTCCTGCGCCTCGACCCGCTGGCGCTCGCGCGCCCACCACTCGCGCACCGGGACCGAGCGCTCGAGCCGCTCGCGACGCATCCGCTCGCGCCGCGCGTCGCTCCCCGCGACGTCGGCCCCGCCATCCGCGTCGAGCGCCACGCCATAGACGGAATCGGTGAAGCGCGGCAGGAGATGCCCCTCGTGCACGTCGGCCGCCACCGCCTGCGGGGGCCGCAGCAGCGGGTCGCCGAGGCCCGGCGCGCCCTTCATCACCGACAGGTAGAGGTCGCCCTCGGCGAACGGCTCCAGGGTGGTGAAGTTGTCCTGCTTATAGGTCCGCTCGCCCTCGATCTCGAACAGCGCCGGGTGGTCCCAGTCGCCGTCGCAGAGCGGATATGCCTCGCCCTTCCACGCCCGCTCCAAGAGGTCGGCCCCCTTGATGTTGTGGACGTAGGCCGCCGAGCCGGGGTAGCCGCCGAACAGGCCCTGGGCGCTGAACACCCGCGTCGTCCCGAGGTTCTGGAGCTCCCAGAAGGGCGTCTTCCAGACCACCAGCAGCGACTCGAAGCTCGAGCCGCCGCGGTGGCGGCCAGGCCCTCCGCTCGATGCCTTGAGCCGGCGCGACAGGTAGACCATCGGGCAGATCAGCTCCCACATCTCGACGTCGCCGGCGTCGCCCTCGGGGTTGAACATCGCCGCGCAGGTAGTCGGTGCCGTCGAGCACGTACTTCCCCCCCATCCCCTGAGCCGCGATCTCGAAGTTCATGATCGCCGACGAGTTGCCGTACTGATCGATTCCGCCGCCCTGGATCACGTTTCCCGAGCACGAGTAGGAGCCGATCACCTCCTCGATGAACCCGCGCGCCTGGAGCGCCCGCGAGAGCGTGCGCGGGAAGCCGGTGAAGGCCGGCTGCAGGAACGCCCAGGCGATTCCGGTGGAGCCCTCGGCGTCCCCCAGGTTGGCGATCGTGCCCTCGGGGAAGTTGGTCCCGATCGCCAGATAGGCGCCGTCGTTCACCTTGTCGTTGCAGATCAGGGTCTGCGTGAACTGGACCCAGATCGCTCCCTGCATCCCCGACGGCGTGCAGTTCATCGAGTGCCAGCCCCACGCCGAAGCCGCCCTCCATGTCGAGCTCGTAGGTGCCGTCGCCGCCGATCCGGACCTCGAACGGCGCGTGCATCAGGAAGTCGCGCCGCGCCCGCGCCGGCAGGCCCTGCTTGTCGGCGAAGGTGACGTCGAAGGTAGCCGCCGAGCGGTAGCGCCCGGGGACGGTCATCTCGCGGATCCGCGACTTGAACGAGCGCCGCCCCTCCTCGATCACCTCGCGCGAGAACTGCTTGAAGCGATCGATGCCCTCCTCGAGGATCACCCGCTCCACCGCCTCGCGGATCATGTGGCAGCCGGCCAGCCGGGTGCGCTCGTCGAGCAGGTAGTACATCGGCGCCCGGGTCTTCCTCTGGCAGCGCCGCAGGTGCCACTGGGCGAGCTCGTCGCTCTCGCCGATCTTCATGCAGGGCAGGTCGATGCCGTCGTCGAGCCGGTTGGTCGGCCCCACGGGCACCCCCCCGGGCGTCGAGGCGCCGATGTCGAGCACGTGGGTGACGCCGCCGGCCCAGGCGATCAGCTCGGGGCGGGCGCATCCGGAAGTCGAAGATCGGGACGAAGGTCTGCACGTCGGCGTTGTGGACGTCGCCGATCACCGGGTCGTTGTTGGCGAAGATGTCGCCCGGGCGGATCCCCGGGTTGTCCTCCTAGCCGTGGCGGACCATGCACTTGATCGCGTCCGACATCGTGTGGACGTGGACGATGATCCCGGTCGAGAGCGCGACCGAGTCCCCCTCCGGGGTGTAGAGCGCGAAGCAGAGCTCGCCCAGCTCGCGGACGATCGGCGAGGCGGAGATGTTGAGCGCCGTCTCGCGCGCCGAGACGAGGCCGCCGCGAAGCCGGGCGAACAGCTTCTCGTAGCCGATCGGGTCGGACTCCTTCAGCTCCAGCTCGCCGCTGAGCCCGTAGTAGGAGCCGGTCTCGGCGAACAGCCGGTCCGAATCGGCGAGCATCTGGTCGAGTCGCTTGCCCTCCCAGCCGATCGGCTCGCGCTCCCGCGGCTCGAGCTCCCGGGTGGCCTCGACGATCGCCATCGGCTTCGGGACTCTAACCCTCCACGGTCAGGTGGAAGATCTGGTGGCGGTCCAGGCGCGCCGCCCGCCCGGGCGGGATCGCGAAGGTGGTGGCGACCGACTCGACGATCGCCGGGCCGGTGATCGAGTTGCCGGCCTCGACCTGGTCGAGCTCGTAGACCTCCGTGTCGGCGTAGCTCGTCGCCCCACCGGACCCGCCGCGCTCCCTTCGCCGGCGGCGTCCCCTCGCGCTCGCCGAGGTCCGGCAGCGACGGCTTCTCGACCTCGACCGAGCCGTGGACGATCGCCTGGGTCACCAGGTAGCCCAGCTCGGGCGAGCGAGCGGAGCGCGCGTAGACCTTGCCGTAGGCCTGCTCGAACTCGTCGATCAGGTCGTCGAGCTGCGCGTCGTCCTCGAGCTCGGCGTGCGGGGAGACGATCTCGATGTCGTTGAGCTGGCCGTAGTACTGCATGCGGACCGCGTGGGTGAAGACGATCGCGTCGCGCTCGATCCCCGACTTCGCGAACTCGTCGGCCACCTTGTCCTCCAAGCCCCAGCCAGGCGCCGGTGATCATCACCGCGATCCCCGCCTTCTCCAGCTCGTCCTGGCCCGGCAGGATCGGCATGTCGATCGTCTGGTCGTAGCGGTACTCGAAGTCGGCGCAGGCGCAGCCGTAGGCCGAGAAGCCCGCCGCCCAGGCGGGCACGAGCACGTCGCGGTAGGCGACGCCCTCGGTGTAGCCGGCGACGTGCAGGGGCCCGCCGCCCCCGTAGCAGAGCAGCGCGTAGTCGGCGGGCGAGTAGCCCTTGCCGAGGATTCGCCCGACGGCCTCGTTCTTCAGCGTCTGCTCGAACAGCCCGACCACCCCGGCGGCCGCGTCCTCGACCTCGAGCCCGAGCGGCTCGGCGAGCTGGCGCTCGACCTCGGCCCGGGCCCGCTCCGGGTCGAGCTTCACGTCGCCGCCGAGGAAGTAGTCGGGGTTCACCCGCCCGAGCACCAGGTTGAGGTCGGTGACCGAGATCGTCTCCAGGCCCCCCTCCGGCCAGCAGACCCCGATCCGCGCGCCGGCCGAGTCGGGGCCCAGCTCGGGCCGGCCGGAGTTCGGGTTGACGCGCACGAACGACCCGGTGCCGGCGCCGATCGAGTCGATCTTGACCAGCGGCATGTTGAGCATGAAGCGGGCGATGTCGGGCGTCGGGGTGATCTCGAACCGCCCGTCCGTGATCAGCGCGATGTCGAACGAGGTGCCGCCGATGTCGGTGCAGAGCGCGTTGCGGGATCCCGAGCCGCTCGGCGATCCCCTGGCCGCCGACCACGCCGCCGATCGGCCCGGAGACCAGCGTTCGCGCCAGCTCCCTGGCCTCGATCGAGATCGTGCCGCCGTGCGAGGCCATCACCCGCAGCTCGAAGCCCGCGCCGGCCTCCTTGGTCTGGTCGCGGACCGCCTTCAGCGTGCCGCGCGAGGGCTCGGCCGCGTAGGCCTCGATCAGGGTCGAGTTGAGCCGCGGCAGGTCGCGCCGCTGCGGATAGAGCTCCGAGGAGAGGAAGACCGGCACCTGACCGTCGTTGCTCGCGCTTCGCCTTCTCCTCCTCCAGGATCTCCCCCACGCGGAGCTCGTGCTCGGCGTTGCGGTAGGAGAACAGCAGGCAGACGCAGATCCCGTCGACGCCGGCGTCGAGCAGCTCGGCGGCGGCCTCGCGGGCGTCCTCCTCGCGAAGCGGCACCACCTCCTCGCCGAACACGTCGATTCGCCCGCGCACGCCCTTCATTCGCTCGCGCGGGACCAGCGGCGGGTTGTGGTGGTGGGTGGCGAGGTGGAGGCGGTCGGAGTACGAGTAGCCGAGGTAGGTCTGGATCCCGCGCTCGATCTTCAGGTAGTCCTCCTGCCCGGCGGTCACGATCGCGCCGATCTCGAGGCCCTGGCGCGAGAGCAGCCGGTTGAGCATCGCGGTGCCGCTGTAGATGCCCGAGGCGATCGCGCCGAATGCCTCCTCCGGCGACGAATCCCACTGCTCCAGCGCGTCGCGCGGCCGACTCCATGAAGCCGACCGACTCGTCGTCGGGCGTCGTCTGCGCCTTGCCGACGACGAACGATCCCGACTCGTCGACGATGAACGTGTCGGTCATCGTCCCGCCGGCGTCGATGGCGAGGACTCTGGGCCGGCGTGCCTCCATCGAGCGCGAGTCTATCCGCGCGACGCCGCCCGGCATCGAGGCCACCTGGCAACCTTTCCTGCGGATGGCTCGCTGGCTTCTGATCGCCGCGCTGGTGCTGGTCGCCCTGGTCGGGGTCAGCCAGCTCGTCGATCCCGTCCGTGGCCGAGCACCGGATCGAGGATCGGCTCACCGACGGCGGCGGCACGGCCGACGTCTCGCTCCACGCGTTTCCCGCCGCCCGGCTCCTGTTCGGCGACGGAACCAAGCTCTCGGTCACGGGCAGCGGGCTCGACCTCGGCCTCCAGCAGCAGAGCAACGTCTTCGACAAGCTCGACGGGTTCGACCGGTCGACATCAACCTGACGGAGTTCCATGCCGGCCCGTTCGCGGTCGCCAGCTTCGACCTCACGAGACCGGCGCCCTCCGCCCCCTACCACCTCGTCTCCTCCAGCCGAACGACGCCCGGCGATCTCGCCGAGTACGGCGCCGGGCAGCTCGGCCTCCCGGGCGGCCCGCTCTTGCGGCTTCTTCACCGAACAGGCGCTGGGCGGCAACCGCCCAGTCCCGATCGACGTCGACATGGAGCTGCGGAGCGACGGCGGACGTGTCGTCGTCGTCTCCGGGGGCGGCACGGTCGCCGGCTTCCCGACGGGCCCGCTCGCCGAGCTGATCACGTCGACGATCGCGGTGCGGCTCTAGTCAGGTTCTAGGCGGGAGGCTGCGAGCCGCCCGCGGGCGCGGCGGCGTCGCGGGCCTTGAAGAACTCGTCGCCCTCGATCCCGATGCGTGGCATCCGCTGGGCCCACCGCGGCAGCCACCAATTGGCGCGCCCCAGCAGCACCATCACCGCCGGCACCAGCAGGCAGCGCACGATGGTCGCGTCCACCGCGATCGCCGCCGCCAGGCCGAGGCCGAACTCCTTCACGATCGGGTACGCCGTTGAGGACGAAGCTGGTGTAGACGCTCACCATGATCAGCGCCGCCGCGGTGATCACCCTGGCGCTGACCGCGAGGCCGTCGACCACCGCCTCGTGGTTGTCCTTCGTCTTCCGGTAGTGCTCCTGGATCCTGGTCAGCAGGAACACCTGGTAGTCCATCGAGAGCCCGAACAGGATCGCGAACATCAGGAGCGGCACGTAGCTGACGATGGGTGTCGGCCCCGAGAGGCCGATTAGCTTCGCCCCGTGGCCCTCCTGGAAGACGAAGGTCAGGATTCCGTAGGCGGCGCCGACCGAGAGCAGGTTCATCAGGCCCGCGGTCAGCGGCACGACGATCGAGCGGAAGGCGATCAAGAGCAGCAGGAAGCTGAGCAGCGATCACGGTCGCGATCACCAGCGGCAGCCGCTCGCTGATCCGGTCGGCGAGATCGATGTAGCCGGCGGTCTGCCCGCCGACGTAGGCCGTCAGCGTGGTTCCCTTGACCGCTTCGGGGATCACCGGCGAGCGCAGCGTGCGGACCAGGTCCTCGGTGGCGTTCGCGGACGGCGCCGTGGTCGGCGATCACCGTGAACACCGCCGTGTTGCCCGTCTTGTCGACCTGCGCCGGCGAGACGTCCTTGACGCCCTTCGTCTTCCCGATCTTGTTCTCGAGCTTGACCAGCCGCGGGTCGCTCGCCGGGGTCTTCAGGAAGGCCTCCTGCTGGTTGGCCTGCTTCTCCTGCTTGGTCGGCGGCTGTGACTTCACCTGCTGCTCGGCCTCGGACTGCGCCTCGTCGGGAGGCACGCCCTCGGCCTCCAGCTGCTGCGTGGCCTGTGCGACCGCCTGGTCTGCTGCCTGCTTCTGCTGTTGCTCGACCTGTTTGAGCTGGTTGTTGTCGGGATGCGCCGGGCTGCCATCGAAGTCGACCGCGATCAGCAGCGGGCCGTTGATCCCCGGGCCGAAGCCCTTGGTGAGCAGGTCGTACGCCTGCCGGTTGGGTGGTCGACTTCGGCAGCTGGCCGTTGTCCTGCTGACCGAGCTGCAGGTTCAGCACCGGGATCGCAAGAACCAGCAGGATCGCGACGCCTAGCAGCATCGCCGCAACCGGGCGCTTGCCCACGCCGCGCGCCCAGCGCGCCCAGCCGTGCGGTCGGTGATCGTGGGCAGGCGGGTGCAGGAACGGGACCCGCAGGGCGTTGATCCGTCTCGCCGAGCATGGAGAGCAGGGCCGGAAGCAGGGTGGTGGCGGTGATCACCGCGATCAGGACCACGACCGCCGCCGAGTAGCCGAGCGCGCTGACGATCGGGATCCGAGCCACCGCAAGCGAGCAGAGCGCGATCACCACCGTGCCGCCGGCGAACACCACCGCGCCGCCCGCGGTCGCGACGGCACGCGCCGCGGCCTCGTCTGGCGGGTGACCCTGCTCGATGAAGCCGCGGTGACGAGTGACGATGAACAGCGCGTAGTCGATCCCCACCCCGAGCCCCAGCATCGTGCCCAGCGTGGGCCCGACCGTGGGCACCTCGATCCCGTGTCCGAGCAGCCCGATCGCGCTCAGCCCGATTGCCAGTCCGACGATCGCGGTGGCGATCGGCAGCGCCATCGCGCTCACGGTCCCGAACGTGAACAGGAGGATGACCACCGCCGCCGCGAGCCCGACCAGCTCGCTCTGCTCGACCTCTGGCTTGGACACCGCCTGTCCCAGGTAGCCGCCCGTCGCAACCTTGAGGCCGGCGGCCTCTGGCCGGCTGCTCCGCGTCGATGATGTCGTTCGCCTGGTCCTCGGTGAGGTCGGCGGAGCTTTGGTCGAGGGTGACCGAGATGTAGCCGATCGGTCTTGTCCTTGCTGAGCTGGCTCGCTCCCTGGCTGCTCAGCGGGCTGACCGCGCTGATCACGTGCGGCGCCTGCTTCAGCGACTTCACGGTTGCCTTGACAGCCTTCGCGTTTGCGCCGGCGTCGAGGGTGCCGTGTAGCGCCTCCATGACCACCGGGTTGGTGCCGTTCGCCTCGCTTGGGCAGGTTGTCGTTGAGCAGGTTCTGGGCGTCGGTCGACCCAGTCCCCGGAAGGGTGAGGTTGTTGCTCGTCTGCTTTCCGACCGCGTTCGCGAACGCGACGAAAGCGACCAGCAGCGCCAGCCACGCGACGGCGACCAGGAGGCGGCGTCGGATGCAGAACCGTCCGAGGCTGTACAGGGCGCCGCTCACAGATGGGCTCCCAGGCGGCCGCTACGGCCTTCGCGCTGTGCAGTTTGCTGACTCAAACTCCCTGGGGCAGCAGCCTCCGAGGCCCCGGTCGGGATCTTACGCCCGGAGCCAGTCGGCGATCAGGCCGACCGATCTCCTCCCCGGCGTCCTCCTGGAGGAAGTGGGACGCGTTGTCGATCGCTCGTGGCGCGTCGGCGCCGATCAGTTTCGCGAACGCCGCGCCGACCTTGAACGGGAGCACCGGGTCGGAGTCGGCCCACAGCACGAGCGTCGGCCGGCCGTCGCCGCGAAGCGCCTCGAGCGCGCGCTTTCCCGCCGCAGCGCCCGGCATCTCCGGGGAGGTCGGCAGGATGAGCGGGAACGCGCGGGCGCCGGCCTTCGACTCCGGGGTGGGAAACGGGGCGTCGTAGGCGGCCGCCACGTCATCCTCCATGCCGCGGGCGCAGGCGTTTCGGACCAGCATCGAGATCGGCAGGTCCTCGGTGCGCTCGACGAAATTCCGGAACGTGTACCAGGCCTCGGACATCGGCTGCTCGCCGGTGAACAGGCCCGTGTCCATGATCACGATCCGCGAGATCCGGTCGGGATGCTCGACCGCGCACCTGAGGCCGATCGGGCCGCCCCAGTCGTGGACGACGACCGTGGCGTCGTGCAGGTCGAGGTCGGCGAGCAGCGTGGCGGCGAGCTCGGTGTGGCGGTCGTATGAGTACCAGTCGAAGTCGGTCGGCTTGTCGGAGCGGCCGAAGCCGGCGTAATCGGGCGCGATGCAGCGGTGTCCGGCGTCGCGCACCGGCGGGATCACCTTGCGCCACAGGTACGACCAGGTCGGCTCGCCGTGGAAGAAGACCACCGGCCGCCCCTCCCCCTCGTCCAGATGTGCCAGGCGCAGCCCGTCCACCTCGCGGTAGTGCGGCTCGAACGGGAAGTCGGGAAGGCCGTCGAAGCGTTCGTCGGGTGTCCTGAAGACGTCGCCCACGCGGCCGCGATCCTATGCGACGGGGGCGAGTTCGCGCCCTTGGCGACTTAGTGGCGGTATGCGCCACTTTCTCGCCACATCGAGGTTGGAGCCGGACGTCGTCGTCGCACGGGTCGCCAGCCGGCAGCACGGAATCGTCTCGATCCGGCAGCTCTACACCGCCGGGTTGAGCAGGGACGCGGTCAAGCGGAGGGTCGCCGCCGGACGTCTGCACCGGCTCCACCACGGGGTGTACGCGGTGGGCCACGCCGCCATTGGCAACGAGGGAAGGTGGATGGCGGCCGTGCTCGCCTCCGGACCGAGCGCTGCCCTGAGCCACCGGAGTGCGGCGGAGCTCTGGCGGATGCTTGCGCCCCAGCCAGGGCCGGTGCACGTCACGATTCGCTCGGCGGCCGGCCGACGCCCCGGGCGGGACATCAGCCTGCATCGGTCACCCTCGCTGCCAGACGCCGCCACGACACTCCTCGACGGCATAACCCTCACGACGCCGGCCCGCACGATTCAGGATCTGCGCCGCACGGCCTCGCTCGATGAGGTTCGCAGGGCGCTCCGCGAGGCGCAGTTCATGCGCCTCGACGTGAGCACCTGCTCCGGTCGCGACTGCGAGCTCACGCGCAGTCGCCTCGAGCGCGACTTTCTGCGTCTCTGTCGCCGTCACCGCCTTGGCCGGCCCGAAGTCAACGCTCACGTTGGCGAGTACGAGGTGGACTTCGTCTGGCGCGAGCGAAGGCTCGTCGTGGAGACGGACGGCTGGCAGGCGCACGGCACGCGGTCGTCCTTCGAAGCGGACCGCGCCAGGATGTCGAGCTGAGGCTGCTCGGCTTCGAGGTCGCGCGTTTCACCTACCGTCAGGTGACGGACAGGCCCGGCGCCGTAGCGGAGAAGCTCCGTGCGCTCCTCAGCCGCCCATCCCCTGACGAGTTGGCGACTTAGTGGCGGTATGCGCCACTTTCTCGCCAATCGAGAGGTCGGGGCGGTCAGGCCGCGGCGATCGCCCCGGCGGTGCGGCGCGCCAGGGCCATGATCGTGACCATCGGGTTGGTGCCCGAGGCGGTCGGGAAGGCGCTCGCGTCGCCGACCCAGACGCCGGGCGTGTCGTGCAGCTCGCCCCACGGGTTGGCGACCGACGTCGCCGGGTCGGCGCCCATCCGGCAGCTTCCCATCTGGTGGGCGGAGAAGACGGCGTGCTCGTGCGGAGCCAGCGAGCAGTCGCGAAGCCGGCCGAGGAAGGCGTCGAAGTCCTCGCCCCGGGTCCACGCGAGCGGCTTGCGGCTCAGGGCCGACGATCCGCTCGGCGCCCGCCGCCTCGTGGACGCGGGCGACCGCCTCGAGGCCGGCGCGGAAGTTGGCGACGTCGAGATCGTCGGCGAGGCGGTAGCTCGGGACGGCGTTGCCCGCCGTGTCGACGTCGACCCGTCCGTGCCCGCGGTCGCGGATCAGCAGGATCAGCCCGGAGGTGGTCTTGAACCGGGCGATCTCCTCCTTGTGCTGGCGCCCGGACTCCCAGGGCACCGCGGCGGCGGTGATCCCGATCGCGTGGTGGGCGCCCTCGAGCAGGAAGCCGTGCCCGTCGCGGCCCTCCGCGAACTGATGGGAGAGCGCGGACTGCGGCGGGCCCCACCAGCTGTCCTGCGGCTCGTCGTAGGTGGCGAACATGGCCCCGGCCGGATGCAGGCGCAGGTAGTCGCCGACGGCGGGGCCGCCGATCCCCGAGCGCCGCAGGAGCGCGGGCGACTCGATCGAGCCGCAGGCGACGACGACCTGCGGCGCGCGAACCACGACCCGCGCCGTGGCGCCGTCGGGGCCGGCGTAGCGTGCCCTCGACCCCCGCCGCGCGCCCATCCTCGACCAGGATCCGCTCGGCGCGGCAGTTGACGACCAGGTCGGCGCCGCGCTCGCGCGGCGTCGGCGAGGTAGGTCTTCTGGCCGGAGAGCTTGGAGCCGGTCACGTCGCCGAAGCCGACGTAGCCGGCCAGATCGGGGTCGTGCCTGGCCGGGTCGACGTTGCGGGTGATCAGCTTGAAGTCCCAGCCGAGCGCCTCGCAGCCCTCCTTGAGGCGCTGGTGCGGCCCGTTCAGCTCCGAGCACGAGTCGGTGGCGCCGATCCGCTCCATCACCTGGTCGAGGTAGCGGTCGTAGTCGGGCCCGTCGACGCCCTCGAGCCCGTGCTCGCGCGCCCACTCCTCGCGCACCCAGGGGAACGTCCGCAGGCAGTTCTGCCAGTTGATCACCGTGCCGCCGCCGAGCGACGAGCCGGCCTGGATCGAGACCTGGCCCTCGGCCGTCGGGATCGGCCCGCCGCGCAGGTAGAGGTTCTGGTAGCCCCAGACCTCCAGCTGGTTGAAGTCGGCCTCGTTGAAGTAGCCGCCCAGCTCGAGCACGCAGACCTGCTTGCCGGCGCGCGGCCAGGGTCCCCGCGATCACGCCGCCGCCGGCGCCGGAGCCGACCACGCACACGTCGGCCTCGATCGTCATCGCGTCGACCCCCGGCTCGGGCCGGCGGACGGCGAGCGGCTTCGGCTCGGCGGGCGGCTGGCGCTGCGGCCCCGGATATCCGATCGCGTCCCAGCTCGGGTTCCGGCCGGTGCCGAGGTCGGGGAGCGCGTAGAACAGCGACAGCGTCAGCCCCCGCAGCGTGTGGATCCCGGCGAGCGCCTCGGGGCCGGAGTCGGACACGGCGTGGATCAGCTGCTCGCGGACCTCCTGTGGAGCCTCGGCGACCATTCCCTGCTCGGCCAAGCGAGTCGAGCAGGGCAGCGAGACCGGCGAGCTGCTCCTCGGGGGCTCCCGACTGAAGCAGCGCCACCTCGACCGCCTCGGGCACCCCGAGGTGCGAGGCGGCCCGCGCCCAGAAGCCGTGGGGATCGCCGACGCCGTCCGCTCCCTCGCGGCGGCGGCAGCGACGGGATCAGCGTGTCGCAGAAGGCGAGCAGGGTGCGCCGCTGCGCGTTCGTGAACAGCTCGCTGGTCGCCAGGGCGCTGATCGCAGCGCCCACCTGCTCGGTGACCTCGGCCGAGTACGGGTACATGTGGAGCTCGCGCGACGGCGCGTAGCCCGGGGTGATCAAGAGCGACTGGCGCTTGGCGTACTTGCGGATCCCGTCCGGCCCGTGGCGCGACCCCATCCCCGACGCCTTCCAGCCGCCCATCGGCAGCTCGAGCGCGCCGTAGTTGAGCTGAGCGTCGTTGACGCAGCAGACCCCCGCCTCGACCCGCCGGGCCAGCCTCTCCCCCTTCTCGGTGTCGCGGGTCCAGACCGACGCCTGGAGCCCGTACGGCCCGTCGTTGGCCAGCCGCACCGCCTCCTCGGCGTCGCCGACCCTCATCACCGGCAGCGTCGGCCCGAAGGTCTCCTCGTTCATGCAGCGCATCGAATGGTCGACGTCGGCGAGCACGGTCGGCTCGAAGAAGCGGCCGGCGAGCGACTCGGCGCGCTTACCGCCGGTGACGACCTTGGCGCCCTTGGAGACCGCGTCGCGGACGTGCGCCTCGATCAGCTCGAGCTGGGGCGGGAAGATGATCGCCCCGACGTCCACCGAGCCCGCGGCTCCCGGCGGCGCCCTGGCGAAGCGCCTCGACCTTCCCCGTGACGCGCTCCAGGAACTCGTCGTAGACGGGCTCCTCGACGTAGACGCGCTCCACCGAGATGCAGACCTGACCCGCGTTGTTCATCCCGTAGCTGACCGCCGCGTTGGCCGCCCGCTCGAGGTCGGCGTCGGCCAGCACGATCATCGGGTCGTTGCCGCCCAGCTCGAGGCTGACCGGCGTCAGCGTCTTGGCCGCCCGCTTCAGCACCCTCTTTCCGGTCTCGACGGAGCCCGTGAACATGACCATGTCCACCTCGTCGACGAGCGCGGCGCCGGTCTCGCCGCGGCCGGTGGCGACCTGGAACACACCCTCGGGGAGGCCGCACTCGGCCAGCATCTCGGCCATCAGCAGCGAGGTCAGCGGCGTCACCTCGGAGGGCTTCAGGACCACGGCGTTGCCCGCCGCCAGTGCCGGGATGCAGTCGCCGAAGGAGTTGATGAGCGGGTAGTTCCAGGGGCCGATCACCCCGATGACCCCGAGCGGCGCGTAGCGCACGACGAGCTTGCGGCCACGCACGAACGGCGAGGCCGACTGGATCTCCTCGTCGGCGAGGTAGCTCGGCGCCGTCTTCGCCCAGAACTCGAGCGCCGAGAGCCCGTACGCGAGCTCGGCGAACTGCGTCTCGTCGGCCGGGCGACCCGTCTCGCCGACGATCGTCGTCACGACGCGCTCGGCGTTGGCGACCATCCAGCGCCGCGCGGCCAGCAGCACCTCGGCCCGCCCCTCGAACCCGACCGCCTCCCAGATCGGCTGTGCTTCGCGCGCCCGCGCGACCATGGCCTCGACCGCGTCGGAGCCGAGGTCGGGGACGGTCGCGATCGTCTCGCCGGTGGCCGGGTTCTCGACCGCGATCCCGGTCTCGGTGACAGCCTCGGTTACGGGCACCGACATCTCGAAGCGAGCTTATTCCAACGGCCCGCGGCGGTACCGCCCCGGCAGGCGCGACCATGTGGTCGTGCGCACGCTGATCCTCTCGGACCTCCACCTCGGCTCGGGCGGCGACATCGACCTGCTCCGCCGCCCGGAGCTCCGCGAGACCCTGTGGGCCGAGGTCGAGGGCGTGGACGAGGTCGTGCTGCTGGGCGACGCGGTCGAGCTGCGCGACCGCCCGCTGGCGGAGGCGCTCGCGCTGGCGCGACCGTTCTTCGACGAGCTCGGGTCCGCGATCGGCGCCGGAAGGGTCGTGGTGGTGCCGGGAAACCACGACCACCACCTGCTCGACGACTGGCTCGAGCGCCGCCGGCTCGAGGGAGCGGGGCCGCTCGGGCTGGAGCAGCGCGTCTCCGTGCAGTCGGGGCCGATGGCCCAGCTGGTCGCGGGGATGGGGCGAACGCCGGTCGAGCTCGCCTATCCGGGCGCGTGGCTTCGCCCTGGCGTCTACGCGACTCACGGCCACTACCTCGACCGCCACCTCACCGTCCCGACCTTCGAGCGCCTCGCGGTCGCGGCGGTCGAGCGGGTCCTGGGCGAGTCACGGGAGGTCTCCGAGGCGCCGGGCTCGCCGGAGGATTCCGGCTCGGCGAGCGTCGAGGACTACGAGCGCATCCAGGCGCCGGTGTACGCCTTCCTGTTCGCGCTCGCGCAGGCGGGATCGGCGGCGGACGGCTCGGGGGCGCCAACCCCTCGGCCAGGGTCTGGCAGGCGCTGGGCGGCGGATACGGGCGCGCCGCCAAGCTTCGCGGCTGGCTGCTCGGCACGGTCGCCCTGCCCGGCGCCGTGGGGGTCGCCAACCGGCTCGGCCTCGGGCCGGTCAGATCGGACCTCTCCCCCGGCGCCATCACCCGCGGCGGGCTGGCGGCGATCGGCGAGGTGACTCGCCGGCTGGGCATCGACGCCGACCACCTGATCTTCGGCCACACTCACCGTCGGGGGCCGATGCGTGCCGAGACCGGCTGGCGCCTGCCCGAGGGCACCCGCCTGTGGAACACCGGCAGCTGGGTCTACGCCCCTGGATTGCTCGGCCGTACGCCCACGGACAGCCCCTACTGGCCGGGGACCGTGGCCATCCTGGAGGACGACGGCCCACCCGAGCTTCGCCACCTGCTCGACGACCGCAGCCGCACCGAGCTCCGCGGTTAGCGGACCGCTATGCGGATCGTGGCTCGGCCTCGCCGGGTGGGCCGGGATCCTCGAGGAAGCCGTTCAGGAAGAAGAGCTCACGGGCGTCGAACACGAAGGTCTCGAAGGCGGACACGGGGTCGAGGTCGTGCATGGTGATCAGGTCCACCACCTTGCGGCCGGTGAGCCTCTCGACCCCCGCGACCAGCTCCTCTCGCATCGCTTCCTGAATCCTCAGCCGCGTCTCGTGGACGCTCGAGGCACGGCCCTCGACGAGCTGACTCTTCTCGGCGGGGGTCAGCGTATCCCTGAGCACGCACATCACCAGCTCATCGCTGGCATAGGTGCGCGCGTCGGCCGGACGTCTGCCGAGGTGCCGAGCATAGGTCTCCATGAGGAGCTTGGTGACCCCGGCTCGGAGGTCGCCGGGTGGCGGGCTGTCGCCAATTTCGCCCACAGGGGGCTCACTTTCTTCGCCCCCTCTCGTCGGCAAAGGCCACACGGGGGAGACGGAGGACGAAGCTCCAGCGGGCAGCGGACCTGCACAGAGCGTACTCCCCTGCCGTTGATCGACCGCGGCGCCGGCTGACGGGCCCCCGCCGCCAGCCGGCAAACCGCGGCGAAGCTAGACGTTCTTGACGTTGACGGCCTTCGGGCCCCTTGGGGCCCTCCTCGGCGTCGAACGTGACCTTCGCTCCATCGGCGAGAGAGCGGGCGCCGTCGGCGAGCCCCGTCTGATGGACGAACAGATCCTGGCCGCCCTCGTCAGGGGTGATGAAGCCGAAGCGCTTCTCCTCGTTGAACCACTTAACTGTCCCGGTTGCCATGCTGTGCAGCCTCCGCGTGTCGTGTTGGTGAAATGCCGCGGATACTGCTCCTGGTGCAAACCTGTTTCAGCACCGCTTCATCGAGCCCCACCGTGGGACTACGCCGGAAACGGTAACACCCGGGGACCTCGATTTGGCGATCTGCGGGGCACCTGGAGTCCTGCACTCAGCCAGCGCGAAATGAGTGCAGCAAGACAATCGCGCCGGGTCAGCGAACGGGCCGGCTAGGTCCGGAGATGGCCCGCACGACGAGGAGCAGCAGGACCGAGCCGCCGATCGCGATCAGCCAGGTCTCGAGGTCGAAGAAGTGCTTGATCTTCCCCAGGTCCAGCGCGCTGGCGATGAAGCCGCCGATCAACGCCCCGAGGATCCCGACCGCCGTGGTGCCGATGCACCCGCCCGGCTCGGTGCGGCCCGGCACGAGCGCGCGCGAGATCGCCCCCACGCAGAGCCCCAGCAGGATCCATCCGAGGATTCCCATTCCGGCACCCTAGCCCACCGGCCGCGCGGCCAACGGGCCTTGCCCTGGACCCCCAAGCTGGGCCGAATTTCTTTCGCATACGCGATGAAATTCGGCCGCACCTCCGAGACTAGACTCGGCCGATGCTCGACGAGCGCCTGATCAAGGCCCTGCACGTGGAGGCGCTTCGCCACACGGAGCTTCACGCCGAACACCAGCCGCACGTCCTGTTCCAGGCCTCGACGATCGGGGCCCTCCTGCAGGGGGCCTATGACGGCGACGTCACCTTCGCGGAGCTCGCCGAGCACGGCGACCTCGGGCTGGGAACCCTGAACGGGCTTGACGGCGAGATGATCGCGGTCGACGGCCGCTTCCATCGCGCCGACGTCGACGGCGCGGTGCACGAGGTGAGCCCGTCCACGAAGACCCCCTTCGCGGTCATGGTGTTCTTCACCCCCACCGCCGAGATCGACCTCGACGGGTCCCTGGCACAGGACGAGCTCTTGGCGCGTCTCGACGAGCTGGTCCCGGCCGGCGCCGCGTCCTGGGCAGTGCGGATCGATGGCAGCTTCGAGCGGGTTCGCGCCCGTTCAGTGCCCAGACAGACGCCGCCCTACCGCCCGCTGACCGAGGTCGTCGCCGAGCAGCACGTGTTCGAGCTGGAGGACGTGGCCGGGACGATGCTCGGCTTTCGCTTCCCCGACTACAGCGAGGGGATCGAGGTCAGCGGATACCACCTCCACTTCATCAGCGAGGATCGGGCGCGCGGCGGTCACGTCCTCGACTGCCGCACTCGGAGCGTGCATGCCGCACTCGACCCGTCGAGCGACCTCCACGTGGAGCTGCCCACGGGGATCGACCTGTCCGCTCCCGAGCTCCAAGGCTCGACGCACGAGGCCTTGAAGCGAGTGGAGCACCAGGGGTGATGGATCGCTGGGCGCGTCATTCGTATGCCAACGCCTCCAGCACGTCGAGCCTCGCCGCTCGGCGCGCCGGGCCGATCGCGGCCAGGACTCCCGGCGAGCGCGGCCAACACCAGGAGCAGGATCAGCTGGCCGATGGGGTAGGTCAGGCCGAAGCCCTGGTCGGCGAGGGGCACTGACATCAGGGCCGCGAAGATCATGCCGAGGATCAGGCCGAGCACGGCGCCGATCAGGGCGGTGATCACCGATTCGTACCGGATCAGCCTCCTGCACCTGGCGGCGCGACATGCCGACCGCACGCAGCATGCCCAGCTCGCGGGTGCGCTCGTGGATCGAGAGCGCCAGTGTGTTGGCGATCCCGAACAACGAGATGATCACCGCCAGCGAGAGCAGGGCGTAGATCAGGCCCAGCAACTGGTTGACCTGGCTCTCCTGGCTTTGCTTCAGCTCCTCCTGGTTCAGCACATCGGCGGTCGGAAAGGCCTTCTCCATCACCGTCTTCAGTCGGCTCTGCACCTGCGCCGCGTTCGCGCCCGGGGCCAGCTTGATCAGATCGAGCGTGTCCTCGCGGACGCCCAGCTGGCGCGCCATCGTGCGCTGCGTGACCACCGTGACGCCCAGCAGGTCGGCGTTGTCCTTGACCTCTCCCACGATCTCGAGGCTGGGTCGCTTGCCGGTTTGGGTCAGCATCCGGATTCGATCGCCCACATCGAAGCCGTGGGCGTCGGCAAACGACTGGTCGACGATCGTCTGGTCGTCGCGCAGGTCGATCAGCGTCCTGTCCGACGTGTCGCCCTGCCAGTCGAGCGACAGCACCTTGGTCGCGGTTCTGGGGTCCAGGGCCGAGACACGTGGCTTGCCCCCCACTCCCTCGACCTTCACCTGGGCGTAGCGCAGCGACGACACGGTCTGCACACCGGGCACCTTGCCCGCCGCGGTCGCCGCTCGCCGTGGGGATCGGCGAGAAGCCGTCGGTGTTCTGGATCACCAGCTCGCCCTGGAAATTGCGATCGACCGCCGCGGAGATCGAGCTCTTGATTCCGGCGGCGAAGATGGTCACGAAGCTCACCAGGGCCAGACCGATCATCAGCGCCGCCGCGGTGGCCGCCGTGCGGGCGGGGTTGCGCTGCGAGTTCTCGCGCGCCAGCCGCCCGACCAGTCCCCGCAGCCGCTCCATCGGGCCACCCGCCACGGCGGCGAGCGGCTTCACCAGACGCGGGCTCCACAGCGACACCCCGAACAGCACCGCGGCGGAGCCGATGCCCAGGAGCTCGGCGGCCCTGCCGGAGTCCTCGATGTTCGCGAACAGGCCGATCAGCACCATCGCCACCCCGACCACAGCCAGCGCACCCGCCAAGACCGCGTAGACGATCGAGCGCCGGCGCGTCTGCGGCAGCTCCACCTCGCTGCAGTGCCGCCATCGGCGGGACCCGGGTGGAGCGCAGCGCCGGGCTCAGCGACGACAGCACGGTCACCCCGATCCCGATCAGCAGCGAGACCACCACCGTCCTGCGTCTCCACCACCAGGGCGGTGGTCGGCAGGTCGGCCCCGATCGCCTGGAACAGCCCGTGGATCCCCTGGGCGATCGCCAAGCCGGCGAACAGCCCCAGCACCGCCCCGACGATGCCGATCAAGAGCGACTCCGCCACCACCGAGGTGAGGATCTGACGCCGCGAGGCGCCGATCGTGCGCAGCATCCCGAACTCGCGCACCCGCTGGGCGACGGTGATCGAGAAGGTGTTGAAGATCACGAAGGCGCCGACGACCAGGGCCACCCCGGCGAACACGAACAGGGCGATGGAAAGGAAGCCGAGGTCGTCGTGAATCTCGCTCGACTGGCGGTCGGCGTTCTGCTGGGCGGTCTCCACGCGGACGTTCGTGGGCACCACCTTCTCGATCCGCGCCCGCAGCTCGGTCGGGGTGACGCCCTTGGCCGCGGCGACGGAGATCTGGTCGAACTGGCCCACCTTGTCGGTGATGAACTGCGCCTGCGGCAGGGTCAGCTGGGCGATGCTGGCCCCGCCGAACGACGCGTTGCCGAGCTCGGTCAACCCGACCAGCCGGTAGCTCTTGGCTCGCGTTTGGCCGGCGACGCGGATCTGGTCGCCGATCGAGAGCCCCGACGTCGTCGGCCGCCGCCTTGTCCAGCGAGACCTCGCGCCCGTTGACCGGCGGCTTTCCGTCCACGTAGGTCAGCGACTCCAGGCCGTCGGGCAGATGCGAGGAGATGAACTTGGGCGAGAACTGAGCGCCGATCGTGTCGCCGTTCTCCTTGAACAGCCCGCCTGGGGAGAAGATGGTGCCGGCTGCGAGCCTGACGCCGGGCACCTTGCGCACCTTTGGCAGCATCCGGGCCGAGAAGGCATTGACCTCGCCGCTTTCCTGGCGCACCGGCTGCTTGGCGCTGATCACCACCGATGTGCCCTTCAGCGAGTCGTGGAAGATCTCGTCGAAGGCCTTGTTGATCGTGTCCGTGAGGACGTAGGTCCCCGAGACCAGGGAGACGCCGATCAGCACCGCCAGGATGGTCGTGGCACCGCGCCGCTTGCGGGCCCAGAGGCTCTTGACGGCGAGGCTAACCAAGCTGCTTCATCAGCTCGATCACCTCGTCGGCCGTGCCTGGCGCGGCGTCGGAGACGATGCGCCCGTCGCGCAGCGTCAGCAGGCGATCCGCGTAAGCCGCCGCCTCCGGGTCGTGGGTGACCATGATCACCGTCTGGTCGAACTCGTCCACGGCCTGGCGCAGCAACCGCAGCACGTCCTCGGAGGCCTTCGAGTCGAGGTTGCCGGTCGGCTCGTCGGCGAACACGACCGCCGGCTTGGAGACCAGCGCCCTGGCGACCGCGACCCGCTGCTGCTGGCCGCCGGAAAGCTCAGAGGGGCGGTGGGTGCGGCGATCCTCGAGGCCGACGGTACGAATCAGCTGCTCGAGCCAGGCCCGGTCGGGCTTGTGGCCGGCGATCGAGAGCGGCAGGACGAGGTTCTCCTCCGCGGTCAGCACCGGCAGCAGGTTGAAGAACTGGAAGATGAAGCCGAGCTTGTCGCGGCGCAGCTTGGTCAGATCGGCGTCGTCGAGGTCGGTGATCTCGGTCCCGTCGATGAGGACCGTGCCCGAGGTAGGGCGGTCAAGCCCGGCCAGGATGTGCATCAGGGTCGACTTGCCCGACCCCGACGGCCCCATGATCGCCGTGAAGCGGTCGCGCTCGAACTCGACGCTGACGTCGGTGAGCGCGTCGACCGCGGCGTCACCCTCGCCGTAACGGCGGCTCACGTCGCTGGCCTGCACGATGTAGCCGTTCGACGCCGCCTGCGCCTGGGGCGCCTGTGCCGGGGCCTGTTGTGAGTTTGGATCGGTCATCCGCGAGGTTCCGCCACTCGTTCGTACGGCTCGCGTCAACGTAGCGAGTCGGGCGCTTCGCCGCCCCCTCGCTCTAGGCTCGGCTTGTGCGAGCTCTGGCAATCGTCCATCAGCCCGACGCCGGGCCCGGCGTGTTCGCCGAGGCATTCGCGGAACGCGGCGACCAGCTCGACAGCTGGGAGATCGCCGAAGGCGCCGGCCCCCCGGCCGATCCGCGCACCTATGACGCCGTGCTCAGCTTCGGCGGGGCCATGAACGCCCACCAGGAGGAGGAGCACCCTTGGCTGCGCTTCGAAAAGGACCTGCTCGCCGAGCTGCTGAGCAGGCGGCATGCCGCTGATGGGCGTTTGCCTGGGCGCCCAGCTGCTCGCCGAGGCTGCGGGCGCGACGCCGCGGCGGGCCAGCCAGCCGGAGATCGGCTGGCACGAGGTGGAGGTGACCGCCGAGGGCGCCGAGGACCCGCTGCTGGCTCCGCTCGCCCCGCGCTTCACCGCCTTTCAGTGGCACAGCTACGAGGCGCCGCTGCCTCCCGGCGCCATTGCCGCTGGCCCGCAGTGCCGGTCTGCCTGCAGGCCTACCGCATCGGCGATTCGGCCTGGGGCATCCAATTCCATGCCGAGGTCAGCGCCGCAGACGCCGAGTACTGGATCGCCGACTACCGCAGCGATCCGGACGCGGTGCGGATCGGGATCGATCCCGAGGCGCTGCGGGGTCAGACCCGCGCCGCAATCGGCGACTGGAACCGGCTCGGCCGCGAGCTGTGCGGGCGCTTCATCGACGCCGCCAGAGCTACTCCGGCGTGATGTAGGCGGCCGAGAGGCCTCCGTCGACCATGAAGGTGGAGGCGGTCACGTAGGAGGACTCGTCGCTGGCCAGGAACACGGCGGCCTGGGCGATCTCGCGGGCCTCGGCGAAGCGCCCCATGGGCAGATGGGCGATCCGGCGCGCCGCCTCCTTGGGATCGCCGGCGAACAGCTCCTGGAGCAGCGCCGTGTTCACCGGCCCCGGGCACAGCGCGTTGACGCGCACGCCTCGCCGCGCGAACTCCACCCCCAGCTCCCGCGACAGCGACAGCACCCCGCCCTTCGACGCGGTGTAGGAGATCTGCGACACCGCAGCGCCCATCACAGCGACGAACGAGGCCGTGTTGATCACCGACCCGCCGGTGGGCGGATCGTTGTCCAGCAGGTGTGGGATGCCGTGCTTGCAGCACAGAAAGACGCTCCGCAGGTTGACGTCCTGAACCCGCTGCCAGGCCTCGAGCGAGGTCTCCAGCACCGAGGAGTCGTCGGTCGGGTTGATGCCGGCGTTGTTGAACAGGACGTCGATGCGGCCGAGCTCGCGCCGCGCCCGCTCATACATCCCGCGCACCTGCTCCTCGTCGGTCACGTCCGCCTGAAGCGCCAGCTCGCCCTCCGAGCCCGGATCGAGGTCCACGCCCACGACCCTGGCGCCCTCCGCCGCGAACAGGCGCGCCGTCTCGGCCCCGATGCCGCTGGCGGCGCCGGTGATCACGCATACCTTCCCCTCGAGCCTTCCCGGCATCAGCCCTCCTCCGTGGCGTAGAAGACGTTCTTGACGTCGGTGTAGTGCTCGAGCGCGTCGGGCCCGAGCTCGCGACCGACGCCGGACTGCTTGAAGCCGCCGAACGGGGTCGCGACGCGCACCGAGGTGTTCGAGTTGATCGACAGCACGCCCGTCATCGACGGCCCGCGCGACTCGCAGGGCCCTGGCGCCGTCCCGGGTCCAGATCGAGCCCGACAGTCCGTAGATGGTGTCGTTCGCGATCTCCACCGCGTCGCGCTCGTCGGAGAACGGGATCACGCAGGCCACCGGGCCGAAGATCTCCTCCCTCGCCGCCCGATCCGAGTTCGAGACGGGGGCGAGCACCGTCGGCGGGAACCAGTAGCCGGCGCCATCCGGCGCCGATCCACGGATCGCGACCGGGGCGTCGTCCGGGACGAAGGAGGCCACCTTCTCGCGCTGGTCCGCCGAGATCAGCGGCCCCATCTGGGTCGCCTCGTCGAGCGGATCGCCCACTCGCATCGACTGAATCGCCTCCTCGAGCGCCTCGAGGAAGCGGTCGACGACGGGCCTTTCGACCAGGATCCGGGAGCGGGCGCAGCAGTCCTGGCCCGCGTTGCCGAACACGGCCAGCGGCGCCGCCGCGGCCGCCCGCTCCAGGTCGGCGTCGGCGAACACGAGGTTGGCCGACTTGCCGCCCAGCTCCAGGGTGACGCGCTTGATCGTCGCCGCGGCCCCCTCGGCGATCCCGCGGCCGACCTCGGTCGAGCCCGTGAAGGCGATCTTCGCCACGTCGGGGTGCTCCACCAGCCGCCGGCCGCAGACGCTCCCAGGTCCCGCGACCACGTTGAGGACGCCCTCGGGGACTCCGGCCTCGAGCGCGATCCGCTCGAGCTCCAGCGCGGTCAGCGGCGTCAGCCCGGCGGGCTTCAGCACCACGGTGTTGCCGGCCGCCAGCGCCGGGCGCCACCTTCCACGAGGCGATCAGCAGCGGGAAGTTCCAGGGCACGATCAGGCCAACCACCCCCAGCGGCTCGTGGAACGTCATGTCGACGCCGCCGGCGACCGGGATCGTCTGGCCCAGCAGCCGCTCCGGAGCGGCGGCGTAGTAGCGGAACGTGTCCACCACCATCCCCATCTCGCCGCGCGCGTCGGCGATCGGCTTGCCCGCGTTTCGCGCCTCGAGCGTCGCCAGGTCCTCCGCTCGATCGGAGAGCGCGTCCGCGAGGCGGTGAAGGAGCGCGGCGCGGTCCGCCGGCGCGACGGCCCGCCAGGCCGGGAAGGCCTCGCTTCGCCCGCGCCACCGCGGCGTCGACCTCGTCGGCGCCGGCGCTCGGCACCTCCGCCATCACCTGCTCCGTGGCGGGCTCGACGACCTCGATCACCGCGCGCCCACCCCCAGCCGCGCCGCGTCCACCAGCGCTCCGACGACGCGGCTCCGCTCGTCCTCTTCCGGATGCCACAGGACGCCGAGCGCGAACGGATGGTCCGGGAGCTCGACCGCCTCCACGAGGTCGTCCCTCACCGACCAGCCGGTCGCCGTCAACCCCTCGCCCAGCTGCTCGATCCCCTGGTGGTGGTGGGACTTGACCGTGATCTGCTCCGCCCCGACCGCCCTGGCGGCGAGCGAGCCCGGCTGGAGCCGGACCTCGTGGTCCGTGAAGGCGCCGGGCGTGTGGCGGTGGTCGTCGTGGCCGAGCAGGTCGGGAAGGTGCTGCACGAGGGTGCCGCCCAGCGCGACGTTCATGCACCTGCATGCCCCGGCAGACGCCGAGCACGGGCATCCCGCGATCGAGGGCGCGACGGACGAGGCGCCAGCTCGAAGCGATCGCGCTCGGGCCAGGTGGGGCCGATCTCCGGGTGCGGTTGCGCGCCGTAGGAGGCCGGGTCGACGTCGGCGCCGCCCGCGAGCATCAGCGCCTCGATTCGGTCGAGCAGCGGATCGGGCGCCTCCTGCGCGGTGTCGTCGGGCGGCAGCAGGAGCGCAAGCGCGCCCGCTGCCTGCACCGCCGTGGCGTAGGACCGCGGCAGCATCGTGACGGTGTCCTCCCAGGGCCCCCAGCGCACCCGCTCCAACGCAGCGCAGATCCCGATCGCGGGGCCGCTCAACCCGGCCTCACAGTCGGGTCAGCCGCGCTCGAACATGCGACGGCGCTCGTAGTCGGTGACCACCTCGTCGAAGAGGCGCTGCTCGGTCTGCCCATAGTTGAGGTAGTGCTTGTGGACGGCGTCGCCGAAGGTCGTGCGGGCGAAATCGCTGCCCTCCCAGAGGTCGACCGCCTCGCGCAGCGTCGACGGGAACGCCTCGGCCTCGCCGGCCTCATACGCGTTGCCCTTCAGCTCCGGGCCGGGGTCGGTTCCGTTCTCGATCCCGTCGAGGCCGGCGCCGAGCAGCGCGGCGAAGGCGAGATACGGATTTGCGTCGGCGCCGGGGATCCGGCACTCGACCCTCCGCGACTGCCCGTGCCCGACGATCCGGAAGCCGCAGGTGCGGTTGTCGCGGCCCCATGAGACCGAGGTCGGCGCCCAGCTCTCGGCCGCATAGCGCTTGTAGGAGTTGATCGAGGGGGCGACGAACAGGGCCAGCTCGCGGATGTGGGCGCGCTGGCCGCCGAGGAAGTGGCGGAACACGTCGGTCTCCTCGTGGCCGTCGACGAAGGCGCTCTTGCCGCTCGTGTCGAGGAGGCTGGTGTGGATGTGGCAGGAGCTGCCGATGTCCTTCTCCGACGGCTTGGCCATGAAGCTGGCCGAGATGTCGTGCAAGAACGCAATCTCCTTGGCGCCGTTCTTGTAGATCGTGTGGCGGTCGGCGGAGGTGACCGCGTCGGCGTAGCGGAAGTTGACCTCGTGCTGCCCGTACCAGGCCTCTCCCTTGGAGAACTCGACCGGGATCCCGGCCGCGTGCATGCCCCGGCGGATCGGTCCCAGGTACTGCTCGTCCATCGTCGTGGCGAGGATGTGGTAGTCGAGGATGTAGGGGATCGTCGGAGTGAGGTCCTTGTAGTCCTTCTCGTGGGCCTCGGCGTAGCTCTCCTTGTAGAGGTAGAACTCGAGCTCCGACGCCATCTGCGGCGTGTAGCCCATCTCGGCGGCGCGCTCGTACTGGGCGATCAGGACCTGGCGCGGCGAGGCGACGACCGGGCTGCCGTCGTGGTTGGCGACGTCGCAGATCACCAGCGCCGTGCGGTCGAGCCAGGGGATCCGGCGCAGCGTCGCCATGTCGGGGGCGATCCCGAAGTCGCCGTAGCCGTCCTCCCAGTTGGCCATCTCGTAGCCGGGGACCGGGTCCATCTCCATGTCGAGGGCGAGCAGGTAGTTGCAGCCCTCGATCCCCTCCTCGACCACCTCGTCGAGGAAGTACTCGACCTGGATCCGCTTCCCGAACAGCCGCCCCTGCATGTCGGTGAAGGCGGCGACGACGGTGTCGATCGTGCCCGCCTCGCCCTCCTTGCGGAGGTCGTCGAGCGAGAGCATCCCGGCGGTGCCGCCCGGGCCGCCGGGGCGCTGGCGCCGCCGCCATCTGCCTCGTCAGGCGTCACCGCGGGCCGGGCGTGGATCCGGCCGGCCGGCGCCGGGCCCGCCGGCTTCTCCTCGACGATGCCCATGCCCTCGTCGAACTCGACCTGCCGGATCGGGCCCGGGTAGCGCTTGTTCATGCCGAGCACCCAGGCGAGGCCGGTGCCGAGCAGGACGACCGCCGACGACCAGCGGCGTGTAGTTGAAGAAGCTCCAGTCGAAGTCGCCCTCCCACGGCACGCCCGTGCTGGACGACGGGCAGGCAGAGGATGATGACCATGAGGACCACGAAGACCACCGCGATCGCGTTGATCCACTTGTACCGCGGCCCGAGCGTCCAGGAGCGCGGCTCGAACGAATCCCCCGCCCGCCAGCGCAGGTAGACCGGTGTCACGTAGGCGATGTAGAGCCCGACCGTGCCGATCGCGGTGACGGCGAAGAAGGCGACCGGCGGCACGAAGGTGTCGGGCGCGAACAGCGCCGGCAGCACGATCAGGAAGGCGAGCGCGCAGCTGCCGAGCACCGCCATCGCGGGCACCCCGGCCGCCGCTGACCCGGCCCACAGCTGGTGGCCCGGGACGGCGCGGTCACGCGAGAACGCGAAGAAGGTCCGCGAGCAGCTCGTCACGCAGGCCATGCCGCAGAAGAACTGGCCGACGCAGGCGATCGCGATGATCGCCTCCGCCCAGTTCTGGTTCATGTCGGCGGAGGTGAAGACGGCGATGGAGCTGCCGTGAGAGGTGCCGGCGCCCTTGGTGATGGCACTCGGCGTGGGTGGCGGCGAAGAGGAACGCGAGCAGCAGGAACCACCCGATCAGCGCCGAGAGCGCGACCGACTGCCAGATGCCCTTCGCCGCCGCCTGCTCCGCGCCCACCGTCTCCTCGGCCACGTGCGCCGAGGCGTCGTAGCCGGTGATCGTGTACATGGTCAGCAGGAAGCCGACGGGCAGGACAAGGAACCAGTAGGTGCCGCCGCCGATCGATCCGCCGGCGAACCCGGAGTTGTTGATCTTCTCGGTGAAGACGAAGTTGGCGCTCTGGTGATGATCGGGGACGATGATGAGGATCCCGAGGATGATCAGCCGTCCCGAGCACGTGCCACCAGACCGAGATGCTGGTGAACAACGCAGATCAACCGGTGGGAGAAGATGTTGATCAGGGCGTGCAGCACGAGGATGCACCGCGTACACCCAGAAGATCTCCTGGATGATGTGCTGCGTAGTCGGCCGAAGTTGATGAAGCCCAGATCCCAGCCCCAGAGTCCGAACAGCGTGGTCGCGAAGACCGAGAGGACGTAGTCCACCGAGGCGACGATCCCGATCAGCCCGACGACGTTGAACCAGCCGGTGAACCACGACCAGCCGGCGCCGCCGAGCTTGTGGGCCCACCAGTACGGGCCGCCCGCGGTCGGGAAGGCCGAGGCGAGCTCGGACATGCTGACCGCGACCGTGAGGATGATCAGCGCGATCACCGGCCAGCCGATCGAGATCACGATCGGCCCGCCGTTGTTCCACCCCACGTAGAAGGTCGTGAAGCAGCCGGCCAGGACGGAGATGATCGAGAACGAGATCGCGAAGTTGGTGAACCTGCGTCCAGCCGCGGTCCAGCTCCTGCTTGTAGCCGAGCTCGGCTAGACGTTGCTCATCAGCAATCGGGTCGCTGGTGCCCTCTGGTGCCATCTCCGTCTCCTCCCGAATCGCGGCCGCATGCGATAAAAGGTGTGGCGGGCCGACCTATGGACGACGCTAGCCTAAGCCCAACCCCGGACGCGAGTCAACCCCCCGAGGCCGAACTCGGACGAATCGTCCAGCAATTAGCGCCCCTGTTGGGCGAACCGGAGGGGGATCCCAGGCCGCTCGAGGGCGGGATCACGAACCGCAACTTCCGCGCCAGGTTCGGCGGCGTCGACCACGTGATCCGCGTCCCGGGCAAGGACACCAACCTGCTCGAGATCGACCGTGGCGCGGAGCGGATCGCGAACGAGCGCGCGGCCCGAATCGGGATCGCCCCGCCGGTGGTGGCGATGCTCGACGAGCCGCAGTGCATCGTCACCGTGTTCGTCGAGGGAGAGGGGCTGGATGCCGCCGACCTCCGCCAGCAGCCGATGCTGACGGACGTCGCCCGCTCGCTGCGCGCCATCCACGATCTCGGCGAGCCGCTGCCGACCAGCTTCGACTCCTTCCGGGTCGTCGAGACGTACGCCGACACCGCCCGCGAGCGCGGCGCGCCCCCGCCTCCCGCCTACGAAGAGGCACTTGGCCACGCGCGGGCGATCGAAGCCGCGTTGTCCGGTCCCGAGCACGACCCGGTCCCCTGCCACAACGACCTGTTGGCCGCGAACTTCATCCGCGGCGCCGAGCAGCTCTGGATCGTCGACTGGGAGTACGCGGGGATGGGCGACCGCTACTTCGACCTCGCCAACTTCGCCGTCAACAACGAGCTCGGCGAGGCCGGACGAGCAGGCACTGCTCGAGGCGTACTTCGCGGACGCCGGCGCGACCCTCGCGAACCCGCAAGGCGGCTTGCCGCCTTGCGGCTGATGTAGTTTATGTCGGACTTCCGCGAGGCGATGTGGGGAGTGGTCCAGACCGCGCTCTCCGAGCTCGACTTCGACTTCGAGGCCTACGCGCGCAAGCACTTCGAGCGCATGCTCGCAACCGCAGCCGACCCCGACTTCGCGACCTGGCTCGAGGAGGCGCGTGAGCCCCACGGCTGAGCTTCCCGAGCGCGGCCCGCTGCGTGATCATCGGCGGCGGGGTCGGCGGAACCTCGATCGCCTACCACCTCGCCGAGCTCGGTTGGGACGACGTGGTCCTGCTCGAGCGCGCCGAGCTCACCTCGGGCTCGACCTTCCACTCCGCCGGCCTGGTCGGGCAGCTTCGCGGCTCGGTCTCGCTGACGAAGATGATGATGCACTCGGTCGAGCTCTACCGGCGGGTCGGCGAGGAGTCCGAGTTCGACCCCGGTTGGGTCGAGTGCGGAGGCATCCGCCTCGCCTCGAGCGAGGAGCGGATGGAGGAGCTCCGGCGCCAGGCGGGCTGGGCGAAGACGTTCGGGCTGCCCCTGGAGCTGATCTCAGCCGAGGAGGCGAAGGGGCTGTTCCCGCTGATGTCGACCGACGGGGTCGTGGGCGCGGCCTGGCTCCCGACCGATGGCTACATCGACCCGGCGCAGCTGACCTATGCGCTCGCCGACCGAGCGCGCCGGGGCGGCTGCCGCGTGTTCACCTCGACCCGGGTCGACGGGATCGACGTCGTCGACGGGCGGGTGCGCGGCGTTCGCACCGAGCGCGGCGACGTCGAGGCCGAGGTGGTGGTCAACGCGGGCGGCATGTACGCACCGGAGATCGGCCGCATGGCGGGCGTTCGCGTCCCCGTGATCCCGATGTCGCACCAGTACGTGGTCACGCAGCCATTTCGCGAGCGTGGTGAACGCCGGCTGCCGACCCTGCGCGACCCCGACCTGCTCGTCTACTACCGCGAGGACGGCGCGGGCCTGGTGATGGGCGGCTACGAGCGCCGTAGCTCGCCGGCGTTCCTGCCCGACGGGACCGGCGGCCTCGACCGCATCCCGTCCGACTTCAACGGCCGCCTGCTCGAGGACGACCCGGATCGCTTCGAGGAGATCGCCGAGAACTCGAAGCGGCGGGTGCCTGCGATGGACGAGATCAAGGTGACGAAGCTGATCAACGGGCCGGAGGGGTTCACGCCCGACAACGAGTTCTGCCTCGGCGAGACCGAGGTCGCCGGGCTCTTCATCGCCGCCGGCTTCTGCGCCCACGGGCTGGCCGGCGCCGGGGGGGTCGGCAAGGTGATGGCCGAGTGGATCGCCGAGGGCGAGCCCAGCCTCGACCTGTGGGAGATGGACATCCGTCGCTTCGGCGCCCAATACCGCTCGCCGTCCTACACCCACGCCCGGATCAAGGAGACCTACGAGACCTACTACGACATCCGCTACCCGAACCACGAGCGCAGCGCGGGGAGGCCGCTGCGCGTCTCTCCCGCAACCGCCTGGCATCGCGAGCGCGAGGCGGCGTTCGGCGAGAAGTCGGGTTGGGAGCGGGTCAACTGGTACGAGTCGAACGCCGCGCGGGGAGACGAGTCGTTGCGCCCGCGGGGCTGGGCCGGCGAGCACTGGTCCCCGGCGATCGGCGTCGAGCACGAGGCCACGCGGGAGGGCGTGGCGATCTTCGACGAGACCTCGTTCTCGAAGATGGAGATCGAGGGACCCGGGGCGGCGGAGCTCCTCGAGCGCCTGTGCGACAACCGGGTGGCCCGCGAGCCGCAGAAAATCACCTACACGCAGATGCTCAACCGCCGCGGCGGCATCGAATGCGACTTCACCGTCGCGCGCCTCGCCGAGGATCGCTTCTCGATCGTCACCGGCACGGCCTTCGGCAACCACGACCGCGAATGGATCCGCCGCCACCTTCCCAGGGACGGCAGCGTGCAGGTCCACGACACGACCTCGCAGTGGGCGTGCTTCGGGATCTGGGGGCCGCGGGCGCGCGACGTGCTGCAGCCGCTGACCCCGGCGGACCTCGGCAACGAGAAATTCCCATACATGTCGTTGCGCGAGATCACCATTGGCCACGTGCCGGTGCGAGCGCTCCGCGTCACCTACGTCGGCGAGCTCGGCTGGGAGCTCTATTGCCCCACCGAGTACGGCCTCGGGCTCTGGCGGGCGATCTGGGAGGAGGGGGAGCCGCACGGGATCGTCGGCGGCGGCTACCGGGCGATCGATTCGATGCGCCTCGAGAAGGGCTACCGGGTCTGGGGCGCCGACATCACCCCCGACGAAACGCCGTACGAGGGCGGGGTCGGCTTCTGCGTCAAGCTCGACAAGGAGGGCGGGTTCATCGGCCGGGAGGGGCTCTTGGAGGCGAAGGACCGCGGCCCTCGCGCTCGGCTTGCCTGCCTGCTGCTCTCGGATCCGCGCTCGGTCGCGCTCGGCAACGAGCCGGTGCAGATCGACGGTGAGATCCGCGGTCGCGTCACCACCGGCGGCTACGGCTACACCGTGGGCCGCTCGATCGCCTACGCGTACGTGCCCCCTGAGCACGCCGATCCGGGCACCGCCGTCGCGGTCGAGATCTTCGGGCGCTGGGTCGAAGGGGAGGTTGCGAGCGAGCCCCTGTTCGACCCCGAGGGCAAGCGGATTCGTGCTGACGCTGCCGCGCGGGAGGGAGCCGGTGCAAGCTGAGGTGGCAGTCGTCGGCTCCGGCGTGGTCGGATCCGCGACGGCGCTCGAGCTGGCGCGGCGCGGGGCCGCGGTGGCGCTGCTCGAGGCCGAGCCCGAGCCCGGGCTGGCGGCGAGCGGCACCAACTCGGGGATCCTCCACACCGGCTTCGACTCCGTCCCCGGGGAGCTCGAGACCGAGCTGATCCTGCGCTCGGCGGCGTTGCGCGACCCGGTGCTCGAGGCGCTTCGGCGTGCCGGTGCTGCGCTGCGGGGCGCTGATGCGCCCGGCGGAGGGCTCGCAGCGCGAGGCGGTCGCGGCGCTGGCCGCGAACGCGGAGCGCAACGGCGTCGAGGTCTCGCTGCACGACGACGGCGCGCTCGAGGTCCCGGGCGAGTCGGTCACCGATCCGGTCGCCTACACGCTGGCGCTGGCGGCGGCAGCCCAACGCCACGGTGCGGAGCTTCGCACCGGCTTCCGAGTCGCGGGGCTTCGAGCGAAGCGGCGGCGAATTCACCGTTTCCGAGCCGGGCGGCGAGTCGCTCGCCGCCCGGCTCGTCGTCAACTGCGCCGGGCTCGGGGCCGACCAGGTGGCGCGGCTTGCCGGCGACGACTCGTTCGAGGTCTATCCGCGCAAGGGCGAGTTCCTGGTCTTCGATCCGCCGGGCGGCGAACGGCTCGAGCGGATCCTGCTGCCGGTGCCCACGAAGCGCACCAAGGGCGTCCTGGTCTTCCCGACGATCGACGGCAAGGTGGTGGCGGGTCCGACCGCCGTCGACCAGGAGGACAAGGACGACTGGTCGGTGCGGCCCGAGGCGCGGGATGAGATCCTGCCGCAGGCGACCGCGATGTACCCGCCGCTCGCACGACGCCGAGCCGGTCGCCGCCTACGCCGGGCTGCGGCCCGCCGGCCGCGGCGTCAACTACGCTGATCGGCCCGTCGGGCGCCTGCCCGGGCCTCGTCAACGTGGCGGCGATCCGCTCCACGGGCCTGACCGCGTCGCTCGGGATCGCCGAGCGTGTGTGCGCGATCGTCGCCGAGCTCGGCGTCGCGCTCGGCGCCCGAGCGGCCGCTCGAGCCGGGCCCGCCGACCGGGCGCGCGGGCCCGTGGTGGCGGCGCACGGCCGAGTACCGGACGCAGCCGGTCCAGCAGGAGACGGGATGAGCCTGCTGCTGGGCATCGACGAGGGGACCTCCGCCGTCAAGGCGGTGCTGTTCGACGCCGACCTGCGGCCCGTGAAGGAGGCGCGGCGCGAGAAGGCGCTGCGCCAGCCGAAGCCCGGCTGGGTCGAGCAGGACGCCGAGGAGGTCCTGGCCACCGTGGTCGACGCGGTGGCCGAGCTGCTGGCCGACGACGCCTGGGGAGATCGTGGCCTGCGGGCTCGACCACCAGGGCGAGTCCGTGCTGGCCTGGGACGCCGACAGCGGCCGGCCCGCTGACCCCGATCGTGACCTGGCAGGACAAGCGCTCCCAGGAGGTGCTGGACCGCCTCGAGGCCGACGGGCGCGCCGACGAGGTGCGCGAGCGCAGCGGCATGCCGCTCGACCCCTACTTCTCGGCCGGCAAGCTGCCTGGCTGCTCGAGCACGACGACGGCGGTCGCGCAGGCGCGCGACGCCGGCACCGCTGCGGCTCGGCACCGTCGACTCCTTCCTCTGCGACCGGCTCGGCGCCGGGTTCGCGACCGATCCCTCGACCGCGTCGCGCACCCAGCTCGGCGCTCCCGACTGGGATCCGGCCCTGCTCGAGATCTTCGGCGTGCCGGCCGAGCGCGCTGCCCGTGATCGCGGACACGGCCGGCGATCTCGGCGCGCTGCGCCACCCCTCCTGGCCGGTCGAGCTGCCGCTGCGGGCGCGCTGCGTCGACCAGCAGGCGGCGCTCGCCGGCGCCGGCTGCGTCGAGCCCGGCCTGGTGAAGGCCACCTACGGCACCGGCGTGTTCGTGCTCGCGCACGCGGGCGACGAGCGGCCCGAGCCCGGGCGGCGGCCTGCTCCCGACCGTCGCCTGGCGGGTCGACGGGCGCGTCGAGTGGGCGATCGACGGCGGCGTGTTCACCGCCGGCGCGCTGCTCGAGTGGCTCAGCCGCGACCTCGGGCTCGCGGCCGACCCGGCCGCGCTCGCCGCCGCCGCGGCCGAGGTCGAGGACGCGGGCGGCGTGCGGGTGCTGCCGGCGCTCGCCGGCGTCGGCGCCCCGTGGTGGGAGTCCGAGGCGCGCGCGGTGATGGCCGGGCTGACGTCGGGAACGCGACCGGCCCACATCGCGCGGGCCTCGTTGGAGGCGATCGCCTGGCGGGTGGCGGACGTGGTCGGCGTCGTGCGCGAGACGGTGCCCGTCGAGGTCCTGCGGGTCGACGGCGGCCTGACGCGCGATCCGACCGCTCCTCCAGCTCCAGGCCGACGCCGCCGGCGTCCCCGTCCAGCGCGGCGCCGTGGACGCCACCGTCGCCGGAGCGGCCGCGCTGGCCGCCGTCGGAGCGGGCATCTGGGGCTCGACGCTCGAGATCGCCGAGCGAGTTCCCGCCGGGGAGCGCACCGAGCCGAGGCGAGATGCCGCATGGCGCGAGCGCGCGCACGCCGAGTGGCGCGAGTTCGTGAAGCGAGCGGTCGCCCTGTAGATCGCCCGCCGCCGGCCTCAGAGAAGCCCGGCGAGGATGTGCTCGGTGCCCTCGATGTGCTCGCGCATCAGACGCACCGCGCGCGAGCCGTCCCCCTTGCGCAGCAGCGTCACCAGTCGCCGGTGCTGGGCGTTCGAGTGCGTGAGCACCCGCTCCGGGTGCGCGATCTGAGCGATCAGGTCGCTCATCTGCCCCTGGACCTCGGTCATCGCGGCCACCAGCCGGGGCGAGCTTGCCGCCTCCGCGATCCCGATGTGGAAGCGCATGTCGGCCCGGCGGTACTCCTCGAAGTCGATCGCGCCCGCCATCCTGGAGACCAGCTCGCCGAGGCGCTCGAGCTGGTCGGTCTCGGCCCGCTCGGCCGCCAGGATCGTCGCCCCGGCCTCGACCGCGACCCGGTAGTCGAGCACCGCCCAGGTCGCCTCGCCGAGCGGCTTGTCGTCCTTCTCCGCCAGTGGCGGCCGTTCGGCGACGAAGGTGCCCCCGGTGCGCCCCCTCTGCGCGACGAGGTGACCGCTCTGCACCAGCGTGGTCAGCGCCTCGCGAAGCGTCGAGCGCGAGATCCCCAGCTGCCCGGCCAGGTCGCGCTCGGCCGGCAGGCGGCTGCCCGCCGGCAGCAGCCCGAGGCGGATGGCGGTGCCAAGTCGCTCGACCGTCTCCTCGAAGGTGGTCGGAGTGCGAACTGGCTTGAACACCTCCACCAGGGCCGCGTCGCGCTGCACCGCGCAAAGGTACAACGGTAAGTCCAATCGGCCGCTGTCTCGCAAGCGGGGCCCGGCGGCCGCCGATATCGTCCCCCGCCGTGAACGGCGCATTCGACCCGTGGCAGCTCGACCTGCACGGCCATCGGGTGATCTACCGGATCGCCGGCAGCGGCCCACCGGTCGTCCTGATTCACGGAATGGTGAACTCGTCGCGCCACTGGGAGGCCGTGGCGCTCCCCCTCGCCAACGACTACACGGTGATCGCGCCGGACCTCATCGGCCACGGCGACTCGGCCACGCCCCGCGGCGATTACTCCCTCGGCGCCCACGCGGCGAGCATTCGCGACCTGCTCGCCGTGATCGGAATCGACAGGGCGACGATCGTCGGCCACTCGCTCGGCGGCGGCGTGGCGATGCAGTTCTTCTACCAGTTCCCACAGCGCGTGGAGCGAATGGTCCTCGTCTCGAGCGGCGGGCTGGGCCGCGAGGTGAGCCCGATGCTCCGCGGCGCGGCGCTCCCCGGTGCGGCCGCCCTGCTCTGGCTCGTCGCCCACCCGCAGGTCGCGGCGGGGCTGTCCCGGGCAGGCGAGCGGCTGCGGGAGCGTGGTTCGGGGAAGGGCGTCTACCTGCAGGCCATCGCCCGGGCGCTGCAGCCACTTCAGCGCCCGGGCGCGCGAAAGGCCTTCCTGCAGACGCTTCGGTCGGTGATCGACGCCCAGGGCCAGCGGGTCAGCGCGCGGGACCGCCTCTACCTGCTCGGCCCAATTCCCACGATGATCGTCTGGGGAGCGCGCGACAACACGATTCCGGTCTCGCATGGGCGCTACGCGCACCAGGCGATTCCGCACAGCCGTTTCGAGATCCTGCCCCACGCCGCGCACTTCCCCCACCTGGAGAACCCCGAGGGGCTCGCCGCGGTGCTGCTGGACTTCCTCGAGACCACCGAGCCGGGCCGGATCGACGACGGGGACTGGGGTCGCCTGATCGCCCCGCACTCGCCCCGCAGCCGGGTGCTCGAGCCCGCGGCGTAGGGCTGCCCTTGACGCAGCAGACGCGGTGGGGTTGAATGGGCTTTCGGTCCGGGCCGACGGGAATTGGACTGAGGAAGGGGCTCGGGCGCGCCGAAGCCAGGCAGGAAGAGAGGAGCGCGAGCCGATGAGTCCAGCCCCCCGCAGGCGCCGATGCGGCGCCATGCAAGTGCACGAGCGGCTGTTGGAGACTTACCCATCCTTCCGCCGCAACGAGGCCCGGATCGATCAGTTCACGGAGCGCAGCATCGCCTCGGGACTGGCACAGCGCGTGACCCGCCGGGTCATCACCATCCCGGTGGTCGTCCACGTCGTCCACAAACGCCCGAGCGAGAACATCTCGAAGGGCCAGATCAGAAGCCAGATCAGCGTCCTGAATCGCGACTTTCGCGCCACCAACCCCGACAAGAGCAAGGTTCCGGCCGTCTGGCAGGGGCTGATCGGCAACGCCAACGTCAAGTTCGCCCTGGCAACGCGCGATCCGAAGGGGAAGAAGACCGACGGCATCACGCGAACCAAGACCACCCAGAGTTCATTCGGTGACGACGACTCGGTGAAGTACGCATCCAAGGGCGGCGCCAACCCGTGGCCCAGCAAGCGATACCTCAACCTCTGGGTATGCAACCTGGGCGGCGGCCTGCTCGGGTACGCGCAGTTCCCGGGCGGCCCGGCGCGCACCGACGGGGTGGTGATCCTCCATAGCGCGTTCGGAACGCAGGGCGACGTGAGGGCGCCCTTCAACCTCGGGCGCACCGCCACACACGAGATCGGCCACTGGCTGAACCTGCGCCACATCTGGGGCGACACCATGGATTGCAGCGGCGGCGATCGCGTCGCCGACACGCCGAACGCCGAGGGGCCGAACTACGGGAAGCCGACCTTCCCCCACATCACCTGCAACAACGGTCCGAGCGGCGACATGTTCATGAACTACATGGACTACGTCGACGACGCAGCGATGTTCATGTTCAGCGCCGGCCAGGTAACGCGCATGAACGCCGCCCTGGCCGGGCCGCGCAAGAGCTTCGCCTGAGCATCGGCTCGCGATGCCCGAGTTCGAGCCCCGGCTGCTCCACAGGCGCTGGGTTCACGCCCACGAGGAGGACACCGACCGGGAGATGGTCTTTCGGCCGGCGGAGGTCGAGCTGCCGCCATCACGCGGCCGGGCCGCCTTCGAGCTGAAGCCGGACGGCACCTTCGCCGAGTCGGGGATCGGCCCCACGGATCGGTCCGAGGCCGCGAGCGGCACGTGGCAGCTCGAGGATGGCGAGAAGATCGTCCTCGGCGAGGGCGCCGGCGGAGGCGTGCCGCGCGTGATGCGGATCGTGGCCGTGGACGAGAATCGGCTAGTGGTGGAGAGGTGAGGAAGGCCGCCCGCGCGGCAACGGAAGGCTACGCGACGGTCGCGTCCCCGCCTTCGTCGAGCGCCGCCATGATCGGCGAGGTGTCGAAGTAGGCGCGCAGCCGCGAGGCAACGCCGTCGGTCATCGTCCAAACGTGGACGAACTCCACCTCGTACTCCCGGCCGCTGGCCTTGGCGCGCCCGCGCATTCGTCCCAGCACGACCATGCGATCCCCGGCGTCGAGGAAGTCGTCGGGATCGGCCCAGCGCCCCTCGACGTAGTCCTGCGAGATCGATGCGAAGGCGCGCACGCCCTCGTGACCGTGGCGGGTGCCTCCCCAGGGCAGCGTGTCCGGCTGGCTCAACTCGATGTCGTGCGCCAGGTCGCTGACCAGCTCCTCCACGTCCCAGAGCGAGAGTGCGCGGTAGATGCGCTGGAGCGATTCGACGTCGTGCTCGGACACGTTCCCTCCCCAACCTAACCGCTACCCGGCGAGCTCGCGTCGCAGCGCCGCCCGGGCCGCGAAGTAGCCACACATCCCGTGGACTCCGCCGCCGGGCGGAGTCGACGACGAGCAGATGTAGACGCCGCGGGCCGGCGTCGCGTAGGGGACCAGGCGAGCGGTGGGCCGGGTGAACAGCTGTCGAACGTCCTGGATTCCCCCGTTGATGTCGCCCCCGACGTAGTTGGCGTTGTACCTCTCGATCTCGGTGGCCGTGATCACGCTGCGATCCAGGATCAGGTCGCGGAAGCCCGGCGCGAAGCGCTCCACCTGCGCCTCGATGCGCTCGCTCATGTCCTGCGGGGAGCCGCTTGGCACGTGACAGTAGGCCCACGCCGTGTGCTTGCCGTCGGGCGCCCGCGTCGGGTCGAACGGGCTCTGCTGCGCGAGCAGCACGTAGGGACGCTCCGGGTGGCGGCCGTGCCAGACCTCGGCCTCGGAGCGGGCGATCTCCTCGAGGGTCGCCCCGAGATGCACCGTGCCCGCGCGGCCGCAGCTCTCGGCGCGCCAGGGGATGGGCCGTCGAGGGCCCAGTCCAGCTTGCAGACTCCCGGGCCCGTAGCGGTAGCGAGCGAGCCGGCGCCGGTAGCGGGCCGGAAGCCGGTCCCCGGCGATCCCAAGGACCTGGCGCGGAGTGAGATCGAACAGGATCGCCGTGCTCGGCGGAAGCTCGGCAATCGACGACACCGGGTGCGAGGTGGCGATCTCGCCGCCCAGCTCGCGCAGGAGGGAGCCCATCGCGTCGGCGATGCGCTGCGAGCCGCCACGGGCCAGCGGCCAGCCGAACGCATGCCCCATCAGCCCCAGGACCAGTCCGGCCGCCGCGGTGATCGGGTTCGTGAGCGGCATCATCGAGTGCCCAGCCACACCGGCGAACAGCCCTCGAGCCCGCTCGGTCTCGAACCGCCGAGAGGCCAGGCCCGCGGCCGAGCGCAGGCCCACGAGCCCGAATCGCGCCGTGGCCAGCGGATGTCGCGGAACTCTCAACGGGCCGAAGACGTCGCCGATGATGGCGTCCGCGGCGCCGGCGAGCGGCCGCATGAGCCGGCGATAGCTCTCCGCGTCGGCTCCCAGGCCTTCCGCCGTCGCCTCGACGGAGCGCTCCAGGATCGCCGCGGTGCCGTCGTCGAACGGGTGGGCCAGCGGGGACGGCGGATGGACCAGCTCCAGCCCGTGCTCGGCGAGGGGAAGCTCGCGGAGGAACGGCGATCCGAGCGCCATCGGATGTATCGCCGAGCAGACGTCGTGGACGAAGCCCGGCCGCGTCAGCTCGGCCGAGCGCATCCCGCCGCCGATCGTCTCACTCGCCTCGAGCACCAGCACCGATCGGCCCGCGCGCGCGAGGACGATGGCGGCGGCGAGGCCGTTGGGCCCCGAGCCGACGACGATCGCGTCGTATTCGCTCAGGCCGGCGCGCAAGCTCTGACGCTCCCCTCCCGGTTCCGGACGGGGTTGCGGCGTGCAGTCAGACGGTGGACCGCTCGTTCTGCTCGCCGCCGTTGGACGACACTTCGAGCCGCTCGACGGGAGCGCTCCCTCCGTTCGCGTTCGATCCGTTGCCGTTCACCGCCGCAGGCCCGTGGGGCTCCATCGCCGGCAGGCCGTTGCGGTCCACGCGAGCGTGGCCGTTGCCGTTCGCCGTGGCCGCCCGCCGGCTGGGGCGATGCTCCTCGCCGACGGCAAGCAGGGTGTCGAGGAGCTCGAATGCGCGCTCCGGGTCACCTCGGGCCGCCGCGACGCGGGACGCGTAGTCCCCGGCTCCCTCGTTCGGTCGCACGGCCGCGCTCACACCGCAGAAGACGGCGATCCTGATTCGCATCCCGGCCCTGCTGAGCAGGCGGCGAAGCACACCGTGACTCAGATCGGCTCCCGCCCACTCGAGGCAGATGTCGCGGCGCTGGCGGGTCACCCGGCGATTGCCACGGGAGCCCACGATGCGCGCCGCGTAGGGACTCAGTCGCTGGCGCTGAGAGTGCGAGGCGCGATCGTTCCAGCCACGCAGGAACGCCCCGATCAACGGGCAGACGCAGCTGGGCCGATCGCTGAACTTCTCACGGGCGATCACCGAGGCCAGCTCGACCACGCAGACGCCCTCGTGCGGCGACGAGTGAGCGCCCGGGGCGAGCCGCACCGGAGCGCCGTCCGGCATCATCGCGCTGGCCCCCCTCTCCCCCATCCGTCCCCCTAGAAGCCCCGCCGCTCGCGCTGCTTGTTGAGCGCCCTTCTGACCCGCGGATCGCCGCCGCGGTCCGCCAGCTCGTTGGCGATCCACAGATTGCGAATCATGACCAGCGCGGCCAGGACCGTCGTCACCACGGTCAGCCCGGCCACCTTCGCCGGCGGGATCGTCGCGACCGTGACGAAGAAGGCGTACAGGACAACCACCCATACGGCCAAGAGCCAAAGCGAAAGCCGCAACCGGCCCAACAACTGCATCAGGTCCCTCGCGGTTGACAATAACGCAGCCGGGACACACGGCGCGTCACCCAGACGCGCAGCCCAGCTAGGAGACGCTCGACAGCCCCGCGGCGAGGGCGAAGCCCAGGGTGGTGACCAGCCCGGCGACCCTGCCGGACTGCTTGGTGGCCTCGGGGATCATCGAGTCGATGAGCATCACCAGCAGGGCGCCGGCGGCGAATCCGTCGATCCCGGCTGTGACATTCCCCGACGCGGCGTCGGCGGCGGCGTAGCCCACCACGGTGGCGAGGACGCAGATCGCAGCGACCACGACCCACAGGCGCAGGATCACGCGCTCGCCCGTGCCGGCCTTGCGCATCTCGGTCGCCGAGCCGATCGCCTCGGGCAGGTTGGAGACGAAGATCGCCACCAGCAGGCTTGCGCTCACCCCCTTCCCGGCAGCGATCCCGACGCCGAGGACGAGCTGCTCGGGGATCCCGTCGAGAAAGGCGCCGAGGGCAAGTGCCGGCCCTGGGCTCGAGCCGGTGGAGCGTCCCGGGCGCCCGCGTCCGGTCGAGAACCGGCGCGCTATCAATCCGTCCGCCACGTAGTAGGTCAGTGCGCCGGCGGCGAGCCCGAACGCGGTCGAGCCCGGATCGCCGACGGCCAAGCCCTCCTGGGCCAGCTCGAAGCTGACCGCGCTGATCAGTGCCCCGGCGCCGAACGCCAGGACCAGGCCGACCTGCCTGCTGGGCCACCGGCGTGCGAAAGCGAGCAGCGCCCCGATGACGAGCGAGGACGCCGCCAGGGCTCCCCAGCCCAGCGCAGCCGCCATCTCAGCTCAATCCTCCCCAACGAGCCGCGTCAGGGCACGTCCTCGCGAGCGTTGTCCTGAGACCACGGCGCGATCCGCTCAGGCAGGTAAACGACATCGGTTCCCGCGATGCGGTCCGCCAGCCCATGGCGCTGCTCGGAGAACAGAATGCCCAGGAAGCCGGCTCCCAGCGGGATCGCCGACAGCCAGGTCCCCACCAGACGCCGAAATGCGACTCGAGCGCCGAGCTCCGGCGAGCCGCCGGCCTCGACGCGGATGTTCATGAACCGCATCCCCGGCGTCTGCCCGGCAAGCGCCCAGAAGAACGTCAGATAGGCGCTGCCTGCGATCAACCAGGCTCCCAGACCGATGGCGAGCGCGGGCGCCGTCGCGTCACCGGGGAGGACCACCGAGGCGACCAGAGCGACCACCACCGACACCGCGAAGAAGATGGTGTTGAGCACCCCCAGGTCAACTACCAGGGCCAGGCCCCGCGTTATGAGGCCTGCGCGGTCGGTGGCCTCTGTACGGCGCTTACGCATCACCAGCCGCCGCGCGACACGCTCGACGACATCATCCAGGCGACGCGCCATCCGCCGGACCTGCCGGGCGATGTCCTCCACCAAGCCCATGCTCTGAGCGGCCAGCGCCGCTCGGATCTCGGGAGCCTCCGCGATCCGCTCGACGAGCTCCTGGGCCTCGTCGCTGGCCAGCAGGCGCTGCCAAACGGTGTCGACCAGCTCGCTGTCGAGGGCGTCGACCAACGCCCGCTCGACCGCCGGACTGTCGAGCGCTCCCTTCATGGCCTCCTCGACGGCGGGGCCCTGAAGCACCCGCACCAGCGCCCGCTCGACCGCGGGGCTCTCGACCGCCCGCACGATGGCCTCCTCGGTCGCAGACTCGACCGCCCGGTCGATCCCCGTCGCTTCGGCCACCCGCCTTGCGCCTCGGGCGCTGCCGCCCAAGAGCCGGGCGGAAAGCGGCAGGGAGCGCCTGGTCCGTCCCGCGCCTTCCGAACGCGTCTCCCCCGAAGCCCGACCGTCCTCCATCGTGCTGCGAGTCTATGCCCGCCGACGGTCGCGGGCCCTGCCGCTGGCGCGACTACGGGCTGGCGCTGCCGATCTTCTCGAGGAAGGGCACCAAGTGCTCGAGGAACCCGTTGTTCGGGAGGGCCCGCAGGGTCGTTGTGCGCCTAGGTGCCCTTAGCAGGGCTCAGCGATGACCGTTGAAGGTGATCACCTGCTGGATCCCGCTCGGGCGGTTGGTGTAGCGCATTGTCGTCGGCAGCAGACCCGGAGCGAAGTGGATTCGCTCGGCGGTCGCGTCCGCGCGCCAGGCCGCCGGGTTGGAGGTTCCCTGAGCGGCGGTCAGCTCGGAGCCGGCGGCGGCGATGGCGTTCCAGATCGCCTGTTTGCAGGCGCTCTTGACGCCGTGGCCGCAGTAGCTGTTCTGGAAGGGCTGGGCCACGTGCTCGCCCAGCAGGTGCCTGATGTCGCGGTCGAAGTACTGATACCAGCCGTCGTACTGGCCTCCGGGGGGCTGACTGAAGCGAGTGAACAGCGAGTTCAGCTCATCGAGCTGCGACCCGAGCTGAGGCTTCATGAACGCATCGGCGATCTTCGGCCAGGCCGCGTCCATGATCGCCGCCCCGGGGTCGTCGATCTTGCCGTCGAGGTTCCGGTCCAGCCGGCTGCCGCCATGGTTCCGCCAGGCGACCAGCAGGGAGAGCATCTGCGCCACTCGGGGTGACGGGGCGGGCCCCGCGAGCAGGCGTTGTAGCAACGGGACCGTGTCGATCGCCCTCACGTCCTGAGTGGCGGCGGCGTTCATCGCCGAGGCCACCGAGGCCAGGCTCCACTTGCCCCCGCTCTTGAGGCGCTGCAGGTTGCGGTTCAGCATGTCCACGCGAGCGACCGAGCCGTTGCCGCCCCAGTTGTCGTCGGCCGCGCCGAAGCCGTGGGCGGAGATGTTGTTCCAGTTGACCATCGTTCCGCCGCTCGGATCGACGCCGTGAATGTGGCCGTTCGCCGAGAGGAAGCCTTGCCACTCGTACTGCCCGGTCCCCTTGGTCGGCAGGCCGGGGTCGACGCTTGCCGGCCGCAGGGGGAGCCTGCCGCTCGTGTACTCGGCGACGTGCTGGCTGTCGATGTAGAAGGAGTTGAAGGTCTGGGGCGTCAACGCCGCGGCGTTGAAGAACGAGCTCGGATCGTGGACCTGGCCGGTGGAGAGGCGGCGGAAGAGGAGCTGGTCGAGGACGTCCTTACCGTAGCTCGAGCGCTTGGAGGAGATCGCCACCTTGGTGCCGTGGACCTTCGCGTAGCCGACCACCGGTCCGTGCACGGTGGTCCGGAACTTCACCGCGTCCCCGTTCAGGGTTCCGGCATTGAAGGTGCCCATGGTGCGGCACTGGCCCTTGTAGAGGTACTTCTGGTCGCTGCCGCCGCACAGAGTTTCCGCGTACTGGTCGATGATGTCGCCGCTGGATGAGGTCAGCGTGGTTGCGAAGTCGGCGGCCGCGTCCGATCAGCATGTAGCCGGGAAATGGCGCCGAGGTCGCCCCCCGCCAGTCCAGGCCCGGCGCGTGCATGTCGATCTCGTACGTGAGGCCCGGGTAGAAGTAGCCGATCTGCGGACCGCCGACCATCAGCGGATGCCCGGTGTTCGAGCGGTCAGCGTTGATCATCAGCGTGTTGCTGGCGCGGACTGGCTCCGAGGCTGCCTGCTTGGGAACGTCCTGGGCGGCCACGGACGGCGTCGACTGGAAGCTGCCGGGGTCGAGGATCGCGCTGCCGCTGGGATTGTTGGGGATGTGCCCGTAGTTGAAGTTGCCGTCGACGCTGGTCGGGCTCTCGGGATTCTTGAACTGACGCAGGTCGTTGAAGACGCTCATGCCGTGGGCTGCGCCCAGGCGCTGCCGCAGGCCGCCGAGGAACTGTGAGCGGCGGGCCTCGTCGCCGCCGCCCTGGCCCACGAACTGGCCCTTGAGGGCGTTCAGGGCGTAGACGTCGTTCCGCGTCCAGGGCGCCGTCGACGGACTGTGGATGGACAGGTACTGGTTGATCCCCGAGATGAACGTGTCGATGTCCTGAAGCACGGCCTGGCCCTCGGGCCCGGCGCCCTGCAGGGCGCTGGTCTGCTTCGCAACTTCGGCCTCGGTCTGCGCACTCGGCTGGAATTGCTGCAGGTTGGTGATCAGGTTGAGGGCGTCAAGTCCCGGAGCGTCGATTGCCGCGACGCGAGAGTCGTAACGAGCCTGCTGGAGCAGCAGGCCGCGATCTTCCGCCGCGATCCACCCGGCAGCCCAGATGCCACCGGCGTAGGTGGTTGCCTGGACGTGAGGCACGTTGTACTTGTCGCGGGTGATCTGTACTCCGGCACGCGGGACGCTCTCGTTCGTCCCCGGGCCCGCCCCGTCGAGGCCGAAGCGCTCGGACTTGAAGTACTGGGTGAGGTCGTCGAAGGTGACGTGGTCGAAGAGGGGCGTCAGGCCGTCGTACATCTTCGCCTGCGTATCTGCCCCGGGCGGAATGGGCACACTGCCGTACTGACCCGAGGGAATGATGTTGCGGGCGGTCTGCGCGAAGTCCTGGGTGGCGGCGCTTGCTGGCTGGACGGCCAGCCCAATAGCGACGATGGCTCCTGCTACGACTCTCCCCCAGCGCGGCATCCAGATCTCCCCTCGACGAAGTCCCGCTTCTCTGGTCGGGTAGGTCCCGACATAGGGAACATACATCGCCGCCGCCGCGAATGCCTGGCCGGTGCTCTTGGGGCGACGACAGCCTCAGCGCGGCGCGACCGTGATCGCGATGCGCTTCGCGCCGGGCTTCGCGTGGACGATCAGGTGCCGGCTCGTCGACGCGCGCGAGAGCGAGGCTCCGCGAACCTCGGCCCGATAGCCACGCGGGTACTGGATCTTCGGCACGAAGACGTCCGTCAACCCGCGGCGGAAGCATTGGCCATGGTCGCGCTAATCGGCGCCGGAGGGTCCACGCTCCGAGCCCGCCAGCGCATGGCGCCGGCAACACCCCGCCACAGCTGAGCGGAGCGGCGCGGCGGCCGTCCGCAGGGATTGACAGCAGAAGAAAGGGGCCGCCCGCGAGCGGCCCCTTTTCTGCTGCGAGATCGCGCGCTCGCTCCGGGTCGGGATCGCCTTACTTGATGCCGACGACCATCGAGTCGGGCCCGACCAGGTGCTCGACGTAGCTCTCGCGAAAGCCCGTGTCCTGCATCCAGGTGCGGCAGTCGTCGCCCGTGTAGTCGAAGCCGCCCGGCGTCTCGATCAGCATGTTGAGGCTCATCAGCAGGCCGAACGCGTTGCTGCGCCGCTCGTCGTCGATGATCGCCTCGTAGACGATCAGCGCGCCGCCGTCGGGCAGCGCATCGTGAGCCTTTTTGAGCAGGATTCGCTTCTCGTCGATGTCCCAGTCGTGCAGGATGTGCCCCATCACGAGCACGTCCGCCTCGGGCAACGGCTCGGCGAAGAAGTCGCCTGCGGAGAAGCTCAGCCGCTCGCCGAGCTCGAAGCGAGCGACGTAGGCATCGAAGATCGGCCGGATCGCGGGCAGGTCGAAACCGCCTCCTGTGATGTGTTCGTGCGCCAGCGCGATCTGAACCGGCACGGCACCCTCGGCACAACCGATGTCGATCACGCTGCGGTGATCTTGCCAGGGAAACTTGGCGGCGATCGCCTGCGCTGCGCCGCCGCTGGCGGCGCTCATCGCGCGCGCGAACTGCGCGAGCCGCGCTGGATCCGCGTACAGCGCCTCGAAGAAGTCATCGCCGACCTTGGCCTCGTTTTGCGGGGCCCCGGTCCGCAGGCCCTCGGTCAGCGATCCCCAGAACCCGTAGAGACGGGCATTCGCCATCTCCAGGAGCCCACCGACGTAGGAGGGCTTGGCCCGGTCGAGGAACAGGTCGGTCGCCGGGGTGTTCGCGTAGCGACCGCCCTCGCGATCGAGCATCCCCAGCGCGACGAGCGCGTCGAAGAAGTCCGTCGCGCTTCGCTGGTGCAGGCCCAAGCGCTCGCGAAGCGCCTCGGCATCGAGCGGGCCCGTCTTCGTCAGCTCCGAGAAGACCCCCAGCTCGACGGCGCTGAGCAGCGTCTTCGAGGCCCAGAACGCCATTCCCAATTGCATGATCGCGTCGGGTGTCACCTCCGCCGCGTCCCCTGTCGCCGCGGTCTGCGCTTCGCTCATCGATCCACCTCGTTCGCCGGGGCCAAATCCGCTCCGTAACCTAACAACGGCCCTGCGCGGGCGGTAGCGCTCCCGGCACTAGCTCGGCGGGGAGCCCTCCATCTGACTGGCGCCGTCGGCCTGATCGACCTCGCCGGCGAACGCGATCAGGCGGGTGAGGAAGGCCTCTTCATCCTCACGATGAGGCCAGTGGCCAGCGCCCTCGACGATCAGCGAGTCGGAGCCCGCGCCGAGCAGGCCGGCTGTCCGCTCATAGAGGTCGGGGTCAAGAATGTCGGTGGTGCCGCCGACGACGAGTCCCCGGGCCGAGGGTAGCCGCGCCAACTCCGGCGCCGGCCGCGGCGACAGCGCGCGGTAGTAGTCGAGGGCCCCGTTCAGCGAGCGCTCGTCGGCGAAGGCGTTCTTCGCGTCGGCGAGGGACCGCTCGCGGGCCGCGCCGACCCAGTTTGGTGACCAGCGCCGGTAGAGGGTGTCGAGGTAGGCGAAGTCGGCGCGGCGCACTGCCCTCACGGCCCACGGCATCTTCAGCGCCAGGAAATGACGAGCGGCCCAGAGTGTCGACGGGTTGCGCGGCAGCAGGGTCGGGTGCGGGATTGCGATCGGGACGATCGCCCGCACGCGCTCGGGATGGAGGGTCGCGGCGCCGTAGACCATGGAGGCGCCCCAGTCGTGCCCGACGAGGATCGCGTCACGCTCGCCGAGCGCGTCGAGGAAGGCGATCGGGTCGAACGCGATCGTGGCCGCGTCATACGGCCGGCCCTCGACGATCGTGTCGGGGTGGTAGCCGCGCAGCCAGGGCCGCGCCGCCCGATAGCCGGCGTCGGCGAGGCCGGCGGCGATCCGTTCCCAGCCGTGAGGTGTGTCGGGGAAGCCGTGGAGGAGGACGACGAGCGGGCCCTCCCCAGCCTCCACGAAGACGAAGCCCTGCCCATCGTCGGCCGCGATCCTCGACCACTCTTCAGCCATCGCCCGGGATCGTACGTCCCCGGGCCCCGCCGGGGGAGCTTCAAGAATGTGCGACGCCCGGCCACCTGGCGCGGTCCGCTGCGTGACGTCCGTCACCGATGGGCGCGAGACCACGCGAGCCGTTGAACCCCGGACCCGTCGCCCGAGTATCACGGGCACACATCGATGCGCCGGATCTGACGGCCCCCGACAAGTCCGACGCACTCCATCCACGACGAGTCCAACGCGGCGGGCGGCCGAAATCGAGTTCCGTTCGCCGAGGGTGGGCGCTGGCTGAGTCCAATCGTTCGAGCACCCTGCCCGAACACCAAGGAGATCAATCATGAGAACACGACTCGCGCTCGCAGCCTTCCCGGCCGGCCTCGCGGCCCTCGTCGCGCTGGCCGGATGCGGGAGTGGCAGCAACAGCGCCACCGCCAGCCCGAGCACCTCCGCCACGAGCGGCGGGGGAATGGCGACGATCGACATGACCAAGAACCCGCAGCTCGGGCCAATCCTCACGGACAGCAACGGCAACACCGTCTATGTGTTCGCCAAGGACTCCAAGGGGATGTCCAACTGCAATGGCGCGTGCGCCACTGTGTGGCCGCCGGTGACGACGAGCGGGAAGCCCACGGCGGGCAGCGGGGTCCTCGCCTCGAAGCTGGGGACGACCAAGCGCAGCGACGGGTCGACGCAGGTCACCTACGGCGGTCGCCCGCTGTACACCTACACGGCGGACGCGAGCCCGGGCGACGTCACGGGGAACGGCATCAACACGTATGGAGGCCTGTGGTACGCGGTCCAGCCGAACGGCTCGAACGCCCCTGCCGGCAGCTCGAGCAACGGCACCTCCTCCACGGGCAGCTCGACCACGAGCGGCGGATCCGCTTACTGATCCCGACGACGTGAGGGTTGAAGTTGGTGGCCTCTTCGGCTGCGGCTTCAGCCCTCGCTCGTCGCTGGGCTTGGGATGAGCCCAGCTGCTCGGCGGTCAGGAGGGTTCTGCCGTTCTCGCGCCGTCGTTGCGGGCTTCGACGGCCTTGACGGTCTTTCTCAGCGCCCCTCCCAGGACGCGCTTGCCGAAGATCGAGAGCACGACCCCGAGCGCCCGTCCCTTGAGGGTCTTGCCCTCGCGCACCACGACGACGTCCAGTTCGGTCGTCCCGTCGGGCTGCCGCGTGAAGGTGTAGGTGTGGCCCGAGTTGCCTCCCCACGTGTTGGAGTCGGTGGTCGTCATGACGACGCGGTTGGGATCGGACCAGTCGTAGCTCAGCCGTTCCCAGATACCGCTCGAGCCCTCCGTGACGTCGGCCGAAGTGGGGCCCTGGTCGTGCACCTCGAGGTAGTCGTCGGCGCTGTTCGGAAAGAGATCCTTACGGCCCGGCCCGAAGTCGGTGAGCGCTGCGACGAACTGCTCGGGCGTCGCGGTGGTCGTCACTTTCATGTGGATCGTTGCCATTGCGTGCTCCTTACTTCGGGGTCACTCGGTTCATGGTCGCGGGTCGGGCGTCGCCGAAGTGATCAATGGACTGGCGGCGGAGTGCCCTTTGCGCTGCCGGCGAGCTCCGGATCCCAGTCGCATACCTGGCAGCCGTGTTGAAAGACCGCGTGGGCGAACTCGAGGGCCAACCCGCCGGGGTCGGGCTCGGCGCGGATGTCCTCCCATTCCAGCACGAACTCTCCAAGCTCCGGATCCCAGTGAGCGGCGGCGGGGTCGATCTCGGCATCCGAGAAGCCATCGCGCTGTGGATACGCCAAGGCGAAGAAGGCCGCGTTCGGGTATTTCTGGTCGCCCGGCCACCAGCCGATCGAGATCTGCTCGGCGTCCCCCGAGTTACGCATGATGAAGTCGTCCGACGGTGGATCGACCGGCTTCCCAGAGAAGAACGACACCGCCAGGTCAAACGTTCCCCACCAGGCGTTGACCGGCGTCGAGCGGCCGCGATACGGCGCACGGAACTCTTCGAGCGCGAGGGCTGCATACGTAGCGGCGGTGAAGTAGGACTCGACCTGATCGGACTCGTACCTCGCGTGCTCGAAGTCCTCGTCGAGCGGCACCGTCCACGGAACCTCCTGAGGAGTTGGATTGATCTCGACGGCTCCAGCGAGGCGCCCAACCTCCCCCAGCACGTCGCGCGTCACCTCTGCCACCGGCCGGTGCGGCGTCAGCGGAATTAGCGCTTCACGTCCGTCGCTGTGCTCAATGGTTGCCTCATGGGTTCGCAGATCGAGCGCTGCGACGATCGCGCCCGAGCCATCGGGCGCCGGCATGGTCGGCGTCTCCCAGCCGCGTGCGGTCAGCCTAAGCGCGGTGTGTTGAAGCTGTGGCGCAGGAGGCGCGAGCTTCACTGCGAGCTTGCCGAGGATCTGGGTGTGGGCATGGAGCGTGTCGCAGGTCTCGCTCCAGGCTTTGTAGGAGAGGGCGGGCCAGCCAGAGGACATCTTCACGCCGCCATTCAGTTGCAGATCGAGGTTCTCATCCGCCCAGCGGGGACGGCGGAATGCGGGTTTCGCCTTCGACGCCCTCGATCAGCAGCGGGATGTCGTCGACGAAGCACCAGGACCAGTCCTCGCCAGGCTCGAGCGAGCGGATGATCGGATGGGCGCTGCTTTGTGCGTGGGCGGTGGCGTGCCGGTTGGGCGAGTCGTCGCAGCAGCCAACGTGGCCGCACTCGAGGCAGATCCGCAGGTGCAGCCAGGGCTCGCCCGCCGCCAGGCACTCCTCGCAGCCGTCGACCGCGTCGGGAAGCCGTGTGATCTGGACGTGGTCGAGATGGGTGCAGGAAGGCATCGGATTACCCCTTCATTCGGCCGTTCCCACGGGCGCGGCTGGTAGCGGACTCGGCGGGAACTCCATGGCCTCCTCTCCAGCGCAGGGGCCGATGCGGGCTCACGATGACGGCACGACGATGTGCTTGACCTCCGCCATGTAGCGCCCGGCGGCCGCGGAGGCGTCATCGGGATTGCTACCGCTTTGCCGGGCGTCCATGTACGCCGCGTACCAGTCCCACCAGTCGTGCGGTGGGGCGACCGCCTCGAACGAGCCGTGACGCCCGGACGTCTCGTGCAGCAGATCTGCCAGAGAGGCGACGTCCATATCAGTCCTCCCATTCCCGGCCGGGGAGCCGGGTCGTGATCTCTTGGAGCTGCCAGCGGTTGCCGTCCGGGTCGCTGAACGACGCTCGCGCGAAGTACGAGCGGCCTGGCGAATCGAAGCCGGGGGGCCGTGCCTCCTGCACCTCGCTGACCTCGACGCCGCGGCTGACGAGGTCGTCCCGTGCGGCATCGATGTCGTCGACCACGAGGATCAGCCCCTGAGCGGATCCAGGCTCGGCTGTAGTACCACCCTTGCCGAATTGGATCGAGCACCCCGAGTGGGGCGGCGTGAACTGCACCGTCCGCATGTCGTCGCTGACGACCAGGTCGATGTCGAGCCGCCATCCGAGGCTCTGGTAGAAGCTCTTCGCCCGATCGACATCGGAGACGGGCAACGTCACGACCTCGAGGTTCATGTCGATGCTCCCGATTTCGGGCGTCTCCATCGAAGCATCACCGCTTACGTCCGTGCTGGCCATCTTTACCTCCATTCCCGTTCGAAGCTGGTCGGCGAATGCGACCGCCGCCGGAACGCCGAGCCTCTCACTGGCGACCGCGTAAGTCAATCCATTCTATGAAGACTCAGTGACCTGCAAGCGGCCCCAGGTCGATGACGATAGGTTCAACCACATGAGCGCCGACTACGACGTCATCGTCCTCGGCGGTGGCTCTCCCGGAGAGCACTGCGCCGGTGAGTTGGCCGAGGGGGGCCTGCGGGTGGCGATCGTCGAGCGAGAGCTGGTCGGAGGCGAGTGCTCGTACTGGGCATGCATTCCCTCCAAGACGCTGCTGCGTCCGGGTGAGGCGGTGCACGGCGCTCGCGAGGCGGCGGCGAGCGCCGAGGTCGACGTCGACGCCGCGCTCGCCTGGCGTGACTTCATGGTCTCCGACTACTCCGACGCCGGCCAGGAGCGCTGGATGGCGGACAACGGCATCGATCTGCTGCGGGGCAGCGGCCGGCTGGCCGGGACGGGGGTGGTCGAGGTCGACGGCGAGCGCCACACCGCCGAACATGTGGTGCTTGCGAACGGCGCGGACCCGTTCATCCCTCCGGTCCCCGGACTGCGCGAGCTCGAAGGCATCTGGACCAACCGCGAGGTGACGGGCATGAAGGCCGTTCCGCGCCGGCTGCTGGTGCTCGGCGGCGGCCCGGTGGGTGTCGAGATGGCCCAGGCGGTCCGCCGCCTGGGCGGCGAGGTTGTCCTCGTCGAGGGCTCCGAGCACGTGCTCCCCCGCGAGCCCGCGCCGCTGGGGGAGGCCCTCGGCGAAGTCCTCGGCGATGAAGGCGTCGAGCTCGTGCTCGGCATGCACGCGGCGGCGGCTCGGCGAGAAGACGAGGACTACATCCTCGAGTTCGACGATGGCCCCGACCTCCGCGGCGACCGTCTGCTGGTCGCCACCGGGCGGCGCCCGCGCGTCGAGGGAATCGGCTTGGAGACCGTGGGCATCGAGGCGGATGGCCACGGGGTCCCCGTCGACGCCCACCTTCGCGCGGGCGAGCGCCTGTGGGCCATCGGCGATGTGAACGGCGCCTGGCCCCTCACCCACGTCGGCAAGTACGAGGGCGAGGTTGTCGCCGCCAACATCCTTGGCGAGCCGCGCCAGGTCGACTACGAGGCCGTCCCGCGCGTCGTCTTCACCGACCCGCAGGCGGCGTCGGCGGGGGACACGGAGGCGCCATTCAGCGCAACGGCCCTCCTCAACCAGGTTGCCGAAGCTGGAGACCTACACCCGCGCCTATGCGAAGAGCAACGGATTCATGACCCTCCTCAGCGACGGTGAGCGGCTGACCGGCGCCTACGCGCTCGGTCCCGAGGCCGGCGAGTGGCTGCAACAGGCGACGCTGGCGATTCGCGCCCGCGTCCCGCTCGAGGTGTTGCGCGACACGATTCAGCCCTTCCCCACTTTCTCGGAGATCTACGTAGCTGCGCTGAAGGCACTCCGCGCCGAGATCATGTCCAAGCAACAGCCCGCGGGGAGGGACTCATAAGCGACGCCGGTGCCACCACCCGGCGGGAACCGGAATTGCTCGGCCAAACCGTGGTGGTCATCGGCGGGAGCGCCGGGATCGGTCTCGAGACAGCGCGACGAGCACGGGCTGAGGGGGCGGACGTCGTGCTCACCGGCCGCAATCCCGACCGGCTCGAGCGCGCTGCGGAGGAAGTCGGCGCGCGTAGCACCGCCGCCTTCGACGCGACCGATCCGGCCGCGCTGAAGCGATTCTTCGAGGGCCTGCCGGACCCGATCGATCACGTGATGGTCACCGGCCCCGGCCCGAGCTACGTGCCACTGCTCGAGATGGATGCAGAGCAGGTGCGGGACGCTTTGGGCGACCACGTCGTGCTCGGGCTCGAGGTCGCGCGTAATGCCGCCGGCAAGATGAGGCCCGGCGGCACCCTGATCTTCATGGGCGGCACCGGGGGGCGGAAGATCAGTCGCGAGCTCGGGCTTGTCTCCGCGGCCACCGCCGCGTTGCCCCCGTTTGCGGCGGCCCTCGCGCTCGCGCTCGCGCCGGTGCGGGTCAACCTGATCGCCGCCGGCTTCGTCGACACCCCGTTGTCGGCTTCGCTCCTGGGCGAGGGACTCGACGCGCGACGTGATGAGCTCCGCGCGAAGCTCCCCATCGGCCGTGTGGTCGAGCCGGCCGACGTCGGCGCGCTCGCCGTTCACCTCATGATCAATACCGCGGTCACGGGCGCGACCTACGACATCGACGGCGGCCAGCAGTTCGTCTCCGGCTAGCTGACAACAACGCAAGGTGAAAGGACTCCGACCATGCGCTCTGACATCCAGCCCGGCGCCACGTTCCCCGACTACGAGCTGCCCGACCATGAGAGCGTCCCCCGAAAGCTCAGCGAGCTGCAGGGCGACGATCCCCTGATCCTCACGCTCGCGCGCGGCCACTACTGCCCGAAGGAGCACCAGCAGCACCTCGAGCTCGCCGCGTTCTATCCGAAGATCGCCGTCGCCTACACGCAGGTCGCCACGATCACGACCGACGAGCATCACACGCTCCAGGAGTTCCGTGCGTCGGTCGGCGCCCAGTGGCCCTTCCTCTCTGACCCCGAGCGCACGGTGCAGAAGGATCTCGACATCCAGGAGTACACCGACCCCGAGAACGACCCGATGATCCCGCACACGCTCGTTCTCAAGCCTGGGCTCGTCGTCCACAGCATCTACAACGGCTACTGGTTCTGGGGGCGCCCCTCGGTCGTCGACCTCTGGCACGACCTGCGGGCGGTCAGTCAGCGAGATCCGCCCCGACTGGGACCTCAGCGCCCCGGGCCTGCGCGAGGCCTGGGAGTCGGACGACCTCTCGCCCTTCCATGGCTGGAACAAGCGCGACGCGGGAAGCCGAACCGCCGAGGAGTCGAGAAGCTACGTGGCCGGGCCGAGCGGCGGGTCCGCGTCGTCGTAGATGCGGGCCGCGGCGAGCTTGCCGCTCTCGCCCCGAACGTAGACGGCGATCCCGGCCTGCGGCGGCAGCTCGGTCTTGCCCCATCGCACGACGTTGTACTCCAGGGCGCAGGTGCGTCCGTCGTCGGTGACAGAGCAATGCTCGAGCGGGATGCCACCCTCGTTCGAGCACAACCACTCGTAGAACTCCCTTAGGCCCTCCGGACCTCGGTGGACATGGTCGCCCCCGGCGGGCTCTCGGGCGTAGCCGCCGGGTTCGAACGAGGCCAAGATCGCGTCGAGGTCGCCGGCAGCCAGCGAGCGCTGGTAGTCGCCGACGGCGTCCGGCTCGCGCAGCTCTGGGTCCGGCTGCAGCACGGGCGGGCGGTTCGCGTGCCGGCCCGTCAGCGGCCAGCTGCTGTAGTAGATCCGCACCTCTTCGATCCATCCGTCGGACCGTCGATCGGCGACGATCGCCACGGGGAGATCGACTTGCCCATTCTCACCGCCGAGGTGGAGGACCGCCTCGCCAACGCTGCGGCGCTCGGTCCTCAGGAGGCCGACGTCCTCAATCGAGCCCTCGCCCAGCCATGCCCTGGTGGCGGCCGCATATGCGGCAAACGCCCGCTCGCCCTTGACGCGGCCACGGACCGGATAGTGAACCTCGGGTTCGCCCGCGAAGGACTGAATGAGGGCGTCGATCTCGCCGGTCAGGAGACCGGCGTAGTAGGGCACCATGTCGAGCTCGTCCTGCTGGAGCCTGTCCTGAATCCGCGCCAGCGCCGGCGCGGAGAACAGCTCGGGAAGCCAGGGCATCGGGGCAGCCTAGCCGGTGAGCGATCTACCACCGTCGCCTCTAAGCTCAGATCGGACCCCGAACGAAGGAGCGACGCGATGACCGACCACACCGAGACGGCGATCCTGGCTGGAGGGTGCTTCTGGGGCGCGCAGGAGCTGCTGCGAAAGCGTGACGGCGTGATCTCGACGCGGGTCGGATACGCGGGCGGGGACGTTCCCAACGCCACCTACCGGAACCACGAGGGCCACGCCGAGGCCGTGGAGATCGTCTTCGACCCGGAGCGGATCTCCTATCGGGACATCCTCGAGTTCTTCTTCCAGATCCATGACCCGACCACGAAGGACCGGCAGGGCAACGACGTCGGGGCCAGCTACCGCTCGGAGATCTTCTACACGAGCGACGATCAGCGCCGGGTCGCCGAGGAGACGATCGCCGACGTCGACGCCTCGGGCCTTTGGCCAGGCAAGGTCGTCACCGAGGTGAGCGAGGCCGGCCCGTTCTGGGAAGCCGAGCCCGAACACCAGGACTACCTACAGCGGATCCCGAATGGCTACACGTGCCATTTCGTGCGGCCTGGCTGGAAGCTGCCGCACCGCGAGAAGACCACGTAGGTCGGTTGCTCGAGTCCGGCCCGTTACCCCTGCGTCGGGGCGGCGGCCCCTCAGCCAGGCAGGTCCTCGGGCCGCTTCTTGGCGAACTTCCCCTCCAGCATTCCAGTTGCCTGCCCCACCTCGATCAGATAGCCATCGGGGTCGCGCATGTAGCAGCGCACCTCCGCGCCACGGTCGATCGGCTCGCTGACGAACTCGGCCCCTTTGGCCTTCCAATCGCGGTAGCACGCGTCGATGTCGGCGACCCTCAGGTTGAGGAAGGTGGAGACCTCATTCGAGGGCTCGTAGGGGACGACCGTGATGCCCGGCTTGTCCGGGGTCGGCGGGCCGCCCGGGTTCATGATGATCCAGCCGTTGGCGAGCTTCACGCAGCAGGGGTTCTCCTCGAGCACCACCTGACCGCCGAGCACATCCGCATAGAACGCCCTCGAGCGAGCGACGTCCCGCACGATCAGGAAGTGGGTCATCAGGATGCCTTCGGCCGGCGCGGGGAAGCCCTCGAGGTCGGGTTTTGGTTGTTGGTCAGTCATCTTTCGCTTCTCACTCTCACCGCCGACGTTCCGCCGCCGAGTCGGCGGCTGGACCGGGCCCTAGCTCGTCAGCCGATCTTCCGCAGGAACGGCACCAGGTTGTCCAGGAAGGCGTTCTGGGGGAACGCCCCCGCCGGATCGTTGTGCGCGTAGCTGCCCTGGCGGTTGATGAGCGTCAGCTTGCTGGCGGGAAGGCCGGACTGTTGCGCCAGCGCCCGAGCCGCGTCAAGAACGCGGGTGCCCCCGAGGGAGGCGGCGAACGCGTAGATCGGGACGTTGATCCGGTCGCCGTGGACGGCGTTGACCAGCAGCACCTGCTGCGCGGGGTTCGGGTTGCCCGCGGCGACCGCCCCCGAGTCGATCGTTAGCCGCATCGGGTGGTACCAGGCGACCCCGTCGGTGTCCTCGACCCAGGTGCCGGAGAACATCCTCGCGTAGCGCGCGATCGGGGTGATGTCGCCCGCCTGGACCCAGCCGCGTGGGTCGCCGCTCGCCGCGAGTCGCCCGACGTGGGCCTGAAAGGCGGCGACGTTCGGCGGGGAGGTCTGGGTGTCGGACGCGTACCCCCACTGCGCGAGGTTGGTGGCCGGGACCGGGGGCTTCAGGTTGGCCGGCAGCAGCGGAAACGACTGAGCGATCGCCGGCCCGTTCGGGTCGATCAGGGCCAGGGTCGAGCCTCCCGAGGCGAAGAGTCCGGCAAACGGGGCGGCGATGCCGCCGAACGCGAGCCACGGCGAGCCCGCCTGCAGGTCGTCGAGGGACTGCTCGGCCTCACTGCGGGTCACCGGAGTGGGGCTGCTGCCCCCGTCGTCGTACACCAGTCCCGACAGCCCGTTGACGCCGGGCGTGCCGTGAAAGTCCCAGGTGGCGTAGGCCGTGGTGATCGAGCCGCCGAGGGAATGGCCGCCGAGGACCACCTTGCGGCCCTGCTGGCGCGCGGCCTGGACCACCCGCCTCAGGTCGCCTACCTCCACCCGCATCCCCCACTGGCGCGCGAAGCCGACCTCCGAGTCCGGGATGAGCCGGAAGTGGTTCGTGATGGAGGAGTCGGTCAGCCAGCCCAGGTAGTAGTCGAACAGACGCTGCGGGGTGACCGTCCCGTCCTTCGCCTGCTGGAGCACCGATTGGTCCTCGAGCAGGTTCTCGCGCCGCTCCACCGACCACACCTGCCAGCCGTTCAATCTGTCGACCAGAGTCCTTGCCAGCGGCGCGAAGTAGGCCGAGCTGGCGGATGTGCCCGGGTTCAGGACCAGCACGTGCTTGGCCATCGGCGGGCCGATCTTCAGCACGCCGACCCTGTCGAAGCGGTCCGGCGTGGACACGGCGTCGAAGCCCTGCATCCAGGTGACCCGGTCGTGCGCCGTCGTCGGCGCCGCGAGGATTCCCAACGTCAGTCCGATCGCCGCCAGGACGACCCCGCCGATCCTCTTCCTGGTCCCCAGCCTCACGCCTGACCATTCAAGCAGGCAGCGGCGCCGCCTGCGTGTCGGACAGGTCGAGCGTGTCCGCCGGAGCGTTCTGACCGCCTGGACATCGCGAGGCATGATCGCAAGGGCCGAGATCCCGGCCCCGAGCAGATAGGAGGGCGCATACCCCAGGAGTAGCGCTTGACGAACCCGAAGCAACCAGCGCACTGGTTGGGAGCCAAGGGGGTAGACGCGAACCTGGGTTGGGCTCGCCTCGACCCCCGGACGAGGCGACGGCGTTCTAGCGAGCTACGGGTGCAGCACCTTGCTCGTGGGTGGCGGACCCAGCGGCTGGCCACCGTAGACGACCTTGCCCTGGGCGTCCTGGTAGGTCATCCAGGGGACCGTCCCCTGCTGCGCGACGGCCGGCTTGGAGAAGTCGCAGACGCCGTTGGGGAAGATCGTCTGCATCCGCGTCCACTGTTGGTTGGTGAACGGGATCGGGCCGTAGTTGTCGCTGCGGTTGAGCGGCTTGAGCTGGCACTTGTTGGCGTCGGTGGTGATCGCGTCGCCGGCCACGGTGCGGGGGGTGCCCTCGACGTTCACCACGCCACCTGGGCAGAGGCCGTCCGAGAGCTTTTGGCCGTTCCCGTCGTAGCAGCGGTCGGTCAGGTCCGTTGGGCTTGTCGCGGGCGATCTTTTGGGCGTACGTGCCGTTGGCCTTGTCCTTCTCCACGGCGCCGAGCCAGCGGTTCAGGGCCAAGAAGGCGTTGAGCCCGCACTGGTTGTCGCCGGTCAACACGACCGGTCCCTCCCAGATGAGCTGGTTGGCGTGGTTGCCGTGCGCGCGGTTGAGCCGGGCGCGGACCGCGAACGCCCGGTAGGCGTCGTGGAAGAGCCCCGGGTTGGGCCCGCGGCAGTCGATGATCGCCGTGCGGTTGAGGTTGTTGGTCTCGTTGATCATGCCGCTGCGGTAGGCGTTGGCGAGCACCGTGTGGTTGGCGCGCATCCGTTGGGGCGTGTGGTTCGCGTCGGGGTCGAGGCCGCCGGCCTTCTGGTTGAGGTCGACGAACTGGGCCGGCGTGATCTTGCCCTGCTGCAGCGTCGCGAAGGCCGTACTGCACGCCGACGTTGTCCACCGGCGTGTCGGCGAATCCGTGGCCGATCTGCTTCTCCTGCGGAGTCCACAGCGACTGCGGCCGCGGTCCGAAGACGTTGATCGCCGCGTCTTGGATCGTGCAGCGCACACCGCCCGGGTTGGTCGTCGGCTCGTAGCGCTGCTGGTCGGTGATGCCCGCGCACGGATCGGTCGGGATCACGACGTGGAACTGCGCGCTGTCCGAGACGTGCGCGTTCGCGACGCCGTCGGGACCGCCCTCGACGTCTGCCATCTGCTGTGGCGTCCACGCCACGCCGGCGCCCCACTGAGTCGGGTCGTCGAAGTAGCGCAGCGTCTGGTGGTAGTCGAGGAACTGCGTCGCCGTGCTCCACGCGTCGGGGAAGGAGCAGGTCGGCATGATCCCCTGGTACACGCCCGGATAGGCGTTGGCGATCCACTGCTCGGCCAGCGACCCGCCCGAGCAGCCGGTGCCGATCGTGTAGCGCAGCGTGCCGTAGTGCTCGACTCAGGTACTCCTTGGTCATGATCAGCGACTCGGCCTGGGACGCCAGGTTGCAGTTGTGCCCGGCGTTGTCGAGCGCGTGCGACATCGTCGCGAACCCGAGCCCGAGTGCCCGCTCCGCCTCGGAGTCGGTGACCCCCGGCGCGGTGCCCGTCTGGTGGTCGGCGCCGCACGAGGCGCCGTGGTGGATCAGCAGCTTGTGGTTGAACTGCGGCTGCGGCGCCACGCCGCCCCAAGGCTTGCCGGGCTGGAACAGCACGGCGATCTGGTACTGGTCGCGGTCGAGGTAGCCGGTCTCGACGCGCACGATGAACGGCAGGGTGTGGCCGTTGTCGGTCGTGGTCGTCGCGACATCCGAAGGCGGGTTGGCCGGGTCGTAGGGCTGGAAGCCGGACTTGCTCGGGTCGGTTGACTTGTAGACGTAGCTGAACTTCGCCGGCTCGTCGCACTGAGCGTCCGTCGCGGTCGCCTGGCACTTCCACGGCTTGAGCTGCGGACCGGAGAAGATCGGCCCGTTCCTCGGGTGGTTGGTGACCGTCAACTGCGCGGCGCGATTGCCGGCTCGGGCGATGATCGTGTTGCGTCCGAGCTTGAGCCCGCGCACGATCCCGACAACCGTGCCGTCGGCGCGCTTGGCGAAGGCGCTCGTCTGGTTCGCGCCACCCACGGTGACCTTGAGGCCCTGCGTCGAGCTCACGCCGCCGATGCGCACGAGCGCATTGTCACCGCTGACGAGGTCGGCGCGGCCCGACAGCACCGAGATCGTGATGGGCTCGGCGGAGGCGCCCGCCGGCGCGGCGGCGGCGAACAGGAAGAGGGCGAGGACCGCGCCGATCGCCATCGCGGTGCAGCGGGTGGTGCGGACGTCCGACTTCATGCTCTAGACCCTCCCTGTTCTTGGCTCGCGCCTTGGCGCTTCAGTCGTCGTGTTTGCGCTAACTCAGCCCCATCATAAGCGCTAACCCAGCTCCCGGTGGCGATCCTCGCTTACCGAGGCGGAGCGTGCACGGGCTCGACCACCAGGGTCAGCCCCTCGAGGCCGGTGATCCGCACATCCTCTCCGGCGTCCGCACCGGCCGCGCAGCGCGCCTCCCAGAGCTCGCCGTGCACGCGGACCTGGCCACGGGGCCGACACGGCACTACGACCTCGGCGGTCTCGCCGACCATCGTCTCGGGGCCGGTCTTCGGCCGCCACCGCCGCGCCAGCCGCCGACCCCACACGACCTCGCCTACCTCGGCGATCGCGCCGCAAAGCACCACGACGAGGTTCCAGGGCCATGAAAGGAACAGGGCGGAGACGACGATCGCGAGGATCAGGATCACGCACGGTCCATAGTCCCATACGCAGCGTTCGGTCCTCCCGCGAGATCGAGTCGGCCGCGGGGGCCGCGCGGTGCCGGATCGCGCGGACCCCACAGCCGCATCTCCGTCTTCGAGTCAGCTCGGGCTCGCGCTCTCGCGGGCAGAGCCAGACCACCAATCTCGGAGTAGCCTGAGGTGCGGTGAGCGAGGAAGCTTCGCAACCGGATCACGCAATCCCTACGAGATCTCCGTGTTGCGCCCCCAGCGCGGAGCGCGGGACATCGTCCGAGCCCGCGGTAACGATCGCCCCCAGAACAGAGCCGGCTTCCAGCGGCGAAATGGTGCTGCTCCAAGGCGGCTCGTTCCTGATTGGCAGCGACGATCATTGGGTCTATCCGAGCGATGGCGAGGGGCCGGTCCGCGAGGTCTCGGTCGACTCCTTCTGGGTCGACCGCCTTGCCGTTTCCAACGGGGACTTCGCCGAGTTCATCGAGGCGACTGGATACGCGACCGAGGCGGAGCGATTTGGCTGGTCGTTCGTCTTCGAAGGGCTGCTGCCTGACGACTTCCCGCCCACGCAATCGGTGGTCCAGACCCCTTGGTGGCGCAAGGTCGAGGGGGCCGATTGGCGACACCCAGAGGGACCTCAGTCATCGGTTGACGAACGCGGCGATCATCCGGTCGTGCATATCTCCTGGGCCGATGCGCAGGCCTATTGCACCTGGGCCGGCAAGCGCCTCCTGACCGAAGCCGAGTGGGAGTTCGCGGCCAGGGGAGGGCTCGAGAGCAAGGCCTTCCCCTGGGGCGACGATCGCGAGCCCAGCGGCGAGCACCGGATGAACGTCTGGCAGGGGACCTTCCCGTCGAAAAACACGGAGGCCGACGGCTACTACGGGACCGCCCCGGTGGACTCCTTCCCTCCCAACGGCTACGGGCTCCACAACGTGACCGGCAACGTCTGGGAGTGGGTCGCCGACTGGTTCGACCCACGATTTCGCCCGAGCGATCGAGACCATGATCCCCGCGGTCCCGCGAGCGGCACCGTCAAGGCCCAAAAAGGCGGCTCCTACCTCTGCCACGAGTCCTACTGCCGGCGCTACCGGGTCGGCCGCCCGGCAGGGCAAATCATCTGACACCTCCGCGGGCAACGTCGGTTTTCGCTGCGCCCGCGACGCCCGCCGATAACTGCGATGCGGGTATAGCCTCCCTTCGAACGCGTGAGCATGGCGTGCTCGTCGGTCGAGAATCCCAACCGCCACGGAGCGGCACGAGACCCAGTACCGCATTAGAGTCCCAGATATTCGGTGACCGCGGCGCGTACCACAAGAGCTGGACCGCCGTGACGAACCAACGGCCCCCCTCCGGCACCGGAGCCGACGTCAAGACATCGGCGGGCGCAGTTCCTGATCGTGCGCTTCAACCCAGCGGCGCGCGGAGCCTTGCTCGGGGTTTAGGGGTCCGATGAGCACACGCGCGACGGGCGAGGACTCGCATCCAGGCTCAGATGACGTCGCTCTGACGCAGTCGCCCGGGTTCTGGGTGATTGTGCGCCTCGCCGTCTTGTTCGGCGTCGTGCTCGGCTTCGCCGGGCTGGCGTTTCTGGGATTGGTGAAGGGCGGCACCAGCCTCTGGTTCACGCTTCCCGAGCACCCCGGGTGGCTCGACGGGAGCCTCTGGTGGGTGGCGGTGACCGCGGGCGCCGGGGTAATCGTCGGCGTGCTGCGGCGATTCCTTCGCGTCCCGGCCAAGCTGGCGGGCACGGTCGAGGAGCTGCAGGACCAGCGGGTCGAGCCCTCGACGGTGCCCGGGGCGGTTGCCGTCTCGCTGGTGTCGCTGATGGGTGGGGCGAGCCTCGGGCCCGAGGACGCACTGGGGAAGATGGGAGGCGGGTTGGGAACCTGGGTCTCGGAGCGGCAGAAGCTCAGCGAGGACATGCGCGCGACGAACACGCTCAGCGGGATGTCCGCGGCATACGGGGGCCTATTGTCATCCCCGATCTTGGCGTCGATTCTCACGCTCGAGATTGCGCGCCCAAAGGCGGCACGCTTCGCCGACACTCTGTTCGGAGGTCTGCTGGCGGCCTCGGTCGCGTTCGCCGTGTACTTTCCGATCGCGGGGTCGACGTTCGTCGGGATCTACGCGCTGCCGTCGTTCAAATATGAGGACTGGCAGTTGCTCGCGGCCGTTCCCCTCGGCCTCGTCGCCGGCGCGCTCGCGCTGATCACAGTCGTCGCGATTGGGGTCATGACGAAACTCACGGCACCGCTCGCGAGGTTCACCGTCCTGCGGCCGGTCATCGGTGGAATCGCCTTCGGGCTCGTCGGCGTCGCGTTGCCGCTGACGCTGTTCACCGGAACCGATCAGCTCACGACCGTGATTCGCGACGGGGCGGCGCTGGGCGCCGGTCTGTTGATCGCGGTCGTGTTCGGGAAGATCCTCGTGTTCGCGCTCTGTGAGGCCACCGGCTTCATTGGTGGGCCGTTCCTCGTGATGCTGTTCATCGGCGGCACGGCCGGGATGACCGCACATGTGCTGATCCCGGGGTTGCCCGAGGGCCTCGCGTTCTCAGCGATGTTCGCCGCCCTCCCGGCGGCGGTCGTTCGCGCCCCTTTCTCGCTGATCCTGCTGGGCGCCATCACGACTCAGATTGGCACCCTGCAGATCGCGCCGGTCACCATCGCGGTGCTCACGGCGTACCTCGCCGTCTCTGGATCCGGCGCGCTCATGTCCCTGGCGCGTAAGAGGGGCAAGCCCGGGCATGCGACGACGTAGGGAGAGAGGAGCACTGCGTCCTTGCGGACCGCTAGGCCGAGGTAGTCGAGTTCGCGCTTCGACTTGCCCGTGAGCTGCCGTCCCAGCATCGGACGCCCGGCGTCGTGCTGGTACGCGCCCTTCCGAGCTCCTTGGCGCAGCTGGCTCCCGCTGAACCTCGATCAGGCGCTCGAGCCGAGTCACCGGACGCGCTCTCGCAGCTACGGGCCGACCGCGCCCGCCCCCGAAGCAGATGGGCATGGCTTTTCGAGGCTGGAAAGGGCCGCCCTTCACTCAGGCGGCGTTTCTCGGATCCTAGGCGAAGACGTTCACGGCTCGGGAGATCACCAAGCCGAGGATGACGAGCGAGATCAGCGCTTGCAGGGCCATGGTCATCTTCGCCCACGGCGCCAGCGGCATGGCATCCGTCGGACTGAACGCGGTCGCGTTGGTGAAACCCAGATACAGGTAGTCGACGAAGCGGGGACGCCAGTGCGCCGGCGCCAGGGAGGGGTTCATCTGCTGCGGAAACGCGAGGTCGACCTTGCCGGCCGGGGGCCGGTGAGCCCGCTCCGCCGCTCCGCCGCCGTCCAGCTCCCAGTAGAGGAGCGCGAAGGCGATGATGTTTGTCACCCAGACGATCGCGCCCGCCTCCAACAGCGCGTCGGCCGAATTGGTCTCCTTCCCGCCGTTGATCAGATGTGACGTCAGGATGACCGTCGCCCACAGCGCGTTCAAGACGAGCACTGAGATCAGCCCGAGGGAGAGCGCCCGGAGTGGGGCCGAGCGGCGGTCGATCTTCCCCGGATCGCCGGCGATGAGAGCGACGAGCAACGCGCCCACGATTACGGGGAGCAGCCAGTTCGGGCCGAGCCGCACGTCGTCCGGCGTCAGGATGGCGAGGACGATCGCGGCGACTACGGCGCTCGCCGAATGCCAGCGCGGCTCGCCGACCACCAGCTCCTCCGCGTCAGGCTCACCAGCGACCACGTGGGGATCCTATTTGCGGGCTTGTCCCCAGCATGGGCGCCATGCTTTGGCACCGCGGCTCGCTGGGATGGATCGGCTCGCGGCGAGGCTCAGGCCAAATGCGCCTTGATCTGATCGATGAGCTGGTTGAGCCGTGTAGTCGGCGAGAACTCCACGTACTCGGAGTCCTCGAGCGCCATCGGCGCATGTCCCGGCGACCAGTAGAAGGCCTGACCCGCCTCATAGACCTCATCGCCGTCCTTGGTCCTCAGCTTCATTCGCCCACTGAGCACGTATCCCCAGTGCGGACACTGGCAGAGGTCGTCGGGCAGTCCGACCAGCATCGGCCCCAAGTCCCACCCGGCCGGCACCCGAATGAATGCGACCGTCATGTCACCGCCGATCTCGTGAGTTCGGAGCTCGACGCCGCCACCCTCCAGCTGGATTTGTGCCTCTTCGCGAGCAATCGCCTTCATCGATCTTCCCTTTCGCCCCGAGCGGCTATGGCTCACTGCCCTCGGCTCGGTCTGGGACAGGCATTGCTCACTCCTTGGGCTTCTCGGGTTCAGCGACGCCGGGCGGTGCCACGCGACCGGCGTCGATGTCTCGGGCGAGCTTTGCCTTCTGCTCCAGGGCTCCCGGTGTAAGAACGCCCGACCCCGCGGCGCGGGAGATCGGGTCGCCGCCGCGCCCGCGCAGGATGTAGGCGAAGCCGACCGCGATGCAGGCCCCAGCGAGCGGCCCGACCACGTACACCCAGTAGCTCGAGAAGTCGCCGCTCACCAGCGCTGGTCCGAACGAGCGCGCCGGGTTCATCGAGGTGCCGCTGACCGGCGCCGCCCAGAGGCCGGCGAGGGCGATGTAGCCGCCGACGCCGAGAGCGGCTATGGCACCGACGTTCTGGGCCGCCGAGGCGGTGCCGAGGATGACGCTCACAAGGCCCGTGGTGAGCGCGATCTCCATCAACAGCGCCTGCCAGTTCTCATACCCGGCGCCGGGCAGAGTCGCTCCGAGGTGCTGGATGTTCCCGAACACGGCCAAGAGGAAGAGGCAAGCCAGGGTGGCCCCCAGGAGCTGGATGATGATGTAGCCGGGCACGCGCCGCCAGGGGAAGTCCCCGCGCAGGGCGAACGCAAGCGACACCCCCGGGTTCAGATGGGCTCCGGAGACCGCGCCCATGAAGAGGATGATCGCCATGACCATGAGCCCAGGGGCGACCACGGCGGCGGCGAGGCTGATCTGACCCTCGCCGACCAGGATCCCGCCGCCGGCAGCGACGAGCACCAAGAAAAACGTCCCGAGCAGCTCCGAGAAGAGGCGGCGCCATTCGCGCTTCGGGTCGTCCCATTCCTCCCGGGAGCCGAACTCGAGCTCCACCCGGTGTCGAACCCGCTGCTCTTGCTCGCCGGGAGGGTCGATGCGCTCCGCGGCGATGTGGCGAGGTTCGTCGACCACGCAAAGACCCTATCCGGTCTCTGCACGACCGGCCACTCGCACCAGGGCCGGCGGCGCCACCATGATCGTGCAGGTCTACCGCCACGGGCGCCCGGATTCGGAAGTCGACGGCCGACCTCGAGCACGCGGGCGCGACCGTGTCCGCTGCCCGCTGGTCCGGCAGCAGCGCGGGCTACAGTTCCGGCGCATGGTCTGCCACCGTGACGACGAGGTCGACACAGGCTCGTTCCTCGTGATCGTCCTCACCGCTGCGCTGGCGTCCGTTCTCGTAGCGGTCCTGGCCCCGCGCCTGGTGCTGCCCGTCGTCGTCCTGGAGCTGATCCTGGGGATCGTGATCGGCCCCCAGGGGCTCGGCCTGGCGAACGTAAACGACTTCACTAAATTCTTCAGCGGTCTCGGGCTCGCCATGCTGTTCTTTTTCGCCGGCTACGAGCTCGACCTCCAACGCGTAAAGGGTCGCCCGCTCGAGCTGGGCGCCCTCGCGTGGGCGCTGTCCCTCGCGATCGCCTTCGGCATCGGCGGCATCCTCGCGGCCGCCGGCGTCGTCGTTTCCCTCATCTATACGGGGTCGGCGATGGCGACGACCGCGATGGGCACCCTGATCCCGATCCTCAGTGACGCCGGTGAGATGCGAACCCGCTTCGGCACCTACCTGTTGGGCTTCGGGGCTGTCGGAGAGTTCGGCCCGATCCTGCTGGTCACGCTTGTGCTCTCGACGACACACCCGCCTCAGGAGGCCCTGATCCTGTCGGCATTCGTGGCCATCGCCGTCGTCATCGGCCTGATTGCCGTGCGCTCGATTGGCCGCGGGTGGCCGGCGATGGACCGCACCATCGAGTCGAGCAGCCAGCTCGCGATCCGGCTGACGGTCGTGCTGGTCTTTGCGCTCCTGTCGCTTGCGACGGAGCTCGGCCTGGACCTGCTGCTCGGCGGCTTCCTCGCTGGACTGATCACCCGGTTCTCGCTGCGTGGTCGTGACGTGGAGGTGTTCGAGTCGAAGGTGACGGCGATCGGTTACGGCTTTCTGATCCCCTTCTTCTTCATCAGCAGCGGCATGAACTTCGACCTCGACGCCCTGGTCGCGGGGCCGGGCCCGATCCTGAAGCTGCCCCTCTTCGTCTGTTTGTTCCTGGTGGTGCGGGGCGTGCCCGCCTGGCTGCTCTACCGGGGGGTGCTTTCCGCCCGAGACCGCGGGGCCCTCGCCTTTTTTGGCGCCACTCAGCTGCCGATGGTGGTCGCGATCACGACGGTCGCCGTCGAGACCGGGCACATGCGCTCGTCAACCGCCGCCGGGCTCGTCGGGGCGGCGATCGTTTCCACCCTCGTCTTCCCGCTCATCGGGCTTCGTCTGCGACGCGGACGAGCAAACCGGGTGGAAGAGGACATCGCGCCCACGACGCCTGCGGCCGCATCCACCTGAGTTTCACGCCGTTTGGATGCGCTCGGCGGTTACCTTCCGGTGATGGCGCAGCCACCAAACGTCGTCTGGGTCGGCCCGATACCTTCCGCAAGCTGCGGCGGTCAACGTCTCGCCAGTTCCAATCAAGAAGGAGGCCTCGACATGCAAGCGGTGGTGATGCACGAGACGGGCGACCCTGACGTCCTACGCTACGAGGAGGCCGATCGCCCCGAGCCAAGCGACGGCGAGGTGCTGATCAGGGTCCACGCCGTTTCGGTCAACCCGGTCGACTGGAAGTATCGGCGGGGCTTCGTCGAGACGTCGCTCCCCGCGGTACTCGGCGTCGACGTCTCGGGCACGGTCGAGGCCTCGCGCGCTGACGACTTCGCCGAGGGTGATCGAGTGTTCGGCATCTCGGCGAGCGGCGGGTACGCGGAGTACTCGGCCGCGTCAGCTACGGCGATCGCGAGGAAGTCGGACGCCCTGAGCGACGAGCAGGCGGCGGCGATCCCAGTCGCCGGGTTGACCGCCTGGCAGGCTCTGCTGGATCGGGGCCGACTCGAGGGAGGGCAGACGGCTCTAGTGGCCGGCGCCGCCGGAGGCGTCGGCCATTTCGCCGTGCAGTTCGCCAAGCTGGCGGGCGCCCGGGTGATCGGCATCGGTTCGGCCCGTAACCGCGATTTCGTGCTCGGCCTGGGCGCCGACGAGTACGTCGACTACACGCAGCAGGCGGTGGGAGAGGCCGTTCGAGGCGTCGACCTCGCGCTGGACACCGTCGGCGGCGAGATGACCGCCTCCTTGCTCGGTGCCGTGCGCGAGGGCGGGACTCTCGTCACCATCGCCGGCGACCCGCACGAGGGTGCGGCGCGGGAGCGCGGCGTGCGCGCCGAGCTGCTGGTGATGAGCCCCGAGCCCGAGCAACTCCGACATATAGCGGGGCTCGTCGCGGACGGAGACGTGGAGGTGAAGATCGCCGAGACGATGCCGCTCGCCGAAGTCAGGCGCGCTCACGAGCTCAGCGAGAGCGGGCATGTGCGCGGGAAGCTCGTGCTGACCGTCGCTACCTAAGGCTCCACGACGCGTTCCCGGCCACGCGCGTCAGCCCCGCAGGCCGATGAGCTCCTGCCCGGCCTTGAGGTCGGGCTGGTCCCCTGCGGTGAGGACGCGCAGGGCCTTCCCAGGTGTGAGTACGAACATCGGCAGCACAGTGGCCCGGTCGGCCCCGGCGTCCTTTCCATTCTTCCCGGCCGCCGGCGCTTCGGTGACGGTGATCTCGGCACCGGCCTTGATTCGGGACAAGAGCTCCTCATGGCTGGCTGACTCGTCGAACAGCACCTGCGCCCTGGTGTAGTAGTCCGCGGTCTGCTCGTCCTTGGCGGCGAGTTGGAAGACGTGGTCGCGGCCGAAGTACTCGGAGAGATCGGTCGCGAGCATCGCATTGAGGGCCTCATCGGCACCGACGGCGAGCGCGCACTCGAGCTCGTCGAGGTCGGACGGAGCATCCCCGCTTGCGTCCTCGGTGGGATCGCCTTGGTAGACGTTGAGCCCGTCGGACTTGGCGGCCCCGGCGTACTCGTCGTCCCCGGTCCAGACCAGCACGGTAATCCCCTGGTCGTGGAGGGCACGCCCGACGGCCCGACCCACCGGGGTGGCGCCGAGCAGCAGCACCCCACCCGGGCCGGTGCTCGCGACTCCGAGCGCGGTTGCCACGGGCCCCCCGCTGAGGCCGTAGATGAGCGCGGTGGCGACGATCACGATGAAGGTGATCGGAATCAGGTTCTCCGCCCCGCCGCCGACCCCGGCCTGGGTGAGGCCGAGGGCGAACGTGGACGAGGTCGCAGCGGCGACGATCCCGCGCGGTGCCATCCAGGCGATGAAGGCCCGCTCGCGCATCGGAAGCGCCGAGCCCAGGGTCGACGAGCCCCACGGCGAGCGGGCGGCCGACGAGTACGAGCACGCCGATGAACGCGAGGCTCACCCAACCGACCTCGCCGATTTGGTGCGGGGAGACGTTGGCCGAGAGGATGATGAACAGGATCCCGATCAGGAAGGTCGAGAGAGTGACGATCCGCTCGCGCCAGGCGCGGGTCAGCTTCGTCGTCTGGATCGCCAGCCCCTTGGGCTCGATCCCGCCCGGCGGCCTGTTGACGAGGATCGCGCCAATCACGAGGCCAGTGATCAGGCCCGTGTCATCGCGGAGCAGGTCGGCACAGACGACCATCGCAACGACGAACATCAACGTCCCGGTCACCGCCTGCGACTGGCTGGGTCTGAACCAGCGCGCATAGGCAAGGACCAGGACTCCGCCGGCGATGCCGAAACCGGCCCCGATCCCAACGGCGAGGAGAAACTGAGCGATCTCCTCGCCGGCCTTCGCATGCCCGGCGATCACCGCGTTGAAGACGACGACGCCGAGCGTTGCGCCGATTGGGTCGGCGAATGTGCCCTCCCACATCAGGACCGAGTTGACCGTCTTCGAGGGACGGATGAAGCTGAGCAGCGGCCCGACCACCGTCGGGCCGGAGACGACGAGCACGGCCCCGAGCACGAGCGCGACCTCCCAGGAGAGATCGAAGAGCAGATAGGCGGCAACCGTCCCGACCGCCCAGGTGACGAGGATCCCGAGGCTCACGAGTCGGCGGTAGACGCGAGCGACGCTCCCGGTCAGCTTGCTGAAGTTCAGCCCGAGCCCGGCCTCGAACAGGATGATCCCGACGGCGATCGAGACCACGGTGGAGATCAGGCTCTCGCCCAGCAGTGCGTTGGGGTCGAGTGCGCCGATCGCGCCTGCGCCGAACCCAAGCGCGAGCAGCAGCAGGATCGATGGGAGCCGGAGCACCTGGGCGATCAGGGGTGCCGCCGCCGCCAGCACGATGATCGAGCCCAGCTTCGAACAGGGTTCGCGATTCGCTGAGCGCCGCTATCGGGACCGTGTTGAGCAGGCCGTTCATCGTTGGTGATGACGGCGATGGCGTCTGGCCCTACTTCGCGTCCTCCTTGGCCGCCGCATCGATCTCGCGCTTGAGCTCGTCGGCGTCGGCATCGATCTGCTTCTCGATCAGCTTGTTGGCGCGCGGGTCGCCTTCTCGAGCTGCTCTTCGATCTTCGACTCGCCGATCACGATCACCGCGGCGTTGCCCTCCTCGAGGGCGTCGCCGAGCTCTTTGAGGTCATCGCGGGAGACGCCGCCCCTGAGGTGGCCGATCAGGCCTCCGGCGCCGGCGCCGACGACCGCCGCGCCGATGATCGCGGGCGGGAAGATGATCCCGACCAAGGCTCCGACGCCGGCTCCGGTCCAGGCGCCGTGCTGGGTCGGCTTCTCGGTCTTCGTCACGCGGACCTTGCCGTCCTCTTCCTTTCGGATCACGGCGGAGTCGAAGGTTCCGATCGCGCCGGCCGCGTGGAGGTCGAAGACGGCCTGGTAGTCGGCCTCGGCGTCGGCGATCTCGTCGTAGACGGCGGCGTAGAGGAACACTGGTCTGTCGGCCATCTCTAGCTTCCTTTCGTGAGATTCCGCGCTGACTGTTTCCGACCAGCTCAGCCCTTCAGCCGCACCCTACTGCGCCGCCTCGCGCGGACCAAGAGGGCCGCGAACCGCGGCAGAGGGCTGTGCTGCATCGTCACCGTGCGACGACAGTGCCGACGCTCGCTTGCGGCCCTCTTCGGAGTCAGGTTCCCTGTCGGAGCCCCCGCATGCGCCAGCCGAGGACCGCCATTCCCAGTCACCTCTAACCCTCCTCCCGGCGAGCCAGCGGCTCCGGCCCCCCTTAGTCGAGGTCCGTCTCCACCTCGATCCGGCCCGACTTGGCCGCGTCGGCGAGCGCGTTGTAGTCGAGCTCGTTTTGGTCGGCGTAGAGCTCGGAGAAGTCGGCGATCGCCTGGTCGAAGGTGTCGCCCTTGCCGAGGTAGGCGCCGATCGCGATCCGGTCGCCGGACCTGGCATGGGCTCGGGCCAGCGTCCAGCCGCAGACCCGGCCGTAGATCGCCAGCCCCTCCGGCGGCATTGTCTCGACGTCGGCCGAGCGCTTGCCGTCCCAGAGCTGGCGGACGTAGAAGTCGCGCTCCTGGTCGTCGATCCCGTTCGCCGGCAGCCAGCCGAGCAGGATGTCGCTGGCCGCCTGCATCAGCCACTGGCCCTCGACCACGCGCTCGCCGTGGTTTTCGAACTCGCTCGCCCCGACGTAGGGCTCGAGCACCGAGGCCTCGGCCTCCTTGGCCTGCATGAAGAGCGGATCCTGCCCGTCGCGACCCATCATCAGGATCACCCAGGCGCGGGTCCCGACGCTGCCGACCCCGACCACCTTGCGCGCCATCTCGACGAACCGGTAGCTGTCGAAGAGGTGACGGCGGTCTCCCTTGAGGCTCTCGCGGTAGCGGCCGAGCATCACCTGGATCCGGTCCTCGAGCTCGTGGCGCTGATCCTTGGAGACGAGCTCTCGTGCGGGAACGATGAGCGGCGGGTCGCTGATGATCTGCGGCTCGCCGTCGACCACCCGGACGAGGCGGTCGAAGGCCTTCATGCTGTTCTTCTTGTGGGCCTTCTTGACGTTCTTGTGGACCGCCTTCATCTGCTTTTTGTCGGCCACCTTGGCCAGGTCGCCGAGCAGGCTCTCGACGTCGAGGCGCGCGTACCAGACGTCGAGGTTTTGCATCGTCGCGAACTCGCGCATCGCCTCGCGGTAGGAGCGGGCCGTGGTCAGGACGGCGTCGCGGGTCTCCTTCGGGGTGAAGTCGCGGTCGCGCCCGGCGATCGCGAAGCTCGCCGCGAGCCGCTTCAGGTCCCACTCCCAGGGCCCCGGCAGGGTCTCGTCGAAGTCGTTGACGTCCATCACCAGGCTGCGGTCGGGGGCGGCGAAGACGCCGAAGTTCGACAGGTGGGCATCGCCGCATGCCTGGACGTGGAACCCGGACTCGGGGGTCTTGGCGAGGTCCATCGCCATGATCGCGGCGGCGCCGCGATAGAACGTGAACGCCGAGGCGAGCATCCGCCCGTAGCGGATCGGGACCAGCTCTTGGACCCGGCTCTTGGCCTGGTCCTCGAGCACCTTGACCGGATCGCGCCGGCGCGCCGGCGGCTTCCATTCGCCGTGGCTCGCGCGCGGAACCTCCTCGCGCGCAGCCTTGCCGGCGGCGGCCCGCTCCTCCGGGGAGGCGGTTTCCACGAGCGGGGATTTGGTGGGCGTGTCGGGCATGTCCTGTGGCTCCTTCGGCTAGGGCTCTATCCGATGGTACGCCCCTGACATTAATTAACCCCGGATCGATTGACCCCGGATCGTCGAAGGTGAGGATTGGGATCGATCCGACCCCGGCTTGTTGGTGCTCAGGTCGAAGAAACGTCCGCAAAATCGGCGATCTTGGTGGTAACGTTCCCTACTCCGTGTGTTGGGCAAGTCGGCCAAGGAATGGCCAAGGAGACCACGGGACCGGATGGATTTGGACGGGTTCACGGGATCGAGGCTGACGAGGCTCCAGCTGCGCGCATGAGAGTCGAGCTCGCCAGGCGGATCGCCGAGCGCGTTCACGGTGGCTCTCTTGAACCTACCGGCGAGCCCCTGATCGCACACGTCAGCCGCGTCGCCAAGGCGTCGCCGGAATTCGCCCGGCCCGTGGCCTGGCTTCATGAGGTCTTCGAGCGCTCCTCGATCCACGAGGAGGAGCTGTTGGCCAGCGGGCTCACCGACGAGGAACTGCGCGCGCTTCGGCTTTTGACCCGCTCCACCGATAGCCGCTCAGAGGCGGGCTATGTCGCCCATATCGACCTGATCGCCCGCGCGTCAGGCTCCGCCGGCGACCTCGCCCGGATCGTGAAGCGAGTTGACCTAGAGGACCGGCTCCAGCATCCGCAACGGCGCGCCGATGGTTGGCATCCGCCCTATCAGTTCGCACTCGCGCTCTTGCTCGCCAACTGGGTCTCGGCGGCGATCGCGACTCCGCCAGCCATGTGAACCCCGGCCCGCCCGCCCGGCTCTCCCGGATCTGACGACCCCGAGTCCGCAACCACGCCGAGCGTGAGCCCTCGGAGCTGGAGGCGCGCCCCGGCCGCGTTTCGTGCCGGGCGGTGAAGCTGCGTTGAGTCAGGTCAGGAGCCCTTCGGCTAGATTTGAACTCGCGACCTTTCGGCCCCCAGCCGAGCGGAATCTCATGTAGATGCGTCCGCGGGCGTCCGCCACGTCCAGATCGTCCCCGGTCGTGGACGATCTGGACGCATCGGACGTAGCGGTCGGTACCAAAGTGGTACCACGAGCCGTCGCGGGTTCGAAGCGGGCGCCCGATTCGTTCGTCGCTACCGCCCACGGAGAGTCGAGCGAGTGCGCCTCCCGGCATCGGGCTCGTCTTCTCGCATCTCGATACCGCGCGCGCGAGATACTGCGCGGGCGATGTCGCAGGAAGAGCGACAGGTGGTTGCAGGCATGAGCCGACGCGGCACGGCTGCCCAGAGCGCCCGGTGAGTCCCGAGTCGATCCTGATGGCAATCGTGAACGCGCTGCGCCCGACCGGCGCCGCCGCCGTGTACGCGTTGCTGTCCACCCCAAGGCCGCGCCGGCTTCTGGTCGTGTACGTCGCGGTCGGTCTCGCTTGGAGCTTCGCGGTCGGAATCCTCGTCGTCGTGGCGCTCCATGGAGTCAACGTCGAGACCGGATCCTCGACCGCGAATTCGGTGGTAAGCCTGGGCCTGGGGGCCGCCGCCGCCGGGTTCGCGGCAGGCATCGCCACGGGGAGGATTGAGACCCCCTCCCCCGGGCGCTCAATGGGACGGGGACAGTCCAGGGTGTCCCGAGCGCTTCGGGACCCCACCCTTGCGGTCGCTGCGGGCGCGGGCGTTGCGACCCATCTGCCGGGCCTCCTCTACCTGCTGGGGCTGAACACCATCTCGGACACCGATCCAGGGTTGGCCGTCGGCGCGGTCGACGTTCTGATCTTCGACGCGATCTGGTTCGCCATCCCGATCGCGGCGCTCGTCGTTGCGCTGCGTCGCCCGGCGGCTGCGAGAGCGGCGCTCGACCGGGGCAGCGCCTGGGCTCGTCGCCACCAGCGACAGCTCACCACGGTGGTGTTCGCCGTCGTTGGCGTCGGCTTCGCGCTCAAGGGTGCCGTGGACCTGCTGAGCTGAGGTGCTGGGCGTCGGGGGCCGGGGGCGCTGTGCCGGCGGCGTACTCCTGCATCGGGACGTCACCGGCGGCCCACGCGGCCATCACGGGGTCGATGATGCGCCAGGCCTCCTCCGCCTCGTCGCCGCGGATGAACAGCATCGGGTTGCGCTGGAGCATCTCGTCGATGAGGTGGGCGTAGGCCGAGAATCTCGGCGGTGTCGAGCGTGCCTCGAGCCGGCGGTTCTCGGCCGTCTGCTCCGGACCGTTGAGCGTTGTGGCGATGCGAACGTACGGTTCTGTGAGCCCGATCATGAGCACGTTCGGCTCAACGCCGGGAAACCGGTCGGTCAGATATCGGGGGAGCGGACGGAAATGGATGGCGATCTCGGCCGAGTCCTTTTCGAGGGCCTTGCCGGAGCGGAGGGTGAACGGGACACCGTCCCACCGGGAGCTGTTCAGGCCGAGGGTCAGCGAGGCGTACGTCTCGGTCTCGCGGCCGGGGTCGACCCCGGGTTCGTCGACGTAGGAGGGCACCTGCCGGGAGCCAATCGTGCCGGCGGCGTACCGGGCGCGGATCGTGTCGTTGCGCATTCGCTCCGCCGAGGGCGTGGCCACCGTCCGCAGCGCCTCGACGCGCACGTCCCGGAATGAGTCGGCGTCAGCTCTGGCCGGCTGCTCCATGAGGACCAGCGCCATGGCCTCCATGAGGTGGTTCTGCACCATGTCCTTGAGGGCGCCGGCGCCGTCGTAGTAGGAGGCCCGGCCCTCGAGGGTGAGGCTCTCGAGCCAGCTGATGTCGACCCGATCGACGTGCACCGCGTTGAGAATCGGCTCGAAGACGCGGTTGAGGAAGCGCAGGACGATGACGCGGCGGACGAGCTCGTCGGAGAGGAAGTGGTCGATGCGGAAGATCGTGGGGGCCGGCAGCTGGATACGGAGGATCTCGTTGAGGTGCTGGGCCGAGGCCAGGTCGGTGCCGAACGGCTTCTCGATCGCCACCGCGTCCGCGGAGCTCAAAGCCGTCGCCGCTAGGGCGGGCAGCGCCTTCGTCAGCAGGCTCGGTGGCAGCGCGAGGTAGACCAGCGTGTCCGGATGGTCGTCGCCGATCACGCGGCTGACGTCCTCCGACCGCGTGACGTCGGCGGACTGGAAGCTCAGCATGCTCACGACGCGATCGCGCGTGGCTGCCGTGACGTCCGCATGCTCCCGGAGCGTGCCGGCGATGTGCTCGCGGAAGTCGTTGGTCGACCAGTCGGTGATGTCGGAGCCGACCAGGGTCAACCCATCTGGTAGCAGCGCGTCCTCGGCCAACTGGGCGACCGCCGGCAGCAGCAGGCGACTGGTCAGATCACCGGAAGCTCCGAAGAGGATCATGCGCTCGATCATGGGGTGGCGCCTTTCTCGGCTCGTCGTGGGATGTTCTGTGTAGCGCGGCGACGGCTGGCCCGTCACCCCGGGTCGGCAACGGAAGATTGCCCCCGCGAGCGGCTCGTCGGCGGGCCGCTCGCAGTCGTCCCATGACGTCGCGATGTAGAGGTCGCCGCCGTCGCCGCCACCGAAAGCCACCGAGGTGGGATTCGACGTCGGCAGCTCGACGACGCCGTCGAGCTTGCCGTCGGTGCGGTAGCGGTGGACCGCCCCGGCTCGTCCCACGGCGACCCACAGCATGCCTTCATCGTCGACGGTCATGCCGTCCGGCCAGAGCTGTTCTCGGCTGAGATCGAGGAATCGGCGGCGACCGCTGAGGGAGCCCGTCGCAGAGTCCAGGTCGAAGACGTCGACGATGTAGCGGGCGGTGTCGGCGAGGTAGAGCTGCCCCCGCGGCTCATCGAACGCGGGCCCGTTGGAGATAGTCAGGCCGTCGACCATGCGGGTCACCCGGTCGCCGTCGACGCGGTACAACGCCGCGTTCCCCGGTCGCTTGTCGAAGGCCATTGTGCCGACCCAGACCCTTCCCCGGCTGTCGACCTTGACGTCGTTGGCGCGGTTCTCGGGCCTGTCCTGCTCGATCGGAACGCGCAGATCCAGGGTGCCCGTGCTGGGGTCGAGCGCGGCCAGGCCCTCCGGGCTTGCCACAACTGGGTCGCCCGTTGTGCCCAGCACCACGCCACCCGGCTGCCCGGTGGTACTCCACGAGCTGTCCTCCGAGGATCCTGGATCGAAGCAATGCACCCGCTCTGCGGTGATGTCGACCCACCACAGCCGGGACGTCGCGGCGTCCCAGTGCGGGCCCTCCGCGTGCCGAGCCCGCAGGCTAAGCGCGACCTCGACTGGGGTGTCGCCCATGCCTCGGGCCCCGTCAGCCGGGGATCAAGCCGCTCGGGCCCACGTGCCGGTCCTCCACGCTGCCACTCTACCGTTGCCTCCGAGGCCATCGGCTCGCGCAGCGCGTCCAGGACATGCGACGCTACAAGCGTTGCGCCGATGACGACGGCAAAGGGGCTTCGCGGCACCACGAAATGCAGTCCGCGCGCACAGACGACCACGATGTGACCGTGATCGGCGGCGGGCCCGCCGGCGTCGTGGCGGCGCTGCGCGCGGCACGACTCGGAGCTCGAACGGCGCTCGTAACGCGCGACGAGCTCGGGGGAATGGCCGCGAATGACGGGCCGGTGCCGATCCGGACCCTGGCCCACGCGGCGCGGCTGATGCGGGAGGCGAGGCAGCTCGCGAGCTACGGAATCAATGCCGGCGAGCCCACGCTCGACTATCGGCGACTGCTCGCCCGCGTTCGCGAGGTCACCGGCGAGGTGCGCAGGCACGGGCTCTTGCGCGACGAGCTCCAGCAGGCCGGCGTGACCGTCTACGAGCACGCCGGTACCGCTCGCTTCGTCGACCCGCACGTGATCGACTGCGACAACGGACCGCGAGTGCGAGCCGCGAACGTCATCGTCTGCACAGGCGGCGCCTCGCGGCAGCTCGCAGTTCCGGGCATCGAGCTCACCGGCACCCACAGCGACGCGTGGCGCCTCACGTCCGCGCCCGAGTCGCTGCTGGTGATCGGCGCCGGTGCGACCGGCGTCCAGGTCGCCTCGATCTTCAACGCCTTCGAATCACAGGTCACGCTCTTCGAGGCGGCCCCCCGGATCCTCATGAGCGAGGACGAGCAGGTGGCGGCAGCGATGAGCGCGGCGCTGGGGGCCTCCGGGGTGCGAGTCCTCGAGGACGCCGGGGCGATTGAGCGCTTCGAGCGGTGTTCCGCCGGGGTGCGACTCGTCTATTCCAGGACCGGGGCGCAGGCGCACGTCGACGCGACGCTTGCCGTCGTCGCAGTCGGCTGGGCCGCGAACACCGACGGGCTCGATCTCGCCGCCGCCGGGGTGGAGACCGACCCGCGCGGCTACATCAAGGTGGACTCCGAGCTCCGCACGACCGCGCCGGGCATCTACGCCGCCGGAGACGTCACCGGTCACCTGATGGTCGTCCACGAGGCCGCGCGCGAGGCCTACCTGGCCGCGACCAACGCAACCCTCGGGCGCACCGACGCCCTTCCCGCGGAGGTCAGCCCGCTCGGGAGCTTCACCGACCCCGAATATGCCTCCGTCGGGCTCAGCGAGGCGACCGCCCGCGAGAGCCATGACGTCATTGTCGGGACCGAGCGCTTTGACTCTCTGCCGCGGCCGATCATCGACGGCCGCCCGACGGGGTTCTGCAAGCTCGTCGCCGAGCGGGAGCATCACGCCATCCTCGGCTGCCACATCGTCGGTGAGCGGGCCGTCGAGCTCGCCCAACTGGCGGCGGTGGCGGTGGCGTCGGGGATGAAGGTCGAGCAGCTCGCGCTGGTCCCCTTCTCCTTTCCCACCTACGCCAACGTGCTCGGCCGCGCGGCGATCAGGGCCGCGCGCCAGCTCGAATCTCGGGCGGGCCGGCCGGACGAGCCGTTGGCGTGGGACGCCGGAGTCTCCGCGGCGCTCAACGACTGAGGCACGCTCACCCACTCAGTGAGTCCGGATAGGCTCGTGCGATGGAGCACACGTCGATCGACATCTACCTGGTGATCGACACCTTTCTGCTGTTGCTGATCGGCATCGGTCCGAAGATCGCTCTCGTTCCGTTCGTTGAGATCACCGCCCCACTCGACGCGGCAACCAAGGCTCTGATCGTCCGCAAGATGCTCACCACCGCGGGCGTCGTCGCCCTGATCCTCATCGGACTTGGCGAGCTTCTGGCCAGGCTGCTTCATTTCTCAACCGGGTCGCTCTCGATCGCGGGCGGGATCATCCTCATCATCATCGCGATCACGATGGTCCTCGGAACCGGGGAACCCGGCGGGGACAAGGCCGTCACCGAACGCGATCCAATGCGCACGGCGGTGTTTCCTCTCGCCGTTCCCTACCTGCTCAACCCCGCGGGCATCGTCACGCTGGTGACCATCTCCGCCGAGGCGGACTCAGCGGCCGTTTTCGCGATGGTGCTTGGCCTGCTCGGTGTGATGCTCGCGCTCGACGCGGCCGTGTTCCGGCTGGCCAACCGCGTCAGCGACAAACTGGACGAAAGCCGCATGCTGGTGACCGAGAAGATCTTCGGGATCCTCTTGGCCGCGCTCGCCGTCCAGCTTGTGCTCGACGGACTCGACAGCGTCGGCGTAATCCACCTATCCGGTCACTGACCGTCACCGCCGCGAGCTCCGGCGCAAGGCAAGCATCGGAACCTCATTGGGCGCCGCGCCGGATCTCGGGGAGCGCCAGCGTCCCGCTAGTCCGTGGTCTTAGCGAGATGGCCACACCGTCTATCGACGCGGGTGGCTCGTGGTGCTAGGCGAGCGCTTTCTGCTTGATCGCCTCGAACTCGGCCTGGGTGATCGCGCCCGAGTCGAGCAGCTCCTTGGCCTTGGCGATCTCGGTCGCCGAGCCGCCGGCGGTGTCGCGCACGTATTGGTCCATCGCCGCCTGCTGGGTCTGGGCCTGCTTCATGCTGCGCTCGCGCATCCCGTCGTGCTGGGCGATCAGATAGATCAAGACACCCAGGAACGGCACGACGATCACAAAGACAACCCATCCTGCCTTGCCCCAGCCGCCGATGTCGTCGCGTCGGAAGACATCGACCAAGACCGTGATCACGATCCAGATCCACGCCACCCAGGCGAAGAAGATGATCATCGTCCAGAGGATGTTCAGGAACGGATAGTCGGCGGCTACGAGCATCTGTTGTCCTCCAAGACCGTGTGTCGTCGGGCCGCGATCCTATACCCGGCCCGCAGACTCGTCGTGGGCGCTGCGGATCGCGAGCTTCGAGTACTGACCCCCTGCCTACTCCCGCAGCCCGGCGGCTTCGAGGGCTTCGGCCTGACTGAGCCAGGAGCGCCTTTCGACCCTTTCGAGGTCATGAGGCGACCTCGTCTAGTCGGGGCGGCGAGATTTGAACTCGCGACCTTTCGGCCCCCAGCCGAGCGGAATCTCATGTAGATGCGTCCGCGGGCGTCCGCCGTGTCCAGATCGTCCACCGTCATGGACGATCTGGACGCATTGGACGTAGCGCTCGGTACCAAAGCGGTACCACGAGGGGAGCTCGCGGAGCGCTAGGCTGGCCCCGAGTCCATGCGGAAGCTGCAGAGCCAAGGCGTCCATCACATCACCCTGGTCGGCGCCGACCGGCAGACTTCGATCGACTTCTGGGAGGGGGTGCTGGGGATGCCGTTCATCTTCGAGCAGCCGAACCTCGACCGGGAGTCAGAGAGTCACCTCTACTTCGATCCGGGCGACGGGCGGTTGATCACGATCTTCACCAACGAGGAGCGCAAGCCCGATCCCGAGCGCACCTCGACCGATCCCGGCGCCGTCCATCACATCGCCTTCGCCCTCTCGGCGGCCAGCTTCGACCAGGCGGTGAAACGCCTCGACGAGCGAGGGATCGAGCACAGCGGCGTCAAGGACCGCGGCTTCATGGACTCGATCTACTTCGAGGACCCGCTCGGGCTGCTGATCGAGCTGGCCTCCTACCGCTTCGTCCCGCCCGCCGGCTTCACCCACGCCGACGTCCTGCTCGAGGCGCACAAGCTGCGCGTCGAGCGCGAGGACTACAACATCGACCAGGTCCACCTTGCGGACGCGATCGAGCTCCTCGCCGAGCGATCGAGGGAGTCGCTCTCGGAGGACCGCTCGCCGAAGGATCCCTACTCGTAGAAAGACGGAGGATAGAAATGGCCACTAACACCCTGAGCATCTTGAGGCCGAGCGTCAACAACCTGTCCGCGCGGGTCTTGATGCGAGCCGCCGAACTCGATTTCGATGAGGTCGACATGTGGGGCAACAAGGGCACCCCGGAGTTCCTGGAGAAGAACCCCGCCGACTTGACGCCGCTGCTCGAGGACGCGGGGCTCCCCAACGGCTCGCTCTGGGAGAGCTGCGCGATCATGCAGTACCTCTGCAATAAGCACGGCCTCGACCAGCTCTACCCCACCGATCCGGCCGAGCGCGCGATGACCGACAGCGCGATGTTCTACGTGGTCGGGACCCTCTATCCGCTGATCACTCGCGCCACCTACCCGACCCTGGGATTCCCCCAATACGCCGGCGAGGTCGCCACCTCAGAGGCCGACGACGCGATGAAGGCGAAGGCCGTGAAGGACGCCGCCGACGCGATCGAGGTCCCGCTCAACGCCTTCCATGAGTTCTTCCTCGAGCGGAGAAAGTTCATCGGCGGCGGCGCCCCCTCGATCGCCGACATTCGCCTCGCGGTGTCGCTTGAGTTCCTGCGCGCGATCGACTACGAGTTCCCGGCCTGGGCGGAGGACTACATGACCGCGGTGCAGGACGCGCTCGGGGAGGCCTACGCTGAGCCGGTCGAGGATGTGCGCGGGTTCGTGGCCTCAGTCAAGTAACGGGCGGCGGGCGGGCTCACCCGTCACATCCCGCTAATAAATGTGCAGCTTGTCCAGGAGCGCCAGCGGATCATCGACGCACTCGAACAGATCCTTGTTGTGCTTGATCATCTTGCTGCGCATGTAGACGCGAAGCCACTGCTTGTAGATGTACAGCTCATAGCGATCGAGCACGTCTCGAAGTGGCAGGTCACGCTGCGCGAGGAGTCCTGCCAGAAACATCGCACACTCGAAACCCAGTGAAATCGACTGAAAGTACGGGGAGCCAATGGCCGAATCGCCGGCCAGGAACGCAGGCGAGCTGGCGAACGGGTGGTCGCTGGTCCCCGCGATGCGCCACTGCCGGCTGGTCGCGTTGCGAGCCCGGTACAGATCCAGGGGTATCCGGATGATCTCCAAGTCGCCGAGTATCTCGCCATGGGTTTCCTGCTTGATCTTGTCGATGAACCGGTCCATCGACTCAGCGACGCCGGGAAAGTTGCTGCGAAGCCACTCACCATCGAATCGGGAGGGCATCGCTTCATAGTCCTCGGCGCTGATGTTGACGATGCCCGTCACGTGGCTGACTTGGCCGTCGTAGTACGTGCGGTGGACCATCGGAATGAACTTATAGTGCGCGTTCTCAATGTTCTTGTAGTACTTGCAGTACTCGTTGCAGTCGTACGGCTGGCCGTACAGGAAGGTGATGACGAGCGCGTATTCGAGCCGGATCTTGAGTGTGTTCGCGCCTCCATCCAGCTCGCCGGAGCCGGGCACCAGGTGATCTCGAAGCAGTGAACTGCTGCCCGTGGAGTCGATCAGGATGTCTCCCGGCTGGAGCATCGACATCGCGTCCTCCGCCGTTACGATGGCCGCGGTGCGCTCCACCGAATTCGACCCGCGCGCATCGATCAGGTCGCTGATGGAGCGCTCGATGGAGTTGAGCGGGCAGAATCCCTGTTCCCAGTCGCGAAGAAGTGCCATCAGGTCTGAAGGAATGGACTGTCTGAACGCGAGGCCCTCGTCGAGCTCTGGCGGATCGAAGATGGCTCCGACGCTATCTGCATCGATGGGATCGGTCTCGTAGCTCTCGACTGAATCCGCCACGAGGTACGGTGCGAGCTGGACCATCCGGGTACGCGTGTACTCCCGTCGCTTCTCATAGAGGCGCACCGAGAGCCCCTCCATCGACTGGAGCAATGCGGTCAGCATGAGACCGACGGGTCCTGCCCCGACGACGTGCACTCGGCCCTCGGAAGGCAGGGTTTCGAAGGTCACGGAACCGGATTGCGGGGGCATTCGCCTCCTCGCTTGAGCCGCTGATTGAAGCCGACTACGAATGTACCAGGCCGTTCGAGGACTCTTGACGCTGTCGCAGACGCCTTCGAGAACGCGAAGCCTCAAGCGGAGGGCTCCAGCTTGGTGATATCCGCGACGCCTCTTTGAAGCGGTCGTCGCCTGGTGGCTAGCTGATACCGCACCGAGCCCTCCCGAGCATCCAAGCCCGGCATGACTTGGACGTGGAAGACTTGGAAACATGGACGAGCAGGATGAGCTGGTTGCGATGTTCGAACGGGAACTTCAGAGCGTTGCCCGAGCTTGGCGGGAGCAGGGGATCGACACGTTTGGCATCGTCTCCGGATCCACCCCTCCGGTTCTTCAGGTGGTCTGGTGGATCAACAAACTTGACTCGCGAGCGAGATTCGATGAGGTCGTGCAGCAGCTCGGCCGGGAGTGGACAGTGGAAGCGCTGGTCCTGAAAGACAGGTTCCGGCCCCTCTTCGTCGACTGGCGTGGCGTCCTCCACAAGGCCGAAGGCCGGCTCTCCGGAGAAGTCACCGACTGAACTGCCCTCGAAGCGAGCCTTTCATCAGTCGGGGCGGCCGGATTTGAATCGGCGACCTTTCGGCCCCCAGCCCAGCGGAAACTCATGTAGATGCGTCCGTGAGCGTCCCCATCGTCCACAACGTCCCCGGCCGTGGACGATCTGGACGCATTGGACATAGCAGTCGGTACCAAAGCGGTACCACGACGGACCGTGCCCTACACCCCCCGGGCCACCGCTCCCAGCAATACCGTCCCATCCCCTCAGGGCGACTCCGACGAGACGCCTCAGTCCCGCAGGAGGCGATCCAACTCCCCGTTGAGCGGGACCTCGTCCTCCTTGGCTTTCGCCCGCAGCGCTCGTTCGAGCGTGATCATCGCTCCCGTCTGACCCTTGCGCGCGTTCTTGGTCAGCATCCGCAGAGCCTCCTCGCGCAAGGCGGAAGTCCGGCGGCGACGCGAACGAGCCGCCGAGTCGTCCTGGCATATCGCTCTTCGGTGCCCGCCATGCCCCGGGCAACCACGTCGATGTCGTCGCCCTCCCGCCGGGTAGACCGGACCAGCTCCCCCGGCCGCGGCATAGAGTCGGCTCGTGGATACCGGGCTGGTCCTCGCCGTCGTGCTCGCAATCGCGTTCGCGGTCACGAACGGATTGCACGACGCCTCCGACGCGGTCGCGACCCTGGTCGCCACCCGGGCTGCAAAGCCGTCGCACGCAATCATCATGGCGTCGGCCTTCAGCCTCATTGGGCCATTCGTCATTGGCGCCGCGGTGGCCAACACGATCGCGGGCATCGTCACGGTGCCGGCGGCCGACACGACGGCCGTGATCGGCGCCGGGCTCGCAGCCGCGGTCGGATGGAACCTCCTGACCTTGTGGCTCGGTCTTCCGTCAAGCTCGGGCAACGCGCTGGTGGGCGGGCTAGTGGGGGCGGCGCTGGTCGAGGGCGGCGTGGACGCGATCCAATGGGGAGGCTTCGACGGACTTCAACCGGTCGGAGTCATCGGCATCGTGGTCGCGCTGGCGATCTCGCCGCCGCTGGGCGCCCTTGCCGCGCTGCTCATGGTCCGGGCGCTCCGCCGCCTGGCGCACCGCTTGACCAGGCGCTGGCGCGGGCCGGTCAACGGCGGGCAGTGGGCGATGTCGGCGGCCCTCGCGTTCAGCCACGGAGCCAACGACGCGCAGAAGTCGGTGGGGGTGATCGTAGCGTTGCTTTTGGCCGCGGGCGAGATCCACAGCCTCGCGGCGCCGACCTGGGCGGTCCTTTCCTCCGCGGTCGCCCTCACCTTCGGCACCTCGCTCGGCGGATGGAAGATCATCCGTACCGTGGGACGGGGCATCTACCGGATTCAGCCGATCGAGGGCCTGGCCAGCGAGAGCTCCTCGGCGACCGTGATCTTCGGCGCCTCGCTGGTCGGCGGACCGATCTCGACGACCCAGGTGGTGGCGTCCTCTCTCGTAGGCATCGGCGCCGGACGCGGACGCCTCCACCACGTGCACTGGTACATCGTCCGTCGGATCGGCTTCGCCTGGCTCGTCACCATCCCGGTCACGGCCGTGCTGGCAATGGCCGCCTACGGACTCTGGCAGTTGATCGCGTGATGCATGGGCGCTGGCTCCTGCCGGAGACCCCGGACGTCGTAGGCATTCTGCGGCACCAGATGCAGGTGACGACAAACGGAATCGATGCCTTCGTCGCCTGGGCGGGCGGGGATCCGGGGGCCGCGGAGGGCGTGCGAGACGCGGAGGTTCGAGGCGATGCGGCCAAGCGGGACCTCTTGAACGCTCTGCGCGAGGCGTTCGTCACACCGCTCGAGCCCGAGGACGCCTTCACCCTCTCACGCAGCATCGACCGGATCATCGGCTACGCGAGGGACCTGATCGGCGAGTCCGAGGTCATGGCGTGCGCGCCCGACGCCGGGATCGAAAAGATGGCGCGGCTGCTCCGCGAGGCGCTTGGCTACCTCGACGACGGGATCGCCCACATGCGCTCGGATCCTGATGCCGCCAATGAGGCCGCCGATGCCGCGCTCGCGGCGGAGCGGCGCATCGCACAGGCGTACTACGGGGGCATGGCGGAGCTGCTCGAGGTCGAGGACACGCGCGAGCGCATCTCGCGACGCGAGCTCTACCGGCGCTGCGCCCGGATCGGCGAGGTTGTGGTGGACATCGCTGAGCGGATCCAGTACGCGATCGTCAAGCAGAGCTGACGCTCCAACCGGCACCATGGCCCGCGGTGACTTGAATCGAATCGGCGATCAAATCTGGAGCCGAGCGCGGGAGGTGGTGCGGGGATCGCGCCGCCGGATGACGCGGCAGCTGATAGTTGTAGGTGGCCGCGGCGAGACAGACTGGCGATGATGCTTGCGTGCACGATCCACTCGCCGTAGACGCCCACCCTGACATCCCCCGGATCCCGGCCTCAGCTGGCGCCCTGATCTTCGACGACGCGGGCCGGCTGCTAATCCTCAAACCGAATTACAAGCAGGGTTGGACGATCCCCGGTGGACAAGTCGAGGGCGACGGCGAGTCGCCCTGGGATGCATGCAGGCGCGAAACGCTCGAGGAGTGCGGCCTTGAGGTCGAGCACGGCCGGCTCGTGTGCGTCGACTTCCTGTCGCCGCGACCGCAGGGCCCAGACGCAGCACCTCGCCCCGGCGGGGTCAGATTTCTCTTCCACTGCGGCACCTTCAGCGACAAGCGTTTGAAGGCGATCAGGTTGCAGGCCGACGAGATCGACGAGTACCGCCTCGTCGAGATGGACGAAGCCCTGGCGCGGCTCAGCGGACCGCTGCGCCGTCGGGTGTCGAAGGCGGCGAGCGCGAAGCATTGCCTTTACCTGGAGAACGGCCGCCGTGTGCGCGGCGTCAGCCGTTAGCACCGAGCCACCTTCAACCTGACGAGCCCCGTTCCCCGGGAGCCTCGCACCCAGGCCCTTGCGGAGACAGGATGAAGGAGATCCACGGCGTCGACCTCGCGGAACCCGCACCCCCACCGAAGCAGGTGTTGGACTTCCAGCTCTAGAACGTTGCCCCGTGGGGGTTGGGGAGTTAGTCCCGCGAATCGCCACGATGCCGAAAGCCCGCTTCCCCAGCGGCTTTCCGAGAAGTCGGGGCGGCGAGATTTGAACTCGCGACCTTTCGGCCCCCAGCCGAACGCGCTACCAAGCTGCGCCACGCCCCGAGGTGCGCGAGTTTACGCCAGTTCCGTCCCCCTCCCTCCGGGCCATGCTCGCTCATCACCGGCGCTACCGGGTCGACCTTGAGGGTCTGAGCCAAACCTATAATCGAGCACCTACGCGGGCGAGGTGTAACTGGTTGCACATCAGCCTTCCAAGCTGAAGGAAGCCGGTTCGAGTCCGGTCGCCCGCTCTTCGGCCCGGCAGGTGGCCGGGCCGCGGATCGAACCCGAGCTAGTGCCGCGCATCCCGAAGTCGGTCGTGAACGTGCTGCCGTCCGCGCCGGGCTTCGGTGGGATTCCGCGGGCAAAGCCGATGCCGATCTGGCGGAATGCGGGGTTGAGGATGTTGTGCCGGTGCTCGGGGCTATGCATCCAGGCGCGGACGATGGCCCTGGGCGTACCGTAGTTGCCGCCGCCGTAGGCGATGTTCTCGCCATACAGCCAGCGGCTCAGACCGCCATGGATGTAGTTGACGCGCTCGAGCCGGGTGAGGACCGAAGCCTCGCCGGGGCACACGTGCTCGAAGCACCTGCGCCGGTCCATGCGGTCCGTGTGCTTCTGCGCCGCCCTCTTGCAAGACGGCCGTTCGTGCGGATGTGGTGCAGGCCGTGATGCTCGCGCGTCCGGTTGAGGAGGCAGCCGACTGCCATTCGCGCGTGGCGATGGCTGAGCTTGCTCGGATTGTCGTTGCCGAAGCGGCTGCACGGGCTGGCGCTTGCGGCGCCGGCGAGAGGCCCGCCGAACGCGAGGAGCGCGGTCACAACCAGCGCCAGCGATCCGACGAGGACGATCTTGTGTATCCGGAGAGTCATTGGTCTCCGGTGTCGGCCGCATCGCCGAAGCGGGCAAGGCGCCAGGTCCGCCAGGCGGGACGGACCTAGTACATGTGTCCAGAATCAGGGTCTGCGCCAGCCGAAGACGAGCGTGTAGGTCTCGAACCTGCTGTCGTCTCGACCGGCGACCGGAGCCCCCCAGCCGACCCCGACGCCGACGTCGCGGAAGTCCGCATTCAGCATTCTGCGGCGGTTGATGGGCGAGTGCAGCCAACGCCCGATCATCTGGCGCGGGGTGTTCTCGTAGCCCAGGTCCTCGGCGAACCGGTACGCCCGCTCGCCCCTCGTGTAGCCGGTCTTCTTGACCCGCCCGCTGATGCCCGGCTCGCCCTTGCAGCGGTGCTGGAAGCAGTCCTGGGCGAGCATCGTGTCGTTGTGGCGCTGCGCCGCGAGCTGCAGCCTCCGGTTGGGCTTGAGCTCCGGCCGGTCGCGCTTCGAGCGCTCCTTGTTGACCAGGCAGGTGATCGCCTTGCGGATCTTGGGCAGGGGAACCTGGTGCGGATGCGCGAGCGCGTGGGGACACGCGGCGGCGGCCGGGGCGATCCCGGGCCCGATCGAGAGCGCCAGGGAGACGCCGACGGTCGCCGTCGCGAGCGTGAGCAGCGCCTTCCACGCCCTTGACGTTCGCCCTGCCGGCGTCGTAGGGACCCTGGCCATCCGGGGGAAGGTTAGCGACGGGGGTCCGGCGGACGGGATCAGCAGGGGAGCCGGGATTCGAACCCGGATTCACGGTTTTGGAGACCGCGCGAATAACCGTTATCTCACTCCCCTTGGTGAGGCGGAGTCTAGATGCGGACGAGAGGACTCGAACCTCCACGGGCCAAGGGCCCACCAGGACCTAAACCTGGCGCGTCTACCGAATATTCCGCCACGTCCGCACGTGCCGAACGCCGCGCGATCGAAGCCATCGTCACGCGCGGCCGTCGAAGATTCTAGACTTGCGTTGATGGAGATCACGAGCGTCCGGCCCGGCTACGAGGTCTGGCGTCCGAACAGGGAGAAGGCGCAGACAAAGACGACGAAGGCGATCGTCGCGTTCGTCCTGCTGGTCTCCGCCGCTCTTCTGCTGGTGATCACGGTCGGTGGCTGGACGCGCCTGGAGGGCACGAGCGTGGCCATCATGACCCTCTCTGGGCGGCGCTCTACGTGGTCTTCGCGCTGCTGGTCGCGCGCTGGAACCGGGGCATACTTCCCGTCGCCTCGGCGCTGGCGATCATCCTCGCGATCTTTGCCGCCGTCGCGGCTCCCGGCTGGTTCGCGCGCGCGAAGCCGGGGCTCAGCCCGCCCCCTCTTCCGGACGACCTCATCGGCCTGCTTGTGCATTCTGGTCGTGCCCGTGCAGCTGCTCCTGATCGCGGTCGCGATGGTGGGCTTCAACCAGGAGTGGCACGTCGAGGAGGAGCGCCCGGTCGGTGGCGTTCCCCTCGCCGGAGAGGACGAGGATGACGCGCTCCCTCCGGATGAGGACGAGGAGGCGCTCACCGAGGAGCAGGACGCGGTTCTGCCTCTTGAAGAGGACGAGCCGCCTCCGCCTCCGCCCGCGGACGGGTACCGCTAGAACAGCTGCGGCTGCGCCTCGCGCGGCTCGAGCAGGTGGGGGCCGTCCTCGCGGACGTCGTTGACCGCGTCGATGACCTCGCGAACCCCGAGCAGCTCCTCCGGCGCCGGCACCAGCAGGGAGAGCAGATCGCCTTCGGCGAGCGTCGGGCTCCAGCCACCGCGCCTCGTGCGTCGGGCTCAGGATCACCGGCATCCGGTCGTGAATCGGGCGAATGAGCTCGTTCGGCTCGCAGGTGACGATCGCGCAGCTGTGGAGGTCGCCCGAGCCGTCGCGCGCCGGTAGTGCGGCCCAGACGCCGGCGAAGGCGAACAGATCTCCATCGGGACGGCTGACCCAGATCGGCGTCTTCCCCCGCTCGTCGTCGCGCCACTCGTAGAAGCCGTCGGCCGGGATCAGGCAGCGGCGCTCGCGGAACGACTCCGCGAAGGCCGGCTGGCGCTGGAGGGTCTCGGCGCGCGCGTTGATCAGCGGCGGCCCCGAGCGGCGCTCGGCCCAGCGCCCGGGGACGAGGCCCCAGCGCAGCCGTCCCGGCACGCGCCCCCCCGCGTCATCGCGGCGGATCGCCAGCACCGGATCGGTCGGGGCGATGTTGTAGCGGGGCTCCTCCTCGAGCTTCGCGGACTCGTCGAGGCCGAAACGGGCCCGGATCCGTCGCCGGGTCGGGATCGGTCAGCGTGTAGCGCCCGCACATGGTCCTTCGAGGCTAGCGCGCAGAGTCGGCACGCGATCATGCGCATTTCGGCACTGCCGGCGCAGTGCGGCTCGAATCGGCAGAAGGCCGCGCGGCGGTGTCCAACTGGCAGACAGGCGGCTCTCAAAAGGCCGCTGCCCGAAAGGGCTTGTGGGTTCGAGTCCCACCCGCCGCATGAGTCGACCGAAGCGCTGAATCCACCCGCGCCGCGATAATCCCCCGCCCGTGGATGCCGCCGCCCGCATGGACGTGATCCGCGAGCTGTGCTCGTTCGAGAGCCGCCTGGCGGGCACCGACGCCGAGCGGCGGGCGGCGAACCTGCTCGCGACGCGACTGCGCGACCGCGGGCGACGCGCAGAGATCGAGCCCACCTACGTGCACCCCCGGTACGGGCTCGTCCACGCCGCGCACTGCGCGCTCGGGTTCGCCGGCAGCCTGCTCGCCATCATCCAGCCCGCGATCGGCTTCGCGATCGTGCTGGCGACCGCCGTCTCGATGTACCTCGACCTCAACTACCGCGTCTACCTGCTGCGCCGGCTGTTCTTCCGCCGTGCCTCGCAGAACGTCGTCTCGCCCGGCGAGCGCCCCGACGCCCCCGCCCGCGTCCTCCTGTGCGCTCACTACGACGCGGCGCGAACCGGCGCCGTCTTCGATCCGAAGCGAGTCGCGCGGGGCAGCGCGGCTCGCCCGCCGCCTCTCGCTCCCCGTAGGGCCCTTCCGGATCCTGTTCTGGTCGCTCGCGCTTCTGCTGCCGATCCTCGGCGCGCGGATGGCCGGCATCGACTCGAGCCTGATCTCCCTGCTACAGCTCATCCCCACCCTGATCCTCCTCGTCGGCGTCTTCCTGCTCACCGACATCGAGCTTTCCGACGTCGTCCCCGGCGCCAACGACAACGCCTCCGGCGTCGCGACCGTGCTCTCGCTCGCCGAGGAGCTCGACGCGAACCCGCCCGAGAACCTCGACGTCTGGGTGCTGCTGACCGGCGCCGAGGAGTGCCTGCAGGAGGGCATGCGCTCCTTCGTCCGTGCGCACCGCGGCGACCTGGACCGCGAGACCACCTATTTCGTCAACGTCGACACGGTGGGTCACGGCAACGTCCGCTTCGAGGCCGGCGCCGGATGGGTCGTCACCTACGAGCTCGATCGACGCCTGGTGGAGCTCTGCAACGCGATCGCGACCGCCGATCGTGAGGACTCCAACCGCTACCAGGCGCGACCGCTGGTCCACGGTCTCGCCGGCGACTCGATGCCGCCTCGCATCGCGGGCTTCCCCGCGACGGCGATCACCTGCCTGAACGACCTGAACTACGTCCCGCGGGTACCACACCCTCGACGACACTCCCGACCACATCGACCCGGCCGCGCTGGACCGCGCCCACGGCTTCGCGCTGGAGCTGGTGCGGGCGCTCGACCGCGACGTCGGCCGGCGCCCGCCCGGTGATATAAGCGGCCCGTGGAGGGCGCGGGCACAAACGCCAACCGGCGCGGAGAGCTCCTCTGGGAGCCCTCGCCGCGAGAGCGTCGAGCGCGCGACGATGACCCGCTACATGCGCTGGCTCGAGGCCGAGCGCGGGCGCTCCTTCGGCGACTACCAGGCGCTGTGGGAGTGGTCGGTCGGCGAGCTGGAGGAGTTCTGGGCCTCGATCTGGGACTTCTTCGAGGTCGACGCGTCGGCGCCGTACTCCGAGGTCCTGCCCGAGCGCGTGATGCCGGGCGCCAGGTGGTTTGCGGGCGCCGAGCTGAGCTACGCCCAGCACATCTTCCGTGGCAAGCGCGACACGGACGTCGCCGTGCTGCACGCCTCCGAGCTGCGCCCGCTCGGCGAGCTGCGCTGGGGGGAGCTGCGGGAGCAGGTCGCTCGCGTCGCCGCCGGGCTTCGAGGCCTGGGGGTCGAGCGCGGGGATCGCGTCGTCGCCTACATGCCGAACGTGCCCGAAACGCTGGTCGCCTTCCTGGCGACCGCGTCGCTCGGTGCCATCTGGTCGAGCTGCTCGCCGGACTTCGGCGCCTCGAGCGTCGTCGACCGCTTCGCGCAGATCGAGCCCAAGGTGATGTTCTGCGTCGACGGCTACCGCTACAACGGCAAGGACTTCGATCGGACCGAGACGGTCGCGGGGCTGCAGCGGCAGATGCCGACGCTCGAGCACACCGTCGTCGTCCCCTACCTCGACCCCGCGCCCGACCTCTCGCGCCTGGACAGCGCCATCACCTGGGCCGAGCTGCTGGCCGCGGGCGAGGGCGCGGAGCTTCGATTCGAGCAGGTGCCGTTCGACCATCCGCTCTGGGTCCTGTACTCGTCGGGGACCACCGGCCTGCCGAAGGCGATCGTGCAGGGCCACGGCGGGATCCTGCTCGAGCACCTGAAGAAGCTCCACCTCCACGTCGACGCGCAGGATGACGACCGCATCTTCTGGTTCACGACCACCGGCTGGATGATGTGGAACTTCCTCGTCGGGGCGCTGCTGACGCCCGCACCCATCGTCCTCTACGACGGCAGCCCGGGGCACCCGGACATGGGCGTCCTCTGGGACCTCGCCGAGCAAGCCGGGATCACCTGCTTCGGCACCAGCGCCAGCTACGTCGCCGCCTGCATGAAGGCCGACGTCGAGCCGTCCTCGAACCGCGACCTGGGGCGCCTGCGCGCCGTCGGCTCGACCGGCTCGCCGCTCTCCCCGGAGGGCTTCGAGTGGGTCTACGAGCACGTCGGCAGCGACACGTGGCTGTTCTCCACCAGCGGCGGCACCGATCTGTGCACCGCGTTCGTGGGCGGCGTCCCGCTGCTGCCCGTCTACCGGGGCGAGCTCCAGGGCCGCGCGCTGGGGGCCGCGGTGGACGCGTTCGACGAGCAGGGAAACTCGGTCGTCGACCAGGTGGGCGAGCTGGTGGTCACCGAGCCGATGCCCTCGATGCCGCTGTTCCTGTGGGGCGACGATGACGGCTCGCGCTACCGCGCCAGCTACTTCGAGCAATACCCCGGGGTCTGGCGGCACGGGGACTGGATCGAGATCACATCGCGCGGCACGGCGGTGATCTACGGCCGGTCCGACTCGACGATCAACAGGCAGGGCGTGCGCATGGGAACCAGCGAGATCTACCGGGCCGTCCAGGCGGTCCCGGAGGTGCTCGACGCGCTGGTGGTCGACGTCCCGCGTCCCGGGACCGAGGGCTGGATGCCGCTGTTCGTCGTCCTGGACCAGGACGTGAGCCTCGACGAGCGGCTCACCGGCGAGATCAAGCGCCGCATCCGCGAGCAATGCTCACCGCGCCACGTCCCGGACGAGGTCTTTCAGATCGCCGAGGTCCCCCGGACCCTCTCCGGCAAGGTGCTCGAGGTCCCGGTGAAGCGGATCCTCACGGGCACGCCCCCCGAGCAGGCGGCAAGCCGCGACTCGCTGGCCAACCCCGAATCGCTCGACTACTTCGTGAGCCTCGCCGGAAGGCTCGACGAGCGCAGCTAGCCTGCGCGAGCCTCAGGCCCCGGCGGAGGGCGCCGGCGTGCCCAGCTCCGCGTCGGACTCGAGCTCGCCGTTCAGCGACAGAAACGCCTCGACCACGTCGTGGTCGAACTGGCTCCCGGCCCGTGCCTGGAGCTCGGCCTTGGCGCGCTTTGGCGAGAAGCGCTGCCGGTAGGGCCGGTCCGCGGTCATCGCGGCATACGCGTCGGCGACCGCCAGGATCCTCCCCTCGAGCGGGATCTGATGCTCGCGCAGACCGCGCGGATAGCCGCTGCCGTCGGGACGCTCGTGATGGCTCAGGATCCACTCGCCCACCCGGCCGAGCTGAGCCGCGCCGACGATGCGCGCCCCGATCTCCGGATGCCGCTCCAGCTCACGCCATTCCTCGTCGCTCAGCGGCGCCGGCTTGTTGAGGATCGACTCGGCCACGCCAACCTCCCCCACGTCGCGCAGAAGCGCGGCGATCCGCACCCGCTCGACCTCCTCCTCGGGAAGGCTGAGGCTGCGCGCCAGCCGCTCGGCGTAGCGCGCCACCCTGTCGGGAGTTGGCCGGCGAGCCCTTGCGTCGGTCCACCGCCTCGGCCAGCGAGACAAGCGAGGCGAGCCGCGGGCTGGTCCGCTCGATCGCGGCCTCCTCGGCGTCCTCCGCCGGGGCGCCGGCGTGCCGGTAGACGACCGAGCGGTCCCGTCCCGCCTCCTTGGCCTCATAGAGGGCACGATCGGCCGAGTGGAGGAGCTCGCCGGCGGTGATGCCGTGCACCGGGAAGCTGGCCACACCACAGCTCACCGTCATCTTCTCCGGCTGGCGGGCGAACGTCGCCCGAACCTCGGCCCGTAGCCGCTCGGCAAGCTGATAGCCCTCGAGCTCGTCCGTCTCCGGGGCGAGCACGGCGAACTCCTCCCCACCCAGGCGCGCGACCACGTCGCTGGTCCGGGTCGCCCGCCCGAGCGCCTCGGCGAGCTGGACGAGCGCGCGGTCCCCGGCGGCATGCCCGAAGCGGTCGTTGAACTCCTTGAACCAGTCCAGGTCGAGCACCACGATCGACAGGGGCCGCCCACCCCGGGTCGAGCGCTCGAGCTCGCCGGCGAATCGCTGCTCGAGCTCGCGGCGGTTCGCGAGGCCGGTCAGGGAGTCGGTGCGGGCAGCCGCGCCGAGCTGGGTCAGCGTTCTCTCCATCTGACTCTGCAGCGCCGTGATCAGGGTGCCGACGACGAACAGGGTCCCCGTCGCCACCGCCCACTTCAGCACCGGGACCGTGACATCTCCGAGGGCGATCAGCACGATCCCGTAGCCGGCGGAGGCGAGCACGAGGTGGGTGGCCGCGACGGCCGGCCTCAGGAAGTAGCACGCGGAGGCCGCGACCCAGAAGTAGTACATGGCGTAGGCCGCCGGCGGCGTCGGAGCCGCCGAAGTAGACCGCCAGGCTGACGAGAACCGTGCCGACGCAGGGGCGACGCTTCGAAGGACCACAGCGGCAGCCGGTCGAACAGGATCAGGAAGCCGCCGGCCGCCAGGTACGCGACAAGCGCAATTGCGATCAGCGCGGCCGTGTTCCGGTCGGCCGAGTGGGGAAGCGGCAAGGTGACCAGCAGGAGCGTTGCCCCGATCCCGAACAGGTAGGTGAAGGTCCTGGCCATCGTGGCCGGGTCCGCGAACACCCGGATGGGCTGGCCCCGCACGCGCCAGGCGACTCGATCGGCCAGGACCCGGCCAGTGTCTGCGGCGCGATTCTTGAGCGAAACGCCACTCATCGGTCGTCTGGCAAACGGGGGCTCATCATCGGTTTATCGACCTCCGCGCGCCCGGACATGAGCCGCTCTCTGGTCCCGTCATCGCGCGGAGGATCGTGAACTGATAGCCGCCAAACATCGTAGATTGATGCGGGCGCCGCTGGGGCCCATCCCACGACCAACGTCAGATCACAGGGAGACACCCGATGAGCGAGCCGACGATCGTCGAATTCGACCTCGACCGCTACCTGCGCAACTCGAAGAAGGTCGACCTCGGCGGGATCGAATGGGCGGAGATCCCGGATCACCCGCTCTCCGACGGCGACGTGATGTGCCTCCACTACATGATGGACATCGAGACGCACACGGTGATCTATCTGCGCGACCTGCTCGCCACCCGCGTCGCCGCCGACCCGCAGATCACGGCGTTCCTGAGCTGCTGGGTCTACGAAGAGCTTTGGCACGGGGAGGCGTTCTCCGACTTCCTGCGCTCCTACGGCATCGAGCTGCCGGTCGAGCCGAAGCTCCCGGACGGCTCGACCCCGATGCCCACCCGCCGCAACCGCTGGCGCGAGCTGCGGGTCAAGATCGGCGTCGGCAACGGGCTGGGGATCGTGCCGACGATGCTGGGCTCGATCATGACCCGCGACTTCGCCGCCATCCACATGATGTGGGGAGCCGTGAACGAGTTGACGACGCTGACCGGCTACCACGCCCTGATCCGCCGCTGCGACCACCCGGTGCTCCACCAGCTCCTGCGAAAGGTGATCCAGGACGAGCGCCGCCACTTCGCCTTCTACCGCGCCCAGGCGAAGGCACGCCTGCAACGCAGCCCGCACGGCCCGCCGGCTCGTCCGCTGGGCGCTGTCCAACCTCTGGACGCCGGTGGGAGCGGGGGTCAAGAGCGAGGAGGAGGTCGACGCGCTGGCGATCTACCTGTTCGGCGACAGCCCTGAGGGCCGCGAGCAGATCCGCGAGATCGACCACACGATCTCGGACCTTCCCGGCCTCGGTGGCATGACGATCGTCGAGGACTACCTCGATGCGGCCCTGCGCCGGGCGGCCGAGCGGCCGGGCTGGGCGGGCATCGCCCCGCTGCCTCGGGCGGCAAGCGGCAACGGCCATGTTCCGTCCCCCACGCACTGGGCGACGGCCGGGGCGCGCGAGGACTGAGCGCCAGCGACCTTACGGCGAGGGGTCGGCGGCCACCGCCGCGAGGATGTCCGTGTTGCCGAACGTGTCCGGGCAGTCGTCCGCGGGCGCCGGCGGGGCGCCGGCGGTGCCGTCGACGGTGTCCTGCCGGAAGGCGTTCATCTCGTCGCAGACCCCGGCATTGCTCGCGTCGTTGAAGACCGAGACCGCGCCGCCGTTGGTCGCGTCAACCGTGTTGTAGTCGCCGATGAACTCGTCGATCAGCGTGTTGGCGCTTGACGCCCGCGCGTCACCCACGGGGCCCCGGTCCAGCGTGGTGACGTTGCTGAGCGACGTGCCCGAGACGTCGGCGTGACGCAGGACTCCCTCGAACCGCCGGTCGCTGGTCGTGTTGTCTCGGAACGGGTCGAGGAACCCGTCGTAGACGACGTACAGGTCGGAGCCGTCCGGCGAGATGCCGAGGAAGGCGAAGTCCGGACGGTCGCCGGACTGCTCGACCGCTGCCGGAGCGGTCCAGCCGGCGCCGCCATTGCTGGATAGCTGGACCAGCGCGTGCTCATGGTTCAGGCCGTCGGCGCCGTCCGACCACCCGAGAGCGATCGTGTTCGGCGCCCCGGCGCCGCTTGGAGCGCCGTTCGCGATGCTGAGGCTCGGGAACGAGCTCGTGCGCGCCCCGGCGATGCCGTCGAACGAGATCGAGCGCACGCCGTCGAAGATCCCAACGTCGGTGACCTGAGCGACGACCCGCGCCTTGGAGAACCTGCGACCGCCGTCGGTCGAGGTCGAGAGCAGCATCGCCGCATGGTGCTTGACCGTGTCCTCCCACACGACGTAGACCTTGCCGTGGCTGTCGGTGGCCACGTTGCAGCCCTGGCGCCCGCCGGCGCCGACGTTGTTGTGCGAGGGGCTGAGCGTCTGCGGCCGCGAGAACGTGTCCCCGCCGTCGGTGGAGCGGCTGACGGCGATCGGCGCGGGGCCATTGGCCTGCTGGCTCTTGAACTGCGTGTAGCAGACGTAGAGGTTGCCGAAGAACGGGCTCGATGCGGCGTTGTCGGCGTTCATGTCGGGCTTGTCGGAGAAGGTGGTGGTGCTCTGGCGCCCCTGGGTGACGATCACCGGATCGCCCCAGGCGCCGGCATCGTTCCGCCGGCCGCTGCCTGGACGTTGTCGGCGTGCGAGACCGCGATCGCCTCGAAGCCCTTGAAGGTGAATTCCTTCTTCACGGTGGAGAAGTTCGAGGTCAGGTTCGAGTAGTAGAGGCGCGAGCCGTTCGACCACGAGAATTGCCCATTGCTGCCCGGGCGCGGTCCGAACACGACCCCCGGATCTCCGTCGGAGACCAGGCCGCTCTCGTCGTAGTGCGGCAGGGTGCCGATCGGCCCCGGCCCCGGGGTGCCGTCCCGACCGCTGAAGCCCTGGTAGGTGGGCTGGATCCACCGCGCACCGCCGTTGAACGAGAAGTAGACGCCCGAGTTCCCGATGCCCTGAGCGAACGGGCAATCCGAGCCGTCACACGGCGGCTCGTCGATCTCCTCGTTGACGCCGGCAGCGACAACGCTGGGGTTGCTCGGGTCGACTGCCACGGCTGGCTCGTTCTGCTTGTTCTGAGGGAACGGCGTGATGGGGCTTCCGACCGTCACCAGAGACTCGGTGGCCGCCTGCGCACCCCCAGGAGCAGCAAAGATCATCGCCAAGCCCACCACGCAAGCGATCCAGCCCATCTTTCGCATCAGAGTCTCCTTCCGCCTCGATGCCGCATTGGCAAGCGCCGCTTGCCAGGCCTCCAGAGCGCGCGTTACCCGGCTCGGCGCCCACCGAAACGCCCGCAGTGGACAAAACGGGAAGCGGCGATGGGCCAGGTCGGCCGAGCGTGCTACCTGAGTCCCAGGCGGCGGGCGCGCTCGAGCGCGCGGGCGAGCACCTCGTCCTCGCCCTCGACCACGCCGCCGCGCATCAGGACCCTGCCGTTGACGACCGTCGTGTCGACGACCGCTCCCGAGGCCGCGTAGACGAGGCCCGCCGTGAAGTCGCCGAGGCTCAGCTGGGGCGAATCCGCGCGCAGCAGCAGGAAGTCGGCCGGCTCGCCCTGGGCGAGGTTGCCTCCCCGCAGCAGGGTCGAGCGACGGCCGGTGGCGATCTCCCACGCCTCGGCGGCGCTCACCGCGGCGGGATCGCCCGCCTGGTGCTTGTGGAGCAGCGCGAAGATCTTCATGTCGGAGAACAGGTCGAGCGAGTCGTTCGATCCCGGCCCATCGGTGCCGAGGCCGACCTGGACGCCGGCTTCGCGGGCCGCGAGGTAGGGGAAGGCGCGACCCACCGCGAGCTTCAGGTTGGCGACTGGATTGGTGACCACCGTGGCGCCCCGTGCAGCGATCAGCTCGATCTCCGCCCTCGTCGAGCCAGACCCCGTGGGCAAGCAGCGTCCGCGGCCCCAGCAGCCCGAGCCGGTCCAGATACTCGGCCGGGCGCGCCCCGTGCGCCTCGACGCACCGCGACACCTCCTCCTCGGTCTCCGACACGTGGATGTGCACGGGCAGATCCCTTTCTGCGGCCACCTCCGCGATCCATCGCAGCGACGGCTCTGAGACCGTGTAGACGGCGTGCGGGGCGAGCGCCGGCGCGATCAGCTCCCGCGCCGAGCCGATCTCCTCGAGGCTGCGCTCCGCCCCCTCGCGAAGCTTGTCTCTCCCCGGCGGCGGCGCCGACGTCGATCAGCGGCGCGCCGACCGTGGCGCGAAGCCCGGCGTCCTCGACCGCGCGGGCAGTGGCCCCGGCATGCCAGTACATGTCCCAGAAGCGCACCGTGCCGGTTCGGATCATCTCCACGCAGGCCAGCCGCGCCCCCCAGTAGACGTCGTCGGCGTCGAGCCGGGCTTCGACCGGCCAGATCACCTCCTCCAGCCACCTCATCAACGGCAGGTCGCCGCCGTGGCCGCGGAACAGGGTCATGGCGGCGTGGGTGTGGCCGTTGACGAGCCCCGGGACGAGGGCCATCCCGCCGGCGTCGATCACCTCGTCTTCCGGCGTGGAATCCACCCCCGGGCCCAGCGCCACGATGCTGCCTCCTTCGACCCGCAGGCCAACGACCTCGCCGTCGAGCCGCGCGCCTGTGACGGCCAGGCTCATGCCAGCGCCGGCGTCAACCGCTCGAGCGCCCCCGCCACCGCCTCGCGGTTGGCGGCGCGCCCGGCCAGAAGCTGCTCCATCGTCAGCTCACGCTCCCCCACTCCGTTGGCGAGGTTCTCCACCACGCAGATCGCCGCGTAGGCGAGGCCGACCTCGCAGGCGGCGACGCACTCGGAGGCGATCGTCATCCCGACCAGTTGCGCGTGTGCGGCCATCAGGCGGATCTCGGCCGGCGTCTCCAGCCGCGGGCCGCGGGTCTGCCAGTAGGTGCCTCCGTCGACGATCTCCGAACCGACCCGGTCGCGCCAGGCGACCACGACTCGGCGTCGCCAGCCGGGGTCGAACCCGGGCACGCGGTGCGCGCGCTCGTCCTCGAACGCCTGCCGGTCCGGCGTCCAAGGCGATGAAGTCGTCGGGGCAGACGAACGTCCCCGGGACGAGGTCTCGGTGCAACCCGCCCACGGAGCCGAGCGCCAGCACCCGGTCGCAGCCGGCCTCCGCCAGGGATCGCATGTTGGCCAGGTGGTCGATCCGGTGCGGGAGAACGTAGCGGTCGGCGCCGTGGCGCTGCAGGTAGACGGCGTCCGGTAGCAGAACGTCGAGACCCCGGACGGCGCTCCCGCCGCAGACCGCAAGCCCGGCCACTGGGCCTGCCTAGCTAGCGGTCGGCGATCAGCGTGGCGCTCGCGACCAGGCCGGCCGAGATCACCGTGAGGGCGAGCGCCGTCGCGGTGGCCACCGTGTGCACGCGCGCGAAGGCAAGCAGCTCCTCTGCGCGAGACAGTGCGATCAGGCTCGCCCCGGCCAGCACGGCAACGCGCGACCCCACCGACCCCCGGCGAGAGCGCCAGCCCCGCTCTCTGAGCCACGGCGCCCGCGCGGCGCAGCGGCACCCTCGCGAACGGCGGCGACAGCCAAGAAGAAGAAGCCGGAGGAGAGCAGCAACCCGCCCAGGACGTCGCTGGGGAAGTGCCAGCTGATCACGAGAAGCGAAGTCGCGACCGCGATCACGTAGGCCGCAGCGACGGAGGCAACGACAACGCGCGCCCGCGCCGGTGCGACCAGCACGGCGGCGAGCGCGATCGACATGGCGCTTGTCGCGTGGCCGCTGGGGAAGGCTTCAGCCCCCACCTGGTTCGCCTCCGAGAAGCGGGTGGAAGCGAGGGTGCGACAGCGCCACCTTCAGCCCCAGGCCGACCAGGTTGGCGCCCGCGACCAGCCCGACCGCGGCGATGGCCTCACGCCGGCGGCCCAGGCGCCATCCCCAGGCGAATAGCGCAGCGAGCACGACCAGCAACGGCAGTGGATCCGCCGAGTGCACCGCGACGTGGGCCGGCAGATCGGACACCGAGTTGTCCAGCGCCGTCAGCCCGTGGAGCGCGATTGCGTCCAGGCGCCCGATCGGGGCGATCGCGTAGGCGCAGCCGAGCACCACCCCGAAGGCGAGGAAGCACGCCGCCGCCGCGAGCAGCGGTGATCTGACGGTCGCACGCATTCCAGACACCGTAGCGCGAAGTCTTAAGGGCGCGTAACGGTACGTGGTGGGCCGGATTCGGGCGCGGCGCCTCATCCGCTGGGTCCTCTAGGCAGGGCGTAATCGGGTTGTGCCGCCGCGAAAAACGCCGGTCCTTCGTCTCCGCGAACGCGAAACGCCGGATCAGCTCGGCGCGCAGGTCGTCGGGCTCGATCACGGCGTCGACCACCAGCTCGGACGCGAGGTGCAGGATGTCGATGTCGGCGGCGTACTCGTCGCGCTTTTGCCGCACGAACTCCTCACGCTCGGACGGGATCGTCGATCTCCTGAATCTGGTTGTAGAAGACCGCGTTGATCGCCGCCTCCGGCCCCATCACCGCGATCGAGGCGGTGGGCAGCGCGATGCAGCAGTCGGGCTCGAAGGCCGGGCCGGCCATCGCATACAGGCCGGCGCCGTAGGCCTTGCGGACGATCACCGACAGCTTCGGGACCGTGGCCTCGGAGACGGCGGAGATCATCTTCGCGCCGTGGCGGATGATCCCCTGCCGCTCGACCTGGGTGCCGATCATGAACCCGGGAACGTCGGCCAGGAAGAGCAGCGGGACGTTGAAGGCGTTGCAGGTCCAGATGAAACGGGCGGCCTTGTCGGCCGAGTCGACGAACAGCACGCCGCCCTTGACCTTCGGCTGGTTGGCGACCAGGCCGATCACGCGGCCGTCCAGCCGCGCGAATCCGACCACGACCTCCTTCGCCCAGCGGTCGTGGACCTCGAGAAAGGAGTCGGAGTCGACCAGCGCGTCGATCAGGTCATCGACGTCGAAGGCGGCGTTCTCGTCGGGGGGGACGATCTCGGAGACCGCCTTCGCGCTGCCCGGCTCGGCCGGCGGCGCCGAAGGCGGCGCCTCGCGCCAGCTCCGCGGCATGTAGGAGAGGTAGCGCTTCGCCAGGTCGATCGCGTCCTCGTCGGAGTCGACCAGGAAGTGGCCGCACCCCGAGACCGAGGTGTGCATCCTCGCTCCACCCATCTCCTCGAGGGTCACCTTCTCGCCGATCACCATCTCCGCCATTCGCGGCGAGCCGAGGTACATCGAGGCGTTGCCGTCCCGCATGATCACCACGTCGCAGAACGCCGGGATGTAGGCGCCCCCGGCGGCGGAGGGGCCGAAGAGCAGGCAGACCTGCGGCACCCTGCCGGAGAGGACGACCTCGTTGTAGAAGATGCGCCCAGCGCCGCGGCGCCCGGGGAACATCTGCACCTGGTCCGTGATCCGGGCGCCGGCCGAGTCGACCAGGTAGACCATGGGCAGCTCGAGCCGCAGCGCTCGCTCCTGAACGCGGAGGATCTTCTCGACCGTCTTCGGGCCCCACGAGCCCGCCTTCACGGTCGGGTCGTTGGCCATCAGCGCCACCTTGCGCCCACCGATCGAGCGCCAGGCCGGTGACCACGCCGTCGGCTCCAAGGTCCTCCTGCTCCCAGTTGGCGAGCAGCGCCTCCTCGGCGAACGACTCTGCGTCGACCAGCCGCGCCACGCGCTCGCGCACCGGCAGCTTGCCCTGCTCGGCGGTCTTCCGATGGTGGCGTTCGGGGCCGCCAGCCAAGGCGTCCTCGAGCGCGCGCCCGAGGTGGCTGCCCTCGCGAGTGTTCACCTTCAGCGAGTTGCCTTCGGACGCGCCCCGGTGGCTTGCGGCTTGTCTTCGGCAGCCGCCTGCCCGGTGTTCGGGTCGGAGGAGGGCGCCGACCCCCCGGGCGCGCGATGCTCGGTCGCGGTGCCGGCGAGCTCGCTCGAGAGCCGCTGCATGTCGGCCACCACCGCGTCGCGGCGTTCCTTGAGGTCCGAGATCACGGCCTCCATGTCGGCGCGGCGCTTGCTCCCCTCGTCGAGGATCCGCTGCGCCTCGGCCCTCGCCTTGGCGATCGTCTTCTCGGCGTCGCTGTCGGCGCGCCGGCGGATCTCGGCGGCCGTCGCGTCCACCTCTTCGCGAGTCTTCGTCGCGTAGGAGTCCGCGGCCGCGCGAGCCTCGGCCGCGTGCTGGTCCGCCGACGCCCGCGTCTCATCGGCCTTCGCCGCCGCCTCGCTGACCATCCTGCGTGCCTTGGACTCGGCCTCCGCCCGAAGCTGCTCCGAGACGTCGTGGGCGTCGGTGAGGATCTTGCCCGTCTGCTGTCCGACCCGCTCGAGGTCGCGCCTCAAGAGCTCGGCGCGCGTCTGGTCGCCGCCGCCGGACTCGAGCCAGTCCGCGAGCTTGTTGAGGAACCGGTCGACCTCGCGCTTCTCGTATCCGCGGCGCCCGACCGGGAAGGTTGCGCTGCGAATGCGGTCGATGCTGTCTCGATCCACGCTCTCCTCCTTGCTCCAGGCGCTTGCCTCCGTTCGGGCGGGCGACTATATCCCCAGGTCGACGGGGGTGGGACGCTCGCCCGAGTAGTCATAGAAGCCACGCCCGGACTTGCGTCCGTAGTTGCCTGCCGAGACCAGCTTCTCCAGCGTCGGCGGAGCCGCAAAGCGCTCCTCCCCGTAGGCCTCGTGCATGACGTCGGCGATCGAGGCCAGGGTGTCGAGGCCGACGAAGTCGGCGAGCGTCAGCGGCCCCATCGGGTGGCTGGCCCCCGCCTTCATCCCGGTGTCGATGTCCTCGATCGAGCCCACGCCCTGCTCGCAGGCTCGGATTGCGTCGAGCATGTAGGGGACGAGCAGGCGGTTGACGATGAACCCCCGGTTGTCTCGCGCGGCGACGGTGGTCTTGCCGAGCTTCTCGCCGACCTCGAAGCCGAGCTTCACGGACTCCTCGCTGGTCCCGTCCGCGCGCACGACCTCGAGCAACGGCATCACCTGAGCGGGGTTGAAGAAGTGGAGCCCCAGGAAGCGCTCCGGCCGTGAAGTCGCCGCGGCCTGCTCCGCGACGGGGAGCGAAGAGGTGTTGGTGGCGAAGGTGGCCCCGTCCTTGACCACCACGTCGACCTCCTTCCACATCTCGAGCTTCGCGTCCAGATCCTCGGTGATCGCCTCGATCACGAGGTCGCAGTCCGCCAGATCCGAGTATTCGAGCGTCGGCGTGATCCGCCCGCGCACCGCGTCCGCGTCGGACTGCTCCGCGCGCCCCTTCTCGACCGCGCGGGCGAGCTGCTTTTCGATCTTGCCGATGCCGCCATCGAGCTTCTCCTGGCTCACCTCGCGGACGACCACCTCCCAGCCCGCCTGCGAGCAGATCTGGGCGATCCCGTGACCCATCAGGCCGCAGCCGACGACACCAACCTTGCTGATCTCCATCCGGGGGCCTCCATCGCTGGATCGGTTTGGGCTCGAACGGAGCGGCAGCCTACAGGGGGCGCTCGCGCGAGCGCTCCGGCGGGGTCACGGGATCCGGTGGGCCTGGGAGGTCAGGCGCCCGCGGGCGGTGTGATCCCGAGCCGCTCGAACTCGCGGCCCATCGCCTCGGCGAGGGCGTTGAGGCCGCTCATCGGCCGGACCATCACGACGAGCTCCGCGACCTTGCCCTGGTCGTCGAAGCGCAGCAGGTCGAGGCCGTCGAGCTCGCGGTCGCCCACCCGGGCCTTGAAGATCAGCGCCGCCGCGTCCCCGTCCTCGAGCTGCTCGACGTAGCGAAAGTCCTCGAACACGTTCATCGCGCCCTCGGTGAGGATGGTGGACACGACCGGCTTTCCCTCGTAAGCCCGGAACACGACCGGGCTGCGGAACACGACGTCGTCGGCAAGCGCGTCGGTGAGCGCCTCGGGGTCCTCGGCCTCGATCGCGGACTTGAAAGCGTCGCTCTTCATCGAGGGCAGCCTAGTGGTCGAGAAGCAAGCGGGTCCGGTCGCTCGGTCAGGGAATGAGCGGCGCGTATCACCCGTCGCGGTGCCAGTCGACCGGCCCGGCGCGCAGAACGTGGGCACCGAGCGGGCGGCCGAGGAGGTCCTGCACCGCCCGCGAGGCCTCGATCAGCTTCGCGAGGTCGATTCCCGTGTCCATGCCCATCTCGTGCAGCATCGAGACCAGGTCCTCGGTGGAGATGTTCCCGGTCGAGCCGGGCGGCACCGGGCAGCCGCCGAGCTCGCCGAACGCCGACTCGAACGAGTCCACGCCCTGCTCCAGGGCGGCCAGCACGTTGGCGAGCCCCTGCCCGCGGGTGTTGTGGAAATGGGCGGTCAGCTCGACCCCGGGCAGGCGCTCGCGGGCGGCGGCGAAGAACTCGCCCACCTGGCGCGGGTTCGCCATCCCGGTCGTGTCGCCGAACGCGATCTCCTCGCAGCCGGCCGCGGCCAGGCGCTCGGCGATGCCGAGCACCCGGTCGGGCGGCACCTCCCCCTCGTACGGGCACCCAAACGAGACCGAGATCACGCCCTCGCATCGAAGCCCTTCCTCGACCCCCCGCGCGATCGTCCGCTCCAGCCCCTGCAGCGACTCGGCGATCGAGCTGTTGACGTTCTTGCGGTTGTGGGTCTCCGACGCCGACAGGAACAGGTTGATCTCGTCGAAGCGGTCGCGGTGCGCGAGCGCGCGCTCCAGCCCCTTCTCGTTCGGGATCAGGACCGAGTAGGCGACGCCCGCCGGCCGCTCGATCCCCGCCAGCACCTGCTCGGCGTCCGCCAGCTGCGGGAATCACGTCCGGCCGCACGAACGAGGTCACCTCGAGCCGCCGCAGGCCCGCCGCCGCGAGCATCCCGATCAGGCGCACCTTCTCTTCCGTGGGGATGACCTCGGGCTCGTTCTGGAACCCGTCCCTCGGGCCGACCTCCCTGATTCGGATGGTCTGCGGCAGCTCGGTCACGCCCCGAAGACTAGGGCGAGGGATGCTGGCTCCCGGTGGCCAACCTGCCGACGTCGATCACCCGCCGCTCGTGGGTGCCGACCCCGATCGTCCGCTCGCCCTCGCGGACCTCCACCTCGAAGCGCAGCTTGCGGCCGTCGACGACCTCACGCAGCGTGGAGCGCACCTGGCAGCGCGAGCCCTCCGCGGCCGCGGAGACGTGCTTGACGCAGACCTCGAAGCCGACCGTCGCCTTTCCTTCGGGGAGGTTCTCGTAGGAGAGCACCGCCGAGTTCCGCTCCATGATCGCGATCATCCCCGGCGTCGACAGCACCCGGACGCCGATCGTGCCGCCGACGTCCGTGACCAGGCGGTCCTCGACCACGAACTCGTCCATCCGCTCGATCCCCGGCTCCACGGTCGCCCTGGTGGGCCGCTCGCTCGCCGGCACCGTGTCCTTGAGCGGTTTGGGCCGGCCCGCCGGTCAGACATCTAGCGGTGCCTCACTAGACCATGCCCAGGCCACCGGAGACCCCCAGGGTCTCGCCGGTCACGTAGGAGGCGTCGTCGGAGGCCAGGAAGGCCACCGCCGCCGCGACCTCCTCCGGCTCGCCGAGGCGCCGCAGCTGGGTGGCCTCCCGTCATCGTCTCGATCACCCGCTCGCCGATCTCGCCGAGCTCGGCGGCGCGGCGCAAGAGCGGCGTGTCGATCGGTCCCGGCGCGATCGCGTTCGCGGTGATCGCGAAGCGGGCGTTCTCGCGCGCGATCGTCTTCGTGAACGCGATCACGCCCCCCTTGGCGGCCGAGTAGACCGCCGAGCCCTTCGAGCCGACGCGCCCGGCCTCCGAGGCGATGCTGACGATCCGCCCGTAGCCGGCCTGCTGCATGGCGGGGAGCACCGCGTGGGTGCAGGTGAGGACGCCCACCAGGTTCACGGCGATCACCCGCCCCCACATGGCGGGGTCGGTCTCCGTGAAGAATCCGAACTCGTCCATGCCTGCGTTGTTGACCAGGATCTCGAACGGGCCCAGCTCCTCGACCACCGCGGCGACCGAGGCCGGCTTCGGTGACGTCGAGGCCGACGGCCTCCCCGCCGAACTCGTCGGCGACCTCGCGGGCTCCTTCGGTGTTCAGGTCGCCGATCACGACGCTCGCCGCCTCGGCCGCCAGCCGGCGCGCGATCGCCGCTCCGATCCCGCTCGCGCCGCCGGTGACCAGCGCCTTGCGACCCTCGAGCCTCATTCGCGCGGGAGCATATGCGCACGGGGCCCGTGGCAGGCCCACGGCGCGAAATACACTCCGCCGCCATGCCGGAGCCCATTCCAATCATCGGCGGCACCGGGGCGCTTGGGCTGGGGGCTGGCGCTGCGGCTGGCCGGCGCCGGCCAGCCGGTGGTGATCGGGTCGCGAAGCGCTGAGCGCGCCGGCGAGGCGGTCGCCCGCCTGCTCGAGGCCGTGCCCGACGCCGAGGCCGAGGGACTCGTGAACACCGACGCGGCGCGGCGCGGGCCGATCGTCTTCCTGACGGTGCCCTTTCGCGCCCAGTCCGAGAACCTGAACAACCTGCGCGAGGCGCTCGAGCCGGGGCAGATCCTGGTCGACTGCACCGTGCCCACGGCGGCGGCGGTGGGCGGCAAGGCGACGCGGTCGCTCGGCGTGTGGCAGGGGTCCGCGGCTCAGCAGGCGCAGGAGATGGTCCCCGACGGGGTGACGGTGGTCGCGGCGCTCCACACGGTCAGCGCCCCGGTGCTGGGTGACCCGGAGGCGGAGCTCGACGAGGACGTCCTGATCTGCGGCGACCGCAGGGCCGACAAGGCGCGAGTGGCCCGGCTGGTGGAGCTGATCCCGGGGCTGCGGGCGGTCAACGCGGGGGTGCTCGAGATGGCCCGGATCGTCGAGCAGCTGACGCCGCTGCTGATCTCGATCAACGCCCGCTACAAGACGCATGCCGGAATTCGGGTCACGGGGCTTGGAGAGGCCGATCCCTGGGGGTAGGCGGGTGACGGCCGCGGCTGTCTGCGCAGCGGCCGGAGATCGCTGATGCGGATCGCGCTGCTCGCCGGCGGGACCGGCGGAGCGAAGCTCGCCGCCGGGATGCAGGAGCTCGTCGGCGGCGATCTCGCGGTGATCGCCAACACGGCCGACGACACCCGCATCCACGGCCTTCACGTCTCACCCGATCCCGACCTGGTCACCTACTGGCTGGCCGGCGAGATCGACGAGGAGCGTGGCTGGGGAATCCGCGGCGACACATTCACCGTCCACGAGCGCCTGGAGCGGCTCGGCGCCCCGGGATGGTTCCAGCTCTTCGATCGCGACCTCGCCACCTGTCTGTACCGGACCCACTTCGTCGCCGAGGGAGGGACGCTCACCGCGGCCCAGGGGCAGATCGCGCGGGCGCTGGGGGTGCGCGCCGCGGTGCTGCCGATGTGCGAGCAGCCGGTGCACACGCGAGTGCTCACACCCGAGGGCTGGCGCGGGCTGCAGGAGTTCCTGATCGTCTTGGGGTCGCAGCCGCCGATCGAGGGAATCGAGGTTCAGGGCCTGGACCGCGCCGCCCCGACGACCGAGGTCCGCGAGGCGCTCGCCGCCGCCGACGCGATCGTGGTCGGCCCGTCCAACCCGGTGATCTCCATCGGGCCGATCCTCTCGGTGCCGGGCATGCGGGAGGCGATCGCCGCGGCCGGCGCGCCGGTGATCGCCGTCAGCCCGCTGGTCGCCGGACGGGCGGTCAAGGGCCCGACCGAGAAGTTCATGGCGGCGGTGCGCCGGCCCTCGACGGCGGCCGGCGTGGCCTCGCTGTATGAGGGCGTGATCGAGGCGATGGTGGTCGACGCCGACGACCCGGATCCGGCCCCGGACGCGGTCCGTGTGTTCTCCTGCCCGACCCTGATGGAAGGGGCCGAGGGCAGGCGCGCGCTGGCCGAGCGCGTGCTGGAGTTCGCGCAGGCACTCGGCTGAGCGAGACCGATGCGAGCCACCGCGATCATCCCGGTGAAGCGCTTCGGTTTCGCGAAGCAGCGGCTTCTCGAGGCCCTCGACCGCCCGCGCCGTGCCGCGCTCGTCAAGGCGATGCTCTCCGACGTGCTCGCGGCCACAGCCGACGCCGAGCTGGTGGAGCGTGTGATCGTCGTCACCGGCGAGGGGCGCGCCGAGCGGATCGCGCTTCGCCACGCACAGCGCGCCGCCACGCCGCTCGAGGTTCTCCGCGATCCCCAGGACACGCGGCCACCCGGAGGCGGCGACCCTGGGGATCATCCGGGCCAAGGCGCTCGGGGCCGAGTGCGTCGCCCTGCTTCCCGGAGACTGCCCGCTGCTCGACCCGGCCGAGCTCGACGCGGCGCTCGAGCGGATGCGGAGCGATCGCGTGACGGTCGTGCCCGACCGCCACGGCACCGGAACGAACGCGCTGCTGCTCTCGCCGCCGGACGCGATCGGCCCGGCCTTCGGCCCGGACAGCTGCGCCCGTCATGCCGACCGCGCACGCCGGCTCGGTCACGAGCTCGCCGTCGAGCGGCTCGACTCGCTGGCCCTCGACGTCGACACGCCGGACGACCTCGCCGCGATGGCCGAGGCGCTGGAGCGCGAGCCGGCCCGCGCCCCGGCGACGGCGGCCGCGCTGGCGCGAGGAGAGCGGCTCGGGGGTCGGGCCCACGGCATGAGCGCCCGGCGTCGAGATCGTGCCGGTGCGCGGCCTGCCCGAGATCGCAACCGGCGAGCGCCTCGGCGAGCTGATCGCCGCGGCGCTGGCCAGCGCGGGCGAGGAGCTGTCGGCCGGCGACGTGGTGGCCGTCGTCGCAGAAGACCGTCTCGAAGGCGGAGGGCCGGGTGCGCCACCTCGGCGACGTGGTGCCCGGCGACCGGGCGCGAGAGCTCGCCACGCGGGCTGGGCAAGGACCCGCGCCTGGTCGAGCTGATCTTGAGCGAGAGCCGCGCCGTGGTCCGCGCCGAGCGCGATGTGCTGATCGTCGAGACGCGGAGCGGCTGGATCTGCGCCAACGCGGGCATCGACGCCTCGAACGTGCCCGGCACCGATCGCGTCACCCTGCTGCCCGAGGACTCCGACGCCTCGGCGCGGCGGATCAGAGCGGAGATCGGTGCGGCGGCCGGGGTGCGACCGGCTGTCCTCATCGCCGACAGCTTCGGGCGACCGTGGCGCATCGGCCAGGCCGACGTCGCGATCGGCTGCGCCGGCCTGGCGCCGCTCGACGACTGGCGCGGCCGGACCGATCGCGAGGGTCGCGAGCTCGACCGCGACCGTGATCGCGATCGCCGACGAGGTGGCGGCCGCAGCCGACCTGGCGCGGGGCAAGGACGCCGGCGTTCCCGCCTGCCTCGTGCGCGGGCTGGGGCGCTTCGTCAGCGCCGACGACGGGCCCGGCGCGCGGGCGATCCAGCGCCCCGAGGCCGAGGACCTGTTCCGCTAGGCCGCTCCGAGCCGCTTCGGCGGGCTTGCCGACGCGCCGCTCAGCCCGTCATCGGGTCCGGCGCGCCCTCCTCGGTGTACTAGGGCGGCTCGTAGACCTGGCCCGGAGCGGCGCCGATCGCGAGCACCCGGGCCCCGTCGTCGCCGGTGCTGAGCTTTCTCGCCTCCCGCGGGCCGACCCGCGCGAACACCCCGGGCTCGAGCTCGTGGTCCTGGCCCCCGGCGGTCAGCGTGGCGCTGCCGCTGAGCACCGTGTAGACCTCCTCCTGGCCGTCGCGGCCGTGGTCGTGCTCCGGGTACTGCGTGAAGCCCGGCGGGAAGTCCATCACCGAGAGCCCGAACGAGCTCACGCCGAGGCCGGCGCGGACTCGCCGGAAGCCGCCCCCGAAGATCGCCTCGAACTCCTCCAATCGCTTCACCGTGACGTCCGCCATCGGGCTTCCTCTCGTCGGATCTTCGCTATGTGACCAGCACGGCCGCGCCACGAACCCTACCGCCGCGCAGGTCGTCGAGGGCGACGTTGGCCTGCGCCAGCGGGTACTCGGCGACCTCGGTCCGCACCGGGACCTCGGGCGCCAGCGCCATGAACTCCTCGCCGTCGCGCCGGGTGAGGTTGGCGACCGAGCGCAGCGTGCGCTCGCCCCACAGGATCTCGTAGGGAAAGGAGGGGATGTCGCTCATGTGGATGCCGGCGCAGACGACGGTCCCGCCCGGTGCGACCGCGCGCAGCGCGACCGGGACCAGCTCGCCGACGGGGGCGAAGATGATCGCCGCGTCGAGCGGCTCCGGCCCCGGCCTCGCCCGGCTCGGAGACCTCGGAGCCGCCCTCGGTGTCGCCGGCCCACGCGGCGCCGAGCCCGAGCGCGAAGCGCTGGGTCTCGGCGTCGCCCGGCCGGGTCAGCGCGAACACGCGCCGGCCCTGGTGCGCGGCGACCTGGCAGATGATGTGGGCAGAGGCGCCGAAGCCATAGAGGCCGAGCCGCTCCGCGTCGCCGCAGAGCCGCAGCGACCGGTAGCCGATCAGCCCGGCGCACAGCAGCGGCGCCGCCTGCAGATCCGGATAGCCCTCCGGGATCGCGAAGCAGTAGCGCTCGTCGGCGACCGCCTGCTCCGCGTAGCCCCCGTCGAGCTGGTAGCCGGTGAACCGGGCCCGCTCGCAGAGGTTCTCGCGGCCGGAGCGGCAGTAGCGGCACTCGCCGTCGGTCCACCCCAGCCACGGGATCCCGACCCGCTGCCCGGCCTCGAAGCGCTCCGCCCCCTCCCCCGCCCCCGCGACGGTTCCGACGATCTGATGGCCGAGGACGAGCGGCAGCTTCGGCTCGTGGAGGTCGCCGTCGACCACGTGGAGATCGGTGCGGCAGACGCCGCAGGCGTGCACCCGCACCAGCACCTGCCCCGGCCCGGGCTGCGGGCGCCGGCACGTCGCGCCTCGCGAAGCGGCTCGCGCTGTGCGTCGAGAACCATCGCCCGCACGCCGCTCATTCTCCATCCCCGCGCGCGATCAGCGAGCGTCGCACAAGGCGCAAGCGTTTGGGATTCGGCCTCGGTGCCAGTAACGAACGCGTGACCGCGACCGTGTGCCGAAATCGAGGGCTCGCTCTGCGGTGCCGGGTTCCGTCCCCGCATCGGCCAGCATGATCGGCGCGTCTCGAACCGACGTCCGTCTCAGAGGAGGGCACATGGATAACGACCGTTTTGACCGCTACGCGGCGGCCACCGGAGTCATCGCCGTGCTCCTGATCCTGGTTGGGTTCATGCTCTTTGGCTCCGACATCCCGGACGCCAACGCCTCGGCGCAGGACTGGGGTTCTTTCTTCACCGATCACCAGAGCCGGATCCAGCTCGGGATCACGATCGTCGGCGTCGGCCTGTTCTTCTTCATCTGGTTCCTCGGGCAGCCTGCGGAGCGCGATCGCCGCTGCCGAGGGCGGCACGGGCCGGCTTGCCTCGATCGCCTTCGGGGGCGGGCTGATCGGCAGTGGTGTCGCTCTTGATCGCGCTCACTGGCGCCGGGGCGGCGGCGTTCCGGCCCGACCAGGTCGACCCGACCGTCACCCGGGCGCTGAACGACTTCGGCACGCGTTGCCGGCCGCGCCGGGCGCCGCCGGGTTCACGGCGCTGTTCGCCGCCACGGCGATCGCCGGCTACCGGCACGGTGCGCTGCCGGCGCCGATCGCGGGGTTCTCGGCCCTGGCCGCGATCACCCAGCCGCTCGCGTATGGCGTCGCGGTCACGGACAGCGGCGCGTTCGCAGCCGATGGCGTCCTGGGACTGGTGATCCCGGTGATCACGTTCTCCGTCGCGATCCTGACTGCCAGCGTCGCGCTGGCTGCGCCGCGCCGGCGCCCGGACTCGGCGCCTCAGTAGGTCTCGACGATGTCGTAGAGCGTCGTGCGCTGGGCCGGCTGGCGGCCGGCCCGGCGCGCGGCGGCGATCAGCTGCGGCGGGTCGAGCCGGACGCCGTGGTGCGAGCCGGCCATGCGGGAGATGTTCTCCTCCATCAGCGTGCCGCCGAGGTCGTTGACGCCCCAGCGCAGGCTCTCGGTCGCGGCGTCCAGCCCCATCTTCACCCAGCTCGCCTGCAGGTTGGGGATCGTCCTGCCGAGCGCCAGCCGGAAGGCGGCCGTGTGCTTGAGGTTCTCGTCGCGCGAGATCTCCTCGACCCCGTGGGTGCGGCCGAGCAGCGTGTTGAAGGGGATGAAGCTGAGCGGCACGAACTCGGTGATCCCGCCGGTGCGCTCCTGAAGCTCGCGGACCACGCGCATGTGGCGGGCCAGCTCCCATGGCTCCTCGATGTGGCCGAACATCACCGTCGAGGTCGAGCGCAGGCCGGAGCGGTGGCAGGCCTCGATGATCTCCACCCAGCGGGCGACCGGGAGCTTGTTCGGCGAGATCCGCGCCCGGACGCCGTCGTGGAGCACCTCCGCCGCGGTCCCGGGCGTCGACCCGAGGCCGCACTCGAGCAGGTAGTCGAACACCGCCTCGGGGCTCTTCGCCGAGCGCTCGCACATGAAGTGGATCTCCATCGGCGAGTAGGCGTGCAGGTGGATCTGCGGCGCGACCTCCTTGACCAGCCGCAGCCAGCGCCCGTAGTGCTCGAGCGTGTAGTCGGGATGGATGCCGCCCTGCATGCAGATCTCGGTGGCGCCGTAGTCGACCGCCTCCTGAACCCGCGCCTGGAAGTCGTCCTCGGTCGACGTGGTAGGCGTCGGGCGAGCGACGACCCTGGCCGAAGCCGCAGAAGGCGCAGCCGACCACGCAGACGTTGGTGAAGTTGATGTTGCGGTTGACCACGAAGGTGACCCGCTCGCCGGCGAGCTCGGCGCGCAGCTCGTCGGCCGCCGCGCGCATCTCCTCGATCACCTCCGGGCGCGTCTCGGCGAACAGCGCCGTCAGCTCCTCCTCGGTCAGCGCCTCGCCCCGGCGCCCCTTCTCGATCGCGCGCGGGGCGAGGTCCGGGGCGATCACCCGCTCGGCGCGGCGGCCCGAGCCCTTGCGCGGGATGAAGCTCCAGTACTTGAGCTTGACCACGTCGAGGACGCTCTGCTCCATCCACCCCGGATCGAGGTACTGCGGGTAGGCGCAGAGGCGCTCGGTCAGCGCGTAGCCCTGCGGCTGAAGGCGCTTTCGCACCTGGTGCGGGCTGGGGAAGGCCTGCTCGGGCGAGATGTGGTCGCCGTTGGCGGACAGGCCGCCGAGGTCGGTCGCCCCCTCGGCCACCAGCTCGTCCCACCAGTCGGCGAGGTTGGGCGGCACCTGGATGCCGACGTCGGGCATCAGCCGCCGGCACTCGCGGACCAGCAGCTTCATGTCGTCGAGCGTGATCGGCGTCGCCCAGTCGGGCGAGCAGACTCGTCGGCCGGCGAGGCTGCTCGGCGGTTCCGACCGGGCTCGTTAGCGACGATGTGCCGACGCCACGGGTCGGCACATCTCGCGGGCGACGTCGCCGGCGGACTGCCCGTCGCCGGGCCTCGCCGATCGCCCCACCGCTCGCGAGCGGCTTCGTCGGCGATCTCGGCGACCTCGCGGCCGTAGTAGCTCGGATGCGGGACGAAGTTCTGGAGGATCACCTCCTGGATGTGGCCGTGGCGCTCGTTGACCGCGGCCAGCGCCTCGAGCGAGGCGATCCGCTCCTCCTCCGTCTCGCCGATCCCGACCAGGATGCCGCTGGTGAACGGGATCCGAAGCTCGCCGGCGGCCTCGATCGTCCGCAGGCGCTCGCGCCGGGTGCTTGGTCGGCGAGCCGGCGTGCACCGTCTCCATCAGGCGCTCCGAGATCGACTCGAGCATCAGCCCCTGCGAGGCGGTCACCTCGCGCAGCCGGGCCAGGTCCTCGCGCGCTCAGGACGCCGAGGTTCGTGTGCGGCAGGAGCCCGCGCTCGAGCGCGCGCTCGCAGGCCCAGACCACGTAGGAGACGAAGTCCGTCGTGGCCCCAGGACGCGAAGCCGCGCGGCGACCTCCGGGTTGACCTCGGGCCGCTCGCCGGTGAGCACGAGCAGCTCCTTGGCGTTTCGCCGCACCGCCTCGTCGAGCCGGCGCTCGACCTCGTCGGGCGCGTAGAGGTGCGCCCGATGGGTCGCGAAGGCGCAGTACTTGCAGTAGCAGCGGCAGGTCCGCGACAGCGAGAGCGTGTAGTTGCGCGAGAAGGTGACGCGCCGCACGACGCGCAAGCTACAGCAGCGCGAGCCTCCGCTACTTGCGGCGCGGCCGGGCCACCGTCTCGACGTCGGCAGCCACGTTCTCGACCACCTCGCCGGCCTCCGTCGGAGGCTCTGGACCGAGCGCGTACTGCGACCCGGCGATCACGAAGCGGTAGAGGGCCGCGGCGAGGAGCGCGCCGACGATCGGGCCGACGATGTAGGGCCAGACGCCGCCGCACTCGTTGCCGATCAAGCGCCGGGCCGAACCAGCGAGCGGGGTTGACCGCGGACGCCGGTGAGCGGCCCGAAGATCATCACGTCGAGGCCGAGCGTCAGCCCGATCGCCAGCGGGGCCCACTCGTGGCGACGCCCGTGGGTTGAACGCCACGGCGCAGACGGCCAGCACCAGCAGGAAGGTGCCGATGCCCTCGACGACGGCGCCCGCGAAGTTGCCGGCGAGCAGCGGGCTGATCGTCGCGGCCCCGTAGTGGCGCGGCGCGGCCCTCGTCGAGCAGCAGCCCCTTGACCAGCAGCGCGCCGAGGACGCCGCCGGAGAGCTGGGCGAGGATGTAGACGACGGCGTCGACCGGATCGATGCGCCGCATGACGGCGGCGCGCGAGCGTCACCGCGGGGTTGAAGTGACCGCCGCTCACCGCGCCCAGGGTGATGATCAGCCCGAAGAGCACGATCCCGTGCACGAGGCCGACGACGGCGAAGTCCGAGCCGGTCTGCGCGCTCGCGCTGGTGGCGACGTACAGCACGACCACGGTGCAGATCGCGAAGACCAGGATCAGCGTGCCGACCAGCTCGGCGATGTAGGCGGCGAGTCCTCGATCCTGCACTGAGGCGAACCTCCTAGAAGCTTTGGTTGAGCCGCTCGCGCCATCGAGGCGTCAAGGGCGGCGGGGGAGTCTACCCGCCTTCGCGGTCGGCCTGCGCCTGCAGGCGCTTGGCGTCCTCGATCACCTCGAGCGCCTCCTCGCGCGAGCGCCAGCCCTCGACCTCCACCTGCTTGCCCTCGAGCTCCTTGTAGATCGAGAAGAAGTGGGTGATCTCGCGCTGGAGCTGCTGCGGGATGTCCTCGAGCGTCTCGGCGTGGTTCCAACCCGGATCGTTCAGCGGTACGCAGACGATCTTGTCGTCCTCGCCCTTCTCGTCGTGCATCTTGAACAGGGCGATCGGCTTCACCGCGGATCACGCAGCCGGGGAAGGTCGGCTCCGAGACGCAGACCATCGCGTCGAGCGGATCGCCGTCGCGGCCCCGGTGGCCGATCAGGTAGCCGTAGTCGGTCGGATAGACCGTCGAGGAGGAGAGGAAGCGGTCGAGGGTCAGCGCCCCCAGCTCCTCGTCGTACTCGTACTTGTTGCGGCTCCCCTTCGGGATCTCCACGAAGGCGAGGAGCTGGTCGCCGGCGGCTGTTGCCATCGGCGCCAAGGCTATCCTGCCGCCGCCCATGCGGAGGGTCGTCGCGCTGCTGGCGGCCGTCCTCGCCGTCGGTCGCCTCGCGGCCTGCGGCGGGGGTGGTGCTGAACCGGGCGCTCCGAGGAGCGCGACCCTCGTCCTCGACTTCCAGCCGAACGCCGTCCACGCGGGGATCTACGCGGCGCTCGAGCGAGGGCTACTACCGCGACGCCGGGGTCGACCTCGAGGTCCGCGAGCCGTCGGCTTCCACCGACGCCCCGAAGCTGCTCGAGGCCGGCCGGGCGCAGTTCGCGATCCTCGACATCCACGACCTGGCGATCGCCCGTGAGCGCGGCCTGACGTGGTCGGCGTGGTGCCGATCGTGCAGCGGCCGCTCGCCGCGGTGATCGCGCGCGACCGACCGGTTCACACGCCGCGAGACCTCGAGGGCGGAACGGTCGGGCGTCACCGGCCTGCCCTCGGACGACGCCGTGCTGGACTCGGTGCTCCAGGCGCGACGGCGCCGATCCAGCCGCCGTTCATCGCGTGACCATCGGCTTTCAGGCGGTGTCGGCGCTCGCCGCGGGAAAGGTGGATGCCGCGACGGCGTTCTGGAACGCGGAGGGCGTGACGCTCGCAGCGACAGGGGATTCCGACTCGCGTGTTTCGCGTCGATGACTACGGGGCGCCGCGATACCCCGAGCTGTGGCTGTGTGCGAGCACGAAGCTCCTGCGCGACGATCCGCAACTCGTTCGCCACGTGAGGGAGGCCACGGTGCGCGGCTACCGGTTCGAGCTTGGGCACCCGCAAGACGCCCTCGACGACCTGCTCGCGGGCGCCAGCGGACTCGATCGCGACGAACAGGCTGCGCAGCTTCGGGCGCTGCTCAACGCGCACGCCGTGGATCCCGGGCAGTCATTCGACAGCGCGAACGACGTGACCGAGTGGCTTCGGTGGGAGATCGATCACGGCATCCTCGAGGCGCCACTGGAGCGCCCACCGGGCGGGATGTTCGCTTCGCGCTAGTGGCGAGCGTCCGGCTGGGGCGCCTCGAGGAGCCTGCTCGCCAGCTCGGGCAGCTCCCGGGCCAGCCGCGAGCGCGGCACCACCAGATCGACCCCGGCGGCCTCGGCGCGCCGGCGCGTCTCGGGATCCGTGTGCCGGTAGAACCCCAGCACCGGCAGGCCCCGGTTCACGACCGTCGCGGGGTCGACCTCGCCCACGTCGGCCACGATCAGGTCGGCCTCGGCGACCGGCTGCGGCGCCGAGACTGGCGCTCAGCGTGACCTCGTGGCCCGGCGCCGGCGAGCGTCGCCTCGACGCGGCTGGCGAGCATCAGGTCGGGGACCAGCGCAACTACCCGGGCCACCGGATCACAGGCTTCGGCTGCGGCGAAACTCGCGACGCACCGACTCCGGGCGGCCCCACATCTGCACGACCTCGGCGCGGCCCTCGCGCACGTCGCGTAGAACCATCTCGCCGTCGATCCCCTCGCTGGTCGAGCAGGGCCAGCGTTCCCTTCACGGTCTCGGGCGCCGCGGCGTGGCCGAAGCGATGGGCGACCAGCAGCCGCCAGTGCCAATCGGCCTTCGAGTAGGGCTGCGCGTTGACCTGAGTCAGCAGCACCGCGGCATCGATGTAGCGCTCCTCGTCGAAGACGCGCAGGTCGATCTCCAGATCGGTCCAGTCGTCCGGGAGCGAATCGACGATCTCCTGGAAGGCCTCGGCGAGCTCCATCGCCGACAGCGTACCGGCGGCGGGCGAAGCTCAAGGGAACGCCCCGGGGCGCCGATTTGCTTACCAGGGAGGATTTTGCTTACCAGGGGGACCCTTACGCGCTTCAGCCGGGCCCAATTCAAGGCCGCACCCACTCGTCCGTTTGGTCGCGGCGTGTTGCTTGGCGCCGCGGTGGGGCTGGGCATCCTCTGGGCGTGCGTCGTCGCAGTCGTGGCTACCGGGGCGCAGGGCATGCCCCTGCTGGTCCTGAGCGGCGTCGGCCTGCTGGTCACCGCGGCGCTTCTGCCCGTGGCTCGCCGGCACCAGCTGAAGCTCCGGGGCCTGGCGGCAACCGACGCCCTCAGCGGGCTGGCCAACCATCGCCGCTTCCACGAGATCCTGGCCGCGGAGCTGGAGCAAGCCCGCCGCAGTCAGCGCCCGGTCGCCCTGGTGATGCTGGACCTCGACAACTTCAAGGTGGTCAACGACACGCATGGGCACCCGTACGGGGACGAGGTGCTGAGGGCGGTGGGCACGGAGCTTCGGGGCGTCGTCCGTACCACCGACACGGCCGCCCGGGTAGGGGGCGAGGAGTTCGCGCTGATCCTCCCGGGCACCGACGGCGAGCTGGCGTACCGGATCGCGGAGCGGGCCAGACAGGCGATTGCGGCGTCTCGGTGACCGACATGGACGCTCACCTGCTCGGCGGGCATCGCCACATACCCCGCCGACGCGGAGGATGCGTCGAGCCTGTGCCAGCACGCCGACGGCGCCCTCTATTGGGCGAAGCGACGGGGCAAGGGTCGCACTCGCCGCTTCGATCCCGAGCACGTGGCGCTGGCCTGGACCGAGCGGCAGGCGGCCGAGATCGCCGCCCTGATGGCGGAGCCGGACGCGATCAAGTCGGTCTTTCAGCCGGTCGTCGACCTGGTCAGCGGACACCTGATCGGATACGAGGCGCTGGCGCGGTTCTCGCCCTCGTCGGAGCGCTCGCCGGAGGCGTGGTTCGCGCAGGCTCACGGCTGCGGCCTGGGACCGGAGCTGGACGCGGCGGCGATCCGCGCCGCGCTGGAGCCGGTGGGCCGACCGATCGAGACCCACCTCGCCCTGAACGTCAGCCCGTCGGCCCTCACCTCGGAGGCGGTGGCGAACGCGCTGCCCTCCAATCTGGAGGGGCTCGTGATCGAGATCACGGAGCACGAGTTCGTGCCCGACGACGAGACCCTCGCCGGCGCTCTCAGGGAACTGCGAGACCGCGGGGCCCGGATCGCGATCGACGACGCCGGCGCCGGGCACGCCGGACTCAAGCAGATGATGCGGGTGCGCCCCGACATCGTCAAGCTCGACCGCGACCTGATCAAGCGCATCCATGCCGATCCGGCCCGGATGGCGCTGGTGGAGTCCTTCGTCCGCTTCGCGGAGCGCATCGGCGCGACCGTGTGCGCCGAGGGGATCGAGAGCCTCGACGACCTGGCCGTCCTCAGCGACCTCGACGTCCAGTGGGGGCAGGGGTTCGTCCTCGGCCGCCCGGCGGCGCCATGGGCGCCCGTCTCGCCAGTGGCCGCAGGGGTCTGCCGGGCGGCGCTGGCCGAGGCCCTGCGTTCCGGATCGGCCGGCTACGGAAAGCGGATCACCGCCGGCGACCGGAGGCTCGAGCACCTCAGCGCCCAGCTTGCCGGCGCTCGCTCCCGCACGGACCTGGAGGGCGCGCTCGCCATGATCGCGGAGGAGCTCAACGCCGAGATGGTCTGCCTCTCACACTGGCACCCGGAGGAGGAAGTGATCGAAACGCTCGCCGAGAGCGGCGGGACCGGCGACGAGCGCTTCCCGCTGGCCGACTATCCCGCTCACGGCCCACGTGCTGCGCGACCAGGAGGCCGTTCAGGTCCTGGTCGGCGACCCGGAGGCCGACCGGCGCGAGGTCGAGTTGATGCTCAGCCTCGGCCACCGCTCGATGCTGATCATGCCGGTCGTCAGCCGGGGCGAGAGCCTCGGCATCGTCGAGGCGTACAGCAAGGCCGAGCGACCGTGGACGCGCGCCGAGATCAATCGGGCGCGGATCATCTCCAACCAGTTCGGCTCGGTGATCCTGGCTCTGTTCCGCTCGCGGGCCGCGCTCGCCGACTGAGCGCGACGCCACCGCTAGCCGAGGAACACCTGCTGCAGCAGGAAGACGTTGAGCGCGATGATCAGGCCGCCGAATACGCTCGCGATGGCCGTGAGCCAGCGCGGATTGACGAGCCCGCCCATCACGTCGCGGCGGCGGGCGAGCAACAGCAGCGGAATCAGGGCAAAGGGGATCCCGAATGACAGCACCACCTGGCTGATCACGAGCGCCTCGGTCGGCGCCACCCCGATCGCCAGGACGATCAGCGCCGGCGCCAGGGTGATGGCCCGCCGGACGAAGATCGGGATTCGGCGCTGGATGAATCCCTGCATGACGACCTGGCCCGCCATCGTCCCCACCGACGAGGAGGCGAATCCCGGACGCCAGCAGGGCCACCCCGAAGATGGTCGCCGCGTGACCCGACACCGTCTGCTGGAGCCCCGCAAACGCCCCCTCGATGCTGTCGATCCCGGTCAGCCCGCCCTGGTTGAACAGGGACGCGGCCATGATCATCATCGACAGGTTGACGACGCCGGCGATCGTCATCGCGATCACCACGTCGACCTTCTCGAACCCGAGGATGCGCCGCCGCTCGTCTTCGTTCCGTCCGACGATCCGTCGCTGGGTGAGCGCGGAGTGCAGGTAGATCACGTGGGGCATCACCGTCGCGCCGATGATCCCGGTGGCGAGCAGCACGCTCTCGGTGCCGCCGAAGCCCGGCACCAGCAGGTGGCCGGCCACGTCGCCGGCATTCGGGCTGGCGTAGACGATCTCGAGCACGAAGGAGACGAGCACCACTCCGGCGAGCACCGCGATCCCGGCCTCGAGCCGCCGGAAGCCCATCTGTTGCAGGCCCAGGATCGCGAAGGCGCCGGCGCCCGCGATCAGCCCGGCGGCGAACAGCGGGATGCCGAACAGCAGGTATAGGCCGAGCGCGGCTCCGACGACCTCAGCGACGTCGGTCGACATGGCGACGACCTCGGCCTGTAGCCAGAGGCCGATCGAGGCCCGGCGAGAGAACGTGGCGCGGCAGAGCTCCGGGAGGTTCTTGCCGGTGGCGATCCCGAGCTTGGCCGACTGGGTCTGGATCAACATCGCCATCAGGTTGGCCGCCACCACCACCCACAGCAGCATGTAGCCGAACTGCGCTCCGCCGGCGATGTTGGTGGCGAAGTTGCCCGGGTCGATGTAAGCGACGGCGGCGATGAACGCCGGGCCGAGGAAGGGCCAGATCCGTGCGGGCCCGCGGGTGCGGCCGTCCAGCGAGCGCCGGGCGGCTTCGGCGACCGCCGCCTCCCCGGGAAGGACGTCCTCGACAGTCGGCTCGCCCGCCTCCAACTCGGTGGCCGGACCCACCGGAGCCTCGAGGGTCGGATCCAGGGCCCGGTTCAGGTTCCGACCCCCCGGACCTCGACCCGCATCTTGTCGGCCAGCTCGCCGCCCAGGGCGTGCTCGCGGCCATCGACCTCGACCGACAGCGGCCCGCCGAAGGGCTCTGCGCCCGTGACCCGCAGCCGGGCCCCGGGGCGGATGCCGCGCTCGGCGAGATAACGGAGCATCTCGGGGTCGGAGTCGGAGACGCGCGCGAAGGTCGCGGCCTGCCCTTGCTCCAGCTTGGCCAGGGCGGTCGTCCGGTCCGCGGCGAGGTCGAGCTCCGAGGTGGGGATCGGGTCGCCGTGGGGGTCGAGCGTCGGGTTGCCGAGGTTGTCGGCGATCCGGCGCTCGAGCTCCTCGGAGATGTAGTGCTCGAGCACCTCGGCCTCGTCGTGGACGCGGTCCCAGGGCATGTGGAGCGCCTCGGCGAGGAAGGCCTCGATCAGGCGGTGATGTCGAATCACCTCGAGTGCCACCTTCTCGCCGGCCGGGGTGAGGCTCACGCCGTGATAGGGCTGGTAGCGCACCAGCCCGAGGTCGTCGAGACGCTTGAGCATCGCGGTCACGGACGAGGGCGCGACCCCCAGCCGCTCGGCGAGCGCCGAGGTCGAGACCGGCCCGGCCTCCTGCCGCTGCAGCCCGTAGATCGCCTTCGCGTAATCCTCGACGGCATCGGAGGCCGGGGCGCTGCGACGCTGATCGACGTGTGCCTTGCTGGAGGTTCGCGTGTGCGACATGGTAAAAACTGAATTTAGTCTAGACAAAACCCGTTTGGGACGGGGCGCCTCGTCCGTACAATCGGTCTGGTGAGTGTCGACGCAAGGGTGGACCTGGACGGCCAGTACCGGGCCCTGCGGGAGGCCGGTGGCCTCGTCGATCGCTCCGAGCGCGGCAAGCTCGTGGTCAGCGGCCCGGACGCCGTCGAGTTCCTCCAGGGCCAGCTCACCAACGACCTCGAGGCGCTCGTCCCTGGCAGCGGCTGCTACGCCGCCCTCCTCGACCGCAAGGGCCACATGCAGGCCGACATGCGGGTGCTGCGGCTGAGCGACCAGGAGGTGTGGCTGGACACGGAGCCTGACGCGACCGATGTGGTCGTGCGGCACCTCTCGACCTACAAGGTGGGGCGCCAGGTCGAGATCGCCCAGCCCGGCTCCGAGCTGGCGATCCTGTCGGTGCTGGGCCCCGCGGCCAGCGCAGCTGGTCGCGACCGGCCCGCTTGGCCCCGAGCACGCCCACCGCGAGCTCGAGGTTGGCGGCGTCACGTGCCGCGCCGTCGCCACCGACCTCGGCATCGATCTCATCTGCCCGGCCGGCCGGGCGCCGGACGTCGCCGGGGCGCTGGTCGAGGCAGGCGCGGCCCAGGTCTCCGAGCCGGCGGCCGAGATCCTGCGCGTCGAGTCGGGACGCCCCCGCTTCGGGCGCGAGATGAGCGCCGCCACGATCCCGCAGGAGGCCGGCATCGACGGACGCGCCGTCAGCTTCACCAAGGGCTGCTACATCGGCCAGGAGACGGTTGCCCGGCTGCACTACAAGGGGAAGCCCAACCGGCACCTGCGCGGGCTCAGGCTCGAAGCGCCCGTCACCCGGGACGACGCGATCGCGCTCGAAGGGCGCGACGTGGGGCGGATCGGGACGGCCGTCGTCTCCCCCGCGCTCGGTCCGATCGCGCTCGCCGTGATCCGCCGGGAGGCCGCGCCCGGGGCGCTGGTCGAGGTCGGCGAGAGCGGCGTCGGCGGCCAGGTCGTGGACCTGCCGTTTGGGCGCACAGCGGCGCCGTCGGGGTAGGTCTTGGGCTAGGGTTGCGCCGATGAGCACCAGAGGTGTGGGGAGAGCACCGGGGCGCACGCGGCATGCGCTCTTGGCAGCGCTCGCCGTGTCGGCGGCGCTGACGCTCGGGGCCTGCGGCTCGAGCGACTTCGCCAATGACCCGCGACCGGCGGCGCCGATCGTGGTGACCGCAAAGGTGGCCCCGGGCCAGGTCCAAGTCTCGCCCGACCGCTTCGGTGCCGGCCTGGTCGCGTTCACGATCACCAACCTCTCGGACTTCCCGGTCCGGTTCACGCTCAGTGGGCCGACGGACGCCGCAACCCCGCCGATTCAGCCCGGCGATCCGGCGAACATGAAGCTCAACCTTTCCCAGGGCAGCTACCAGGCGACCGCCGGACAGCGGGTAAACGCACAGCCCGTCACGGTCAAGGTCGGGCCTAAGCGCAAGAGCTCGGAGCAACCAGCTGCTGCAGCCCTAGTCGGTCCTCCTACGCCTCGTCCTCCGCCTCCGCGATGAGCGAGTCGATTCGCTCCAGCTTGGCGCGCACCGCCTCCACCATCGCATCCAGGTTGGCCCGGGCCTTGTCCGAGCTGGTCTTGATCCCGGTCAGCGACGAGCGGATCGCCTGGGACTGCTTCAGCGTGGAAACGGCCTCCGCTGCGGCGTCACGGACGGCGGCGGCGTCGACCTGCAGGTCGCCGTCGCGGGCCAGCTTCAGCCGTGCTGCGGCAAGGCGGTAGGCGGTTTCGAGCGCCAAGCCCTCGGGCTCGTCCCGGTCCACCGCGACCATCAGCTTGTTGCCCTCGTACTCGTGCAACTGCTCGCGACCGGCGGGCACCTGCTCCTCGCCGGCGACAACGAGCACCGCGTAGCCCGCGGCGCGCTGCTGCCATGCCCTGGTTGAGCTCGGCCCAAGCCTCGTTCTTGGAGAGCTTCTTGTCCTTGGCCTCGAACACGATCCGGCCGGCCGAGGGCCCCTCGGCCGCATCGAGCTCGACCAGGGTGTCTCCCTTCCTGCCCCCGCCCTCGGCCTGCTCGTCGCCGGTGTGGGTGCGCGAGATCGCCCACGTGACGACGGAGATTCGCTCGATTGCGGCGTGGACCCGCTCCTCGAAGCTGAGGCCCTTGCGGGTGCCCGCCTCCTCCGCCTCGGCGAGTAGCTTGGTCGGCGTCCTGGCGGTCGAGCAGACGCACGATCTGCTCGTTCAGCTCTCCGACCTGGCGCTGGGTGGCGCGTGACTCGTTCGCGTGAGCCTCGCGAAGCCGCCCCATCTCCTGGCGGTGGCGCTCGTCCGATTCGACGATCGCGCGGCCTATACGCGTCGCGCCGCAACCAGGGGGTTCGACTGGTCCTCCGCCGACAGAAGCGTCGTCAACTCCAGCCGCTGGCGATCGGTCGACCGCCGAGACGATCTCCTTGATCTGCTGCTGGACCGAGCCGCTGCGATCGGCGCCGAAGTGCGGCGCCGATTTGCTCGGCGAGCTCCCCGTTCGCCGACGCCGCGAGGGCCTCCTCGGCGAAGGCGCTCGAACTGCGCTCGATCCTCGACCAAGCCCGGACTGCTCGAAGCTGCTCGCGACCTGGCCAGCGCCTCGAACTCACGCGCACGTAGTCGACGTTGACGGCCGTCGCCTCGCTGTCGATCACCCGGGCCCCGATCTCGATCGCCTTGGCGACCGTCTCGACCGGGCCGCGTCCTCGCTCAGCGCGCTCGCGCACGACGCGAGCGGCGCCGCTCGTCGGTCGACCGTCAACCGCTCGATCACCAGCCGGTCGTCGAGCGCGCGGACGACGCCCGTCGCCGTGGGCGGGCGACCGATCGAGGGGTAGCTGTGGCTTCTCCGACGCTTCCATGGGGACTCACGAAAGTAGTCGCGGCGCCGGACGGGAAGCTGACGGTAGGATGCGGCCCGCCTTCCGACTCCCATTTCCCACCCGAACAGGAGGACCGTGGCCGTAGACGTATCCGAGGTCTCGAAGCTCGACGTCGAGCCGGGCGAGCTGCCGAAGGAGATGGCCGCCTGGGTGATCCGCGCCGAGCGCGAGGGCGAGCCGAAGGACGCCTTCCAGCTCGAGGAGATCGAGGTGCCGCAGCCCGGCGCCTTCGAGGTGATCGTGCGCGTGATGGCCGCGGGCGTCAACTTCAACAACGTCTGGGCGGCGCTCGGCAAGCCCGTCTCCGTGTTCGGCTACGGCGACCATCCGCAGTGGGGGCACCACATCGGCGGCTCGGACGCCTCCGGCATCGTCTGGAAGGTCGGCGAGGGCGTCACCAAGTGGGAGCCCGGCGACGAGGTCGTGATCCACTGCAACCAGGCCTCCTACGAGGACGTCGAGGTGCACGGCCTCGACCCACTCGCCGCTCCGAGCCAGCAGATCTGGGGCTACGAGACGACCTGGGGCTCGTTCGCCCAGTTCACCAAGGTCCAGGCGCAGCAGCTGCTGGCGAAGCCGCAGAACCTGTCATGGGTGGAGTCCTCGGCCTATGGGCTCACCTACTTCACGGCCTACCGGATGCTGATCGACCGCTGCAAGATCCAGGCGGGCCACAACGTGCTGATCTGGGGAGCCGCCGGCGGGCTGGGCGTGTTCGCGACGCAGCTCTGCAAGGCGGCGGGGGCCAACGCGGTCGGCGTCGTCTCCTCCGACGAGAAGGGGGAGCTGGTCAAGAAGCTGGGCGCCGTCGACTACATCAACCGCAACGAGTTCGCCGGGATGATGCGAAAGGGGGGCGAGTCGCCCGACGAGGAGAAGGAGCGCTTCAAGGTCTCGCGGGCCTTCGCCAAGCGCGTGAAGGAGATCCTCGGCGACGCCCCCGACATCGTCTTCGAGCACGTCGGCCAGGCGACCTTCCCCACGTCCGTGCTGGTCGTCAAGCCATTCGGCAAGGTGGTGATCTGCGGCGCGACCTCCGGCTACAACCTGGACTTCGACGTCCGGTACCTGTGGATGCGCCAAAAGGAGATCCTCGGCTCGCACTTCGCCAACGCCTACGAGTGCACGCGCGCCAACCAGCTGATGGCCGAGGGCAAGATCCGGCCGGTGCTGTGGCAGGCGATGGGCTTCGAGGGGGTGCCGGAGGCGCATCAGCTCCTGCACGAGAACAAGCACCTGGGCAAGATCTCGATCATGGTGGGCACCACGGACGAGGACGAGGGCAAGCGCAGCGAGGGCCCGGGAGCGATCCGGGCCGAGGTCGGCACCTGAGCCTGGCGGCGCTGATCCGGGTGGCCGACCTCAACTACATCGACTGGCACGTCCATCCCTTCCGTGCCGAGCGGTGGCTGGAGATCTGGAGGCCCGCCCTCGACCGCGCCCTCGCCTTCGGCGCCAAGTCGTGCTACCTGACCCGGGACGTCGACGACCCGCTCCACTTCCGCCAGGTGACGGTCTGGGACGACCACGCCGACTTCGAGCGTTACTGGTACTCGGATGAGATCGGGGCCCTTCGCGAGGCCGCCTTCAACTACTACAACAAGCCCCTGCTGCCGAGCTGGCACACGGTGGCCGTCGACGCGGCGCCCGTCGAGACGCCGAAGTAACCGCCTACTTGGACTTGGCGTCCTCGGCCTGCTTGGCCCCGCCCGCAGGCTCGGCCGCGGGCTCGTCCGGATGGTCCCCCTGAGCGGCTCCCCACCGGCTGAAGATCTTCCGGCGTCCTGAGCCGAGCTTGCGAGCCTCTGCCTCGAGCTCGCTGGACCGCGCTTCGGCATCGCGCAGCCGCCGCTCCGCATGCTGCGCCGACTCCTCGGCCCGACGTGCGCTCTCCTCGCTGACGCGGACGCGCATCTCCGCCTCGCCCATGCGGCGCAGCTGCTCGCTCTCATCGGCCCGCAGTTGCGCGACGTGCTCTGCCCGCCCGGCTCGCTCCTCCGCGGCCTTCGCGCGCGACTCCAACTCGGCGAACCGGCTTCGCGACTCCTTCTCGAGCCGCTGCCGGCTGTCACGCTCGCGCTCCAGCTCCGCGGTCTCCTTATCGAGCTTTGCGCGAAGCTCCTCGGCTCGTTCGCCGAACCGCGCCTCCGCGCGTGCCAAGCGCTGCTCGAAGGCCTCCTCGACCCGCTCGACTCGCTCCGTATCGGCCTTGGCTCGGCGCCTTCCCTCGTCGCTCAAACGCTTCTGCTCCCGGCGCGAGAGCCTTTCTGTGAGCTCGTGAACCTCTTGGCGCGCCGCCGCAAGTTGGCGCTGCGCCGCCTCGGATCGGATGCGCGTCTCGGCTTCGCGCTCCACCAGCCCTTCCATCTCGGCGCGGAGCTCCCGGGTGCGCTCCTCGAGCTGAGCCTCCGCGGCCTTGACGCGTTTCTCCTCCGCGGACCGCGCCAGCTCCAGGTCGCGGAGCGCCTTTTCCTCGGCGTGCGCCCGGGCCCGCTCGGCAGTTTCCGCCCGGGCCTGTGCGCCGGCCTCGCGGTGCGCGAGCTCCTCCAACTCGGATCGGAGCTGCTGGGTTCCCGTCCCAAGCTGATCCTCCGCCGCCTTCACGCGCTCCGCCGCCTCAGCCCGAGCCAGCTCCAGGTCGCGGCGGGCCTTGTCTTCAGCCTCCTCCCGCGCGCGTTCAGCCACCTCCGCTCGGGTCCGTGCCCTGGCCTCGCGGTAAGCCAGGCCCTCCAGCTCGGCGCGGAGCCGACCGGTGATGGAACGATCCGCCGGCGCGACCGCCGCCTCTCCCGCCTCCTGTCCGCTCGCCTCGCCCTCAACGAGGCCGCGCTGCCGAAGGCGGCTCATCTCCCGGTCCTGCCGTCGGACCTCCTTTGCGCGACGCCACTGCTCTCGCTGCGCCTTTCTCATTTCCGCCTTGGCACGCCGCTTCTCCGCCCTGACCCGCTTTCTCTCCGCACGGGCCCTGGCCTTCTCTGCGCTCACGACCTCCGCGGGGGCCTCCCCAGCGGGCCCGGAAGCCTCCGTTGAGGAAGCCACTTCGTCTCCCGCCGCGGAAGCGCTCGCCTGCGGCTCGTCGGGCTGGGCCGGCTTGATCATGGATGCACCCCTCCTCGTCGGGCATCACGTAACAACGGGGAGCCGAGCCTCGCGCCTCACGGGGCCCAGCCAGCGAGATCGGAGAGCATACCGCCGCACGGGCGGCGCTTCGCCGTACCGTCTCGGGGCTCTCAGACGACGAGCTTCTGCTTGATCGCGATGCGGGTGTCGCGCGAGAACCCAGGGACTCGGTCGAGATCGTCGACGCTGAACCCCCCGTTGCGCTCGCGATAATCGAGCACGCGCAAGGCCTGCGTGATGCTCATGCCGAGCTCGCGCAGCTCCTCGAAAGACGCCGTCTGCAGGTTGATGCCGTCACCGTCCTCGGCAGCCTGCTTTGCCTGCTTCGGTGGCTCGGTGTCCGGGCTTGACTGCCCATCGTTCTGGGGCTCAACCTCCTTCGGGCGTCGTACCTGCCCGGACTCATCCGCGTGGAACCCAGCGACGAGCTCCGCCTGGGCGGCGAGCTGCTCGGCAGCCTTCGCGCGCGCCTCCACCTCCTCGAGCTTCTGCTCTGCCTCCGCGAATTTCTGCTTGAAGCTTCCCTCTCGCTCCTGAATCGGGGGCTCGGCCTCGGCGCGGGTGCGGTCTTCGGCCTCCTTTACCTCGCGCTCCTCGAGCTCACGGCGAACAAGCTCGGCTTCCACTGCCCGCTCCGGCCATCTGCGGCGCGCCTCAACCGCTTGCTCCGGTGCCTCGCGCATTCCCTCTGTCGATCGGTGCGGCCGAGGGAATTCGAGCCGGCTCATGGTCTGCTCGGCGCCGGCGGCGGGATTGTCCCGCTCGGGTTCCCGACCTTCCGCCGGATCCTGCTCTACCCCTTCCGGCTGCTCGGCGCTCGGTCTCTGGTAGAGGCGCCCGACTCGTTTGAGGATTCCGCGTCCGCGTTCCACAGGTAGCTCAGAGTAGCCCTCTGACTCAGTATGCGCCGCGGCCCTGTGCGACGGCGACGATCGTGCGCAGCAACAGTCTCACGTCCTGCGCGAACGACCAGTGGGTGACGTACGTGTAGTCGAGCTTCACCATGTCGCCAAAGCCGATTTCGCTCCGCCCGAGCGCCTGCCAAGGCCCGGTAATTCCGGGTCTCATCTGCAGCCGCGCGGCGTAGTCGTCACTCACCCGCTCGGCTTCCTCGGGGATCAGCGGCCTCGGCCCGACGAGGCTCATGTCCCCCCTCAGCACGTTCCAGAGCTGCGGGAGCTCGTCCAGCGACCAGCGCCGGAGCCAATGGCCAGCCCGCGTGATGCGGGGGTCGCCGGGGATCTTGAACATGCCGGGCGTTGCGGTTTTCCTGTGGATGTTCAGTGCGTCGACCTCGCTCTTCAGAGCATCCGCGTTCTCCACCATGGTGCGGAATTTCAGGAACTCGAAGCGCGTCCCGTCCTGGCCGACTCGCATCTGGCGAAAGAGGATCGGCCCCCGCGAGTCGCGCTTGATCCGGATGGCGCACAACGCGATCAGTGGCGAGAGCCCGGCGAGGGCCACCGCCGCTGCTAGAGCGTCGAACAGCCGTTTGAGAGCTGCCCAGGCCCTCATTTCCTTGGCCGGGAGGGATCGATAGCACGGGGAGACCTTCGAGGTAATGGAACGACGAGCCAGTCGAGAAGGAGTCGGACTCTCCGGACACGAGGTCCACGTGGACGTCCTGCTCCACCAGCCGCCGCACCATGCAGCTGCGCTCCTCCAGATCGCCCACGGCACCGGCGATGATCACTCGGCTCACTCCCCCGAAGGTCACCATCTCGGCAAGCTCCTCCGGCCCGGCCGCGGTATGAACCGTGAAACGCATATCCCTGTCGTCCATCGCCGATTCCACCTCGTTCGAGCATCTGTGGCGAGTCCACGATCGGCGGGCTTTCCGCCCCACTAACTCGCCGGTCGGTCTCGACCTCGCGGTCGATACGCCGCCGGTCGATCTCCACCCTGCGCATGACATCGAGCCCGTACTCAGGGTGACGTCGGATACGGCGGGCAACACGGCTCACGTCGGGGGGTATGCCGACGATCACGACCCCTTGCCGGTACCAGGAGCACCGTCTGGCGAACAGTCTCGCCACAGACCGAAAGGCCGTGATGGTCACGATCATCGTCAACCAGACGGCGATCGATGGCAGAACCTGCCACTGAGCCGGATTCAAAGGCTGCGCGGGCGAGCAGGAGGATCCAACTCCACGCGGTCGCCGCCAGCACAATGGGTGCGATCTCATCGACCCACGAGGAATCAAAGGAGCGTTCGGCGAGATGGTAGAGCCGAAGCAGGCTGGCGATATAGGTCCAGAGCGGCAGAAGGAGAAGGAAGAGGAGAACGTCGGCGGACTTGGTAGCCCGGCCGACGAGCGCGACCGTTGCATACGTGATCGCCCCGGCACATACGAGCGCCAACAGATCGGCTCCCGCCAGCAGCCGCCGCAGGATGTAGCCCCGACGGTCGCCCCAGTGACGCCGTGAGTCAGGCAGGGCGTCGACTGTCTCTGCGGGTGGCGGGAAGCGCCGCGGTCGCTCGGTGGTGACCGCGGCCGTCTCGTTCGCAAGCTGTCCAAGGGATTGGACAGACACCCCGTCGTCCGTCAGATGCGGCGGATCGGTCTCCGGGACGACGGCCGTGCTCGTACTGGGGTCATGCCCAGAAACGAGGCTCGCGCGCGTAGCGTTCGGCGGAAACCGTCGGGTCGGTTTCCCAGTCATTGGCAGCGTCTCCCCTTAGCTTCTCCGAAACGCCTCCCCTAGCTTCTCCGAAAAGCACAGGGCCGAGCCGTCGAATGAGCCGGTCCGGTAGAACCTATCCGATCCTCATCAACGCTGCAATGTCTTATCTAATACAGATTGGCTGGCTGGCCATCCTGTCGTTGGGTATCTAGTACAGGCTGGCCGCCGGGTCGTCATGTGATTGGGTACCTCGCCGCGTGGGCACCGAGGAACAAGACCCGCCGGAGACGCGCGACCGGGCGATCGTGCTCGACTGCGCGATCGACCGACTCGACATGACGCAGACCCTGGCGAAATGCCAGGCGATCGTCGAACGTGGTGTCTTTGCCGAGCAGGTATCGATCAACGCCGCCAAGCTCGTCATGCTCAGGCATGACCCGCATCTGCGCGACGTGGTCAATCAGTGTGAGCTCGTGAATGCGGATGGGCAATCGGTCGTGTGGGCATCACGACTGTTGGGCGATCCTTTGCCAGAGCGCGTTGCCGGCATCGATCTGATGCATGCTCTCATCGCGATGGCAGAGCGCGAGGGCTGGGGCGTCTACGTCCTGGGCGCACGCCGTGAAGTGCTCGAGACAGCTGTCCAGCGCCTGCGTCAGTTGCATCCTCGGCTGCGACTGCTCGGGTACCGCGATGGTTACTTCGCGGATGATGAAGGTCCGGACGTGGCCGCCGCAGTACGTGACTCGGGAGCTCAGATTCTCTTTGTGGCAATCAGCTCCCCACGGAAGGAGTATTGGCTTGGGACGTATGGGCCGACGCTGAACGTTCCCCTCGTCATGGGTGTGGGCGGTTCCATCGACGTCGTGGCAGGCGTTACGCGTCGAGCGCCAGCACGTTGGCAGCGGCTCGGGATCGAGTGGCTCTATCGCCTCCTCCAGGAGCCACGACGGATGCTTCGACGTTACCTGGTTACAAATGCGCGGTTCACCATTCTGGTTGCCCAGGGAGTGAGTGCTCGACTGCTCGCCTCAGCTTCGCGTCGCTTCAGTCGGGCGCCCGCGATTGACGAATAGCCGGGTACCGTGGTGGCCGTGAAGGAGCCCGGTGAACTCCACGTGGAGCAGCTGCGTGCAGCGGCACTGCGTCTCATCGAGATGGGTGCCAGTACGCGGTGGCGCGGGCCCGATCCGTACGACGGCCTCTTCGTCCGCTGGCCCGCTCCACTCGTCGGCGGACGCCGCCGGCGTCAAGCGATCATTCAGCTTCACGCACGCTCCCCGGTGGATATTCGCCGCCTCTACCGGCGGCATCATTCGCTCGTCCCCAAGGCGCCCGCTCTGCTCGGCCAGGCGGCGGTTCGCCTTTCGACCCAAGAAGGCGACGATGCCCATGTGCGTACCTTGGCCCGAGACGCCATGGAGACGCTCACCGGAGACACGACCTCTGGAAAGCTCGCTTGGGGTTATCCCTGGGATACCCAGACAAGGTGGAGCTATTACCGGGGGGGCAGTCCGAACATCGTAGCCACGGCCTTTTCAGCCAACGCGATGGCCGAGGCAGCAGCGACACTTGACGAGCCTGCATGGCGCCAGCGTGCCGAGCGCGCGGCCGGCTGGGTAGCTCGGGAGCTGTACCTATCGGACCAAGGCTATTTCGCCTACCACGGCCGTAGCGATCGCCTTGTCCACAACGCAAATCTGCTGGGTGCCGCGCTGGTACACGAGCTCGCTCCTGAAGCCCCCGGGGCGGCAGAGGCGGTGCGCGTTGCCACCGCGCGGACCCTAGATGCACAACTTGCCCGACGGCACCTGGCCCTACGGGGAGGGTCCTGGCCTCGAATGGGCAGACGGCTTTCACACCGGGTACGTCTTGGACTCGCTATGCCGGCTGGACGGGGTGGATCACCGGATCCCTTCAGCCATTCAGCGCGGGGCGCGCGTCTATTTGTCGGATTTCTTCGACGCCGATGGCCGCCCCAGACTGTGGCGTGGCAAACGCTATCCGGAGGACTCCCACAGCGCCGGCACGGCTCTCACGGTACTAACGCGCCTGGTGGCATACGACTCTATCCCAGCCGAAGCCGTCCAACGTCTGGCCCAGTACACGCTTACGCACCTACTACACAGAGATGGCCACGCCGTGTTTCGACGGCAGCGTTGGGGCGCGACACACGTTCGCTACCTGCGGTGGTGCGATGCGCCCGTCGCCTTGGGCTTCGCGTCCGCAGCGGCCTTCTTCGCCACGAACTCAAGGAACCCCGTGAGTAGATGAGCCACGAGGTGCCTGCTGGCCCTCCGATTATTGCAGCGTCTCTTCTCGCTCTGGACTACTCTGCTTGACCACTCATGTGCGGAATCTGCGGATGCGTCGGGCGCGCGGACCAACATACTGTGCTTGCCATGACTCGCCGCATGGCGCACCGCGGCCCCGACGGCGAGGGGGTACAGTGCTTTCCCAGTGAGTCCGGGAGCATTCCCTGCGCCCTGGGTCATCGGCGCCTGAGCATCATCGATCCGACCGCCTCGTGGCAAGCAGCCGATGTCGTTTGGCGACGGCCGTTACTGGATCACCTACAACGGCGAGCTCTACAACTTTCGCCAGTTACGCCGGGAACTGGAGAGCGAGGGCCTGCGCTTCGCTACCGAAACCGACACCGAGGTGCTGCTGGCCATGTACCTGAAGCATGGGCCGGACATGCTGGCCCGACTCAACGGCATTTTCGCCTTCGGTATCTGGGACAACCGAGCAGCAGTCGTTGTTTCTGGCCCGCGATCGGCTCGGCGTCAAGCCGCTGTACTGGACGCTCACAGACGGGGTTCATCGGCCTCCCTATCAGAGGAGCAAGATCGCTGCCGGCGTCGTTCCACCAGCGCGCTGCGCACGTACATGGTGGCCGAGTACCTTACGTTTCTGCCGGGTACCAGTACCCCGACAGCTCTATCTCCTTGACGGCACCGATTAAGCTCGCGACCCGGACATCGTGCTGGAGCTTCCGGATGGGCACCTGACGATCGAGCAGTACTGGGACATGCATTTCGACGGTTGAAGACCGTATCTGAATCCGAGTGTCGGGCCTCGCTGTGCACCGCGATCTCCACGCGGTCAATCTCGCAACGGTCGTCGACGTACCGACGGGCGGCTTTTCCACGAATGCATGGTGGACCGGCCTGCACCGCGATCGTTCGCCGCGACGAAGCGAGGGAGTCAGAGCGGTCACCACCTACACCAATCCGGCTTCACGCGGCAGGACCTCGTCACGGCTCGCTCCGGACGACGTCCGTTACGTAAGCGCACGGTGAAATCGTTCGCACGGACTACCACGAGACAATCCATGAGCCGGGGTTGCGATCTGCGGCTCCCGGTTCGCACCGCGTACATGGACGAGCCGACGCGCGTGACCCGGAATGCATCTCGGTCCGAGCATCAGTCTGCTCGCGCCGAGCAGCGGCGACCGTGATTCCTGGGTCGGTTGCGGCTCGGCAGTCGGAGGCTGTATCGCCGGCATTGCCCGCGTCCCTTGGTGGTCTGGATCGCGCCGCATCGCCGACCTCGACGCCACGGACCCGTCCGAACCGCGCTGCGCTAGACCGCACGTCGACGGCTCACGCTCGGCCCCATCGGCGGCTTCAGTCCTCGGCGAGCCTGATGAAGTTCTGCCGCGGCATCGACGCCACACCGAGCGAGCGGTCCTGATCTGCCGGCTCGGGACAACCAGCGTCAGGAGATGGAGCGGCTGCTCGCGCCGCAGATGCGCGAAGCGTCCGGGCACCGCTCGTCGCCACCACGCTGCGTGCACAGGTACCTGACTGAGACTGGCTCGGCCGGCTCCTTCACATCGCCTAAGACCGATCTGCCGACTCCCTCAACCGGCGTCACACGGACAAGATGAGCATGGCCGCATCAACAGCCGGTGAGCGGCGCCTCTGCCTGCTCGACGACCGAACCGTTGCGCTCTCCAGCTCGGATCCCGCCAGAGTTGAAGCTCAAACGTCATGACCCGCAAGTACATCCTGGCGCAGCATGGAAGGGACCCTTCCCCAGGAGATCATCTGGCGTCCAAGGCGGGCTTTGGCGCCCCGGTTCGCTCCTGGCTGGTGAATGACCTCAAACCAATGGTCAGCGACTTGCTCTCCTCGGAAGCGGTGCGCGTCGAGGGCTGTTCCATCCGGCGAAGTGCGGTGCAGTGTGGCTCACGAACGAGCCAGTGCCGAGGACAAGCACTCCGCTGTGGGCGCTGCTCACACTGGAGGTCTGGCAGCAGACCTACCCCGGATGCAACGACTGACGTCCCACAAGTGACGGCCTGACGAAGTACCGGCTGACCAGCAGCGGTCGGCTGGTAGCCTGCGCCAACAGTCGCATGAAGCAGGTCACCCAGCGCCTACGCGACGGAAGCATCTCGGTCATCGATGTCCCGAACCCGACCGTCTCGCCTCACGGTGTGCTCGTCGATGTACGGGCAAGCTCTGCTGAGCGCCGGGACTGAGCGCAGCAAGGTCAAGACCGGCCAGCAAAGCCTGATTGGCAAGGCGCGGGCGCGGCCGGATCAGGTCCGGCAAGTCATGGAGAAGGCGCGGCGCGATGGGGTTCGCGAGACCATCCGCACCGTCCGCTCCCGACTGGACGAGCCTTCGGCGCTCGGCTACTCCGCCGCTGGCGTTGTACTGGCCGCCGGCTCGCGGGTGCGCGACATCGTTCCGGGAGACCGGGTCGCCTGTGGAGGCGCCGACTACGCCGTTCACGCCGAGGTGGACCACGTTCCGTCGAACCTGTGTGTGTCTCTTCCCGACGAGGTGGATTTCGAGAGCGGTGCCTTTGCCACCGTTGGCAGCATCGCGATGCACGGTGTGCGCCAGGCGGACGTGCACCTCGGCGAGACCGTCGCGGTGATCGGACTCGGACTGGTCGGTCAGCTCGCCGGTCAGCTTCTCCGGGCTGCAGGATGCCGCGTAGTCGGGATCGATCTTTCGCCAGCCCTGCTCGAGCGATCTCATTCCGTTGGGGCCACCGACATCACCTTCGAGCGCTCACAGCTGAGCGACGGGGTTCTCCCCCCCGAGGCGCAGGGTTGTGACGCGATCCTGATCACCGCCGCAACCCCATCGAGCGATCCAATAGCACTGGCAGCGCAGCTAGCCCGCGACCGGGCAACGGTCGTCATCGTGGGCGACGTCGGACTCGAGATTCCACGAGCCCCCTACTACGAGAAGGAACTGGATCTGCGCTTGTCCCGATCCTACGGTCCCGGCCGCTATGACAGCGAGTACGAGGAGCGAGGTCTCGACTATCCGGTTGGCTACGTCAGGTGGACCGAGCGCCGCAATCTTCAATCGTTCGTCGAGCTGGTGGCGAGCGGGCGTCTTGACGTCAAGGGGCTGATCACCGACCGCTTTTCGATCGACAACGCCGAGGCGGCCTATGAGGAATTGATCTCGGCGAGCACTTCGCCCCTGGCGATGATCATCACCTACGAGCCGACTTCCTTGCCGGCCCCCAAGCCGCAACCGACGCGCACGTGGTCACCGACATCGACCACACCATCGATCGGCCTCATCGGCGCGGGCAGCTTCGCGCAAGGCACCGTCGCACCGGGCCTGCAGCGCGCCGGCTTTCGGCTCACGGCGGTAGCCAGCGCTTCTGGACGCTCGGCGCACGCGGCGAAGAATCAGTTCGGAGTCGATCGCTTGCTCTCTCCTGACCAGATCTTGGCTGATCCGTCGATCGAGGTCGTCGCGATCGTTACCCGCCATGCGACGCACGCCTCGTATGCAACCGCCGCATTGAAGAGCGGCAAGGCGGTGTTTGTCGAGAAGCCGGCCTGCCTCACCTGGGACGAGCTGGGCGAACTTCAGGATGAAGCCGCCACAGGGCCGCCATTGCTCGTCGGCTTCAATCGGCGCTATGCGCCCCTTGCCCGGGCCATGCGTGACCATATTGCGGGTCGCGGGCAGCCAGTCGAGCTCCTATGCAGGGTAAATGCCGGTCGCCTACCGGACGGTCACTGGCTCAACGACCCCAATGACGGAGGCGGGCGACTGATTGGCGAGGGTTGTCACTTCATTGACTTCGCTTGCTGGTTTGTGGGCGCACTTCCGCGCCGAGTCAGCACCGTAATGCGTGCGGCGCCGGACGAGCCGCTCGCAGCAGCCCAGAGCTTCAGCGTGACACTCGACTTCGATGACGGCTCCATTGCAAGCATCCTCTATGGCTCAGGCGGGTCTTCCGGCTTGGGCAAGGAGTACTTCGAGGCTCACGCTGGGGGGCGGTCCGCGGTTCTGGACGACTTCGCTCGAGTCGTTACCTTTGACGACCGTCGAAAGCGGACAAGCAGGGCCAGGGGACGCGACAAGGGGCACAACGATCAGTTCCGGTACTTCCTGGAGCTTGTGAGCGGGACGACGCGATCCGGAAACGCCGACGACCCTGGATACGATGCCGGTTGTGCTGGCTGCGTTGGATTCCGCGCAAACAGGCCGCGCAATCAGCCCAAATCCCGCCTTGCGTGCCGTCAGCGCGATAGAGCGGCTGATGAGCATGCAGCCCTGGACGTTGATTGACGGCGCAGGAACCGTCCCCATCGGATGACGGGACGGACACGGGTAACGGCGGGCGCACGCAAGTCGAAGGCTGGCCATCTTTGGCCCGCTGCCGCCGCCCCACGCCGGGATGGAAACGATCACGCAGACACTGCTCTCGGAACTCGGTCGCTTGGCCCTGTGTAGGGCTGCGCTACCGACACGTCAACATCGCCGTCAACCGCTCGCAGCGTGGTCGAGCGACGTTCCAGCCTCGAAGCTCGTCCACCTGCTGCGGCAGCTTGCTCGTGGCAGCTCGCTGGCTTGCGCGGGTACGACGCCTACTACCCGATCAGCCAGAATCGGATCGGTCTGCTGCGTGATGTCGCGCTCCTCCTGCCCTTCCGACTCACCCGGCGAACCGTCACCATCCACCTGCACGGTGGGTCGCTCAACCAGGTTCTGACAGAGGAGCCGTCGTGGATGAGGACCGTCGTTCACGCCGTTGTGGTCGCCCAAAGACCTACGGAATCGTCCTCACCCCTTCGCTGCGACGGTGCCTCGAGCCCGTGGTTGCAGGCCCACCGCATCAGCGTCGTGCAGAACGCCGTACAGGCGCCACCATCGAGCATCGACGTCGTGGAATTCGCGTGGAGGCGCTCCACTGCTCTTTCTCAGCACGCTGATGCCGTCGAAGGGCTATCGAGAACTCGTGCGCGCGGTCAGCACAGCTCGCTCGGTGCGGTGTCGCAAGTCCAGCTGGAGCTCGCGGGTGAACCGTCGACTGACGAGGACGGCGAGTGGATCGAAGCCTACGCTGGCGATCCTGCCGTTCGCTTCCGGGGTCCTCTAACCGGCGCTGCCAAGTGGAACGCGCTTAGTCGTGCTCACGTCCTGGCGTTGCCGAGTGTCGCCCCGGAAGGCCAGCCGCTGGCGATCCTCGAAGGGATGGCCGCCGGCTGCGCCATCCTCACGACTGCCCAAGGGGGCATAAGCGAGACCGTCGACCAGTCGGAGGGCGCGGTGCTGGAGCCGCTTGCAGGTGATGCGCTCGAAGCCGAGATCAAACGGGTGCTGCTGCGCTGGAGCGAGAACCAGGGATCAGGTTGCTCGCGCCGGACGGGCAGCCAAGACGCGGTACGAGCGCGCCTACTCGCCTGAGCGGTTTATCCGGATCTGGCTCTCCGCGTCCAGGCAGAGTGACGTCCACCACGAGGCCGCGGGAGAATCGGACTTGGCCACGCTTCCTCAGCCTCGCCGTCAGTGTCATACCTGTTCGGCGATGAGCTGTCCCCGCGTGGGATTCGCACGCGAGAGCTTGTGATGGCCTCCGTAGCGACTGGCAGATCGAGGTGATCGCGGGCCCCGCGAAGTCAAACGCCACGGCAAGCAAGGACGGCCGGCCCAATGCCCTTCAAGGCGCCATGACCGCCGTTTCGCGCAGCCTCTGGATCGACAGGCACGAGCTATGGAGTAAGCGACGGTTCTCGTTCTGGAAGCCCAAGGCCGACCTCGCACTCCTGATCGGCTATCCATTTTCGCCGATCGCTGAGGCTGCGCGCCGGCTCGCCCGGGCCGCATTCCGTACGTGGTGGATGCAGGCGACCCATGGGTGCTGACCAGCGCCAACCCCCTGCGCAAGCACACAGCGCTCATGCGATCCCGACGTGCGGAGCGACACATGTGGTAGCACGCGGCCGGTGCGATTGTCACAACCGCCGCACAGGCGGCTGCCCTCAGCCGCCTGTTCCCCGACATCCCCTTCTTGGTTCGACCCAACGGGTATCAGCACGTGCCGCTCGCGCCTAGCGCGGTTACTGAGTCGCGCCCGCGCCTCCCACGAGAGTCACACGCTGCGGCTAGTTCACTTCGGCAGAGATGTATCTGCCTCGCATCGACATCAGGCCTCTACTGCTCCAACTGGCCCAGTCCGAACGGTGGTCATCCGTTGTGATTTGTCAGTACGGCGATGACGCAGAAGGTGTTCTCCAAACGCTGCCGAGTGCGGTCGCGGTCGAGACCCATCAGCCGGTCCCGTGGGCCGACGCTGTCTTCAATTGCACGTGGCTTCGACCTGGCACTCGTCATCGGAAACGACAATCCGAGCCTGTTGCCCAGTAAGGTGATCGAGTACTTGACTCTGCCCGATTCCACGGCTTGCCATAGTCGGGAGCGCAACGGGAGGCGCGATTCGCGACTACGTTCGCGACAAACCCGGGTGGCTGGTCATATCCAGCGAGGAAGCGAACCCGGACCTTAAGATCGCTGCCCACTGCTCACGAGATTGGCCGGCGGGAGATCTGGCTCCACCCGAGGGTGAATCATGGCGCTGCGTCACACGGGAGGTTGGGAACTTCCTGAAGCAGTGCTATAAGTCAGCGCTATCGTGACATCGGCCAGTGCCCAAACCCCGGAGGCCGCGGGTGCAGAGCGCGCCTAAGCGCGCCGCGCAGCGGAAAGCCAGCCGTGACGTCCTGCAGGGCTTCGGGGCTTCTCAAGAGCATCCACGTTCCCTTCTCGGTGTCAATCCAATGCAGGCCGAGATCCGGGAACGACGCCGCCCACCGTAGGGCGGTACGTCGCTCGCTTCTGCGCCGACCATCGTCGAGCAGAACACAAGCTCGGGGGGAGAGCTTCGGATAAAAGACCTCCAACGCGGGCCAACGGGATTGCGGTCCAGTCGGTGGCGGGCCGTCAATGACCAACAGATCGATGGGACCTGCCAGGTCGGGGATCTTCTTCGCGTCGTACCAATCAATTTCCGTCGTCCCGAAGGTCTGCCGTGTAAGAGGCGCGGAGACGATCTCCACCCAGTCGGAAAGTCGCTGGTCAGCAAGAAGCGACCGTGTCTCCTCGGCGAATGCGGAGTCATGCTCGAGGGAATAAAGCTTCCCGGTGTTATTGGCGGACAATGCGGACGCGATCACCAGCGTACTAGCCCCGGATCCGCATTCGACGACTACCGCTGGGCGCTGGCGGAGCTGCTCGAGCAGTACCCGTCCCAGGTCAGGCGCCATAGCCCAGCCGCCAAATAGCGGAGGCTTGGATCCCGTTGTGACGAGCGTAAGCAATATCTGGTGGTCCTCCAGGCTTAGCGCACGCCGCTGGAAGCTATGGGACAACACTGATATCTCCCAAGAGATGACACCGGTCGCAACAGCAGCGATAAGCACAACGATGTCCACGATCGGCGTCAAGACCGACGCCAATTCCTCCCACGACCGCAGCGGCGAGCGCAGCCCGAACGAAAGGCTCTTGGAGTGCCTCACGGCCTGCATTCCTCATACCAAGATGGGCCGCGATGCACGCAGGGAGGCAAAGACCGTCGACGCCGCGCCTCCGGTTGGCTCGCTTAGCAACGATTGGCGCTCCCTCCAACCCGTGGATGATCCCTAGCCTGATCGGCCGCAATCCTACCCGGCGGCGCCCGGTCCCGGGGGGCCGGATATCCTGGCGACGTGCGCGCGCAGGACGTGGCGAGAGTCGCCCACAACGCTCGCCAGCAAGGCGTTGCTGACGCCACGCCTGAAGTACGAGTGGCGCGGCGAGGCTACCGAGGGATTCATGACGGCGCGGCTCACGGAGTACGCCGTGGCCCTTCGCTGGCTCGCCGAGAGATATCCGATGACCCTCCTTGACGTCGGCCCCGGGCCCGGCTCGTGGCCGCACCTACTCGCCCGCGCGGGCATCGCCGTCACGGCGATCGACAACATGCAATCCCCTGAGCGTGGCAGGTTCCTCAACCGGCTGTCGTTTTTCAACCGCCACTACTACGTGATTCGGGATGAGGTTACGAGCCCGACGCTCACGCAGCAGTTTGATTGTGTGACATGCCTCAGCGTCCTCGAGCTGATCCACGATCATCGTGCAGCCGTGCGCGGAATGTTCTCGCTGCTCAAGCCCGGCGGCTTCCTCATTCTCTCGTGTCCGTATAACGAGCGTCAATTCATCGAGAACGCGTACGCTCTGTCCTGAGCGCTGGATACGGCAAGGACTATCCTTTTATCTGCCGCCAGTATTCTCGCTCGGAAGTCGACGAGCTGGCTCTCGGAAAACGATGGGCGGCTCGTGGAGCGCGAGCTCTATCGCTGCTTTACAGGCGAGTTCTGGACAGCTGGCGAACGGATTACGCCCCCGTGCTCGTGTGAGCTGCTGACGATCTCCATCACCTGGCCTGCATGTGTATCCAAAAGAACTAGCCTGGCCTATTGGCACGACGATCCGCCCGTTGACCGATTACGACCGTCGCTAGCTACAGCACTTCTTCCTTCGAGCGGCGCGCCGGGCTCGGCGCTGCCTTCGTGGCGAGTGTCCTGATGGGAGGCGTGGTGGCCACGTCGAACGGTGCGTGCCGGTAATGGTGATTCTACTCATTGGACATTGGCGCGGTCGTCACGTTCGCGATATCCGCAGACGTGGCGCTCGCTGCGCTCATTGCTACCTGCCCGATAGGGCTGGAGCAACTGACCGGCGGCGACCGACCTTGCTCCAAAGCTTCGGCGGATGGGCGGTGTCCAGCGTCAGGCTCGGCGTCTTGCTGCTCGTCGGGCCTGACAGTGCTCGCTCTCCGCGGCCTGCCGCGACGCTTGGTCTTCGAAGAGTACGTCTATCTGGCGCTGATCGCTTGGATGTGCGTCACACTGCTGTTCTCGCCCGATCCGTTCGGCGGTGTGCGCTTTACGGCCAAGCTTGCCGTGGTGCTCGTAGCGTGGCTCGCGTTCGGCTGGGTCGTCCGCAGGTTCGGCGAACGCTTCATGTGGCGCTTACTGCTGTTCACCTTGGCGGCGCCTTGCTAGCCGATTACGCCCTTCTCGCGACCGGTCCGAACTTCCATCACTATCCAGACGCGCCGAGTCGGTTTGCGGGGTTGGCTGGAACCCTGCCAGTGGCGCACTGTCGCTTGGCCGTTCTGGCCCTTGCGGCACTGTTCTTGTGGTTCCGCGACCGGCATCGGGTCGCATTGGTCCTCTACGTCCTCGCGTGGGTGCCGATGTTGATGAGCATTACGCGGATCGCGATCTTTGGATTTGCGATAGCAAGCCTTGTCTTGGCGGTTGCTCATGCGCCGCCGGCTGCAGGCCGTCGCCATCGGGCTCATTGTTGGCGTCGTGCTGTTTCGTACGCGCCGCTCCGGGAACGGATGGCTTTCGGGTCCGACGCCCAGAGTTGGCAGACAATCGCGGCAACGTTTGCAGAACCAAGGGTCCAGGGCTTGAACACGCAAGGCCGCACGGAGCTTTGGAGCGTCTCTAGCCGCAGCAGTATCACGTTCACCCGATTGCGGGTAGTGGCGCGGGTGCTTCCGAGGCCGTGTTGCTGCTCTTCTGCCAGCTTCGGCGGAGTTTCGCAGGCCCACTCGGACTACATGGCTGCTCCTCGTCAACGGTGGACTGATTGCTCTTGCTTGTCGGTTGGTTGCGTTCGGGGGCCTCGCAGTCCGCTTTGGCCGCATGGGGGGAGCCGCAGCGCCGGCTGCAGCTGCGGTCGTTCTTGTACCTCCTTACTGCGATAACCGACAACGCCATCGAGATGTACGCCTATTTGGGAATTCCACTCGCCGCGCTCGTGGCGATTGCGCTGGACACAGATCGCCGCGATGGCACTCGCGGACATCGTCCCACGGCGGTGCCGGTAGCAGAACCCGTCGCCGCCGCGAGTGAGCCACTCGCCTCAGCTCACGCTACGGTGACCAGCTCGGCTGATTCATAACGCACCAGTGGACACACCTGAGCTCCAACACCACGCCGGGCCCGGTCTTTGTTGGCGGCGTCCCACGAAGCGGCACGCACGCACTCGCCAATCTGATCGCCCGGCACTCGCGCTTCGCGATGGTTCCGCGTGAACTCGGGTTTCACACAGGCGTCGGCGAGGTCGGTCTTCCTGATCTGCTCGAACGAGCGCATTACGCTCGGCGAGTTCCTGGATGTCATGTCAGGTCACTGGTGGAAACGCACGACGCCCTGGGACAGCACCGTCACACGGGGGCTCTACAAGACGATCCCCGAAGACAGATTCCAACGGTGCCTCGAGCAGTTTGCGGAGGCCTACCCTTCGGACGCCGTTCGGCGCGACCCGCACCTTCATGCACGGCATGCTCGACCCGATCGCTCGACGAAGCAGGCAAGCCATGCGTGGGTAGAGATGGATCCCTACAACATCCTCGTTGCGCCCCTTCTCTATCGGATCTTCCCGGACATGAGGTTTATCCACATCATGCGAGATGGACGCGACGTGGCTCTGTCGGTCGCAGATCTACCTTGGGGTCGCGGCGAACCGCGATCGTGGCATCTGGAGGTGGCAGCGGATCCTGCGAAAGGTCACGCGAAACTACGAGAGCTGCCCAAAGACCGCGTCCTCACCATCCAACTCGAGGACCTAGTGGCAAATCGTCGCGACTGCACGTATGCACGGATCCTCGAGTTCCTGCAGCTACAGGACGAGCCGACGATGCACGCGTTCTTCGACGAGAAGATCTCCGCTGAGAATGCACACGTCGGACGTTGGCGAGCGCACTCTCTCCGGTGCGCCAACTGACCACCACTGCAGTCTATGGGTGCGCCTTGGCTCGCCTCGCGATTACAGGCGTGTCACCGCGCCCAACACTTCGGGCGCTTGAGAGCCCTCCCCGCGTGACCGATTTCACTCGTCGGCCTCAGCAGGAGACGATTGATCCGTGGGCAGACGGTAAGGCCGAGGAGGCCTGACACGCCGCAGCGTTCTCTTTCGAGAGCGTCAGGATGCCCGCCTTGGGAGCGCGAGACCCCCGGCTTTTCGGTGCGTGACCACAGACTGCCGACGACCCGCCGAAGTCTCGCCCAGTCGTCATCGCTCATCAGGCGGAGACGACGGAGCGCGACCACAATGCATGGGGTGAACACGCAGAAGCTGGCGACCAAACGGACCAAGGCCGGCATGTCGAGCCATTGCAGAGGTACGATTGCGGTCGCCAGACCCGCTGACACGGCGAAGCATAGGACGCCGCTGCGCAGCGGAAGCAGCGTGCGGATGGGGGTGGACAGTATCGTCCGGATCCTGATCAAGTAGTAGAGCGTCGATAGAAGTGCCCCCGCCGGCGCCGCAAACGCTGGTCCCTTGAGTCCAAGTGGCCCTACCAACCCAAGGGCGATGATGACATTGGTCGGGAGGATGATCCAACCTGCGATGAGGTTGATCCTGGTCCGTCCAACCGCCTGTGGAATAAGCCCCCACGTGGCAATGCGAAGTGGCAGAAACAGGAGATAGATGCGGAAGATGCTGCGCTTTCACTGTACCGCGGCCCGTAGAGAATATGGATCACGTCTGCGGCTTCTACCATGAGGAACGTGAACATGGGGGCAACGACGAGCGTCGTCTTCCGCAGCGCCTCGCGCCACAGCGCGACCATGTCCGCGACGTGGCCTTCCTTCCAGCGCGTGGCCAGCGCAGGAGCCAGTACGTTGCTCACCGCTTGCTGCATGAGCAGCGAAACCGGCAACTCGATCGCACCGAGGGCATAGACGGCGAACTCGGCCGGCGGGAAGTTGGCGCCGACGACAACCTGATCGAACTGATATCCGATGCGCGTCGTAATGCCGCCGAACGCAAGAGGTAATCCAAAGCTCAAGAGGGGCGTCCACGATGTGGCAGTGGACGACGGCCACCGCGGCGCCACTCGGAGCGAGCGCGCGACGATCACAGAATCGTGGCGACCGCGGTGATCCCTCCTGCGACGGACAGCCCAGCGGCGAGAGCCTGGGCATCGGGAAGGATCAGCGCTGCCGTGACCACGCCCACGAGCGTGCATATCCCAACCAACGCATTTACGAGGCCGCGCCGCCCGCGCGCGTCCCGTAGCGACAAGGACCATCGGCGCTGCGGCGATGAGGAACGCGAAGCAGATATATGGCGCATAGAGAACTAGAGCAGGGGCCAGCTGCGGGTTGTCCATCAACGAGGCAGCTGGGTGCCGGAGCAACACCGTGAGGAGCGCGCACGCCACACCAAACGTCGCGAGAAGTACAGTACGATCGAACGATCCAATCGTGAAGCTCCTGATGATCGCGGGCGCGTGGGAGGAAGTACAGCAGACCCGCGGGAATGCCCCCGAGGAACAGAGGTGCGGTGATCGAATAGACAAGCGACAGTTGCTGGTACGTTCCCACGTCGGACTTCGGCACAAGCCGCGCGACTGCACTGATTGTTAGGAGAATCGCCCCTTGCGAGACGAGTGATCCGAACGCAAGAGACGCAGCGTCCCCAGCGAGAGACCGTGACGGGGACCTAGTCTTGCTCAGCCACTCAATTGCAGCGCGGCCTCACCAGAGCCGCCTCCGGGCTACCAAGTCCTGGCGAGCGAATTCGCGTACAAGAGCCAACCGAGATGGTAGGAACGACACTCACGCAGGATCTCCAGCGTTCCCTGCCTCGCGTGGGTCCCAGCAGCAGGATAGAGGCCGACCGAGGCCAGCACCGCACCCACCGATTGCGCCGGGACATCCCTGAGTTGCCGTCCGGGTCGCTTCCGCGACGCTGGATGCAGCGAAAGATCATGTCGGGCTGCCGACTGACGAGGGATTCCCCGACTTCGTTCTCGCCGAGCAACCATCGTAAGCCGAGCCAGAGAGGTTTGTCGTAGGCCGCGTGGGCGAGGTTGTGCAAAGTGCCAAGCGCCATGAACGCCATCCCATCTTGATGCACTGAATAGACCGGGTACCCCTCGACCGTGTGGCCCGACTCTCTCGAGTATTGCCACCACCACTGACCTCGGCGACCCTTGCTCATCGACGAGCTGTTGGGCCGCCATCGCACATTCAGGTCGCACGGATCCCTCCACGCAACGGGCGAGCTCAGCAAGGCCATGGATGGGATACGCCTGGCTGGCGAAGCTGGTCAGCCTGCCTTCACGCGCGTTGGCCAGCCGACCCGGGCCTACGTCTCGAAAGACGTTCCCTGACCAGCTGAACCGCCGCAGGAGCTCATCGCGTATGTCAGGTATCGTCGCAGCGACCTTGTCCCTTGGCCGAGAATCGTGCTCCTGGCACTTCACGAGGCCGGAGAGGAGGAGACCGAGCTCGAACTCGACGCGCGACGTACGCTGAGTGTGCGCGTGGTTCGCGTCGAGGACATCCGACGTCCGACTGTCCCCAGCGAGAGCTGCTGCCCACATCAAGCAGCCGCCGAGCGCAGCGTCGGCTCCAGCGGCGTGCACCGAGTGAAGGGCGTCGAGCGTACTCCCTACGAGCGACGGAACCGTCGCGCGCCGTCGGCAGCTCCATCCTCGAGCAAACCGACGAGCGCGATGGCCGAGTACAACGGGTTTGCCTGCTCATTTACGTAGGTTCGGTCACGGCCGATCCGAGTCTTGTGGGAGAACAGCCTCGTATTCGAGTCCCACATCTTCGGCAATAGCTCTCTGGAGAGCTGCGCGAGTTCGAGCATCGACGACTGCAACGTGCCGGGGATGTGACGCTGGGTGGTCCGTGGTTGGCGCAGGTACGAGCCGCACGGCCGATCGTGACGTTGGGCATCCGCGTCGTTCGCTCGATGGTTCGCGCTGCCCGTCCGCGGGCGCACGGGGACACAGGTGCTGGACGACGCCGAGCTTCCGCTTCGGCTCGCGCCGAAGCGCCGGTGGAGCGGCCATCTCAGCCTGCGCCCGCGACCGTCACTCCCCTGTAAGCTGGCGCGCATCGTAGCGGGTGCCGACACGCTGCGGGCTGGCCCTGGAAGCGTCGAGATAAACGGGCAGACATGCGGAGAGGCAAGAAGCGCAGAGCCAGGGGCTTGACCTCCGTGCGGTGGGCGGAGTAGTGCGCCGCCGTCATCGGGCTCATTCTGATTTGCGTCGCGGCGGTGGGGGGCTCGGCGCTCGGCTTTTCTCTGTTGCAGCAGACGCAGTACTCGGCGACGGCGTCCCTTCTCTTCCAGGATCCTGGTTTCGACGCGAGCCTCTTCGGCGGAACCCCGGCCAGCAATCAGGATCCAACCCGCGAAGCAGCCACCAACACAGCGCTTGCATCTCTTCAGGGGGTCGCTGACCGGACGGCAAAGGCCCTCGGAGGAGGCCTCACCGGCGACGACGTCTCCTCCAAGGTGGACGTGCAGGCTCAGGGGCAGGCCAACCTGGTTTCGGTTACCGCTACGGACTCCAGCCCCCAGTTCGCGGCTCGGCTCGCCAACACCTATGCCGAACAGTTCGTGGGCCTTCGCCGACGGGCTGATCGGGCACAGATTCGTGATGCCGCGCGACTCGCACAACGCAGGTATTCCTCGCTGAGCGCGGCGGAGCAGCAGAATCGAGAGGGCCGCTTGCTGCAGAAGCAGATCAGCCGACTCAAGGCGTTGGGTGCAGCTCAGACCGGAAACGCAGAGCTGGCGCAACAAGCCAACGTCCCGGATTCGCCCTCGTCCCCGAAGCCCGTGCGCAACACCGTCCTTGGAGCAACCGTCGGACTGATGCTTGGCTTGGGTCTCGCGTTCCTCTTCGAGCGTCTCGATCGCCGACTGTGGGATCGGGACGAGCTGGAGGAGTCGTTCGGGTTGCCGGTGCTCGGAACGATTCCCGACAGCAAGGCCTTGGCGGGCGATGGACGGTCCGATGAGTTGCCGCCCGCTCGAGTCCGAAGCGTTCAGGATGCTGCGCGGCAGGCTCCGCTATTTCGACGTGGACCGGAAGGTCAGCTCCGTGCTGGTCACCTCGGGGGCGGCCAGGGACGGCAAGAGCACCGTGGCGTGGAACCTGGCGCTGACGGCTGCGAGCGTCGGCTCGAAGACCATTCTGCTCGAGTGCGATTTCCATCAGCCAACCCTGGCTACACGGCGCGGTCTGCGGCCCGTGCCCGGATTGTCCGAGCTTCTGACGGGCCAGACCGATCTCGTCGTCCAGCACGTCTCCGTCGCGAATAGCTCGAATGGCGAAGAACCCGACCGGCAGCTGGACGTGGTCGTTGCAGGCACCAGACCGCCAAACCCACTCGAGCTGATGGAGAGCGACGAGATGGCGGCGTTGATCGAGCACCTGACACGAACGAATACGACCTGGTCGTCATGGACACGCCGCCCGTAACGATGGTCTCAGACGTGATCCCGTTGCTGAGGCTCGTCAGCGGAGTGATCGTGGTGGGCGAGCCCGGGCGGACCACACGCGAGTCAGCCACCGCGCTTCGCGAGCAGCTCGAGAGCCTGGACGCGCCGGTGCTCGGCGTGGTCGCGAACAGGGTGAAGACCCGCTCCGGCTATGGCTACGGCTACTACCACCAGGACGAAGTGGCCGGGCTCCGGATCGGCGATCGCTCGTAACGGCCTTGGCTAAGCGCCTTTGGTCGGGAGCCTTCGCGCTCCTACCCGGGGGCCTCGTCGTCTACCTGGCCTTCAACGCGGGCGGCTACTTTCCCAACACCCAGGGCCTCGTCGCCATCGCTCTGCTCCTCGGCCTCGCCGCATGGATCGCGTTCGCCGAGGAGCCGTTCGCCGGACTCTGCCGGCCGCTGGCCGTGGCGGCGGGGGCGCTGGCCGCCTATGCGCTGTGGATCCTCGCCTCGGCCATCTGGTCAGACTCCACCTCCAGGGCGCTGATCGAGTTCAACCGGGCGCTCCTCTACCTCGCCGCGCTCCTGCTCTTCGGGCTCACCGTGCGCGGGGCACGAGCGCTTCAGTGGCTGGTTTGGGGCCTCGCTGGGAGGGATCGTCGTGGTCTGCGCGATCGCGCTGACCACGCGGCTGCTGCCCAACGTCTGGCCGGTCAGCGCGAACCTCGCCAACGACCGGCTCAGCTACCCGATCACCTACTGGAACGCGCTCGGGCTCCTGGCCTCGCTCGGGATCGTCTTCTCGCTCCACATGGCGACCAGGGCCCGCGGGCCGCGGGTGACGCGCGTGCTGGGCGCGGCGGCGGTCCCGCTGCTCGCCACCACCGTCTACTTCACCTTCTCGCGCGGGGCGATCCTGGCCGGGGTGATCGGAACGGTCGCGTACCTGGCGCTGGCGCGGCCCCGAGGGACGGTGAGCGGGCTCGCGGCCGCGGTCCCTGCCACGGCGATCGCCCTCGTCGTCGCCTATCACGCCGACCTGCTCGCCACCGAGCACCCGACGATCCCGGCCGCAGTCTCCCAGGGGCATCGGGTCGCGTGGGTGCTCGCGGCGTGCATTGTCGGCGCGGCGCTTGATCAGGCTCGCCTTCCTGAGGCTCGACGCGCGGGTTTCGCGGATGCGGCACATTCTCGACCCGCGAACGGCCCGCGTCGCCGCCGGCGGAGCTCTGGTCGTCGCGGTGGCGGTCGCCCTGGCCTTGGGAGCGCCCGGCTGGGTCGGGCGACAGTACGACCACTTCGTCCACGGCGCACCGGTCAGCGAAGGGCCGCCGGCAAGCGACTTTCGCCAGCGGCTGACCTCGGCCAGCTCCAACGGGCGCCTGGACTACTGGGGAATCGCGGTCGATCAGTTCGAGGCGAGGAAGCTCGAAGGAGGGGGCGCCGGAACCTTCCAGCTCGCCTGGGAGCGCGAGCGCGACTATCCCGGGCACGGTGGTCGACGCTCACGGGCTCTACCCGGAGACCCTGGGAGAGCTGGGCCTGGTTGGGCTCATCCTGCTGGTTACGGCGCTGGTCGCGATTCTCGCCGGACTCGCGGTGCGGATTCGCGGCAAGGACCGAACCGTATACGCGGCGCTGTTCGCCGCCACCCTCGCCTGGATGCTGGCCGCGGCCGTCGACTGGCACTGGGAGATGCCCGTGGTGACGCTGTGGCTGTTCGCGGCGGGCGGCGCCGCGCCTCGCCCAGGCTGAGAGGCCGTCCGTGGCTCCCGACGCCCGCGATCTGGTTCCGCCTTGCTGTGGCGATCCCCCTCATCCTCCTCGCCGTCCTCCCCTACAAGGTCTTCAGCTCGCAGGCGTGGCTCGACCGGGCCGACGCGGCCTTCGCGCGCGGCGACTGCGTCGCCGCCAGTGACGACGCGCGCTCGTCGATATCAGCGCTAGGCGCCCGCCCGGAGCCCTACGAGCTCCTCGGCTACTGCGCGGTTCGGCGCGGCGACCCACGGCAGGCGATCGGCGACATGCGCGAGGCGATCGACCGTGACCCCCATAACTGGAACTTCCACTACGGGCTGGCGCTCGCCCGCGGCTCGGCCGGGCTCGATCCGCGTCCGGAGTTCCACCGGGCCCACGATCTCAACCCGCTCGACGTCCTGACCCAGGACGCCCTGACGCGCTTCAAGACGGACCGACCCGAGCTTTGGAAGCGCCGCGCCACAGAACTCGCGCGCCGCTTTACGAGCCTCTAGCTCGCCTACTTCGGCGGCTTCTTGCACTCGTCCTCGCGCTCGTGCTGATGGTTCTTGTCGCCACAGCCCTTGCCCGGCTTGTACTGGATGATTGCGGCGCTGTCGTGGCTGCTACCCGATCCCCCCGAGAACGGTGGACCCTTGCCGGCGAGAGCGAACGCGCCACCGAGGCCGACGGTGAGCGCCAGCGCGGCGAAAGCCGTGGCCAGCGCCCTGCGTGGCCGCATTGGCGAACGCCGGGCGCGTTGGGCAGATTCCGCCTGCGCCCGAGCACGCATCTTGAGACGGTCGAGGTCCTGCGCGCTTACGTCGGGGCGCTGCGCACGCAGCCAGTCGGCCATCGGCTCGACCTCTTCCGGCATGTCGTGGTCTCGGTGGTTCATGGTCATGTCCTCAGCTCGCTCGAAGCCATCACTTAGCGGTTCACCTACCCCCAAATACGAGTGAGCGGCGGCAAACTTGACTGATCCTCGGCCTTGAGGAGCTCGCCCCGCATCTTCCGGAGGGCGCGGTAGATCCGGCCCTCGACCGTGGTTCGAGGCTCCCGGATGAGCCTGGCGATCTCGGGCATCGTGAGGTCTGCCCCGAAATGAAGCGCCACCGCGTCGCGCTCGTCGGTGCTCAGGACGCCCAGAACCCGTGTCAGCGTGTCGCGATCCTCAACCTGGCTCGGAAGGTGGCCCGCGGGGTCTTCGCGGGGCTCCTGTCCCGCCCGGTGCAAGGCCTTGCGCTCCGCTTCCTGCCTGCGGAAGTGGTCGCGAAGCAGGTTCATGGCAATCGTGTAGAGCCAGCCCTTCTCGCTCCCGCGCCGGCGATCAAAGGTGCCCCGCTTGCGGAGAACCCGCTCGAAGGTATCGGCCAGCACGTCCTCCGCGAGGACACGGTCGCCTGTTCGCAGGGCGAGGAAGGACAGCAGCGACTCCGCGTGCTCGGCGTAGAGGCGATCGAAGTCCTTATCGCTCACGCCTCTCGTGCCCATGACTTCCGCCTCAGGCTAACCGGTTTCGGCCAGCGGGGCGACCGGTCAGGCGGCGAGGGCCACGGCGCTTTGGTCGGCGAATCGCTCGCCGACCCCGCGGAGGACGCCGACCATCGCTTCGGTGGCCGCGGATCGCGCGCCCTCTGGACGGGTCGCGGCCCAGACCCGCCGCTTGGGCGCATCGGGCTTGGTCGGGCGAACCACCAGGTCCGAGCGCAGAGTGGGCAGCGCCAGGTCGGGCAGCAAGGTGAAGCCCAGACCGGCGGACACGTAGGCCTGCTGCACCTCGTACTCGTCGCTCTCGAAGGCGATCTGCGGATCGAACCCAGCCTTTCGGCACGCTTCCTTGACCACGTCACCGCATGAGCTCGGGCAGACCCCGCACATCCACGGCTCGTCCGCGAGGTCCGCGAGCTTCACGGTCTTGGCCTTGGCGAGCGGATGGCTGCGCGGGAGGGCCAGGTACATGGACTCGGTGAGCAGCAGCACGCGGTCGACATCGCGCTCCTCGCCGCTCGGGGGCAGCATCGGGTAGTCGAACACGATCGCGAGGTCCGTCTCGGCCGCTCGCAAGCGAGGCAGAGAATCCTCCGGCTCGGCCTCGGTAACGGTCAGGCGCACCTGCGGATAGCGACCCCTGAACTCCCCCAGGGCCTCCGTGAGCAGGGTGGCGCTGGCGCTCGGGAAGCTGGCGATCCGAAGCTCGCCTCCCTCCAGGCCGGCGATCGCCTTGAGCTCGTGCTCGGCCTCCTCGAGACGGCAGAAGACAGCGTCGGCATGGGAGATCAGGACGCGACCCGCGTCGGTCAGCTTCGGCCCCGCAGCGGTGCGCTCCAGCAACGGCATCCCCACCTCCCGCTCCAGGGTCGCCACCTGCTGGCTGACCGCCGACTGAGATAGGTAGAGAGCGTCCGCCGCAGCCGAGAACGAGCCCTGCCGGGCCACCTCGCCCAGCACCCGCAGACGCTTCAGGTCGAGCATAAGCGGACCTTATCACGTCAAGAAGAACTTCCTGTTGCGCTTATCTCACGCATGGGGCACCCTTGTCGCATCACGAATCCGAGGCCCCAGAGCGTTCCCCTGATGAGCTTCGAAAAGGTCTACCCACGAGGTGCGAAATGAGCGGTAACCACTTCCCCACCAGCGAGGTCCACATCGACGGGATCAGCATCCGCCGCCTCGGGGACAGGGATCTGGCGGCCATCGAGCGCCTGGCACAGCTCGACTCTCGCCGCCCGCCCGAGGGCGCGCTGCTCGGGGTCGAAATCGACGGGCGCCTGCTGGCCGCGATCTCCCTGGCCACGGGCGAGTCGATCGCGGACCCGTTCAGCCGCACGGGCGAGCTGCAGGCGCTGCTTCAGCTTCGAGCGGCCCAGCTGCAACGCCGCGAGAACGGTCGCCGGCGCCTCCCGCGTCACCTGCCCCGGCCCAAGGCCCGGGCGGCGCTCGCCGGCGGCCCGCCAGGCGCGGCCCGGTGGTGGCTGATCGCCCAGCGCTCGCGCCCCTCCTAGCGCTAGTGCTGCTCCAGCGGGGCCATGGTCAACCCCGCGTCTTGGAGCTGCTACCCAGTAGTGCTCCGCCGGCTCCTTCGGCCCCCTCCAGACGATCGCCTGGCCCTTTTGGTGGATCTGGTCGGCGAACCGATGGCCGTCGTCGACCGTCACCCCCGGGATCACCCTGGCGAGCGTCCTGGCGACGTGGTCGAAGGTGTTGTGATCGTCGTTGAGGACGATCACCAGCCAGTTGCCGCCGAGCCCTGACCCGGGGTCGCGCGTGCGCGGGCGCTCGAACGTCTCAGTGGCCATGCTCCAGCCTGGTTCACCTCTCGGCAGCGGCTCCCCCGAGGATAGTCCCGGCCCAGGTGGGCGGGACTACGGGCTGGGGACCTGGAGCTTGAGGTTGTCGAGGCTTGCGACCACGTCCTTTTTGGTGCTCCTCTTGTTGCCGACGAAGACCTCGAGCCTGCGCCCGCCGACCTGGCCGGCGTTCGAGTCGGTCACCTCGGCCACCTTCCTGGAGTTCACCTTCGCGGTGACCTTGTTGCCCGCGGCCTTCAGGCGCAGCACGTTGGGCTTGTTCGCGCCCTTGATCGCCCGGCTCTTGCCCTGCTTCGGGAAGCCACTGCCTCCGCCCGCCGGGGCACGGCGAAGCTCGTACTTGTGCTTCTTGGGGAAGATGCGGAGCTCGTAGCGCGAGCTCTTGCCCGAGCGCACGGCGATCGACAGGTAGGCGCTGCCGCGAATGCCCTTCGGCGTCGCCCTGAGCAGCTTCATCTTCGCCTGGAAGTCGTGGTCCGGGCCGTCGCTGTCGCCCTCGACGGGCGGCCGGTAGCCGCAGGCGCCCGGTCCCTTGTTGACCTCGATCAGGAGGCTCTCGGCCTTCTTCCTCCAGCGCTTGTCGCAGTGCTTGCCGTCGACGTGCTTGAGCTGCTTGGCCTCGGACTTGCGCGAGAAGTTGTTCGTGTAGACCGTCACCCCGGCGAGCGCGACGGCGGCGGCAAGGCCGAGTGCGAGGGCCGCCGCCAGCAACGCGACGGCCATTCTTGTGCGCCTGGGAGGGGTCATGCGAGGTCCGTGCAGGGTAACCAAGTGTCTCAGGTTGCGCTCTCTTCGCGCTTTCGCCAGTAGCGCTCGAGCCCGAGCCAGAGCAGCTCTCCAGGAGCAGTCTGGCGCAGCCGCACGGCCGCCTCGCCGTCCACCTGGGCGTCGATCTCCGCCTCCACCTGGATCAGAAATTGCTCGCGATCGCCGTCACGCGCGCGCTCGGCGTTGGTGCGGAGGCCCCGGCGCAGGCGCTCGAGCTGCGCGGCGACGTCCTCGACAGGGCCGAAGTGGGTCAGGCAGAGCCGTTCCGGCCGCCAATCGGCGACGGTGGCGAGCGAGCGCTCCCACGCCTCGACGTCGATGTCCGGCGGCGGGCGTGGGCGCCACCGTGAGCTCGTACGGGGGGATGCGCACGCCGGCCACGTCCCCGACGTAGGCGTCGCCGGTCGGCTCGTGGAGGTAGGCGACGTGGTGGCTGGCGTGGCCCGGGACGTAGGCGACCCGAAACCCCTCGATCTCCTCTCCGCCGCTGAGCGCGACGACGCTGGAGGACGGCACGGGCAGCACCTCGCCCCAGAGGCGCTCCATGTCGTCGCCGTACAACCGGCTTGCGCTCTGCAGCAGCTTCTGCGGATCGACGAGGTGGGGCGCGCCGACCTCGTGCACGTACACCCGCAGCTTCGGGAACCGCTCGACCAGCGAGCCCGAGGCGCCGGCGTGATCGAGATGGATGTGGGTGAGGAGGAGCCCGCGCGGCTCGCCCTCGAGGCCCGCCAGCAGGGTCTCCAGGCACGACGAGGGCCCCGGATCGACGATCATCCCGTCCACCTCGTAGGCGCCGATCACCCGGTCGCGGCCCAGGTGCATGCAATCGATCAGGTTGGCCACCCTGATGAAGGTACTCGGGACTTGGTGCGGCCAGACACCTAGAATTCCGTCCATGAGCGAGCATCGCCTCGATCGGCGCCGGACCGACCCTGGGTGATGCGCACCTACGCCGGGCACTCCGACGCGCGGCGCTCGAACGAGCTCTACCGGCGAAACCTGGCCAAGGGCCAAACCGGCCTCTCCGTCGCCTTCGACCTCCCCACCCAGACCGGGTACGACCCCGACCACCCGCTCGCCCGCGGCGAGGTCGGCAAGGTCGGCGTCTCGATCGCCCACAAGGGCGACATGCACACCCTGTTCGACGGCATCCCGCTCGACGAGATGAACACCTCGATGACGATCAACGCAACGGCCGCGTGGCTGCTCGCCCTCTACGTCACCGTGGCGGAGGAGAACGGGATCGATCCAAGTCGGCTGACGGGCACGACGCAGAACGACATCATCAAGGAGTACCTGTCGCGCGGCACCTATGCCTTCCCGCCCGAGCCCTCGATGCGGCTGATCGCCGACACGGTCGCGTTCGCCGTCAACGAGGTCCCGAGCTGGAACCCGATCAACGTCTGCAGCTACCACCTCCAGGAGGCGGGAGCGACGCCGGTGCAGGAGATCGCCTACGCGCTGTCGACGGCGATCGCCGTGCTCGACGAGACGAAGAGCCGCGGCCAGGTCGCCGACGGCGACTTCCCGCGCGTCTTCGGCCGGATCTCCTTCTTCGTCAACGCCGGCGTGCGGCTGATCGAGGAGCACGCGAAGCTGCGCGCGATGGGACGGCTGTGGGAGGAGATCGGCCGTGAGCGCTACGGCGTCACCGAGCCGAAGTACCTGCGGATGCGCTACGGCGTGCAGGTCAACTCGCTCGGCCTCACCGAGTCTCAGCCCGAGAACAACGTGCCCCGAATCGTGCTCGAGGCGCTTGCGGTCACCCTGGGTCGCGACGCCCGGGCCCGCGCGATCCAGCTCCCGGCGTGGAACGAGGCGCTCGGCCTGCCGCGGCCATGGGACCAGCAATGGAGCCTGCGGATCCAGCAGATCCTCGCCAACGAGACCGACCTGCTCGACTACCCGGACATCTTCGAGGGCTCGCGGGTGATGGACGGCCTGGTCGAGGAGCTGGCCGAGGGCGCGCGCGAGGAGATGACGATCGTGGAGGAGCACGGCGGCGCGGTCGAGGCGGTGCCGTACATGAAGGCGCGGCTGGTCGAGTCCCACCGCGACCGGGTGGCCAAGATCGAGCGCGGCGAGATCAAGGTCGTCGGCCAGAACTGCTTCACCGAGACGGAGGACTCGCCGCTGACCGCCGGGGCCGACGGCGGCATCCTGACGCCCGACCCCGAGGTCGAGCGCGAGCGCACGGAGGCGCTCGAACGCTGGAAGGCCGAGCGCGACCAGGCCGCGGTCGACCGGGCCCTGGAGGGGCTCGCCAAGGCGGCCGCCGACTCCTCGGCGAACGTGATGCCGGCGACGATCGAGGCGGCGAAGGCGGGCGCCACCACGGGCGAGTGGGCCGGGGTCCTGCGTGAGGTGTTCGGCGATTACCGCGCCCCGACCGGCGTCGGCGCCGCCGCCGAGAGCGGCGACGGCGCCCTGCTCGCAGAGTGCCCGCTCCCGCGTCGGCCAGCTGGCCGAGCAACTCGGCCACCGGCCGCGCATCCTGGTCGGCAAGCCCGGCCTCGACGGGCACTCGAACGGCGCCGAGCAGATCGCCGTGCGCGCTCGCGACGTCGGCATGGAGGTGATCTACCAGGGGATTCGCCTGACGCCCGAGCAGATCGCCGCCTCCGCGCGCGACGAGGACGTGGACGTGGTGGGGCTCTCGATCCTCTCCGGCTCCCACCGCCAGCTGGTTCCCGAGATCGTGCGCCTGCTGCGTGAGGAGGGGCTCGACGTGCCGGTCGTGGTCGGCGGAATCATCCCCGCCGCCGACGCCCAGGCGCTGCTCGAGGCGGGCGTCGCGCGCGTCTACACGCTCCAAGGACTTCGACCTCAACCGGATCATGGGCGAGATCGCGGAGCTGGTGAGCGAGCGGGCCGAGACCACGTCCGCCCAACCCGCCTGAGCACGATGCCGCAGGCGCCGCGGACCCGGTACGCGCTCAGCGGGGACGCGCACATCGCATATCAGGCCTTTGGCGAGGGCGATCTCGACCTGGTGTTCGTCCCGGGCTTCGTCTCGAACATCGAGCACTACTGGGAGATGCCGCAGGTTCCGGACGTGCTGGAGCGCCTCGGCTCCTTCGCCCGGGTCGTGATCTTCGACAAGCGGGGAACCGGCCTCTCCGACCCCGTGGCCGGCCCGCCGCCGCTGGAGCAGCGGATGGACGACATGCAGGCGGTGATGGACGCCGCGGGGCGTGGAGCGCGCGGCGCTGTTCGGGATCTCGGAGGGAGGCCCGGCGAGCGTGCTGTTCGCCGCCACCTACCCGGACCGCACCTCGGCGCTCGTGCTCTACGGGTCAACGCCGCGCTTCCGCACCGACTCCGACATCTCGTGGGGAGCGACCGACGAGCAGATCGAGGCGATGCTCGCCGAGACCTCGGCCAGATGGGGCGACGGGGCCCTGCTGGAGGTCTTCGCTCCCAGCGCCGCCGGCGATCCCGCAGATGGACGAGGTCTGGGGCAGGTTCCAGCGGGCCGGCGCCAGCCCGGCGATGGCCAGGGCGGTGATGGCGGCCCTGTTCGAGATCGACGTGCGCGACATCCTGCCGACGATCCGGGTGCCGACCCTGATCCTGCACCGCACGGGCGACCTGATCGCCCCGGTCGAGGGCGCCCGACTGATGGCCGAGAGGATCCCGGACGCCCGGCTGGTCGAGTTCGAGGGAAGCGACCATGTTCCGTTCACCGGCGACTTCGAGCCGATCCTGGACGAGATGGAGGAGTTCCTGACCGGCACGCGCCAGGCTCGGCCGCTCGATCGCGTCCTGGCGACCGTGATGTTCACCGACCTCGTCGACTCGACGCGACGCGCCGCCGATGCCGGCGACCGGCGCTGGCGGGAGCTGATCGAGCGCCACGACGAGCTCACCCGGCGCCAGCTCGACCGCTTCCGCGGCCGCGAGGTCAAGACCCTGGGGGACGGCTTTCTCGCCACCTTCGACGGGCCCGCGCGCGCGATCGAGTGCGCATGCGCGATCCGAGATGGCGTCGGGCCCCTCGGCTTGCGAGGTGCGCGCCGGCCTGCACACCGGCGAGTGCGAGCTCTCCGGCGACGACGTTCGCGGGATGGCGGTGAACATCGGCGCCCGGGTCGGAGCGCTCGCGGGCGCCAACGAGGTGCTGGTCTCGAGCACGGTGAAGGACCTCGTCGTCGGCGCGGACCTCCAGTTCGCCGAGCGCGGCGAGCACGAGCTGAAGGGCGTCCCGGGAAAATGGCGCCTCTTCGCGGCGGCTCCCGCCTAGCTCGCGCCCCTGCCTAGAATCGCCGCGATGGTCAGCGAGCGGACCCTCAGGCTTGTCTCGGCCGCGATCGCCGTCGCCGGGATCGGCGTGGCCATCTACATCACGATCGCCGATTCCGGCGGCGGCGCTCCCGTCTGCGTGGCGGGCGGCCACGGCTGCCAGACGGTTGCCGACAGCCATTACTCCCACCTGCTCGGCGTCAACGTCTCGATCTTCGGGATCGCCGGCTACGTGCTGCTCCTCATCAGCGCTCTGATCCCCGGAGACACCGGGCGATTCGCGGGCCTCCTCATGGCGCTGGCCGGGTTCGGCTTCAGCGCCTACCTGACCTACCTGGAGCTGTTCGTGATCGACGCCATCTGCCAGTGGTGCGTGGCGAGCGCCGTGTTGATGACCCTGCTGCTGGTCGTCAACGGCGCCCGGGCGCTCACCTACATCGGGGCCGAGCTCACGACCAGGGGCGGCGAAGGCGCGCGGAGCGCCCGGTTAAGGTGCCGCAAACCCCCGCTCGCTAGATTCTTCGCGATGGCAAGCCGCAAGGAGCAGCGCGAAAGCGCGCGGGAGGAGCGTCAACGCCAGGAGGCGGACGAGCAGGCGCGCCTGCGCCGGCAGCGCCTCGTGCAGCTCGGCAGCGCCGCCGTCCTGCTCGCGATCGTGGCCGTGGCGGCGGTGATCGTGGTCAGCCAGTCCGGGAGCGGCTCGGGAGGCGACACGAAGCTGGAGGACGTCACGCAGGTCAAGAGCGAGCTTCACGGGCTCGACCAGCAGGGGCTGACGCTCGGCGACCCGAAGGCGAAGGTCACCGTGGTCGAGTTCGGAGACCTCCAGTGCCCGGTCTGCAAGGCGTACTCGGAGCAGATCATGCCGCAGGTGATCGACGGGCCGGTGCGAAGCGGCGAGGCGAAGCTCGAGTTCCGCAACTGGACGATCATCGGGCCCCAGTCGAAGCCCGCCGCGACCGCCGCCCTCGCGGCCAGCGAGCAGGGCCGCTACTGGAGCTTCATCACGCTCTTCTACCGAAATCAGGGCGAGGAGAACTCGGGCTACGTGACCGACTCGTTCCTCGAGGCGGTGGCCAAGGGAGCCGGGGTCGCCGACATCGACAAGTGGAACCAGGACCGCCAGAGCACCGAGTGGGACGCGCAGCTGACGAAGACCGACACCCAGGCCGGACAGCTCGGGTTGACGGGCACGCCGGGCTTCCTGTTCGAGGGGCCGAACGGGCAGAAGACCGTTGCCCAGCCCCGGCTCGGCCGCCGCGATCGAGTCGGCGATCAAGTCCGTGAGCTGACCCAGTCGATCGGTGGGCCGCCCGATCGAGTTTCCCGGTCGAGGGCGTTGGCGACGGGTCGGTGCGCCTTCGGTTGAGGAGCGACGCCGACCTGGCGGCGGTCGTCGAAGCCTGTCAGGACCCGGAGATACCCCGATGGACGCGGGTTCCGGATCACTACGGCGAGCGGGACGCTCGCGAGTGGGCCGGCGAGGCGGCGCGCCAGCACGAAGCGGCAGAGGGGCTCCACCTGCTGATCGTCGATGCATCGCGACGACCGGCTGCTCGGCTCGATCGGAATCCACCGGATCATCGAGGAGGAGAGGCGATGCGACATCGGCTACTGGTTGGCGCGCGAGGCCCGCGGCCGCGGGGTGATGACGCGAGCGGTGCGCCTGCTCACCGCGTGGGCCTTCGGCGAGCTGCTCGTCGACCGGATCGAGATCATCGTCGACCCGCGCAACGCCGTCGTCGCGCGCGGTTGCCGAGCGCGCCGGGTTCAGGTTCGAGGGCGTGTTGCGCTCCTACGTGGTGATCAAGGACCGCCGCCGCGACATGGCCATGTACTCGCTGTTGCGCACCGACCCGTTCTGAACCTGTCCGTGTCGCCCGGCGAGCTACGCTGAATGGGCATGAACGACGGCTTTTCCGGGGAACGGAGCGCCTGGCTGCGCTGCTACCGCTGCTGGTCGCAGCGGCTCGAGGCGCAGGTCCACTACGACGCCATCCTCAAGGTCGATCCCGAGAGCGGCGAGGCGGCCGACCGCGTGGAGGAGATCCAGGAGGCCGTGGTCCAGTGCCTCGACTGCATGCACGACCAGCCCCACCTGACGGTCGAGGACGCGCGCGTCGTCCCGGTCGAGGACCGCTGGGAGCGCATGGTCGCGGGCAGGCCATTCGTGGCCTCCTGCACGGTCACCATCGACCAGGACCAGGTCGAGACCTGCTCCGGCCCCGAGGCCGCCGACAGCCTCACCTTCGGCTCGCTGGGCGAATCGGGGACGCGTGAGTTCTTCACCCACGTCCGTTTCCACAAGCACGACGAGGAGCGGATCGTGGTCCACCTCCTGGTCGAGCTCTATGCCCGCACCGAGGAGGAGGCGATCGACGTGCTCGAGGGTGCCGCGCGCGGCACGCTGGAGATCACCTCACTCGCCGAGGAGTCGCGTCCGCCGGCCCACGCCGCCGACGAGGCCCACTAGCGGCCCTATCCGGATATAAACCCCGACGTGCCCGGGATCGGCGCCTTCATCTCCGCAGGACGTTCGCTGGACCGCAGCCTCGAGCGGGTGCGCCGCGCGGACGGCCTCGGGTTCGACTCCATCTACACCACTCACATCGCCGGCGCGCGACTCGCTGGCCCTGCTGATGGCCTACGCCTCGGTCAGCGAGCGGGCGCGCCTGGGCACCGGCGTGGTGCCGATCTTCTCGCGCACGCCCGCGACGATGGCGCAGGCAGCGGCGACGATCGACGAGTTCTCCGGCGGGCGGATGGTGCTGGGGCTCGGCGTCTCACACCAGGTCACGGTCGAGAACTGGTACGACGCCAAGATCTCCAAGCCCGTCTCGCAGATGCGCGAGTACGTGGCCATCGTGAGGGCAATCCTGCGCAGCGAGGCGCCGCCCGAGGGCGAGTTCTTCAAGACCAGATTCCAGTTCATGGGCTACGAGCCACGACCCGACCTGCCGATCTACGTCGCCGCCCTGTCCCCCAACATGCTCCGCCTGGCGGGCGAGGTCGGCGGACGGGGTGATGCTGTGGCTCTGCAACCCCGACTACATTCGCGACGTCGTCATCCCCGCGGTGAAAGAGGGCCGCGAGCGCGCCGGCAAGGCGCTCGACGGCTTCGACGTCGTGGCGGCGGTGCCCACGGCGCTCACGGACGACCCGGACGCCGCCCGCGCGACGATGCGCCAGGACCTGATCCCCTACGCCTCCCTCCCCTTCTACCGCTCGATGCTCGAGCGGTCCGGGTTCGGCGACGAGATCGCGGCCTTCGACGAGGGGATGCAGGCCGGTGACATCGAGCGGGCGAAGGCCGGGCTGTCGGACCGCCTGCTCGGCGCCCTCGCTGGGATCGGCTCCGGTGAGGAAGTGAGGGCCGCGGTCGACCGCTACCGGGAGGCGGGCGCGATCTCACCGTGCATCGGGGCGATCCCCGGCAGCGACTTCGACGCCGCGCTGGAGGCGGTCGCCGAGCTGATCTGAGGCGAGGGCGAGCTAGCGAACGGCGTCGACTATCGAGGGGTCGAGGCCGTCGAGCGCCGACAGGCGCGCGACCCGCTCGCGCTTCAGCTCGGGAACCAGGGCCGCGTGCTCGTACACACGCTCGGTGCGGGCATAGAGGAAGCGAGGGATGAGAACGAAACGGTCGCGGCCCTCGATGCCGGGGACCGCCGCGGCCACCCGGTAGCCGAAGTCGGGATCCCGCTCCCACTCGATTGCGCCGGCGGCGATCGCGTTGAGGATCGCCGCCACGTGATCCCTGGTGATCTCGATCGAGCGCTCCGGGTCGGCGCCGCCGACGCGACCGAACTTGAGCAGGTACGCGGCGACGCGGCTGGCCGGCAGCCGCTCCAGGAAGTGGTTCGCGGCGGCGGCGCGCGCCACGACCGGCCCCGTATCGGCCAGCGTCAGGTGGGCGACCGCCTGCGCCGGCTCGACCGCGGCGACCGCGGGCAGGATCCCATCGTCGTGGCAGAGCACGGCCACGAAGCGCGCCCCGGCCAGCGTCGCGTCGCCGGCCTCGGCAAGCGAGGCGAGCGGCGACCCGCGGCGGTCGCGGACCAGGTCGTCCCACATTGGCGATCGCGCGCCCTTCGGCGAGCGCCCGGCCTACTCGGCCGAGCCCTCCGCGACGGACGCGCCGCCCTCGATCGCGTCGGGGCTCCGCGGCACCAGCACCGTGCGCTTGAACTCGGCGACCAGCGTCCCGTCCTGCTTGTAGACGCGCGTGTGGACCTTGACCACGCCCCGGTCGGGCTTCGACGCGGAGGGCCGGACCTCGAGCACCTCGGACTCGGCGAACAGGGTGTCGCCGTGGAACACGGGCGCCGGGTGAGCTGAGCTCCTCGGTCGCCAGGTTGGCGATCGCCTTCCCCGAGACGTCCGACACCGACATCCCGAACGCCAGCGAGTAGACGAGCGGCCCGGCGACCACGTTTTGTCCCTGCTGAGACTGGGCCGCATAGAGGTCGTTCAGGTGCAGCGGATGGTGGTTCATGGTCACCAGGCAGAACAGGTGGTCCTCTGCCTCGGTGACCGTCTTCGCGGGCCAATGCTTGTAGACGGCGCCGACCTCGAACTCCTCCAGGAAGCGCCCGTAACGGTGGGCGCCCGACGCCTCGCGGCCCGCCTGGTCGGTGATCAGCTCGTGGCTATCGGTGTCGCTCATGCTCCTTCGCTTCTCCGTTCGTCGGTCTGAGCGTCGGCAGTATGAAGCGCCCGCTCGAGCAACGCTCCGACGCCGAGCACCAACGCGTCGCCGCCCGGGCGGCCCACGATCTGCACGGATGCCGGGAGATCGTCCTCGGCCAGCCCGCATGGAACCGCGAGCGCGGGGGCGCCGATGGCGTTGAACGGGTAGGTGAACTGGGTCAGGCGGTCTCGCAGCGCGAGGTCGCCGATCCCGACCCGCGGGGCGACGACCGGAAGCGTGGGGGTCAGGAGGACGTCGACGCCCCGCATCAGCTCGGCTAGTCGCTCTCGGTAGCGCTCGCGAGTGCGAACGCCCGCCTCGTACTCGGCATCGGTCACCTGCAGACAGCGTACGAGCTTGACCGCCACGTTCTCGCCGTAGAGCTCCCTGTGCTCGGCGAACAGGCTGGCGTGCGTCTTGGCGGTCTCCCGCATTCTGACGTCGGCCACGCCCGGGCGGCATCGCCGGGAGAGAGATCTCACGGCGGCGCGGAAGAATCGCGGCAGCCTCCTCGACCCGAGCACGAACCAGCGGATCGGCCTCGGCCGTCCAGGCGACCCCGACCTCGACGTCGCCCGGTGCGATCGATGGCACCGGGTCCATCCCGGGCGACAGCACGGCCATCATCCGCGCGCAGTCGCCCACCGACCGGGCCATGGGCCCCACGTGGTCGAAGCTCGGCGCGAGCGGGAAGCAGCCTTCGACGGGCACCAGGTCGAAGCTCGGCTTGAAGCCGACGACGCCGCAGCAGGCCGCGGGGGCGCGGATCGAGCCGCCGGTATCGGAGCCCAGCGCCGCGTCGGCCATGCCCGCGGCGAGCGCGGCCGCCGATCCGCCGCTCGAGCCCCCGGCTATGCGGCCGGCCCGCAGCGGATTCGGAACAGTCCCGTAGTGCGGGTTCTCGGAGGTCATCCCGAAGGCGAACTCGTGCAGGTTCGCCTTGCCCACGTCGACGTACCCGGCGGCTTCCAGCCTTCGCACCGCCTCCGCTGATCGGTCGGGGACGTGGTCGGCGAAGATCGCCGACCCATAGGTCGTGCGGATCCCGGCGGTGTCGAAGATGTCCTTGACGGCGAGGCTGATCCCCCGGGGCGGATCGGCGATCGGAGTGATGAAGATGTGCTCGAAGCTGCTCGCCGCGGCCGGCAAACTCAGTGCGCCTTTTTGATCCTCGTGCGGGCCATGTGTCGCTCGATCACGGTGCCGATCAGCTTCCGGATCTCCGGGTCGCCCACCACCCTGATGTCGCCGTGGTCGTAGGCCTCGCGCCAGTCCGCAAGCTGGCCCTTCTCGGCGAACTGGTTGAACACGGAGCGCGACATGGCGATCTCGAGCCGGGCGTCGCCGGGCTCGCCCTTGGTCACGTCCGGGCCCGGCAGCCGGACCCGGAAGACCTGGACGTCGCCGCGGCCACGCAGCTCCAGCCGCACCACCAGCTTCAGTGGGGCGAGCGCCGGAACCTCGCGCTCGAGGTTCCGCACTGCGACAGCGATCAGCTCACCGGGACGGGCCAAGTCAGATCTTGTTCCGTTCCAGGAGCTTCTTCCCGATCACCATCCGCTGGATCTCCGAGGTCCCCTCCCCGATCACCAGGAGCGGTGCGTCGCGGTACAGCCGCTCGATCTCGTACTCCTTCGAGTAGCCGTAGCCGCCGTGGATGCGGAAGGCCTCGTCGACCACCTCCTTGCCCGCCTCAGAGGCGAACAGCTTCGCCATCCCGGCCTCGAGGTCCGATCGCTCGCCGGCGTCCTTGAGCCGGGCCGCCTTCATCGTCAAGAGGCGCGCGGCCTCGACCTTGGTTCCCATGTCGGCGAGCTTGAACTGGATCGCCTGGTGCTGGGCGATCGGCTTGCCGAAGGTCTTCCGCTCCTGGCTGTAGCGGAGCGCCAGCTCGAGCGCCCGCTGGGCGATCCCGACGCCGCGCGCGGCCACGTTGACGCGGCCGACCTCGAGCGCATCCATCATCTGCCGGAACCCCTGGCCCAGACCGGCTTCCTCACCGCCGAGAATGCGCTCCGGCGGGCAGCGGTAGCCGTCGTAGACGAGCTCCGTGGACTCGACGCCCTTGTAGCCCATCTTCTTGATCTTGGGCGGGATCGTCAGCCCGGCGAAGTCGCCCGAGTTCTCGCTCGCCCCGGCTTCCTTCTCGGTGATGAAGCAGGTCATGCCCGTGTACCGCGGGTCGGCCTTGGGGTCGGACTTCATGAGCACGAACACGACCCCCGAGAGCAGGCCATTGGTGACCCACATCTTCTGGCCGTTCAGCTCCCAGTAGCCGTCGTCGGCCCGCTTCGCGGTCGACTTGATGCCCTGCACGTCGGAGCCGACCTCGGGCTCCGAGAGCGAGAAGGCGGCCCGGATCTCGCCGGTCGCCATCTTCGGCAGGAAGTGCTCCTTCTGCTCGTCGGTGCCGAACTTCATCAGCAGGTAGGAGCCGATGAAGTGCGTGTTGACGACACCGGAGATCGAGATCCAGCCGCGCGACAGCTCCTCGACGATCATCGCGTAGGTGGTCAGGTCCAGGCCCATCCCGCCGTATTCCTCGGGGATCGTCACGCCGAACAGGCCGAGCTCCTTCATCTGCTCGACGATCGGCTCCGGGAACTTGTCCTCGTGGTCGTATTCCTCCGCCACGGGGATGATCTCGTTGTCGACGAACTGGCGCACCATCTCGGTGATCGCCTTCTGCTCGTCGGTCTTCTCCAGGTAGATGTCGGCGGCTACGGCCATTGCTCCTCTGGGGTTGATGAACCAGACCCTGCGGTACGGGCGCGCGGGGAAGGATAGCTGCGGCCTATCGCCATGCGGGTCACCCCGCCCGCATGACGGCCAGCCGGGCTGCGGGATACTGGCCGGCGTGTCGGAAGCAGTGCGAGTCGCCGAAGAGCTCATCGACGTGTTTCCGCGCGAGGACGCCGTCGCGGCGGTTCGCGACGACCAGCTGCGGGCTCGCATCGAGCAGATGGAGCATCTGGCGTGGCCGGACTTCGACGGCGCCATGGTGGGCAGCATCCCGGCGGCGCGCACCGATTGGAAGGGCGTCGACGGCCTCGTCGAGGCGTGGGCCGATTGGCTCGAGCCGTTCGACAGTCACACGACGGAGATCGAGGAGATTCGGGCTGCCGGGAACGACTGCGTGGTCATCTTCCTTCGGCAGATAGCGCGCCCAAAGGGCGCGACCGCGGAGGTGGAGAACATGGGGGCGGCTGTGTTGTGGACTCGGGGCGGCAAGCTGAGCCGGATCGAGTTTCACATCGACCGCGCGCTCGCGATCCGCGCCGCGGGGCTCGCGGAGTAGCGATGGCCGCCGAGCCCAACCCGGAGCTCTTCGCGCGGCTCGGCGAGATCATGCCCCAGGGAGACTGGGTCGAGGCGATGACCGACAAGGCGGGCACTCGGGCGCGCCTCGATGCGCTTCGCGAGCTCGCCTGGCCGGATCTCGAGATCGCCATGGTCGGACCCGGGGGGTTCGCCGGCGTCTTCCACGGGATCGACGGGTTCCGCGAAGCCTGGGACGACTGGCTGCTCGCATTCGATCACTACACGGTCGAGATCGAGGAGGTGCAAGTGCGGGGCGAGCATCTGGTGGCGCTGGCCAGACATGAGGCGACACCGAAGGGAACCGAGGCGACGGTTGAGGGCACCGCGGCCGCGGTGATGACGTTCCGGGACGGCCGGCTGGCGCGGATCGAGTTCAACCTCGATCGCGAGGCGGCGCTGCGAGCGGCCGGGATCGAGGAGTAGCCGCGTGCCCGCGGCGAATGTCGAGCTTGCCCGGCGTGCGTTCGAGGCGATCGGGACCGACGGGCTCGCGGCGGCGCTCGACTTCCTGGATCCGGAGATCGAGTTCGAGCCGCCTCACGAGGCGCTCGAGCAGCGCGGCACCTTCAAGGGCCATGCAGCCGTTGCCGACCGCTGGGACCTCCTGCTGGAGCCTTTCGACGACGTCCGAATGGAGCTCGATGAGCTGATCGAGGCCGACGACGAGACCGTGCTCGTGGTGTTCCGGATCCATGCGCGCGGCAAGGCGAGCGGCGTGCCGGTGGAGATGCGGCTCGCCCACCTGATCACCGTCCGCGACGGCAAGGCTGTGCGGATGAGGGCCTACCTCGATCCGGAGGAGGCGAAGCGCGTCGCCCAGCTCGAGCCCGGCTAGAGCTCCCAGGCGTAGCTGTAGGAGCGCCAGCTCGGTTGCTCTCGCTCGTAGAAGCGGTGAGCGTCCTTGCGCGTGAGCGCGCTGTCGAGCTCCAGGTGCGTGGCGCCGCGCTCGCGGGCCCAATCCCGCGCGGCCGCGAGCAGCTTCGACCCGATCCCCTGCGAGCGGCGCTCGGGATGGACGGCGAGGTCCTCCACCCAGGCCCGGTACCCGAAGCGAACGGAATGCAGGTCCTGGTAGGCGGTGCAGATGCCGACCAGCTCGCCAGCTTCGCCTTCGGCAACCAGAACAGCGTCATCGTGCGAGTCGATCGCCTGGCGGAGGGCCACGGCGGCGCGCTTGGGATCCCACTGCCGAGGCTGCGACCCCGGCGGGGCGAACAGCCACTCGTACATCGGCAGGAGGCGCTCCTCCTCGTCTGGCTTGGCCGCGCGAATCTCGATCTCCACGCCGAGGGAGGCTAGATGATTGATTCCACGGCGCCGAAGGCCCGGCTATAGCTAGGCTTGACCTCAGGAGACCGCTGTGAGAAACCCGCGCCAATTCGCACAACCGCTGGCCATCGGCGCCCCCCAGCCGGCGATCGAGATCCCGGTCAAGCCCTCGCGGATGATCCACTTCTTCGACCCCTCGAACGAGAAGATGGCCGCCAAGGTTCCGGACATGGCCGCGCAGGCGGACATCCTGCTCGGCAACCTGGAGGACGCGATCGCCGCCGACCGCAAGGAGGCCGCTCGCGAGGGACTGATCCAGGTCGCCAAGGCGACCGACTTCGGCGACACCGCGCTCTGGACCCGCGTCAACTCGCTCGAGAGCCCCTGGGTGCTCGACGACTTCCTGCGCCTGGTGACCGAGATCGGCGACAAGCTCGAGGTGATCATGGTGCCCAAGGTCGAGGGGCCGTGGGACATCCACTACGTCGACCGCCTGCTCGCGCAGCTCGAGGCAAAGGCGGGGCTGGAGCGCCCGCTCCTCGTGCACGCGATCCTCGAGACCTCGCTCGGCGTCGTCAACCTCGAGGAGATCGCCACGGCCAGCCCGCGGATGCAGGGGATGAGCTTCGGGCCGGCCGACCTGGCCGCCTTCCGGCGCATGAAGACGACCCGCGTCGGCGGCGGCCATCCCGCCTACCGGGTGATCGAGGACCCCGACCCCGACAATCCCGAGGCGCCACGGGCGACCGCCCAGCAGGATCCCTGGCACTACTCGATCGCCCGCATGGTCGACGCCTGCACCTCGGCCGGGATCCTGCCCTTCTACGGGCCCTACGGCGACATCAAGGACACCGAGGGCTGCGAAACCCAGTTCCGCGCCGCCTTCCTGCTCGGCTGCGTCGGCGCCTGGTCGCTGCACCCGGTCCAGATCGAGATCGCCAAGAAGGTCTTCAGCCCGCCCCCGGACGAGGTCAAGTTCGCCAAGAAGGTCCTGGAGGCGATCCCCGACGGCCGCGGCGTCCACATGATCGACGGCAAGATGCAGGACGACGCCACCTGGAAGCAGTGCAAGGTGATGGTCACCCTCGCCGAGATGCTGGCCAAGAAGGACCCGGACCTGGCGAAGGCGTACGACCTCTAACGGGGCGTCCTAGGGCGCCCCGGCTCAGGCGTCGCCGACCCGCCGCTCGAGCGCGTCGAGCTGCCCCTGGACCTCGGCCGGCAGACGGTCGCCGAACCGCGCCAGGTGCTCCTTCATCTGCGGGAGCTGGTCGCGCAGGAGCTCCGGATCGACCTGCAGGAGCTCCGCCATGTCGTCGGCGGAGATGTCGAGGCCCTCGGTGTCGAGCTGTCCCGGCGCGGGCACCAGCCCGATCGGCGTCTCGACCGTCTCCCCCTCGCCGTCGCAGCGGCGGCAGATCCACTCGAGGACGCGGCTGTTGTCGCCGAACCCGGGCCAGATGAAGTTGCCGTCGTCGTCCTTGCGGAACCAGTTGACGAGGAAGATCCGCGGCAGCTTCTGCGGGGCCGTGCTCGCGCGCCATCCGCAGCCAGTGGCCGAAGTAGTCGGCCATGTTGTAGCCGCAGAACGGCAGCATCGCCATCGGGTCGAAGCGGAGCTTGCCCACCTCGCCCGCGGCCGCCGCGGTCGTCTCGACCGACATCGTGGCGCCGAGGAAGACGCCGTGCTCCCAGTCGAACGCCTCGGTGACGAGGGGCACCGTGCTCGCCCGCCGGCCGCCGAACAGGAAGGCGTCGATCGGCACTCCGTCGGGGTCCTCCCACTCGGGGGCGATCGAGGGGCACTGGGCCGCGGGGGTCGTGAAGCGCGCGTTCGGGTGCGCCGCGGGATCGTCGGAGTCCGGCGTCCAGTCGTTGCCGTGCCAGTCGATCGCGTGGTCGGGCGGCTCGCCGGTCATCCCCTCCCACCAGACGTCGCCGTCGTCGGTCCGGGCGCAGTTGGTGAAGATCGTGTTTCGCTCGATCGTCTCCATCGCGTTCGGGATTCGTCTTGTGGCTGGTGTTCGGGGCGACGCCGAAGAAGCCGGCCTCGGGATTGACCGCGTAGAGGCGGCCGTCCTCGCCGAACTTCATCCAGGCGATGTCGTCGCCGACCGTCTCCGCGGTCCAGCCCTCGAGCGTGGGGATCAGCATCGCCAGGTTCGTCTTGCCCGAGGCCGACGGGAAGGCGCCGGCCACGTACTTGACCTCGCCGGCGGGCGAGGTGAGCTTGAGGATCAGCATGTGCTCGGCCAGCCAGCCCTCGTCGCGGGCCATCGCCGAGGCGATCCGCAGCGCGAAGCACTTCTTGCCCGAGCAGCGCGTTGCCGCCGTAGCCGGAGCCGTAGGACCAGATCTCGCGCGCCTCCGGGAAGTGGACGATGTACTTGTTGTCGGCGTCGCAGGGCCACGGCACGTCCTCCTGCCCGTCGGCGAGCGGCGCGCCGAGCGAGTGCAGGCAGGGCACGAAGTCGCCGTCGTCGCCGAGCACGTCCAGGGCGCCCTTCCCCATCCGGGTCATGATCCGCATCGAGGCGGCGACGTAGGCCGAGTCGGTGAGCTGGACGCCGATGTGGGCGATGTGCGACCCGAGCGGGCCCATCGAGAACGGGACCACGTACATCGTGCGCCCGCGCATCGAGCCCTTGAACAGCTCCTTGAGGACGTCGCGCATCTCGGCCGGATCGCGCCAGTTGTTGGTCGGACCGGCGTCCTCCTCCCGCTCCGAGCAGATGAAGGTCCGGTCCTCGACCCTGGCGACATCGTCCGGGTCGGAGCGGGCCAGGTACGAGTTCGGCCGCTTCGCCTCGGAGAGCTTCTCGAAGGTGCCGCTGTCGACCAGCCCCTGGCAGAGGCGGTCGTACTCCTCCGCGGAGCCGTCGCACCAGTGGATCGACTCCGGACCGGTCAGGGCGGCGAACTGCTCCACCCAGGCGATCAGCTTCTTGTTCTTGGTCAGTGCTTCCGCGGAGGCCGTGGTCTCGCTCAAGGGTGGGATCAACTCCTCTTCGTCGTTTCCGGAACGGCAAACGCCCGGAAAAGCGATCCCGGACGTGGGGCCATTGTTTCGCACCCCGCCGGATGGCGGCGTCAGCTGCACGTCGGAGCTGGCTCAGCTCATCCTCGTGCCTGCTCGCAGTCGGCCCCCCGGCAAGCTAGATTCCCGCGCCTCATGCGCTTCTACGAGTACGAGTCACGCCGGATCGTCGAGCGGGCGGCGATCCCGGTCACCAAGTACGGCTTCTGCACGACCGCCGCCGAGGCGCGCGCGGCGGCCGAGGAGATCGGCGGGCCGGTGGTGATCAAGTCCCAGGTCCTGACCGGCGGGCGGATGAAGGCGGGCGGGGTCAGGTTCGCCGACACGCCCGAGCAGGCCGAGCGCGACGCCGCCGAGATCCTCGAGCTGGAGATCAACGGGCACATGCCTCGCGGCGTGCTCGTCGACCCGAAGGCCGAGGTCGCCCAGGAGTACTACGCGGGCGTCGTCTGGGACGGCACCCGCAAGCAGCCGATGCTCCTGTTCAGCGACATGGGCGGGATCGACATCGAGGAGGTCGCGGCCTCCCATCCCGACCACGTCGGGCGCGGCCACATCTCCAACCTGCTTCCGATCTCCGACTTCCAGGCCAAGCGGGTGATCGCCCAGACCGGCGTCAGCGGGTCGGAGCTCAACCGCGCGACGCCGATCCTCGCCCGGCTGGCGCGGCTGATGCGCGACTGCGACATGACGCTCGCCGAGATCAACCCGCTGGCTCGCCTCGCGGACGGCAGCTTCGTCGCCCTCGACGCCCACATGGAGATGGAGAACGAGGCGGAGCCCCGCCAGACGGCGCTGCTGGAGGAGCTGGGGATCGGCTCCGACGAGTCCCGCGAGCCGTACGAGCCGAGCGAGTTCGAGCGCAACGTGAAGGCGATCGACTCCGCCGACCATCGCGGGGTGATCCAGGGCAAGGACCACGGGTTTGCCGGCAACCTCGGGCTGGTGATCGGCGCCGGCGGCGGCTCGCTGACGCTCACCGACGCGGTGCGCAGCCAGGGCGGCAGGCCCGCCAACTACACCGAGATCGGCGGAAACCCCTCGGTGGCCAAGGCCTGCGGCCTGGCCAAGGAGGTGCTGCGCAAGGACGGCGTCGAGAAGATCGCCGTGATGATGTCGATCGTCTCCAACACCCGGGTCGACATCGTCGCCCGGGGAGTGATCAAGGCCTGCCTGGAGCTGGACAAGGACCCCGGCGAGACGATCGCGATCTTCCGCATCCCGGGCGCCTGGGAGGAGGAGGGGTTCAAGATCCTCGAGCGCTACGGCGTCGAGTACTGCGACCGCTCGGTCTCGATGTGGGAGGCAGCGCGCAGAGCGGTGGCCAGAATCCAAACACCTGCCGCCTCCTCGTCTGCGCCTCCGGGGGCGGCAGGGTCGGCGGAGGGATCATGAGCATTCTCCTGTCCGAGGACTTCACGTTCATCGTCCAGGGGATCACCGGGCGCGAGGCCGTCAACCTGACCAGGGAGTGCCTCGACTACGGGTCCAAGGTGGTCGGCGGCGTGACCCCGGGGCGCAAGGGCCGCGAGGTCCACGGCGTCCCCGTGTTCGACACCGTCGAGCAGGTCGCGGAGGCGCTCGGCTACGTGCCCGACGGCTCGGTGGTCACGGTCCCCCCCGCGTTCACCAAGGACGCCGTGTTCGAGGCGATCGAGGCCGGCATCGAGCTGATCGTGATCGTCACCGAGCGGATTCCGCGCCGCGACGTGGCCCAGATGGTCGAGCTGGCGGGGATGCGCGGGGCGCGGATCATCGGCCCCAACTGCCTCGGCGTGATCGTCCCCGGAGGTCTGCAAGATGGGCGGCATCGGCGGGCCCGCGAAGGATGCGGCCAAGTCCTACACCCCCGGCCCGGTCGGAGTCATGTCGCGCTCCGGCGGCATGACCACCGAGATCTCCTCCTCGCTCACCGCCGCCGGACTGGGCGTCTCAACCGCGGTCTCGATCGGCGGCGACGCGATCATCGGCTCCACCTACGCCGAGCTGATGCCGCTGTTCGAGGCCGACGCCCAGACCGAGGCGATCGTCATCTACACGGAGCCGGGCGGCCGGATGGAGGCCCAGCTCGCGGAGTGGGTCTCCGAGAACCAATCTCGGCTGCCGATCGTCGCCTTCATGGCGGGGCGGTTCATGGACGACGAGGAGATGAAGGGGATGAGCTTCGGCCACGCCGGGACGATCGTCGAGGGCGACGAGGACACGGCGACCGAGAAGATCGCCCGCCTCGAGGCCGCCGGGATCCCCGTGGTCGAGCGGATCGACGAGATCCCCGACGCAGTGAAGGACAAGCTGGGAGCGACGGTCTGATGGCCGAGACCCGCGACATGGACGGCATCTTCATCGACGTCGAGGTCGACGACTCGATCGCCAGCGACGCCGAGCTGGCCGCGAAGCTCGAGGAGGTCTGCCCGGTCGACATCTTCGCCGCCCGCGACGGCGCCGTGACGATCGTGCGCGAGAACCTGGACGAGTGCGTGCTCTGCGAGCTGTGCCTCGACGCGGCGCCGGACGGCGCCGTCCGGGTGAAGAAGCTCTACGACGGCACCGAGCTCGGCTCGCTGAGCGTCCGGCACCTGCCGGAAGCCGGTGGAGTCGCCCAGCCGGCTCGAACCCGAGACGCCGGTAGAGCTCCCGCGGCCAATCGTCCGCGAGCGCCACCAGGAACGTCAGCGCGTCTCCGCGCTCCCGCGACGCCGCCACGGCGGCGGAGACGACCGCCCGCGCGTAGCCGCGGTTGCGATGGTCCGGATGGGTGATCACGTGCTCGATCTGGCCGATGCCATCGCCCGCCTACAGCCGGCACCAGGCGACCGGGACTCCTGCCCGGCGGACCGCGAAGCGCCGCTCGCGACGGTCGCGGCCGCGACGAGCTCGTCGCGGCTGGCGAGCTGGTCGGCGAGGGCGGTGCGATCGCCGGACTCGGCGCCGCCGGGAGGCTCGAGCGAGCTCGACCTCGCGCACTGCTCCGCGCAGCTCGGCGAACGAGACCTCCTCGACGTCGTGCTCGCGGAGCGGCCGGCGGGCGGCTGGACGCCATCACGTGCTCGTGGACGCGGAGCCAGCCCGAGCGCCTCGAAGCCTGGCTGCGAGCGCGCTTGCCCTCGGCCTCGTCCGGACACGACCGCCTGCCGATGCGCCAGCTCGCGCTCGGCGAACAGCGGCTCCGGCAGCTCCGGTCAGCTATCCGGCCTCGAGCTCCGCGGTCCGCTCGGCCCGCACGTAGTTCGCATCCCAGACCAGGGGACGCTCGGGGTCGAACACCGCAGTCCCCCAGCCCAGCGAGACCAGCTCGCCCGCGACCGCGTCGTCGATGCGCGCCAGGAAGCGCAGCGCTGCGTCGAGCTCGGCATCTCGTCGCTTCAACCAGGGGATCGGACTACCAGGGGATCGGCTCGCGGTTGCGGAAGAAGCCGCCCGTCGGACCGCCGTCGGGCAGGGTCGCGAGCCACACCGCGGTGTCGGCGCCCTCCTCCACGGAGCGCGGCGCGGCGGAGCCGCCCATGTCGGTATGCACCCAGCCAGGGCACATCGCGTTGACCAGCATCCCGTTCCCGCCCTCCTCGCTGGAGAGGATCCGGGTGAGCGCGTTGAGCGCCGTCTTCGAGATCCGGTAGCCGGGATACCCGCCGTTCATGTCGGAGAGCTGGCCGGCGCCGCTGGAGACGTTGACGATCCGGGCCGCGGCGCTTCGGCGCAGGAGCGGGAGCATCGCCTGGATGAGGCGCCAGGCGCCGAACATGTTCGTCTCCATCGTGTCGTGCGCGTCGTCGAGCGGCGCGTCCGCCACGTTCGTCGCGACCTCCCCCATCACCCCGGCGTTGTTGACCAGGACGTCGAGGCGCCCGGGCTCGGCGTGGAGCCGCTTGCGGAGCCGCTCGACGCTCTGCGGGTCGGCGACGTCGAGCTGCTCGGGCTGCAGCGAGAGGCGCCCGCCCTCGGAGAGCTCCTCCGCGGCGCGCTCCGCTGCGGCGGGGTCGCGCGCGGTGACGACCACGTGATGTCCGACCTCCGCCAGCTGCCGCGCCACCTCGCGCCCGATGCCTCGATTCGAGCCGCTGATCAGGGCCACGGGTCGCTCGGCGTTCACGGACGGCAGACTACGCCGCCGTGAACTTCATCGAAGACGTGCTCGAGCGGTTCCCATCCGCGCGACCGGCGCTGGTCACCATCTCGCGCGACGGGGAGCGCCGTGTGTGGGGATTCGGGGAGCTGATCGCCCGCAGCGCGGGGCTGTCGGGCGCGTTGGCGGCCCGCGGGGTGGGCCGCGGCGACGTGGTGATGACGCTGGTCGGCAACCGGATCGAGTGGGTGCTGGCGATGCTGGCGTGCTGGCGGATGGGCGCGATCGCCCTGCCCTGCAGCACGCAGGCTTCGTGCGCCACGACCTCGAGCTGCGGGTGAGCGCCGCCGGGCCGGTGCTCTGCATCGGCGAGGAGGAGCTGCTCGACGAGCTGCCGGACGGCGTGCCGGCCATGACGATGGCCGACGTGGAGCGGGTGATGGACGAGGAGCGCCCCCAGGAGCCGCCCGCGGACGTCGCCGACCTCGAGGCGGACGACGGCGCCCTGATCGTCTTCACCTCCGGGACGACCGGCGAGCCGCGCGGGGCGTTGCACGCCCACCGCTACCTGGCCGGCCAGCGAGCCCAGGCCGAGCGCTGGCTCGGGGCACAGGCGGGCGAGCTCGTCTGGTGCACGACGGCGACGGGGTGGTCGAAGTCGGCGCGCAACGTGTTCGTCGCTCCCTGGCTCTGCGGGGCGGCGGCGATGATCCACGACGCCCGCTTCGACCCCGCCGAGCGCCTGGAGCTGATCGAGCGCGAGCGGGTGAACGTCCTGTGTCAGGCGCCGACCGAGTACCGGATGCTCGCCAAGCGCGCTCAGCTTCGCCCCCTTCCCTCGCTGCGCCGCATGGTGTCGGCCGGGGAGCCGCTCAATCCCGAGGTGATCGAGGTCTTCCGGGAAGCGCTCGAGCCTCGACATCTGCGACGGCTACGGCCAGACGGAGACCGGTCAGCTGACCGGGAACCAGGTCGGCGAGCAGGTCCGCGACGGCTCGATGGGCAAGCCCCTGCCGGGGTTCGAGGTTCGGATCGCCGACGGCGAGCTGCAGCTCCACCCGCCCAGCTGTCCGACCTTCTTCACCCGCTACCTCGACGGCGAGCCGTTCGCGGGCGAGTGGTGGCCGACGGGCGACGTTGTCTCCGAGGACGGCGACGGCTACCTCTGGTACGAGGGGCGACGCGACGACCTGATCCTCTCCGCGGGCTATCGGATCGGCCCGTTCGAGGTCGAGTCCGCCCTGCTGTCCCACCCGGCGGTCGCCGAGGCAGCCGCCGTCCCCGCCCCGGACCCGGAGCGGGGGGCCGTCGTGCGGGCGATCGTCGTCCTCCGTGACGCACAGCCGAGCGACGACCTCGTCCGCGAGCTTCAGGATCACTGCAAGTCGGTGGCCGCTCCCTACAAGTTCCCGCGCATCGTCGAGTTCGCCGACGAGCTGCCCAAGACGGCGAGCGGCAAGATCAAGCGGGCCGAGCTTCGCGCCGTCGGAGACGAGCTGAGCGCTCGTGCGCCGATCGCCCTTCGCCGCCTTCGCCGGCATCTTCGTCGTCACGCTGCTCTCGCTGATGGCCGTCGGCGCCGTGCTGCCGGTGCTGCCGCGCTACGTCCGGGGGCCCCTCGACTCGGGCGACATCGCGGTGGGCGTCGTCGTGGGCTGCTACGCGCTCACCGGTCTGGCCGGCCGGCCGCTCGCTGGCCGGCTCGCGGACCATCGCGGTCGAAAACCAATCGTCGTCGTGGGGACGCTGCTCGCTGCCCTCGCCGGCTTGCTCTATTTCCTGCCGACCGGGCTGCCCGGTCTGATCGGGGCTCGCCTCGTGCTCGGGCTCGGCGAGGGCTCGGTGTTCACCGCGGGCTCGGCCTGGATCGTCGACCTGGCCCCGCCCGGGCGCCGCGGCCGGGTGATCGGCCTCTACGGGTTGGCCGTCTGGAGTGGCCTCAGCATCGGACCGTCGATCGGCGAGCTCCTCTACCACGCGGCGGGCTTCCATCTGGTCTGGGCCTTCGCCGCCGCGGCGCCGTTCCTGGGCGCGCTGGTGGCGCTCCGCATCCGGGACCCATTCGAGCCCTCACGGCAAGCCATCCGCGGGCCCCTGATCGCCCGCGAGTCCATCCGCCCCGGCTTCGCGCTCTCGCTGGCCAGCGTCGGCTACGCGGCGATGGCCTCCTTCATCGTCCTTCGCCTTCAGGCCGACGGCGACTCCCATGGGGCGATCGCCTTCACCGTGTTCGCCGCCACCGTGGTGCTCACCCGGCTCCTCGCGGGGGACCTCCCCGACCGGATCGGTCCGCTTCGCTGCGCGGCCGGCGCCGCCGCGGTCGAATCGCTCGGCCTCGCCCTGATCGCGCTGGCGACGAGCCTACCCGTGGCGATCGTCGGGTCCGCTCGCGATGGGCACCGCGTTCTCGCTGCTCTATCCGTCGCTCTCGCTGGTGGTGGTGAACCAGGTGCCCGAGGGCCGGCGCGGCGCGGCGCTCGGCACCTTCACCGGCTTCTTCGACCTCGGCGTGGGCCTCGGCGCTCCCCTCGCGGGGATCGCCGCCGCGCTCGGCGGCTACCCGGCCGCGTTCTGGCTGGCGTCGGCCTGCGCGCTCGGCACCCTCAGCGTCGCCCTGGCGCTCAGAAGAGGCTGGTCTGGCTCGAGAGCACCGGCGCCAATCGCCTAGCGTCCCCTTGACTCGCCCCCCACGACCCGCCTAGGGTTGCCAGCGAACGGAGACAACCGGTAAGGGGAGGTAGACATGGCCCAATCTCGCTACCTGCGGACGATCTGGCTGATCGCCGCTATTGCGGCTGGTGCGCTGATGATCCTGCTGCTCGCGCGGTCAGCGCCGGTTGCCCACGCGGTTGACGGCGCCTCGGTGACCGGAAAGCGCACCTTCAAGCACTGTGGGAGACAGCATCAGACCGCGCCAAACTGGTACCGCGTACGGGCCTACAACGTCGGCTGCCACAAGGCGCGGCACGTGGCGCGCCACTACTGGAAGTCTGGCGGAGACTCCCACTTTGAAGGCTGGTCCTGTCGCTCACATCAAATTGGCGACGAGGTCTGGAAGGCCCGATGCACTCGACAACGTCAGGGCGGCCTCCAGATTGTGCGATTTCATTACGGAGCCTAGGCAGCGGGTCCCCCGGCTCCCAGGTCTCTATTCGGTCGCTACGCCCCGCTTTCGCGCTCAGGCGCGAGAAAAAGGCGTGACGCGAGGGGCGGCTTGATGACGCCCCTCGCGGCGGTCAGGCGCGAAATACTGCGCGGGCGATGTCGCGTGAGAACGTTGAGAACCTTCGAGCGTTCTTGGAGGGCTGGGCCCGGGAGCCGTGGACGCCGGAGGCGTGGCAACGCGGAGGAGTCATTGACATGTCTCTCCTCGATCCCCATGTGGTCTATGAGGACGAGAACTTGCCCGACCACGTCGGCGAGGCCTATCGCGGCCACGAGGGGATAGTCCGGGCCGCAAGACGCTGGATCGAGCCTTTCGAGTGGCTGCTGATTGAGTTGGAGCGGATCGTCGACGCGGATGACTGCCTCGTCTCGATCCACCGAACGCGGTCCAAGGCGAGGCACAGCGGCATTGAGTTCGAAGCGCCCCTGGCCTACATCTGGGCTTTCCGGGGCGGAAAGATCATTCACTTCCAGTCGTTTCGAGAGCCGGAGGAAGCCCTCCAAGCCGCCGGGGTCTCGGAGTAGGCGATGTCGCAGGAGAACGTGGAACTGGCCGTCCGCAACGCGGGAAGCCGGTGGCGGAAAGGACTTGTCGCTCCGTGAACGAACAGCGCAGCCGCGCCTTGGACGGGCTCCGTGGCCTCGCCGCGCTGTCGGTAGTTGTCTTCCACGTCTGGGACTACGCGCGGCCCATCCCCCACGTCGTTTTCGCTTCGCCGACCGACTACGTCTTGAACGAGGGCCGGCTCGGGCTGATCCTCTTCTTCGTCCTCTCGGGCTTCTTGCTCTACCGACCGTGGGTCGCGGCCACCCTCGAGGGCTCGGCGATTCCCGACATCCGACGCTACGTCACTCGTCGTGCCGCCCGGATCATGCCCGCCTACTACCTCGCCGTGTTCGGCTCCGTGGCGCTGCTGTGGGGCGCGGCAGGGACGCCCGGCGTGCGCCTGCCCCCCGCCACCTCGCTGCCGCTCTTCGCCCTCTTCGCCCAGAACTACACGAGCGCCTCGGTTCTGACCCTCGACCCGCCGACCTGGACGCTCGCGATCGAGGCTTCCTTCTACCTCGCCTTGCCGCTGATCGGGATCGCCGCCGCACGGCTGGGCCCCTCCCGCCGCCGCCAGATCGTGCCCCCGGTGACGCTGATCGTCGTCGGCCTTGCCTGGAACACATCGACTGGCCTCGCGATGCCACTCGACAAGCTGCTGCCATCGGCGCTTCCCTACTTCGGCGTCGGGATGCTCGCCGCCGTCTTGATCCACGAGCGCCGACTTGGCCGTCGAGGCGCAAGGTGCCTGGCGCTGAGCGGCTGCGCCGCGGTGGCGGTCGATGGCGTCCTTCACTCCGGGCTCTGCCCGGGCGCGATCGAACCGCTCGTGTCACAGACGTTGCGCGACCTCCCGGCGGCGGTGGGATTTGCCGCCATCGTCACTACCGCCTGGGCGGGCGCGTTCTCGGTCCTAGGTTGGCGTCCCCTGGCTGCCCTCGGAACGATCTCCTACGGCGTCTACCTGTGGCATCTTCCGTTGCTCCTGGCCCTGCGCTCCGCGGATGCGCTGCCGCTTCACCTGGTCCCGGCGCTCGCGATCGTGCTCGCGGTGACCGTGGTGGTGGCAACGCTGAGCTGGGTTGCTGTCGAGAGACCGATCATCCGCTGGTCACACCGAGCGGCGCGCGGCCCCGAGCGGAGCAAGCCCGCACCGCGTCCAGCCTTGGCCACGAGCCGGGGCTAGCCACACGGCCTCGGGCAGGAGAACCTCGACGGGAAGGGTTGACTCCGACCGGCTTCGAGTGCGAGGCTTGGCTTTCTGCACCACGAAGCCGCTGCGGCCTACTCAACGAGAAATGAGACAACGGAGGAGAATCGCGCCGACGTTTGTGGCGGCCCTGGTCGTGGGGTCGGCTTTGGCGATCTTCAGTGGCGGTTCGGCAGCGGCCGGTGAGTCGGTGCCGAAGTGCCACGGCATTCGTGCCGACAAGGTCGGAACCAAAGGCGCAGACCACATTAGGACGGGCTCGGGCCGGGATGTGGTCGTCGGCCGCGAAGGCCACGATGTCATCTCGACGGGCAGCGGCAAGGACATCGTCTGCGGCAACGGCGGGACTGACACCCTCCTGGGAAACGGCGGGGCCGACAGGCTCTACGGCGGCCCCGGAACCGACCTCATTCATGGCCAGAGTGGAGCCGACCGCCTGTTTGGCGGAAAGGGACTCGACGCTCTCTTCGGCGGGAAGCGCAACGACCTGCTCTTCGGCCAGAGTGGAGGCGACTGGCTCGACGGTGGCAGCCAACGCGATCGCTGCATGGGCGGCAAGCCGCGCAAAAACCTCCCCCCGCATAACACGGGCGATTTCGCAACGGGCGAGTGCGAGGTGGTCCGAAGCGCGTTCCAGCTCTGATGCTGAGCCCAGGATCGGCACGGACACAAACTGCCCTAGGAGCGCGTTCCGCTCAGAAGAGACTGTTCCGCCCGGCCTGTAACGACGCCAATCGCCTAGCGTCGTCTTTGTCCGTCTTTGCAGGGGAAACTTCCCGCCGGCGGGAAGGTATGAGCGCCACGACGCCTGTGCGTGGCGAAATTTCTTGTGCCCCGATGTGTCCACCCTGTCGCCCTCGCGGCGTCAGACTGGACGCCGTGGCAGCCACCGCACGCCGGGACGTTGAGCGCCAACAGCTTCACGACCGCAATTACGACAGCCGCCAGGACACTCTCCTGGCCCGTATGCGGACCATCGTGGGTGCCCAGGAGGCCCTCGCCGCCCGCGAGCATGATGCGGCCTACGTGCTGCGGCAGGCTCTTGTGGACCTGGCCGCCATCGCGGAGCTGGTGGCCGATAGACCTTCACGCGCCCAGGGTTTAGGGGCCGCAGAATCACCCCCACGTGGCGTGTGTTGAGGGCGTGGCTCGGGGGGCGGTAGGTTGAGCCCGAGGGCCGCTCCGATACCCGATTTGAGGTAGTTGCGGCGGGAACTCCTACAGCAGCCCCGATTGAGCGTAGCTTGGGTGGGGCAGCGTATTCGTGTCCCATTCGAGCGAAGGAGCAGTATGCGACGACTCGCAGCGCTGACGGCGTTGGCTTCGATTGGGGCCGCGCTCATGTTTGCAGGGGTGGCGCAGGCCCACGTGGGGATCTGCACGGAGACCACCAATCCACATGGCCAAAACGTGCCGCCGGCCGGATCCACCACGCTGCCCGGCCCGAACGGTGGCCAGAACGAAGACGGCTTCTACCTGATCTCCTCTAACACGGGGGTCAACGTCTTCGTCAAGGACCTGGGCAGCGGCACCATCTTCGGACCGTTCCCGAGCGGGACGAAGATCAAGTACACGCAGGCTCCGGGCGCGACCCCGAGTCAGAAGAAGATCGGAAGCACCAGCGGCCAGGCCGGAGCGGTCAAGTACCACATCACCGGCACCGGGGACGCTTTCGTCTTCCCGACCGGCGAACTCAACCACGGCGTGAACTGCCTGGTCCCACCTCCCCCCAAGTAGTCCCACATCGGGATCGCCAGACACGGGAAGGGGGGCCGGAATTCCGGCCCCCTTTTGCTGCCGCTGGTTGATACTGCGCGGGCGATGTCGCAGGAGAACGTGGAGGCGGTGCGTCGGGGCTATGAGCACTACGCCCGAACCGGCGAGCCTGACTACAGCCAGTTTGACTCGGAGATCGTCTACGACTGGTCGCGCCGAACATTTGATCCCTCCGTCTACCACGGCCATGACGGGGTCCGAGAGGGGATGGCCGTCATCCGGCAACAGTGGGCAACGCTGCGAATCGAGCCAGACGAGTTCGTCGATGCTGGGGATGACGTGGTCGTCTCGGTCCACCTCGTCGGCATCGGGAAGCACAGCGGGGCCGAGACCACCAGCCACGCTGCTCACGTTTGGACCTTCCGCGAGGGGAAGGTCGTCCGCCATACGGTCTTCCAGACGATGGCCGAAGCCCTCGAAGCCGCCGGGCTTTCGGAGTAGGCGATGTCGCAGGAGAACGTGGACCTCACGCGGGCCGCCTACGAGCAGTTCTCGCGCGGCGACTTCAGCCGGTTGTTCGAGGCCAACACCGACGACTTTGAGTTTGTAACCGCCGCTGAGATGCCCGACGCAGGGACCTATCGCGGCCAGGAAGCAAGAGACTGGATCCTGACGTACATCCACTCCTTCGACGGCTACGCCCAGGAGGCGACCGAGATCATCGACGCCGGTGACAGAGTCGTCGTCGCACTCGTCCAACGAGGCCGCCCACGGGGAAGTGATCTCCCGGTGGAGAGTCGCTGGTGGCAGGTGTTGACATTTGAGGACGCCGGGGTGACCCGAGTCGAAATGTTCTCTGAACGTGCCGAGGCCCTCGAAGCCGCCGGGCTGCGGGAGTAGCGAGATACTGCGCGGGCGATGTCGCGGGAGAACGTGGAGTTGGTCAGATCGGCAGTCGAGGCTTACAACGCCGGTCCCGAGGCGTATCTCGCCTTCATGGCAGAGGACATCGAGGTTCGCCCCGATGCTTCCATTTTCCCTGAGGGAAAGCCTTTTCGCGGCCGCGACGAGTTCAGGCGCTTTCTCGCCGAGCTCGACGAGGGCTGGGAGGGGGGAGACAAGTTAGGCGTCATCCGTGAGGTGTTTGCCGTCGGCGACCGGGTCGTTACTCGAACCGACTGGGGAGGTAGGGGCCGGGCCAGCGGCATCGACCTCCGCTCCAGTCTGTCTGCCGTCTTCGACATCCGGGATGGCCAGATCATTCGGATCGAGTTCTACTTCGACCACGCGAAGGCCCTCGAAGCCGCTGGACTTTCGGAGTAGGCGATGTCGCAGGAGCGTGGAATCCGAATCACGCTCCACCCTCCGAGCGAAAGCGCCAGTCAGCGCCGGACCCTGGACGAGAGCCTGGCAGTGCGGTTCCCCAGCCTCCGCCGATTCTCGGGAAAGGCGCTGTTTCGCCTTCCGCCACGATCTCGGCTTCGCCAAGCGATTGCCGCTTGGGCCATGATCCGCGCCTACGCGGCGGCCAATCGCCGCGACTTCGAACTGATCCTCACCGCCTACGATCCCAGTAGCTACGAGTACCACCCGAGCGCCGATTACCTGCCTCCCGACATGGAGACGGTCTATTACGGCCACGACGGCTACCGCCGGTTTTGGGGACAGTGGCTCGATGCGTTTGCCGACATTCGCTGGGACCCCGAGGAGATGATCGACTTCGGAGCGAAGGCTCTGGTCACGACCCGGCAGAGCGGCCACGGATCGGGCAGCGGCGTGGCCGTCAGCCAGCCGGTGTTTCAGGTTTTCACCTTCCGGGACGGCTTAGTGATCCGCCAGGAGGATTTCTCGGATCGCTCGAAGGCCCTCGAAGCCGTCGGCCTTTCGGAGTAGGCGATGTCGCAGGAGAACGTCGACTTCGTGCAGCGAGCCTTCGAGGCGTTCAACCGGACGTACACGGAAGGGGCGCCCGATTACTGGGAGCTGCTCGATCCGGAGGTCGAGTGGATCCCCATGTCGGCGCTCCTGGAGGGAACCCGCTACCACGGCCATGACGGAGTGCGGCAATGGATGGAGGGCATGAAGCGGGATTGGACCAGCTTCGAGGTGAGGCCGGAGCGTCACGTGGACCTCGGCGACGACCGGGTACTGACCATGGGCTCGTGGCGTGCGCAGGGACGCGGAGGCGGCGTGATGCTCGAGTTCCAGCAGGCGACCTGGCTGCAGGAGTTCCGGAACGGAAAGGTGGTCCGGCTGCAGACCTTCACCGATCGAGCGCAGGCCCTCGAAGCCGCCGGGCTGCGGGAGTAGCGAGATACTGCGCGGGCGCTGTCGCAGGGAGCCTCAGCCAGTTGATATGCGTGACGAGTCGCACGGACCGTGTCTGACAGTCCGGTAAGGTGCCCGCCGAACTTCAGCGGTAGCCGGGATTCCGCCGACCAGCCCTGACGGACTAGCCGACGCGCTCGGCCTCCGCGTAACTGATCGAACAGGGAGGTCCCAATGCGTCAGTGGCTTCGTTCTCGCCTGACCTACGCCAATGTCATGTCGACCGTGGCGGTCTTCCTCGTCTTGGGCGGCGGCACAGCGTTGGCGGCCTACGTGGTCTCCTCCAACAGCCAGATCGGCCCCGGCACGATCTCCGGCCACAAGCCGCCGACCGGCAAGCACGCGAACGTGATCGCAGGATCGGTCAACGGCACCGATATCGCCGCAAATGCGGTCGGCACCAACAAGGTCGTGGACAACACTCTGACCGGCACCGACATCGACGAGTCGTCGCTGGGCGAGGTCCCATCGGCCACGCTCGGGGGCTTGGGAAACCAATCCGGTTCGAATAATTGCTTCCCGGAGAGCACGTCGTTCGCCACCTGTGCCGTCGGTTTCATCGACCTTCCCGCCCCCGCGCGCCTCCTGATAATCGGGCAGATCAGAGCAGAACCCGATACGGGGAATGGCAATGGGGGCGGCAGCTGCAGGGTTTACTCGGGTCCGGGACCGGACGCCCTGACCCCCGAGCCCGTCTTCGTCAACGGGGGGCAAACCGATGTCATAGCCATCTCGGGCATCACGAGCGTTGTGGGACCCGGCTCGCTCCCGTTCGGGCTCCTCTGCAATGAGACGGCGGACGGGATCAGATACTTCGACGGCCACGTCAGCGTCGTAGCGATCTCGCCCGACTAGTCTCGGAGGCTCACCGTGAAGACCGTTTGCGTCACCGACCCGTCGGCCTGAGCCGCAGGGAGGACAGGGAGCGCCCTGCTGGCCGCCCCGAAGCGGTCGGCGGGGCGTTGTAGCGCGCCAGATACTGCGCGGGCGATGTCGCAGGAGAACGTGGAGATCGTCCGCCGACCCCTTCAAGTCCGGCCGTGTGTCCGGTCGGACGCTCGAACAGTTACATCGCCGACCGCACGCCCGGCGCCCTCGGCGAGCCACGGGCGATCTGAAGCCTCTGAGCTGAAGGGCCTTTCCGCCGGCGCGCTGGCGTTGACCTTCGAGCCCGCCTGAGCGCCGGACGCAGCTCGAGATCTACGTGGGCGCCTCGGCCCTCCGGCTCGAGCCGGCGGCGGCGCCGTCGTCTGGCCCGACGACGACCTCGCTCCGGTAGGCCATCCACTCCCGGATCGCGATCTGGATCGAGGCCGCCGCCGGGATTGCAAGCAGGGCGCCGATGATCCCGAACAGCGTGCCCCCGAACAACACCGCGACGAGGACGACGAACGGCTCCACGGCTACGGCTCGCCGCTGGATCTGGGGCTGGATCACGTAGTTCTCCACCTGCTGGTAGGCGATCGAGTAGATCCCCCACACGATCAGCGCGACCGGGAAGTTGACAAACAGCGTCACGACCGCCACCAGCACCGCCGCCAAGGTGGCGCCAACGAGGGGGATGAGGTCGAAGAAGAACACGACGAGCGCGAGCGGCGCCGCGAACGGGACACCCAGGATCGTCAGCACGATGAACGAGGTGATGCCCGCGATGGTCGCCTGCAGCAGCGCGCCCGCCACGTAGTTGCCGACCGCGTTCCCGATGTGGTCGAGGGCCCGCCCGATGCGTTCCTTCTGCTCCGGGTTGCGCGTCTCCAGGAAGCGCTCGATCCATCGCCTGCCTCCGGAGACCATGAAAATGCTGAGGATGAAGATCGTCAGCCCAGCGAAGACCGAGTTCACGAACCCGATTCCGATGTCGCGAAGGGTGCCGGCGGCGTCGCCGATCTTGGACGGCAGCATCTCGGCCTCGTCTTGGAGCTTGGCGGTGATGTCGTAGTCGTCGTTCAGGTTGCGGAGCGTCTCATTCTCGTTCACGAAGTCGGTAACGTCCTGGGCGTACTCCGGCGCGTTGTTGGCGAGGTCCTCGCCCTGGTTGACGAGGCTGGGGATGAGCAGCGCGCCCAGCGCGATCGGGATCAGCAGCAGGGTGATGTAGACCACCGCGATCGCGAACCCACGCCTCATGTGCCGCGATAGCACGTTCACCGGCCCTGAGACCGCGACCGCGATGAACGCCGCAATCACTAACCAGCTCAGCGGCTTGCGCAACAGGTAGAGCACGTACAGCACCAGCACGACCGCGACCACGATCAGGATGGCGCGCAGGATCAGGCGCGAGGTGGATTCGCCGGCTGGCATGCCTAGCCTCCTTCGCGCCATATTCGGTGCGACGGGCGGCATTCCTCGCGCCGTCCGGCTCCACCGCGAGATACTGCGCGGGCGATGTCGCAGGAGAACGTGGAGGCTTTCAAGCGCGGCCTTGAGGCTGGGAACCGCGGAGACGTGGAAGGGCTGCTCGAGGAGCTCGACCCCGAGGTGGAGTGGCACTCGGCGCTCCACGCGTTGCTGGGAGGGGAGCAGACGGTGTTCCGTGGCCATGACGGCGTCCGCGACATGCTCCGAGACCTCAACGAGGCCTTCGGCGAGGTCCACATCGAGATCTCGGAGATCCGGGATCTGGGAGACCGACTTGTCGCGATCGGCAGCACCCGCACGCGTGGCAAGGAAAGCGGCGCCGAGACCGAGACGCCCTTGGCCCTCGTGACCGAGGTCAGGGATGGCAAGACGATTTCGATTCGGGCTTTCCTCGATCACAAGCAGGCCCTCGAAGCAGCCGGCCTCTCGGAGTAAGTGATGTCGCAGGAGAACGTGGAGCTGGCGCGGGCAGCGCTCAACTGGTTTGCACACCTCGATGAAGGCCTTGTTGGCCCGGAGGGATGGGGGGAGTTCTTCACGCATGACGCGCTTGCGACCTTCTCGGGCTTCGGCGTCATGGATGAGCAGATGTTTCGCGGTTTGGAGTTCCTTGAGTTCCGCGCCTCCTGGATGGAGCCGTATGACGACTGGCTGTATGAGCCGAAGGAGATCCTCGACGCGGGAGCGAGCCAGGTAGTGGTCGTCCTCCACCAGCGAGGCAGGCCGCACGGCAGCGACTCGTGGGTCGAGATGGACTACGGGATGGTCTATACGTTCGAGCGTGGATTGATCAGCCGGGCCATTTTCTACGTGACCCCTGAGCAGGCCCTCGAAGCCGCCGGGCTGTCGGAGTAGGGGATGTCGCAGGAGAACGTGGAGGTCGTGCGGCGGTTGGCTGAGGGGTTTCAGCACCGCCAGCACGAGAAGGCATTCGACTTCTATGACCCAGAGATCGAATGGGATGCCTCGAACGCAGCGGAGATGGTTCCCGACCTGGCGGACGTGTACCGGGGCCACGAAGGCGTGCGGACCTACTGGCGACGGTGGCTTTCGGCCTGGAGCGACCTCGACTTCGAGATCGAGGACATCGTGGACGGAGGTGACGAGATAGTGCTGCTGATCCGTAACCAGCGCCAATGGGGGAGGCACAGCGGCGTCGCTGTCGCGATCCCGCCCTATGGGATGGTATTCACCCTGCGCAACGGCAAGGTCATCCGGTGGCGGGGCTACCCGGACCAAGAATCGGCCCTCGAAGCCGCCGGGCTGCGGGAGTAGGCGTGTCATAGAATCCGGCGAGGCGAACGAAAGGACTTCTCGATGGCTACGTACGTGATCACCCATGAAGTGGACGACGTTGAGCAGTGGCTTAGCTCGCCGAAGCGCGAGGAGGTGTTCGGTCCCATGGGAATCACGGTGCGGACCTTTCGGGACCCAGCCGGATCAAACACGACCGCGCTTATCGCCGAGATCCCCGACTTGGAGGCGTTCCAGGACTTCATGAAGAGCGACGAGGCTGCGGATGCCATGAAGCACGACGGCGTCCATCCGGAGACCGTCGTCGTTCTGAGCGAGGGTCAGTAGCAGCGCGAAAGCCCTCGAAGCCGCCGGGCTGCGGGAGTAGGGCGCTCACGACCCGCCTCCAACCTCCTGGCCGCTCATACCTGCTCCCTGTTTGCCGGATGGCGGGCGGGCGACGCACACACCTCCGAGAGTTTGCGGATCGTGAGAGTCGCTAACCGAAGTTGAGCTTGATCGCAGTCATCGCGGGTAGCCGCGGCGTGAGGACAGGACGACCCCGGCGCGGGTGCCGGGCACGAGGTCAGCAAGGAGGTGCAGGTGTCTTCCCCCTTCAAAGTGTCGGCTCGAGATACGGCGCCAGCGACGTCGCCGGGGATCGAACTGGTTTACCGGGCGGCCGATGCCCTTAACCAGCGCCACCTCGATTCGTTCCTCGCCCTCTGCGACCCGGCCATGGAGTTCGTCTCCCACCTCATGAAGCTGCAGGGCGGCGGCCGCTACAGCGGTCACGATGGCGTGCGCAGCTGGTGGCAACGCGTCCTCGGGTTCTCGCCCGAGTTCAGGTTGGAGGTCGAGGAGGTACGAGACCCTGGTGACATCACGGTTGCACGGATGCGCGCTCATTGCCACGACTGGCAGACCGACGGGCCGACTGACCAGACCGAATGGAACGTCATTAAGTGGCGGGACAGGAAGGCCATCTGGTGGTTCGTCGTTCTGGACGAGGATGAGGCCCTCGAAGCCGCCGGGCTGCGGGAGTAGGCGATGTCGCAAGAGAACGTGGAGATCGTGCAGCGGGCCTTCGAGATCTTCAACCGCTACGGCGAGACTGATCTGAGCTGGGATGAGCGCGAGAAGGCGTTCGATGCCTTCGCCAAGCTCGCAACCCCGGACTTCGAGTACGTCGAGCCTCCCGAATGGCCGGGTGCCGGAGTGCACCGGGGCCTCGACCAATACCGCCATGTCTTGGAGGGGTTCTTCGAGGCCCTCAGCCAGATGACCGCTGAGGTCGAAGAGACGTTCGACGCTGGCGACCGGGTCGTCGTATTTGTGCGCTGGCGGGCGCGGGGCACGTCGAGCGGCGTGGAGCTGGAGATGAAACCCGGCCAGGTGTTCACGCTCCGCGCGGGCAAGCTCGCAAAGCAGGAGATCTATCTCAATCGCAATGCGGCCCTCGAAGCCGCCGGGCTCTCGGAGTAGGCGATGTCGCAGGAGAACGTGGAGCTGTGCGCAGTAAACGAACGGGTTTACGTCTCGGCCACCGCCGCCTGCGGACCCGGCTCGCCGGGCGTCGACGATGTGCGCCTGGGCAGGTAGTCTCTCCGCGATGAGGGCAAGGCTCCGCGTAGTGCTGATTCTCGCGCCGGCCCTGACAGCCGCGGCACTGGTGGCCGCTGGCTGTGGCGATGACAAGCCGGAATATTGCTCGAATGTCAGCGACCTCCAGCAGTCGGTCACCGACCTCAAGGACGTCCAGCTCCAGAGCGGCGCCGTCTCCACCCTGCAGACGGATGTCCAGTTGGTGCAAAGCGACGCGGACGCGGTCGTGAGCTCGGCGAAGGCGGACTTCCCCAGCCAGACCAGCGCGCTCCAGTCATCGGTCTCGAGCCTTTCCACCGCGATCCAGAAGCTTCCCTCGTCTCCGACGCCCCAGCAGCTAGCCGCGCTCGTGCCGAAGATCAACAGCACCGTCACGGCTACGCAAGGCCTCCAAAGCGCCACCAGCTCGGCCTGCGACTGAGCCAGTTGGCCATTCCGCCGAACCCCGTCCGCGGGGTCGAGCGGGTCCGCAACTTCTTCGACCACGCGAAGGCCCTCGAAGTCGCCGGGCGGCGGGAGTAGCGAGATACTGCGCGGGCGATGTCGCAGGAACTGACTTTGGAGGGACCGATGCGCCGCACCTGCGCCCCGACTCAAGTCCGGTCGCGGCTGCCAAACGAGTAGGTCCGGTCGGGAGCCTTGTGCTCAGCGGGCGCCGGGTGTAGGTTCGCCTGGAAGCACATGACCTCCTAGCGCGCATCAGACAAGGAGGACAAGGATGTCGGCCAAGCTTCGCCGCCACGCCGCCCCCGCGACACTCGTTTCGCTTGCGGTGATCCTGGCCTTGGCGGTGGTTGGCATCATCGCCTTGAGCGGCAGCCGGGCGCTCGCAGTCAACGTGAGCTGCGGCGACACGATCACCGCCGACACCACCCTCCACCACAACCTCCTCAACTGCCCCAACAACGGCATCTTCATCGGCGCCGACAACATCACCCTCGACCTGAACTACCACACGATCGACGGCGACGGGACTCACGCTGCCGGGTGCGGCCCCCAGGAGGACTGCGATCTGGGGGTCGCCAGTATCGATCACAACGGGGTCACCGTGGTGCACGGCCGTGTACGCGAGTTCCGAATCGGCGTGGCGGTTGCTGGCTTCGTCGGCAACGCTCGACACAACCGAGTGCTGGATATCTCCTCGTCAAAAAACCAGGACTTCGGGATCGGGTTCTTTGGCGTTGCCAGAAGCGTGGTCCGCAACAGCTCGGGGAGCCACAACCGCGCCCCCGACGGGGACGGGATGGGCTTGTTCACCTCACATCGCGTGCGGGTCCTTAACAGCTCGTTCCGGCACAACGCCCAGCCCGGCATCCACGTTGCGTTCGATTCCAACCACAACCTGATCAGGGGGAACGTGTTCTCACGCAATGCCCCCGCGATCGCGCTGGAAGAGGCCGACCGCAATCGGGTCCGTCGCAATCGCTGCGTTCGAAACAGTGCCTGCGTCCTCGTTGCCCACGGCAACGCAAACGTGATCGCCCGAAACCGCGTCTTGCGAGGCGCATCCGGCCTCGCCGTCGAGAATGGACGCGCCAATGTGATCGCGCGCAACATCATCCGACACACTCGGCGCGCGGGCATCTATCTTGGACTCAACAATCCTCCCGTCGGCGGGAGCCACAACATCGTCCGCCGGAATCGGATCGGAAGAAGCGCCGGCGATGCATTCACGGTCCGAGAGGAGGACCACCACAGTCGCCTATGGCGCAACGTCGCCACCGGCTCGGGCGACGATGGCTTCGACATCGCGAGCCACTCCGCAAAGCTGACGCGCAACCGGGCCTGGCGCAATGCCGACTTCGGCATCGAAGCCGTGCGCGGGGTGATCGATGGCGGCGGGAACATCGCCCGACACAACGGAGACCCGCGCCAGTGCAAGAACATCGTCTGCGAGTAGGCGAAGTCACAGGTTCATCTGGGCGGGATACTGCGCGGGCATGTCGCAGGAGAACGTGGAGGTCGTCGAGCGCCAGTTCAAGGCATGGAACGCGGGAGACTTCGACGAGTGGGCTGAGACCTGGACCCACGACGTGGAGGTGTTCCCGCCCGAAGGATGGCCTGAGGGTGGAGTGAGTCGGGGACTCGATGCCTGGCGGCGACAAGCCGAGCGGCTGCGGGACACCTGGGCCGAAGCCCGAGCTGAAATCGACGAGATTCGCCCCGTCGAAGATGATCGCGTGCTGGCGCGCTTCCGCTACGTGACTAGAGGTGCTGGCACCGGGCTTCCCTTCGACACCCCGATGGCTGCCGTCTTCTTCATGACGGACGGAAAGATCAGGCGGGGCCGCTACTTCTGGAAGATCGACGATGCCCTCGAAGCCGCTGGGCTGCGGGAGTAGGCGACTTTTAGAAATCCAAGTTTTTTTCGCAGCGAGCCATCCGGGGCGTCCTACGCCGTGCGGTGCCGCTGGCCACCGTCCCCCTGCCGCGCGATCTCCCGCTGGCGCATAGATGCGGGCCAATCGGGTAAATGCCAATCCACGCACGGGATTCAGGGAAAGTGTGACCCAACCCAAGGGGAGTTGAGATGACCATCGCGGTAATCGTCGGCATCTGCGTAGTACTGCTGATCTTGGGCTTCCTGCTTCCTCGTCTGTCGCGGCACCCGCAGCGGGGGGTGGATCGAACCCTGGGCGCAGGCCAGCGGGCAGGCGGAAAGGCGCCCGGCCCGCTCGGGCGCCTGTTTCAGAAGGCATTTGGAACTTCGCGGAAGGCGACGAACAAGAGTGCTGCAACAGGTCGCCGAGGACGCGAGAAGCTTCCGCTCTAGGAAGCCCTAAAAAGACGCGCCCTTGCCGCGAGATACTGCGCGGGCGATGTCGCAGGAGAACGTCCAGATCGTGCGACACGGCTACGAGCTCCTCGAGAGCCGAGACATCGAGGCATGGATCGGCCTTTTCGACGCAGACGTCGAGGCGCACGACCTGGCAGGTATTCCGGATGAACCGATCCGCCGAGGCCACGATGCTCTGCGGGAATGGGTCGCGATGATGGAAGAAATCTGGGTGGACCCTCGCTATGAGCCGGAGGAGTTCATCGAGGCGGGCGAGTTCATCGTCGTGGCGGTCCGCGCCACCGCCCGGGGTCGGGGAAGTGGCGTGCCGTTGGATATCCCCATCTTCCAGGTATTCGAGGTGCAGGACGGGAAAATCCGACGCCTGTGGGCCTACCGCGACCGCGCCGAAGCTCTCGAAGCCGCTGGTCAGGAGTAGGCGATGTCGCAGGAGAACGTGGAGATCGATGCGGGCTGCTTACGACGCCTACATCATGGTGACCCTCGACGAACTTTGCGCCCGACGCCCCGAGTTCGGGCGGCTAGCGGGATGGAAGCGGGAGCTGGGGCAACACTCCCTTGCCGCGACCCCCGATGCACCTACACGCTCGGTATGAGAACCTTCCGCCCGAGGAATCGAAATGCGGAAGGGGTCGCAATGCGCAAGGTGGGAATCGTGATCGTGGGAGCGCTCGCTACGACGGCGCTCACTGCAGGACTGGCGACAGCCAAGGGTCCAGGTACACACGGGAAATCCACGTGCACCGGCACGCTGGCTTCGGGCAGGTACCACAGGCTGGTCGTGCCCGCAGGGGCGACCTGCGACGGAACCCAGGCGAACATCGACGTCCGTGGCGGCGTCAGGGTCGGCGAGGGAGCGACCTTCGTTCTCGGCCACGACGGGGGCACCGAAACCGGCAGGATCAGCGGCGGGATCCGGGCAAACGACCCCGCTACGCTCGAGGTGCACTTCGCCCACATCAACGGCGGCGTGCGGATGCGGGGCGGCAATGGGTTCTTCTCGACCGTCGAGGACAACGTCATCCATGGCGGCGCGACGATCAACGGCTACTCCGGATTCTGGCTCGGCTTCATCCGCAACAGTGTCCACGGAACGGTCACGCTCAGCAACAACCACATGGACGATCCGGACGCGAACGAGTACGTCACGAACACGATCAAGGGCAGCCTCGTCTGCCACAACAACACGCCCCCGCCTCATGTTGGCGACTCGCAGGGCCAACCGAACGTCGTGACGGGGCGGAAGGTCGATCAGTGCGCCGGTTTGTGACGCACTAGCGGGTTCCGCGGGAGCGCCCCTCGAGCCGTCGGGCTGTGGGAGTAGGCGATGTCGCGGGAGAACGTCGAGATCGTCAGGGAGGCGCACCACCGCTTCACGAAGACCGGCCAGCCAATCTGGGAAAGGATTGACGCTGACACCGAGGTCTTCGATCACGACATCCCGGACGCCCAGAACCCTTACCGCGGCGTGGATGGGGTCACCAAGTGGCTCTCGGACTTCGCCGAGGCGTGGAGCAGCTACGAGCTCGACGTCGAGCGTCTGATCGATGCGGGGGATCGGGTGGTGTCGCTGTTTCGTATCCGCGCGGTTGGGGCCGGGAGCGGTGTAAGCGTCGAGCGAGGGGATGGCATCGTGTGGACATTCCGCGGTGGCAAGCTCGCCCGGCTCGACTACTTCAACGACCAAGCCGAAGCCCTCGAAGCCGCCGGGCTGCGGGAGTAGCGAGATACTGCGCGGGCGATGTCGCAGGAGAACGTGGAGCTGGTTCGCAAATCGATCGAAGCGTGGAACCAGCGCGACCGTGAGACGTTGATGGGCTACACGACCTCCGACGTCGAGTGGGAGGCCGGCGGACCCGCAGCGGTGGAGCAGCCCCTCTACCAGGGCCGCGACGAGCTCGCCAGAGGCACCGAAGCGCTCTGGGAAACCTGGGAAGAGTTTCGCTTGCAGGAGATAGAGGTCCGTGACCTAGGGGACTCGGTGCTCTGGCTCGGGCGCATGGAGCTGAAGGGCGGCGCGAGCCATGTCGAGCTCGATCAGGAGTTCGCCATCCGCTTCTCGGTGCGCGAAGGAGAGATCTCACGCGGCAAGGCGTTCCTCTCCTGTCAGCAAGCCCTCGAAGCCGTCGGACTCTCGGAGTAGGCGATGTCGCAGGAGAACGTGGATACCCTCCGGGCGGTCTACGACGAGTGGGGGCGTGGGAACTTCCGGGCGGGAGGAGAGCTGTTCGACGCACACACGGTCTGCGTCGTGGACCAGGAGAGTCCGGAGCCCGGGCGCTACGTCGGGCCGGCGGAAATCGCGGCCTGGATGCGGGTGCAGCTCGACCACCTCGAGACCTTGACGGTTGCAGCGCAGGAATTCATCGAGGCGGGCGACAGCGTGGTGGTGGCGGTACACCGGCAGGCCATCGGGGAGACGAGCGGAACGCCCGTTGAGGACCACCATTTCCACGTATGGACGTTCCGGGGACCGATAGCGACGCGATTGGAGTTCATCGCGGGGCGGGCCGAGGCCCTCGAAGCCGCCGGGCTTTCGGAGTAGGCGATGTCGCAGGAGAGCGTGGAGGTCGTACGGAAAGTGATTGATGCTTTCAATCGGGGCGACTTGGATGCCTGGATGGGTTTCCTCAGCCCAGAGGTCGTATGGGAGTCCCTGCCCTCCCTGGGTTTAGAGACGTCTACCGCGGGCGGGCGGAGGCGCGAGAGTGGCTCGAGCTGCTCCTCGAAGTCTTTGATTTCCATCTCGAGATCGACGAGATCACGGCCCTGAGCGATGACAGGGTCCTCATGGCGGCCAGCGCCAGGGGGCGTGGTAGGGGTAGCGGAATCCCGGTGGAGCGACCGTCTTGGGAGGTCCTCTGGCTCGCGGATGGCCTGATCACGAGGCGTCAGGTCTTCTGGACCAGGGACGAAGCCCTCGAAGCCGCCGGGCTGTTGGAGTAACGACGTAGTTCCGTTTCACGTTCCACCCGCGTCTGGGGGCGACTCGCTTTACGCCGTCTCGCGGTGGGGCATTGCCCTGCGGGTCGCGATTAGCCTCATCCTCGCCCCCGGGGATAGGCTCCCACTGTGGCTGATCTGCGCAAGCGCCGCATAGCCGAGAATGAGGCGCTGTTCAGGGCGGCCAATGAGCGGATAGCGGATTGGGAGGAGCGAGACCGCGCGGAAGCGGTCGAGCTCTACTTCTGCGAGTGCGCAGATCCCGAGTGCAGCGAGAAGGTCAAGCTTCGAGGCTCAGACTACGAGCGAGTCCGCAGCAACCCCGCTCATTTCTTCGTCGTACCCGGCCACGAGGTCCCCGACGTAGAAACGGTGCTTGAGTCTCACTCAGACTGGGCTCTGGTCGAGAAGACTGCGCCTGAGGCTCGCGAGATCGCCGAAGAAACGGACCCGCGCCAAGGCTAGGTGCTGTCACTTCTGAGGTTCGGCTTACGATCCGGAAGCCCTGCCCTCCAGTGCGGGCCGAAGCCACTCGTTACCCGGAACCAGGCCTTCGGGCCCGGTGAAGAAGCCCTCGAAACCGCCGGGCTGCGGGAGTAGGCCGGGACCCTCCGACGAGACTCCTCAGTCCCGCAGTAGGCGGTCGAGCTTCGCGTCGAGGTGTCCTCGTAGGCTGCCGTTCGCAGCTTCTGTGAGCACCTTCACTCAACCCCGACATCGGCCGCCCCGTACACCCTTGCGAGATGACCGATCGAGAAGCGCGCGAGTTCGTCGAGATGCTGGCCACCCCCGAGTCGACCAGTCCCCCGCCCTGCCCCATCTGCGGACACAGCCATTCGCTCGAGACGAGATGCGTGCTCCCGAGTCAGGATCGTCAGGCGTGTCTCACTGCGACCTTTGATAACGATCGCGCTGAGGCCCTCGAAGCCGCCGGGCTGCGGGAGTAGGGCCGGGGACCCTCCGACCAGGCTCCTCCACCGATGACGGAACTTACGTTGAAGACCAAGGACGATCGCCGCCGCTCGCCACAAGCAGCCGTAGTGCTCTTCGTGAGCATGTTCGCGGCTCAGGCCGGGTTCCTGGTGCTCGCTCCGATCCTCCCGGAGATGAGCCGCGAGTTCAACATCTCCACCGCGGCCGGTGGCCAACTGCGGCTCGTCTCGGGGATCGCGGGCGGACTGACCGCGCTCGCGCTCGCGCCCCTCGCTCGCCGCCTTGACCTGCGCAACTTGCTCACCGCCGGCCTCGGGTTGCTCGGTGTCGGCTCATTGGGAAGCGCACTCGCGCCGAGCTTCGCGGTGCTTGCCGCCGCTCAGCTTGCGATCGGATCTGGTCTGGGGATCGTGGTCTCGGCCGCGATCGCCGCCGCGGCCCAATGGGCACCGCCCGAGCAGCGCGGGAGCGTGCTCTCGTGGGCACTCGTCGGACAGCCCGCGGCCTGGGTCGTCGGGATGCCGGTGGTGGGGGCGGTCGCCGGCATTGACTGGCGGCTCGCCTGGCTGTCGGTGCCGTTCGCGGCAAGCCTGCTTGGCTTGGTGGCGGTTCGCCGCCGTCCCCCCGAGGCGCCAGCCGCGGAGCTCGGCGTGAGCTGGCGCCGCGCCTGGGGCCGCCCCGCCGTAGCGAGCTGGGCGATCGGCGAGCTCTTCGCCTTCGCCGCTTGGGGCGGGACGCTGGTCTTCTCCGGAGCGCTCTTTCTCGACTCGTATGACACCTCGACGGCGACGGTGGGGCTAGTGCTGGCCGCCGCGGCGCTCGCATACTTCCCGGGCAACTTCCTCGCCCGGCGATGGGTCGACCGCTCGGCGCGACCGCTGCTTCTCGGCCTCGCCCTCGCCCTCGCCGCGGGGGACGCTGCGTTCGGCGCCGTGCGGCCTGGCCTCGCCTTTAGCGCTGTGCTCTTCGCCGGACTCGTCTTCATGGCGGGCGCGCGCACCCTCGCCGGAAGCACGATCGGCCTTCACACCGCCCCGAACGACAAGATGGCGGTGACGAGCGTCCGCGCCGCCGCGACTCAGCTCGGCTACATGCTGGGCGCGGCGGTCGGAGGCACCGCACTCGCGGTGGGGGGATACGTCGCCCTCGGCGCGGCGCAGGCGACCCTGTTCGTCGCCGCTGCGCTCCCCCACATTTGGATCGCGGCCTCGCAGCGGGTTCGCGGCGCTCGATCCCCCCAGGTCGCCTTGGACGTCGGCTGTATGTAGCCCCAAACAAGTTCCGGGATTGGGCGACCCGCATCCGGTCGCTGAGCCCGTCGGAACGCGCTGCCAAGCGCACCAATCCTTGCCACCGCCGTTCTGCTTCGCGGATCCTGGCGCTCACCAACGATCAGTGATTCGCGGCAACATGTCTGGGCGAGGCTGTCCCCGTCTGCCGGCGCGAGATACTGCGCGCGCGATGTCGCAGGAGAACGTGGAGGTCATCCGTGCCGGGTACGCGGCCAAGGGCTCGGACGACGGCAGCGGGTTTTCGCCGGGGCGACAGTGACGACTTTCGCTCTTGTGCATGGTGCCTGGCACGGTGCTTGGTGCTTTGAGCGGCTAGCACCGGCGCTCGAGGCGCTGGGGCACCGCGTCGTCGCGGTCGATCTTCCCAGCGACGACGCGACAGCGACCTTCGATACGTATGCCGACGTCGTCGTCGCCGCACTAGAAGGGGAGGCGGACGAGCTGGTCGTGGTTGGACATTCGCTCGCCGGGCTTACGATCCCGCTCGTGGCGGCGCGGCGTCCGGTCCGCAGGCTCGTTTACCTTTGTGCGCTGGTCCCGGTACCCGGACGGAGCTTCGTCGAGCAGCGCGACATCGATCGGGACATGCTCTACCCGGACTATGTGGCGGGCATGAGCGAGCTCGACGCCCACGGCGGGCGCAGGTGGGTCGATGACGTGCTCGCTCGACAGATTCTGTACGCGGACTGTGACGACGGTGCTGCATCCGCCGCAATTGAGCGTTTGCGACCGCAGTCACAGATGCCGTATGACGAGCCGTGCGTGCTCGACGCCCTGCCTCCCACCCCGTCTACGTACGTAGTCTGCGGTGAGGATCGTCTCGTGAATCCGGACTGGTCGCGGCGCGTTTCGCACGAGCGCCTTGGGGCGGACCTAATCGACCTCCCCGGTAGCCACTCTCCATTCCTCTCCCGGCCCAGCGAGCTGGCGGCAGTCCTCCACGACCGTACATAGCGGCACTCTTGTTGCCGTAGGAACGGGCGGGGGCCGCCGGGCTCTCGGAGTAGGCGATGTCGCAGGAGAACGTGGTGCCCACGGCTCACTCGCCTCCCCGACGGATCTTGTTGAACAGATCGATTAGGCGGCCCCGTTCCTTGTTCGTGAGATTGGATCGGCTGCCCTTGGACTTGACCATCAGGTCCAGAAGCTCCCTGCGCTCCTTGGGCGCAAGTCGGTCCCAATACTCACGGCCCACCGTGTTCAGCCATATGGCCGCAGCCCATACCTTGATCCACGGGACCCGCCGGATCGGCGAGCGGCGTTTCTCCGCGTCGCCCGCCGCGACGCCTTCGCGCACCGCGACGCCTTCGCGCACCGCGACGCCTTCGCGCACCCGCCGAACCTCCGCGGCGAGTGATCCCATGTTTTCACTGAAGCTGCCAACATTCTTGGCCGCTTCAGCCAGGTTCTTGCTCACGACCTGCGTGCCACTCTTGGTCGGCATCGGCACGCCGAGGACCCGCTTTCGCGAGTTCCGACCCGCGAGCACCGCGCCTCCGGCGAGGCCTGCGAGCCCGACGCCGGCGGCGAGCGCTGGGCCCTTCGCCTTCTTAGCCACGTCGCCCACGGCGCCACCAGCATTCTTGACCTGCTCCGTCGCGGCGTCCGCGGCGCTGGCGACTGGAGTCTTGTTGGAGCGTGCACGCTTCGAACTAGGGCTCGAGCTTTGCCGGCTCGATGCGCGCGAGCCGGACGAGCGGGACGAGGAGGCACGCCTACGCGCACTCGAACCCGATCCGTTGCGGCGCCTGTTCGTCGTGCGGGAGCGTGCGCGAGCGGCGCCCGAGCCTCCGTTCTTGGACCGGGTCGAGCCCGACTGACGTGACGAGCTCGAGCGCCTAGTCGTCGACGAATTCTTCGTCTGCTGGGGCATTTAGGCTTCCCTTCCTTCAGAACGCTGAAGCGTGTTCTCGTTTCGACTACCCAGAGAAACAGGCCCGGAAACGAAGCCCCGGCCCGCCTGATTCCAGGGCGTGCTTGCATCGCGAGATACTGCGCGGGCGATGTCGCAGGAGAACGCAGGTTCAGCTGGGCCCGGGCGAGACCGGTCCTTGAAAACACTGAGAACACGGGCCGCTGCACCTCCGGCGGCCCGTGCTCCCTTTACTCCACGCCCGCGCTAACCGCAGGCGAATGCTCGCTTTCTAGGTGCGGGTTACGTCCTCACAACCCCTTGTGACCGACTGCGGGTTGGTAGTGACCGTGTCGAACCCGTTCCCGCAGACGATCCGATTGCGGCCGCGAATGTCGACGATCTCGTCGTCGCCGCCTCCGGCCCTGATCAGGTCGTCACCATTCCCGCCGTTGATGTCGTCGTCACCGTTGCCGCCGTTGAGCCGGTCGTCGCCTCGGTTGCCCCTGAGCGCGTCCTTGCCCCCGGCGCCGTTGATGTCGTCGCCGCGTTTGTTGCCTCTGAGCGCGTCACTGCCCGCGCCGCCTGCGATCCGGTCCCTGCCTTGGCCGCCCTTGATCAGGTCGCGCCCATCGCCGCCGAAGAGGCAGTCACGAGCGGGACGCCCAATGATCGTGTCAGCGCCGCCGCCTCCGCGCAGCAAGTCCCGGCGCGCCGTGCCCCGGATGGTGTCGTCGGCACCGTCCCCTTGCAGGGCCTTGCCGTTCGGGTGACATCCCCTGTTGAAGTCGCTGGGGGGAATCGGGTGCACCGCGGCGTAGGCGGTGACCGCGAACCCCAGCAGCGCCGCGACCGCGCTGGCCGCTAGGAGTGCTTTCCTCATCATGGTCTCCTTCCGTGGAATCCGTCGTTGCTGGGGGCGCCTACCCAAGACCACCCTGGGCAAAACGGCCGAACAAGTCACCTTCCGGACTCCTTGGAATCGGTAATCAGAAGGTGGGTGAGACAGGCGATTGTGCTGCCCCCTTGGTCGTTTCTCTCAGGGAGACCTGCCTGGTGACATCCGTGTCCAGACAGGCCCAGGTCGTACCAGGCCCAGTCGAGCTGGATTGAAGTCGAAATCCCCTGACGTTCGAGTGCCTGGAGCGTTATTGGGGTGCGATGTCGTCCTTTCAGCCGCCACTTGGGTCGCGGGAGGAGCGCATCGCCTACAACGAGGCCTGGTGCCGGGATCTCAACGAGCGCATGGCGAAGTGGATGGGGAGCGGCGTTTCGGCTGAGGGTTTTCGATGCGAGTGCTGGCGAGTGGGCTGCGAAGAGCGCATCCAGTTGTCCGGAGAGGAATGGCGTGAGGCCCGGTCGCAGCCCAACCGTTTTGCCGTGGCGCCGGAGCACGTCGCCGCCGACCTCGAAGCGGTGGTCAAGGAATATCCGCACTTCTGGCTGATCGAGAAGCACGGCGAGGCAGGGGAGGTGGCCGAGAAACTGGCCTAGCCGGTTCCCGATGCCCCTAACGAGGGCGAGCCTGCGCACTCGTCGCGAGATACTGCGCGGGCGATGTCGCAGGAGTACGGGCACTCCCTCGACCCGAGCAGTTAGCGTCGCCTGGCAGCTACGCGGCAAACCAAGGCCCCCGCTTGACCCCAAGCCGGGCTCACCTCGGGAGATACTCCGCGTCAAGAGGTCGAGGCAACTCGCCCAGACGGTAAGCGCTCCAATGCCGTGTTTGTGCTCCCTGAAGCTGGGAATACGAAGAGGGAAATGGCCAGAGCAAGTGAGAGATCTGTAGCCGAAGTTGATTCGGAAGCGCGCCCGGTGACGACGCGTCGTAGCCGGATCAGGCGTGATGCGATGGCGTCCCGGCGCGACGAAGGCGAAGGCGGGGTGGCGACCTCGGCTGCCCTGGTCGCGGGCTCGTTGGCGCGCCTGATCCGTCTCGCGGCCGGCATTGTCGCGGCCATCATCGTCGGTGGGATTCTGTTGATCGTGCTCGAGGCCAACCCCGCCAACGACATCGTCTCCGCCGTGCATGACGCTGCGCAGGCGCTGGTTGGGCCGTTCGACGGGATGTTCGAGCTCGACGACTCGAAGGCAGCTGTCGCTGTCAACTGGGGGATCGCCGCAGTCGTCTACCTGATCATCGGCGCGGTGATCGCTCGGATCATTGCGTCGATTGGAGTTGCTGGGTTGCGTCGAGACCGACGCGTTATCGACTGATTATCGAGGGCGGCATTACAGTCGACGTAGGGAGCTCCGGCGCCGTGCGGGTCGTAGTGACCGGGTTGGACGTGGTCGGAAAGGAGGACCCCGTCCCCATGCTCGTCAAGATGAATCCAGATGAGGCGCGGGAGTTCGCCCAAGCCCTGCTCGACGTCGCCCGGCGGGCCGAAGAAGCCCAATAAGCCCGAGCCCAACTTGCGCATCGCAGGGGGCTCACCCTGCGCGAGATACTGCGCGGGCGATGTCGCCGGAGAACGTGGAGATCGTGCGTCGTAGCTATGAGGCCTACCTGCGGGGCGACCTGGAAGCTTCTCTTGCAGCGGTCGATCCGGAGGTCGAGATCTACGACCACGACATCCCGGACGCGGGGGTGTACCGAGGGGTGGAGGGGCTGTTTCAGTGGCAGGCCGACTGGGAGAGCAGTTGGGAGAGCTGGCGCTGGGAGCCGGAGGAGTACATCGACGCCGGTGAGCGCGTCGTCGCCGTCCTGCGGGTCCACGCCAAGGGCCGTGAGAGCGGCGTCGATGTGGAACGCGTAGACGGCGCAGTGTGGACGCTGCGAGACGGCAAGTGCGTGCGACTCGACTATTACGGCAGCAGAAGGCAAGCCCTCGAAGCCGCCGGGCTGCGGGAGTAGGCGATGTCGCAGGAGAACGTGGGGCTGGTCAGGGCGGCGTTCACTGCTTACAACCGTGGCGACCTCGATGCTCTGGTCAAGCTTTATGACCGGGACGTGGTGTTCGAGACGCTGCCTGTTGGGAACCCGCCACGGCAAGGAGGCCATACGTCTGCTCTACGAGGAGAACCGAACGACGCTGTCCGGGTACACGATTGATCCGATAGAGCTGATCGACGCCGGCGACAAGGTGGTCGCGGTGGTCCAGGTGAGCGGAGTCGGGCCTGCCAGCCAGATCGCCGCGGAGGACCTTGATCGCTTCGCCTTGCTCTTCACGATTAAGAACGGGCGGGCGGTGCGACAACAGACCTTCCGAAACAGGGAAGTGGCCCTCGAAGCCGCCGGGCTCTCGGAGTAGGCGATGTCGCAGGAGAACGTGGTGCCCACGGCTCACTCGCCTCCCCGACGGATCTTGTTGAACAGATCGATTAGGCGGCCCTGCTCCTTGCTCGTGAGATTGGATCGACTTCCCTTCGACTTGACCATGAGGTTCAGGAGTTCCCTGCGCTCCTTGGGGGTAAGTCGATCCCAATACTCGCGGCCCACCGTTGCCAGCCAGATGACCGCAGCCCACACCTTGGTCCACGGGACACGCCGGGCCGCTCTAAGCGCGCGCCACACCCAAACCGGCATCTACTCCTCCTCTCGCGTTCAGAAAGCCCTGATCAGCAGGTTCAGTAAAACGGTGAGGGCCACCGACAACACAATCGACCAGATGAGGCAACCCGGCATGAATCGGACCTGGGCGCGTTCGCCGGATCGTTTCCAGATCAGGAACATCGCTCACCGCCTGCACGTCGGTCTCTAAAGGGATAGGCCCGGCCGAGGCCCCGGTTGAGGCCCCGGCCGGGTTGATGCAAAGAGCAGAGCGCCGTTTCGACAGCCATGCTCATTGCCGTGCGGTGCTAGCGACCGTTCCGATCGCCGTCTTCGCGGCTCTCGGTGTACGGATCGCTCGATCCGGACTTCGCCAGACCGCGACTGATCAGATACGCGCCGGCGACGATGGCGACGTAGAGCCATGCCTGACGAGCGATGAACTCGTCGGTCCCGTCGGTGTCGCCACCCTTGATTGCGGCGGCGCTGACGAGAATCGCGACAACGACCCCGACCATGGCCCAAAACTCGGTGGTCTTGAAGGCCTGCTTGGTTTCTGTCGCCAGACGCCTAATGCGGCCGTCGTGACGGACTGGGTCCGTGCGTGTGGAACTGGTGCGCGCGGCACCGACTCTGGTTCCAGCTTCCATAGGTGCTGTCTCCTATCCGTGGATCTTTTCGGGCCTGGGCCGTGCAAGGCGACTATCGAGCCGCTCTCGCCCCTTTGCTCCCAGGCCGAATGGCAGGTGCTTCGCGTTACGGCGAAGCAATGCTGCCTCGCTTCTGGGCGATTACCCCACGATGAAAAGGTCGAAACAGGAGCGGTTCGTTAACGGACAAGGGTCCCTCAGAGCCCGCCTGAACGCCGCAGAACCCCCACCAGCATCATCAGTGGCAGGGCCGAAGCCGCATGGCGCGAGAAGCGCTCGCCTCGATTATCTGTGCACTCGGTGGGTAGCCGAATGTCGGGAAAGGAATCCGACCAAGGAGGCCACCATGGCCCAGACGAAAGCAAGCGCATCGCGACGGCGGGCATCTTCGAATTCCCGGACCCGCTCAAGTAAGACATCGCAAAGCCGTTCCAACGCTAGCCGTACTCGGAGTGCAAACCGCTCCCGGCCCTCATCGAACGGGAGCGGCGGGGCGGAGGCCGTCAAAGAGACGCTTACGTCCGGCACCCAGAACGCTGCCCACGGAGTCGCGAGCTTCGCGAAGAAGACGAAGACGCCCCTGCTCACGGGTGGCGCGGCGCTGGCCGGAGTGGCCGGGGCCGCCGTGCTGACCGCGCGCTCCCGACGCCGCCGCAAGGTGCTCGGAGTACCGCTGCCAAAACGCAACGGACTAAAAGTGGACGCCCAAAAGGTCACGGAAGCGATAACCGACGCGGCAAAGCGCGCCGACCGAATCGGCCAGCGCGTGAGCCGAGTCGCAAACGGCGTTCAGGACGTGAGCGAGATGGCCAAAGCGGGGGCCAAGAAGTCCTAGGGTTTCACCAGCCAGGAAATCGCGCAGGGCTCCGCGCGGCGAATTCCGTAACCAACTCCTCGGCATGAGGGATTCGACGAGCCTATCCGCGGAGACCAGTGCCTTTCCGCCACCAAGCGTTTTGCCTTCCGTTGCATGGGTATGCGCGTAGCACCGAAAGGAGCAGATATGGCAACCAAAATCGACGAGGATCTGTTCAGCCGGATGCGATCGCTCGGGGTGCGGAAGAGTCGAGCCAAGGAAGTCGCTGGGGCTGTTCGGAACAGTTCCAAGGCCGCGCCGAAGGCGGCCCGCCGTACGATGGCTGATCTGTCAGGCGCAGTGGTCGAGATTCAAGATCGGCTCAACCACGGGCCTGAGAAGCGGAAGGCCGCGGCAAAGAAGGCGGCCCGGACACGGAAGCAAAAGGCGAAGCGCCGCAGTCAGAGCGCCAAGAAGGCAGCCCGGACGCGTGCCAGGGCCTGATCAGGAAGAGTTCGCACGTCGCTCAGTCAGCGACTATCCAAAGTCTTCCCCGGTAATCGCATCTTTCGCGGTCGGCTAACGCAGGGATTCACGGACCAGGACGCAGCCCTCGAAGCCGCCGGACTGCGGGAGTAGGGCGCTCACGGAAAGACCACCGCACGCCGCACAGGTTTGAGGTTCGCCTGGATGTCGGGCCGCGCCTTAGTCGGACGACCGCTGTTCGTACTGACAGCGCGTCGAGCGGTAGACCTGCTTGCGCTTGGTCGTCGTCGTGCGCTCGAAGCTCGTCCCGCACCGAGGACAGGTGGCGTTCTCCGTGCGTTGCGCTCGACCCCAGCCTCACGGCCAACTCAAAGCTTCTGAGTGCCGCTGGATCTGAAGCCAATGCCCGGCGAGCCTGTCGCTCCTCGAAGCCGCCGGGCTTTCGGAGTAGGCGATGTCGCAGGAGGCGCCCCCGTCGACCGGGAACTCCGTCATCACGATCTCCGGACTAGGGGCAGCCGGTCAGCGAACCCGTTCCCGGCCCCTGGACGCAGACGTCCGTCCCCGTTCCGCCGTCGATGTCGTCGTTGCCGTCCTCCCCGTGCAGCTTGTCGTTGCCGGCCTTTCCCTTCAGGTGGTCGTTGCCGGCGTTTGCGAAGATCCTGTCGTCGTCTCCGCCGCCGATCAGGAGCTCGCCGTTGGAGCCGCCTGAGATCCTGTCCCTTCCGGCGCCCCCGCTGGTGACATCGGGGAACGGAGAGCCCGAGGGACTCAGGTAGCCGAAGCTCTCGATCCTGTCTCTGCCCGGGCCGCCCTCGACCCTGCCCTCGGCCTGGATCAGGTCATCGCCGCGCGCGCCGATCGAGACGTTGCCGCGGCCGCGGCGGCCATCGAGCCAGTCATCGCCGGGGCCACCGTTCATGTGGTTGACGCCCTCGGCTCCGTGGATCGGGTCGTCGTCGCCACGGCCGGCGCAGACGTAGTCGTTTCCGCGCCGCGCGTTGATGTGGTCGTCGCCGCCCAAGGAGATGATCACGTCGCGACCCTGGGTGCCCCTGATCGAGTCGGCGTGCTGCGTGCCGAGGATCGTGGGGTGCTTTCCGAAGCACGTGCGGGACTTGTGCCCGCCGTTCGAACTGCTCGCTGTGGCGGCTGCCACGAGCGTCAGGGCGAGCGCGCCGAGCAGGCCGAACCACATCGCCCAGGTCTTCCTGCTTCGCGAAGATCGCGGGATAGGACTCTGACGGCGGGTGTCGCGCATAGCTTCCTCGCTCCATGCGGTCGGCGATGTGCGTCTTGTCGCCAGCTAGTTTGACGGGCGGGGCGGCCATCCGTGTTTCGGGGCGGACCCTCCACGAAGGGCGAGGCGAACCGGCCGCGCCGCTGGCTGCTGGCCAAGCAGGGAATTCAGAACCTGGTCCACGATGCCCCCCGGACTCTGACCGCGCGCCTCAGTGCCAACGACGGTGAGAGCGCGGTGCGTCGGGTCCGTGCGGCCCTGGAAGGTGAGGCGTTCACGGTCGAGGATGACGCGGCCCGCGCAGAGCTCGCCTGAAGACAGGCGCCAACGCGAGATACTGCGCGGGCGATGTCGCAGGAGAACGTCTACCGTTTCTCTGCGATGGAGACAGCATCTGTCCCGCTTCACATTCACGACCCCCGCGAGCGGGAGTCCCTCGTCCGAAGGGCGAGATTCCTGGCTCGGCTCGGCCTCGCGTGGCACGGCATCGAGGCGGCGGTCGCCATTGGTGCCGGCGTCATCGCCGGGTCCATCGCGCTTGTTGGCTTTGGCGCGGACTCGTTGGTGGAGGCGATGGCGGGGATCACCGTCCTGTGGCGCTTCGCGGAGGCGCGTCACGCGTCCGAGCGAGCGGAACGCAGGGCGCAACAGTTGATCGGGGCGAGCTTCTACGTGATCGCGGCGTACATCACCGTGGAGGCGATCCGCACCCTTGCGGGTGGCAGCCATCCCGAGGCGAGCTACGTCGGCATCGGCTTGGCGGCGGTGACGCTGGCGACGATGCCCCCCCTTGCCGCAGCCAAGGCCCGCGTTGGCGAGAAGCTCCACTCGTCCGCCACGAAGTCGGAGGGTCGCCAGAACCTCCTCTGCGCCTACCTGTCTGCCGCTCTCCTCGTCGGACTTGGAGCGAACGCCCTCCTCGGCTGGTGGTGGGCCGACCCGGTCACCGCCCTGGTGATCGCTGCCGTGGCGGTGAACGAGGGCCGCGAGGCGGGGCGGGGCGAGGCCTGCGAGGACTGCTGCTAGACCGCTCCGCCGGAGGCTGACCGCTCCCGCCCGGCGGCGACTCAGGGCGAGATACTGCGCGGGCGATGTCGCAGGAAATTCCCCCCAGCGCCGACATTCAGGCGGGGTTCGACGCCTTCAACCGAGGCGATTACGAGACGTGGATCGCTGGCCTTGACGAGGACGTCGTGCTCCTCGACCTTGAAGAGACTCCAGACACTGGTGTCTTTCGCGGCCATGACGGGGTACGGGCGTGGCTCGCCAAGCTGCAGGAGGCTTGGGGCGAGGGGTTCCGGTTTGAGCCAATGAACATCACGCAAGGCGACGCGGTCGTCCTCGTCGATACGCGAGCGAGCGGAGTCGGGGTCGGAGGCGGCGTCCCAATCGAAATGACCGTGTACATGGTCTTGCGTTTCCGTGACCAAAAGGTCGTTTGGACAAAGTCGTTCATGGACCGATCCGACGCCCTCGAAGCCGCCGGCCTCTCGGAGTAGGCGATGTCGCAGGAGAACGTGGAGATCGCTCGACGTTGGATGGAGCTCAACAACTTGCGAGATGTTGCTGGGGTGCTTCGCTTGATGGCCCCGGACATCCAGTGCTATCCGGCCGAAGATCAGCCGGATTCGCCGAGCTTTGTCGGGCGTGAGGCGTTCGCTGAATACGTCCAACAGTGGCTCGATGTCTTTGATGAGTACGAGATCGAGCCAAGCGAATTCATCGACGCCGGGGAGTACGTGGTCGTCGTCGGCCGCATTCGGGGGCGTGCCCAGGGGAGGGGCATCGAGGTCAGCGACGATGAGACGTGGCTCCTTCGCTTTCGCGACGGCAAGGCAATCGAATATCGGGAGTGCCGGACGAAGCAGAAGGCCCTCGAAGCCGCCGGGCTGCGGGAGTAGGCGATGTCGCAGGAGAACGTGGATACCCTCCGCGCGGTCTACGACGAGTGGGGGCGTGGGAACTTCCGGGCGGGAGGAGAGCTGTTCGACGCACAGACGTCTGCGTCGTGGACCAGGAGAGTCCGGAGCCCGGGCGCTACGTCGGGCCGGCAGAAATCGCGGCCTGGATGCGGGTGCAGCTCGCCCACCTCGAGACCTTGACGGTTGCCGCGCAGGAACTCATCGAGGCGGGCGACAGCGTGGTGGTGGCAGTACACCGGCAGGCCATCGGGGAGACGAGCGGAACGCCCGTTGAGGACCACCATTTCCACGTATGGACGTTCCGGGGACCGATAGCGACGCGATTGGAGTTCATCGCGGGGCGGGCCGAGGCCCTCGAAGCCGCCGGGCTGCGGGAGTAGGCGACTCTTTTAGGAAATGGAGTTTTTTTCGCGGCGAGCCATCCGGGCGTCCTACGCCGTGCGGTGCCGCTGCCCGACCGTCCCCCCCGGCGCGAGATACTGCGTGGGCGATGTCGCAGAAACGCGTCGAGCTCACCCGCAAGGGGATCGACGCCTACCCGCCCCGGCGCCGGTACCTACCTGCGCTCACGGACCCCATGTCGAATTGACGCGGTCTGAGATTGGGGCGAAGAGGTAGCTGGACAGCGCTCCGCTTGCTCGGGGCGGCAGAGGCGCCTGCACACCCCTGGGGGGCGGTGCAGGCGCTCCAAACCGGTCAGCCGCGATGAAAGGAGACCAGGCGCAGGCGCTCCTTGGGCCCCCTGACCGTGACCTCCTTGACGTCGCCCACGCCGCGCACGTAATACTTGTGCTCGACGATGCCCGGCTCAAGGGGCGTCCACTCCTTGGTCTTCACCGCGTCGTGCGAGGAGACGTACGGCACCGAGACATGGGCGTTGCGGTCGAGGATCTTGAAGTGATCCTCCGCGTGTCCCTTGTAGTACTCCTGGCGCGCCTTTAGTCCCACCCGCGGGTGGCCCGGGAATAGAACCCCCGGCCGTGCGCCGTCACGCCCCGCCTTGAATGAGCCCTCGCGGCTAGTCACGTTGCCGTGCCGGTCGAGCTCCTTCGTGTTCTCGCCGAAGTACCAGACGTTGCCGTGGCGATCCTGCGCGTACCAGTCGTCGGTGATCTCCCGCCGCTTGCCGTGCTTCACGACCACGTCGTGTACCACGGTCGTCCGAACGCCTTCGATCCTCTTGGTCCTGTGCGTGGCGTGCATGTTGTCGCTGAACCGACCGTCCGCATCGACGCCGCGGTAGTGCCATCTGCTGCCCGGCCTGAGCGGGAACCTCGGGTTGTCGACCCGGGCAACGAAGTCGTTCGGATGCAAAGTCTTTGGCCATCCGGGTCCAGCACCCGACTTGATCGTCTGAGATCCCTGCGGTGCGGGCGCCGCGCCGACCTGGCCGGCGCCGCCGAGCGCCGCTGCAACCAATGCCGCGCCCCCGGCGAGCGCGAGCGCCGGGCGACTTCGGATCGGTGCTCTTCTTGTCTCCACGATGTTGCTCCCTTCGGATTGCCGGTTTTCATCGACGGTAGGCGAGGGGAATGAAAGCCCTGTGAAAGCTGGGCTAAAGATCACGGAACGTGGCGAGCCGCGATGCACGGGGGTCTCGGTGCGTGACGAGAACGGCGTGAGTAGCGAGGCGCTGCGCCGAGTCCCGGTCGCCAGGCTCCTCAAAGAGGCGTTCGCCGTTGCCGCTACCAAGTTCGAGCCGGTGGAGGAAGGCGGCGACCCCATCCACCGCATCGTCGGAACGACCCTCGAGGACCGGAGGGCTTTTTATGAACGCTTCGCGGAAGGCACCCGCCAGCCGCGGAGCGGGTCACCGCTTACCGATGAGCACCTGGGCGGCGTCGCCGAGATGTATCGAGCCGCGGTTGACCGTGGCGACCCGCCGACTCAGACGATCGCCGAAAGCAAGAACGTGACGCGCTCCACAGCATCGCGGTGGGTAGCCGCCGCCCGTAAGCGTGGCTTCTTAGGTCCAGCGAAGCGCGGGCAGGCCGGCGAGGCGAGCTGATGCGCGGCTCGGTCATCCGGCGTGGCTCGACCTGGAGCGTCCGCTTCGACGAACACACCGCCGAGGGACGCAAGCAGCGTCGCCGCGGCGGCTTCGCCACTCGCCGCGAGGCGCAGGCCTTCCTCGCCGACACCCTCTCCCGCGTCGGTGACGGCTCCTACGTCCCGCCGGCGCGACAGACCGTGGCCGAGTTCTTGGCCGAGTGGCTGCCCGCGGCCGCGGCCACCGTGCGACCGCTAACCGCCAACCGCTACGACCAGGTGGCCAGGCGCCAGATCGTTCCCGGCATCGGCTCTGTGCGCCTCCAGGCGCTCTCGGGCGGGCATCTGACGGCCCTGTACGCCGAGCTTGAGCGCCAAGGGCTCGCGCCAGAGACCCGCCGCCTCGTCCATACGGTTCTCCACAGAGCCTTGAAGGATGCGGTCAGGTGGGGGAAGCTTCGCCGCAATCCGGCCGACCTCGTGGACCCGCCGGCGCGGGACTGGCGCACCGCGCAAACATGGACCGCGTCGGAACTCGCCCGCTTCCTTGAGCACGTCCGCAGCGACCGGCTCTACGGGTTGTGGCGCTTGGCGGCCACGACCGGGGCCCGCCGCGGCGAACTCCTCGGCGTCACCTGGCGGGCGCTCGACCTCGAGGGCGCCCGCGTGTCGATTGACCAGCAGCTACTCCCGGACCGCACCTTCGGGCCGCCGAAGTCGACGCGGTCCAGACGGACGATCTCCCTCGACGGGGAGACCGTCGACGCCCTGGTCGAGCATCGCGGTCAGCAGCTGGGCGAGCGCGACCGGGCCGACGACGCCTACATGGACGGCGACCTAGTGTTCTGCGACGAGCTCGGCGGACCGATCTCGCCCCGCCGGCTATCGGACTGGTTTCATCGCCACCGGGAAGCGGCCGGGATCCCAACCGGCAGCTTGCACACCCTCAGACATACGGTGAGCACGTTGGCACTCACGTCCGGCGTCCCGGTCCATATCGTGGCGGCGAGGCTCGGGGACGCCCCGACGGTGGTCCTCCGGACCTATTCGCACCTGCTGCCGCAATCGGACGAGGTCGCCGCCGAGCAGGTGGCGGCACAAATCACGACCACCCACTAAGGGAGGAAAAGTCCGCGTTTCGCTGCCCTGCGTCGTCCGATGGAAGCGGAGGGAAACGAGTAAGCGGCGGCGCGGCGGCCGCGCTCGTGTCCGCCTCGTGCCCACTTTGACCTGGAAACCGCTTGTCTATGCGGTTCCGCTCAGAAGAGACTGGTCTGCCGCTCCGGCGGTGGGCTGACGGCCGTTTCACCGGACCGGTCGCCACCGTCTCCTTCGCGGACGCGCCTGGTGCCGCGAAGGCCCTTGCCGCGTCGCGCCATGGCCGCCAGCCGCTCGCGCTCGGCGCTCGGCATGTAGGCGCCACGGCGGTACAGCTCCTGGTAGCGAGGGATGAGATCGGGGCGGTACTGGCGCAGCCAGTCGAACCAGATCTCGCGCACCTCGCCGCGCAGGTGTAGCCCGACGCCGCCGACCGTGCGCGCCCCAGCCTCCCCTGCCAACTCGAGGAGCGGCTCGACCTGCTCGGGCGCATCGTTGACGCCCGGGATCAGCGGGGCGATCAGGACACTCGTGGGGACCCCGGCCCGGTTCAGCTCGGCCACCGCCTCGAGGCGCTTGCGCGGGTGCGGGGTGTGCGGCTCGGTCTCGCGCCAGGCCTTCTCGTCGAGCGTCGGCACCGAGAGGTTGGCGGCGAACTCGGTCACCTCGACCAACTCCTTCATCAGCTCGATGTCACGCAACAGCAGCGGCGACTTGGTCAGCACCGAGCAGGGGTTGGCGAAGTCCCGCATCGCCTCCCAGATCCCCTCCATCAGCCGGTAGCGTCCCTCGACCCACTGGTAGGGATCGGTGTTGGTGCCGAGCGCGACGTGGTCGCCCTTCCAGGAGGGCCGGGCCAGCTCCGCGCGCACGAGCTCGGGAGCGTTGACCTTGACCACGATCTCGCGCTCGAAGTCCTCGCGAGCGTTGAAGTCGAGGTAGGTGTGGGTGGGGCGGGCGAAACAGTAAGTGCAAGCATGGGCGCAACCTCGATAGGGATTGATCGTGTAGCGGAACGGCATCCGGGAGCGCTTGGGCACGCCGTTGATCGCCGAGCGGGCGCGGATCTCGTAGAACCGGGTTCCGAGCGCCTCGGGCGCGTCGAAGGTGCGAACGACCGCCGGTTCCTTGAAGCCGGGCAAGGTCGCCTCGCGCTGCTGATCGACCGTGAGGTTCTCCCAACGCACGAACACATGTTCGCACATGGGATGGACGGTAGGGCGCCGACAACACCACACTCGAGGGGGACCGCGAAGGACGCATGTGGCGGTGACCCTCATATAGGCGGCAAACACCACAACCGTCCCATTGGCTTCGATGTTTGTGGCGCTGCCGGCGTCCCTTCGCGGCGCTCAGCCCGCGATCGCCATCTGGTGCCTACCGCGGGGACTGAGCGGCTCTCGCCGGGGCCCCGGCGCTCCTACTCGCCGAACGCGCTCATTACGCCTGCGGCGGCGCCTCGCCCCACCCCCAGCGCGGGACGGGTGCCTCTGGGGGCGGGTCCGCACCCGGTTGGGAGTTCGCCAGCGCGATGCGCGTGCCCCACTCCACGTAGGCCATGAAGGCGGCCCTGAACTCCGGATCAGCGGGGAGGTCGGCGTCGTCGGCGGCGAGGCCGATGAGCTGGACCCACCGCGACCGCTGCCGCTCGGTGATCGCGAGGCCGAGGTGCTTGGAGACCATGTGCGGGTAGCCGCCGTGCTCGTCGGTGTACGCGCCGGGGCCCCCGAACACCTCGGCCAGCCAGATGGCGACGTGTCGCGGGTGGTCGTCGGGCATGTTGGCGAACAGGGACTCGAGCAGCTCGTCGCGACGCACCCGCTCGTAGAAGGCCGCCGTCAGGCGCTCGAGGGCGGACATGCCCCCTGCCCATTCATAGAGCGTGGGAACGGGATCGCTGGCGGCCATGATCAGAACCTATCCTCGCTGAGCTCGGCAGGGACCAGCTCCAGGCTTGGACTCGCCGCCCGCCCGCCAGACCGCCACGCCTGACCGAGCGGCCGATCAGCTCCGCGGTCATCATCCGCTGCAGGTCCGCGGCGCTGGTCACGGGGCTTCCGTCGACCTCCAGGATCAGGTCGCCCTCGCGCAGGCCGGCCTCGATCGGCCGGGCTGCCGGCGACGACCTCCACCACCTCGACGCCGGTGCGGTCGCCCCATCGCGCCCGCACCCGCGGCGGCAGCGGCCGCGGACCGCCGGCCACGCCGACGAAGGCGCGGCGAACCCGCCCCTCGCTCATCAGGGCGCCGATGATCCGGCGGGTCGCGGGGTTGATCGGCACCGCGAGGCCCAGCCCGATGCCGGCGACCGCGGTGTTGATGCCGACCACGTGGCCTCGCCCATCGGCGAGCGCGCCGCCGGAGCTCCCCGGGTTGAGGGCGGCGTCGGTCTGGATCACGTTCTCGATGATCCGTGCGGGGCGCCGGCCCGACGGGGCGGGCAGGGCGCGTCCCAGCGCCGACACGACGCCGGCCGTGACCGATCCCTCGAAACCGTGCGGGTTGCCGATCGCGACCACGAGCTGGCCCACCCGAAGGTCGTCGGCGTCGCCGAGCTTGGCCGGGGTCAGGCCGCCGTCCTCGGTGCGGACGATGGCCAGGTCGGAGAGCGCGTCGCGGCCGAGCACCGAGAAGGGGAGCTCGCGCCCGTCGGTGAACGCCGCGCGGCCGCCGCGCGTCCGAGCCGGCGACCACGTGGGCCGCGGTGAGGATGAAGCCGTCGTGGGTCAGGGTGACGCCGCTGCCGGCGCCGACCGGCATCCTGCCGCGCCGGGTGCGCCTCTGCACGCGCAGGCTGGCGACCGCGGGCGCGAGGCGCTCGGCGACTCCCACCACGGCGCGTGAGTAGGCATCCAGCGGGTCGGCGCTGTTCACGTCGTCGTTGGGCAGACCCTCCGGAGTCGCCTCGACCGGCGCCGACGCGGCCGGCGTCGACGCATGGTCCGCGCCCGCCATCAGGCCGTCGCCCCCGCCAGCTCGATGTCGACCTGGCGCTCCTCGGTGCCGCGCACCACGGTCAGCGTCAGTCCGCCGTTCCCGACGGCGGCGTCAAGCGCTCGATGCAGGACGTCGATCCCGTCGACCTGCTCGTCGGCCGCGGCGACGATCAGGTCGCCTCGCTGGATCCCTGCGCGAGCCGCCGGGCTCTCGTCCTCGACGCCGCGCACCAGCAGGCCGTCTCGCTCCGGCAGGCCGACCGCCCGCCGCATCCGGCGCGCCACGTGCGCCGGCGTAACCGCCACGCCCAGGAACGGGCGCGCGGACTCCTCGCCGCGCGCAAGCCGCTCGACCGCCTGGCGCAAGCCCGAGCCGGGGCCGAGGGCGACGATCAGGCCGCCCTCGAGTCGCAGGGCGTTGACGCCGAGCAGGCGACCTTCCGCGTCGAGCAGGGGCCCTCCGGCGGAGCCGCGGGGCAGGGTCGCCGTGTGCTCGAGGGCGCCCGAGACTCGCCGGCCGCGCGGACCCCGAAAGCCGCGGTCCGCCGCCGCCACGAAGCCGAGGCTGGCGCGAACGCCGCGCCCGCCGGGGTTGGCCAGGGCGATCACGGCCGTGCCGATCCCGACCTCGGCGTCGGCCGGCGCCCAGGCGAGCGGCTCGATCTCGCCCGTGTCGACCTCCAGCAGCGCCACGCCGAGGTCGCGGTCGACCCCGACGAGCTCCGCGCTCGCGCTGCCGTCCTCGGCGAGGGTCACGGTGACCCCCTCGGAGCGGACGTGGTGAGCCGCGGTCAGCACGCGGTCGCGGGCGATGACCGTTCCCGACCCGAACCGCCAGCCGCGCCCGATCCCGACCACCGCAGCGCCGCGCTCGCGGGCGACCTCGGCGATCTTCGACTGAATCTCGTTGATCACGCTCAAGGCAATGCCTCCTCTAGTTACTTGCAACTTGCTAGTGACTCGCCCAAACAGCGTATCATCCGGTCCATGTCCACAGGCAGCCAACCCGAGGGCGCGGAGGGCGCCGGAGCCGACGGCGAGCAGGCGGCCGCCGGCGAGCAGTCCGAGTCGCTCGCCTCCCCGGCCCTGGCCGAGGCGCTGGCCGCGGTCGGCGATCGCTGGACGCTCTTGATCGTGGCCGCCCTGCTGGTCGGGCGCCAGGCGGTTCGGGGAGCTGCAGAGCGAGCTCGCCGGGATCGCGCCGAACGTCCTCTCCAGCCGCCTGCGGCAGCTCACCGAGCAGCGTCTGGTGGTCGCCGAGCCGTACTCGCAGCGACCGGAGCGCTTCGTCTACGAGCTCACCGAAGCCGGGCGAGAGCTGGCCGGCCCGCTGCGGTTGCTCACCCAGTGGGGCGCGCGCCGGACCGGCGGCGGCACCGCCGTCCACGCCGCGTGCGGCGTATCCGCTCGAGGCGGTCTGGTACTGCCCCACCTGCCAGGAGCCGGTTGCCGACGACGAGGCCGGCGAGCTCGACTACGCCTGAGTGAGCAGCCTGTGCGCGGGTTGGTGATCGGCCGGACCTTGGCCGTCGCACCGCGGTCAGCCGCTTGGCCTGGCGGCCGCCTGGCGCGGGTTTTCGATTGGAGTCAGGACAGCTTCGATCTGTTCCCGCCGGTCCTCCAGCCACGGGGGCAACACCAGCGTCTCCCCGAGATGCTCGGGATCCTCGTCGGCCGCGAAGCCCGGGCTGAACGTCGCCAGCTCGAACAGCACGCCACTCGGCTCGCGGAAGTAGATCGAGTGAAACCAGAAGCGATCGATCACGGGCGTCGGCCTGGCGCCCGCGCGGATCACCCGCTCGCGCCAGGCTTCGTGCTCGTCGTCGAGCGAGGCCCAGGCCACATGGTGGACGCTTCCTGCGCCCTGGACTGTCGGCTCCGCGGGTGGCTCGTCATAGGCGTAGGTGCCGCCGCGAAGCGTGCCGCGAGCCTCCCAGCCGTCGTCCCTGCGCCTCGAACGCAAGCGCGTCCTCGAGCAGGGAGCGAGACCGCTCGGGGTCGGAGGCGTAAGCCCGAACACCGTCGAAGCCGTGCAGCGCGAGCTCGGCCGGAATCTCGGGATGGTCGGCGATCAGCGGCGGGTCGCCGCTCGTGTCGACCGACAGCTCGTGCTCGAGGCCCTCGAAGTCGCGGAAGCGAAGCCGATCGTCCGCGCGCTCGCTGTCGAACCCATCTCCGCGCAAGCGCTTGGCCCAGAACTCGAGCGCATCGGTGGAGCCGACGCGCCAAACGATTCTGTGGACCGAGCCGTCTCCAGCTCGGCCGCGGAGCAGCGTTCGGGAACTCGAAGAAGGTGAGGTCGGTGCCCGGACTTCCCTTCTCGTCGGCGTAGAACAGGTGATAGACGCTGGGCTCGTCCTGATTCACCGTCTTCTTCACCATGCGCAGGCCCATCAGGCGGGCGTAGAAATCGACGTTGCGCTGGGCATCGGCCGTGATGCACGTTATGTGGTGAATGCCTTCGAGCCTCACCGCTCTGACGATAGCGCGACCCGGGCGCGCGTCGCGACTCCGGAGCGGCAAAGCGGCGCTCGCCGGCTTGTACGAAGTCCCCCGCTCGCGGTCGCTACTCTCGACCTCCGCCCAGAAGGCCGACCCAGGGAGAAGGCATGACCGTCGAGACAACCGCGACCGGCGCCCCCGCGATCGACCGGACGCGGATCGCCGAGCTGACCGAGCGTCGAGATGGCGAAGCTGGCCGAGCGCACGCCGGCCTCGAAGGAGCGCTACGAGCGCGCCGTGAAGGTGATGCCGAAGGGCGTTCCCTCCTCCTTCCAGGAGAACGATCCATGGCCCGTCTACGTCGAGCGTGGCGAGGGCACCCGCGTCTGGGACGTGGACGGGCAGCGAGTACGTCGACTTCCACAACGGCTTCGGCGTCATGTGCATCGGCCACGCGAACCCGACGGTGGGTGCGGCCGTCAAGGCGCGCGTCGACCTCGGCACCCACTTCGCCGCCCCCACCGACGGCTCGATCGTGGTCGCCGAGGAGCTCAGCCGCCGCTTCGGCCTGCCGCAATGGCGGTTCACCAACTCCGGCACCGAGTCGACCATGGACGCCGTCCACCTGGCCCGCGGCGCCACCGGCCGCGACATGATCCTCAAGATCGAGGGGTCCTACCACGGCCACCACGACGCGGTGATGGTCTCGGTCTACCCGTCGCTGGAGGAGCTCGGCGACCGCGACGACCCGCGCTCGGCCCCCTATGGCGCCGGCTACCCGCAGGGCGCTCACCGAGCTGACCCGCGCGGTGCCGTTCAACGACGCCGACGCGCTCGAGTCCGCGCTGAAGAAGCTGGAGGGCCAGGTCGCCGGGCTGATCATGGAGCCGGCGATGATGAACATCAACATCATTCCCCCCGTCGATGGCTACCTGGAGCGGGTCCGCGAGCTCACCGCCGAGCACGGCGTGAAGCTGATCTTCGACGAGGTGAAGACGGGCGCCACGATCGCCTACGGCGGGGCCACGAAGCGCTTCGGCGTCACCCCGGACATCATCACCCTGGCCAAGGCGATCTGCGGCGGCTACCCGGGCGGCGCGATCGGGATGAGCGATGAGATCGCCGAGCTGGTGACCAGCGGCAAGGTCCATCAGTACGGCACCTTCAACGGCAACCCGCTGGTGATGGCGGCATCCGTAGGCCACCCTGACCGAGGTGCTCACGGAGGACGCCTATCCGAAGCTCGAGACGACCAACACGAAGCTGAAGGCGGCCTGCCAGGAGATCGTCGACCGCTACGGCCTCCCCGCCTACACGGAGGGGATGGGCGCCAAGGGCTGCGTGGTCTTCGCGCCGGAGCCGCTGCGCGAGTACCGCGACTACCTGACCAAGGTCGACGACGAGCTCGCGACCCTGGCCTGGCTCTACCACATGAACCACGGCATCTTCATGACGCCCGGGCGTGGAGGAGGAGTGGACGCTCTCGCTCGCCCACTCCGACGAGGACGTGCGAGCGCTACGTCGGCGGCGTTCGAGGCGTTCGCCAAGGACGTCGCCGGGTCGTGAGCCCCGAGCTCGAGCGCCAGCGCATCAGTCCCGAGGCGCAGCGCCGCGCGGGCGTTGTCGATGTCGTCGGTGACGATCACGAGCTTGACGCCGCCGAAGGTCGTATAGGCGAGCTCGATGTTCACGCTGACCTCGCCGAGGGAGCGGGCCAGCTCGCCGAGCGTGCCCGGTCGATCCTCGACGTCGATCACGAGCGCCTCGCGCTCGTCGACGACGCCCATGTCCGCCTCCTCCAGCGCCCGTCGCGCGGTGCCGGCCTGATCGTCGTCGACCAGCAGATGGATGACGCCCCTGCCCTCGCCGGTGAACGCGCACATCCCCTGGATGTTGACGCCGGCCTCGCCGGTCGCTCCTGCCCAGCCGCGCCAGCTCGCCGGGCCGGTCCTGGAGAATCACCGTCAGGTCCTTCGGCATCTGCCCTCCTCTTCCCGGCGGGGTATATCAGCAGCGCAGACCTTATGCCGGCGCTGGGCCACCGATACGATGCCGGAGAGGAGGCGGCAGGGCGGAGAGGGATGGATCCCAACGCGCAGCGTGCCAATGATGGCCCCAAGCGGCAGCCCGACGTTGTCGCTCGTCTCGGGCATGTCCCTCGGCGGAGCCAGCGCGGCGATTCCGCCCCGCTTCGAGCGTCAGCTGCGTGGGGTGGCGCGGCGCCGTCGAGGTGCCGAGCAGCCGTGGGTTGCCGTCGCCAAGGTGATCGGCATCGCGGAGATTCGGATCGAGTACGGCGATCCGGCCGCCGAGGAGTTCCTGCGCGGGACCGCCAGCGTCTTGCGCTCTTCCCTTCGCGAGTCCGACAAGCTGGCTCCTGTCGGCCGGGGAGAGTACGGGGTCATCCTCGACGCCCCCAGTGGCAGCGCCGTGGTCGCCGGGCTGGAGCGCCTGGTCGACGAGGTTCGCCAGCTGGCCGGCCGCGATCGACGATGGATTCTGGGATCGCTCTGCATCGGGGTCGCACCCGTGTCGAGCGACGATCCGGCCGCCAGCCTCCAGCGGGCCAGGGCTGCGCTCGACGATGCCACGAAGCGCGGTGGCTCGCTGGTCGTGATGAGCGCCGACCCCCTTTAGCGCCCCTCAGCGCCCGTAGGCAGCACGGCGGTGATGGGCGATCCAGAACGGCCCACGCGGCTCGCTAGCCTGGGGCACGTGGCCAACCGCCTCGCCGCGCAGACGAGCCCCTACCTCCTGCAGCACAAGGACAACCCGGTCGAGTGGTACGCCTGGGGAGACGAGGCCCTGGAGCGGGCCAAGGCGGAGGACAAGCCGATCCTGCTGTCGATCGGCTACTCGGCCTGCCACTGGTGCCACGTGATGGAGCGCGAGTCGTTCGAGGACGCCGAGACGGCCGCATACATGAACGAGCACTTCGTCAGCATCAAGGTCGACCGCGAGGAGCGTCCCGACCTCGACTCCATCTACATGGAGGCGGTCCAGGGGATGACCGGGCACGGCGGCTGGCCGTTGACCGCCTTTCTCGATCCCGAGGGCGTCCCGTTCTACGGCGGCACCTACTTCCCGCCCGAGCCCCGCCAGGGGATGCCGAGCTTTCGCATGGTGCTGGAGGCGGTGGTCGAGTCGTGGAGCACGCAGCGGGAGCGGATCCGCGCCTCGGCGGCGCGGATCCGCGAGCAGCTCGGGGCGATCGGCCGGCATCGAGCCGTCCGCCGAGCCGCTCAGCGCGGAGCTCGTCGGCGCGGCCGTCGGCCGGCTGCGGATGATGGCCGACATGCGCCACGGCGGGTTTGGCGCGAGCGCCCAAGTTCCCGCCCGCCCCGGCGCTCGAGCTGCTGCTCGCCCACGGCGTCAACGACGTGGTCGAGGTGACGCTCGACGCGCATGGCCCACGGCGGCATCTACGACCAGGTCGGGGGCGGCTTCGCCCGCTACTCGGTCGACGAAGTGTGGCTCGTTCCCCACTTCGAGAAGATGCTCTACGACAACGCCCTGCTGGCCCGCGCCTACCTGCACGCCTGGCAGGCGCTGGGGCACGAGCGCTGGCGCCGCGTCTGCACCGACACGCTCGACTGGGCGCTGCGCGAGATGCGCGGGCCGGAGGGCGGCTTCTACTCGGCCCTCGACGCCGACTCCGAGGGAGAGGAGGGCCGCTTCTACCTCTGGACCCCGGACCAGATCCGCGACGCGCTCGCCGCCGCCGACCTGGGCCACGCTCGCCGACGATGCGATCGCCTACCTCGGCGTCACCGAGGCGGGCAACTTCGAGGGGCGAAACATCCTCCACGTCCCGGGCGGCCCGGCGGCCGAGCGGCCCGAGCGCCTGGACGCCGCGCTCCGCGCCCTGCGCGAGCGCCGCGCCGAGCGGGTCTGGCCGAGCCTCGACGACAAGCGCCTTGCGTCGTGGAACGCCCTGATGATCGCGGCGCTCGCCGACGCGGGCGCCGTTCTGGGGCGCGACGACCACCTGGACGCCGCGCGGCGCTGCGCGGAGTTCGTCTTGACCGAGATGCGCACGAGCGACGGGCGCCTGCGCCGCTCCTGGAAGGACGGTGACGCGCGCTTGGACGCCTACCTGGAGGACTACGCGTACATGGTCGAGGCGCTGCTGACGCTGTACGAGGCGACCTTCGAGCCGCGCTGGTTCGACGACGCGCGCCAGACCGCCGACCTGATGATCGAGCTGTTCGCCGATCCCGAGCAGGGCGGCTTCTTCACCACCGCCAGCGACCACGAGCGGCTGATCGCGCGCCGCAAGGACGTCGACGACCATCCGATTCCATCCGGCAACTCGTCGGCTGCCTACGGCCTGCTGCGCCTCGCCGCGCTGACGGGGGAGCACGAGTACGCCAACAAGGCGGTCGGAGTCTTCCGGCTCGTGCACACGGCCGCCGCCCGCCATCCTCACGCCCTCGCCCATCTCGCTGCGCGCGATGGACTTCCACTTCGCCTCGGTCAAGGAGGTGGCGCTCGTGGCTCCGGCATCGGCGCGGCGGCAACGGGGGCGATGCGGCGGCCGACGCGGTCGCGGACCTGGCCGCCGTGGTTCGCTCGGCGTTCCGCCCCCACCTGGTGCTCGCCGGCGGGCCGGAGGGCACCGAGCGCCCCGAGCTCGATGCGCGAGCGCCCGGCCGTGGACGGCAGGCCGGCCGCCTACGTCTGCGAGCACTTCGCCTGCCAGCGCCCGGTCACCGAGCCCGAAGAGCTGGCGGCGGCCCTCGGCTAGCCCCCGCTCGTCCAGTCGGCCTGGCCTTCGGGGTACCCGCGCGGGGGCAGGAGATCGGATCGCGGGGTTGACGCGTTCGGACCCAACCGAGGAGGACGACCGATGGCTCAAGGCTTCAGGCGAGGCGACCGGGTGGAGTGGAGCTTCCGCGGCCGCCGGGTGGTCGGCCGGGTGCGAAGGAGGCTCACGTCGCGCACCGTGGTCAACGACCGGGTGGTCGCCGCCTCGAAGGACGATCCTCGCTATCTGGTGAGGAGCGAGAAGTCGGGCAAGGAGACGACGCGCAGGACGGAGGCCCTGCGAAAGCTTCCTTAGGCTCGCGACCCGCGCGCGCTCAGAGCACCGGCAGGAACTTGTCGATCTCCCAGGGGGTGACCTGGACGCGGTACTCGTCCCACTCCTGGCGCTTGATCTCGACGAACCGCTTGAAGGTGTGCTCGCCGAGGACTCGCAGCACGAGCTCGGAGTGAGCGGCGATCTCGATCGCCTCCCCCAGGGTCTCCGGAAGCTCCTCGATGCCGCGCTTCTCGCGCTCCTCCGGAGTCAGGTGGTAGAGGTTCTGCTCCATCGGCTCGGGGAGCTCGTAGCCGTGCTCGATCCCCTCGAGCCCGGCGTGCAGCATGCCGGCGAAGCACAGGTACGGATTGCAGGCCGGATCCGGGCAGCGCAGCTCGGCCCGGGTCGCCTGCTCCTTGCCGGGGTGGTAGAGCGGCACCCGGATCAGCGCCGAGCGGTTGCGCCGCGACCAGGCGAGGTATGTCGGTGCCTCGTAGCCCGGAACCAGCCGCTTGTAGGAGTTCACCCACTGGGCGAACAGCGGCGAGATCTCGCGCGCGTGCTTGAGCTGCCCGGCGATGAAGGCCTTTGCGGTCGGCGAGAGGTAGTACTGGTCGTCGGGATCGAAGAAGGCGTTCCTGCCGTCTCTCGTCAGCGACTGGTGGACGTGCATGCCGGACCCGTTCTCGCCGAACAGCGGCTTCGGCATGAAGGTCGCGTGCCAGCCGTACTTCATCGCGTACTCCTTGACCACGATGCGGTACGTCATGCAGTCGTCCGACATCGACAGCGCGTCCTTGTAGCGCATGTCGACCTCGTGCTGGGAGGGGCCCACCTCGTGATGCGCGTACTCGACGTGGATGCCGAGCTGCTCCAGCGCCAGGATGGTCTCGCGCCGGACGTCGGACCCGGCGTCGAGCGTCGTGAGGTCGAAGTAGCCGCCCTCGTCGAGGACCTCCGGCGGACCATCCCCGGGCTTCGCGGAGCGGAAGTAGAAGTACTCCAGCTCCGGACCGATGTTGTAGGTCTCGAAGCCCAGCTCCTGGGCGCGCTTCAGCGCCCGCCGCAGGATCCACCTGGGATCGCCCTCATAGGGCTCGCCACCAGGCACCTTGACGTCGCAGAACATGCGCCCGGTTGCCTTCTCGGCGGGCCGCCAGGGCAGAACCGCGAAGGTGGACGGGTCGGGCTGCGCGATCATGTCCGACTCCTCGATGGGGTTGAAGCCGGTGATCGAGGAGCCGTCGAAGCCCATCCCGCCCTCGAACGCGTCCTCGAGCTCCGCCGCGTTGATCGAGAAGCTCTTCAGCTGACCGAGCACGTCGGTGAACCAGAGCCTGATGAAGCGAACGTCGCGGTCCTTGACGACCTTCATGACGTCGTCGGGCGTCTGCGTTCGCGCCGCGGCGGAATTGTCGGCCATCTGATCCTCCAGTCGGTCTCGTCGGCGACCGGTGGCCCCGCCGGCGGGTGCCGGGCGGAACCACCGCGAGCGCGGAACCATATCGGCGGCGCGCCAGTGAACCAGACTCGGACGCGCAGACCGTATTCAGGGTCACAGCGTGCCTCCGCCGTGCTTGCGCGATGGCCCGTTCTCCGCTATAACTTACGTACCGTAAGTAACAGGCTAAAAGTAAAGTAAAGGGCGCGTTAAGCGCGGATAAACCACGGTGACGTGGTCCACGAAAAGCAAGGGCAGACGCCGATGACCGTGAAGACAGATATGAGCCGCTTTCAGATCCACGACGAGCTCACCGCCCCCGACGCCAGCGCGAGGCTGCTCCAGGGGATGGCCAGCGCCGGTGGCTCGGTTTCGAAGTTCGTCGGCGTGCTCGCGGGCGCTCCCGCCGCGCTGCGCGCGTTCGCCCGGATGCGCCACGAGCTCCGCGGCGGCGTCCTGCCGGCGGCGACGCGCGAGCGGATCGCTCTCGCGGTGGCCGAGGATCGCGGCGACGCCTACTCGATCGCCCAGCACGCGAAGACGGCGCGCAGCGCCGGGCTTGGACTGGACGAGATCTCGCGAGCTCGAAGCTGGAGCTCGGCCGATCCCCGCGAGGCTGCCCTGCTGACCTTCCTGAAGGCCCTGTTCGAGGCCGATGGGCGCCCGGCCCATCACCTGCTCGAAGAGGCCCGCGAGGTCGATTGGAGCGACGAGGAGATCCTCGAGGCGGTGGCGCACGTCGCGCTGGACGAGTTCCAGAGCCTGATGGCGAACGCGGCCGCCCTGCCGCAGGACCAGTCCGACCCGTCGACTCTCCCCGCCGCAGCCGCCGCGTAGCCGCTACTTGATCGGGGCGGCGCGGATCGTGTCCGTCGTGGTCAGGTGCAGCTTTCGAGCCGCCTTCTGGGTCAGGTCCCAGCGGATGCCGCTCGTGTACGGGCCGCGGTCGATCACCCGGGCCCTGACGTAGCGGCCTCGATACTTCAGCGTCACCCTGGTCCCGCAGGGCAGGTTGCGATGGGCGACGCCGATCGTCTTGCGGCCCAGCCGCACGCCGCAGGCGGTGCGGTGGCCGAAGAAGCCGGGCCCATACCAGCTGGCGACGCTCTTCGGCATCGTGCGGGCGATCCTCTTTCGGGTCCGGCCGCCCACCACGCCGTCGGCGTGGAGGCTGTGGCGCCGCTGGAAGCGCCGCACCGAGCCCTTCGTCGGGTTGTCGAAGTCCTTCCCCAGCGGCACTCCGTAGGAGTTCGCCTTGAGGAGCCAGTGGAGCGTCTTGACATCGCCTCCGCAATCGCCCAGGTTGAGCGCTCGGGCGCCGAACCCCATGTCCGGGCAACGGCCCGAGCCGCCCGTGCCACCTCCGGACCCTGTGCCTCCGGAGGCGGCGTGGGCGCTGGTGGCGGCAGCGACCATCGCGATCACGCTCAACGCGAACGCCCAGAACGCGATCCGATCGGGGCGCCGCAGCGGCCGGTCGCTGGCTCGCCGCCCCGCTCGGGGCGCTGGCTCCGGCCTGCCGTATTCGGTTTTCACCCGTCGACGGGCGGTCCCTTCGTACATCTGCTCTTTCGGTCGCTTACGGGGTTAGCTGACGGGCTCGCGCCGAAAGAGATGGCGCTACGCGGCAGTCGCCGACGATTCGCCCCAGTAACTGGGTCCCCCGATCCCCGCGATATCTGGCGAGGATTCAGCCGGTAGGTTGCGGCATCCTAACAGAGCATGAGACGGAAGTTTGGGTTTGATGAGCATCCGTTAACGCGCCGCCCCGCGCCGGTCATGCGTGGCGGGCGTCCCGGACCGGGCGCTAAAGGGCAGCCTCAGGCCGGGCGCCAGGCCGAGAAGGTCGCCTCAACTCCCCTTGTAGCGAGCGAGCGCGAAGTCCCTGGTTCCGTCGGCGCCGAGGGCGTTTCCTGCCGCGACGATGTTCCCGTCGCCTTGGAGCGCGACGGCGTTCGCGTGCTCCCCCCCGCCGCCGAAGTCGGTCGTCTGCTTGCCGTCCCCGGAGAAGCTCGTGTCGAGCGAGCCCGTCGGGTTGTAGCGGGCGATCGCGAAGTCGCCGCTGGCCCCCCCGCCGCCGGCCACGATGATCCTGCCGGTGCTCTTGAGCGCCACCCCGTTCGCGCGATCGGAGCCTCCGAAATCGGTGGTCTGCCTGCCGTCGCCGGAGAAGGTGGTGTCGAGCGAGCCGTTCGAGTTGTAGCGGGCGAGCGCGAAGTCGTTGCCGGTGAAGCCGACCGCGACGATCTTGCCGCTCGCCTGCAGGCCCACACCATTTGCGCCGTCGGCGTCCCCGAAGTCGGTCGTCTGCTCGCCGTCGCCGGAGAAGCTCGTGTCGGGCGAGCCGTTCGGGTTGTAGCGGGCGAGCACGAAGTCGCTGTCGTCGAAGCCAGCCACGACGATCTTGCCGTCGGCTGCTGGAGCGCCACGCCGGTCGCCCGGCCCGCGAAGGCGCTCGTCTGCTTGCCGTCGCCTGAGAAGGTGGTGTCGAGCGTGCCGTTGCCGTTATAGCGGGCGAGGGCGAAGTCGTACTCGGAGCCGTTGAAGCTGTACCCGGCCACGACGATCTTGCCGTCGCTCTGGAGCGCCACGGCAGTCGGGGTGTCGAAGTCGTCGATGCCGTGCGGTCTGAAGGTCGTCGTCTGCTTGCCGTCACCCGAGAAGCTGGTGTCCAGCGACCCGTTCGCGTTGTAGCGCGCGAGGGCGAAGTCGTCGGGCATCGGCGAGGTGGAGCACTGGCAGCCACCGGTGCGGCCCACCAACACGATCTTGCCGTCGCCCTGGAGCGCCACCCCACTCGCCTCCTCGAACTGCCCGAAGTCGGTGGTCTGCCTGCCGTCGCCCGAGAAGCTCGTATCGAGCGAGCCGTTTGGGTTGTAGCGGCTCAGGGCGAAGTCGACGGCGCCGCTCGAGTCCTCGTTCCCGGTGCCGCCGACCGCGACGATCTTGCCGTCGCCCTGGAGCGCCAGCCCCTTGGCCTCGTCGAAGCCTGGGAAGCTGGTTGTCTGCTTGCCGTCACCCGAGAAGGTGATGTCCAGCGAACCGTTCGCGTTGTAGCGCGCGAGGGCGAAGTCATTGCCTGATTGGCCTACCGCAACCGTCTTATTTCCCGCCAGCAGCGCGACCGCGTTCGCCTGATCGAAGCTTCCGAAGTCGGTGGTCTGCTTGCCGTCGCCCGAGAAGGTGGTGTCGAGCGAGCCGTTGGGGTTGTAGCGGGCGAGGGCGAAGTCGTCGTTGGCGCCTCCGCGGCCGACCGCGACGATCTTCCCGTCGCCCTGGAGCGCGACCCCGTTGGCCTCGTTGAAGCCCCCGAAATCAGTCGTCTGCTTGCCGTCGCCGGAGAAGCTCGTGTCGAGCGAGCCGTTTGGGTTGTAGCGGGCGAGAGCGAAGTCGTCGCCGCCTCCGCCGCCACCGGCAGCGACGATCTTGCCGTTGGTCTGAAGCGCCACCCCGTTCGCGTCCGTCGGACCCCCCGAAATCGGTGGTCTGCTTGCCGTCGCCGGAGAAGCTCGTGTCGAGCGAGCCGTTGGGGTTGTAGCGGGCGAGGGCGAAATCGGAGCCACCAAAGCTGGACGTGGAGCCGGCCACGACGATCTTGCCGTCGCCCTGCAGTGCCACCCCGTTCGCCTGGTCGTTGGTCTCAGCGCCGAAGCCGGTGATCTGCTTTCCGTCGCCGGAGAAGCTCGTGTCGAGCGAGCCATTCGGGTTGTAGCGGGCGAGGGCGAAGTTGCTGGCGGTCAGGGTTCCCGTGGAACCGGTCACGACGATCTTGCCGCCACTTTCGATCGCCACCGCATGCGCGTCGTCCGCGACGCTGACTTCGGGGGTCCCGAAGTCGGTCGTCTGCGTGCCGTCGCCCGAGAACGTCGTGTCGAGCGAGCCGTTGGGGTTGTAGCGGGCGAGCATGAAGTCCTGGCTGGAGCCGCCGAAGCCGGAGCCGACCACGACGATCTTGCCGTCGGGCTGGAGCGCCGCCGCGTTCGCCTCCGCGGAGCTCTCGAAATTAGTGATTTGCCTGCCGTCGCCGGAGAAGCTCGTGTCGAGGGTTCCGTCGGGGTTGTAGCGGGCGAGGGCAATGCTTCCGAACGTGGACCCGACCGCCACGATCTTGCCGTCCGGTTGGCGCACGGTGGCTGCAGCGCTGCCGGAACCGAAGCCGAAGTCGGTCGTCTGCTTGCCGTCGCCGGAAAACGTCGGGTCGAGGTCCCCCGGAGCCGCTTGCGCCGCGGCCGAGAAGACGACGCCAGCCAGCACCGCGATGAGCGCGACGCCGCTGCCCAGAGACGTTCGCTTCAGCGAAAGCCGCGACCGGGTCACTGTCGGCCGGCCCTGCGCCCTCTTCACGCTGATTCCTCTCTCCCCGCCTTGGGCTTCCGACCGAACGTACCACTGGAGCCGGGGACGGTCAACGCCCGCTCGAATGGCGAAACCAGCCCAAACCCCTCTTGCCGGAGATTCGTGAACGATGGAGCGTCCACATGCGTCCCCAGTCCGGAGTCTGCCTGGTTGATTACTCCACGTCCACCCTCGCGAAGGAGCTCATCGATGACCGCATTCAACGAGTCCCTGCTGCCGCACGCCGGCTCCGACCGCACGGCCGGCGCCGCTTCCGTGCCCCCGATCGTCGCCGCCAGCGTCTTCGCGTCGTGGGGCGAGCCCGACCGCGCCCGCGCCTACGGCCGCAACGGGAATCCGACCTGGGAGGCGCTCGAGCAGGCGCTGGGCGCGATCGAGGACGCGAAAGCGCTGGTCTTCTCATCCGGCCAGGCCGCGTCGATGGCGCTGATGTTGGCCCTGACCGAGGGCCGCGAGCGCCTGGTGATGCCCGCGGACGGCTACTTCAGCACGCGCACCCTCGCCAACCGCCTGCGTCCCAACGGGGTCGAGCCGGTCTACGTCGATCTCCAGGACCTGGCGCAGGTCGAGCGAGAGCTGGCGGCGGGGCCGTCCGTCCTGTGGGCCGAGACGCCGACCAACCCGCTGCTTCGTGTCGCCGACCTGGCCCGCCTCGGCGAGCTCGCGGCGGCCGCCGGCGCGCCGATGGCCGCCGACAACACGGTCGCGACCGGCGTCCTTCAGCAACCGCTTTCGTGGGGGTCGACCGCCTCGCTCTACTCGCTGACCAAGGGGGCGTCGGGACATGCCGACGTGATCCTGGGCGCGGTCGTCACCCGCGACGACGGCCTGCTCGAGAAGGTGCTCGCCTGGCGCGACACGGCCGGGGGGGTGGCCGGCCCGTTCGAGGCCTGGCTCGCGCTTCGCGGCTTGCGGACCCTCGCGTTGCGGATCCGGCACCAATCCGAAAGCGCGCTGGCAATCGCGCACCACCTCGCGTCCCACTCGCGGGTGGCCGCGGTGCATTACCCGGGATTCGAGCCTGCGACGCGAGCCGTCGCCGTCAAGCAGATGCCGGATGGATACGGGCCGCTGCTCTCGTTCGAGGTGGCGGGCGCGGCGGCCGAGGCGGACGCGATCGTGGCAGGGTCGCGACTGATCCTCCCGGCGACCAGCTTCGGCGGCTTCGAGTCGACCTGGGAGAGGCGTGCACGCTGGAGCTCGGAGACGGCGCCCGAGTCGCTGATCCGCCTCTCGGTCGGGCTCGAGCGGGTGGAGGACCTGATCGAAGACGTCGAGTCGTCGCTGACGGGTCCCTAGCGAAGGGCTCGTCCCGCACCCCGGCGCCCGGCGCGGGTTGACGGCGCCGACGGCCCGCGCGTAAGGTTCCGCCCGTCAGGCGGATGACCTCGGGTGTGCGGCCTGCTTCGTCCCACGAGCAAAGAGCAAGCTCCGCGCGCTGAAATTGCCACCTCTCGCGGGAAGGAGCGTCACATGTTGAGCATCTTGAACAAGCCACTGAGGGTCTGGCATGCGCTCGCGGTGCTGGGCGTCGTCCTCGCCCTCGGAGTGACCGGGACGGCGATCGCCGTTCAGGGCAAGCTGAACGCGATCTCGACCAGGGCGACCTACACCGCCGGGGACTTCAAGTACGTCGTGACTGCGCCCCAGCTCAACGCGGCGAGTCAGCAGAACAACGCCGTAGCCAACTGCCCGCACAGGTTCCATGTTCTCGGCGGCGGCGTCGCCAACAGCGGCGGCTTTGACGAGCAGCACGTCAACGACTCGCATCCGATCGACGGCACGGACCCGAAATCCGTTCCCGACGACGGCTGGCTCGTGCACCTCGACAACCTCGCCAACACGGACAAGCAGTTCGCGGTCTTTGCCGTCTGCGCCAAGTAGCGCCGACGGGCGGCGAGAGCGCGGACGCGTCGAGGTCCCTGACAGCGCGCCCATAGGAAGGCCCCGCACTGGCGGGGCCTTCCCTTAGCAGGCTCTAAGCCGGATTCTGTCGTGTGCGGTCATCTGTCTCACCGGGGACTTTCCCCGGAGGGGCCCCGTTTGCCGGGGCCCTGCGACCTACCTGGACCTCGCCGGGCCGGGTCGTCGGTCCTGCTTGGCCTTGCACCGGACGGGGTTTGCCCTGACGCGCCGCGTCACCGTGGCGCCGGTGCGCCCTTACCGCACCATTTCACCTTTGCCTGTGCGCGGCTCACGTGTGGCCGCGCCATCGGCCGTATCGTTTCTGTGGCACTTTCCCGCGGGTTTCCCCGGGTCGGCGTTACCAACCGTCCTTGCCCTGTGGTGTCCGGACTTTCCTCGAGGAGCATCACCCCCCGCGACCGCATGGCCTGCTGCGTCAAGTGTAAGCCTCCCGCGCCCGGGGAACAATCGACTCCCCCAACTGCAATCGATCCCCCCAAATGGGTTGGTTTTCGTGACCCCGCGGGGCCGCGGGAGCCCGATCCGTCAGCTGAGCTCGGCGCCGCAGGCCTCGCAGCCGCCGGCGGCGGACATCGAGTCGCCGCAGACCGGGCATGCGGCGTTTCCCTCCGCGACCAGCTCGTCCCAGACGCCGAGGATCGAGTCCTCCAGCGTCGTGCCACCCGGCTCGAACAGGGCCGATGGAGCGCCTGACGAGGAAGCCTCGCCCACTCCCGGCCGCTCGGCGGCCAGATCCTGCCGGGTCGCGAGCGTCGCCATCCTCAGATCCTCCTGAAGACGCCGACCACCCGGCCGAGAACCCTCGCGTCGCGCGTGCGAATCGGCTTGTAAGCCTTGTTGGCCGGCTGCAGCCGTACGCGGTCCTTCTCGCGGTAGAAGCGCTTCACGGTCGCCTCGTCCTCGATCAGCGCCACGACGATCTCGCCGTTGTCGGCGTCGTCGGCCTCGCTCACCACCACGTAGTCGCCCTCGAGGATGCCGGCGTCCCGCATGGAGTCGCCCTTCACCTGAAGGATGTAGTCGCCCTCATCACCGCCGATCACGGTCGGCACCTGAAGGTATTCCTCGATGTTCTCCTCGGCGAGGATGGGCTCGCCGGCGGACACGTGACCGATCAGCGGCAGGCCGGACCCGCGCACGACGCGCTTCGCCCGGTCCACCAGCAGCTCGATCGCACGCGGCTTGGTCGGGTCGCGGCGCAGCAACCCCACCTTCTCCAGGTTGGCGAGATGGGCGTGCACGGTGGATGACGAATGCAGCCCGACGGCCTTCCCGATCTCCCGCACGGTCGGCGGATAGCCGTACTTGGCGCCGTAGCGACGGATGAAGTCGAAGATCTCCTTCTGGCGCTTGGTCAGGTCCACCCTCTACCGCCCCTCAGCCCGTGACGACCCTTCGCGGCTCGGCCTCATACGGGAACACATGTTCGTAGAGTACCTCGTCTCGCGGACGGACGCAAACGACTCGAGTCGGCGTCTAGAATCGATCCCCGCACCCGCGCCTGTGGCGGAACTGGTAGACGCGCAAGGTTGAGGGCCTTGTGGCCCGTAACGGGTCGTGGAGGTTCGACTCCTCTCAGGCGCATTGCGAAGCCCCCGCTAGCGCGGGGGTTTTGTGATTCGGGCGGGGGTAGCGACCTGCGATGGCGCGCTGATCAGCTTCGACCGCCACGGCGATCACCGCCGCGTCGTGAGAGATCCCGCGGACCCATTCCAATCGTTCGGCGGTCCGAGCTGGCAACCGATACCCGGCGGCTAGGCGCCCAGCCTTACCTACGTTCTCCTGCGACATCGCCCGCGCAGTATCTGGCGCCGGGGGGAGGGTTCGGGACCGAAAGCGCTGAAGCCTAAGGACGCCCCGGTGGCTCGGCGTAAGGAAAACTCGAAAATTTTGGGCTGAATCTGGGACGAAGCAGCCCCGACGGTCCTACTCCCGTAGCCCGGCGGCTTCGAGGGCTTCGGCTCGGTCCAGGTGATCTTCGATCAAGACGATCTGGCCATCGCGGACTTCGAAGACGGTGAAGAGCGTCTGATCCACCGCCGCGCCGCTTTCCCTGCCGCGTGTGTGAATCCGAAGCGTGCCAAGAACCCAGCCGCCACCCACGTCAACAAGCTCCACCAGCGTTATTCGCCAGTCCTCTACCGCCTCCGACCACACCGCCAGCGCACGAATGATCCCGTCGTACCCCCGAAACTCCTCCTCGGTCGGAAAGGGCGGCCTCCAGACGACCTCCGGATGAAGTTGCTCACGCAATCTCTTCCCATCAGGGGTCTCAGCGAACGGAACGTCCGGGCTGCGCGAGTAACTGGCGAGAGCGCGATCAAGATCCTCGAAGTAGGCCCGCACCAGTTGAACGTCGTTCTGCGACATCGCCCGCGCAGTATCTCGCTACGTGCGCGTGACGTGTTCGCACTTCTCAACGTGCGACCGCTTATTGGTCACCACCTTGTCGACCCCCTTGCCGCAGTCGATTTGGTTGTGACCCTTTACGTCTACGATCCGGTCGCGGCCCGACCCCGCTTCGATGCGGGAGTCAGATCCGGGGCCGCCGTGGATCGAGTCTCTGCCCCCGAAGCCCTGTATGAAGAAGTCGTCGCCACGGCCACCCTGGAGGAGATCATCGCCGGTGCCACCCTCCAAGCCGTCGCGCCCTGTGCCGCCTCGAATCCAGTCGTCCCCGCGCCTGCCGTCGATCTGGTCCACACCCTGCTGTCCGAACAGACAATCCCTTTGCTCATACCCCAAGAGGCCATCATTGCCCCGGCCACCGCGCAAAAGGTCGCGCTGCGGTGTACCCACGAGGTCATCGAAGCCTCGGTGGCCTTGCAGTGCCTCACCATTCGGGTGACGACACCCATGCGGGTATTCCCCCAGATGGATCGGGGTGATGGCGGCGTAGGCCGTCGCCGATGCGAAGACCATCACGACCGCCATGGTGGTGATCAGGCGTCTCGTCATCGCCCGAGAACTATCTCGCCGACCGCGTGCCCAGGGAATACCCCAAGGGGTAAACCAGCGACACCTGCACTCCTCCGACATCGCCCGCGCAGTATCTCGCGCCATGAGGGGGAGGGTTGGCAAGCGGCATCGGCCAGGCGTAGGACGCCCCGGATGGCAGGCTGGGGAAAAAACTGATTTTCTAAAAGTCGCCTCTCCCGCAGCCCGGCGGCTTCGAGGGACCCCCGCCTGTCCTGGGACTCGAAGAGCGAACCGCTACGGCCTCCTGCCCCGTCTCAGGTCAGGGCGGAGCAGAGCAGCACTTCGAACTGATGGTCGACCAACTCGGCGTGGTGTCCCGCCGCGAAGAGGATCTCCGTCTCGTCGGGGTTGAAGATGACCCTCCCGGAGTCGTGGATGACGATGCCGTGGTGCGGCTGCGTGGCGAGGAACACGTGCCCCGTGATGGTGTCCGTGAACTGGTCGTCCGTGCCCGCTACGGGGATGAAGGTCTCCTGGAACGTGCCCCTGTTCAGGAGCTTCTCTTCGGTGGCGGTGTTCGTGAAGTGATCGAGGAAGCGGTTGTGCACGATGGTCCGCACCACGTTCCCCTGACCGTCAGAGAAGGTCGTGCCGAAGCTCCTGCCGGTGGTGAAGAGCGAGATGTTCTCCCCATCGCAGGTCGCAAAGTGGGGATCGAACTCGGAGTTCGTGTCGTGGAAGTGGAACGGTCGCGCGGCTTGCGAGGTGGAGGCGAACGTCAACGCGGACGCTGCGATCAAGACGAGAGTGACGAGCAAGCGGGGCCTCATGGCCTCGGTGACCGTAGCTCTGGCAAGAGGGGTTTGCAACCACGGCTACCGGGTTTCGGTAGCTGCATGGCCTTCACTGCCTACCAAGTTCTCCTCGGACATCGCCTACTCCGAAAGCTCGGCGGCTTCGAGCGCAAGCATGACAGCGAGACGAAGCCGATTACGTCGCCTGTTGGCGCGGCGGCAGCAGAGCCCCGATCAGCCAAAACAGGGGGAAGATGATCCCAATGATGAACATGACCCAGTGTCCCTTCCGGAGGGACATGATGCCCAGGGTCACGAGCAAGATGAAGTAGAGGACACCGAAACCGATCCCTAGTCCGGTGCCGGTTGCAAGTGGCATATTTGGCTCCCTCGATCGCTGGCGTGCGCTGCGCGCAACCCTATTCCCTCAGCCTTCGATGGGCGGGAGCCTCCGTGTTAGGGTGGCGCCGATGGAGGGACAGGCCAGCTCCCGAGAGGATCGGGTCAGTTCCGGGGGGCGCGGCGCCAGGTTCTGGCTGCTGGTGGCGCTGATCGTCCTCGGGGTCGTCTTCATCGCTGTGAACTTCCAGAAGGTGACCGTCGACTTCATCGTCGCCTCGGCCCAGGCTCCACTCGTGGTGGCGCTCCTCATCTCAGGGCTACTCGGCTTCGTCATCGGGCTGGTCGTGGCGCGTATTCGCCGCAGCGAGAACCCCTCCCGTCGCTGACACCCTCCAATGGACGCTTGGTCGGCGCGGGCGGTCGCCGTGGCGCTAGTCGGTGGTGTCGGCGCGGCGGATCGCGGACACGAGCGCCCACCCGAAGCCGATGACCCCTGCGGCCAAGAAAAGCAGGCCAACCCAGGGGCCGATGAAGAAGAACGCGGCGAGCACCAGCAGGAACCAGACAATCAGGGCCAGGGTCAACTCGACGCCGATCAGATCGGAGATTTCGTGTCCACCTGACTCGGGGGACCCGGTGTCCTGCCGGGGAGGGTCGCCGCTCATCGGGCGAAATCCTAGACACCTACGCCAAGCCGCGCGCGGTCTCTGGCACTGTAAACCGGGCACGTCGCTTAAAAAGCTGGCGCCGGCTGTTAGTCGCGCCTCATCCCCGACCGTACGACGGACCGGATGATGAGCCACAGCACAGCGATCGCTAGCAGGATGACCACGACCTCAACGGGACCCATTGGCCGAGAATGCTAGTTCAGCTTCGCCTGCTCGCCGGCGTCCGCAACGCGTGATGCGTGGCGGGCGGCGGGAGCAGCGCCCGCTCTACCCGGCCGCCACCCAGCCGCCGTCCACGTGGATCACCTGGCCGGTGATGTATCCGGCCCCATCCGAAGCCAAGAACAGGACGGTCTCGGCGATCTCCTCCGGCTTGCCGAAACGCTTCAGCGGGTTCATGGCGATGGCCTCGTCGATGTGCTCGGGCGAGACTCCCCACTCGGTCTCCCATTCGCCTGAGATTGGCCCGGGGGCAAGCGCATTCACGCGGATCTCCGGGGCCAGGTCCCTGGCCAGCGTGGTGGTGAGGCCTCGGATTGCTCCCTTCGCGGTGGAATAGGTGACGGGAACGAAGTTGATCGCGTTGTCCGGGTTGATTCCGTTCCCGTAGGTGCTCGAGAAGTTGACGATGGCGCCGCCGCCACCTTCGAGCATCACCGGCCTCACGGCGTGACACATCCGCATCGCTCCGATCACGTCAACCTGAAGGAGGGCGCTCGCCGCGGCGGTGTCCAGCTCGCTGAATCTCACCGTGTCCGCCTCGTCGAGGCGACCGGCGGCGTTGACGAGGACGTCCAACCGACCGTAGCGCTCAACGACGTCGGCGACGAACGCGTCGACCGACTCCTGATCCGTGACGTCGAGGGAGCCAGAGTGGGCCTGCCCGCCCCGGCCCTCCAGTTCCGCCACGACCTCCGCGGCCTGGGAGCGAGAGGAGCGATAGCCGATCGCAACCGAGGCGCCCTCCGAACCGAAGCCTCTGGCAACGGCTCCACCAAGCGTCCCTCCGCCCCCGGTGACCACCGCCACCCTTCCCTCGAAGCGCCGCCCATCATTCCATTGAGCACCCATGCTTCTCCTCGGTCGGTGAGCTCTGTGGCCAGGTGATTAGACCAGAGACCGATCCACCGCACGGGACGGTGGCCAATAGGCACCGCTAGCGCGCGAGACCGACGAAGCGCGCGCCGGGGGCGATGAAGTCGAGCAGGGAGCGCTGTAGTCCGCTGCTCAGGCGGAATTCCTCCCGGTAGCGAGGGAGCGCGAGAGCGGCGCGGAGCGTCGAGCCGGCGGCCGCGAGGTCCTCGAACATCCGCTCGGTTCTGAGCGCGGGCCGAACCTCCCATCGGAGCACCGCCTCTTCGCCTCCGGGATTCCAGAAGGCGTGGTTGACCCCTGCGGGAATCGTGAGCTGATCGCCCGGTCCGATCGTCCGCTCGACGCCGGCAACGCGCGCAGTGACGATTCCGCTGACGCCCGTGAACCGCTCCTCCTGGCGAGGGTGGTAGTGCTCGGGTGGCGGGCGCCCGGCGGGTCCATAGTGCGCCTCCATCGCGAGCAGCTCGCCGTTGCTCTCGGCGGTGGTCGTGACCAGGACCAGCCGCTCGCTCGCCGTCAGCTCGATCACGTCTCCGGCGTGTGCCACTGATGGCGACTCTAACTGGAGCCATCGCGGCCCGATAGGTTGTGAACCCGTGCCGAATCGCCGTGAGACGAAGCGGAGGCTTGCCAGCGGGACGGCGAAGTACCTGTTCAATCCCATCGTCCGCACGCTGTTTCGTCTCGGGCTTCCGGCCCCGGGGACTGCGATCCTGGAGACGACCGGTCGCAAGTCCGGGCTGCCGAGGCGCAACCCGGTCACCAACGGCCTTGACGACGGCGTCTTCTGGATCGTCGCCGAGCACGGACGCCGGGCGAGCTATGTCAGGAACATCGAGGCGAATCCCCATGTCCGGCTTCGCACCGGCCGACGATGGCGCAAGGGGACCGCCCGGCTTGTACCCGACGATGATCCACGAGAACGACTGCGCTACATGGCGTCGAGGCGCCCGATCACGAGGCTGAATACGGCGACCGTGAGCATCCTGCAGACGGATCTATTGACGATCCGGGTTGAACTGACGAGAGGGGCCCGGCGATGAGCCACCACGCAGGCGCGCTCGCCTCGGCTGAGGCGCGGGTCGCGGCCGTGCGCGACGATCCGGCGGCGCGTCTTGCATTGATGGCGCGGCTGTTCCAGGGGCCGACGGGCCGCGCGCCGCGACACCTGCCGTTCCGACGGGCGGCGCTGTCGTTCATGCGCTGGCAGGCCCAGCGCGGCGTTCTCAACCCGCTCGACGCGTCACCGCCCGGCAGCGTGTGGTGGCGCGAGATGAACGAGCGACTGCTGCGGGACGGATGCGAAGCGGTCGGGCTGTTGGGTGGGTTGGCCGGCGAGCCGTCGTCGCAGGCCGTGCGGCTCTGGCTGAAGTTCAGCGCGAGACCCGACGGGGCGCAACTGGTACCGAGCGCACAACGCGAGCATCGTGGGCGGCTACCTGCGAGCACCGGAATCTCGCCGAGGCAGAGAGCGCGCCGGAGCGCTTCTTCATGAACGTCGCGCTGGCGCGCGTCCTGTACGCGCACGCACTCGTCGGGGCGCCGTACATGGCCCTGGGCCGGCTGGCCCCGCTCGGGCGCCTGCTCGCCGACCCCCGGTTGGGGATGGTCGGAGTATTCCTCTCACTTCGCCGCGTGCTGCCAGACCGCTATCCGCTCGCGCTTGACGTGGAGGGCTACATCGCCGACGAGCAGCGGCTTGGCCGGATGCTCGACTACGCGGTGATCGTGCCGCGGCTGCAGCGCTTGTACGAGTGGTCCGCCCAGGACCTCGACGAACCACGCCTAACGGAGCTGGTTCGCGACGGCAACCCGATCTACGCGTGGCCCTTCGAGCAGCGACACGTGTGGCGCACTCCGAACATGCAACTCGGAGCCCGGGTGGTCGAACGCGTCACACGCGCTCGCTGAAGGTCGCCAACCGGACCAATCGTCATCCGCCGAGGTAAGTCGAGGAACGTCCGCGGCATCACAACCGCATCGCCACGAGACCTGAGCCGGCGACAGTGCCCTTGCGTGCGCGCCGGCGAAGGAATAGGTTCAGCCCCACGGAATCACCCGATCCAAGGGGAGGACGCAGATGGGAAACGCGGATGCAGCGAAGAGCGCCTATGAGGCGTTCAACAAGGGCGATCTGGAGACGTTGAAGGAGGGCTTCGCCGAGGATGCTGAGTGGCAGACCTCGGATGAGCTGCCGCTTGGCGGCGTGACCCGCGGCCGCGACGCGATCATGGCGAACTTCGCGCAGCTTCCGAATTTCTGGTCGAGCTTCAGCGTCGAGGCGTCCGAGTTCATCGACGCCGGCGACAAGGTGATCGTCCGGGGCACTCAGCGCGCCACCGGCAAGGGAGGCAGCTTCGAGGCTCCCTTCCTGCACCTGATGGAGTACCGCGACGGCAAGCTGGTGCGCGGCGAGTTCCACGCCGACAGCGCCAAGGCGCTCAAGGCCCTCGGCAGCTAGCGACCCAGCGAAACGAGTGGGGATCCCGGAGCGCTACTCCGCTCCGACGCGAAGCGAGGCCGCGGCAAGCCTCTACAGCCCCGTGGTCAGGGGCATGAATCGAAGCCCGCCCTGGACGCGTTCGAGTATGGATCGAGGATCAGCGTGAGGCTTCCGAACGCAGCACACGAATCTCGCCCCTGGCGCATCCGCGAAATCGCCCCAGACTTCACTCTGGAGGATGTCTGGGCCCTTCCCGTGCACGGTCGCGCCGAGGACTTCCAAAGGCTGATCGACAATACGGTTTCCTTCGACCCGGCCAAGGGGGAGTCCCTCCCAACTCGCGTCCTGTGGCGTGTCCGCGATCGCCTCGGCAGTTGGTTCGGCCTTGGCAGGATCTCCGCCCCGACGGATAGCCGTTTGGAGGATGCCGCAGGCAAACTGCCGATTCCGGGCACGAACGAAACCTCACTGACCGACCGGCTGCCAGACGATTTGCGCAATACGGCAGCGGGTCTGGATTTCGACTTCCTGCCCTTCGTGCCCCTGTATCGCACCGACGTCGAGTTTGCCGCGGAAGTGTCGAACCGGACCGTGCACGGCGTGATGCACCTGGCTTGGGTGGATCAGGGCGAAGGCCGCTACCAGGGACAGATGGCCGTCTACGTCAAGCCACGTGGCCGGCTGGGGAAGGGATACATGGCGCTGATCGCGCCGTTTCGGCATTGGGTCGTCTACCCAGCGCTCATGCGACAGATCGAACGTGCGTGGAATGCACGCGTTCGTCGCTAGGGCGCGTTCAGCGTCTGCCTGCGGGGCCCGGAAGTGCTCGGCAGGAACAGCTTGGACCCCTGGTAGGACGCCGTCAATCGATGCTTCCCGGCGCTCAGCCGCACCTTGAGCGACGCGGTGTCCGGCGTGTCGGCATCGAGCGCCCGCGTTCCAAGAACCGTGCCCCGGTCGAGGAAGATGACCTTGCCCGTCGGGGGGCCGGCTTTGGTCGCGCTCGGGCGCACGGTTGCCGTCAACTCGACCCGGTTCCCGCTTCCGGCCCGGTGGTGAACGCGTAGCCGTGTCCTTGTGGCGACGACCTCGAATGCTCCGATGTCGCAGCCGCGGCCCTGTGGCCTCGGCACTCCGCGCTGATCGATGGTTCCGCGACACACGGCGCTCTTGGCGCGTATCGAGTTGATTGCCGGGCTGCGGCGTCCCAAGGCCATCGTCTTGGTCGATCCGCCGTTGTCGGCCACGGATGCCACCCGCGGGTTCGCCTTCACGGCGTGCTTGGCGAAGCCGCAGCTGTTGCCGTCCTCCAGGTCGAAGCCGCCGTCGCGTACCTGATCAACGCAATTGCCGCCCCGGTTCTTGGCAACGATCGTTGCCTTGAGCGTCAAGGAAGACCCATGGACGATCCCCCCGCCGGAGGCCCCGGGGCCGACGGCGCGATTTCCGGCGATTGTCGTGGCGCTGATCGTCCCCGTGCCCCCGGTTGCGTTCACGATCGCGCCGCCCACGGCGTTCGGAATGCCTGGCCCACCGGCGACGTTGCCGGAGATCGTGCTCTCGCTGATCGTCATCCGGCCCTGGCTCCAGATCCCGCCCCCCGTCCCCGCTGGACCCGTGCTCGCGAGCTCGTTGCCGATGATCGCACTGCGACGGATGATCAGCCTCTCGGGGCCGAAGGCGTAGATGCCGCCGCCGCCGTTTTCGATGGTGCCGTTGTTCGACACGGTGCTGTCGGTGATCTTCAGCAGGCCACGATGGCCGCCAATCGTCTGGCCGCTGATCCCTCCGCCGCCTCCGGCGGATCGGTTCCTGGTCACGACGCTGGAGTCGATTCTCACGGGCGCGCCCAAGCTGAGCACCGCACCGCCAACGCCGTCCACGAGGACCGCCCGGTTCGCTCGCATCCTGCTGTCGACGATCTTCACCCGCGCCCCGCCGGTCTTGATGGCGCCACCGTTGACAGCCGAATTGAACGACACATGGCAGCGGCGCACGACGAGGGCTCCGTAGCGGCCGAGGAGGATCGCTCCGCCTTGGTCATTGGTCGCGGTCGAGACATTGCCGTGGCTCAGCACCGTCCGGGTGATCGTCAGCGACGCCGAATGGGAGTTATCGACCTCCAGAAGGCGGAATTGCGGCGAGCCCTCGGCGCGCACGATTCTGGAACCGCGACCCTTGATCGTGATCGGACTGCCGATCGCTGGTAGCCCGGTCGGGCCCTCGCCACTGTCGAAGCTGCCGCTGCGAAGGGTGTAGGTACAGCGGCGGGCCAGCCTGATCGTGCCGCCACCGTGGGTGTTGGCCCTCTGGATCGCCGCGACGAGGCCCTGGGTGCCCCCCTTCGCGCCGCCGCAGGGCACCGTCACCTTCACGGCGGCGCCGGCCCCGGTCGCGGCGATCATCATGACCGCGCTCGACGCGAGGAAAACCGCTCCAAGCACTCGGCTCCGCCCGGTCCTCGCGCCACCGGAACGGGACGCTGGTCGTTGATCCATCCTGGCGCGACCCTAGCAACCCTCAGCGGACGCGATCTAGGGACCGAACGACGTGAACTACGGCGCCCTTCCCAGTGAAGAGCCCCTGGTTCAGCCAGGCTGACTGAGCATCAGAAGAGCTTGCTTACCCAGTGGACTGCGGCTTTTCCCAGCACGATCTCGAGCAGCACTCCCCCGACGCCCACAGCGATCCCGACGACGACGATCGCAATGTCCTCGAGCAGCACGCCGAGTGACAGCAGTACAACGCCCAGCGCCGGCAGGGTGTCGAGGCCCGAGAACGGCGGAGCCAGGAACGCGCCGAGCGAGCCAGCGAGCACGAGCACCCCGAAGGCGATTTGGCTCAGCCGATGTCCGAACAGAAAGCCCAGGCGCCGTCGTGAGACCCGCTCCAGACGTCGCACCATGCGCATCAACGCTCCGATGAAGCGCTGCTGCTTGGGACCGGCCAGGCTCAGGGCGCACCACCGTTGCGGCAGCCAGATCCGTTCACGACCGACGATCAGCTGGAGCGCGAGCAGCATCGCGATCAGCTCGAACACGTGGGTCGCCCCGCCCGTGGGCAACGGCAGCGCGGGCACGGCGAGGAGCAGCACGAACAAGATCGCGAAGCTCCGGTGGCCGAACAGACCCACGAGGCTCCCGACCGTCTTGTCGCCCTCATCTGCGAGCCAGCGCTCGAGATCGTCGCTGAGGAGCTCGGGTGGCCGGCCTGACCCTGCACCGCTACGGGCGAGCGGCATCGCGCGCGACCCTATCACCCCTCAGCTGACGCGATCTGGGGGCCGAATGACGTGAAATACCGGATGCCTAGTCGCGCAGCCCGGCGGCTTCGAGGGCCTTGCTCCGGTCGGTGAAAGTCTCGGAGCGAATCAATTTCCCGCACCGAAGGTCGATCAGCCAGGCGGCCTGCTCGAAGCTGAGCTGCACACCGCCTCGCCGTCCGCGGGTATGCCAGAAGCCGAAGACCAGGACACGTCCATCGCCAAGATCGCGAACCTGCTTCCACCTGATCTCGTACAGCTCCCAGTCGCGCTTCAGGTCGCCCACCCATCGACGCACGGCCTCGGGACCGCGGTAGCTGCGTCCGTCCAGGAGGGCCGTGATCGGAATCCACTCGACCTCCGCATCCAGAAGGTCGTAGTAGTCGTCGGCACCTTCGGCGACGGTCCGGTTGAACGCCGCGAAGCTGCGTTGCGCGAGCTCGACGTTCTCGTCGTTCTCCTCGCAAGGGCGGAGGGCAATCGCATCAGAACGGTCCATGGCATGGAGTACGGCCCTCTGCGGGCCGACGTTCAACCCTCAACGGGTGATCCGCCGATCAGCTCCCGTCCTTGGCCGCAGGCTCGTAGGTGAGGATGGCGACGCCGTCGCCGACCGTCTTCGAGTCCGCAAGGCGCAGGGGCTTCTTGTCGCTGGTGTCGCCGAAAAGGCGCCTGCCGCTCCCGAGAACGACCGGGAAGACCATCAGCCGCAACTCGTCGACAAGGTCGTGCTCGAGCAGCGTCTGCACCAGCCGGGCGCTGCCGTGGACCACGATGTCCCCGTCCACCGCCTGCCTCAGCTTCGAGATCTCCTCCACCACGTCGCCCTTGAGCACCGTCGAGTTGTTCCACTCGGGGTCCTCGAGGGTCGAGGAGACGACGTACTTGGGCATGTTGTTGAACTTGTCGGCGAACTCGCCTTCCCTGGAGGGCCACGCCTCGGCAAAGCCCTCGTAGGTCACTCGACCCAGCAGCAGGGCATCGGACTCGAAGGCCTCGTCGAGCTTGAACTTGTCGCCCTCCTCGCCGCGGCTGAACTCAAAGCTCCACCCTCCGTGCTCGAAGTCCTCGGCACCGCCCGGGTCCTCCATCACACCGTCGAGAGACACGAACTCGGTTACGACGATCCTTCCCATCTCCATCCTCCTTCTGGTCGCTGTTCAAGTAAGACCCGGCGGGCGGGCGAAACTCATCACCCGGCTGCGATCCGCGTCAGAGCGCGTCTGAAGCCTGAGGTCTTGGGTTCGGAGCTCAGCGCGTGCGCCGCGGCGTGGCGGTCCGAGCTCTTCGAGCTGGGCATGCAGCGCCGGCACGAAAGCCGAGCGAGGCTGGCTCGCCTCGATCATCTCGACCGATTCGCGGTAGTGACCGGCCATGCCGTCGACCGTGGTGCCCATCCGCGTCTCGATGCTGTCCCCGAACCTGTCGATCCCCCTGCGCAGGCCGTTGATGTCGGAGAGCTTGTCTGCGGCGAAGATCGTGATCGCTCGCTGCCCCGACGCGCTCACCTGGTCGCGAAGCGCCGCCTTGCGTTGGGCGAAGGACTCGATCGAGCTGTCCTCGGTGAGCGCGAGCACGAGTGACGAGATGGCGTCGCCCATCTCCTCACGCAGGCGTTCCTCGGTGAGCGTGCCGCGCTCGACGGCGTCGTGCAGAAGCCCGGCAGCGATCAACTCCTCGTCGAAGCCGGCGTCGCGCAGGAACGTCGCGACCTCCACGACGTGGTCGAGAAAGGGCGCGCCGTCGGTCGCACGCTGCTGCGAGCCATGAGCTGATGCGGCCAGAAGGTACGCCCGCGCCAAGGCCTGTGATTCGGCTATCCACACAGGCGGGGAGGGCGATTCGGCAGGCTGCGCAACAGCATCGGGTTCGTCCATCAGGTGGGTTACGTTCACGGCTGCGTCCTCTCTTCGGGCGGCGCTTCGTTCCCAAGATGGCCCAAGTCCAAGCCCGGTACTGGAAATCTACCGCCTCGAGGGGAAAATCGAGCCCTCATTCCGGAAGCCGCGTGGCGCAGCCAGCGGCGAGCACGGCTCAGATCTTCAGTATGACGAGCGTGTTGACGACGAACAGGATCCCGAAGAAGACCGTCCAGCGATCCAGGTTGCGCTCGACAAGGGAGCCGCCGCCGAAGGAGCTTCCGGTCTGCCCGATCCCGAAAGCACCGGAAAGACCGGTGTCCTTCCCCGAGTGCAGGAGTATCAAGAAGATCAGGACCACCGAGATGATCACCTGGACCACGCCGAGCACGGTTGCCATCGCCCCGGCAGTGTAGGGAACCCCGGCATCGTGCCCGCCGCCCGCTCTGCGGCCGGGCTCAATGCGTCACGTTGACCAGCTGGAATTCCTCGTGGTGTCCCTTGACCACGCGCTCGGCGGCCTCTCCGAGCCCGGGCACGTAGTACTTCTGCTCCGTCTGCGGTTCCAGCGGGCTGAACTCGCTGGTGACCAGAACGTGCTTGTAGGAGCCGTACGGCACCTTCACGTTCCCGTCGGTCTGAGACGACGTGCGCCTCGTCCAGGGCCTGGCCGGGCGGGTAGTACTCCTGGCGGTACTTGTCGCCCGGCTGCGGGTTGCCCGGCATGATGATTCCGGGCTGGCCCCCCTTGACGCCCGACAGCCACGAGTCGCTTGCCACCACCATGCGGCCGTGCTGCTTCTCCAGTGACCGTTCGCCCATGTACCAGACGTTGCCCTGCTTGTCCTGGGCGTAATAGTCGAAGGTCCGCTCGACCGGGTTTCCGCGCTGGGAGACCGTATCCCGGACGACGGTGCTCGGGATGCCGAGGATCTGCTTGGTTTGATGGGTCACGATCTCGTCGTCGGACTGGTGGATCGTTCCGCGCACGCCCTTGTAGTGGTAGCCCGTGCCGGGCTTCAACGGCCAGTAGCGGTTGTCGATCACCGAGACGAAGTTCGCTGGATCGATCGAGGGGGAATAGGCGCCGTGAACGGGCGCCAGGCTGGACGCCGACGCCGACGCGGCGCTCGTCGACGAGGTGCTGCCCCCGCCGGAGGAGCCGCAACCGCTCGCGAGCACCGCCAAGAGCGCGAGCGCCGCCGTCGAGGCCGTCACCCGCGGGGAAAGGGTCCTGGGTCGTTCGGTCATCTGTACCTCCACGCTGTGATGAAGGCTCCCTCCCTGTCATGTGTACGGATGACCGATGAAAGGACGATGAACGCTTGGGGTCACCCCGGCCGCAGGCTCGAGGCCTCACGGCGAGCCTCGTCCAGCTCCTTGAGGATCTCGATCGCCTCGCGGCGAAGCTCGGCGTCCTGGCGCCTCCAGTCCTCCTGCGAGAGCTTGCCCTGCTCGCGGTCGAGCTCCGCGTCGCGGATCTGGCGGTACTTGGCCTCCTTTCGAGCCTCGAGCTCCGCGATCACGGGATCCTCGGTCTGAGCGGCTGCGGCCTCGGCCTCGCTCGGCGTACGGCGAAGCGGGGCGGTCACGAACCAGGCGACCACGGCGACGAGCGCGAGCGCGAGCACGATCTCCATCGCGCTACAGGCTAGGGGCCGGATGGGCTCGCGGCGCCCGGCGCCGGGTAGCGCCAAGGGACTGCGCGAGCGCTCAGGCGCGGCCCAGCTCGCGGGCGAGCCGCGCGGCGTAGACGTCGGAGACGCGGCGGCGGCGCGCCTCCGGCGCGGGCCAGATGGCGACCAGGCCGCCGAGCACGGCGATCGCTCCCCCGACCCAGATCCAGGTGACCAGCGGGTTGACGTTGACCCGGAAGTCCGCGGGCGGCGGGTCCTTCAGGTAGCGCTTCTCGATCGAGCGGACCGCCAGGCCCTGCAGGAAGCCGAGCGCCTGTCCCGCCTTGGCGTTCTGCGGCGACACGCCCCGGGCAATCTTCTCCAGGTGGCGGTCGGCGCCGTTGATGAGCGGGTTCGAGCGAGGTGAGGTCAGGCTGCATCGCGGTCCAGAAGTCGCCCCCGACGGTGGTCTTTCGCCCCACCTCGCTGGTCGCCTCGCCCTCGAAGAAGCTCCTCACCGGACCGCCACCGGCCGGATCCCCGACCCCGGCGTAGTAGTTCCGCGACGGGTAGAGGGTGGCGTACGGCTTCCCGTCCTTGGTCACGGTGAGCACCGAGCCGAAGGTGAGGCGCTGCTCGACCGGGCTGATCTGCGCGGTCGGTCTTCTCGTAGGTGACCCGGTAGTCGTCCACGGTGGCCGACTGGCCCGGGCGCAGGCGCAGGTCGCGGCTGGTCTGGAAGCTCGACGACGCCGCCACGGCGACCAGCAGGACGGCGAGTCCCGCGTGGACCACGTAGCCGCCGTAGCGGCGGCGGTTGCGCGAGAACAGCGCCAGCAGCGCCCGCGGGTAGGAGCCCCCGGCCAAGGACCGGTAGGCGGCCGCGCCACGGGCGAACTCCTGCACCAGTGCCGCCAGCGTGAAGGCGGCGAGCGAGAACAGGATCAGCGCCAGGGGCGCGGAGCGGGCGTCGGTGAAGGCGAAGAGCGCCACCCCGGCCACCAGGCCCACGAGCGCCGGGCGGCCCAGGAGTCGCTTCAGGGCGCCGAGGCTGACCTGCCGCCAGGCCAGCAGCGGCCCGACTCCCGTGAACAGCACCAGCAGGATCGCCAGCGGCGTCGTGTAGCGGTCGAACCACGGCGCCGCGAGCGAGGCCTTCTCGCCGGTGAACAGCTCGGAGATCAGCGGGAAGAAGGTCCCCCAGAAGATGATCGTCGCCAGCCCGATCAGCAGCAGGTTGTTGATCAGGAACACCGCCTCGCGCGAGGCGAGCGACTCGATCCGCTTGGTGGAGCGCAGGTCGTCGAGCCGGGACACGATCAAGAGCGCCGACCCGATCACGACGACCGCGATCAGCCCCAGCAGCGGGCCGCCGACGGTGGAGGCGCCGAAGGCGTGGATCGACTCCAGGATCCCCGAGCGGACCAGGAACGTCCCCAGCAGGGCGAGCGAGAAGGTGCCGCAGATCAGGGTCACGTTCCAGACCCTGAGCATTCCCCGGCGCTCCTGGACCATGATCGAGTGCAGGAAGGCGGTGCCGGTGAGCCACGGCATCAGCGAGGCGTTCTCGACCGGGTCCCACCCCCAGTAGCCGCCCCAGCCGAGCTCCGAGTACGACCAGCGCGCGCCCGAGCAGGATGCCGATCCCCAGGAACAGCCAGGCGATCAGCGCGAAGCGGCGGGTGGCGCGGATCCAGCTGGCGTCGAGCCGCCGAGTGATCAGGGCGCCGATCGGCAAACGCGAACGGGATCGAGAAGAAGACGTAGCCCGAGTAGAGCATTGGCGGGTGGATCGCCATCGCCGGGTGGCGGAGCAGCGGGTTGAGCCCGACGCCCTCGGGCGGCACCGGGCTGAGGCGGGCGAACGGGTTGGCGTCGGCCAGCATCAGCCCGGTGAAGAAGACCCCCAGGCCCATCAGCACCGCGGTGGCCCAGGGCGCGATCTCGCGGTGCCGCCGCCGCGTCGCGAACAGCACCGCCGACGAGGTCAGCGACAGCACCCAGGCCCAGAGCAAAAGCGAGCCCTCCTGGCTCGACCACATGGCGGTCAGCTTGTAGAAGCCCGGGGTCGTCGTCGATGAGTGGTCGGCGACGACCTGCAGCGACAGGTCCGTGCGAGCGAAGGCCGCCTCGATGACGACCACGCAGAGCGTCAGCAGCGCGGCAAAGGCGTAGACCGCGCGGCGCGACGAGTCCGTGAAGCGGCGGTCGCCGCGGGTACCGCACAGAGCCGCGACCACCCCGTAGACGGCGACCAGGAGCGCCAGGATGAGGCTGGCGGCGCCGAGCGTGATCATCACTTGCTGATGATCACGTGCTGGGGGTCCTGCTGGGCCTCGGTCTGGAACTTCGACGGGCACTTGGTGATCAGGCTGTCGCGGTCGGCCGCGAAGGTGCCGTCCTCGACCTTGCCCGTGACGATCACCTCGCGCCCGTCCGCGAACGGGTCCGGCACCTCGCCGCTGTAGCGGACCGGGATCGAGGCCTTGGGATCGTCGCGGTCGGCGACCCTGAAGTCGAGCTGGGAGCCGTGGTGGTGGATCGAGCCCGGGACGACCACCCCGGTCATCTGGTAGGCCTGGCCCGGCGACGCGTTCAGGACCTCGGAGGGCTGCTTCGTCTCGGTCGAGGCGCTGACCGACGTGTAGACGAGCGCCGACGGCGAGCAGCACCGCGGCGCTCAGGGCAACGACCAGCCGGATCTTCCGTTTGCGAGCCGGATCCATCGGAGAGCGCGTGCGATTATGGCAAGCGTCGATTAAGGGCCGGGGGCATTCGGCACAGCTGTTCGTAGAATCGGATCCGGATGGCCGATGACCCCGTCCTCCTGATCACGGGCGCCTCGAGCGGGATCGGCGCCACCACCGCGCGCCACGCCGCCGAGGCCGGTTACCGGGTCGTGCTCGGGGCGCGGCGAGAGGACAGGCTGCAAGCGCTCGCCGAGCAACTCGGGGGCTCAGGGCGGGCGCTCGCCGTGCGCTGCGACGTCACCGAATGGGAGGACAACCAGGCGCTCGCCACGGCGGCCCTCGACTCCTTCGGCCGGATCGACGCGGTGTTCGCGAACGCCGGCTTCGGCGCCAAGCGGGGCTTCCTGGAGGAGTCGCCCGAGTACTGGCGCTCGATGATCCTGACCAACGTCCTCGGCGTCGCGCTGACGATCCGCGCCACCCTCCCCCACCTGCTCGAGCGCGGCAGCGGCCACTTCCTGATCACCAGCTCGGTGGCCGGGCGCAGGGCGCTCCCGGGCTCGCTCTACTCCGCCACCAAGTGGGCGGTGACGGCAATGGGTGAGGCGCTGCGAGCGGAGCTGCGCCAGATGCATGACAACACCGGAATCCGCGTCACCCTGATCGAGCCGGGGATGACCGACACCGAGTTCTTCGACCAGCGCCCGCAGAACGCGCTCGCCGACGACGACGTGGCGCGCGCCGTGATCTACGCGCTCACCCAACCCGACCACGTGGACGTCAACGAGATCCTGATTCGGCCGACGAGTCAGGGGGGCTGACCGCGCTCACCGCGTCAGGGCGCCGATGACTTCTCGCCACCAGGCGCGTTCCGTGTCGTCGTCGGTCTGGCGAAGGCACTTGCGCGCTTGTCTGCGCACCTGCATCGCGCTGCCGACGATCAGCAGCGAGCCCGTGACCGCATAGCGTCCGTCCTCCAAGACCACAACCGAGCCAGGCTGGTCGTGGCGACTGCGCAGCTGTTCGACCACCACCTTCCCGGCCACGTCATCCGGACTGGCAGGGTCGCCATCGGTGGGGCCCCACGGACGGACGCTGAAGATCGGCGGATGACCTGGGAATCTGGTCTTCGGTCTCGCCCTCGGACCCATCGGCCCGCTCCGCCAGCGCTCGATCAGCTCGGGAAAGCTTCGCGCCACCTCCTGGCGGACCACCACGTGCAGCCTGTCGCCTTCCTCGACCCTGGTTGATCCTCGAGGAAGAATCGCCTCGTCGCCTCGCACGATCACGCTCACCAACGCCTCGCGAGGGAGCCCGAACTCTCGGACCCGGAGCCCGGCGATCGCGTCGCCCTCGCCCACCACGTACTCGACCACCTCGGCGCCGAGCCCGCGGATAGTTCCCGTCTCGGCCAGCGGCCGCGGCAGGGCGGGCCGGGCGGTAGTCATACCCAAGGCTTGGGCCAGCGGCTCGAAGGTCGTCCCCTGGACGATGGTCGAGATGACGACCGCGAAGAAGACGATGTTGAAGAACTCGAGGCTATGGGTAACGCCGCTGATCACCGGGAAGGTCGCGAGCACCACCGGGACGGCGCCGCGAAGCCCCGCCCACCCGAGGACGAGCCGCTCGCGAGCGCTGAAGCGATCGAAGGCGGTTGCCAGTGCGGTGGCGAGCGGCCGAGCCACGAACGCGACCACCAGGGCGACCAGGGTTCCTTCGACGAGCACGTCTCCGAGGTGACTCGGGAAGGCGAGCAACCCAAGCGACAGGAAGAGCGTGATCTGGGCCACCCACGCGAGGCCCTCGTGGAAGGCGGTGATCGTGCGCTTGGCCGGGATATGGGAACCGCCCAGCGCGAGCCCGGCCAGATACACGGCCAGGAAGCCGGAGCCGTCGATGATCGCCGCGCCACCGTACGCGATGCCCAGCAGCGGCGATCGAGGCCACCGGGTAGAGGCCGGCCGTCTCCAGGTTGATCCGCCGGAACGTCCAAACGGCAGCCGGCCCCCACAGCCACGCCCAACCGACCAGGCCGATCCCGAGCTCACGAGCGAACAGCCACGCCATGTCGGCGATGCCGTAGCCGGGCTGCTGGATCCAGTCGATGAATCCGAGCACGAGCAGGACCGCCACCGGGTCGTTGAACCCGGACTCCGCCTCGAGCGTGTCGCGCGAGCCTTCGCCTCAGCGTCGAGCCGCGCAGCAGGGCGAAGATCGCCGCGCCATCGGTCGAGGCCAGGATCGAGCCGAGCAGCAGTCCCTCCAGCGACGGAGAAGCCCAAGAGCCACGCGGCGACGAGCCCGGTGACCAGCGCGGTCACGATCGTCCCCAGCACCGCCAGCGAGATTGCCGGTCGCAGCACCGGGCGGATCTCGAGATAACCGGAGGTGAGGCCTCCCTCGAACAGGATCAGGGCAAGCGCGATGACGCCAATCGTTCGCGCCAGCTCGTAGTCGTTGAAGTCGATCCAGCCCGTGCCGTCCGATGCCGATCGCCATCCCGAGGCCGAGGAAGAGGACCAGCCCCGGCAGTCGCAGGCGGCCCGCGAGCAGCGAGGCGCCGATTCCCGCCGCGAGCAGGGCCCCGGCGACGAGGATCAGCTCGGCATCGCTCACGGCCACAGCCTTTCATTGGGCGCTTTTGCAAAGCGGCCGCCCGGTTACAGTCCCGGGTCATGGCCGACCCCGATCTCGCCTTCGCGGGCCTCGCGCGCCAGGCCGAGGCGGTGCGGGCCGGCGAGGTTTCGCCGCGCGAGCTGGTGCAGCTCCACCTGGAGCGGATCGAGCGGCTGGACCCACAGCTGAACGCCTTCCGGGTGGTGCGGGCCGAGCGCGCCCTGGCCGAGGCCGCGGAGGCCGAGAAGCGCCGCTCCCGCGGACGGCGAGGCGCCGCTCTACGGCGTCCCGATCGCGGTCAAGGACTCCCACGACGTGGCCGGCGAGCTGACCACCCACGGCACCGGCTGCGTGGACGTGCCGGCCGCCGAGGATTGCGAGATGGTGAAGCGGCTTCGCGCGGCGGGCGCGATCGTGATCGGCAAGACCAACCTGCCCGAGCTCGCCTTCGCGATGTTCACCGAATCGCCCACCTGGGGCGTGACCCGAAATCCCTGGAACACGGAGCGGGTGCCCGGCGGCTCGTCCGGCGGCAGCGGTGCCGCCGTGGCCGCCGGCCTCGTGGCCGCCGCCACCGCTTCCGACGGAGCCGGCTCGATCCGCTATCCGGCCGCCTACTGCTCGCTGTTCGGGCTCAAGCCGCAGCGCGGACGCGTCCCGTTGGACCCCGACGCTCGAGCACTGGCACGGGATGTCCGTCAACGGCTGCCTGACCCGCAGCGTCCTCGACACGGCGCTCTTTCTCGACGTCACCGCCGGCGGCGGCCTCGCGCCCGAGAAGCCCCCGCCGCCCGAGCGCTCCTTCGTCGAGGCGGCGCGGACCGCGCCCGGGAAGCTGCGGGTAGCCGTCTCGGTCAAGGGCACCCGCGCGCTCGCGCCCCCCATGCTGGACGAGCGCTGCCGGCGCGCCGTCGAGCAGACCGCCCAGCTGCTCGGCTCGCTGGGCCACGAGGTCTCCTGGCGCGACCCGAAGTGGGGAACGGTGGGCAACGGCGTCGCGATCCTCTACTCGCGAGGCGTCGCCGACGACGCCCGCCGGCTTCCGAACCGCGAGCGGCTGGGCCGGCAGGTGCGCGGCGTCGCCCGCCTGGGCTCTCTGATCCCCGACTCGGTCCTGCGGCGGACCCGGGCGGCGACTTCGAAGCACGCGAAGCGGATCTTTCGGATCTTCGAGGACCACGACGTCCTGCTGCTTCCGGTGGTCGGCGAGCCGCCGGTGCCGGTGGAGAAGTGGAGCTCGCGGGGCGGGCAGTGGACGCTCGCGGGGATGACCAGAAGGACCGGCTTCGGCCCACCCTGGAACTACCTCGGCAACCCGGCAGCCGCGGTTCCCGCCGGGTTCACCGACGACGGCCTGCCCCTGTCCGTGCAGCTCGTCGGGCGCCCGAACGACGAGGCGACCCTGCTGTCGCTCGCCGCGCAGCTCGAGTCCGAGCGGCCCTGGGCGGACCGGCGCCCTCCAGTCGCCTAGCGAGGCGGCGAAAGCGCCGGACGGAACCAGCTTGGCTCAGGACCACGGATCTCGATCCCGCCGGATCGGCTCGACCGCGCTCGGGGTGCTCGCAGCGGTGGCGCTCCTGCTGGCGCTGGTCACCGGATACGCGTCTCAGGTCCTGTTCGACTCGGACCAGTTCGCCAACCACGCGACCGCGGCGCTCGACAAGCCGGAGGTGAAGAGCGAGGTCGGCCGGCGGATCACCGACGGTGTCGTGAAGGCACAGCCCGACCTGATCGCCGCCCGCCCCGTGATCGAGGGTGCCGCGTCGGCGGTCGTCGGCAGCGCCGCGTTCAACAACCTGTTCCGCCTTGGCGTCCGCGACGTCCACCGCGCGATCTTCAGCCGCGACCGGGACACGGTCGTCTTCACCGTCGCCGACATCGGCGCGATCCTGAACTCGGTCGTCCGGACGCTGGCGCCGAAGGACTCGGTCAAGATCAAGGGCACCGCCAAGGTCCCCATCCTCAACGGGCACGTCCCGGGCTTCTTCGGCGACCTGGCCCGGCTTGCCCAGAGCACGCGCCTCACCACGCTCCTGCTGATCGCGTTCGCGATCGTGGCCGGTGGCGCCGGTTTCGCTGTCTCGCCCGACCGCCGCCGCTACGTCTCCTTGGTCGCGACCACGATGGTGGCCGGAGCCGTGGTGCTGATAATCGCGTACCAGGTCGGGCGCTCCGTGGTCCTGGGCAAGGTCGCGGAGCCAGGCCCCAAGGCCGCCGCCGGCGCCATCTGGGACACGTTTCTGCAGGAGCTGCGGACGATGCTCCTGATCGTCGCCGGTGCGGCCGTCATCCTCCTGGCGGCGCTGAACTCCGTGTTCAGGCCGGTGGGGCTCGAGGACCGGCTCGCCACCGCGTGGAAATGGGTGAGCACCGTCCCAGAGCGTCCTCGCGCCCGCGCCGTGCGGGCCCTGGCATTCGTCGCCGTCGGTCTGTTCATCGTCCTGGACCGCAACGCTGCGATCGACCTCGCCGTCCTGGCGGTTGGCCTCTACGTCATCTACAAGGGCGTCGAGGAGCTGCTTCGCCTGATCGCCCCTGCGGCGGAGCCGGTGCCCACCGCCGCCCAGCTCGCGGGCCGCCGGCGCCGCCGGATCGCGATGGCGACCGCAGCCGCCGCCTTCGCCGGGGTGCTCGCGATCGGGCTCACGGTGGCGTTCAACAACAGCAGCAGGGCCGCTGCCGTGGGCGAGGGCTGCAACGGCAGCGCCAAGCTCTGCGACCGGCCGCTGGCCGACGTCGCCCTGCCCGCCGCCCACAACGCGATGTCGGCCGCCGACGTCCCCGGCTTCCTCTTCCCGAACCAGGATCGAGGCATCCCTCAACAGCTCGACGACGGCGTCCGGGGGCTCTTGATCGACGCGCATTACGGGTTTCCCGCCAACGGCGGCAAGGTCAAGACCGACCTCGGCGAGTTCACCGACTCCGAGCGCAAGGAGTACGAGAAGGAGCTGGGGCCAGAGGCCTTCGACGCGGCGCTTCGCATCCGCGACCGGCTGGTCACCGGAGGCGACCAGGGCGAGCACCAGATCTATCTGTGCCACCGCTTCTGTGAGCTCGGCGCGATCCCGCTCGACAAGGCGCTCGACGAGATCCGCAACTTCGTCGTCCAGCATCCGGACCAGGTGCTCGTGATCGTCGTCGAGGACTACGTGACGCCGACGGACCTGGTGGCGGCGGTAAAGGACAGCGGCCTCGACGAGTACGTCTACAAGGGGGCGATCACGGACTCCACCCCCACCCTCGGGGAGATGGTCTCGAGCGGCCACCGCGTGGTCCTGATGGCCGAGCAGCACGGCGGCGCGGCACCCTGGTACCGGAGCGGCTACGCCGACGTCCTCCAGGAGACCCCGTACCACTTCGAGGGCGTTTCCGAGCTCACGGACCCGAAGGAGCTGGCCCGAAGCTGCCAGCCCAACCGGGGCTCCAAGGACAACCCGCTCTTCCTGCTCAACCACTGGATCGACACCAGCCCGGCGCCGAAGCCGAGCAATGCCGAGCAGGTCAACGCGTATCGAGCCCTGCTCGACCGCGCGCAAAAGTGCGAGCGGCTGCGCCGCCAGATCCCGAACCTGGTCGCCGTCGACTTCTACGGAGTGGGCGACCTGATGCGCGTCGTGGACAAGCTGAACGGGGTCAGCGCGTCCAGCCACGGAGGATGAGCGTCTAGTCGGTCTCGGGCGTCGGCGAGCCGCGCTGGTGCTCGCCCAGCCGCGCGCTGGGGAAGATCGCGAAGCTGCCGATGGCAGTCGCCAGCAGCCTGCCGTCCTCGTGGCGCACCTCGCTCTGGAGGATTGCCACCCGGTCGTTGCGGCGATCGAGTCGCGATGTGCAGATGACGTCGCCGGAGCGCGCCGTCTGCACGTAGTTGATCGAGATCCCGATCGTCGCCACCGCCTCGCCCTTGGTCCGCACCCGCCACAGGGTCGAGCCCATCGAGTAGTCGACCATCGCGTAGGCGACCGGCCCTGCCAGCAGGCCGGCCGGATTGATCAGCTCGGGCCGGATCGTCAGCCGCACCCGATCATGCGCCTCCCAGCGCAATCCGAGCCAGCGGGTGAGGTCGTCGATTCCCTCGCGCTCGCCCGGCATCAGGCGGCAGCGTACCCGGGCTCAGCCGGGGCGGCCAACCCCCTTTGCCTTCAGGGCGTGCGGCCGGTCCTGGAGGCTTCCGGAGCCTCCGCGGCCACAGGAGAACAGGCGACGGCCACCTCCGTGCGCGTAGCCACATTGCCAGCGCCCCGGGGCGCTGCCGGAGTGGTCGAAGTGCTTGGCGACGCGGCGCGCCCGCCCGCAGGCCACGCCGCGGATGACGACCACTCGAGCCCGCGGATAGATCGAGTCGCTCTTGTAGGTGCCGCAAGCCTTGTGCGCCGTGGCCGGACTGACGGCAATGCTCAGCAGCAAGGCCGCGATCAGCGCCAAGCCGGCGGCGCCCGCGACGACGACCAACCTCCTCTGTACCCCGAAGATCACGAGGTCACCTCGTGCAGGAACTCGCCGAAGAGCTCGACGTATCTATCGACCTGCGCCTCATCGTGGGTGACCGACACCGTTGGCCCCAGCCACCAGCCCGATTCCCAGACCCCTCGGTTGGCCATGAACACCCGGATCAGGGCCCGGAGATCCGGGTCGTCGGCGGCCCGCGAGCCGGCGGCGTCGCTCGGCGGGGTGGGCTGAAAGAAGTAGTACGCGTGGCCGCCAACCTGAACGACGCTCCATCCAAGCCCGGCTCGCGCGATCGCCTCCCGCAGCCCGGCCGCCATCCGTTCCCCGAGCGCGGCCGTGTGCTCGAACGCCTCCTCGGTCAGGACCTCCAGGAGGGCGGCGCGCCCGGCCGCCATCGAGAGGGCGTTGGCGAACAGCGTTCCGCCGGTGGAGACCTCGCCGACCACCACGCCCTGGACGACGCGCGACTGCTCGGGAGGCGCGATCAGCGAGGCGATGTCGCCGCGCATACCGTAGGCGGCCAGGGGCACGCCCGCCGCGATCGACTTGCCGGTGACCAGCACGTCCGGGTCGAGTCCCCACTTCCTGGTCAGCCCGCCGTGGGCGCACACGAGCGAATGGGTCTCGTCGATCGCGAGGAGCGTCCCGTGCTCCCGGGTCAGGCGCCGGAGCGCCTCGTGGAAGCCGTCCTCAGGCAGCAGAAACCCGGCGTTGGTCATCGCGGGCTCCGCGAGGACGAGCGCGACGTCACCCGGTGCGAGCGCCGTTTCGAGCGCGACCACGTCGTTGAACGGGACCACTCGCGCCTGGCCGGTGATCCAACCCGGGAGCCCGCGCATCTCTGGAACGACCCGACCGTCCTCCAGGACCACCAGGGTGGCATCTCCCTCGCCGTGGTACTTCCCGTCGAACAGCAGGATCTTCCCGCGGCCGGTCATCTCGCGGGCGATGCGGATCACCTCCGTGTTCGCCTGCGTCGCGGAAGAGGTGAACTGCCATTGGGGCAGCCCGTAACGTGTCGACAGATGCTCCGCGACGGCGATCGCATCCTCCGTCGGGAGCAGGAACTGGTTTCCGCGCGCCATCTGGGCGCTCACGGCCTCCACGACCGCGGTCGGCGCGTGCCCGCAAAAGGCGCTCATGTCGGCGACGTACATGTCCAGGTACTCGTGCCCGTCCACATCGGTGAAGTGGGCACCCTTGCCGTGGGAGACCCAGACCGGGGGATGCTCGTAGAGATCGTCCATCCATGACATCGGAACGCCGCGTGGCATCGACTTTCGCGCCTGCTCGAGCAGAGCCATGGATTTCGGCCGCTCGACGGCGAACCGGGCGTTCTCCGCTTCGAGCATCGCCCGAGCCTGCTTCCCGTCAATGCCCGCCAGATCGGCCATGCCTCACGAGTAGCTAAGCACGCTCAGGCCTCGACCTGAAAGTCTCTCCACGATGCACGATTTCCGCGCGCTGAATCTCGACGCCAGCGAGGGCAAGCTGTTCGTTGCCTCATGGCCCAACCCGGATGCCCGCTATATCGCGCTGATCGTCCACGGCTACGCCGAGCACGTTGGCCGCTACGCCCACGTCGCCGAGCGGCTCGTCGCCGATGGCGCCGCGGTCTATGGGCCGGATCACCTCGGCCACGGGCGCTCGGAGGGCGAGCGGGCGCTGATCGTCGCCGGCGAACATCTCACCGCCGATCTCGACCTCGTAGCGCAGCTTGCGCGCGATGAACACCCGGGGCTGCCGGTCGTCGTGATCGGCCACTCGATGGGCGGGCTGATCGCCGCTCGATATGCGCAGGCACACCTGGACCAGCTGGCGGCGTTGGTGCTGTCGGGGCCCGTAATCGGACGCAATCCGGAGTTCGAGGCCCTGCTGGAGATGGACCCGATGCCCGACGTCCCGATCGATCCGGCGGTCCTCTCCCGTGATCCGGCCGTCGGCGAGGCGTACCTCGCCGATCCGCTCGTCTACAACGGCCCGTTCAAGGCGCAGACCTTGCGGGCGCTGTTTGCGGCGGTCGAGGCGCTCGCCCACGCGCCCGGCCTCGGCTCGCTTCCGGTCCTCTGGATCCATGGAGAGGAGGATGCGCTCGCTCCGCATGCAGCCACGAAGGAGGCGTTCGATCACCTGCGCGGCGAGGCCTCCGAGCAGAAGGTCTATTCCGGGGCTCGCCACGAGATCTTCAACGAGACGAACCGCGACGAAGTGCTCGAGGACGTGATCTCGTTCGTCGATCGCGCGATCGCCTGAGGTCTCACCTTCGTTGGCGCAGGGTGAGGCGACGGGCCAGCGGCTTCGTGCCCATGCGGGGGACCCCGGCCAGGCGCTGATCAGGTCAAGGCCTCAGCGCTGCCCCGGCGATCTGGCCGGCCACGATCGCGGCGTCCTCGCCTACCCCGATCAAGAGCGATGACTTGCGCTTGCGGAGGAAGTGAACGCCGACGAAGTAGAGCCCAGGGGCGACGGTGCTGGCGCCCTCCTCGTGGACTGGGAACCCGAGCTCGTCGAACGCGCCGGGGAAGCGCACCCAGGACTCATAGTCGGGCCGATAACCGCCGGCGAAGATGACGGCGCCGAAGCCGCTCAGGTCGAGGCTCTCCGGCGCGTGGGCGTCGAACGGCTCCGGCTCGGGGATCTCCGGCATCTCCAGCCCGCGCTCGGCGACCAGCTTTCGGACCAGCTCCATCAGCTGGGCGTTCCGCTCATCGCCCCAAGCGACGCTGTCGGCGAGGTCGGGGGCGAATCGGGCCTGGCGACCCTCGGCGCGGAGGAAGTGGCCGAGCAGGGTGACGCCGAGGCGCTGGAGTGTCCGCAGGTGGAGGTCGTGGCCGCCCTCGTGGCCGGTGGCGACGACGCTGGCGCCGAGCCGCGCCTCGGGCGCCGGCAGGGCACTCACCAGCTGGTCGAAGAAGCCGGCCTCGAGCGCCCACCAGATGACGTCGCGGTCGCCCACCTGCCGCGGGGCCCACGGCGCCCGCCCGCAAGCCAAGCAGACCTCCCGGCCCGCCAGGTGGAGCTCCTCGGCGATCTGGCACCCGGATTGACCGCTGCCGACAATCAGCACCGGGCCGCTCGGCAACTCGGCCGGGCTCGAGTAATCCTCGACCCCGATCTGGAGCAGGTCCTCGGGGAGCGTCGCCGCCCCGGGCGGCCGGTGCGGCCGCTGGTACGCGCCGGTGGCCAGGACCACGGACCGAGCCCTGAGCGGTACGGCCGAAGTCTCGAGGTCGAACCCGCCATCGCCTCCTGGAGCGAGGGAGGTGACGTCGACACCCTCCCTCACCGGCGCCTCGAATCCGGCGGCGTAGCGTTCGAGGTAGCCGACGATTTCGTCGCGGTGCATGAAGCCGTCGGGATCCTCCCCGTCGTAGGGCTGACCGGGGAGCTGAACGGTCCAGTTCGGGGTGACCAGGCAGAAGCTCTCCCACCGCCCCCGCCAGCTCTCGCCGACCCGACCCCGCTCGAGTACGACGTGGTCGACTCCCGCCTCGGTCAGCTCCCGACTCACAGCGAGCCCCCCCGGGCCGGCGCCGACGACGAGAACCTCGGCCAGGTCGTCCATCGAGAAAGCGGACGGTAGCTGAATTAGCCCGTCATTCGGCTCTGCTATCACGGTCGCGGCCGGCCACGCACTTCGTTAGGACCTAGATCGTGCACCTCCAGGCAGTACGCGACCGGGCGTGCGTGTCGATGCCACCCGCGGGCCCACCTGAACAGCGGCGACGTGGGATACACGGGGGCGAGGAGCGAGAGCCGAAACAGGTCCGGAAAGCGGACGACGGGCGGGAAATCTCCGCCATCTGGCTTGTTCATGCGGGCTGCAAGCGTGCTGCTACCAGCGGGGCTACCAGTTTTTGACGCGTCGACGGCTAACGGGACTGGTAGCAGGTGCCCCTGCTGCTCGTCGCCACCGCACTGATCCGACCGCCGCGGCTCCGCTCCCGTGCACGCGCGGCATTCTCAGCTCTCAGGGCCTACGAATCTGTAGCCCATGCCAGGCTCCGTGATCAGATAGCGGGGATGGGAAGGGTCGGGCTCGAGCTTTCGACGCAGCTGCGCGAGGTAGACGCGGAGATAGTTGGTCTCGGTCTCGTAAGCGGGCCCCCAGACCTCCTTCAGGAGCTCGCGCTGACCGACCAGCCTTCCCTGCTCGCGGATCAGGACCTCGATGATGTGCCACTCCGTCGGTGTGAGCCGAACGGTTTTTCCGTTCGGGCCTTGGGCGCTCTTGGAGGCGAGGTCGATGGTGAAGTGCTCGGTCGTCACGACGGCGAGTTCCTGCCCGCTCTCGATGCGGCGAAGCGCGGCCCGCAAGCGCGCCAGGAGCTCGTCCATCCCGAAGGGCTTTGTCACGTAGTCGTCCGCACCGGCGTCGAGGGCAACGACCTTGTCGCCCTGCCCCGTGCGGGCCGAGAGCACGATGATCGGAGCCCGGCTCCAGCCGCGTAGTCCCTCGATCACCTCTACCCCGTCCAGGTCCGGCAGCCCCAGGTCGAGGACAACGACATCGGGCGGCAGGCGCGAGGCCGCGGCCAGCGCCGAGTGCCCGTTCTCGGCCATAGTCACCTCGTAGCCATGCGCACCGAGGTTGATCTGCAGCGCGCGGCGCAGGCCGCGGTCGTCGTCGACGACCAGGACTCGCGTCATTCGGAGTCCGCTGCGGCGTCGCGAGATGCAGGTTGGCGCGCCGCCAACGGCAAGCGCAGGCGCATCGTCATCCCACCGCCGGGTGTACGATCGGCAACGAGGACGCCGTCCATCGCCTCGACGAACCCCCTCGCCACCGTCAGACCGAGGCCGAGCCCACCTAGCTGACGGTCGTCGGCGCTGCGGAAGGGCTCAAAGAGATCGGCCTCCTCCTCCTTTGCCACCCCGCGACCATGATCGATGACGGCCAACTTGGCGCTGCTGGCGCCGGCGAGAGCGGTGATCTGAATCGGCTCTGAGCTGCCCCCGTGGCGGATGGCGTTGTCGATCAGGTTGACCAGCACCCGTTCGAGCAAGCCGCGGTCTGCCCTGACCGGGGGCAGATCCTCGGGCACACCGACCTCCACTTTGCCGACCGCATCGGGCAGTGCCATCAGGGCCGCTGAGACAACCTCGACCAGGGACACGACCTCGGCCTGCACAGTCAGCTCGCCGGCCTGCAGGCGGCTGGCGTCGAGCAGGTTGTTGACGACGCTGCTGAGCCGGTCCGTGGATTCCTCGATCGTGGCCAGCAGCTCGTCGCGGTCGCTCTCAGACCAATCGACGTCACGCTGGCGCAGACTGCTGGCGGCGGCCTTGATCCCCGCAAGGGGCGTGCGCAGATCGTGGCCGACGCCGGCCAGCAGAGCGGTGCGCTGCCGGTCGACGGTCTCCAGCGTCTCGGCCTCCTTCGCCCTACCGCTCAGCTGGCGGCCCTCGTACGCGGTCTGGGCGGCCGCAGCGAACGCCTCCAGGATCCGCTGGTCCTCGGCGAAGAGTGCCGGCCCTCGACCCACCATCCGCAGGTGCGGCCCGATCGGCACGTCGAAGCGCAGCGTCGCCTCGCTTCCCGGAGGGGCCCAGCCCGCTTGCTCGGCGTCGGTCCACTCCCCACTTCCGCGCTGGCGCACCTTCAGCGCCACCGATTCCATCCTGAACGCCTTCCGGGCCCGTTCGAGGACGCCGTGAAGCGTCTCCTCCTTCTCAAGCTCGGCGCCTGCGAGCGCCGACAGCGTCTCCGCCTCCGCGCGCGCCTGCTCCGCCGCCTGCAGCCGCCTTCTCGCCACCTCGACGGCAAGGCTTACAGACGCCGCGACGCCCACGAACACCACGAGCGCGACCGCCTGATCGGGGTCGGCGATAGTGAGCTCGTGAACCGGGTCGACGAAGAAGAAGTTGATCAACAGCGCCGCGGCGACGCCGGAAGCGATCCCGACGACAATCCCGCCCACGACGGCGATCGCGATCACCGCGACGAGGTAGAGCAGCACCTGTCCATCGAGCGACAGGACGCTCTCCAGCGCGTCGAGCAGAAGGGTGAGCAGCGCCAGCAGCACCACTGCGAACACGAGCCCCGTTAACTGGCGCCGTCGCGTCAGCCCGAGTCTCGGGGACCGGCCCTTGGGCGCCGCCTCGTCGAGCAGATCCTCGGCGCGAACGCGGGTGATGCCGGGCTCCTCCCTCATCGCAGCACCCACGGAACGCTCGTCACCGTCACCGAGGGCTCGAACAGAAGCCGGGCCTTCAGTCGCAGTGCGGTTTGGTTGTGGAGCAGGTTCTGCCACCAGCGCTCCACGACATATTCGGGGATCACGATCGAGATGACGTCGCCGGGGTTCTCGCGCTGCAGTTGGCGCACGTAGCGAAGCAGGGGGCGGACGGTCTCGCGGTAGGGCGACTCGATGACGACGAGCGGAACCGGAACTCCGCGCCGCTGCCACTCACTCGGAAACGGGTCATCGACCTCGTCGGCTGCCACTCTCACCGCGCGCAGCGTGGCCGGGCTCGTCGCCTGGGCGAAGGCGAGCGCACGAAGCGTGGGAGCCAGCAGGTTGGAGACCGGGACGATCGCGTGAATCTGGCCGGGCATCACGATGCCGGAGGCGGTGGGGGCGAGCCGACGGCCGATCGAGCCGTAGTGCGCTTTGATCGCTTTCATGATCAGGAAGAGGATCGGCGCGGCGAGGACGACGATCCACGCGCCCTGGGCGAACTTGGTCACCAAGACGATCACGAACACGAGCCCGGTGGCGACCGCGCCGGCGGCGTTCACGGCCTGCCTGCGCCGCATCGCCGCGCGCTCTGCGTCCATGGCCTGTCGAATCTCACGCGCCCAGTGACGCACCATCCCCGCCTGGCTGAGGGTGAAGGACAGGAACACGCCCAGGATGTAGAGCTGGATCAGCCGGGTCACGTCGGCCTTGAAGACGACGATCAGCAGACCGGCGACGAGCGCCAGCATCACGATTCCGTTGGAGTACACCAGCCGATCGCCCCTGTTCGAGAGCTGGTGAGGCAGGTAGTTGTCGCGGCCGAGCAGCGAGGAGAGCACCGGGAAGCCGTTGAACGCGGTGTTCGCGGCCAGGATCAGGATCGCCGCCGTGAAACCCTGCAGCAGGTAGAAGGGCGGGGTCTCGCCGAACGTCGCCAGCCCCACCTGGCTGAGCGCGGTTTTCTGCTCGGCACCAGGCGCCAGCCCGATCAGATCGCCGGCGCTCTCCGCCATGTGCACGTCGGCGGCTAGCGCCAGCGCCGTGATGCCCGCGAACATCGTCGTCGCAAGCGCCCCCATGATCAGCAGCGTGGTGGCCGCGTTGCGGGCCTTCGGCTGCTCGAATGCGGGCACGCCGTTGGAGACCGCCTCGACGCCGGTCAGGGCGGTGCAGCCGGACGCGAAAGCCCTCAGGACGAGGAACACCGTTAGCAGCCCGCCGGTGTCCGTGGCCTCTCTGATGTGGTAGCTCGCGCTCTCCGCCGTCAACCCGGCGCCGAAGGCCAGCTTAAGGAAGCCGACGGCCAGCAAGGCGTAGATACAGAGCACGAAACCGTAGGTGGGGACCGCAAACGCGCGTCCGGATTCCTTCACCCCGCGAAGATTCATCGCCGCCAGCACGACGACGGATCCCAGGGATAGCTCGACCGCGTACGGCGCGATCGACGGCACCGCGCTGGTGATCGCCGCGACCCCGGCCGCCACCGAGACCGCCACGGTGAGCACGTAGTCGATCAGCAGCGCCGAGGCGGCGGTCAGCGACGCGTTCTCACCCAGGTTCGCTCGGCTGACCGCATAGGCCCCGCCGCCGTTCGGATAAGCCTGGCATGTCTGCCGATACGAGATGACGACGATCGTCAGGAGCGCCACCACCGCTAATGCGACCCAGGAGGTCAGGTGCAGCAGCGCCAGGCCCCCGAGCCCGAGCACGATCAGGATCTGCTCGGTGGCGTATGCGACCGAGGAAATGGGGTCCGAGCAGAACACCGGCAGGGCGATCCGCTTCGGCAGCAGTGTCTCCTCCAGCCGGTCGCTTCGCAGCGGCTCGCCGATCAACAGCCGGGACAGAACGCCCGCGCCCGTGGTCATGCGCCGGTTGTAACCGCTAGGTCGAGCGCAGCCGGCGATCTTGGCGCTTTCCTAACGCTCCCGATCGCGTTCTTAGCGCCTTCTTGACGCCCGCGCCGATTCGCCTGCCCTCGCTTGTCGCTTCGCGCGATAAGGAGGAGGGCGACTCCGGTTGCCGTTGCATTAATTTGGTCAATTGGATCGGATCGCTGCGGCCAACGCCCGTGGACTAGCGCGAGTCAGGCGGTCGGCCCGGTCCCGCATCGAACAACCCGGAGGAGTATCGATGAGCGAGTACGCAGTCGCCCGCCTGGAGGACATCGGCGAGATCAGCGACGGCCGCGAGCCGTGGCGTCCGGTGCGCCACCACTTTGGCATCACGTCGTTCGGGATCAACGCATGGACCGGTCGGGAGACGGGAGACAGGATCATCAACGAGCACGACGAGGAGGGAGAGGATGAGGAGCTCTACTTCGTCCAGAGCGGCCGAGCGAGGTTCGAGCTCGACGGCGAACGCCTCGACGCGCCAGCCGGAACGTTCGTCTTCGCCCGGCCGGGCGTGAAGCGAACGGCGTTCGCCGAGGAGCCTCAGACGACGATCCTGGCCGTGGGGGCCACGCCGGGCCGCGTGTACCGGCCGACCGGATGGGTCTCCGCAAAGCATTCGCAAATAGCGGGAATCAGTGCGTGGAAGGCCGCCGGATCGTCTGGCGTCTCGCCGCTAGCTCTGCCCAAACGCTCAGCTCTTGCCGCGGCTTGGGCGCGGGCCCCTGCGCCGTGGAGCTTGGTAGGGCATGTGCCTGCGCATGAACTCGGCGAACCGCGGAACGCTGAAGTCGATGTATCCGTAGTCCTCGGTCGCGTAGATCAGACCCTTGTTCATCAGTCGCTGGCGAAGCTGCGACACGGCGGTCGAGGACTGGCCGCGCTTTCGCGCTACAGCGCCTGACCGGTACGGGCCGTCACCCAGCTCGGCCATCGCTCGCAGGTACTTGCGCTCGTTCGCCGTCGCCCGCTGGACGCGCACCTCGTAGATCGCACGATCGAGAGCGGCTTGCGCCGCCGGCAGGGCTTCCTCGACGTCCGAGCCCGTGATCGGCGAGGCCGTTGCCTGGTTCCAAGCGTGCTTACCGATTTGCTGGATGTAGAAGGGGTAGCCCGCGGTCCAGTCGAGCGCCAGCAGCCACTGCATCCTTCGCGTAGTCGACGCCTTGCGCCCGGGCGGGCTCTACCAGTGCGTCCGTGGCCGCCTCCTGATCGAGGTTGGCGATGGTCGGGAAGTCGAAGAGGCGTTCGGCGTAGGAGCGAGCATCACCGGTCAACCGAGGGATCTGTGGCAGCCCGGCGGCGGCCGCCGAGACCGGGAGCCGCTTCTGGTTGGAGCGATGAAGCGCGCTGATCAGGGCTCGATAGTGCACCTGGTCGGCGAACTGGACCTCGTCGAGGAAGAAGACCACGCCTCTGCCCTTCTCCTTGGCAGCGGCGCCGAGTTCGAGGAACAGGTCAGTGAGATCCGCCGTCACGGTCCCCTCGCTGGCCTTTCGCAGGTCGACCTCGAGCCCGATTCCCTCCGGTCCGGTGAGCCGGATCGTCTTCAGGTGGCCGAGCCCGTCCCGCACCTTCTGGATGAGCGTCTCGCTCAGCTTCAGCATCGCCAGGGCACGCTCGGCGTCACGAGCCAGCTGCTCGACCAACGAGCTCTCGTCGGTCAGCTCGTGGTAGTAGGTCAGAAACCCCTCGCTCTCGGCCATGTCCTCGAACGCGTTCAAGAGCACCGTCTTGCCGACCCCGCGAAGTCCTTTGGCGATGATGCTCTGCTCCGTCTGGCCGCTCTTCAGGCGCGCAACCAAGACCCGGAACTGCTCGAGCTGTTCGTCGCGACCGGCAAGCTCGGGAGGCCGCGAGCCGGCGTTCGGGGTGTAGGGGTTCCTCACCGGGTCCATGCTTCTGTCGACTTATACCAACTTATGACGTGACTTGTCATAAGCCTGCATAACTCGTCAGAGGAGCTTCGCGGTGGGCGCCATCAGGCTGGACTTCGTGCGGGCGTCGCCTCGCCGTGGCCGAAGCGGACGTCCGGCAGGATGCGACCGAGCCAGCTCGGCACGTACCAGGCGGCCGGTCCCGCGAGGCGCAGCAGCACCGGCACCAGCAGCAGCCGAACCAGGAAGGCGTCCAGCAGCACGGCGACTCCGAGGATCACTCCCATCTCCTTGGGCGGCAGGGGCCCCGACAGGGCGAAGGTGAAGAAGACGGCCACCATCACCGCCCCGGCGGCGTTGATCACGCGCCCCGAGTGGGCCAGCCCACCGACCATCGCCTTGCGTGCGTCTCCTTCGCGATCCCAGTGCTCTTTGGCGGAGGAAAGCAGGAAGACCGTGTAGTCCATCGAGATCGCGAAGATCATCGCGAAGAAGAACACCGGCGCCCAGGCATCCAGAAAGCCCTGCGGCTGGAAGCCGAGCAATCCGGCAAGGTGGCCGTCCTGGAAGATCCACTTGGCGATCCCGAAGGCGGCGCCGGTCGCGAGCAGGTTGGGCACGACACCGATCGCGGCCGCCACGGGCGCCTGGAACGCAAGGAGCAGCAGCAGGAAGCCGAGCGCCAGGACCACCCCGATCACTACGGGCGTCTTGGCCGCCAGCGCGGCCTCGAGGTCGTGGTTCTCGGCCGCCGAGCCGCCGACCAACGTGCCGGAGGGAAGCTCCGAGCGCAGGCGATCGATCGTCGTGCCCAACTCGGGGCTCGAGGGATCGTTGGCGGGGATCGCCTCGATCAGCGCCAGGCCGCCGCGGCCCGGCCGGGGCGGCAGGGACCTGGACGATGCCCGTGTCCCTCCGCACCGCCGTCATCGCCTGGTGGGCCGCCGGCGTCGGGGCGACGATCTGGAGGGCGCCCGGTGCGCCCGGCCCGAAGCCCGCCTGGATCTGCTCATAGCCCTGCCGCGAGTGGTCGCCGGGCGGCACGACCTTGATGGAGGGCATCCCGGTGCGCAGCGAGAGAACCGGTAGGGCAAGGATCAGTAGGGCCACGAGGGCGACGCCACCGAACAGGTACGGCCGCCGCCAAAGCAGCTCACCCCAGCGGGCGAAGCGCGCAGAGCGATGCTCGCCGCTGTGCGACCCAGGGAAGCGACAGGCGGTCGACCCGGGGGCCGAGCTTGGCGAGCACTGCGGGCAGCAGCGTCAGCGTCGCGGCCAGCACGAAGAGGACCGAGACGATGATGCCCAGGGAGGTCGAGCGGAAGGCGGGGCTCGGCACCAGCATCACCGCCGATAGCGAGACCAGCACGGTCAGTCCCGAGAAGAGGACGGCCTTGCCGGCGGTGTCCATCGTCGTCGCCACCGCCTCGACGGGACTGAGCTCCTGGCCGAAGTGGGTGGCCCGGAAGCGAACCACGATGAAGAGCGCGTAGTCGATGCCCAGGGCGAGCGCGAACATCAGCGCGAAGTTCATCGACCAGATCGAGATCGGCGAGACCAGCGTTCCGAGGTAGAGCAGGCCTGCAGAGGCGATCAGTCCGACGATGGTCAGCATCAGCGGCAAGCCTGCGGCCACCAGCGAGCCGAAGGCGAGCACCAGGATCGCCATCGTCACCGGCCAGGAGATGAACTCGGACTTGAGCATCGCCTCGCGGTTCGCCTGGTTGAAGTCCGACCACATCCCCGAGGCTCCGGTCAGGTTGACAGCAACCCCAGGGCCGGCGGCGTCGGCAAGCCTGGTCTTGAGGCGGTCGGCGGCATCGACCATCGCGTTCGGATCGGCGGCCGCGCCGGCCCGGATCACGGCCGTGTGGCCGTCGGGCGAGATCGAGACGCCCGGCCGCGGCGCGAAGACCCGACCGACGGCGTGATCGCGCCGCAGCACACGCTCCGCACGGACCACCGTTTGCCGGAAACCGGGCGCCGTCGCCACGTGGTCCCGCGAGTGGACGGCGACCTGGAGCGCGTAGCCGCCAATGCCGGCGAAGTTGCGATCGACCTGCTGGCGAGCCTGGACGGACTCGGAGCCGTTCGCCTGCCAGCCGGCGCCGGAGAGTGCCGTCTCCACCCGCGGCGCGAGGATGCCCAGACCGACGGCGATCAACGCCCAGGCGATGAACACGCGCCCGCGATGCTCCGCCGCCAGCCGGCCGAGGCGGCCGATCGGGCCGAGGTCGCTCATCGCTCGGGCGCGGCCTGAAGCCCGATCGAGCGCCACGCGCCGTGGCGAGGGGGTGCGGTGGGCGGCTTTTGGATCTGGTGCGGGCACTGCTACCTCCTATAGTTAGCACGACCGTTCGTACCGATTGGCGCCGGGAGTGTACGACCGGTCGTGCTAATTTGTCTGTGATGGCTGACACAGAGATCCGCGACGAACCTGTGCGCCGGGTGCGCAAACGGCGCAGCGACGGCGAACGGAGCCGCAACGCGATCCTGCGTGAAGCCGGACAGCTCGCGACTGTCGAGGGCATCAGCGGGCTCTCGATCGGCCGACTGGCAGAGGCCGTGGGGATGAGCAAGAGCGGCCTCTTCGCCCACTTCGGCTCCAAGGAGGAGCTCCAGATCGCGACAATCGAGGCGGCGCGCGCCGTGTTCACCGCCCAGGTGATCGACCCAGCCTTGGCTGCCCCGACCGGGCTCGACCGGCTGCGGCAGCTCGCGGAGAACTTCCTGCGGTATGTCGAAGGCGGCCTCTACCCGGGCGGCTGCTTCTTCGCGTCGGTCGCTGCCGAGATGGCCATGCGCCCGGGCCCGGTCCGTGACGGCGCGGTTCAGGTCGTCGACGAGTTCTCCCGGCAGGTGGAGACGGCCGTTCGCGACGCCCAGGCCGAGGGAGCAATCGATCCTTCAGAGGACGCCGAGCAGCTCGCATTCGAACTCAACGCCTACATGTCCCTCGCCAACGCGCAGTTCGCAGTCAGCCAGGACTCGGCACCGATCGACAGGGCACGCCGCGCGCTGGAAGGCCGGATCACAGCAGCGGCTACCGCCGCCGGGCTGCTGGAGTAGGCGACCACTCTGCGCCTAGCGGCCGCGGATCTCCACAGTTCGCGCTCCAAGAGCTGACCTCGCCGCGAGGCCCTCGAAGCATGGCGCTGAGCGACTAGGGCCCCGAGGACTGCTCTGGACGCGACCCCCTCAGGCCGGGCCACGCCGGCCGAAGAACCCGCTGGGCCGCGTCAGTATCCCGAGCACGATGCAGATGATCGCCGCAATCCCTGCCCACGCCTGGTGGTCCGCCAAGAGGTCGATCGCGACGAACACGATCGCGGCGATGCCGAACGAGAACGACAGCCACGACTGGCGGTTGCCGAGGTGATCGCGTACCCCTTCGCGATCGAATTTCGGTCCTCGGGATCCAGACATCGATCCTCCTCGGTCGTGGGCACGCCGATCGTACCTGCGGCGCTTCGGTTGGTCGGGGGTCGGCGGCGGACCGGACCCGTCAGCCGATCCGCTCCGCCAGCTCGACGATGATCCCCTCCGGGCCGCGGACGTAGCAGAGCAGGTAGCTGTCCTCGTAGCGCTCCAGCTCGCCGACGAGCTCAGCGCCGCGGGCTCGCAGGCCGGCGACGACGGCGTCGATGTCCTCGACGGCGAATGTGATGTGGCGGATACCCGGCGCGTTCGCCGGCGCGGGCCGGTCGCCGCCCTGGGCCGACGGCGAGTGGAATTTCGACAGCTCGACTCGTGAATGGCCGTCCGGGGTCTGCAGCATCGCGATCTCTGCCCGGACGCCGTCGAGCCCCACGACGCGGTCCACCGAGCGGCCCTCGACCGCCCCCTCGCCCTGCAGCTCGAGTCCGAGCTCGACGAAGAACTCGGTTGCGGCCGCGAGGTCGTCAACCACGATGCCGACGTGGTCCATCCGTTGGATCGTCATGCGCTCGATGGTAAGGAATCCAGGTTCGAGCCAGCCGGCGTGCCTCGTGGCACTCCCTTACGCCGGCGGATAGCGCACGACCTCGATCCCGCCGCCGCCGAGGACCTCCAGCGCGTCGCCGCGCCGGGCGCCCCCGAACGGGTCGGCGCTGACCGCGACCAGGTTGACGTAAAGGGGCCCGGACGGGGCCGTCACGCAGATAGGCGACGCCGGCCTTTTGGGTCGTGCAGTGAGCGTTCTTGGGCAGGCAGTTGAAGCCATTCGACGCCGTGATCACGCCGCGGAAGGCCGCCACCGTCTGGGCCTCTCCGCCCGGGCTCTCCTGAGCGGGATCGTCGGCCAGGAACAGGCGGGTCGAGATCCGGGCCGGGTAGCCCAGCTTGGCGGCGCTCGTCTTCAGGCTCGCGGTGACCGCCAGCTGCTCGCCCTCGCCGAGGTCGTCGAGGCGGCACGAGCTGACCACCGTGCGCTGCCCCTTTCGGACGGCGACCTCGCTGACCGTCGCCGGGCCCGACTTCTTCGGCCGCGGCCGCCGCTGTGAGCCGGGGCGCAGGCGAACGACGCTGATCCGGCCCTTGTCGCCGAGGACGGTGCCGTCGGGCTCGTTCTCGCCGACCAGGAGCACCTGGTCGCGGACGGCGTCGGGATGGTGGGCGCCGAGCACCAGGTTGACGTAGGAGGGGCCGGGCCAGGGCAGGCCGCCGGCCGGGATCTGCAGGCCGGCGCCGGCGAACACGAGGACGCGGTGGTGCTGGCGGTGCGTGCAGATCTCGCTGATCGCCTTCGGCAGCGCCAGCGCGTGGCGGCCGTCTGCCGCGGTCGCGCTCGGGTCGCCGCTCAGCAGGAGCAGGGCCTCGACGGTGGGCTCGTACGCGTAGGGCTTGCCGACCCGGCCGGGCCGTCGCGGCGCATCCGTCGTCACCTCGACCTCGGCCAGGACCTCGATGCGGTCGCCGGGGGCCAGGTCGGGCAGGCTCGCGAACCGCCTGCGGCTGGGGCCGAGGCGCATCGCCACCCGTCTGCCCGCCGCTCGCCGGCGGGTGATCGGGATGGTCTCCACGAGCTCGGCGTCGCCGCCGGTGGAGGCCACCTGAACGGGCCGCCCTGCGCGCTGTCCCCCGGCGTCCATTCGTGCGGATATCTTCCCGACCGCTGCGGCCGCAAACCTCGCGATCGGCCGCCGGCGGCCGGCAGATAGGATGCCGCGCGTAGATCGCGGGACCCGGTCCCGGTGCCAGGCAAAGGGGGAACCGAAGTGTCAGCGAGAAGAATCGCCGTCAGCGCCCTGATCGCAGCCGGGGTCGCTCGCCATCGCCGCCGGGATCGCCACCGCGAAGCTCCAGACCAGGTCGAAGAGCACGACGATCGCCGCAGACGGGAACGGCAAGGCGGCCGCCAAGTGCCCGAGGGGCAGCGAGGCGGTCGCCGGAGGCTTCGCCGCCCCGCACTTCGATCCCAACTTCACCGGCCGCTCGATCCTCCCCTTCAGCTCGAAGCGGGCGGGCGACCGCAAGTGGAAGACGAAGGGCTACAACTTCGCCCCACGCAGTCGGGCAAGCTGATCACGTACGCCTACTGCGACACGCACCAGCCGGGGTTGAAGGTCAGGTCGAAGACCACCTCGCTGGCGACGTTCAATCCGGGTTCGGTGACCGCAAAGTGCCCGCAGCGGAAGCGAGGCGGTCTCCGGCGGCTTCGCCAGCCCGGACGCCACCACCGGCGGCGATGCGGTGTTCGCGGTGGCCTCGAAGCGGGTCTCCGAGCAGCAAGTGGAAGGTGTTCGCCTACAACAACGACGACCACCAATTCCCAGAGGCTGGTCGCGTACGCCTACTGCGACACGCACCAGCCCGGGCTGCAGGCGGAGTCGAAGCGCGTCAAGGTCCCGCTCGGCCGAGAAGCGCTCCGTGACCGCCAAGTGCCGCCACGGCAGCAAGGCGGTCTCGGGCGGCTTCGCGGCCAGGGTCAACGCGAGCGCCGACGGGCCGTTCCCCTTCGCGTCGAAGCGGACCACTCGCACGAAGTGGAAGGCCTCGGCGGTCGGGAACGGAGCCGGCACGCACCCGTTCAAGGTGTTCGCCTACTGCAAGTCCTAGCTGACGGGCGCCGGTCGGCGAGCGGTCAGGGCCGAGCTCTCGGCCCTGTCATGCCTGCGTCTCGACGTAGAACACCTTCCAGGACCCTCCCACGTAATACAGCGTGGCCGTGGTGGGAACGCCGTCGTACTTGCCGCCGACGTCCTTGAAGTCGATGATCGCGGCCACGTTGTCGAGGCCCTGAACCTTGTCGAACGTGACGTCGTCGGCGAACTCGTCGGCGTGGACGCGCTGGAAGCGAAAGCACGCCTTCGTCCCGGCGTAGCCGACCTCCAGGAACTGGCGCAGGACCAGGTCCTCGCTGCAGACGCTATTCGGATCGCGGTTGACCGCGTACTCCCTGACGAGCGCCTTGACCGTCTTCGCATCGTCCGGCGGAAGCTGGAGCGCGCATGAGTCCAACCCCAGCCTGCGGGCAAGCGCCTGGCTGGATTCCACCGCCTTGCCCGTTCGCTCATCCGCCCTGTCGCCTGCCGCGTCGTCGCCGGCCTGGAAGGCCTTGACCTGAGCGCTGTTGGCGGCGACCTGCTCGCCCCGCTGGGCTACGAAGTGCCGGTAGAGGTCCTCCTGGTCCTCCGGCGCCTGAAGCCGATGAAGCTGGCGCACGGCCTCCGCGCGAGCAGGGATCTGCGCCTTGATCTCCTGGTAGCTCGCCTTGGCGGTGATCGGAACGCCGACCCGCAGATTCGCGTCGACGACCCCGCGGGTAGCGTCGGCGCAGGCCCGGTTTGCCTGGGCGACGAAGTCCTGCCCCGCGCCGTCGCCGTCTCCCCCACCGCCGCACGCCGCCAGGGCAGCCACGGCGCACGCGGTCGCCACAATCGCGAGTGCGAGTCTCGTCATTTCCCCTCCCTTGGGTCTCGGTGCCGCCGAGGCGGCCGAGACACCTTAGAGCGAATCAGGCGAGTGCGGGAGCCGGCGCCGTGGTCGGCGGCCAGCCCGCCTATGAGCCCCCGACCGCCATCTCGGCGATCAGAAGCGCCGGGGTCGAGACGGAGCCGCCGAATGGCACCCAGCGGGACTCCGAGGCGGCGGCGGCGATCGCCTCGAGCATCGACTGCAGGTCGGAGGCGATCGTGAACTCGTCGGCGGGGGCGGCGAGCCGGCCGCCGGAGATCAGCCGGCCGGTGGCGCCGACCGAGAAGGTGCCGGACACGGGGTTGACGCCCGAGTGAAGGCCGGCGACGTCGGTGACGTAGACGCCGTCCTCGGCCTGGGCGAGGAGCTCGTCGAAGCTCTGCGCGCCCGGGGCGACGACCAGGTTCGAGGTCGAGACCGAGGGCGGGGAGCGATAGCCGGCGCGCGAGGCGTTGGCGGTGGTGCGGGTGCCGTCGCCCTGGCGGCGGGCGGTGTAGGAGTCGTGGAGGTAGGCGGCGAGCTTGCCGGCCTCGATCAGCGGCGTTCGGCCGTGGGGGGCGCCCTCGGCGTCGAAGGGAGATGAGTTGAGGCCGGCGGGGTCGGTGGCGTCGTCGGTGACCGTGAGGGCCGCCGCGGCGACGGAGTCGCCCAGGCGGCCCGCGAACGGGGAGCGGCCGCGCTGGACGGCGTCGGCGCACAGCGTGCCGCCGATGAAGCCGACGAAGCTGGCGGCGACGATCGGGTCGAGGACGACCGGGCAGGTGCGCGAGGCGGGCTTTTGCGCGCCCAGCAACGACACCGCGCGCTCCGCGCCCTCGCGGCCGATCTCCTCGGCGTCGAGGGCCTCCGGCGAGCGCCCCATGCCGAAGCCGAGGCCGGTCTGCTTGTCGCCGTCGGCGTCGGCGATCGCCTGGAGGTAGGCGTAGGCGGTGGTCGCCTCGAAGCTCCCGGCGAGCCCGGTCGAGGAGGCGATCGCGACCCGCTCCTCCTCGTCGGCGTACACGGTGGTCTCAACCGCGCTCACGCGATCGTCGGCCTGGCGCGCCGTCCGCTCGATCGCCTTGGCGAGCTCGATCTTGCGCTCGGTGGTCCACTTGCCGAGCGTCGGGTCGCGGAGCCCCGGGATGTCCGGCGGGGCCGCGGCGCCGTCGGCGGACGGCGCGGCCGCGAACTCGTCGGGGTCGGCGATCCGCGCCGTCTCCACCGCGTCCCGGGCGATCGCCCCGACTCCCTCGGCGCTCAGCTCGGTCCCGTACGCATAGCCGGAGCGGTGATCGATCCAGCAGCGCACCCCGAGCCCTCGCTCTCCCGGCCTCGGTCAGGCTCTCGACCTCGCCCTCGAAGACGCGGATCTCGCGCCCGACCGAGTCCTGGACGTAGGCCTCGGCGTCGCCGGCGCCGGCCGAGAGCGCCGCGTCCACGGCCTGCTCGGCGATCTTCCCCAGGTCCATCGCAGGCAATCTAGACGTTGAGCGGCCCGGCCCAGAGGTCCAGCGGCGCGGCGAGCGGACCCTGGGCTTACGATCCGCTGGTCGTGTCCGAGGACGGATCGACACCCGAGGAGAGGCGACTGAGCCGCCGGCAGTTCGCTGCGCTGTCGGCCTCGAGCGCCGCCGCCGCCGGGCTCGGCGGCGCCGGCCTGTCACGCCCCGAGCGCGCCGAGGCGAGCGGCGCCCCGCCGCGGACGGTCGACGTCGCGGTGGTCGGGGCCGGGCTGGCGGGCCTGAGCGCCGCCCGGCAGCTGGTCAAGGCCGGGCGCTCCGTGGTGGTGCTCGAGGCGCGGGATCGGGTCGGCGGGCGAACCTTCGACCATCACCTCGGCGCGCAGAAGGTGGTCGAGCTCGGCGGCCAGTGGGCGGGGCCCGGCCAGGACCGGGTGCTCGGGCTCGCGAAGCGGCTCGGGATCAAGACCTTCGAGACCTACAGCCAGGGCGACAACCTGATGTACCGGAACGGCAAGCTCACCCGGTGGAGCGGCGACATCCCGCCGGTGAGCCCGGCCTCGCTGGCCGAGCTCGAGCTGATCATCAGCAAGCTCAACTCGATGGCCGCCCAGGTGCCCGACCAGCCGTGGAAGGCGGCGAAGGCCGATCAGTGGGACTCGGAGACGGTCGAGACCTTCGTCGAGGCCAACGCCCATACCGCGGACGCCCGCTGGCTGACCCAGCTGATCATCGAAAGCGTCTACGGCGCCGAGGCGGCCGACGTCTCGCTGCTCGACCTCCTGTCGACGATCCGCAGCGTCGGCGGCAACGTCTTCACCCTGGTCGGCAGCGCGCAGAGCACCCGCTTCGTCGGCGGCACCCAGCAGCTCTCCCAGCGGCTCGCCGCCGAGCTCGGAGGGCGGGTGGTGCTGGGCGCCCCGGTGCGGGCGATCCACCACCATCGCAGTGGCTCGCCTGGTGGTCGAGAGCGCGCGGGGAGAGTGGCAGGCCAAGCGCGTCGCTGGTCGCCGTGCCGCCGCCGCTCGTCGACCGGATCGAGTTCCAGCCGCCGCTCCTTCCCTCCCACTCCCAGCTCGCCCAGCGCCAGCCGATGGGGACGGCGATCAAGTGCAACGCCGTGTACGAGCGGCCGTTCTGGCGGCCGCGGGGCCTGAACGGCTACGTGATCTCGGACACCGGCCCGGTGAAGATCGCCTTCGACAACTCGCCGCCCGACGGCAGCCCCGGCGTCCTGGTCGGATTCTTCGAGGGCAGCGCCGGCAGCGACTTCTACGACCGCTCCCGCCAGGCCCGGCGCACGGCGGCGCTTCAGTCCTTCGCGCGCTACTTCGGCGCGGCCGCGCTTCATCCGACGAGCTACCTGGAACTGGTCTGGGCGGCGGAGCCGTACACCCGGGGCGCCTACGGCTCCTACAACCCTCCGGGCGTCCTGACCAGCATCGGCCACGTCGCCGGCCAGCCGGTGGGGGGCGTTCACTTCGCCGCCTCCGAGCTGACCACGCGGTGGATCGGCTACATGGACGGCGCGATCCGCTCCGGCGAGCGCGCCGCCGGCGAGATCAACGCCGCGCTCGGCTGACGAAGCGCTCGGCGGAGCGATAGGCTGCCGGTCCGGATGGATTCCGCAGGATGCGGTAGCGGCAACCGGAACGCTCGGGTTTGGGCGCTCACGCTGGCATCTGGTTGCGGTTCTCTTGCTTCGGCGCCGCGCCGGCCGCGGCGCGGGTCCTGCGGGTCGGCAGCTTTCGCGGCAGCACGGGCAGCTTCGGCTCGATCCAGAATGCCATCGACGCGGCCCAGCCGGGCGACTGGGTCCTGATCGGCCCCGGCGACTACCACCCGCGCGCCGACTACAGCGGCGCGCATCACGCTCCCGCCGACGAGTCCGGCGCCGGCCTGCTCGTGCAGACGAACGGCGTGCACATCCGCGGCATGAACCGAAACCACGTGGTGATCGACGGCACGCAGCCCGGCTCCTCGCCGTGCAGCTCCAACCCGCAGGATCAAACCTACGGGCCGCCGGGGCAGGGCGGGCAGCCCGTCGGGCGAAACGGGATCGTCGTCAACGGGGCGAGCGGGGTCTCGATCGACAACCTGACGGTCTGCAACTTCCTCGGCGAGGGCAACCAGATCTGGTGGAACGGCGGCGACGGGTCCGGGCACATCGGCATGGGAGCTGGTACGGGGACTACCTCTCGGCCACCACGACCTTCTACCGGGCCGACAAGCCGCAGGCCTCCTACGGTGAGTTCGCGTCGAACGCGCGCGGCCCGGGGCGCCTGGCGCACTCCTACGCGTCGAACATGAACGACGCCGGCGTCTACATCGGCGCCTGCCAGCGGGTCTGCCACTCGGTCGTCACCGACTCCCACTTCCAGTACAACGCCCTCGGCTACTCGGGGACCAACGCCGGCGGGCAGCTGGTGCTGAAGGACTCCGAGTGGGACCACAACGCGAGCGGGATCGTCACCAACAGCCAGAACAACGACGACGCCCCCTCACCGCAGGACGGCGCCTGCCCGAACGGCGGCACCGGGCCCACGGGCACCTACTCCTGCACGATCATCGTGCACAACTACGTCCACGACAACAACAACAACAAGACCCCGCTGACGACGCCATCCCCGTTCGGGACCGGGCATCGTGATCTCTGGCGGGCGCGACGACACCGTGGTGGGCAACAGGGTCACCCACCACGGGGCGTGGGGGATCCTCGACGTCGTCTACCCCGACTTCGGTCCGCCGCCGCCGATCGCCCACTGCGAGGGCGGCATCCCGAACGCGTTCGGACCGGGCACCTGCCTCTACGACGACTTCGGCAACCAGATCTTCAACAACGTCCTCTCGCAGAACGGCTTCTACGGCAACCCGACGAACGGCGACCTCGCCGAAGCTGCTCGGCTCGCGGAGCCGACGCAGAACAGCAACTGCTGGTACGCCAACAAGCACCCGGACGGAAGCGCTCCGACGCACCGACCCCCCGAATCTGCAGACCCTTCACGGCAAGGCGCAGTGCGGGCAGCCCCAAACCGCGGCGAACAGCGGCGCGCTCCTCGGGCAGGCGGGCTGCGACACGCGGGTGCTCGCCTGCGATCCCAGCATGCACTACCCGACTCCCGGGCGGGTCGTCATCCACAAGCTGCCGCCGCAGACGACGATGCCCAATCCCTGCGCCGGCGTCCCCGCGAACCCGTGGTGCCCCAGCAACGCGAGCGGGCGACGCCGCCGCTGACGAGGCCCGGCCCCTGACCGGTCGCCGCGCCTCAGACCGCCGTGCCGCCGACCGTCAGCTCGCCGATCCGCACGTGGCCCTGGCCGGTTCCCACCGGCACCCGCTGGCCGCCCTTGCCGCAGAAGCCGGTCTTCATCTCGAAGTCGTCGGCGACCGCGTCGATCCGGCCGAGCGCGTCGAGGCAGTTGCCGATCAGGGTCGCGCCACGGCACGGCTTGGTCACCTTGCCGCCCTCGATCAGATAGCCCTCCGAGACCCCGAACACGAAGTCGCCGGTGGTCGGGTCGACCTGGCCGCCGGCGAACGAGACGGCGTAGAAGCCGCGCTCGACCTCGGCGATCAGCTCGTCGGGCTTGGCCTCCCCCGGGGCGATGTAGGTGTTGGTCATCCGCGGGATCGGCAGGTGGCGAAAGCTCTCGCGCCGCCCGTTGCCGGTCGAGTCGACGCCGTCCTTTCGGGCCCGCGACCAGGTCGTAGAGGTAGGAGGTGATCCGGCCCTCGTGGATCACGGCGGTCCGCTGGGTCGGCGTCCCCTCGTCGTCGATCCCGTCCGTTCCCCACTCGCCGGGCAGCCGGCCGTCGTCGAACGCGTCCAGGTTGGGCGCCGCGACCTGCTCGCCGAGCTTCCCGACGTAGACCGAGGCGCCCTTCTGGATGTGGTCGGCCTCGAGCCCGTGGCCGGTCATCTCGTGGAACAGCACGCCGCCGAAGCCGCCGCCGACCACCACCGGCATCGCCCCGGCGGGCGCCGGGTCGGCGTCCAGCAGGGTGAGCGCCATCCGCGCCGCCCGCTCGGCGATGCGCTCGGCGGCGCCCTCGGTCACCAGCTCGAAGCCGCGGTGGCCGCCGAGCGTCTCGAAGCCGGTCTCGACGGCGCCGTTTCGCCGCGCGACCACCTGGACGCCGAGGCGCACGCGGGTGCGGTCGTCGGCGGCGAACCGCCCCTCCGAGTTGGCGACCGTGACCCGGCGGCGGCCCTCCGCGTAGCTCGCCTGCACCTGGGCGACCTCGTCGCCGGCCGAGCGCGCGGTCTCGTCGCAGGCGCGAAGCAGCTCGGCCTTGCGCTCGGCCGGGACCTCGGCGGGGGCGACGGCGATCTCCTGGAGCGCCGGCGACTCGGCGGCGGCCAGGGCCTGGGCGTCGCGCCGCTCGCCGCGCGCCGCGGCCGCGACGGCGGCCGCGGCGCGCTCCAGGTCGCTCTCCCCCAGCCCGTCCACATGCGCGAAGTAGCTCGTCTCGCCGCGCACCACCCGCACGCCCGCGCCGCGCTCGCTTCCGCGCTGCACGCGCTCGACCCGCGACTCGTCGATCGCCAGGCCGAAGCCGGCGCGCTCCTCGCAGAAGACCTCGGCGAAGTCGCCGCCGTGCTGCGAGCGCGCGCTCGAAGCACCCGCCGCGCCAGCTCGGCCTCGATCAGCGGCGCCGCCGCCCCCTGCGCCGTCAAGTCCGCATCCCGACGCGTCATCCGGCCAGCTCGATCAGGCGCGACGGCGGCGAGGAAGAGCTCGCGTCCGGCCTCGCGTCTCGGGCGGGTACGCGGCGCTTCGGCCGCCCGGGTAGTAGACCCGCGCGAACGGCTGGCGGGTCGTCCGGCGGCGGCGCAGGTAGGCCGCCGCCTCCTCCGCGTAGGCCGGAGACGCGCTCGAGGATCGTGCGCTGCGGCTTTTGCACCATCACTCGCGCCCTCGCATCGCTCAGCCCGCCGGTCCGGGCATCAGTCGCTCCCGTTGGCGAGGTCGCGCAGCACCGCCCGCATGTCGAAGATCATCAGCGACGCCAGCGTGAAGCGCTCCGCAACCGCGACCATCGCCAGCCCTTCGTGGCGCACCGCGAACGCCTCCCCATCCTCGGTCGCGACATGGACGTGGCCCGCCGGCTCGTCTGCCGGCGGCGTCGGCGGCGGCGAGCAACGCCGCGCCCGCGCTCGCCCAGCCGCTCCGGGTCGCCGCTGGCGGCGAGCGCCCGGCCCTCGGGGTCCAGGACCGCGCAGCCACGGAGGTCCGGCGACATCTCGGTCAGACGGGCGACGGCGGCCTCGGCCGCCTCCCCGCTCGGGACCTGCTGGGCGTTGACGCTGGCCACTCAGCAAACATATAGACGTGTCGCTCGCGCGAGCCTCCTGGCTCACCGTCGTGATCATCTGCGCGATCGGGGCCGTGATCCTCGTCCTCGACGGCTATACGGGCTACTCGATCGTCGCTCGGCGCCGTCGGCCTCTCGGCGGCCGTCAACCTCCTCTGACGCGCTCCACGCCGATCGTCGAGCCGGCTCAGCCGGCCCGATAGGGCGTCGGCGTCGCGCGAGCCGGGATCGCGTACCGCCCCCTCCGGCTCGACGTGGATCAGCACGTCGGAGTCGGGGATCTCGGCCTCGATCGCGTCGCGCAGGCGATGCGCCAGCGAGTGGGCGCGCTCGAGCGTGGTCCCGGAGCGAAACTGGACGTGGAGGTCGATGTAGTCGGCGGGCCCCGGCGCGGCGAGCGCGCAGCTTGTGGTAGCCGACCATCTCCGGCGGGCGGGCGCCGGCGATCGCCGCCTCGATCCGGTCGAGCTCCTCCGGCGGCGGCGCCTCGTCCACCAGCACCCGCGAGGAGCCGGTGAGGATCCGGAGCCCGGCGAACACGATCGCCGCCGCGACCACCAGCGCGGCGATCGGGTCGAAGACCGCGTCTCGCCGGTGATCTGCGACCAGGCCGAGCCCGACGAGCACGCCGACCGAGGTCAGCGCGTCGGCGCGCAGGTGCGCGGCGTCGCCCGCGAGCGCGGCCGAGCGGTGCTCGCGGGCGCGCCGGCCGAGGTAGCCGGAGACGGCGAAGTTGGCGACCGCCGAGAAGCCGATCACCGCGATCCCGACGCCGAGGTGCTCGACCTCGGCGCCGACGACCAGCCGGCGGGTCGCCTCGAAGACGATGATCCCGGCGCCGATCAGGATCAGCATGCCCTCGATCGCCGCGGCCAGGTTCTCGACCTTCTCGTGCCCGTAGGGGTGCTCGGGGTCGGGCGGCTCGTCGGCCTTTCGCACCGAGACCAGGGCGATCACCGAGGCGATCAGGTCGATCGACGAGTGGGCCGCCTCGGTGAGGATCGCGATCGAGCCGGTGATCGCCCCGGCGGCGATCTTGAGCGCGATCAGCAGCGAGTTGGAGGCGACCGAGAGGGTCGCGGCGCCCGACTTGGTGCGGATCACGATCCGGCCTCCAGCCAGCGGGCGAGCTCGCGGGCGGCGCGCCCGCGGTGGCTGATCGCGTGCTTCTCGTCGGGGCTCAGCTCGGCCATCGTCCGGGCGTCGCCGGGCCCGGTGTCGTCGGGGACGAAGGCGGGGTCGTAGCCGAAGCCGCCCGAGCCGCGCGGCTCGCGGGCCAGCTCGCCCTCGCAGCGGCCCTCGAACAGGTGCTCGGCGCCGTCCTCGTCCGACGTAGGCGAGCGCGCAGACGTAGGCGACCGAGCGGTCGGCCGCGCCGTCGAGCTCTGCGCAGCAGCAGGTCGCAGGTTCTCCTCGTCGGTGGCGTCGGGGCCGGCGTAGCGCGCCGAGCGCACCCCGGGCCGCGCCGCCGAGCGCCCGCGCCTCGATCCCCGAGTCGTCGGCGATCGCCGCCAGCCCGGTGGCCTCATGGGCGGCGCGCGCCTTGACGAGCGCGTTGTCGGCGAACGTCTCGCCGTCCTCGGGCGGCAGCTCGACCTCGTCCGGGAGCGGCACCAGCTCGAGCGAGTCGAGGATCTCGCCCAGCTCGCGCAGCTTGTGCGGGTTGCGGGTGGCGACCACGGCCCGCGGCCCGCGGCATCAGCCCGCGATGCCGGCGACCGCCGTCCTGCTGCGCCTCGCCGAGCAGGCCGATCGCCGGCTCGGCGAGGGCGAGCAGCTCGTCGAGCGAGGCGCGCGAGACCGGGCGTCCGCTCGGCGGTCGCCTGGACCTCGACCAGCCCGCCGTCGCCGCTCATCACCACGTTCGCGTCGACCTCGGCGCGCGAGTCCTCGGAGTAGTCGAGATCGCAGCAGCGCCTCGCCGTCGACGATCCCGCAGCTGACCGCGGCGATCGAGCCGCTGAGCGGCTCGCGCTCCAGCTCGCCCGCCTCGAGCAGCTTCGCGAGCGCCGTGCCGCAGCGCCACGTAGCCGCCGGTGATCGACGCGCAGCGGGTGCCGCCGTCGGCCTGGAGCACGTCGCAGTCGACGTAGACGCTGCGCTCGCCGAGCGCCTCCAGGTCGACGACCGCGCGCAGCGAGCGCCCGATCAGCCGCTGGATCTCCACCGCGCGCCCGTCCGGGCCGCCCGCGCTTTGATGTCGCGCTCCTTGCGCTCCCCGGTCGAGGCCGGGAGCATCGCGTACTCGGCGGTCACCCAGCCGCGCCCGGAGCCCTCCATCCAGCGCGGCACCGAGGCGCTCACCGAGGCGGTGCAGATGACCCGCGTCTCGCCCTGCGAGTAGAGCGCCGAGCCGTCGGCCGTGCGCACGAACCCCGGCTCGATCTCGACCGGGCGCAGGTCGCCGGCGAGCGCGGTCGTAGCTGCGGCTGGTCGGCACGCGGCCAGTCTCTCAAAGCCGGGCGTGATTGCTGATCGACGCGTCGGCGACGCTGAGCCGCTCCATACCGTCATGTTGTGCTCACCGCGCTGCGACACTGCTGCGCGTGCGGCTGAACCACGTCACGCTGAGCGTCTCCGACCTCGACCGCTCGGTCGAGTTCTACCGGCTGCTCGGCCTGACCCAGCTCGTCGCGAGCGACGGCTACGCGCGGTTCGTCTGCCCTGAGGGCGACAGCACGCTCTCGCTCGAGAGCCGTGGCGGAGCTGTGCCGAGCCGAGCGGGGCGCGATCAGCATCCACTTCGAGTCCGAGCGGCTCGATCAGCTCGTCGCCGAGCTCGAGGCGAAGGGCATCGAGTTCGAGCAGCAGCCCACCGATCAGCCGTACCTGTGGCGCGACGCGGTCCTCCGCGATCCCGACGGCCACCGGCTGTTCCTCTACCACGCCGGCGTCAACCGGTTGGATCCACCGTGGCGGTTGCGATGACGGCTATCCGACCACCAAGGCCCTCAGGGTGCCGCCGCCCGCTCTCCTCGCGCACCAGCCGTGCGCGACCGGGGCGGGCGGCGGCTTGGCCTCCTGAGGTGCTCAGCGGAACGTGATCGCGTTCACGGCCTGCTTGATCTTGCCCACGATCACGTCGGCGAGCTCGGTCCCCTGCTTGCCGTTGAACCCCTTCATGGCGGCCACCATCCCGACCATCAGGAGCGAGACCAGCAGGATCAGGCCGACGTACTCGACCGTCCCCTGGCCGCGCTCGCCCTCGAGCGCGGCGACGATTCGTCTCGCCCGCCGGGCGAACGCCATGTGGATGTATGCGGCCAGCTTGTAGAGCATCGACTCCTCCTGGTTCGGGTTTCGGTCGATGCTCGTCCTCGCCGCGTCACCGGTCCAGACCTGGACGACACAGCTTGGCGTCGCCCGTGTGAATGAAGTCGCGCAGCCGGGGAGCCGCGGGCGCTCTCGCTGATCCCCGCCGATGAGTTCCTGGCGTGATCTCGGTCAACAAGTCAAGGGCCCGACGTAGAAAGGTGGATGAGAATGGGCAAGGTGCTCTGGCACACGATGATGAGCCTCGACGGCTTCATCGCAGGTCCCAACGACGACATGCGATGGATGTCTGGGGTCGATGGCGGAGCCGGTCAGACGGTCGACGAGGTCGTCCGATCGACGGGAGCGTTGCTCGTCGGCAGGCGCACGCAGGACGTTGAGGACCGGCTTCAACCAGGGTTCTACGGCGGCGCTTTTCGCGGCCCATTCTTCGTGCTCCGGCACGATCCACCCGCCGAACCTCCGGTCGTCAAGGGCGTCACAGGCCAGTTCCTGGACGTCGGCATCGACGAGGCGGCGAGCATCGCCAGGGAGGCGGCGGACGGCGGCGACGTGGTCGTGCTCGGCGCGAACATCGCTCGGCACTGTCTCGAGGCGGGGCTTCTGGACGAGATCATCGTCCACGTTGCTCCGGTCCTCGTCGGCGACGGCGTCCGCCTTTTCGAGCGCTCCGGGAGCGAGCCGGTGAGGCTTGAGAGGATCTCCTCGGTGGAGGAGGGTGAGACGACCGTCCTGCGTTATTCGGTCGGAAAGGGCGGCGCCGAGGAGCGATCGTGAACCGGTTTACGACTGAGCCAGCTCACGCTCCTTTCGATGCGAGGCAGACTGAGATACTCCGCCGGTGTCCACCCGCGAGCAGTCCGCCACCCGCCTGATAGCCGTCGACGACCTCGGGGCCTCACAGGTCGCCGTCGTGGACGAGACCCCGCATGGCGCCCTTGCCGTCGGCATCAGCGCGGGCAAGCCGTTCGCGCTTTCCAACCGCTGCCGCCACCTCTTCGCCTCGCTGGGCGAGGGGCAGGTGACCGATGACGGATGCCTGCAGTGCCCATGGCACGCTGCGCGCTATGACGTCGGCACGGGCAAGATGGTGCGGGGTCCCCAGGGCGCGTTCAAGCCGCTGGCCGGCATCGTCAAGGCGACGACCGGCGCCATACCGCTGAAGACGTTCCCGGTCCAGGTGCGCGACGGCGCAATCTGGCTGGTCGACTGACCGACTGGGTTCTTCCACCATCCCGGTTGAAGCTTTCGACTGAGCTCGGCGGCGTTTGCCGCTGCGGCCGGTACGTGAGAATGGCAACCCCGGACGGGATCGCGGTCGAGTCGACGAGCTCGAGGTCCAGTCGCTCCGCGCCGTCCTCAAAGAAGCTGCTCCCCCTCCCGAGCACGACCGGATGGACCCAGAGTCGATACTCGTCGATCAGGTCGTGCCTCATCAGGGTGTTCGTGAGGTCGCCTGAGCCGTACACGATCAGGCCCTTACCGGGCTGCTCCTTGAGCTTGGCCACGGCCTCCGGGACATCCCCTTCGATCAGCTCGGTGTTCTGCCACTCGGGGTCCTCGAGCGTGGTCGACGCGACGTACTTCGCGATGCCGTTCATCAGGTCCGGGAACTCTCCTGATCGTGATGGCCAAACCGCGGCGAAGAACTCGTATGACTTGCGGCCGAGGATCAGACCATCGCTCTCACTGAGAAGGTCGATATTGCGCTTGACGAAGTCCACGTCGTCGCCCGGAATCGACCAATCCAGAACGTCGTCCACTCTCCCATCCAGTGTCACGTTGTTCGAAACGATCAGGTTCCTCATCTCTTGCCCCCTTCGGGCAGGGTTCGAGGCAGCCCGAAGTGTCGGAAGACTCCGCTGTCGCTGAACCAGGTGATCGACGCGATCGCGTCCCCCGCGAGCGTCACCACGATCATTCCGTAGGGCCGGGCGATCGCTGCCTGCGGGTCCGGGAGGTAACACCCGAAGGCGGGCTGGCTGTTTGCGCGGGTTGGCACGACGCGCAGGGCAGCGCCGCGCAGCTCTGCGCGGTGGCGAAGGAAGGCGGAGATCGCCTCGTGGCCCTGATACTCGAGCGGCTGGGGCGGCATCGTGAGCAACGCGTCGTCGGTCAGCAGCGCGACGACGCCGTCGACGTCGCCACGCTCGACGGCGTCGGCAAAGCGCCCGACGAGCTCGCGCTCGCGGGCGGAGTTCGGCAGCGGTGCGCGATCGCGGTCGGAGGCCGGAAGCCGCCCCCCGAGCGTCGCCCTGGCCCGCTGCAGGGCACCCTTGACCGAGGCCTCGCCCGTGTCGAGCATGCCTGCGACCTCGGCGACGCGGAAGCCGAGCACGTCGCGCAGCACGAGCGCCGCGCGCTGGCGGGGCGGTAGGTTCTGAAGCGCGCTGATGAACGCCAGCTCGACCGCCTCCCTGGCCTCGTAGCGGGCCTCCGGCCCGGGGGAGCGGTCCGGGATGTCCTCCAGTAGGACGTCCGGGTACGGCTCCAGCCAGATCGGTTCGGTCCGGCGAGTGGGCTCGGGCGGCTCAACCATGGCCTGTGCCTCCCGTCGGGCGGCGCGCTCTGTCGCGCAGCGCATTCAGGCAGCGGTTCGTAGCGATCCGGTAAAGCCACGCACGCACCGAGGATCGGCCCTCGAAGGCCTCGAGCCCCCGCCAAGCCGCCAGCAGAGTCTCCTGAACGAGGTCCTCTGCGTCCTGAACAGTGCCGAGGATCCGGTAGCAGTGAAGCTGCAGCTCCCTCCGGTAGGGATCGGTGAGCGCTCGAAACGCGTCCTCGTCGCCCGCGCGCGCCTGCGCCAGCGCGGCCTCGCCTAGCACGTCGCCCGGCACGAGCTCCTCGCATCGCCTTGTCCCGTCACAGTCATCGACAATAAGGACACCACGTCCCCCCGAAATGGATCGGCCGTTCCGTTCTCGCCGCCGGCGGTGTCTCAACTGGCAAGACCGAAAGAGCTGCATTTCAACCACGCTAGGCCCAAGGAGGCAATGTGATGACGAACCACGAGGTCGGAACCCAAGAGCAGTGGCAGGCGGCGCGCGAGGAGCTGCTCGCGCAGGAGAAGGAGCTCACCCGCCGCAGCGACGAGCTCGCACGGCAGCGGCGGGAGCTTCCCTGGGTGCCAGTCGAGAAGGAGTACAGCTTCGAGACCGAGGCTGGGACGAAGTCGCTCGCCGAGCTCTTCGACGGTCGCTCGCAACTGCTCATCTACCACTTCATGTTCGGCCCGTCGTACGAGGCCGGCTGCACCGTCTGCTCCTCGATCGCCGACAGCATCGCTCCGAACGCGGTCCACCTGGCGGCAGCGGACGTGACCATGCTGCTCGTCTCCCGGGCCCCGGTCGAGAAGCTCCAGGCCTACAAGAAGCGGATGGGCTGGGGCATCGAGTGGGTCTCAGCCGGCGGCAGCGACTTCAATCGCGATCTCGGATTCACCCACACCGAAGAGGAGTTGCGGCCCTTCCTCGACGGTGAGATTCCCCCACCGTGAAGGAGATGGCGGAGCGCTCTGGGACCGACGTCGCCGGCTATGTCGCGGAGGGCCCCGGGCTGAGCGCGTACGCGCTCGACGACGGGACGGTCTACCGGACCTACGTCACCACCGCGCGGGGACTCGAGCCGGCGATGGCCTACTACGGGCTTGCTCGACCGCGCGCCGATGGGTCGCAACGAGGGCGACGATCCATTCTGGCTCCGGCGTCACGACGAGTACGAGACGACCTAGGGGCCTGGCCTCAGGGCTTGCTCGCGCGCCCGGTCAGGGAGCGCGGCGGCAAGAACCGGCCCGGCGGGACAGCCCCCAAGGCTGACGCACGGACGACGTTATGCTCTGTCGCCGGTGCCCTGCCGGGGGCGTGTCGATCAGGAGGGATCGGGACGGTGGAACGTCACAGGCGTGCGTTGGTTGCTCTGGCCGTGATCGCGCTGGTCGGCTTGCTCGCGGGCTTCGCGGTCAAGCTGGTCAGCTCGCAAGCCGACGACCGGCGCGACGTCGAGAAGACCTTCGAGGAGCGTTCGCAGACGAGCGCATCGCTGATCGCCGCGCTGTTTGGATCGGCGACGGCCTCCTCACAGCAGCAGGACGCCAGACAGTACGGCTCGGCCCACGTCACGAACCAGCAGATGGGCAAGGCCGCCAAGCAGGGCAATTCGCTGTACACCGCCCTGGTCGACGACCAGGGGAGGATCCTCGCGGCCTCCCCGGGGATCTCGCAGGCCCAGCTGGGCTCGATCCTCGCCAAGCCGCCCTACGTTCGCCAGGCTCTGGCCGGGGCGGGTGGGTTCGCGGTTGGCAACCTGGAGCGCCTGGGGGGCGTGGCGTCCATCGGCAGCGCCCAGGGCTTCCAAACCGATTTCGGCCAGCGGGCGCTGGTGAGCGGGATCAACCCACAGTTCTTCGGCGCGTTCCTGGGCGGCTACCTGGCGAAGGTCCCGAGTCTCGAGGGCGGACAGGGCTACATCCTCGACCAGCACAACGTGGTGCTCGGCAGCCAGGGGCCGGACGTCGCCATCGGGCAGCCCGTCCAGGAGACGGGTCTGGTCTCGGCCCTCGCCGGCGGCGACGCCGGGGCGTTCGACGGCGACCGATACTTCACCGTGAGCAAGATCGAGGCCACCCCTTGGCGGGTCGTCCTCACGGCCTCGCAGTCCAGTCTGTACGCGCCCGTCAACGGCTCCCACAAGTGGGTACCGTGGATCCTCTTCGGCGCCTTCGCCGCCGCCGCCCTGTTCGCCCTCTGGATGCTGGCGCGGGTGCTGGGGACGGCCGCCAAGCTCGAGACGACGAACGACCGGCTGGAGGTCGCCAACCAGACGCTCGAGCGACGGGCCGGCGAGCTGACGCGCTCGAACGAGGAGCTCGAACGGTTTGCCTCGATCGCCTCGCATGACCTGAAGGAGCCGCTGCGCAAGATGCAGACGTACGCGGATCGGCTCAAGGAGACCGAGGCCCAGAACCTGTCGGACCGCGGCCGCGAATACGTGGAGCAGACGAGCAGCGCCGCAGAGCGCATGCAGGCCCTGATCGACGACCTGCTCAGGTTCTCGCGGATCACCGCCGAGGTGCACCCGCCGACCGAGGTCGACCTCACCGAGGTGGCGCGCCAGGCCGTGGCCAGCCTCGATGCGGTGATCGAGGAGTCGGGCGCGTCGGTCGAGATCGGCCAACTGCCGACGGTGTTCGCGGATCCGGTGCAGATGCACCAGCTGCTCCAGAACCTGATCTCGAACGGCCTCAAATTCCGTCGAGAGGACACCTCGCCCGTGGTCCGGGTTCGCGGCGAGGTGCAAGGGCGGCTCGCCGAGATCACGGTGGCCGACAACGGGGTCGGCTTCGACCAGAAGTACGCCAACCGGATCTTCCGGGCCTTCGAGCGGCTGCACGGCGCCGGCGAGTACCCGGGCACCGGGATCGGCCTGGCCCTATGCCGCAGGATCGTCGAGCGTCACGGAGGGACCATCAGCGCCGACAGCGCCCCGGGTCAGGGGTCGACCTTCACCGTGAGCTTGCCCATCAGGCCGCTTGCAGAGGCAACGCCCGCCGGCGAGGGGCCCGGCGCCGAGTCCAGGAAGGAACCGCTTGTCCACGCCTGAACCGCAGGAGCGCCGGCCGCTGACGATCCTGATGGCCGACGACGACAAGGAGGACTGCCGGCTCAGCCAGGAGGCGCTCAACGACGCCAGGCTCCTGAACGACATGCGCTTCGTCTACGACGGCGCGGAGCTGATGGACTACCTGCGCCAGCGCGGCGACTATGGCGAAGGCGGCCGGGAGGCCCCGGAGCCCGGGATCATCCTGCTCGACCTCAACATGCCCAAGATGGACGGCAGGGAGGCGCTGGCCGAGATCAAGGCCGATCCCGAGCTCCGTTCGATCCCGGTCGTCGTGCTCACCACTTCAAAGGCCGAGGAGGACATCCTGCGCTCCTACGACCTGGGGGCAAACTCGTTCATCACCAAGCCCGTCACGTTCACCGGCCTGGTCGAGGTGATGCAGGGGCTGTCGCGATACTGGTTCGAGATCGTCGCCCTGCCGGTCGATCTCCAGTCTCGCGCAGCCAGCGCCGAGAGTCCCTGAGCACCGAGCGGGGCCCGATCAGGATGCGAGCTCGACCGCGCCGTCGGGCTCGAAGAGACGCGCGTCGCCGTTGGCCTCGGCGCCCACCGGACGCGTGACCTCCACGCGGTTGCGGCCGGCAGCCTTGGCGCGGTAGAGCGCCTCGTCGGCTGCTCGAAAGAGCGGCTTGCCGCTCACCTGCGTCCCCGCGGCCGCTGCCACCCCCACGGACATCGTCAGGTCGAGGCCGCCCGGGCGGGCGCCCTCGATCGACTCGCGCAGCCTGGAGGCCACCTCGAACCCTTGGCGGACGTCCAAGCCGGGGAGGAGCACGACGAACTCCTCTCCCCCCACGCGGTAGGCAAGCTCGAAGGAGCGCAGGGCCTTGCGAATCTCGTAGGTGCAGTCGCGCAGCACCTTGTCTCCCCGGTCGTGCCCGTAGGCGTCGTTCACCTGCTTGAAGCGGTCGAGGTCGCAGACGATCACGCAGACGGAGCCGCCGGTGAGATGAGCCTGCTGCTCGAGCTCGGCCAGGCGCGGCTCCAGCGCCTGGCGGTTGAGCAGTCCTGTGAGCGGGTCGAGGACGGAGTTGTCGCGGTGCTTCAGCTCCGCCTCGGTGAGGGCCGAGGTGACGACGGCGACAACCGCGAGGAGCGCGAGCGTGGCGATCACGAGCCTGGGGTCGTCCGCGAAGCCCTGGGGATCAACGGGCACGGTGGCCGCCAGGACGACGACGGCCGTCAGCCCGGCGAAGGCCACGACGACGGCGCGCCGGAAACGGGTCGTGGCCATGGCGCACGGGATGATCAACCAGGGCATGGCCGGGCTGTCGGGCCCACCGGTCCCGGCGACGCCGAGCGCCAGCACCAGGAGAATCAGGAGCAGGGTCTGGGCGGCCACGCGCTCAGGGTGTGCCGAGCGCTTCAGGCGGCGCTCAAAGGCCGCCAGCGGGACCGCGGCGATCACGAGGAGCGCCAGCGTCCACCGCGGCGTCCAGGGCATGCTGACGACGATCGCGACGCCGATCACCGCAAGGGAGATCGCACGTGCGGTCCGCATCCGTCCGTGCGCGTCGACGACGCGGGCATGGTCGAGCTCGGTGGGCACCAGCCAGGAACCGGGCTCCATGCATACGGTGTCGGCAGCGGGCCGCCGTCCATGAGAAATGCGTCGCACCCCCCAGTCACGGGCGCCGCATTTGAGGTATCCGAATACCCCGACGGGGGGACCGGTCAGCCGGCCCCGGCGATCCGGCGGCTGACTGGGCCTACGGCTGCGGGAACGTGTTCAGCTCGACGTTGGTCCAGATGTCCGTCTGGCCCTGGGGCGCCCCGGGCGTATCCCGGCCGTCGGTCCAGACCGGGTAGATCACACCGTCTCCCACCGCCAGGCCGTTGTAGTCGCCGATGAAGCTCCCCGAGGTGAAGAAGCTCCTGTTCGGGTTCCATGGCTCCGTGCTGATGTTGACGTTGGACCAGTGGGCCCCCTTGTCGGATGAGAAGCCCTGGAAGGTTTGGATCCGGATGTTGTGTTGAGCGTTGCGGTTGTCGAACCAGATCGCGTGCAGATTGCCGTGGGGATCCACGTCCATCCACGGGAAGAACTGATCGTTTCGCGCCGGCTGTCCGGATCCGTTGACGCTCACCGTGGTCATCGGGGACCAGGTGATCCCGTGGTCGACGGATCTCGTGAAGGAGATATCGGCTCCGCTCACAGCCCTGTTGATGTTGTTCTGAACTATGTAGTTCAGCGAGTTGTCGACCGGATTGAAGACCAGCGGCGCCGAGGTCGAGGCCGCGATCCTGGCGTTCTTGTTCGGCAGCAGGTCGTCGGGATTTGGGTTGTCCCGCCACTGGCCAGGCTTGCTGATCTGGCGCCTCGCGTTGAACGTCTCGCCGCCATCGGTGGACCGCTTGAAGAGGATGCGATGGTCGATCGACGTGTTGCACTCCTCGGTCATGTAGGAGATGTCAAGCGCACCGTGGTTGTCGACGACCGGCTGGGCGCCCTGGTTGGCCGACAAGCCAATGCCGTTGTCGCCCGGCTTGTTCGGAACGACGCTGGTGCGCTTCCACACCGAGTCCGTTAGGTCGCCGTCGCCGTTGGGGTCGACGCTGTCGGTGTAGGCGACCTGTACCGGGCAGTAGTCGCTGAAGCCGTCGGGCTGCATGTGGAACTTGATGTAGGTGACGTAGATCCGCCCGTAATGGGGGCTCGAGGGATGGTTGTCGACCGTGATCTGTTCCTTGTCGAAGAACCTCGAGGAATCGAAGTCCTGTGTCGCCGGGACGAAGTTCGAGACCGGGTAGGCGCCGTCCCGCGAACCGGTCCACGTTCTGCCGTTGTCGAGCGACCGGAGCACCTCGATTTCCGACTCCGAGTGATTGCGGAAGAAGCAGAGCTGGGCGAAGTAGAACGCGTGGTCCCTCCTGCTGTAGGTCAGGGCGGGATCGCCGCCGCCGCCGCAGAAGTCGCCGGTCTCGAGGACCGCCGAGGAGCGGAACTGCGAGGACCAGTGCTGACCGCCGTCCGCGGTCCGGTAGAGCTGGGAGCCACCGTTGACGTAGTCGTTCGCCCCGGCCACGGCGATCCGGTCGTTGAACACATTGTGGACGACCTGGGTCTCGTTCTGGGGCACCGGCGGGCTGGCGTCCTGGCTGTTCACCTTCAGGTTGTGGAGCGTGACGGGGCTGGCCGGGCGCGAGAAGGAGCTGGCACCGGGCGTGCCCATGAGGCCCGCGCTCGCGCTGGAGGTCCCGGAATCGAGGTACGCCCGTACCCCGCCGGAGATGCCGCCCGGATAGTTCCGAACGTGCTTCACCCACCGTGGCGTCGTGTTCGCAGCTGCGTGGCCGGCCCCCAGCGCCATGAGACCAATCACCGCCAGCGCCGCCGAGATGCTGAGTCCCTTCCGCATCCTCTCCTCCTTACGAGCGTCGCGCAAGAACGTAAACGTCGTTTACCCCGCCGGATCCGCGGTCAAACCGAATATCGCGTGGCACGATGCCGTATGGAGCTGCAACGGCTGGCCGTTGCGCGTGATCGAGGACTGCGCCGATGATCCCCCACGCGACCAGCCCGAGGCGTTCCTGGAGGCGCTGCGGGAATAGGAACGAGGAGGGGGGCCGGTCCGTGGCCCCCCTTCCCGTGTCTGGCGATCCCGATGTGGGACTACTTGGGGGGAGGTGGGACCAGGCAGTTCACGCCGTGGTTGAGTTCGCCGGTCGGGAAGACGAAAGCGTCCCCGGTGCCGGTGATGTGGTACTTGACCGCTCCGGCCTGGCCGCTGGTGCTTCCGATCTTCTTCTGACTCGGGGTCGCGCCCGGAGCCTGCGTGTACTTGATCTTCGTCCCGCTCGGGAACGGTCCGAAGATGGTGCCGCTGCCCAGGTCCTTGACGAAGACGTTGACCCCCGTGTTAGAGGAGATCAGGTAGAAGCCGTCTTCGTTCTGGCCACCGTTCGGGCCGGGCAGCGTGGTGGATCCGGCCGGCGGCACGTTTTGGCCATGTGGATTAGTGGTCTCCGTGCAGATCCCCACGTGGGCCTGCGCCACCCCTGCAAACATGAGCGCGGCCCCAATCGAAGCCAACGCCGTCAGCGCTGCAAGTCGTCGCATTCTTGCTCCTCTCAGAAAACGAGCGGTTTATCCCGTTGGCTGTAACGCCTCAGCAGGCCCGCCGTCAGGGGTTTTCCGCCGCACTTACCTGAGATCAGGTACGGCCGAGGGCTGCGGGGCGGGAGGCGACCACGATTGCGGGTATCCGTCGATAATCACGGCGATGGCCACTGGCGAGGCGGCGGCACACGCCCTGCGCCTATCTCCGCGGGCTCCGCTGAGGCTGCTCGGCGACGAGCGCCTGGCCGGCCTCGCACGGCGGGGCGACCAGCGCGCGTTCGAGACCATCTTTCGGCGCTATCACCAGGAGCTCTATCGCTTCTGCCGCGCAATCCTGGCGGATCCTCACGAGGCGCAGGACGCGCTCCAGAGCACGATGGAGGCCGCCCTGAGGGCGCTGCCCGACGATGAGCGGCGAATCGCGCTGCGGCCGTGGCTTTACCGCGTCGCCCACAACGAGTCGATCTCGATCCTGCGCCGCCGGCCCGCGGTCGTCGATCCGGCGCTGCCGGAGCCGCCGGAGCCGGCGGCGGACTCGCGGGCCGAACCGCGCGAGCGCCTGCGCCAGCTCGTCGCCGACCTCGACTCGTTGCCGGACCGCCAGCGTGTCGCCCTGGTCATGCGCGAGCTGAGTGGCCTGGGCTACCCCGAGATCGCGCAGGCGCTCGCCGCATCCGAGGCCGCGGCACGCCAGGTCGTGTACGAGGCGCGCCTGGCGCTGCGCGAGGTGGCTCAGGGGCGCGAGATGGAGTGCGACGAGGTCCGCCGAGCGCTTTCGGAGCGCGATGGGCGCATCCTCCGGGCACGCCGGATGCGCGCGCACCTGCGCGCCTGCGAGACCTGCCGGGACTTTCGCGCCGGCATCTCGCGCCGGCGCTCCGACCTGCAGGCCCTGTGTCCGCCGCTGCCTGTGGGGGTGGCCTCGGGGCTGTTCGCCGCTGTTGCAGGCGAGGTCGGCAAGGCAGGGATAGAGGCGGCGGGGCCGACCGCCGCCGGCGCCCTCGGAGCGGGTGGGGGCGCGGCGGGGACCGGCCTGGGTATGGCCACCACGTCGATCGGCTCCTCGGCGGCGCTGAAGGCAACCTCGATTGCGGCCGCGGTGACGATCGGCGCCGGTGCGGCGGGCGTCACCGGCCCGGTCCACGTGCCGCTCGGGAACCCCGCGACCGATCGTGCCCCAGCCCGCTCGACCGCCGCCCCCACCACCCCAGCCGCGGCGCCCGGGGCGGCCGGCCATCGGAGCGCAGGCGCCCATGGAGCCGGCGCCGTCGCGCACGGCCCGGCGGTCGGCCCCGCGCGCGATGCATCGACGCGGCGAGCAAGGCCCCAAACCTTCGAGCGCGAACGCCGCGAGAGGTCACGGCGGCCAGGGGGCTGGAGCCGGGACGCACGGCAGCGGAGCTGCCCACGGCGTCGCCAAGCCTCCCGCCGGCCCACCGCGGGGGACGGGCAGCAACGGCTCGTCGAACGGAGCGGCAGCGCCGGGACGCAGCCGATCGGCAGCCGTGCGGTCCTCTCATTCGCCCCCGGGACTCGAGCATGCCGCTTCGCAGTCCCACGCCTCGCCCGCTTCGCACTCGCATGCCTCTGCCGCTTCGCACTCCCACGCCTCTGCCGCTTCGCACTCACACGCCTCGCCCGCTTCGCACTCCCATGCCTCGCCGTCCCATCCTCTTCCGGAGCAGGCGCGAGGGGCGCCGGCATCGCGGTCGCGACCCCACGGCCCTCCGCCCGGGCACAGTCACCAAAGCTAGGGGCTCCCGAGCAAGCACCGGACTGCGGTCAGCTCGGGGGGCGTGCGACGCGCACCCCGCCTCAGGCCGACCGAGGTCCTCCGAGACGACTAGCCGGTGCTGGCCGGACTGCGGCCCGGTGCACCTAATCGAATGGCACGCGAGCCACAAACGTGGCTTCGCCGACGCTCTCGACATAGCGCACACGTTCATCCCCACTTCATCGGCTCTCCCTAGCTTGCTTCCGCCGATCCGAGTCGACGCCAAGAGAGGAAGAAGTCAACCTCCCGCCGCCCCCAGAACCGTGATCACCCGCCGGGTGGCCGCTGCCGTTGCGATTCTTGGTCTGGTCATCGCCACGGCGCTCCTGCACGACGAGGGCGAGGGCTCGACCGGCAGTACGCGACCGAATGTCCTCGTGATCTTGACCGACGATCAAGATCCGGCCTCGGTGAAGGTCATGAAGGCGGTCCAGCGAGAGCTGGCGGCCAAGGGGGTGACCTTCGCCAACAACTACGCCACGACTCCCGAATGCTGTCCCTCGCGGGTGAGCTTCCAGACCGGTCAGTACGTCCACAATCACGGAGTTGCCACCCGCCACCCTCCCAAGGGCGGCTATCAGGGTTTCGCCGCCCAGCCGAAGCTGATTCGAAACGCGCTGCCGGTCGCGTTGCACGGAGCCGGATACCGCACCGGGTACATCGGCAAGTACCTGAACGGCTATGGCATTCCCGACTACGGAGGCGTACACACACCAGGGCTCAGGCGGTATGTGCCTCCAGGTTGGGATCGCTGGTACGTCCCGGTCGACCACACCGAGTACAGGATGTACGACTACCGCCTGAATGAAAACGGCAAGCTCCGAACCTATGGGACCGCACCCTCCGACTATCAGACCGACGTCTACGCGGGCAAGGCGCAGGCGTTCGTCCGTAGCAGCGCCAATCGGCGCCAACCCTTCTTCCTAACGGTGGCGCCGTTGGCGCCCCATCTGGAGGACCCTCAAATCGCGGGACCCTACGAGCGCGGCCGTGATCCGCGGCCGGCGCCCCGCGACCTCGGTCGCTTTGGCAATCGTCCCCTCCCTCGACCCCCATCGTTCAACGAACGCAATGTCTCCGACAAGCCTGCCTTCGTCCGCCACACACCCCGGCTCGACAGTGCCGAGGTGAGCGGGCTTCGCACGATCTACCGCAGTCGCCTCGAGAGCCTGCTCGCCGTCGACGACATGGTTCGGAGGCTCGTGCACGAGCTCCGAGCCGTCGGCCAGCTCGACAACACCTACATCGTCTTCACCTCTGACAACGGTTTCATGCTGGGCCAGCACCGCCGGCATGGAAAGCACGCGGTCTACGAGGAGTCCGTGCGGGTCCCGCTGATCATCCGTGGCCCTGGGTTGCCCGCGGGACAGGTACGCAACCAACTCGCCGCGAACATCGACCTGGCTCCCACCATCCTCGACGCGACACACGTCCAGCCGCGACTGCAGATGGACGGGATCTCGCTGCTTCCCGCGGCGCACGATCCAGCTGTCGACGGAAACCGCTCTTTAGTGCTCGAGTACCTCGCCGGGCCACGCGCCTACTCCGCCGTCCGGACCCCCGACGGCTTCGTCTACGCGCAGTACCGCGACGGCGAGCGGGAGCTCTATGACCTGAACGCGGATCCATACGAGTTGCACAATCTCGCCGGCAAACCCGCCGACGCTGCGCTCCAAGCGAGACTCGCACGAGCCCTGGCAGCCCTTCGCAACTGCGTTGGCGCGGCCTGCGACTCGCCGGGATAGCGCCCAAGCCCTGGTTTCGCCATCAGCCGCGATGCCACTCCTTGACAGGGTGCCTGCCGCACGTCCATCCTTTCGGCGGCGTTTCACCTGCCTTTCATCGGCGTTTCACCCGCCTTCGCGATGCTGCGGCAACACACCATCGACACCACGTAAGGGAGGATGATGACTTCGAAGCAAGCGACACACATGTACGGCAGCGTTGTGGCAGCGGTCGCGATCGTTGCGACCGCTGCAGCCGGATGCGGATCCTCGGGCGGCGCCTCGACGACGGCGGACGCCGCCAGCCTGGCGCCAGTCAATGGGACCTACTCTCCCACGATCGAGCCGGCGAACTTCAGCACGAAGGTCGACAACCCCTATTTCCCGCTCACGCCTGGCTCGGCGACCCGCTCAAACGGGGTCGCCGAGGACGGGAAGACGCCGCAGGTCGACAAGTCCGTGGTCACCAATCAGACCAAGACGATTCTCGGCGTCGACACCGTGGTGGTCCTCGACACGATCAGCTCACAGGGACAGCCTGTGGAGCGAACCCATGACTGGTACGCCCAGGACAAGCAGGGCAACGTGTGGTACTTCGGGGAGGACTCGTTCGACTACAAGCACGGGCGCTTCGTGAAGAACAGCGGCTCGTGGCAATCCGGAGTCAATGGGGCCCAGCCCGGGATCATCATGGAGGCGAACCCGAAGCCCGGCGACGCCTACCGCCAGGAGTACTACCCCGGCCACGCCCTCGACCAGGCCAAGGTCCTGTCAACCGACGGAGCGGTGCGCGTCCCCTACAAGTCGTTCCCGCACACCCTGGGCACGATCGAGCACACGGCCTTGGAGCCCGACGTCAAGGAGAAGAAGTGGTACGCGCCGGGCATCGGCGAGATCAAGAGCGCTGACATCAGCGGAAGCCATGAGCACTTCCAGCTCGTCAGCGTGAAGCCCTGACTCTCGCGACGGGGAGGCCATGGCCTCCCCGTCGCCCCGCCCGCGGGGGCGCGCCCTAGGATCGCCGGAGGCCGGTCAGCCTTTCATGCGATATTCACAATCCGCTCGCTAGCGTGGCGCCGTGACCCGAGGCGTCGCCACCCTGGCATGGAGCCGGGACCGAATCCCGCTCATGTAACGGGACGACCCAGGGGTTCCGAGATGCACCTCGCGGATTGGAGTCGAAGCGTGTGATCGCCGACCGGTGAACCGCCGAGAGTTGTGGACGGTTGTCGGCATCACGCTGGCGGCAGCCCTGATCCGTTTCTCGACCCTGGACCACCAGAGCTTTGATCACGACGAGGCGGTGACGGCAATTCGCGTCCTGCAGTCGAATCTCGGGGACACGCTCTCCGTGGTCAGCCGACTCGAGCGCAGCCCACCGCTCTACTACCTCATCGCCTGGCCGTGGTCGAAGCTCTTCGGTACCGGGGAGGTCGGGTTGCGCTCCCTTTCCGCGCTCTTCGGGACCCTCACCGTGCCGGCCGCCTACCTTGCCGCGCGAGAGTTTGCCTCGCGTCGGGCCGGCGTGATCGCGGCGCTATTCGTCGCCCTCAACCCACACCTGATCTGGTACTCGCAGGAAGCGCGCTCCTACGCCCTGTTCGTCCTCTTTTCCGCATGGGGGCTGTACTTCTTCGCCCGTGCGCTTCGGGACCCCACGCCTCGCAACCTGGGTCTGTGGGCAGGAGCTTCGACCCTGGCCCTCTGCTCGCACTACTTCGCGGTGTTCCCGATCGCCGCGGAGGGCCTCTGGCTCATCGCCGCGATCCCGAACCGCCGTCACGCGATCATGGCCGTCGTCGCCACCGCCGCCGTTGGTCTGGCGCTGCTGCCGCTCGCGCTGGCTCAGGAGGGAAGCGGCAGGAGGAACCACTTTGCTGACTTGCCCCTTCTAACCAGGGCCCGGGAAACGGCAGTGAGCTTCGTGGCCAGCGACGAGCCGGGCTGGCTGGCTGGTAGCCCCTCCGTCGACGACGTTCAGAGGGCGGCGGCCCTCGCCGGCCTGGTCTTGGTTATCGCCGGAGGGGTACTGGTGCTTCGGCGCGGCCTGCCTGAGGAAAACCGCGGAGCGGCGGCGGCGGCCACCGTAGGGGTTGCGGCCTTCGTCAGCTCCGTTCGCGCTTGCGGCCGCTGGGCTCGACCTCGTTGATCCGCGCAACCTGATCGGCTGCGTCGTACCGCTCCTGGTGGCCGGCGGCATCGCGTTCGGCCTGCGCAACTCCAAATCGCTGGGGGTTGTCTGCACCGCTGCGGCGGTCCTTGCTCTTTGCCGCGGTATTGCTGGCGGTGTATGTCAGCGCGCAGATGCAGCGCCCCGATTGGCGCGGCGCAGCGGCGGCCATCGGCTCGCCCGAGGGGCCACGCGTTCTCGTGGTTCCCACGAACGGGGACGATGGTCTCGTCTACTACCTGCACGCTCGCGAGTTTGAGCGGCGACGCTTCCAACGCGGGATCCGGGTAAGCGAAATCGACGTCCTCAGCACGGCGTTCGCGATCTCGCCCCCGGGAAAGGGGATGAAGCTGGTAGAAGAGCGCGGCTTGGCACCGTCGTTCATCCTGCGCCGCTACCGATCATCGCACCCTGTCCTGGTTCGCCCGCAGGATGTGGCCGGCCGCCAGATCTTGACGGAGAGATCCAAGGTGCTCGTGGACGGTCTGGCGCAGGGCGCGCCGGGGCGACATCATCCGGCCATGAACGGCTGTCGGCGGCGTCGGCTGATCCGCCTCGCGCCTTCGCTCTCGTGCTCGTCAAGGGGACAGGCTGACCGATCCGTCCGCGGCCAGCGTCCAATGTGGGTTGTGAGCCACCTCCCAGGGGTGCCCGTCGGGGTCCACGAACACCCCGGAGTAGCCGCCCCAGAAGGTCGCGGCCCCCGGGCGGGCGATCGTCGCGCCCGCGGCGCCCGCCTCGGTCAGCACGGCGTCGACCTCCTGCGGCGATCGAACGTTGTGGGCCAGCGTGACGCCGCCCCAGCCGCCCTCGTCCTGGACGCCGCTGTCGCCCGCCAGCTCAGCGCGGCCCCACAGGGCGACGATCATGCCGCCCGCCTGGAAGAAGACGACGTCGTCGTCGGGCTCGGCGCCGGTGGTCCAGCCAAGCGCCTCGTAGAACGCCCGCGAGCGCGCCAGGTCGGCGACGCCGAGGGTCACGAGGCTGAGGCGCTGCTCCACGGTGGGCGAGCCGCGCTCAGCCCGGAGCGCGACTCGGCAGGCGGAGCGCCCAACTCGCGATCCGCTCGTAGAGCGCCCCGGCCCAATCGGCGAGCAGATGCAGGCGACCGCGGATCGGCGGCAGCCACAAGAACAGCGCCGCCGCGGTCCCCAGCAGCGCTCCACCGACCACGTCGGAGGGGTAGTGGGTCCCGACGGCCACGCGGGCGATCGCCAGGACGACGGCCATGGCGAGGGCGAGCCAGCCGACACGCCGGCTTCGAAGGACCAGCGAGACGGCGATCGCGAAGGCCGCCGTGGCGTGGTCGCTCGGGAACGAGGAATCGCCCGATGGGGCGATGAACAGGTGCGCGTCGCCGGGATGGGCGACGTAGGGCCGCGGGCGAGGCCACACGAGGGTGATGCCGTGAGCGATCGCCAAAGCGAGGGCGGCCGCCAGGCCGGCGGCGATCACGCCGTGGCGGGCGTTTCGCGACGTCCACTTGCCACGCGCGAGGAAGAGGACCGCCAGCAGGGCGACGAAGAAGAACTGCGCGTCGAGCGCAAAGAAGCGCAACGCGTCCTCGAACCGGTCGTGGCCGTACGCGAAGCCGTTGATGGCCTTGTAGAGCGTGAAGTCCAAGTCTGCCCCTGATCCCTAATACCTCTGCCCTGCCATTCGATTCTCTCACGACCGCCACCTCGGCCTGCCCGAGCCGTCAACGTCGACGCCGCTGGGCCGACGTGGGTCGCCTCGTGCACGCATGTCGTGCGCTAAACGACCCACGTCCATCATCGAGGCGAGTTCGGCACCACTAGGCTGGCCGCCGTGCGAGTCCTGGTCGTGACCAACATCACGCCCGACGCGGCGGCGCCCGCGCGAGGCGTCTTTGTGCGCGACCAGGTCGCGGCGCTGCGCCGCGCCGGGCTCGAGGTCGAGCTGCTCTCCTTCCCCGGCGGCAGATGGAGGAACTATCCGCGGGCGGTCCCGCAGATCCGCCGCGTGCTGCGACGCGAGCGCTTCGACCTCGTTCATGCCCACTACGGCCTGGCCGGCTGGTGCGCGTCGCTGGCCGGCGCCCGGCCCCTGGTGGTCACCTTTCACGGCACCGACGTCCGCCACCCGATCGTCGGCCGTCTGTCGCGCCGGCTCGTGCCGCGACTCGACCTGGTCGCGGGGGCCTCTCGCGCCCTGTTCGCCTCCGAGTCGGAGCGGCCCGGGCTGCGGAAGCGAGCCGGCGCGACTGCCGTGCTTCCCTGCGGGGCCGATCTCGACCGCTTCCGGCCTTCTTCGCGGACCGAGGCCCGCGAGCGGCTGGGGCTGGACCCCGAGGGGCGATACCTGCTGTTCCCGGCGGCGACCGCCCGGCCCGAGAAGCGCTACGACCGGGCGGCCGAGGTCGGGCGCCTCGCGGGCGCGGAGGTGTTGACCGGGGGCGCGATCGAAGCCGAGCGCATGCCCGACTGGGTGAACGCCGCCAGCGCCGTGCTGGTCACATCGAGGAACGAGGGGTTCGGGCTGGCAGCCGTGGAGGCGCTCGGCTGCAACGTACCGGTGCTCTCGACCCCGGTCGGCGTCGCCCCGGCGCTGCTGCACGGCATCGAAGGCTGCCTCGCCGAGCCGTTCGACGCGGACCGATGGGCGGAGCTCGCGCGCCGGCACCTCGACGCGCCCGATTCGCGCGTGGCCGGACGCGAGCGGGCCCGCTGGTTCTCGGCCGAGCTGATGGCCGAGCGGGTCGTGGTCGCCTATCGGCAGGTTCTCGGATGGGTGGCCGAGCGTTGATCGCAAACGCGGCCTCACCGCATGCGTGGGCGCCGCCTCCCGCCGATCACCGAACTGAAACGCTGGTGAGGAGATCTTCGTAAAGTGCGAGACCCATGCCACGACGCAACCTAGGAATCTTCGGGCGGGACTCGGTCACAGACGGTGAGGAAGACGCCCAATCCCCGTCGGATCGAGCGGCTGAGAGGGCCGTGAGGAGAAAGCGGGAGGCCGAGCGGCGGGCCAACCGGAAGCTCCAGCAGGCCCGCGGAGCCCAGGGCCGGGCGACCGATGCGGAGCGCCCTCGGACCGAGCCGGACGATGATCCCGCCAAGGCGCAGGAGCCCGCTGTCGAGGCGGAGGAGCGCTCCGCCAAGGCCTCACGTCGCCAGAAAGGAGCAAGCGCCGCCGCCGTGTCCGGAGATGCGGCCGCCAGCCGGGCGGTGCAGGAGGCGATGACCCAGCTCCAGGAGGCCGAGGCGCGCGCGACTGCCGCCAAGCAGGCCCAGGTTGCAGCCGAGCGCCGCCTTCGCGATCAGGCCGACCAGCGCGTCCAGGCCGAGACCGCGGACCTGCGGCGCGAGCTCGAGACGCTCCGGGCCCAGGTCGCAGAGCAGGTGCGTGATGCGGAGGAGCGCGCCCGGCGCGAGGCCGAGAAGAAGGGCCACGCCGAAGCCGAGGCGAAGGCTCGCGAGGCCACCGAGGCCGCACGGCGCGATGCTCGAGGAGATGGCGCTCCAGTCGGAGGAAACCACCCGGCGCCAGATCCAGGAGCGCGCCGACAAGCAGGCGCGGGAAGCCGCGGCGATCGAGATCGAGCGGATCCGCGCCGAAGCCGAGGAGCGTACCCGCGGGGAAGTTGAAGCGGCCCGCGGCGCCGCCGAAGAGCGTTTCGCGGCCGAGCTGCGAATGCGCAACGAGGAGCTCGAGCGCGAGCGCGGGAAGAAGAGCCGCATCATCGAGAGCTACGACCGGCGACTGATGGAGATCGAGCAGCGCGCCGTGGCCGCCGCCGACCGGGTGGCGGGTGCGGAGGAGGAGCTGGCCCAGGAGACGGAGCGCGTGCGCTCCGAGGCCGACCAACGCATACGCGAGGAGACTGAGCGCGCGAAGCGCGAGGCGACCGAGTCGGCGGATGCCAGGGTTCGCGAGCGCGAGCAGGAGCTGGCCGAGGCGAAGGCCCAGATCGAGCGCACCGCCCAGGAAGCCGAGCAGCGCGCCCGGCAGGCCGAGGAGGGCGCGCAGCGCGAGGTGGAGCAGGCGCGCGAGGATGCCGACCAGCGCGTGCTTCGCGAGGTCGACGCCGCCCGCCGCCAAACCGAGGAGCGGGTCCGCGCCGAGGAGACCGACCGCCTCGAGGCCCAAACCGAGCGTCTGCGCGCCGAGGCCCAGCGCAGCCAAAGGGATGCCGTCGCCGCCGCCCGTGCGGAGGCCGAGAGGACCGCGGCGGAGCGCATCGGAGGCCTGACCACCGAGCTGAACAACGAGCGCGCCCAGCGTGCGAAGGCGCTGGCCGCCGCCGAGCGCAAGCTGCAGGAGGCCGAGGAGAAGGCGCGAGCCGCCGAGAGCGTTGCCGCCACCGCCGCGGTCGAGGTGAGGACAGCCGCCTCCGCCTGGCTTCGCACCCAGACCGAGGCGCTGCGCTCCGAGGGCGAGATGAAGGCGCGGCGGCAGATCCGCGGAGCGGTCACCGAGGCGCAGAAGGATGCCGCCACGGACGCCCGCGGCCAGCTCGACGAGCAGGCAAAGAAGCTGGAGGCGGAGGCCGAGTCGCGGCTGCAGAAGGAGCTCGCCGCGGCCCGACGGACCGCCGAGCAGGAGGCCAAGGATGCCTACCGGGTTCGCGAGGAGAAGCTGGAGCGTGAGAAGGCGGCGATCGACGGAGAGCTGGCCGCCACCCGCCGCCAGCTCGACGAGGCGCGCAACCGCGCGGAGGCGGCCGAGCGCCGCGTGGCGCAGACCGAGCAGGACGCGCACACCGAGCTCGAGCGCGAGCGCGAGCTTCGCTTCCAGGCGGTGGAGGGGCGTCTCGGCGAGATCGACGATCTGGCCAGCGGCGTCACGGAGCGCGCCCGAGCCAAGGACGGCGACAGGCCGGAGGGGACGGGAAGCGAAGCGCCGGAGGAGGTCGAGCCCGCCGAGGCCGAGGCCGACGAGCACGTCAGCGGGCAAGGCCGAGCCCGACGCGGAGGGCCGCCTCAGCATCGCAACCGTGACCCTCGACGAGCTGCGGGCGCTCGGGATGTCGGGCGTTCAGGCAAAGCGCGTAATCGATTACCGGGAGCATGCGGAGGGCTTCGAGTCGCTCGACCAGCTCGACCGCATGCCGGGCTTTTCGGAGGCACTTCTCGCCCATTTGAAGGACCGTCTGACGCTGTAGGGTGGGCGGTGGATGACCCGCCTCACCGAGCTCCCCGCCCTCGAGCCCGACCCCCTGACACCGCGGCCCGAGGAGGTGGAGCGCTACGTCGAGGCCCTTCAGGGGCTGAGCAAGGCGAATGCGGACTTCGCCCGTCGCGCCTCCTGGGCTCAGATCCGGCTGGCCGGCGCGCGGGCCGGAAGCCGGCCCGCCGAGGCGCACGACAGCCTCAACCGCATCTTCCGGCTCGGCGTCCCGCCCGATCCGCCGCTCGAAGGCCCGACGCGCGGCATCCTCGTCACTCCCACCATCCCGCGGCCCGCGGATCTCGGATTGCGAGCTGTCGCGTCGGCGTGGATGCCGTGGACCGGCAAGCGCTTCCACGGCGCCAGCGCCACCGGCGACAACCTGCTGGTCGCAAGCGCCCGTCCGGTCGCCCGTGTCCTGTTCCCCTCTTACCGGCTGGAGCCGCTGGACGACGGCAGCTACGCCGCGTTTCGGTTCCGCACCTACGTCGGTCCCGGCCAGGTGGACTCGGACCGCGAGACGCTGAAGATCGACTACGACTCCGAGGAGAATCCCCGCCTCTTGATTCGCGACATCCTCGACGAGCTCGTGCAGATCGTCCCGGGCGCCTACCTGGGCAAGGTTCTGCTGCGTCGCAAGGAGACGTGGAGCCTGCTCGGCTACTTCGCTCTGCAGCCGGCAGCGGCGGCGGCGGCGCGAGACGAGCAGCCGGTCGCCGCTCGCGGCGAGCCGGTCCCCGCGCCGGCGTAACCGGCGCCTAGGCGACCGGCCAGCGCTCGCGCTGGCGCTCGATGTACGGGCGGGCGGGCTCGGCGGGCGCCTCGGAGGCCTTCCGGCTCCCACCGAGGGCCTCGATCGTGGCCAGCACCGAGGCCGCCAGGGCCGCCCGGTCGTAGCCGCCTTCGAGGCAGACGAGCAGCGGAGCGCCCAGCTCCGCCGCCGTCTCTCGCATCGTCGCGGCCATGTCGGCATAGGCCGCGGTCTCCACCCGGCAGTCGGCGAGCGGGTCGTCGCGGTGGGCGTCGTATCCGGCGGAGATCGCGACCAGGTCCGGCCGAAAGGCGCCGGCTATCGGCGCGACCACGTGCTGCACGAGCGACAGGAACTCGATTGAGCCCGAGCCCGGCGGCACCGGCATGTTCACCGTGTACCCCTCCCCCGCCCCCTCACCTGTGAACTCCGCCGCGCCGGTGCCCGGATACAGCGGCCACTGGTGGATGCTCGCGTACAGCACGCGATCGGAGTCGGCGAAGATCGCCTCCGTGCCATTCCCGTGGTGGACGTCCCAGTCGAGGATCAGCACCCGTTCGGCGGCGCACGCGGCGAGCGCGTGCGCGGCGGCCACCGCGACGTTGTTGAACAGGCAGAAGCCCATCGCGCGGGAGGCCTCCGCGTGGTGGCCCGGCGGTCGCAGGCCGCAGAAGGCGAAGCGATCGTCGCCGGCCAGCAGCCGCTCGGCGGCATGCGCCGCGCCCCCCGCCGCGTGAAGCGCCGCCTCGATAGGAGCCCTCGCTCGCCACCGTGTCGGCGTCGATCATGCCGCCGCCTCGCGAGCTGATCTCCTCGATCGCATGGATGTGCTCGTCGGAATGAACTCGCCGTAGCTGCTCGAGCGTCGCCGCGGGAGCCTCGACCCGCTCCAGTGCCGGCCAGCCCGCCTCGTCGAGTGCCGCCTCGATCGCCCGCAGGCGTGCCGCGTTCTCGGGGTGGCCCCCGGTGTCGTGGTCGAACGAGGACGGATGCGCGAGGTAGAGCCCCATCGGTTGGCGAGTACGGTAACCGCCGCGTGGAGCGATCGGCCGAGACGGACGTCGCGGTGGTCGGGGGCGGTGCGGCCGGCCTGTACGTGGCGCTGCGCGCCGCCGAGCAGGGCGCGGTGGTGCGGCTGGTCTCGCGCAAGCCGCTTGCCGAGAGCGCCAGCTACTGGGCGCAGGGTGGGCTGGCGGCGGCGCTGGCGCCGGACGACTCGCCTGCTCGCCACGCCGACGACACCCTGAACGCCGGTCGCGGACTGTGCCGCGCCGAGGCGGTGGAGGTGCTGACTCGGGAGGCGCCGGCGGCGGTGGAGGAGCTTCGCGAGCGGGGAGTGCGCTTCGACACCGAGCCGGGGGGCGGCCTGGGCCTGGCCTTGGAGGGCGGCCATTCGGCGCGCCGGATCGTGCACGCCGGCGGCGCCCAAACGGGCCGCGCGATCACCGGTCGCCTGGCGGAGCTGGTGGCCGCCCAGCCACGGGTCGAGGTGCTCGAGGAGACCTCGGCCGTCGCCCTGTGGAGCGACGGCAGCCGGTGCTGCGGGGTGGTCACGGACGCCGGGGCGATCGCCGCCCGGGCAACCGTGCTGGCGACCGGGGGCGGCGCGGCGCTCTGGCAGCGCACGACGAACCCGTGGGGCGCGATCGGCGCCGGCGCCGTTCTGGCCCATGCCGGCGGCGCGGACCTCGCCGACCTGGAGTTCTGCCAGTTCCACCCCACCGCACTGGCGCTGCCCGGCTCAGAGCACGACGGCACCCTGCTGACGGAGGCGCTCCGGGGCGAAGGCGCCGAGCTGCTCGATGCCTCGGGCCGGAGGTTCACCGACGAGCTGGCCCCGCGCGACCAGGTGACGGAGGCGATCCTGGACCGGATCGAAGCCGACCGGGCGGATCACGTCAGGCTCGACCTGCGCCCGCTCGAGGCCGAGCGCTTTCCCAACGTGTTCGCCGCCTGCCGTGCCGCGGGCCTGGAGCCGAAGCGCGAGCCCGTCCCGGTGGCGCCCGCGGCCCACTACCTGATCGGCGGGATCGTCTGCGACCTCGACGGGCGCACGTCCCTTCCGGGCCTGTTCGCCGTCGGCGAATGCGCCTGCAGCGGAGTCCACGGCGCCAACCGCCTGGCGTCCAACTCGCTCACCGAGTGCTTCGTGTTCGGGGCGCGAGCGGCGGTCGCCGCCGCATCGGCGCCGCCGCACGACGCCTCGGTGCCGCTGCCCGAATGGCGCTTTGAGCCACCGATGGAGGCCACGCGCGAGGCGGTCTGGCGCCGGGCGGGGCCACGACGCGATGCGGCGACGCTCGAGCCGCTCCTCGACGATCCCTACCCGCTGGCCCGGCTGATCGCCCGCGCGGCCCTGGACCGGCGCGAGTCGCGCGGGCCCCACCGACGCACCGACCACCCGCTTCGCGACCCGGCGCTCGACGGCGTCCACATCGTGCTCGGGCCCGCGGACCAGGCGCGCAACGAGCGCTGGTCGTAGCGGACCGCGATCAGGCGGCGCGCGGGGCCTTGATCCGCGTAGTTGCTCGGCCCTTCGGAGGTGGGCGCTACTCCCGCAGCCCCGCGGCTTTGAGGGCGTCGCCCCTGTCGTTGAAGATGTCCGCCCGCACGGTCTTTCCCTCGCGGACAGTCCAGACGTACCAGACGGCGGTTTCGACCGGTACCCCGCTTTCAGCGCCGCTAGCGCGATGGCGGACGCGCGTGACGACCTGGTCTCCGGCGTCGATGTGCTCCTCAGCGGTGGCGATCAACTCGTCGAACCCCTCGGCCCAGTCGAGGGTCAGCTGCAGCAATCCCTCTGGTCCGTGGTACGTACCGGCGAGCGGAATGGGCGGTGCTACGTACGTGACCAAGTCGGGGCTGAAGGTCTCAAGAGCGGCAGAGAGATCGCCGCGCTCATACGCCTCCCAGCCGCGCCGGACGAAATCGACGTTCTCCTGCGACATCGCCTACTCCACCAGCCCCGCAGCTTCGAGGGCTTCGGTCTCGTCCGTGTAAACCGTGCTTCGGGCCACCTTGCCGTCGTGCACGCTCATGACCACCCAGAACCGCTGCTCGATGGGGACCCCGCCGCGTGACCCTCGCGCCTTTATCCAGCCAGTTACAAGCACCCGCTCGTCATCGACGGCCTTGGCCTGCTCGACGCTTGACGTCCAGTCCTGCCCGAACATCTCCCCCCAGCTGTCCAGCCACTCGCGGAAGCCCCGCGCCCCCTTGTAACCGCCTCCCTCGACCAACGATTGGACGGTGAACATTTCGTGGTCGGGATGGGCAAGCGCGTTGAGGGTGTCGAAGTCCGGCTTCGGCCTGCGCCACGCAGCCTCACACGCCCGGCGGGCAATCTCCACGTTCTCCTGCGACATCGCGGGTCCTACTCCCGCAGCCCGGCGGCTTCGACCGCCTCCTCCCGCGTCATGTACTCACGGCCCCTCGCGATCTTCCCGTCGCGGATCGTGTAGACGACTCCGTAGGTCAGGTCGGTCTCGACGCCGCTCAGCTTCGCTCGTCCGCTCGCGTGAAGCATGGCGATCACCCGGTCACCCCCCGCGTCGATCAGCTCGACCGCCTCGGTCTTGAAGTCGTCAAACGTGTCGATCCAATCCTGCATGTAGGCGCGCATGGCGTCCTTGCCATGGATCGGCCCACGATCGTCGATGGCGCCTTCAGCGGCGCGGTGGTCGATGTCATCGGTCCAGTAGTCGTTAACCCCGTCGATTCCGTCGCGTCCGTAGGCATCGACTGCGGCCCGAACCAGCTCCACGTTCTCCTGCGACATCGCCCGCACAGTATCTCGCCTCAGGCAGCGCCCAACGCCCGGCTTCCGCCGGCGCGTGCCTCGGTAAGGGATCGCTCACACTCAGCGCGGCTCGGTCACCCGTTCCGCGCCGGTCAGCCTGCCTGGCCGTGGCTGGCAGACTGGCCCGTATGTCCTACCTGAAACTCATGCCCTAGCCGATCTGGCAGCATCTCCGCTTAACATGCCGTTAATCTCACGCACTTTGTGCTTAACGGCACCTCGCCATACTCGCGCCCGCTTCCCAGCAGGAAAAGCAGCACGAAAGCACTTGGGAGGCGTTAGTGGAACGGACAACCACAAGGGGGTACGAGGAGATGTACCGCTTCAGCCGATCTATATATCGGGAGTTGTCGCCGAGGGTGGTCGAGGACGAATGGGATCCCACCGAATGCGCCAACAAGCAGAAGGTGCTGGATGCCTGCGAGGGGGCGATTCGCCGCCTCACGTATGACCGGCGCTACTTCGCAAAGCCGGCGCGCACGCTGTTCAACGACGTGCGGCCCTACTTTGCGATGTGCGACCAGCTGTTCGTCTGGACGGTGATCGAGCGCAACATCAACCTCGCGCTCGAGTTCCTGTCTCGCCTGCCCGAAGGCGTCGGGCTCGACGGACGGCCGCCGGAGTGCAACGCGCATACGCGCAAGGGCACGCCGTGTCAGCGCCGGCCGCTGCCGGGCAGGGACTACTGCCCGTCGCACAAGCACCTGGAAGAGACGTTCGAGGGAGTCGAGCTGCCGCTCGAGACCCTCGACCGCGAGCTCCAGCAACTGGCAGCCGCCTAGCCGCGACAGTGAGCAGCGGGCCGACCCCGGCCGACGGCCGGGGTCGCCCCGTGCCCGCAGGCAGGGCAGTAGGTTCCGGCGATGCTGCTGGGAGTCGACGTCGGCGGGACGTTCACCGACGCCGTGCTGTTCGACGGGCGCGCGCTGCACACGGCGAAGGCGCCGACCACCCCGGACGACCAGTCGCGGGGAGTGCTCGCCGCGGTGGAGGCGGCCCTCGAGCGGGCCGGCGCCAGTTCCGGCCAGGTCGAGGCCTTCGCCCACGGGATGACCGTGGGCACCAACGCCCTGCTCGAGGAGCGCGGCGCGCGCACGGCGCTGGTCGCCACCGAGGGCTTCAGCGACCTGCTCGACATCGCTCGCCAGAACCGCCCCCACCTGTACCGGCTCTGCGCGCCGAAGCCGCGCGGCGCTGGTGCCCGACGAGCTTCGCTTCGCCGCCCGGGAGCGCACCGGTCCCGAGGGCGTCGTCGACCCGCTCGCGGACACCGAGCTGGACCGGGTGGCGCAGCTTCGTGCGCGCCAGCGAGCGTCGAGTCGGTGGCCATCTGCCTGCTGTTCTCCTACCTCGACCCCGCTCACGAGCGGGCGATCGCCGAGCGGCTGCGTGCCGAGCTGCCCGATCTCCACGTCTCGGCCTCGCACGAGGTGCTGCCGCAGTTTCGCGAGTACGAGCGCTGCTCGACCACCGTGATCGACGCCTACCTGTCTCCCCTGCTGGGCCGCTACCTCGGGCGCCTCGCCTCGGCGGGCAGCCGAGCACGGGCTGCCGGAGCCGCTGGTGATGAGGTCCTCCGGCGGCGTCGCGCCGGCCTCCGAGGCCGCTCGGGCGGGAGCATGGAGCGTGCTCTCGGGCCCCGCGGGCGGCGCGGTCGGCGCGGGCCTGCTGGCGACCCTCTCGGGGGACGGGAACGCGGTCGGGCTCGACATGGGGGGAACGTCCTGCGACGTCTGCGTGGTCGAGGACGGCCGGGTGCGGCGCACCGACTCGCGCCGAGATCGGCGGCCGGGTGATCCAGCTGCCGATGGTCGACGTCCACACGGTGGGCGCGGGGGGCGGCTCGATCGGCTGGCTCGACGCCGGCGGCGCGCTTCGCGCGGGCCCGCAGTCGGCCGGAGCCGACCCCGGGCCGGCCTGCTACGGCCGCGGCGGCACGGAGCCGACGGTCACCGACGCGAACCTGCTGCTCGGTTACCTGGACGCCGCCTCGACGCTCGCCGGAGGCGTGGAGCTCGACGTCGATGCGGCGCGTGATGCGGTCGAACGGCTGGGAGCGTCGCTCGATCTCGGCGGGCTGGAGACGGCCGAGGGGATCGTCCGGGTCGCCAACCAGGAGATGGTTCGAGCGCTTCGCGTGGTCACCGTCGAGCGGGGGATCGACCCGCGCCGCTTCGCCCTGATGCCGTTCGGCGGCGCCGGGCCGATGCACGCCGCGGCGCTCGCCGACGAGCTGGGGATGGACCGGATCCTCTGCCCCCGGGCCAGCGGCGTCCTCTCGGCGCTCGGCCTGATCGCCTCCGAGCGGCGCCGCGACACGGCGAAGACCGTGCTGCTCAGCCGGGGACGAGCTGACCGGCGGAGCGGATCGCCGCCGAGGTCGAGCGAGCTGCGGGAATCGATCGGGGCAGGGCTCGAGGAGGCCGAGCCCGAGGCCGCCTACGAGCTCCGCTACCGCGGCCAGGCGTTCGAGCTGGCCATTCCGGGGCCTGCGCGCCCGGATCCCGCCGACCTGGCGGAGCGATTCGCCGCCGAGCACGAGCGCCGGTACGGCTACCGCGACCCCGACGCCGAGATCGAGCTGGTCAACGTCCGTCTGGCGCTGGTCGTCCCCGCGCCGGCGCCGGAGCCCGAGGCCGCGCCGGCCGGTCACCTGGAGCGCGGTGCGCGGCAGGCGCGCTTCGGCGGCGTGTGGATGGAGGCCGAGGTGCTTCGCGGCGAGCCCGAGGCGGGCACCGCGGCCGCCGGGCCGTGCGTGTTCGAGCTGCCCGAGGCGACGCTGGTCCTGCCGCCGGGCTGGCGCGCCGAGGTCGACGGGCGGGGCACGATCGTGGCGGTGCGCGAGCGATGAGGCCGGGCCTCGATCCGGTCACGCTCCAGGTCCTGGTCGGCGCCCTTCGCGCCGCCTGCGAGGAGATGGGAGCGGTGCTGGTGCGCGCCGCCCACTCGGCGAACATCAAGGAGCGGCGCGACTGCTCGACGGCGCTGTTCGACGCCCGCGGGGAGCTTGTGATGCAGGCCGAGCACATCCCCGTCCACCTCGGCTCGATGCCCGACGCGGTCGCCGCTGTGCTCGGCGAGCAGCACCGGCCCGGCGACGTCTGGATCCTCAACGACCCCTACCGGGGAGGCACCCACCTGCCCGACATCACGCTGATCTCGCCCATCTTCACCGACGACGAGCTGCTGGGCTTCGCCGCCAGCCGGGCCCATCACGCGGACGTCGGTGGGCCGACGCCCGCGGGGATGCCGGTCGACTCCACCCGTGCTCGAGGACGAGGGGGTGGTGATCCCGCCCACCCGGGCCGACGACGAGCGGCTGGCGCGCCTGGCCGCCGAGATGCGCAACCCGCGGCAGCGCCTCGCCGACCTGCGCGCGCAGCGGGCCGCCAACCTGACCGGCGAGCGTCGCCTGCTCGAGCTGGCCGGCAGGCACGGGCTCGAGGTGCTTCGCTCCGGGATGGCGGAGATCCTCGACTACGCCGAGCGCCGCACGCGCGCCGCGCTGGCCGAGCTGCCCGACGGCGCCTACGAGGCCGAGGACCTGATGGAGGACGACGCCGGCGGCCAGCCGCGCGACATCCGGCTGCGGGTCACCGCGACGATCGACGGAGAGCGCCTGACGCTCGACTTCACCGGCACCGATCCCCAGGTCGAGGGCAACCTCAACTGCCCCCTGCCGGTCACCAAGTCCGCCGCCTTCTTCGCCGTCCGCGTGCTCACCGACCCCGACGCGCCGCCCTCGGCCGGCGCCTTCCGGCCGGTGGAGGTGATCGCTCCGGAGGGGTGCCTGCTGCAATGCGCGGCCGCCTGCCGCGGTGGCCGCCGGCAACGTCGAGACCTCCAGCCGGGTGGCCGACCTGGTGATCGATGCGCTCGCGGGGGCCACTCCGGCGCCCGCCCAGGGCCAGGGGACGATGAACAACCTGACTCTGGCCGGCGAGCACTTCACCTACTACGAGACGCTTGGCGGCGGCCAGGGCGCATGCCCGGACGGCGACGGGCCCAGCGCCGTCCACGTGGCCATGTCGAACACGCTCAACACCCCGGTCGAGGCGCTGGAGACCGAGTTCCCGCTGCGTGTGCGCGAGCTGTCCGTTCGCAGGGGCAGCGGTGGCGCCGGGCGGCACCGCGGCGGCGACGGGATCGTGCGCGAGCTCGAGGCCCTGGCCCCGATGAGCTTCACCCTGATCACCGAGCGCCGCCGACACGCTCCCCGCGGCCGCGACGGCGGCGCCGACGGCCAGCCGGGCCGAAACCTGCTGAACGGCGAGCCGCTGCCCTCGAAGGCGGCCGGCGAGCTCCGCGCGGGCGACCGGCTGCGGATCGAGACGCCGGGCGGCGGCGGCCACGGTCCCGCCGCTGCCGGCCGCTGACCAGCAGGTGGGCCGAAAAGCCTGTCCATAGGGCACGATAATTCGGCCCACTCGCTGATAGCAGCCATGCGATTCGGCCCGCTGATCGCTAGCGCATGGCGATTCGGCCGCACCTCGCCGAGGAGTCGCCGAGTGCGCCGACTAGGCGCCGTCGCGCCAGCCTCGAAAGGCCTCCAGGAGCGCGCGCTCGGCCTCCGGGGACAGCGACTCGGGCGGCAGGTGGCCGAGGGCGCGGATCGTCTCGCGCATCTGGTCGAGGTAGGCGTGGCAGCCGTCGCATTTGGCCAGGTGGCGCTCGAAGCGGGCCCGGTCCTCGGCGGGCAGCGCGCCCTCGAGGTAATCGGTGATCACCTCGACCAGCTCCTTGCAGGTCATCTCTGGCGTTTCGACTTCGTTCATCGCACCAGGTCCTCGGCCTCGAAATAGCGCTCCAGCGCCGCGCGGACCTTGGATCGCGCTCGATGCAGGAGCACTCGCTGGTTGGTCTCGCTGAGGCCCAGGGCGTTGCGCGTCTCCTCGGCCGACCAGCCGCTGATGTCGCGCAGGGCGATCACCTCACGCTGGCGGACGGGAAGCTCCGCGATCGCCTCCAGCAGGACCCGGCGCGCTTCCTGCGTGCTCAGGCGCTCCTCGGGCGAGCTCCACTCGGCGGGCGGGCGGGCCCAGTGGCCGGGATGGGCGTCGCGGAGCGACTGGAAGCGGTCGGGGTCGACCGCGGGCTCGTCGCGACCCTCGTCGCGTCGACGCTGCAGGAACGAGAACGGCAGCACACGGCGCTCGCGCTGGCCCCGGGTGCGCGCCTTGTTGAGCAGGATGCTGGCGATCCACGTCCTCAGCGAGGAGCGGCCCTCGAAGCGATCGATCCCGTTCAGGACCGCAAGCCAGGTGTCCTGAACGACCTCCTCGGCGATCGCCCGGCTGGGCACGTGCATGAGGGCGAGCCGCAGGAGGAATGGGCCGTGCTCGTCGACCAGCGTCCTGAACGCATCCTCGTCGCCGCGTCGCAGAGCGGCGACCAGCTTCTCGTCGTCCGCCCGCCGGGTCGATCGGTCGGGCTCACCGCCCGTCGAGGCTTCCTGCTCCCCCATCGGTGGCGATTCTCTCACGCGTGCTCCGGCGGCCGGCGGCGCCGACTCCACCGGGTTCCCGGCCAGGGTCGCAACATTAGCGCACAAACTTGGCGTTTTCGCGTGCCTGCTTTAGAATGCTGCGCCCGAGCCGGCAAGAAGCGCCCAAACTGGGCAACACCGGCTCCAGAAGCTCGCTTTCCACGATCCGACCAAGTCACTAATGCCTACTGCCTGCAAAGAATGGGCCGTCACGGTGCGTGCCCTCGCCGAGGGCGAGCAGCTCGTCACCCTGCGCAAGGGCGGAATCCGCGAGGAGAACAAGCACTTCGAGGTCGAGCACGACCGGTTCTTCCTCTACCCGACGTTCGATCACCAGCGCAACGACCTGGTGCGCGAGTCTCACCACCCCGAGCTGCGGCGCGCCCTCGAGGAGGGCGTCTGGCCCGACGAGGAGCCGCCGCCGCGCGCGCTGCTCCAGGACGGCGGGATCCCGCAGCCCGACCGGGTGCGGATCCGCTCCTGGGCCGAGGTCGCCGACCACTTCGAGACCTCTGACCCGCGGATCGTCGACAGCCTCTCGCCGTTCCACGTCTGGACCCAGGACTACGCGCACAAGCGCCTGAGCTGGAAGCCGCGCCACCCGATCCACGTTCTGTTGCTGCGGGTCTACCGGATCCCGCGGCCGGTGACGGTGCGCGTCCGGGACGAGTACCACGGCTGTCGCTCCTGGGTGGAGATCGACCGTGACCTCCCCTTCGAGGGCACGCCCGTGATGGCGGACGAAGAGTTCGTGCGGGCCGCCGCCGAGATCCGCAACATCTGCGGCGAGACCGAGCCCGTCCCCGCCTGACAAGCCCCCGCCCCAACGACTTCGTGGCGGCTGTCCGCGCAGCCCGGCGCGCGCTCGTGCTCGGGATCGGGGGCGGCGGCGACGTGGTCGGCGCGCTCGCGGTCGCCCGGCTGTGCGAGTCGCTTGGCACGCCCTTCGTGCTCGGGGGTGTCGCCTGGGAGCGATTCGCGATCGATCCGCATCCCGGACCGCGCGCGATGGCCGAGATCCGCGGTGGTCGGCCGCTGGGCGATGCGGCCGTGCTCGCCGGGCCCGAGACCGGGACGCCTGAGGGAGTGCCGTTCGCCGAGGCGCGGATGGCAGCCCATCTCGGCACGGAGACGGTGCTGATCGACGTGACCGGCGGGGCCACCGGTGCGGCCGCGGGGATCGCGAGCGCCGCCGAGGAGCTGGGCTGCGACCTGCTCGTCGGCGTCGACGTCGGCGGCGACGTGCTGGCCCGCGGCGGCGAGCCTGGGCTGGCGAGCCCACTGTGCGACGCGGTGATGGTCGCGGCCGCCCTGCGAATCGCCGGCCGGGTCAAGCCGCTGCTCGCGGTGATCGGGCCGGGCTGCGACGGCGAGCTGACCGCCGCTGAGGTTCTGGAGCGGGTCGCCGAGCTGGCTCGGGCGGGAGCCTGGCTGGGCGCCTGGGGAGTGACGCCGCGGATCGCCGACGAGCTGGACGCCGCCACGGCGCTGGTGCCCACCGAGGCCAGCCTGCAGGTCGTCCGCTGCGCGCGCGGAGAGGTGGGCGACGCCTACATCCGCCACGGCCGGCGCCGCGTCGAGCTGGGAGCCGTGGGGGCGCTGGCCTTCGTCTTCGATCCGGTCGTCGCACCCTCCGAGGCGCTTCCCCTGGCCCACGCGGTGGCCGATGCCGACAGCATCGAGGAGGGCCGCGCCGCCCTGGCCGCCCGCGGCCTCCACACCGAGCTGGACTACGAGCGCGGTCGCGCCGGCGCGGGCACGGGCGCGTAGCCAACCGGCGAACAACCCGCAATTACCGGGACTAAGCCCCTGGTCCGGGGGAGCCGGCGGGAAACTCGAACGGGCGTCAACTAACCTCGCTGGGGGATGGCATGGATAGAGACGGAGTCGCTGAGCTTCGTCGCTCGGCACGAGGCCGAGGACAGCGATTCCGCGCAGCGCACGCTGGACGCGCTCGAGGACCTGCGGCTACGCCTCGAGGAGCGATTCGACGAGGCGCCGGCCGGGATCACCGTGATCGTGCATCCCACACCCGGGTGGCTCGCCGCCGCCCACCCCTTCCTTCCCGCCGCTCGCCTGGCGGCGGCGTCGGCGGGACGGCGCTACCTGGCAGGGTGGGCGATGGCCAGCGAGCTGCACGTCCTCAATGACGATTACCTCGACCGCCGCGCCGCCGGTGAGGACTCGCTCGCGGCGCTGCGCGGCACCGCCGAGCGCCTCTACGTCCAGATCGTGGTGGGCGCGAACAACGATCGCCTGCCGCCACCCTGGGGGCCGCGTCGCTTCCTTCGCTACCTGCGATGGACGTGGTTGATCGAGGGCGCGGCCCAGTACTACGCCGACCAGGTGCCGCTGTTTCGCGCCGCCGTCAGCACGAGGCTTCGTGACCGCAGGGAGCCCGCGTTCCCGCCCTCGGCTCGCGACGCCATCATCCTCGGCGGCACGATCTTCGGCCTGCTGGAGCGCGAGCGCGGCCCGGACGCCTGCGACGTGCTCGCCTCGCGCCTCCGTCGCGACGGCGCACGCGGCAGCCTGGAGCTGGCCTTCGACGCGCGCTTTCGCGATATCGAGCGGGCTTGGCGCGACTACCTGCGCAACCTGAGCGAGCGGCGCCTCGAGAGCTCCGAGGGGATCGCGGACCTGGAGCTCCCGGACGAGCTTCCCTCGGTCTAGCTCGCCCCTTCCAGGGCCGGGTGGCGAGAAAGTGGCGCATAGCGCCACTAAATCGCCACTCGCGGTCCTAGCTCGCCAGCTGATAGAGGACCCAGATCAGGCCCGCGGCGCCGGCGAGCGCGACCAGCAGCCCCGCCGCGAGCCGCAGGGGGCGCTCGCCGCCGGCTGCCTCGGCGGTCTCGGGGGCGCCGGGCCGGATGTCGGCCAGCAGCTCCTGGGCCGCCTCGGCGCCAGCCTCGGGAACGAGGATGTCGCGCGGTCCGGCGGCGAGAAAGTCGGGCACGTCGAAGCCCCGGGTTCGCCGCTGCACGCTGGGAATGCCCTCCTCGAGGAGGATGCCCTGGATCAGCTCGGCCTCGGCGAGGTTGCTGGCGCGTGCCACGCGAACCTGCTGGCCGCCGATGTACTGGGGCTTGACCTTGCGAGCCCGCTCGTGGGCCTCGGTTATCGGGTGCTCCTCGTCCCGTCCCACGTAGACGAGCGGCATCCCGCAGTCGGCACAAAAGCGCTCGTCGAGCGAATACTTGCGCGCGCAGCGGGGGCAGGCGAGCGGGCGGACCTCCGCGCTCATCGCCTAGGCGACATCGAGCTCGACCTCCTCGACGCGTCCGTCGCGGATCTCAAAGCCGCGCACGCTCGGGGCCTCGGGCTCGGCGAGCGAGCAGATCACATACAGCGGATCCGGCCAGTTCTCAGCCAGGTTGATGTCCGTCTGCGAGGGATTGGCCGGGCTCGAGGTGTGCGAGTGGTAGATCGCCGCGATCTCCTCGCCGTGCTCCTCGATCTCCATCGTGATCCGGAACTGGTCCTGGGGGTGGATCGTGTACCGGAGCGGGCTCGCCTCCGCGTTACGGGCGCGGTAGACGCGCGTCGCCCTGCCGTCGCTCCCGGCGACCAGCCCGCAGCACTCGTTGGGGGCCTCCTCGCGGGCGTGGGCGACGATCTCGTCGACGAGCTGTCTGGTGATCCTCAAGGTCGCGGTGAGGCTAGCAGCGTGCCTGCGCGTGCCTGAACCCGCCGGTTGACTGCCCCGGCGGTGAGTGCTAGTGTGCTAGCGCAATGGCACAATCACCCGCACGAGCGGCCCAGCTCGCCCCGGATCTTGCCCGATCCGACGACCTTCCGCTGGGCGCCCAGCTCGCCTGGCGGCTGCGGGTCTTGATCTCGAGCGGGCAGCTGGGGCCCGGCGACCGCCTTCCGGGAGTCCGCGAGCTGGCCAGCGGCACCGGGGTCAACGTCAACACCGCCCGCGCAGTCTACGGCCGCCTGGAGGAGGACGGCCTGATCGTCTCGCGCCACGGCCTTGGCACGTTCGTCTCCGAGGACGCCCCGGCGTCGCCCGAGCTCGAACGACTCGCAGCCGAGGTCGCCGAGGGCGCCCGCGCCAGCGGCGTCGATCCTCGCGACCTGGCCCGGGCGATCTACACGGGCAGCGGGCCCGCCCTCTCAGGCCCCGACCTCTTCGAAGGCCGCTCGGGCGATGGAGCCCAGGTCGACGAGCAGGCGGACGAGCTTCCCGGAGTCGAGGGCGACGAGCGCCTGGGCCGGCGCGAGCTTCGCCGGCAGATCGCCCGCCTCGAGGCCCACCTTGCCTCCTATCCCGCCGACGCCCGCAAGCCCGGCGAGCCGACCCACCCGCTGCTGCGCCCGAAGGGGCACGTCGCCGACATGGCGGAGCTGGAGGCGATCCGGGACGACCTGATGGAACGGCTGAAGCAGGCTCGCGAGGCTGCGGAGCGCCGCGGCCAGCGGCAGCGCCGCGCCCGCTCCCGCATGGAGGAGATGGTCAGCGATCCGGCCGCCCACAAGTGGGAGACGGTCTCCAAGCAGGATCTCGGCGAGCCCGGCTGCGCGAGCTGGGACGTGCAGCCGCGTTGGGGACCGGTCGGCGCGCTGATGAACTGGTGGCGAGTGAAGGTCTCGTCGGGATGTCCGTTAACCGGGCCTCAAGCGGGGACCAGGTCCCGGCCTGAGGCGACCGCCGAAGGAGGCACGAATGGTCCGAACCGTCGCCGATAGGGCGTTCCTTCCCGCCAAGTCTCTGTTCGAGCAGGTGGGGAACATGATGATCCTCACCGGGAAGACGATCACCGCCACGGTGCGTCCCCCCTACCCCTACGGCGGCGAGTTCATCTCCCAGTTCATCTTCGCCCTGCAGCTGTGCTGGTTTCCGATGCTGATCTCCACCGTCGCCTTCGGGTTCGGCGCCCCCGGGCTTCAGGCGGCCAACTTCCTGACCCTGTTCGGGGCCCTCGACCGGCTGGGGGGCTTTTTCATCTTGGCCTCGGTCAGGGAGTTCGCCCCGTTCGTGACCGCGGTCGTGGTCGCCGGGGTGGCGGGGACGGCGATCACCGCCGACCTCGGGGCCCGCAAGATCCGCGAGGAGCTCGACGCGCTCCAGGTCCTGGGCGTCGACCCGATCAAGAACCTGGTCGTGCCGCGGTTTTTGAGCCTGATGCTGATCACCGGGCTGCTCGACATCTACGCGCTCTTGTTCGGGATCGCCGGCGGGATCTTCGCCGAGATCGCCTACGGAGCGCCCCTGGGGGGCTTTTTCGCCACCCTGCTCAACAACGCCTCGGTCACCGACCTCTGGGGCTCGATCCTCAAGTGCACCCTGTTCGGGGCGATCATCGCGATCGTCTGCTCCTACAAGGGCATGAACGCCTCCGGGGGCGCCGCCGGGGTCGGGCGGGCGGTCAACGAGGCGGTCGTGATCGCCTTCTTGGGGGTGTTCGCGTTCAACTACGTGTTCACCCAGACCCTGCTCGCCACCCATCCCGAGATCTCGGTGATCAAGTGACACCACTCCGTCGACATCCTCGCCTTCGGCTCCGGTGTCGCCGGGTTGGGGCGACTCCGGGCGGGAGCGATTGATGCCCGGGTGGCTGGCGGTACCGCGGGACTGGTTCGCGAGCTTCGGGACGATATCCCGCTTTTGCGTTCGCACCATGGGCCTCGTCTACTCGGGCCGGGTGCTGCAGTTCTTCGGCGAGGCGCTTCGCCAGGCCGGGATCCTGATCCTCGGCTCCGCGGTCGTCATCTGGGGCCTCGTGTTCGTCCTCGGCCTGGAGTGCGGGATCGAGGGCTCCTACCTGCTGCGCGCCCAAGGCGCGCCGTCATACGCGGGCGTGTTCACGGCCTGGTGCGATCTGCGCGAGGTCCTGCCCTATGCCTTCGGCTACATGCTGGCCGCCAAGGTGGGCACCGGGATCGTCGCCGAGCTCGGCGCGATGCGGATCTCCGACGAGATCGACGCGCTCGAGGTGATGGGCGTGCCGCCGATGACCTTCCTCGCCGCGACCAGGCTCCTGGGCGCCTGGTTCGCCCTTCCGTTCATCTACATGGCAGGCATCGGGGTGATGTACTTCGCCAGCTACCTCGTGGTGGTGAAGCAGATCGGCGACACCACCTCGGGCGGCTACTTCCTGATCTTCTGGATGTTCCAGAACCCGCCCGACCTGTTATTCAGCCTGACCAAGGGCATGGTGATGGCGACCGTCGATCGTGCTCGTCGGCTGCTACTACGGCTACACGGCGTCGGGAGGACCGGTCGGCGTGGGCACGGCGACGGCGAAGTCGATGGTGCTCAACATCGTCATGGTGCACATCATCGGGATGTTGGGAACGCTGATCTTCTGGGGCGCCAACCCCAGGGCGCCGATCGGGGGCTGAGTTGAGCGCACGATCGGAGGCCATGCCCGGATCTGCGCCGCTACGGGCTCGCGACCGGCTCGCCGCCGGCTTCCTGCTCCTCATGCTCGCCGCCGGAAGCCTGGTGCTGTGGCTCGGGATCCCGGTCGCCGGCCTGTGGCTCTTCTCCAAGGTGACGGACTCGTGGAACGGGCACTTCCTGCTCAGCGTCGTGCTGATCCCATTTGCCATGGCCTTCTTCGCCCCAACGCTGTTCTGGCTCAACGGCCTGTACCTGCGGGTGACCGGCGTGCTGCGCCCGGGAGACGATTACGAGGAGCGTCGCTGGAGCCTTACCGGCCCACTGGAGCTGTTTCTCTACCTCGGCATGCTGGTCGCATTGGTGGCGCTCTTCGCCTGGTTCTTCTTCCTCGCCAGGAACCCGCCCGAGATCGTCTGGTAGCGGGACGGCTCGGGAGCTCAGTACCAGTCGGAGGCGGGGTCGCGCGGCGGCTCATCGAGGTCGCCGCCCTGGGTGCCGAGCAGGTCCGGATCGTCGACACCCAGCTCCCACAGCATGTCGTCGAGCACGGGTGGTGCGATCCCAACCCGGTCGGCGACCTGCCTGAACGCCCGCCGGGTGGCCGGGCGCACCTCGGCGAGCGAGCCCGGGTGGACCAACCCGGAGCGCAGCGCCAGCCGCATCAGGACGTTGTCGGCGCACACCTCCCAGCTCTCGGGGTCGTGCACCGCGAGCCAGCCGCGCCGCTCGCAGATCTTCGCGAACAGGAACGACTTCTTGGCCAGTGGGTCGCCGTACGCCTCGTAGCGGGCCAGGAGACCGAGCAACCCATCCGGGCCGCCCAGCCGCCCACCGGCGGCGCCCAGCAGCGCCTCGGCCTCACCCCCGTGGTCGCGCTCCAGCCCGGCGGCGAGGTCGCGCCACAGCTCGGCGCGGCGCCCGGGCTCCGCGACGGTCTCCCCGCCGATCCGAAACAGCACGGCGACGCGCTCGGCGCTCACGTCACGAAGCCCGCCCGCGGTCAGCAGGCCGCGATTGCGTTCCGCCGCCTGGATCCCAACCGCCCACAGAAGCGCGCTGCCTTCGAAGGGCCCGTGCCCTCCGACCAGATAGCGCCCCCGGTACCCGGTCCTGTGATCGATCGCGCAGAGGAAGATCGCCGCGTCGACGTTCGGGACATGGGCGAAGCTCGGCGGCTCGTAGGGGTCCGCGAGCTCGCGCACCCTGCTCGGCGACGCGCCCGACCGCGTCCGTGTGCAACCCGGCGGCCAAGCGCTCACACCTCGTAGGTCGTCAGCTCGAGGCGGTATCCGTCGGGATCCTCGAAGTAGATCGAGTGCGCGATGTCGTGGTCGGAGAACTGAAACTCGATGCCGGCGCCGGAGAGCGCCTCCTGCGCCGCCTCGAAGTTCCTCCGATCGACCCGCAGGGCGATGTGGAGGATGTGGGCCGGAGAGGCCTCTCCATGGTCGTCCTCGGCGGGGAACAGCGCCACGCCGCTGCCGCCCGAGGCGAGCACTCGCGGGGGATCCCACTGCTCGTAGACGCGCTCGAGCCCGAGCACGTCGCGGTAGAAGGCTTCGGAGCGGTCAAGGTCCGCGACCGCCAGCGCCACGTGGTCGACGCCCTCGGTGCTAAACGCGGGCACGCCGGCTCGCGGCTACCACCAAACGGTGGAGTCGATGTCCTCGAGCTCCTCGACCGGCTTCGTATAGACCCCCGACGACAGGTACTTCCAGCCGTCGTCGGGAGCGATGAAGACGACGTTGCCCCCGTCGAGCTCCGCGGCGATCCGGACCGCGATCGCCGCGATCGCCCCGGTCGAGACCCCCGCGAACATGCCCTCGTCGTGGAGCAGGCGCTGGGTCCACACGATCGCGTCGCGGTTCGAGACCATGATCTTCCGGTCGAGCACCGAGAGGTCGATGATCGGCGGGATGAACCCGTCGTCGAGCGAGCGAAGGCCCTGGACCAGCTCGCCCTGCATCGGCTCAGCGGCGACGATCTTGGTGTCCGGGTCGTGCTCCTTGAGCCGCCGTCCGACGCCCATCAGGGTCCCGCCCGTGCCGAGCCCGCCGACGAACGCGGCCACCTCGTCCAGCTCCTCGAGGATCTCGGGCGCCGTGCCCTCGTAGTGGGCGCGAGGGTTGGCCTGGTTCCCGTACTGGTAGGGCATGAAGTAGGAGGCATCGCTTCCTGCCATCTCCAGCGCCAGCTCGACCGAGCCGTTCGAGCCCTTGGCGCCCTCGGAATAGACGATCTCGGCCCCGTACATGTGCAGCAGCTGGGTCCGCTCCTCGGTGACGTTGTCGGGCATCACCACCTTCAGCGGATAGCCCTTGCGCCGGCAGATCATCCCCAGGGAGATACCGGTGTTGCCCGAGGTCGGCTCGAGGATCGTCTGGCCGGGCTGGATCGCGCCCTCCGCCTCCGCCCCCTCGATCATCGCCTTGGCGACGCGGTCCTTGACCGAGCCGGTGGGGTTGCGGCCCTCGAGCTTGGCGAAGATCCGCACTCCGGGGGTTGGCGAGATCCGCGGCAGCTCGACCAGGGGCGTGTTGCCCACTGCCTCGAGGACGCTCCCGTAGCGGCCGCCGCAGGGGCGGTTCAGGGTTTCGTCCAGCATCGTTTAGCAAGTCTAGTGAGGAACGGAGTATGTTCCGAGCAATCACCGCCAGGCAAGAACGAGAGGACTGAAAGATGATCAGCGGCACACGGATGAGAGTCGCGGTCGCGCTCGTCGCAGCTGTGGCGACGGCGGGCATCGCCGCCGGCTGCGGCGGGTCGAGCGACAGCAGCACCACCGCCAGCGCGAGCCTGACCGCCACGCCGGACATCAACGTCGCCCTTGACAAGAAGGTCGCGGCGCAGGTGCCGAGCTCGGTCAAGTCGAGCGGCACGCTCAGCGTCGCAGCCGACGCCACCTACGCGCCGAACGAGTTCATCGCGGAGGACGGCAAGACGGTGATCGGGATGGACGCCGACCTCGCCAAGGCCATCGCCCAGGCGATGGGGGTCCAGGCCGAGGTCAAGAACGTCACGTTCGACAGCATCATCCCGGGCCTCGCGGCCAACAAGTACGACCTCGGGATGTCCTCCTTCACGATCACCAAGGAGCGGGAGAAGACGGTCGACTTCGTCAGCTACGCGATCGCGGGCACGTCGTTCTACGTCAAGGCCGACGGTGGCCCGGACATCGCCTCGCTCGCGGACCTCTGCGGCCAGAAGGTCGCCGCGGAGCGCGGGACCACTCAGGCGGCGGACGCGACCGCGCAGAACAAGAAGTGCACATCCGCGGGCAAGCCCGGGGTCACGGTCCAGGTCTATCCGGACCAGAACGGCGTCAACCTCGCCCTGTCGAGCGGTCGCGCCGACGTCGCCATGGCGGACTCGCCGCCCGCCGCCTACGCGGTCGAGCAGTCGGACGGCCAGTTCAAGCTCACCGGCAAGCAGTACGGCACCGCGCTCTACGGGATCGCGATGCCGAAGGACAGCGGCCTGGCGAAGCCCGTGCAGGGCGCCCTCAAGGCCGTGATGGCGGACGGCGCCTACGACCGGATCTTCTCCTACTGGGGTCTGGTGGAGAAGGGGGCCGCGGGTTGCCCGTGCACGATCACGAACCCGCAGATCAACCCCACGAACGTACCGGCCAGCTAGCCGCACGGACCAGGGCGTGGCCGGCCCCGGCAGCGCGACACATGAGATGACCGCAACGGAGCCGCCTGGCGAGATCCAGGCGGTTCCGGTCCGCCACCCCGGCCGCTGGATCGCGGCTGCCATCATCGCCGTCCTCGTCGCCGCGCTGGCTCGCTCGGTGGCGACCAACTCCCGCTTCGGATGGGGCGTCGTCGGCGACTACCTGTTCAGCAGCAGGATCCTGCACGGGCTGGTCGTGACGCTCGAGCTCACCGTGCTGGCGATGGCGATCGGGATCGCGCTGGGGGTCCTGCTGGCCCTGATGCGGATGTCGCAGAGCGCCGTGGTAAGCGGGACGAGCTGGGTCTACATCTGGCTCCTTCGGGGCACGCCTGTGCTGGTTCAGATCCTGTTTTGGAACTTCATCTCAGCCGTCTATCCCAGCATCGACCTGGGCATTCCGTTCGGCCCGTCGTTCGTCCACCTGGACGCGAACACGCTCATCACGCCCTTCATGGCCGCGACCCTGGCGCTGGGACTGAACGAGGGGGCGTACATGTCGGAGATCGTCCGCGCGGGCATCATCTCGGTCGACGAGGGCCAGACGGACGCGGCGCAGGCCCTGGGAATGACGCGGATGCAGACCATGCGCCGCATCGTCCTGCCCCAGGCGATGCGGGTGATCATCCCTCCGACCGGCAACGAGACGATCTCGATGCTGAAGACCACGTCGCTGGTCGCCTTCATCGCCGTGGTCGATCTGCTCTATACGGCGCAGCTGATCTACTCGGTGAACTACAAGACGATCTCGCTGCTGATGGTGGTGAGCATCTGGTACCTCGCCGTGACCTCGGTCCTGTCGATCGGCCAGTACTACCTCGAGCGGTACTTCGGCAGGGGCACCGCGCGGGAGGCAGCCCCCACCCTCCTCCAGCGGATACGAGGAGGCTTCTGGCCGCGACACGCCGAGGCCGAGCCGGCGCCGGAGCCGCCGAGGCTCCCGGAGGATCACCGATGAGCGACGCCATGGTGAAGGCCGAAAGCGTTCACAAGCGGTTCGGCCGCCTGGAGGTCCTGAAGGGCATCTCGCTGGAGGTGGCGCGCGCCAGCGTCATGTGCCTGCTCGGCCCCTCCGGATCGGGAAAGTCCACCTTCCTTCGCTGCATCAATCACCTCGAAGAGATCAACGCAGGACGGCTTTGGGTGGACGGGGAACTGGTGGGATACCGCCAGCGGGGCAACAAGCTCTACGAAATGCGCGAATCGGAGATCGTGCGCAGCCGCGCGAAGATCGGCATGGTCTTCCAGCGCTTCAACCTGTTTCCCCACCTGAGCGCGATCGAGAACGTCTCGCCTCGCCCAGCGGATGGTCCTCGGTCGCAAGCCGGACGAGGCTGAGGGGAAGGCTCAGGCGCTCCTCAGCCGGGTCGGCCTGGTCGACAAGATGGACGAGTACCCGGCGCGCCTCTCCGGCGGACAACAGCAGCGGGTCGCGATCGCCCGTGCGCTGTCGATGGACCCGAAGGTGATGCTCTTCGACGAGGTCACGAGCGCGCTTGACCCCGAGCTGGTGAAGGAGGTCCTCGACGTGATGCGGGAGCTCGCAGACGAGGGGATGACGATGATCGTCGTCACCCACGAGCTGGGCTTCGCGCGCGACGTCGCGGACCATGTCGTGTTCATGGACGACGGGTTGATCGTCGAGGAGGGCCCGCCGGCACGGATCCTGGACAGCCCCGCAGAGGAGCGGACCAAGCGCTTCCTCGGGCTGGTGCTGGAGCACTAGCGAGTCTTGGGTAGAGGCGTACCCATGATCGCGATGAGCCCATGGGGCGCTTTTGGGCGGCGAGTAGGCTTTCGGTGGTGGAGGGACGCCCCCCGCTGGACGCGGTGATCATCTCGTACCGCTGCGAGGAGCTGCTGCGGGACTGCCTTGGCTCGCTTCGCGACCATCCGGCGAGCGGCGGGATAACCGTGCGGGTGATCGACAACGCCTCGGACGACGGTACGGCGGAGATGGTTCGCCGCGAGTTCCCCGAGGTGGGGCTCATCGTGGCGCCGAGGAACATCGGCTTCGCCGCCGCGAGCAACCTCGCGATCCGTGGCAGCGCCACCCCCTACGTGCTCTGCCTCAACCCCGACACCCGGGTGACGCCGGGTGCCCTCGATCGGCTGCTGGACCTGATGGAGGAGCACCCCGAGGTCGGCGTCTCCGGCTGCCGGTTGGAGCTGCCGAGTGGCAGGTTCGACTACGCCGCCAAGCGCGCGTTCCCCACTCCCCTGAGCGCGCTCGGGCACTTCACCGGCCTTGGGCTCCGGCGCCAGTCCGGGATCCTCGCCGCCTACCTCGCCCCGGAGATCGACTCGGGCCCCGTCGATGCGATCAACGGCGCCTTCATGCTGTTCCGTCGCTCGGCGCTCGACCAGGTAGGGCTCTTCGACGAGGGCTACTGGATGTACATGGAGGACCTGGACCTCTGCTATCGCTTCGCCCAAGCGGGCTGGATCACCTGGTACGAGCCCTCGGCGACCGTGATCCACATCAAGGCCGGGTCGAGCGGCACGGTGCGCTCGCCGAAGCTGAACTACGCCTTCCACTACGGCATGTTCCGGTTCTACCGCAAGCACTACGCCGCGACTCGAGGCATGCTCGTGAGCGCCGCCGTATACGTCGGGATCGCCGTGAAGCTCGCGCTGAGCGTGACGTATGCGGCGGTTCGCGGCCCGGGAAGGGGACCTGCGCGACCTCAGAAGCGCCACCGCCCACCGCCCTTACCGCGGTCGCTTTAACTTTTCACCGGCCACCGCCCCTCGCGGGGTCGCTTTAATGTGCATTCCTCAGGTCCGTTGGGAGGGAGCGAACCGTGAGCCAAGCCACCGCCAGCCGCCAGGGTCAGGCGCTCGATCCGAGCGCCGCGCAGCTTGCCGTGGCGCCGGTCGGCCCCTTTCCGTCGCGGCTTGCGGTCGGTCGTGGTCAGGCCTTCTTCGTCGACGGGACGTGCAGCCACCCGACTCGCCGGATCCAATCGCTCCAGGTCAGGCTGGGTGATCGAAGCCAAGCGGTGATCGCCTCGGGCATGCCCCGGCCCGCCGCGACGATCGACAGCGACTACTGGTGGGCGATCGTGACGGTGCCGCCGACGGACGAGCCGCGCACCGAGTGGATCGAGCTCGTCGCGACGCTCGACGACGGCAGCGAGGCGACCGCCGCGCTCGGGACGATCGACTTGATGCCCGACCTCGAGGGGCCGGTCGGGGTTTCGAGCAACGGACAGCCCGCGCCGATCGGCAGGCCCGACTCGGACCAGCCCCTCGTGGCCGTCTGCATGGCCACCTACGACCCCCCGATCGACCTGTTTCGGCGTCAGATCGACTCGATTCGCGAGCAGACGCACCGCAACTGGGTCTGCCTGATCAGCGACGACGACTCGAGCCCCGCCAAGCTCGAGGAGATGCGAGAGGTCCTGGGCGACGATCGACGCCTGCTGCTGTCGGTGGCCGAACGCCGCGGGGGCTTCTACCGCAACTTCGAGCGGGCGCTCTCGATGGCCCCGCCCGGGGTCGATTACGTGGCGCTCAGCGACCAGGACGATTACTGGCAGCCGGACAAGCTGGCCTCGTTGCTCCAGGGTCTGCGCGCCGGCGACCGGCTCGTGTACAGCGACATGCGAATCGTCGACGAGGACGGCGCGGTGATCTCCGACACCTACTGGAGCTTCAGGCAGAACAACCACACCGATTTCGGCGCGCTCGTGATGGCCAATACCGTGACCGGCGGGGCCCTGCTGTTCGAAGGCGCGCTCCTGAAGGACGTGTTGCCGTTCCCGCCCCCCTCCGAGACGGGCTACCACGACCACTGGATCGCCCAGGTTGCGATGGCGCTCGGCGGGATCAGCTACGTGGATCGGCCGCTCTACGACTACGTGCAGCACGGGGGCGCGGCCCTGGGGCACCTCGCCGCCAACGCATTCGGGCGCTACGATCGCTCGCTCTTGACGCGGGTGCGCTCGCGGGCCACGAGGGTCAGGCTCCAAAGCCGGCATCTCGGATGGCGCATCCCGTATTTCAAGCTGTACTGCCGGGTGGCCGTCAATGTCGCGATCCTGCAGCTACGGTGCGGTGACCGCATGACCGAATCCAGGCGACGCATTCTCGATCGGATCTCCGACTCGCCGCGTGGCATAGCGTGGCTGGCGCTGCGCTCGGCCCGGTCGATGAGTGGACGCAACGCGACTCTGGGTCGCGAACGAGCGATGCTCGCGGGACTGGCATGGCGTCGGTACGCGCGCCTGCGGCGCGGCGCGCGCGAGCTCCGCGGCCGTGCGCAGGCGCTGGCACCGGCTCCGTCCTCGAGCCGGCGTCCTGACGCCTGGTCGGGATCGGCGGCCGGTTCGGAGGGCGATTCGGACGGCGAATGGCTGACGCCCATCCTGGTCGACTACTTCACTCGCGACGGGAGCACGCTGATGATGCAGCTGCTCGGCTCCTCGCCGCAGATCGCCGTCGAGATGAGCTTTCCGTTCGAACGCAAGTACTTCGCGTATCTGTGGCGTTGGTCGCAGCTGCTCGATCGCGAGGACTGGCCCGAGGAGCAGTGGGGCCCGCAGGGACTCGGCTCGCTCACGCAGGTGCGCACCCACCCCCTGCTCGGCCCGCCGCCGTGGCAGCCGCGGCCGCTGATCCGTTCGCTGCCCGGAGAGCCGAGCATGGCTGAGCGCTGCTTCGAGCTCGCCTGGCGTGAGTTCTCGCGGCGCGCCGCCCGGGAGCGCCGCAGCGATCTCGGCGCCGCGGCGCCTGACGCCGGCCCGGTGCGCTACTTCGCGGAGAAGCACCTCAACACCTGGAAGGTCCCGCTCGCGCAGCTGCCGCCGGTCAAGCTGATCGTCCTGCTGCGAGACCCGCGCGACAGCTGGGTCTCGATCAACGCCTTCAACGACGCCCGCGGCGGGGGCGGGCTCGGCCGCGATCGCGCCGGCAGTCGCGAGCAGCATCTGGAGAACGTGATCAGGCGCCAACGCGAGAGGCTGCGCTGGATCGCCGAGCTCCAGGAGCAGGGTGAGGTACCGATCGTGCGCTACCAGGACCTGGTTCTCGACCTGCCCGGCACAGCCGACCGCATCGGCAGCTGGCTCGGGGTGGAGCTCGACGCCGAGGCCACCGCCGGCGATACCGCCTTTCGCTCCAAGCACATGACGGCAGCGACGCCTGAGCAGTCGGTTGGGCGCTGGCGCGACGACCTCGAGCCTGAGGTTGCCGATCGGTTCTCAAGCGAGCTCGCCCCCGAGCTGCGCGCCGTAGGCCTCGAGGCCTAGGGCCGGCACTCGCAGGAGCGCGCTCTATCCTGTGCCCATGGCGGCTCCGTTGAGTATCGAGGTGCGGGACGTATACAAGTCGTTCGCCACGAACAGCGGCACATGGGTGCCGATGCGCGAGCGCATCCGGCAGATTCGCAACCAGGGCGAGCGGATCTCGGTGCTGGAGGACATCAGCTTCGACGTCCATCGCGGCGAGGTGTTCGGGGTCGTGGGGGCGAACGGCGCCGGCAAGAGCACCCTGCTGAAGCTGATCGCCGGGATCTACCCGATCGACAGCGGGCGGATCATGGCCGGCGGCCGTATCGCCCCCCTGATCGAGCTCGGGGTCGGCTTTCGGCCGGACCTCCCCGCCCGCCCGAACATCCTGCTCAACGGCGTGATGATGGGCCTGAGCACGGCCGAGGCCCGGCGCCGCACCGACGAGATCATCGAGTTCGCCGAGCTGGAGGAATTCACCGAGCTGAAGCTGAAGAACTACTCGTCGGGGATGCGCGGCCGGCTCGGATTCTCGGTCATGAGCCACGTGGACGCCGACGTGCTGCTGATCGACGAGATCCTGGCGGTCGGTGACAAGGGCTTTCGCGACAAGTGCGGCGACGTGATCGCGGGGATGCGGGAGCAGGGGAAGACCGTGGTGCTGGTCAGCCACGAGATGGGCTCGATCAACCGCCATTGCGATCGGGCGCTGCTGCTGCACGACCACAGGATCCAGCGCGTCGGCGAGCCCGAGGCCATCGCCAACAGCTACCTGGCCGTCAACGCGAAGACGAGGTGGAGCGCCGAGGCGGCCAGCGACGGCGCCGCCGACGCCGCCGAGGTGGTCGCGCTCGAGTTCGCCGGCGGCGGGAACGGCAGCGAGCCGACGCTGCCGCCGAGGTCCCCCATCGACGTCGAAGCGGTGATCGAGCTGCGGCAGCCGCTGCGCACCCCACAGGTTCATTTCACGCTCCTCGACGCAGGCGGGCGGCCGCTGTTCCTGGCGCCGCCCCGCCCGCTGGAGCCGGGCCTGGACCGGGTCAGCGGGAGGTTCCGGGTCGCGGCCAGGATCGAGAATCGCCTGGCCACGGGCCGCTACGCGGTCATGTGCCGGGTCGCGCGAGCCCGAGATCGAAGGCGACGAGGAGGCACAGCCGCTGCGCTCTCCCGGGCGCTGGCTGACCTTCGCGGATCGACGGCCCCGACGAGCCCGGCAGCGTGATCTCGGTCGATACCGAGATCAACATCGAGCCCACCGAGGTCGAGGCCGACGCGGCCCGGCTGGGCGTCCAATGAGCACCGCCGGCGCAGACCCGCTCGAGCTTCGCGAGGTGCTGGGCCCGACGGCCTTCGGCACGACGCGCAAGCGTTTCTGGGAGCTGCTGTGGCTCTCGTCGGTGACCGACTTCAGGATGCGCTACATCAACGCCGTGCTCGGCTACTTCTGGGCACTGATGCGGCCGCTCCTGTCGTTCGGGATCATCTTCCTGTTCCTGCGCCAGATCCTGGACTTCGGCGGCAAGATCCCCAACTTCGCCCCGATGCTGATGATCAACATCATCCTGTTCCAGTTCTTCGGGGAGGCCACCAATCAGGGCATGAGGGCGCTCGCCTCCAAGGAAGCCCTGGTGAGGAAGATGCAATTCCCCCGGATGGTCATCCCGCTGACGACCTCGCTGACCGCCGCGATGACCCTCGTCCTCAACCTGCTGGTGGGAACGGTGCTGCTGTTCGGGTTTGGGCTCACGCCGACGGTGGGCTGGTTGGCGCTCCCGCTCGCCGCGATCGTCCTGGTCGTCTTCGCGACCGGGGTTTCACTGATCCTCTCGGTGGCGTTCGTGCGGTTGCCGGACGTGGGTCAGCTCTGGAACGTGATCTCCCGGGTCCTCTTCTACGGCACCCCGATCCTGTACACGATCGACCTGGTGCCCCCGTCGGTCCGCAACATAGTGATGCTCAACCCGCTCACGCCGATCTTCGTCGAGGTGCGAAAGGCCGTGTTCGACCCGTCCGCGCCGAGCATGGTCACGGCTGCGGGCAGCGTCTGGAGGGCCCTCATTCCGGTGGCCCTGGGGGTCTTCATCTGCGTGTTCTCGGTCTGGTACTTCATTCGCGAGGCCCCGGCCGTCGCCGAGGCGCTCTAGGGTGCGGACGTGACGCTCGAGCAGGGGCAGGGGCCGGGCACGGCGCCGGCCGACACCATCGACCTGGAGCAGGCGACGGAGACGGTCCAGCGGTTCGTGGAGCTGTACCACGAGCTTCGCGACCAGACCCTGGGCCGGACCCGCTGGCTGGGCGTCTCGGTCGTCAAGAGCCCGACCGATCTGCTGGTCCTCCAGGAGATCATCGCCGAGACCAGGCCCAACCTGATCATCGAGACAGGCGTCCTCGCCGGGGGGAGCACGTACTACCTGGCGACCCTGTTCGACCTCATCGGGATCGACGGCACGGTGGTCGGCGTCGACGTCGATCTCAGCGCCGTCAGCCCCTACATCGCGGACCATCCGCGGGTGGAGCTGATCGAGGGAAGCTCGACGGATCCGGCCGTCGTCGCCACCCTGCGCGAGCGGGCCGAGGGCCGCCGGGTGATGGTCGACCTCGACTCCGACCACCGCGCCGAGCACGTGGCGGGCGAGCTGCGAGCGCTCGCCCCACTGGTCACCCCGCAGTGCTACCTGGTGGTCGAGGACACCTGGTTCGGCCGCACGGTCCGCTTCGACCAGGGGCCCGGCCCGGCCGAGGCCCTCGATGCCTGGCTGGCCGAGGGCCAGCCGTTCGAAGTCGACCGGTGGCGCGAGCGACTGCTGCTGACCGGCATGGCCGGCGGCTACCTGCGGCGGGTGGGCGCCAAGGGCGCCGGGGCGCCGGGCCCGCCCCGGCTGGACCGCTTCTTCGTGCCGCGGCTGGACGCCGATCCAGACGCTCGCAAGGGCGATCACCACGAGGAGGAGTTGACCGCCGAGCAGGTCGCCCGCAACCGCCACCAGGCGGAGTACGACGAGCTTCGAGCGTATGCCCGACGTCTCGAGTCCGAGCTCGCGCAGCTTCGAGAGCCCGCAGGGTCGGCTGGGGATTCTGACGCCGGATAGGGAAGCCCGCCGCGTCCCGTCGAGTATTTGGGCGCCCTATGATCGGCCTCGCCGATGAAGATTCGACGACGACAGGGCGCCGGGCGAGCCGACTACTCACCGACTGCCGGACTTCACTTCGACGACGAGGAGTTCGAGTCGCGGATCGTCTGGATCTGGACCACGGCTCGTAGCGGGAGCACGTGGCTGCTGAAGATGTTGACGCACCCGCTGAAGCTCGTCGACTCGGGGCAGGACCCCGAGGACCTGCTCGGCTTCCTGCCCCCGCGCACGTGGCAGGGGACCGTCGATGCCATCCCGGTCGACACCACGTTCGTCTCCAACCACCTGCTGCCGTTGGCCGGGTCGGCGGACTACACGGACGACTTGATGCCGATCACTTTCAGCGCAGCACTCGGCATCCGCAACCGGGGCAACTACTTCTTCTCGCCCAAGTACGAGGACGCCTGGCGTCCCGAGGTGCGTCGCATGATGCTGGTCCGCTTCCACCGGCTGGTCGAGCGAACCGCCGAGCGCTACGACGTGAAGTCTCCGCTGGTGCTCCTCAAGGAGGTCGCCGGCGCCCACGCCGCTCCCCTGGTGATGTCGATGTTCCCCCGCTCCAAGCTGGTGTTCCTGGTCCGCGACGGCCGTGACGTGGTCGACTCGCAGACCGCCGCCAACCAGCCCGGAGGCTGGCTGCCGGTGGGCGGATGGACGACACCCGAGGAGCGCTACGAGTACATCCGCCGCCGGGCCCGCACCTGGGTCGGGGACGTGGCCTCGATCGAGCGGGCGTTCCAGGCCCATCCGGCCGAGCTGCGAAAGACGGTTCGGTACGAGGACCTCCTGGCCGCCCCCGCCGCGAACCTCGGCCCGCTGGTCGAATGGCTTGGCCTGCGCAGGAGCGAGCAATGGCTCGAGCGTGCGGTCGAAGCCAACGCCTTCGCGTCGGTGGCCCCCGAGCAGAAGGGCCCGAAGAAGTTCTTCCGCTCCGCGACCCCGGGGGCCTGGCGCAAGAACATGACCGACGAGGAGGCGGCGACCCTCGAGAGCGTCATGGGAGACAAGCTTCGCGAGCTCGGCTATCCGGCCGCCGATGGCCCGATCCGATGCCGAGGAGAGCCCCGGCGACGACGGCTCGCCGGGGCCCGGGGTCGGCGCATTCGGCCAGGGCAAGGCGTCGGGCGACATCGTCTCGGCCGCAGTCCGCCAGCACGGCGAGGGGCGCGACTACACGGACCTCGGTCGCCTGATCCAAAAGCGCGGCAGCCCGGCCAGCCGGCGCGATCGCAAGGTCGCCCTGACCTTCGACGACGGCCCGGTCCTGCAGACGCATCGAGTCCTCGAGACGCTGGAGCGCTACGGCGCCCGCGGCACCTTCTTCCTCGTGGGCTACAAGTTCGACGGGCACCAGGACCTGATCGAGCGGCTGCTGAGCGGAGGCCACCAGATCGGCAATCACTCGCACGGCCACTTCGCGTTCCCCACGCGCGACGACGTGGCCGCCTGCACCGCCCTGATCGAGCACGCGAGCGGCGCCCGGCCGAAGCTCTTCCGCCCCCCCTTCGGCGCCATCGACCGGCCCGCGGCCGAGGCCGCGATCGAGGAGGGGATGCGCGTGCTCCTGTGGAGCGTCGACTCCAAGGACGGAATCCCGCCGTGGAAGGGGATCAGCGCCGAGGAGATCGCCCGCAACGTGCTCGACAACGTGGCTCCGGGGGCGGTCATCCTGCTCCACGACGGCCTGCCATGGAGCCGGGCCGCCGACGCCCTGCCTGAGGTGATCGAGGGACTGCAGGGCGAGGGCTACCGGCTTGTGACGGTGAGCGAGTTGCTCGCCGACCCCGCCCCCCAGCGCCCGTCCCCCGCCGGCCGGGTGATGCGTCGGTTGCGGCGCGCCGTGGGCACGAAGGCCGGCACGGCGCAGGCGGAGGCGCCCCCGACGCAAGATCCGGGTGCGGATGGCTCCGTGCCCAAGCCGGCTCACGCCGAGCGCGGCGACCAGGACCACCTCGCCGAGCTGCTCGAAAGGGTGGCCGAGGGGGTCGAGGTCCCGGAGGAGCTGGACGCCGGGCCCGCCGGGAGGCTGATCCGGGGGGCGTGCCTCGGCCTGACCGACCGGCGAACGGCTTCCGAGCTGGTCGCGCGCCACGCAGCCGCGTACGAGGTCAACGCCGTCCGTGTGATCGCGCTCGGCTTCTCGTTGAGGGCGCTTCGAGGCCGCCGAGGGAGGCGCGACGCCGCTGACCGAGCCATTCTCGGCGAGGCTCCGAAGCGCGGACGACCCCGGCGCCGAGGCTGGCCTCATCGCCCAGGAGCTGGCGGGACGGATGAGGGTGAACCGGCTGATCGCCGCTCGATTGGCGCAGCCGGCGGCCGAGGCGGCAAGCGTCGCCACCGAGCTGCGCCCGCGCATCTCCGAGGCGACCGGTGTCGCCACCGAACCGGGCACCGAGCGTGCCTCACCTGAGTTCCTGTCGATCTTCGCACCGGGTCTCGAGGTCTGGGAGCAGCTCGAAGTGTGGGCGCGAGAGACCGGCCGCGGGGTTGCGCGGCAGCGGATGCGAGCGCTCCTCGACGCGGCCGGCGTCGACGATGGCTTCGACATCGAGCGGCTGGTCCAGCGGCTCGACGTCGACTTCTACTTTCGCTTCGGCTACGCGTTGGCCGCATGCGGAGAGGAGCTCTCGCGAGCGGACTCGTGAGCAGCGCGAACCGCACCGGCCTCACGTTCGTGATCCTCTGCCTGGGTCGCACCGGGTCGACCCATCTGGTGTCGCTCCTGGACTCCCATCCGCAGATCCGCTGCTTCGGAGAGCTCTTCACTCACCACGAGGGAACCCTCGACGAGGCCTACGTCACCTCCTCGCGAAGCGACCCCCGAGGACTACGTCGCCCAGCTCACCGCCCCGCTGACCGAGACCGCCGTGGGCTTCAAGCTGCCGATGAGCTCGATCCGGGCCAACCCGGACGCCCTGGAGCTTCTCGAGCCCGAGGATCTGCGGGTGGTGCGGCTCTGCCGGCTCAACCTCCTGGCGCTCTTCGTGTCGCGGCGGCTGCTCGCCAGCACCCGAGTTCCCCAGTCGACGCGCGGAGACTACGGCGATGCAACCGTGGTGCTCGACCCGAAGCAGTGCCTCTCGGTGTTCCGCCGGACCGAGGAGCACGAGCGCTACCTCGACGGGATCGCGGCCGGCAAGCCGGTCTTCCGGATCACCTACGAGGAGCTCGCCACGGGTCAGCGCCTCACCGAGATCCAGAGCTTTCTGGGTGTCGAGCCGACCGCGCTGCGCTCGCCGTTCAGCCGCATACGCAGCCGTCCCCTGGCGGAGACGGTCGAGAACTGGTCGGAGGTCGAGGACGCCCTTCGCGGCTCCCCCTACGAGAGGTTCCTCGAGGATGACCTCGAGCTCCGCTGAGAGCCCCGCCGGGCCCTCGGCCGAGGACAGCGCCGACGCGACCGAGCGGGTCACCATCGTGGTGCCGGTCTACAACCGCGCCGGGCCGCTGCTTGCCGACGCCCTGGACAGCCTGCTCTCCCAGGACTACCCGAACCTGGAGATCCTGGCGATCGACGACGGCTCCACGGACGCGACGCCGCGGGTGCTGGCGGATTACGCCGAGCGTCACCCCGACAGGGTTCGCTGGGCGCAACAGGACAACCAGGGACAGGCGGCGACGCTCAACCGCGGCTTCGCGATGGCGGAAGGGACGCTGCTCGGATACCTGAGCTCCGACGACGTGCTGCTTGAAGGCGCGATCTCGCGGCTCGCTCGCGAGCTGGCGACGGACAGCGATGCGGTTCTGGCCTACCCCTCCTACCGGGTGATCGACGAGGCCGGCGAAACGCTCGACACCATGACCCCGCCCGAGTACTCGCGGGTGGAGTCGGTCCGCCTTCAGGACACGATCGTCGGCCCTGGAGCGCTGTTTCGGGCAAGCGCCCTGAAACGCGCGGGACCCCTGCGGACCGACCTCCGCTACCTGGGCGACAACGAGCTCTGGCTCCGCCTGAGCCGCGTGGGCCGGTTCGTCCGAGTCGAGGAGCCGCTCGCGTGCTGGCGGCAGCACGGCGGCGCGCTGACGCTCGCCGAGCGGGGGCGCGAGATGGCCGACGAGAGGCTGCGGATCCTCGACCGGCTGTTTGCCGAAGAGGCCGATCCGGAGCTCGAGGCGGTGCGCGACCAGGCCTACCGGAACGCCTACGTGCTGGCCGCGACGGTGGTCGCGCCTGGCTTCAACCGAGTCGGCGAGCGGTACTTCGTGGTCGATCGCCACGCTCGCGAGGTCTCGGAGAAGGCCGGGCCCGAGAGCTCGGAGGCCAGGTTGGCGAACGCGCGCGAGCAGCTCGCCGCCCAGCGGAGCCGGATCGCGGAGCTGGAGCACGAGGTTCAGGTCCTGCGCGCGCGCCACCCTCTCACCCGGCTCGCCTACGAGCGGGCTCCCGAATCGCTGCGAGGGCTCGCCCGTCGCCTCGGGGGTCGCGGATCGGGAGGCGATTGAGATGCGGGTGATGGTCATCGGGGCCACCGGCACGCTGGGCCATCGGCTCTGCCTCGACTGGGCCGAGCGCTTCGAGTGCTGGGGGACGGTTCGCGCGCCGGTCGAGGACCCGGTCGCGGAGCTCCTGGCGCCTGCGCGTCTGATCGCGGGCATCAGCGCCGAGGAGCCGGACACGCTGCGATCCGCGCTCGAGAGGGCCAGGCCCGATGTGGTCGTCAACTGCGTCGGGGCGGTCAAGCAGGCGGAGGCGGGGCAGCAGCCGATCCCGGCCATTCGCATCAACTCGCTGTTCCCGCACGAGCTGGCCGCCGCCTGCCGCGAGTCCTCGGCGCGGATGATCCACGTCTCCACCGACTGCGTGTTCAGCGGCGAGCGCGGGCGCTACTCCGAGCAGGACGTCCCCGACGCGGCCGACCTCTACGGCCGCTCGAAGCTGCTGGGAGAGATCTCCGGGGAGGGCCTGCTGACCCTCCGGACCTCGCTGATCGGGCGCGAGCTGCAATCGTCGCTGGGGCTCCTCGAGTGGCTGATCTCCAACCGGGGCGGGAGCGTCAAGGGGTTCTCACGAGCCGTCTTCAGCGGGCTGACCACGATCGGCGCTCGCGTCCGAGATCGGCGTCCTGATCGAGGAGCATCCCGGGCTGGAGGGGATCTGGCACCTCGCCTCGGAGCCGATCGACAAGCTCGAGCTGCTCACCGCGCTCGAGCGCGCGCTCGAGCTGGGGATCGAGATCGTTCCGGACCGCAGCGTCATCGTCGACCGCTCTCTAGACTCGACCCGACTGTGCCGGGCGACGGGGCGGCAACCACGCCGGTGGGACCAGATGGTCGATGAGCTGGCAGCCGACCCGACCCCGTATGACGAGATCAGGAGGAAGCTTGCTCACCGATAAGCGCGTGGTGGTAACCGGAGGGACGGGATCATTCGGAAAGGTCATCGTCCGACGCCTGCTCGAGGGAGAGGTGGGGCTCCCAGCGGAGGTCGTCGTGTTCTCGCGCAGCGAGGCGACCCAGCATCAGATGAGGCTCGACTTCCAGAGCCGCAAGGTCGCCACCGACGAGATCGTCTACGAGGAGGAGCGCCACTCGCGGCTGCATTTCCAGATCGGCGACATCCGCGATCCCAGCTCGGTCGTGTCGCTGCTCCGCGGGACCGACGTGGTCTTCCATGCGGCGGCGATGAAGCAGGTCCCGGTCTGCGAGTACAACCCCTTCGAGGCGGTCAAGACGAACATCGTCGGGGCCGAGAACATCGTTCGCGCGATCCGTGATCACAAGCTGGCCGTCGAAACCGTGATCGGCGTGTCCACCGACAAGGCGTGCAAGCCCGTCAACGTGATGGGGATGACGAAGGCGGTGCAGGAGCGGATCCTGAGCCGCGGCAACATCGAGTGCCCGGAAACCCGCTTCCTGGCCGCGCGCTACGGCAACGTGCTGGCCTCCCGGGGCTCGGTGATCCCGCTCTTCCACGAGCAGATCAAGTCCGGGGGCCCGGTGACCCTGACGAGCCCCGACATGACGCGGTTCCTGCTCAGCCTGGACCGCGCCGTCGACACGGTCTTCGACGCCCTTCGCAACGGCGGCGCCGGGGAGACGTACATCCCGGTGCTGCCGTCGGCGCTGATCACCGACCTGGCCGAGGCGCTGGTCGGCGACCGCCCGATCGACATCGAGTGGCTGGGGATCCGGCCGGGCGAGAAGATCCACGAGATCCTGGTCTCCGAGGAGGAGGCGCAGCGCACCTTCCGGCGCGGCGAGGGCAATCTGATCATCCTGCCGCTGCTTCCGGAGCTGCGCACCGAGCAGGTCGACGCCGAGCCGTTCGGAGAGCGGGAGTACAGCTCGGGCAAGGACCCGCTCGACCGAGAGGCCGCAACCGAGCTGCTTCGGGAGAACAGGCTGATGGTGGACGACGCGCCCGTATTCGTGGCGTGAAGGTCCTCACGGTCCTCGGGACCCGGCCTGAGATCATCCGTCTCAGCCCCCTGATCGAGCTTCTCGACGGGCTATGCGATCACGTCCTCGTGCACACGGGGCAGAACTCGGATCCGACCCTCAGCGACGTGTTCTTCGAGGAGCTCGGGGTGCGGGCCCCTGACCGCTACCTCGGCATCGAGGGCCCAACCTTCGCGGCGCGGGTCGCGGGGGTGATCTCCAGGGTGGGTGAGGTGCTGGCCGAGGAGCAGCCCGATCGCCTGCTGGTCCTGGGGGACACCGACAGCGGCCTCTCGGCGCTCGTCGCGAAGCGGCTGGGCATCCGCGTCTTCCACATGGAGGCCGGAAACCGATGCTTCGACGACCGGGTCCCCGAGGAGGTCAACCGCCGCGTCATCGACCACTCGAGCGACGTGCTGATGCCCTACACCGAGCGCAGTCGCGCGAACCTGCTCGCGGAGGGCATCGAGTCCGACTCGATCTTCGTCACCGGCAATCCGATCAAGGAGGTGATGGACCGTCACGCCGCGGCGATCGAGCGCTCCGACGTGCTGGAACGGCTCGGCGTCGAGGATGGCGAATACCTGGTGCTCACGGCCCACCGTCAGGAGACCGTCGACGTCGAAGGCCTCCTGAGCTCCCTGGTCGAGGGCGTGACCGGCATCGCCCGTGAGCTCGAGCTGCCGCTGGTCTGCAGCGTCCACCCGCGGACCAGGGCGAAGCTGGAGTCCTTCGGCGTGCAAGCTCGGCGGGGACGGGGTCATCGTCAGCCCGCCGCTCGGCTTCTTCGACTTCGTCAGGCTCGAGCGGCACGCGCGCTGCGTGCTGACCGACAGCGGGACGGTCCAGGAGGAGTGCTGCATCCTCGGCGTGCCGGCGGTGACGGTACGAGACACGACCGAGCGGCCAGAGACCGTGGAGTGCGGCAGCAACCTGATCGCCGGTGTGGAGCCCGAGGGGATCCGGCGTTGCGTGCACACCGCCCTCTCCGGGAAGCCCCATTGGACGCCTCCGCGGGAGTACATGGTCGACGTGGTCAGTCCGACGGCGGCCCGGATCGTGCTCGGGACGGCCACCGGGCGGCGGTCGCTCAGCTCACGAAGCCCGGCCCGGGGTTAGCATTCATCGCCTGATGAGCGATCCGCAGCGGTCGGCAGGGACCCACCCAGCGCAGGAGAGCGACTCGCAACCGCTGGTCACGATCGTCGTTCCGGCCTATAACCGCGCGGGCGGGCTGCTGGAGGACACGCTCGACAGCATCCTCGCCCAGGACTACCCCAACCTGGAGGTCCTCGTCCTCGACGACGGCTCCACCGATCAGACGCCGCAGGTGCTGGAGCGCTACGCGGCGGCTCACCCGGAGCGGCTGCGCTGGGAGCGCCACGAGAACATGGGACAGCCGAGGACCCTGAATCGCGGCTTCGAGATGGCGCGCGGGGAGCTGATCGGCTACCTCAACTCCGACGACCTCTTCCTCCCCGGCGCGATCACCAAGCTCGTCGCCGCTGCTGGTGGCCGACCCCGAGGCCGCGCTCGCCTATCCGGCGTACCGGATCATCAAGGGGGAGGAGGCGGAGGAGATGGCCGACATGGTCCCCCCCGAGTACACGGTGGCCGAGGCCGTGAGGCTGCACAACTGCATCGTCAACGTGGGCGCGATCTTCCGCCGCCGGGTCGTCGAGCGGATCGGGGGATGGGATCCCAGCTTCACCTACCTCGCCGACTTCGACTGGTGCGTGCGGGCGAATTCCGTCGGCCACTTCCTGCGCCACCCTGAGGTGCTCGCGTGCTGGCGAAACCACCCCGGCTCGGCGAACTACGCGCCCGGCCTCGAGGCCGCACGCGAGCAGACGCGGCTGCTCGACAAGATCTATTCGGCGGATGACCTCGGCGAAGACGTGCTCGAGGTTCGCGACGAGGCGTACCGCAACGCGTTCATCGTCGCCGCCTTCGCGATGGGCGGCGTCAACCGCGCCGATGGCAGGTTCTTCATCCACGACACGCTGGCCCGAGAGGTCTCGTCCAGGATGCCCGAGACCGACGCCGAGATGAACGCGCGCATGCGCCAGCGGATGACGAACCTCGAGAGGCGCGAGAAGAGCCTCGTCACGATGGTGGCTCGACTGCAGGCCGGGGAGCGGCCCGGAGGGCCGCGCTGGCGGAGCGCCCTGCGCCGCGTCACGCCACCGGCGCTCCGTCCCGCCGGGCGGCGGGTCCTCGACAAGGTCGCCCGCGACGGCGACGGGCAGCCGCCGATCCCGAAGATCGAGCAGCGGCAGACCAAGTGAGGTCGGCCGCCGAGCCTCGAGAAGAGCGACCGGAGGCCGAGGCGGAGAGCCTGCGGCGCACCGTGGCCGAGCTGGCCGCCCTCGAGCGCCGGCTGCGGACCGAGCTGGAGACCGAGCGTGGCAGCCACCAGGCCGACGTGAGCCGGCTCGAGGCCGAGATCGAGGCTCAGGGCACGCGGCTCGCCGAGCGCAACCTCGAGAACCGCGAGCTCCGCGGTCAGCTCAAGGCGCTGCGCGGCAAGCGCGCGCGCTCGATTCGCCACCGGATCGCGAGGCTGCCCCCGGTCGCGGGCCTGCTCGCCCGCCGCCGGCGAGCCGCCGGGTCGGCGCGAGCAGACCTGGACGAGGATCGCCCTCGCCGTTGATCGCGTTCGGCTGTGCGATCGGCGATCCGCAGCGGTATGAGCGCTGCGCGCTCGTCGGAATCGAGCGGACGCGCGAGCCGTCGGCGCCCCTCTATGAGGTTCGGGGCAGCGATTCCCTGTTTCGCGCCTACAACGAGATTCTCGATCGGGCGATCGACGACTCGCGCGTCGAGGCGCTGGTCCTGCTCCACGAGGACACGACGATCCTCGATTCCCGGTTCGAGGCGAAGGCCCGCGAGGCGCTCGCCGAGCCCGGCGTCGCGATCGCCGGAGCGATCGGAGCGATCGGGGTCGGGGGGATCGACTGGTGGGTGCACGAGCGCCTGGTCGGAGCGACCACGCTGCGCTCGCCCACTCCCTTCCCCTCCTGGGGGCCGCCGCTGATCGGGGGCGGGACCGTCGTCGGTCCGGGCGGCACGGGCGAGGTCGACCTGGTCGACGGATTCCTGCTCGTCCTCTCCCGATGGGCGATCGAGGAGCTCCGCTTCGACGAGTCGATGGGGCCCGGGTTCGACGGATACGACGCGGATCTGTGCTTCCAGGCGCGCGAGCGCGGGCGCCGGGTGGTGGTCGCGGACCTTGCCGTCGAGCATCACCACCATTGGGCCGAGCTCTCGTCATTCGCCTACCGTGCCGCGTGGAAGCGCGCCCATGTCGCCTTCCGGCGCAAGTGGGAGGGACGCATGCCGCTTCGGATCGCGTGATCGCCGGGCCCCGAAGGCCTGCGACTGCCCGCCGTGACCGGTTCGTGGGAGGCCCCGCGGCGGATTCCGCGGCAGGAAAGACCAGTCGGTCCACGTGGCGCAAGCACGCCGACGTGCAGCCTGCATCAGCCTTCCGCGCTCGGCGCCGCATTTGACGCTTCGGCATCGCCGCCCTGCGATGCCGCGCTTTCTCAGAGGAGCCCCCTCCATGCGTCCGGGATCGGTCTCGGGGTCGATGTGGATGCCCATCGCCTCAAAACAGCTGTCGCTCGTAGAACCAGCGCTCGAAGGCAGCGTCTTCGACGATCCTGTTCTGGTAGGCGCGCCCGGCGTGCGACGTCCGCATGGCTCGAGCTCACGACTTCGCCGCGGCGCGATGGCGATCCAGGCAGATCGCGTAGTCCATCCGGTTGAGGTGGATCAGCCGAGAGCCCGGGATCGGGGTTGCGTCGGCTGTCTTTTCGCGTGTGGAAGCCGAGCCCCCACTTCATCGGCACCCTTGCGAGCAGCGGCTTGTCGTATCCCGGGTTTCGGTACCAATGCCGACGCTGCTCGAGGATTGGCCGGTCCAGGGACAGCGGCGGCTCGGCCTCCCCCTAGCGCCGCGGGGCGGACTTCAACGGATCCGAGATCTCCGCCGCCGAGTACCGCGCCGGCCGGCCCCTCAGACGACGGCCGAGCCGGCGCGCGGGTGTGTTCTCCAGCTGGAGCAGGCGCTGGACGAGGGCGGTCAGCTTCTCACCCGCGATCCTCACCTCCCACCGCATGGCGGCGACCTCCGCCTCGGCGCCCCGGGCCCGCTCCTCCCATCGCGAGACGGAGTCGACCAGCGCCTCCAGGCCGGCGATCTCCTCGAAGCTCGCCTGCGGCTCCAGCTCGGGCAACGGCTCGTCACTGGCCGCCGCGAGGACCGACCGGCGCCTGGCGTCCGGCGATCCGGTCGCGCGCGAGTCGAGCCCGCCGGCAGGCGGGCCGCCGATCGCCGAGCCGGCGTAGTGGCCCTGATCGTGGAAGGCGACCGAGCGAAACCGCCGGCGCAGCGCGTCCGCCGGCTGCTCGGCGCCCGCGCTCGAAGGCAGCGATGCGAGCAGCAAGCCCTGCGGCTTCATGGCCCGCTCGATCCCAGCCAGCACGGCCTCGGGCTCCGGCGCCGCCTCGAGGACCCCGAAGCAGGTGACCAGGTCGAAGCTCCGCTCCGGCAGCGACAGGGCCATCGGCTCGGCCACCTCGAACCGTGCGACGTCGCCGAACTGGAGTTGCGCCGCCTGCACCGCCTCGGCGGACCAGTCGACGCCGACCACGGGGGAGGCGCCCGCGGCGCTCAGGACCGCCGTCCCGGCGCCGTCCCGGCAGCCGATGTCGAGGGCCGCTCGGCCCTCGGCGACCTGCGCCGCCCACAGATAGCGGGCGCCGCGCTCGATGCGATCGAGCATCTGCGCGTGCTCGGCGGGAAGGCTCATCGGGCGGATGTAATCACGCGCCACCCCGCGGATCGCGATCGGCGCGCGATCCGTCCGGCCGTGCCGGCGGTTGACCACGGAGGCGACGCCGGCGGCGAAGGCGGCGACGGAGCGTGTTGCGGCCCCCCCGCGGGATGGGCGCGCCGGCCAGGGCCGCGGCGGGAAAGCCGCCGGCCGGGGTCGCCGCCCGCAAGCCCTCGATGCGGCCGCGGATGCCGTCGACGTTCCGGTCGATGACCGCCTGGCCCAGGCAGATGGCCCCGTCGTCGGCCAGCGCCTTCGCCAGCCGCCGCGGGCTCGAGAGCACGCCCCACTTGCGCAGCATGTAGCCGCGGCCGAAGCCCGTCAGGTAGTTCTTGCGCCGCGAGCCCGAGCCCAGCGTGGCCGAGTGGTGGTGGACGCCGGTGGCGTCCCTCGCCAGCGCGCAGCGGGCGCCCTCCAGACGCATCCGCAGCACCAGGTCGACGTCCTCCCAGTAGGCGAACAGATTCTCGTCGAAGCCGCCCGCGGACAGGAACGCCTTCCGGTCGAACGCCGCGGCGGCGCCCGAGGGCCCGATCGGGTCGGGGACGCCTCGTTCCAGGCACGCCACCGGCTCGCCGTTCAGGTAGTCGAAGACGAGCAGCGTTCGGTCGAGCTGCATCCCCGCGGTGTCGATCCTGGCCGGGTCGCGAGCTTCGCGCATCACCCCCGCCGCCATCGTCACGCCGGCTGCCGGATCCAGCGGCGCCACGACCGCCTCGACATAGCCCGGGTCGCACACGCAGTCGTCGTTGAGGAGCACGAGGGCGTCGCCGCCGGCCTTGCGGGCCGCGAGGTTGACCGCCGCGCGTGTAGCCGATGTTTCGCTCCAGCCGGATGACCTCCACGCCTGCGATGCGGGAGCCGAGGCTCGCAACGCCGGGGTCCGCCGAGCCGTTGTCGACGACCAAGACCTCCACCCCGTCGGGGCGATCGCCGAGCGACTCCAGCATCCTCGTGAGCCGGGGGCCGCCGGCCACGGTCAGGACGATGACGGTGGCGAGGCTCACTGGGCCCCGGGCGCGCTCCCGCGGGATGCCACTGCGACGACGCTGCCGCCGCGCCCGGCGAGGCCGGCGGCGAGCTCGAGCGCCACCGCGACGGGGACGAGCAGCGGTCCGGCGACCGCGGTCACCGCCAGGTCGCGCCCAACCCCCGGCCCCCGGCCAAGGTCGCGCTTCAGCGCCCGGAAGGCGACGTCCCTCTCGCGGGTCAGCCGGTTGAGCAGCGTCTGCCACATCCCGAGCGGATTCTGCTCGACGAGCAGGTGGGCCATCCGCTCGAGGCGGAACCCGGAGCGCTCCAGCAGCAGGCGCAGCCCGGCCGCGGTGAAATGGGTCCGGTGACGGGGCACGTCCTGGTGGAACCACCGGTCGCCACCGATCCGGGCCTGCAGGCTCGCCAGGTTCGGACAGGCCAGCACGACGCGGCCGCCCGGGCGCAGCCAGGTCGCCGATTCGCGCGACAGCCGCCGCCGGATCGTCCAGATGCTCGAGCACGTGCCAGGCGATCGCCGCGTCGAGGCTGTCAGGCTCTAGGCCCAGCTCTTCCACCGTGCCCCGCTCCACGGGCGCCGCGCGAGCGCGCGCCATTCGGACCCCGCCCTCGGAAGGCTCGATCCCCCGGGCCTCGAGGCCGGCGGCCCGCAGCCGCGAGACGAAGCGGCCGTCCCCGGCGCCGACCTCCAGCACGCGCGCGCCCGGGGGCAGGCCGCGGACGAAGCGCAGCTTGTCGCGCTCCACCAGGGCCCGCATCGGCTCGAGGATACGGTCGAGGGCCGGACGCGCGGCCGCGTAGGTCCCGGCCTCATACAGGCTGGACGGCGGGACGGCTCCCGCGGGCAGCTCTGTCCGTGCCGTGCCGCAGTCGGCGCAGCGCGTAAGCGCATACTCCCGGCGCCCCGCGAGCTGGGGGTCAGACGCCGTCGCCGACCGCCAGGCCAGCAACTCGCCCCCGCACGCGGGACAACGCCCGCTCACCGAGGAAACAAGCCAGGTGTGGCCGACGAATAAGGTTCAGAGGACAACCAGTTCGTTCCCGGCCTCGCGAGCAGGTTCCATGGCACGGGGCGTGATGCTAGCGCCAGCTCAGTTGCACGCAGACCCCGTCTCCCGCCGGGCAGGTCGCGACAGCTTAGAAGGGCAGCTAGTACGCGCCGCTGCCGCGCAGGACCACCGGAATCGTCTGGAAGAGGATGCGGAGGTCGCGAGCCAGGGATACGTTCTCCACGTAATCGAACTCGACCGCCAGCCGCTCCCCGAAGTCCAGATCGCCTCGCCCGTAGACCTGCATGGGTCCGGTCATGCCCGGCTTCACGTCGAGCCGGAAGCGGTGCTCGGGACGGTAGAGCTCGACCAGCTCGATCTGCTCCGGGCGCGGCCCGACCATGCTCATGTCGCCACGCAGGACGTTGATCAGCTGCGGCATCTCGTCCAGGCTCAAGCGGCGCAGCACCCGCCCCGTTCTGGTGATCCGCGGATCGGCCCGCAGCTTGAACATCGGCTCGGGCAGGTCCTCGAGCACCACGTGATCGGAAAGCGTCTGCTCGGCGTCGGCGACCATCGTGCGCAGCTTGAACATGCGGAAGGGAACGCCGCGCCTCCCAGCCCGTAGCTGCCTGAAGAACACCGGACCCTTGGTATCGAGCTTGATCGCGAGCGCGACGAGCGGGAACAGCGGGGCGAGGATGACCAGGGCGCTCGCCGAGACGACCACGTCGAAGAAGCGCTTCAAGAGGACCGTGGAGCGCGAGGGGTCCCGCGTGTCGTACTCGAGCACCGGCAGCTCCGCAACCTCCGAGAGGCGCGGAGAGGCACCCGACGGCCCGCGCAGCGGCGAGACGACGCTCAGCTTCACCTGCTCCTCGCGACAGATCCCGGCCAGCTGCCCGATCAAGTCCGGGTCCACCCGCTCCCAGGCCACGATCAGCCGATCCAGTCCAGAGACGAGCTCGTGCACGGACCCCGCCCAATCGTGGCTCGACCCCATCGGGGAGAGGTTGCGGTTGGCGACCAGATGGAGATGCATGTCGGGGAACAGCTCGATCTTGCGTCGCGCGGCCCGAGCCAGCTCGCCGTCGCCCAGCACGGCCGTCAATTCCAGCGGGGTGGTGTGGCGCCAGAGCCAGCGCATGGCCCCGCGGAGGATCCCCGCGGCAAGCGTGCCCACGAGCCACGCGCCGGCCGCGGTGGCGAAACTGACGTGACCGGCGGGCGTGAGCGGCAGCAGCAGACCCAGCATCGCGGTGCCGGCGGCCACCCAGGCAGCGATCACCGGCAGCTCGTCGACGGTGAGGTGCCGGATACAGCGCTGGTCGCGGTCATAGAGGCCAAAGAGCTTGGCGATCAGCACCCACGCCGGCAACATGGCCAGCGCCCACGTCGCGCGCGCGGTCGAGCCGGCGACGAGCACGCTCACCAGGGCACCAACCCCAACGTCCGCGACGGCCAGCATCCGCCGCAGCCGCACGTCGCGCCAGAAGCGATCGGCAGCGGGCTGCCGGAACGACAGGAAATCCGACACCTCCGCGGTGGCCGGACCCGCCGCAACGCGCGGCCGCGCGGCGGGCGCGTGCGCCCGCGTCTCTTCATGCTGGCGCAGACGCTCAGTCGAGCTCATCGCCGCTACCGCCTAACGATTGCAAAATCGGTGAAGCCTCCCCTGACACACACACAAAACGAACTACCTGGACCTCAGCCAGCATATTCGAATTCGGCCGTCTTGTGGCCGTCGCGACGGGACTCGATTACCTGATCTCCATCACCGCGGCTTTCGTGAGCCCCCGGGTGGTTCAGTGGTGCCCGATCCCGGGCATCGCTACCCTTGCGCCTTCGAGTGGGACGAACGGCAACACGCGCGGAGCCCTGCGGGCCTAGCGCCACCGGCTCCGGCAGGGCGTCGACCCAATCCGGGAACGCTTGACTCCGCCGAAGGCGCCAATGGACCGTCGGCGCGTCGCGCTCGTTGTCGCGCTCGTAGCGTCGCTGGCGGCCGTCGTGGGGCTTTCCGTGTCGCTGCTCAGCGGAGTCGGCACCTCGAGCACCGAAACGGGGACCACGGTTCCTCGACAGGACTTCTTCAACATCGCTCAGGGAATCACCCGGTTCAGCGACAAGGACCTCCAGACGATGGCCGCGACCGGGATCGGAACGGACCGCTTCCTGCTCAGCTGGGCGGTGGTGGAGCCAACCCAGGGCTCCTTCAACTGGCCCGACCGCGCCATCGGCGCCCTCGCCTCGCACGGAATCCGGCTGGTGCCGTACCTGTGGGGGTCTCCTCCATGGGTGGCCGACACCCCCCCGCGCCCCCCGCTCGACAGCGCGTCCGACGAGCAGGCGTGGCGGGACTTCCTCCAGGCAGCGGTGGCGCGCTACGGACCGGACGGCAGCTACTGGGACCACGACTACGAGCAGCAGTTCGGCGGGGCCGCCAAGCCGCTGCCGATCCGGTCCTGGCAGATCTGGAACGAGCCCAATCTCGAGAAGTACTTCGCGCCCAAGCCGTCGCCCGAGGAGTACGCCCGGCTCCTCGAGATCTCCCACGACGTCATCAAGAGCCAGGACCCGCAGGCCCGGATCGTCCTCGCCGGAATGCCCGGCTTCGGAAAGCCGAAGGCCTGGGACTTCCTGGACAGCCTCTACGCGATCCCCGGATTCAAGGGCAACTTCGACGCCGCAGCCCTGCATCCCTACGCTCCGAACGTCGATGAGCTCGGCTCGGAGATCGAGCAGTTCCGCGCGGTGATGACGAAGAACGGCGACGGGAGCAAGCCGCTTTGGCTGACGGAGCTCGCCTGGGGAGCCGCAGCCCCGGACAAGTTCAGGCTCAACAAGGGCCTGCCGGGTCAGGCGGATTTGATGGCGGGCGCCTTCAGGACAATCCTGAACCACCAAAGCACGTGGCACGTGCGACGCGTGTTCTGGTTCGACTGGCGCGATCCGGCCCCGGGGTCCGTGGTCGCGAAGGCCTGCAGCTTCTGCGGCAGCGCGGGGTTGCTGAACTTCATGGGCGTGCCCAAGCCCTCCTACCAGGTTTTCAAGACCTTCGTTACCAAGCAGTGAAGCCGCCTCCACCTACGGGGCTGCCTGCCGAGATGGTCTACGCTGCCTCGCAACGGTCAGATCCGAGGGTGTCTTGCCCGTTGATGCTGGGCGGCATCCCCTCTTGGAGTCCATCGAACCAGCGGGAGCATCATTGAGACGGTCTTTGCGGCTGCAGCTATGGAGCTGGAACTATGAGCCCGAGCACACCGCCATGGGTCCCATGGCGGCTCGCTGGGCCGAGGCCATGTGCGCGCGCGGGCATCAGGTCGAGGTGGTCACCGCGCATCCGCATTACCCGGGGCCGCTTTGGGGTCGCCGCCTTCGCCCCTACCGAGAGACTCGAAACGGCATCCCCATCCTTCGCCTCCCCCTTCTGATCGGCCACCGCACCACCGCGGCGAGGATCATGGAGGAGGCGACCTATGCCCTCTCGGCGGGGGTCGCCGCGGCGCGCGCCTCGGCTCCGGACGCGGCCGTGGCGGTCTCGCCGTCGTTCCTCGGCCTGTTTCCGGTGCTGGCGAGCGCCCGCCTTCGACGATTCCCATGGATCCTCTGGCTCGAGGACATCCTGCCCGATGCCGCCGTCACGACCGGCCTGATGCGCGAGGGGCCCGCACTCCGCACGGCCCAGCGCCTCGAGCAATTCATCTACGGCTCCGCGGACCGGATCGTCGTGATCTCGAACGCGTTCCGCGACAACCTGCTTGCCAAGGGGGTGCCACCGTGGAAGGTCGCCCACGTCTACAACCCATATACGCGCGGCCTCGGAGGGCGCCCCGCGCAGAACGGCGGCGGTCCCCCGCGCATCCTGTATATGGGGAACATGGGTTTCTCACAGAACCTTCCTGCGCTGGTGCGCGCGTTCGAGCACTCGCCGGCTGTCGGCGACGACGTTCGCCTGATCCTGGCGGGGACCGGCGAGCTCGCCCTGGAGGCGGCGGCGGAGATTCGCTCCACCCGCGTCGAGATGCCCGGCCTGCTGCAAGAGGAGCTGGAGACCGAGATCGAGCGAGCGGCCATCGGGCTCGTCCCCCAGCGGCCTGACGTCGACGAGTTCAACCTGCCGTCGAAGCTCATGAACCTCATGTCTCGCGGCGTGCCCGTGCTGGCCAGCGTCAACCCCAGCTCCGAGATCGCTCGGATCGTGCGCGAGTCAGGTGCCGGCTGGGTGGTCGACGCCGCGGACCCGGAGGGGTTTCCACGCGCGGTTGGCGGCATCCTCGCCGACCACGAGGAGCTCGAGCGCAGGGGCGCGGCCGGACTGGAGTTCGCCCGTCGCAACTTCAGCCCGGACGTCGTCGCGGCCCGGTTCGAGGATCTGCTCTACGAGCTCACGCCCCCCGGCGGCCCAGGGGATGCCGCGCGGTGAGCCTCGTCGTCATCACAGGGTCGACGGGCCTGGTCGGCTCCGAGGCCGCAAGCTACTTCGGCGGCCTGGGCATGGACGTCGTCGGAATCGACAACGACATGCGCAGGGTGTTCTTCGGCGCCGAGGCGTCGACTGCCTGGAATCAATCGCGGCTGGAGAAGGCGCTCGGTGAGCGCTATCGCCACCACCTCGTGGACATCCGGGACCGAGCGGGAGTGGACGAGGTCTTCGCCCGCCACCAGGGGGCGATCGACCTCGTCATCCACACGGCCGCGCAACCGTCACACGACTGGGCGGCGAAGGAGCCGGTCACCGACTTCGACATCAACGCGGTCGGCACGTTGAACGTGCTGGAGGCAACGCGCGTCCATGCTCCAGGTGCGGTGTTCATCTTCACGTCGACGAACAAGGTGTACGGGGACCTCCCCAACTCACTCCCGCTCAAAGAGCTCGAGACTCGGTGGGAGATCGACCCCGAACACACCTACGCGAACGGCATTCGCGAGGACATGTCCATCGATCGCTGCATGCACAGCCTGTTCGGAGCGTCGAAGGTCGCCGCGGACGTCCTGGTCCAGGAATATGGCCGCTACTTCGGAATGCGGACAGCCTGCTTCCGGGGTGGGACCCTGACCGGGCCACTCCACTCGGCAACGGAGCTGCATGGCTTCCTTGGATACGTGATGCGCTGCGCCATAACCGGGGCGCCGTACACCGTGTTCGGATACAAGGGCAAGCAGGTCCGCGACGCCATTCACAGCCTCGATCTCATCAAGGCCTTCCACGAGTTCTTCCGCGAGCCCCGTGTGGCCGAGGTCTACAACATCGGCGGTGGACGGTTCAGCAACGCCTCCGTGCTCGAGGCCATCCGGCTGAGCGAGGAGATCGCGGGTGAGAAGATCGAGTGGACCTACCGCGATGAGAGCAGGATGGGCGACCACATCTGGTGGATCGGCGACAACGGCCGCTTCCAGTCCCACTATCCGGAGTGGAAGCTCGAATACGACGTCCGTCGCATCCTCGAGGAGATCCACGAGCTGAACGCCGACCGATGGAGCCGCGACCGTCCGCTGTCAGCGCAACGGTAGGCCGGACCCGCCAACGGCGACATCGGAGCTCACGCGACCGCCCGGCGGGAAGCACGGCCGCACGCGATGTCGAAGGCCCGAATGTGAGCGTCGGCCGACGCTTCGACGCTGAACCGCTCGCTGGCCCAGCGATGTCCCTCCTCGCTGATCGCCGCACGTGCGGACGGGTCTTCGATGAGCTGCGCGGCCGCGCGAGCCAGCGCCTCCGGATCGCTCGGCGGCACGATCAGGCCTCCCCCATCCACCGCCTCGGGCACGCTGCCGACTTGCGTCGCCACCACGGGAAGACCCAGAGCCATCGCCTCCCCGACGACCGTGGGGAGTCCCTCGGAGCGGGACCGCGACGACAGCCAGAAGAGGTCGAACGCCTGGGCGAGCTCTGCAACCCGTTCCCCGGGATCGCGGAGGATCAGGTCGCGCCCGGGCTGCAAACCCAGTTCCTCCGCCGTCCGAAGAACCTCGTCCGCGTACCCACCCCGGTGCTCGTAGCTTGATCCGAGGATGACGAACCGCGTCCCCGGATGCGTTCGGTGAAGCGCCGCGGCTGCGCGGACCAGGGTGTCGTGGTCCTTCATCGGCGTCAGGTTGCCGACCGTGCCCAGGACGAACTCGTCCGGGCCCAGCCCCAGCTCGCTGCGCGCCCGCGACCGCACCTCCGGGTCGGCACGGAACAGCTCGAGGTCGACAGGAGGGAAGAAGAGGACCAGGCGCTCGCCGAGGCCGGCGGCCCCCGGATGCGCTCTGGCCACCGCCTCACCCGTGCACATCACCGCGTCGGCGAGCCTGGTGACCAGCGGCATCAACGCGCTCCTCAACGCGCGGGGCGGAAGCGTGTCCAGGATCTGCCAGACGACCGGAATGCGCTCGAGCCGGCCCGCGATCGCTCCATGCGGGTTCACCAGCCCTCCCAGCAGGACGAGGTCGATCTGCCGCTCACGGATCAGGGAGCGGATCAGCCCCACCTCGCGGGGGAGACCGCCGAAAAAGCGGAGGTGACGGCGCGGGTCGGCGGTCGCGCGCATGCGCCCGAGCGGAGCCTCGACCGGCTCTATGCCCGCCGCTCGAAGCCGTTCGGCGGCGTTTCCGGGCTCGTCGGGAATCAGGACGGTCGTGTCCCAACCGAGCGAGCGGAGCGCCGGCGTCAACCTCAAGGCCTGGTTGGTAGGTCCGCCGAACACGGGGTAGTGGACTACGAATAGGCAGCGCCGGGCCATGAATGAAAGCTACGCGACGCGAAGATCAGCGCTGACGCTCGTCCACCCCAAGCCGCTGAGCATGCGCCGTGTACCCAAGGCGTGGCAGGAGGTCGCCGGTCACCCGCGCGAAGAGCTCCTCGTCGTCGGCGGAGAAGGTCCGCGCCCAATCGCCTGATCCGGCGGTGCGGACGAACATGATGTCGCTTCGCTTCTGCTCCTCGTGGAAACGGGATTGGCGCTCTCGTTCCCGCATCCTGTCCGCGCTGTACGCGTCGACCGTCTCCTCGACCCTTGTTCCCGAGACCGGCTTGCCGAGGAACTCCATCGCGGCGGACACATTCCGGACGGGCTCTTTCAGGAGCTCTTCGTACTTGAGGACCAGAAGCGATCCGCTCTGCTCCAGCGGGCTGCCCAGCCACGACTCCACGTGCCGATGCCAGGGCCCATAGCCATCGACGCCCCCATCCAGGAACAGGCTCAGGAACGGCGAGAACTCCCCTGAGAAGAGCTCTCGGCGGATGAGGGTGTAGTAGTAGGACACGGCCACATCCCGGCCGTCGCGAACGAGGTAGATCGCCTTGCGATAGAACCGTTTTTGGGGCCCCGAATAGGGCTCGTGGCTCTTGATCATGCGTCCCCCTGACGGGAGTACGGTGGGCGTGGCCCGGTGGGATCCAACCTCGCCGATGACCGTGGAATCGCGATCGAAGTCCGCCTCGCTCCCGCTCAGCAGGTGCGTGAGCATGAACCGAAGCCACGTGTTCCCGGACTTGGGGTAGGAGACCAGGAAGGCGTCACGCCGAGACACCGTGGTGTGCCGGTAGACGACCGGAAGCATGCGCACGGGGCGCCGATGCCGTAGGCGGGGCAGATGTGTTTGAGCCTGAGACACTCTGAGGCGTGCGGGGGAGCGCAGCCAAGAACGATCGCCGGCCGGGAGCCGTCCCTCCTGGGCAACGGCCGACTTCAGCCCGTAAGGTTAGCGGCGTGTCTGCCACGGAGGAGGCCAGCCTCTCTCCGGCTGCCACCTCGTCTGAGCAGGTCGGTAGTGGGTCGCCGGAGAGGCTCGGTCGTGATGCCGCGCTCGCGGTCGCGACGGGCTTCGCGATCCAGGCGGTGCTGGTGGTCACGGGACCCCTTCTCGCGCGAATGCTCGGTCCCGATGGACGCGGATACCTCGCCGCGCTGATCCTCTGGCCAATCGTGATCACGCAACTGGGGAACCTGGGGATCCCCTCCGCCCTGACCTATTCGATCGCCCGCGATTCCTCGGCATCGCGGGCGCTGGCGCGCCTGGGGCTGGCCTTCGCGCTCCCACAGGCGCTGCTCCTGATCGTCTTTCAGGCCCTGTGGCTCTTGCTGATCCTGCACGGAGACCCACACGCAGTCCGGGTGGCGGGATGGCTGACCCTGGCTCTCGTCCCGGCGATGCTTGCCCAGCAGTACGGCCTGGGGCTGCTGCAGGGCCACCTCAGGCTGCGGCTCTTCAACGGGCTGCGTCTGCTCCCCTGGGCGCTGTACGCGGTTGGTGTCGCGACGCTCTTCGTCGCCGGAGATCACGCGATCGAGCCCATCGTCGGCGCGCTCGTGGCCGCGTTCTTGATCAGCGGCACCGCGTGTCTTCTATGCGGGTTGCGGTTCTCGCGTGGGGAGGCCCCCGCTTCCGTCGACCGGCGGTTTCTCCTCTCCTTCGGGCTGCGCGGCCTGCTGTCGAGCCTCTCGGCTGTCGACGTGCTGCGGCCCGATCAGGTCGTGCTGGCGCTGTTCCTCTCACCCGCGGCGCTGGGGCTGTACGTCGTCGGCCTGGCGTTCACGAACCTGCCGTACTTCATCGCCAAGAGCGTCGGATTGATCACCTTCCCCTGGGTCGCCTCGCGAACGGAGGAGGGCGATGCGCGCCGGACGATGTGGTCGCTCCTGTGGCTCACCACCGGAATAGCGGTCGTCATCGTCGCCGTCCTCTGCGCGTCGGCGCACTGGCTGGTTCCCTTCTTCTTCGGGGGGCAGTTCGACGCGGCCGTCACGGTCACCTACATCGTGCTGCCCGGGACGATCTTCCTCAGCGCGCGAAGGGTGCTGTCCGAGGGGCTGAAGGGCCGAGGCTATCCGCTCGCCGGAACCCTGGGCGAGCTGCTCGCGCTGGCCTGGGTGGCCGTCGCGCTTGCGGTGTTCGTTCCCCTGTGGGGGATCTATGGCGCGGCTGTCGCCCTCGCCAGCTCCTACGTCGTGAGCCTGGTGATGCTCGTGGGCCTCGCGGGCCGACACGGCGAGCTGGAGTCGGCCAGCCGGTCGCTTCTCTCGCTTCCTCGCGACTTGATCCGGGCGGCCAGAAAGTCCGGCCTCCCCGCTGACGTCGCCTTCCAGGAGCCCGACCGCCCGGCCCGGGTCTCCTAGGATGATCGGCTTGCGGCTTCGTGCAGTAATCGTGCTTCTTGCGTTGGGGCTCGTCGCATCGTCACAGGGATGTGGGAACGACGGCCCCAATGGCCCGCCGTTCGAGCCTGGAGACATAGCGGGCCCGAAGTCGCTCCTGATCACGAAGAGCGACATCGAGGGGGTTGGCCCATCGACGCCTTACGCCGCCGTCCTTCGCTGGTGGCAAGCGCTGCAGCGCAAAGACGTGGCGGGAGTGAGGCGAAGCTACGCCGGACATATCGCCAAGAGCGAGGCGAGGCACGAGATCCACGGTCTGCAGGCAACCGAGTCCCAGCCCATCAACCCGAGCGTCGAGACCCAAGGCAACCGGGCGACCGTGGGAATCGTCGTCCGGGCCGCGACTCGCTTCGTCGCGACGCCGAGCGTCGTGAGCATCACGGACTATCCCGCATCGGTCCTGTTGAAACGAACCGCGGGAGGCTGGAAGCTTCGCCCCGGCTCGTACCGCCACTACCTCAAGAGCCGACAGCTCCCCCGCCTAGCCGGGCAGTGACCCGCCCGCCACCAGGGCTTCCCACGGCGGAGCCCTGCCGAGCAGCTCCGCCAGCCGCGCGACGTCCGGACGGTAGATCTCCCTGAGCAGGTCTCCCGCCGCGGGGTCCATCGGGGGAGGCGCCGCCTCCTCCAGCAGGGCTCCTCGCAGCCTGCCTCGCAGAGGTCGTGGGACCGTGGCCCGAGCGAGTCTGCGCACCCTGCCACTGCCGAGCAGCGCCCCGCCCAGCCTGTTCCGGGGCAGCGAGATGGAGTTCATGCGACGCAGCGGAGCACCCGCGGGCACCGGCCCCACCCCCAGGAACGAATGGATGTCCGCCATGGTGCCCGTCCTGTCCGTGACGAAGTCCTCGAGAAACGACACGAGGACCCCCCCGGGACCGAACCTGTCCAGGTACCTCGCCACCTGGTCCGCATACCGCCCACAGTCGATGTACAGGGAGGAAGCGCCCCATCCTCCCGGGCCGGAGCGCTGCTCCTCGGCGAGGGCATCGGGAAACGACCGCTTCTCCAGCCCCTCCCGGACGTCGTTCCAGTAGTGCGAGTAGGCCCGGTCGACCGGATCTCGCAACATGACCAGGATTCTCGCCTCCGGGACCACATGCTCGATCCGCCCGGCGGCCTGCCTGTCCCAGAGGTAGGAGGTGCTCCCCTCTCCCAGCAGGTCCTCGTTCCCAGCGCCCTTGAACAGGGCGAGGTACTCGTCTTCGTCGCTCACATGCGGGAAGAAGGCCTCCCAGCTCGACGCAGGCTCGATGCGGGAGAAGAAGTGGGGCTCCTTCATCGGCGACATGTAGATCGCCGGATGCCGGGCCAGCTCGCGGTACAGGGACGTGGTCCCGGCCTTCGCCGCGCCGACCAGGAATAGATTCGGCCACCTGGGCCCGACCTCGCCCGCCGGGCTCATGGTCCGGGGACCGCGCCGGCGCTCCCTGGCCGCGTGCGACAGAGCAGGCCGGCGACCACGACGACGGCCAGGGTCAGGGCTGCCTCCATGGCGGGGAGGATGAAGTTTCCCCGCATCCAGGTGATCATGAACGGCAACAGCGTGCAGTAGGCGACCAGGGCCACCTCGGTATCACGGTGGCGAAGGTAATAGAGCCAGGCCCCCTTCCAGAAGATGCCGAACAGCACCGCGAATATGAACACCCCGACGAGGCCGGCGTCGCGATACGGCTCCCCGAAGGGCGAGAAGGTGCTGCACTGGCCACCGTACGTGCACGGGCTGCCCCCCCACACCAAGCCAAGGATCTCCTGGTTGGGCGGCGTAGGCTTGCCCGACCACAGCTGCCGAGGCACCGCCGTCACGAACGGCCCGAGAACGGTCGTCGCGCCGTACGTGTAGTGGAGGTGCTTGGGCACGACGAGCATCTCGGTGGCCAGAGCGGGGGCCACACCCGTGTCCTGGGACTTCAACAGAGGGGGAGCCGCGTTCCACGGCAGCCACTGAGCCGGGTCGGGGTGAGTATTGTGGTCGCGCGCCAACCGCGTGTCCCGAATGGCGGACACCGCCGTGAGAGCCACCAGGGCCACGACGCAGACGCCCAGCGCCGAGGGACGCCGGCCTCGCCTCAAGTAGTAGTAGACGGCGAGCGCCCCCAGCATGCCGATCACGTAGCGGCGCTGTCCCGCCGGAAACGTGATCAACAAAAACGCCAGGATGGAGGCGAGGGCGGCCCATGTGGCAAGGCGCCTGATCCGCGTCCCCTCGCCCGCGATGTGCCGAATCGACAGGAACAGGAGGGCCACGGGAATCATCAGCACGATCGAGACGAGGAAGTACTTGCTCGTGGCCTCGGGGGTTGAGGCGATTGCCTTGAAGCGAATCCTGTTCTGGCCGAAGAAGAAATGTGCCGGGTCACGCCACCCGTGCGCCTCGACGAAGAAGGCCGCGAACGCCGCGAGAGCGACGGCGAACACGAGCGTCGACCAGATCAGCAGACGGCGCGAGTCCAGCGTCGAGGGACGCGGAAGCCGCGATGCCAGCGACTCTCCCGCCGGGGTCAGGTAACCGATCACGAAGCCCGTTGCGGCCAGCAGACCGGCAACGATCATCTTGGTGAAGGTCGGGGAGATCAGCCGTCCCGTGTAGATGAAGTTCTCGTGCCCGAGGTCCCACGCCGGCCGGGTGACGAAGAGGAGCAGGAACATCACCGCGAACCAGGTCAGCGGCTCGAACAGATCGAGTCTGCCTTGCAGCGCCAGAACGCCACACGGGAGAACCACGGCGACAGCACAGAGCCCCAAGAGCACCCATCGCCAATCGATCCAGGAGATCGCCGCCGCGAGCCCGGCCAAGACCAACCCCAACGCCAAGACGGCCGTGAAGGGCAGGATCCACCGCTCCCTGCCGGGGCCGCCGCCGAAGTCGGTCCAGGCGCGCGGCCCTGCCGGGATGGGGCTCGGGGGCTCGGATCGCGCGGTCACTGAGAGAAGAACGGGGCCCGCGGGTTGAGCCGGCGGGCACGCGCCAGCGCCCGGCGCGCCCCGTCGACGTCGCCCGACTTGACCTCCAACCGCGCCCGTACGAACCAAAGCTGCCAGTCGTTGGGGGCGCGCTGGATCGCCTCGCTGAGGTCGCGATTGGCGGCCTTGACGTCCCCGTTCAGCTCCTCGACCAGGGCGAGCTGCAGTCGGGGGCCCGCCGCCCACGGCTGCAGCGTGCTCGCGTCACGCGCATCCTGCGCGGCGGAGGCAAAGTCCTGATCGCTGGCCGCCGACCTGCTGTCTGCGAGCCTGACCTCGGTCAAGAACACGGTTCCACCGGCCCAGATCGCGGCCCAGCCCACGAGCAGCGTCGCCACGCCAAGCCCGAATCGAGCCGGTCGGGTTCTCGAGCCTCGCCCTCGGCCGGCGTCGAGCGCCTGGGTGACGGCGCCGAGGGCCGGCTGCTTGGCGAGCGTCGCCGGACCGGTGAGCAGCGCCGCGACGAGCACCACCAGGCCAAAGCACGCCGACAGCTCCCAGGTCCAGTCGATCGCCGCCGAGACGATCCCGGCCGCAAGGATCGCCAGGGCGACCCCCAGCGCTCCGGATCGCGAGCTTCTCGGACCACGGCGAGCGCCCGAGACGGCCGCGAAGCCGAGGAACCCGAGGACCAGCGCCAGGCCGACGACGCCAAGCTCGGCCATGCTCTCCAAAAACAGCGAGTGAGCGTCGCGGACGGTGACGGCCAGGGAGCCGTGCTGGTCCCAATATGCCTCATAGCCGGCGGCCCCGATGCCGTGGAAGGGGTGGTCCTTGAAGGCATCGACCGCCGCCGACCAAAACTGATAGCGCCCGCTGCCGCGCCCGCTGCTCAAGTGAGCCGCGACATAGGTGCTCTGGGTCTCCACGGGTGCGACCCGCTTGAACTCCTCCCAGCGCTTCGAGGGCCCGGCGGCCAAGATCCCGCCGATCACCACGACCACGGCCGCCACCCCGATCGCCCGCGTCACCCGGGCGGGAACCTCGATCCTTGCGATCGAGGGATCGAGCAACAGGCGCAGGAGCCCGACCGCCAACACGATCGCGATCGAGACCGCCAGCATCTGATCCCCCTGGGCCGCGGCGGCCGAGTCCCCGAGCCCGTTGACGAGCTCGTGCTGACGGCTGGCGAGCAGGACCAGCAGGCCCCCGCCGGCCCCTCCCAGGGCAAGGCCCGCGACCATCCGCGCCCGCCCCGGCCCCAGCCCCAGCAGGACGGCGAGCCCCGCAACGCCCGCGATCACCCCGCCGCGCGAGGAGGCCAGATAGATGACCAGGATCGGCCACGGGATCAGGGCCACCGACGCCGCTCGCACCCAAAGGGCTCGGGCCTGGCCGCCCAGCCAGACCAAGAGCACGACGGCGATCGCCATCACCGCGGCGAGGCCGTTCCAGTAGCCGATCGGATAGCTGAGCCTGCCGGCGGCCGCCGGCAGGAACGTCCCGAGCTCCTTGTCGCCGCCGAACGACGGCTCAAAGCGGCTCAAAAGCGCCAGGGCGGCAACGATCACGAGGCCGAGCGCGAGGCCCCCGAGCCACGCCCGGGCGCTGGCTCGCGGTGAGGCGACCAGCACCAGGACGAACAGGCCCAGGTAGCCGAGCACCCGGACGGCCTCGAAGAAGGCGCTGCCGTTGTCGCTGGCCCAACCGATCGAGATCGCTGTCCAGCCGGCAAGCGCGGCAAGGCAGATGCCCGCCCCCAGGGCCGGCGTGGGAACGCGCGAGCGCGGCCGGCCTCCCAGGGCGATCGCGATCAGCACCGCCCACCAGACCGCCACCGTGGCCCCAGCGGTGAGCTCGCGCGAGTATCCGCCGTTCGAAATCGCCAGGGCGACGTAGAGAACGGCGACCGCGACGACGATCACAGGTTCGATGCCTGACCGGCCCGCTCCGTTGCCATGCCATACTCTGCTGCTCGCGTGCGGGATCACAATTCTTTGCGGAGGAGCAGGGGGGCTCGGTCTGGGCATCCCCGGATTCACCTGGGTTGGGTGGCGGTCATTGTGACTGTCTTCGCGGCGCCGGCGACCGCCGCGGTGGCCAGTCCTCCTGCGGTCGACCAATATACCCAACACCTTCCGACGGCCGGCGGCGGTTCCGGCGCGCCCGGCGAGACGCCTCCGGTCGCCAGGCTCGATCTGCTCCCCAGCAAGACCCGGGCGGCCTTGTCTGGTCCCGATGGGCAGCTCCTCGCCCAGATAGCCACGGCCAAGGGCCTGGGTGCGCCGGCGCTCAACGCCCCGACATCGAACCCGAAGGGCGGCTCCGAGCAATCCGTGGGGGGACGCCGCGGCGTCGTGGCCGTGGTGACCGACACCGCCGGGATGGGAGCCAGCCTGGCCCTGATCGGCGCCCTCGCCGTGATCGCCCTCCCCGGGGCCTGGAACCGGTTCTTCGGGCGCCGTCGATCCCCGGACCAACTCCTCTGATGCGCAGGGCAATCGCAACGGCCGTGCTGGTGATCGGGCTCTGCCTCGCCGTCTTCGCTGCGCCCGCCTCGGCGGCCCCGCGCGAGCTGTTCGGCATCAGCAAGGGCCAACTGCTCGACCAGCGGGACTTCGCCAAGATGAAGTCGACCGGCGTCCACACGTTCCGCTTCGCGATCAACTGGGCAACCGTCCAGCCGAACTCCGGCGCCCCGCACTTTCCTGCCTGGACCGACCCGCTCGTCGGCGACCTGGCGCGGCGGGGGATTCGGCCCCTCCCGTTCATCTACGGGTCCCCACACTGGGTGGCAAGCAAGCCCAACCGGCCCCCGCTGGGCACTGCGAAGAAGCAGCGCGCCTGGCAGCGCTTCGTGGCTTCGGTCGTCAACCGCTACGGGCCCGGTGGCGCGTACTGGACCGGGCCCTACCACCAGCAGCACCCGGCCGCCAAGCCCAAGCCGTTCACCGCCGTGCAGATCTGGAACGAGCCCACCCTGCCGAAGTTCTTCCCTCGGAAGCGCGGCGCACAGCAGTACGGGAAGCTCGTGAAGCTCGCCGATCAGGCCGCCCGAGGAGCCAACCCCAAGGTGAAGGTGGTGCTCGCCGGGCTGACCGGCTACGCAAAGCCGCGCGCCTGGACCTTCCTCAACAAGCTCTACCGCGTCAACGGGATCAAACAGCACTTCGACGCCACCGCCCTCCACCCGTACGCGGCCAGCATCGGTCAGTTCAAGGGTGAGCTTCGTCGTTTCCGCGGGGTGATGAAGAAGCACCACGACGCGCACACCGCGCTGTGGCTGACGGAGGTCGGGTGGGGCTCCACCCATCGCAGCCGCCACTGGCCGCTCAACAAGGGGCTCAGGGGGCAGAAGCGGATGCTGCAGAAGTCGTTCAAGCTGGTCCTCAACAGGCGCAGGTCCTGGCATATCCAGCGACTCTTCTGGTTCGATTGGCGCGATCCCGCGAAGGGTGCGGGGGGCTATTGCAGCTTCTGCGCCTCCGCAGGGCTCCTCAAGCACAACCACAAGCCGAAACCGGCCTACCGCGCGTTCAGGCACTTCACGCGATGAGGCGCATCGCGCACGGGGCGGCGAGATCGGCGGCGCGTCTGGCGATCCTTCTCGCCATGCTCACAGTCCCCCTGTTCGCCGCCTCACCGGCCTCGGCGGCCCCCTCCGAGTTCTACGGGATCGCCCAGGGAACGCTCGACCTCCAGGACTACGAGGGCATGCAGGCGGCCAAGGTGCACACGGAGCGCTTCCTGCTCAGGTGGAGGACGGTCGAGCCGACCAAGGGCTCGTTCGACTGGACCGACGAGGACAACTTCATCGGTCAGCTCGCCTCGCACGGAATCCGGCCGCTGCCGTTCCTCTGGGGCTCGCCGACCTGGGTCGGCAACGGGGCCCTGGCGCAGCCGCCGCTGAACAGCGCCGCCGACCAAACGGCGTGGAAGGACTTCCTGACCCGGGCCGTGTCGCGCTACGGCCCCGGCGGCACCTACTGGGGGGCCCCCTACCACGAAAAGTACGGGGCCGGCGCCACCGCGCTGCCGGTCCAGTCCTGGCAGATCTGGAACGAGCCCAACCTGAAGAAGTTCTTCACCCCGGGGCAGAGCGTCGCCCAGTCGGCCCAAAAGTACGTCAACCTGCTGAAGATCTCCCACGACGCGATCAAGGCCAAGGACTCGAACGCGCTGATCGTGCTCGCCGGGATGCCCGGCTTCGGGGACTCCAAGGCCTGGGTCTTCCTCGACAACATCTACGACGTGGCCGGGTCCAGGAACTACTTCGACGTCACCGCCCTGCACCCCTACGCCCGCGACCTGAACGAGTTTCGCAGCGAGCTCAACCTGTTTCGCACCTCGATCGTGAACCACGGTGACGCGGCGACCCCGATCTGGCTCACCGAGTGGGCCTGGGGATCGGGCCCTGCGGACCAATTCGGCCACAACGTGGGGCTCACCGGCCAGCAGACGTTGCTGAACAACTCGGTCAAGCTGGTCCTCCAGCAGCGCACGGCCTGGAACATCCAGCGGATGTATTGGTTCCTGTGGCGCGATCCGGAACCGGGGTCCTTCTACGCGCACCTGTGCAGCATCTGCGGCACCGCCGGGCTGCTGCGTTACAACCGGACCGCAAAGCCCGCCTACAACACCTTCAAGTCCTTCACGGCCGAGACGACGCCGCCCGTGGCCAGCATCAACTCGGGGCCCACCGGCCTCACGGGCGACTCGACCCCGACCTTCGGCTTTTCCTCGAACGAGGCTGGTTCGACCTTCCAGTGCCACTTCGATTCGAACGCCTTGAAGGCCTGCGTCTCGCCGCTCACCCCGGCCGCGCCGCTCTCAAACGGCACCCACACCCTCTTCGTCAAGGCGATCGACGCCGCCGGAAACGAGAGCACGGTCCGATCGCGGGCCTTCACGGTCGACACCGTGAAACCGGCCGCGCCCCAGATCACCGCCACCACCCCGGCCTCCCCGGCCAACAACAACGCCCCCAAGGTGAAGGGCTCGGCCGCGGCCGGCTCGACCGTGAAGCTCTACAGGATTGCGGGCTGCACGGGCACCGCCGTTGCCTCCGGCTCCGCCACGCAGTTCGGCTCCCCCGGCCTCGGCGCCACGGTCACCGACAACACGACGACCACGTTCCGCGCCACCGCGACGGATGCCGCCGGCAACACATCGGCGTGCTCGAGCCCCCGCACCTACGTCGAGGACTCGACGGCGCCCCAGACCTCGATCACCGCTGGGCCGTCGGGCCCCACCACCGACAGCACTCCCACCTTCAGCTTCTCCTCGAGTGAGCCGAACTCGACCTTCCAATGTCGCTTCGACTCCCAGGCCTTCGCGGCCTGCTCGGGGCCGGGCGCCAGCCACACGCCCTCGACGCCGCTTCCCGCCGGCTCCCACACCTTCGAGGTCAGGGCCACCGACAAGGCGAAGAACACCGACGCAACGCCCTCCAAGCGCACGTTCACGGTCGCCCCCTAGACCCGAATCGCGCGAGCGTTCCGGCTCCCCTCGAGATGGTGCGTGGCGGGCGCTGCTCCTCGTGGCTGCAGGCCTTAACAGGGCGTTAAAGCACCATACTGGATTTCGGGTACGCTTCAGGAGGCGGAATGGAACGTGCAAGGGCGCAACGCAGGGGCCGCTGGTGGCCCCTCGGAATCATGCTTGCTGGGTTGGCCCTGTCGCTGTTGGCTGCGCCCACGGCCTCGGCGCAATCGGAGTTCTACGGCATCAGCCAGGGATCGCTGGATGACCAGGACGTCCAGGGGATGGCCGCAGCCAACGTGCGCACAGAGCGCTTCCTGCTCAGATGGAAGTCGATCGAGCCGACGCAGGGCTCGTTCCACTGGGCCCAAAGGAACCGGTTCATCGGCCAGCTCGCCTCGCAGGGGATCCGGCCGGTCCCGTTCGTGTGGGGATCGCCCGATTGGGTGGGCAGCGGCGCCCTGGCCCAGCCCCCGCTCGACAGCGCAGCCGACCAAGCGGCGTGGCGGGACTTCCTGCAACAGGCGGTCGCCCGCTACGGGCCCGGCGGCACCTACTGGTCGAACACATACCCCCGGCAGTACGGGGCGAGCGCCAAGCCGATGCCGATCCACTCCTGGCAGATCTGGAACGAGCCCAATCTGAAGAAGTTCTTCACCCCGGGTGAAAACGTCGGCGCGTCGGCCCAAACGTACGCCCAGCTCCTGCAGATCTCCCATGACGCGATCACAAGCGAGGATCCGAAGGCCGAGATCGTGTTCGCCGGGATGCCCGGCTACGGGGACTCCAAGGCCTGGGTCTTCCTCGACCACGTGTACGACGTGGCCGGAGCAAGGAGCAACTTCGACGCCACGGCCCTGCACCCCTACGCGCGCAGCACCGACGAGTTTCGCCGCCAGGTCTTGCAGCTCCGCGCTTCGATGACCGACCACAACGACGGGGGCACGCCGCTTTGGCTCACGGAGCTCGCCTGGGGATCGGGCCCTCCGGACCAATTCGGCCACAACGTGGGGGTCGCCCGCCAACAGGAATTGCTCTTCAACTCGTTCAAGCTGATCCTGCACCGTCGCACCGACTGGAACATCCAGCGCGTCTTCTGGTTCTTGTGGCGCGATCCGGCGGCGGGTTCCTACTACTCGCGCCTGTGCAGCATCTGCGGCACCGCGGGGCTCTTGAACTTCGACCGCACGCCGAAGCCCGCCTTCAACACGTTCAAGCGCTTCACGGCCGAGACGACGCCGCCCGGGGTGAGCATCAACTCGGGGCCCAGCCAGGACAGCGTCACTGGCGACACCACCCCCACCTTCGGCTTTGCCACGAACGAGGAGGGGTCGACCTTCGAGTGCCATTTCACGGACCAGGCCTTCTTCCCGTGCTCCTCGCCGTTCACCCGGGGATCGCCGCTCTCCGACGGCACCCACACCTTCTTCGTCAAGGCGGTCGACGCCGCCGGAAACGAGAGCCAGGTCCGGTCGCGCCGCTTCACAGTCGACACCACGGACCCCGTCGTGACGCTCTCCTCCGGTCCCGCCAACGGCTCGACCTCGTCCGATCCGAGCCCCTCGTTCAGCTTCGCGTCCGACGAGCCCGGCGCCAGCTTCAGCTGCCAGCTCGACTCCGGTGGCTTTGCCCCCTGCTCATCGCCCTACGCCGCCAGCCAGCTCGCCAACGGCCAGCACAGCTTCCAGGTCAGGGCCACCGACGAGGCCGGGAACACCGGATCGGCGACCGTAACCTGGAAGATCGGCCTTGCAATCACCTCGGGCCCCACCTCGGGCTCGCCCACCAACGACCCCACCCCGAGGTTCGCCTTCTCCGCCCCGGACGCGGGCGGCTTCAGCTGCCAGATCGACGGCGTCGTCGTCGACGCCGACTGCACCTCGCCGTTCACCAGCCCGGCGCTCTCGGACGGCGCCCACACGTTCGCCGTCCAACACGGCACCGACAGGGCCTCGCGCGCCTTCACCATCGACACCACCCTCCCGGTGGTGACGATGGTGAACGGCCCGGCCGATGGCTCGGTCACCAAGGACCCCACTCCCAGGTTCGCGTTCTCCTCCACCGAGTCCCGGACGACCTTCCAATGCCGCTACGAAGGTCATGGCTTCTCGGCCTGCTCGGACGCAAGGTCCGATACGGCCGCACGGGACCTCTCCGAGGGCTCCCACACCTTCTTCGTCCGGGCGGCCGACGCCGCCGGAAACGAGAGCGACGTGGTGTCACGGTCCTTCACGGTTGACACCGTGCCGCCCACCGTGACGATCAAGGGCACGGACCGGGCCATCGCCTCGACGGCCGATAGGAGGAGGCGGGCGACCTTCATCCTGGAGGCCTCCGAGGACGTCAGCCTTCGGTGCCGAGTCGACTCGAGGCCCTACAAGGCCTGCGCGTCGCCGCTACAGGACTCCGGAGCTGAAGCCAGGCCACCACCGCCTCAAGGTCAAGGCCACCGACGAGGCCGGGAACGTGGGCACGAAGCGCAAGAGGTTCAAGATCGCGAGGCCGCGACCGAGGGCCGTCTCGACACCGGACGTAAACGTTCCCTCTCATCCCCGGTGTCACGGCTTCGCCGCGACGGTGATCGGCTCACCCCACGGTGACAAATTGCGGGGCACCAACGGCCGCGACGTGATCGTCGGCTTCGCCGGCAACGACGTGATCCACGGCCGCGGTGGTCCCGACCTGATCTGTGGCCGGCGCGGAGACGATGAGGTGATGGGGGGGTCGGGTGACGACCGGATCCTCGGCGGCCCGGGGTCCGACCGCATACGGGCTGGTGGCGGAAGGGACACGATCCGGGGAGGCTCCAGCGTCGACGTGTGCGGGGGCGCCGTTCCCGACAGCCGAACGTTTCACTGCGAGCGAGCCCTGCGCTAGCGCCCGCCGGCCATCGCCGGCAGGATGACCACCCGTGTCGGAGCCGGAGATGGGCGTCTCGAGGCCGTCCAGCACCCGGACGTCCTCGTCGTTCAGGTAGACGTTCACGTAGCGGTTCAGGTCCCCACCGTCGGCGAACAGCTGTGAACGCGTGCCGGGGTGGGCGTCGGCAAGAGCGCGCAGCACGTCGCCCACGGTGGCTCCCTCCGCAGCGACCTCGGCGTTCCCGCCGGTCTGGGGGCGAAGGACCGGTGGGATGATCACGGTCGGCATCGGACCCGAACCCTATTGAGTCGAGCTAGGGACGAACCGCGTGGCCGGCGCAGAAGGCCTCGTAGTCGGGGAACTTGCCCAACTCCGAGTCTGGGAGCTCCGGCGCGTGGTCGCCGCAGACCGGGCAGTCGGGGTCGCGCTTCACCTTCAGCTCCGTGAAGCGGGTGCCCAGCGAGTCATAGAGCAGCAGCCGCCCGATCAGCGGCTCGCCGATCCCCACGGCCAGCTTGATCACCTCGTTTGCCTGCAGCAGGCCCATGACGCCGGCCATCACGCCGAGCACGCCCGCGGCGCCACAGCTCGGCGCCAGCTCGGGCGGCGGCGGCACCGGGTAGAGGCAGCGGTAGCAGGGCCCCTCGTACGGGACGAAGGTCGAGATCTGCCCCTCGAAGGCGAGGATCGAGGCCGAGACGACCGGCTTTCGCAGCCGCACCGAAGCGTCGTTCAGCAGGTACCGGGTGGGGAAGTTGTCGGCGCCGTCGACGATCAAGTCGTAGTCCTCGATGATCTCGAGGATGTTGTCCGCGTCGAGCCGCGTGTTGTGCTCGACGACCTCCACGTCGGGGTTCAGCGCCTGGATCGAGAGCCGCGCCGACTCCGTCTTCGGCATCCCGACCCGCTCGGTGTTGTGGATCACCTGGCGCTGCAGGTTGGACTCGTCGACGACGTCGTCGTCGACGATCCCCAGGGTGCCGACTCCGGCCGCCGCCAGGTAGAAGGCGGACGGCGCGCCCAGCCCTCCGGCGCCGATCAGGAGAACCTTCGAGTCGAGCAGCTTCAGCTGGCCCTCGACCCCGACCTCGGGCAGCAAGGTGTGTCGCGAGTAGCGCATCCGCTGCTCGGGGCTCAGGCCCTCGGCCTCGACGACCGGCAGGCCCGCCTGTTGCCAGGCCTCGATGCCGCCGGCGACCGAGGCCACGTTCTCGTACCCGAGCTCGTTCTGCAGCACGTCCGCGGCGCGCGCCGAGCGATTGCCGCTGGCGCAGTAAAGGAGGAGGCGCTTGGACCGGTCCGGGACGAGCTCCGGGACGAGCTCCGCGACCGCGGCGGGCGAGACGAGCTTTGCGCCCTGGAGATGGGCGACATCCCACTCGTGAGGCTCGCGGGTGTCGATCAGGACCGCGTCGCCGCGCTCGATCTCGTCACTGCGCGCTCTGTGGATCGACCTGGTCGATCCTGCTCTTGACGAGCTCTATGGGCTCCGTTGCGGTCGCCATTGGAACACCAATACTCCTGAATCTCGATCCGGATTTACTTCAAAAAGTATAGCCCACGCCGGAGGCGTGCGGCGCGAGGGGGATGCCCAGGCGCGAGCGCGAGTGGACGGGCCCTGACTCGCCGACCCGAACGATAGGCGGAAGCGGCGAGGCAGGTGGCGGTCGACCCGGTTGGCGACTAAGTGGCGCATACCGCCACTAAGTCGCCAATCGTGGGGCTCTTTGCGGGCGGGCGCTAGCCCAGCGCCGGGCGCATCTGGCGGAGGCGGCGGACGCGCTCCTCGATCGGCGGGTGGGTGGAGAACAGCCTCGCGACCCCGCCGCCCGAGAACGGCTTCACGATGTAGAGCGGCTCGGTGGCCTGGTTGACCTGCATCGGGATCGCCTTGGCGCCCTCCTCGAGGCGCAGGAGCGCCGACGCAAGCGACTCGGGATTGCCGCAGATCTGGGCGCCTGTGGCGTCGGCCGAGTACTCGCGCTGGCGCGAGATCGCGAGCTGGATCAGGCTCGCCGCGATCGGCGCCAGCAGGAACAGCGCCAGGTTGGCGACCAGGCTCAGCGGCGAATCGTCGTCGCCACCGAACCACAGCAGGAGATAGGCGATCCAGGTGATCGCCGAGCCGATCGCAGCGGCGACCGACGTGGTGAGGATGTCCCGGTTGCGGACGTGCGCCAACTCGTGGGAGATGACGCCACGGAGCTCGTCCTCGGAGAGCAGCTTGGTGATCCCCGACGTGACCGCGACAGCCGAGTGCTTCGGGTTGCGGCCCGTCGCGAACGCGTTCGGCTGGTCGCTCGGGATCATGTACAGCCTCGGCATCGGCAGGTCGGCGCGGGTGGTGAGCTCGCGGACCATCTGGTAGAGCTGCGGCGCCTCGGACTCGGCGATCGGCTTGGCGCGGGCGCTGGCGAGCGCGATCCTGTCGCTGAACCAGTAGAAACCCAGGTTCATCAGCAGGGAGATGACCAGGAAGAAGCCCGCCCCGCTGATGCCGCCGACCGCGTAGCCGATGATCACCAGAAGGCCGCCCAGGGCGGCCAGCAGGATGGTCGTCCGGAAGCCGGCGACGAGTGTGGATCTGCGGGTGGTCGTCATCTGTTCGGGGCACCCTTTCTGACGGGATTCGAACGGTCGTCCAATACTGGCACACCACTCGTCCGGCGCCATGGGGGCTGGCCCCTATTCGGCCATGGGGTCGTTCCCGCGACTTGGGGCATGCCGCCTGCCGAGGCGTCGCCCAACGCCAAGCCTGCCGGACTCCGGTATCTGCTGCCCCGGTCGATACTTACGGGTGTACATGCGCCGCAAGAACCTCCTCACACAGGTCCTGGTCGCGAACCTGCTGCTGATGGTCGCCGCGGTGGTCGCGGCGAGCGTCGCGGGCAACCCCAGTCTGGACGTCGGCTCGCGGCCCGAGCTGGCGCTGGTGCTCGGGTTCGCGGTCGCCCTGACGATCCTCGTCAACGTGTTCATGCTTCAGCGCCGCTTCCGCCCCCTGGAGCGGCTGGTGGACGAGATGGAGCGCGCCGACCTCTCCCGCCCGGGCGCGAACCTCCGTCGAGCCGTCAACGGGCGAACCGACCCCGAGGAGGTCACCAGGCTCCAGCTCGCCTTCCGCCGCATGCTCGAGCGCCTCGAAGCCGAGCGGCGACGCACCTCCAGCGCGGCGCTCGCCGCGCAGGAGGAAGAGCGCGCGCGGGTCGCCCGCGACCTTCACGACGAGGTCAACCAGTCGCTGACCGCTCTGCTGCTGCGACTCGAGGCGGCGCGCGTGAAGGCTCCCGTGGAGCTCGCCCACGAGCTCGCCGACACCAAGGCGCTGGCCAACCAGGCGATGGAGGAGCTGTTGATGCTGGCGCGCCAGCTCCGCCCCACCGCCCTCGACGACCTGGGCCTCAAGGCGGCCCTGGCCGGCCACGTCGCCGAGCTCGGGCGCCAGGGAGGGATCAGGACGAGCTTCGAGGCGCACGGGGATTTCTCCGCTCTGCCCTCCGACGTGCAGCTCGTCGTCTACCGGGTCGCCCAGGAGGCGCTCTCGAACGCCGCCCGTCACTCCGGCGCCGAGACCGTCAGGGTCCGCCTCCTACGCGCGGATTCCCCCGCTGGCGACGGGGATCGGGTCGAGCTCACGGTCGGCGACGACGGGTCCGGCTTCACCTTCGACCAGGCGGCTCGCGGGCTGGGGATCGCCGGCATGCGCGAGCGGGCGCTGCTCGTCGGGGGCGACGTCGAGGTGGAGTCGCGGCCGAACGTGGGCACGCGGGTCAGTCTCAGGGTGCCGTTGCACTCAGCCGATACAGAGATGAGGCCATGGAGCAACCCGGAAACGGAGCCGCAGCCATGAAGGTGCTGATCGCCGACGACCACGGGATCGTGCGCTCCGGCCTGCGGATGCTGCTCGAGCGCCAAACGGACATCGAGGTGATCGGCGAGGCCGCCGACGGAGCCCAGGCCCGCGACATGGCGATCCGCGAACGACCCGACCTGGCGATCCTGGACGTCAAGATGCCCAAGCTGACGGGGCTGCAGGCCACGCGCGAGATCCGCGCCCAAGCGCCCGACGTCGCGGTCCTGATCCTGTCCATGTACGACGACGAGCGCTACCTGTTCGAGGCGCTCAAGGCCGGGGCCTCGGGCTATGTGCTGAAGGCCCAGGCCGACTCGGACCTGCTCGACGCGGTGCGGGCGGTCGAGCGGGGCGAGCCCTTCCTCACCCCAGAGGCGCAGCGGGCCCTGATCAAGGACGTCCTCGGCGAGGGCTCCTCGCGCGACGAGGAGCTGACCCCGCGCGAGCAGGAAGTGGTGAAGCTGGTCGCCGAGGCTCACACCAACCGCGAGATCGCCGCGATCCTCCATCTGTCCGAGAAGACGGTCGAGAACCACCGCTCCAACGCGATGCGAAAGCTCGGTATGCGCGACCGCGTGGAGCTGGTCCGCTACGCGATCCGCAAGGGCCTGATCGACCCGTAGGAGTCGGCTCAGGTGCCGGCCCAGACCGCGGCCCAGCCGACGAGCAGCGTCTCCACGCCAAGCCCGAATCGAGCCGGTCGCGTTCTCGACGCTCGCCCTACGCCGCCCTTGCCCCCATGCCATATGCTAGGAGGCAGTGCGGAATCAGTCTAGTTGGCGGAGTTTGGGAGGAAGCAGGGTTCGGCTTGGGCGACGCAGGCGTCGCCTGGGTTGGGCGGCGGCCGTCGTCGCCATGCTCGCGGCGCCAGCGACCGCCGCGGTGGCCAGCCCTCCTGCGGTGGACCAATACACCCAGCACCTTCCGACGGCCGGCGGCGGCAACACCCTGGCCGGCGGGGAGACTCCCATCGCGCATCCGGGGCAGCTCTCGAGCAAGACTCAGGCGGCCCTGTCCGGCCCCGAGGGGCAGGTCCTTGCCCAGATAGCCACCGCCCCGAGCTTGGGTGCGCCGACGCCCACCGACTCGGCCAAACCGGGCGTGGCGGCCGCGGGCGCAGGGACCGGGGCATCCGTCGACGGCCGCAGCGTTGGGACGGTGGTAGCCGACACCGCGGGGACTGGACCCAGCCTCTTCCTGATCGGCGCCCTCGTCGGGATCGCCGTCGCCGGAGCCTGGAGGTTCTTCCGGCGCCGTGGATCTGCGTCTCAGCCCAGCTGATGCGCGAGACAATCGCCGGCCTGAGCGCACGGCTGATGGCGCACCCCGCAGCCAGATCGGTGACGCGCCTCGCAATCGTCCTCACCATGCTCGCCGTGCCCCTGTTCGCCGCGCTCGGCGGCCTCGGCCGCCCGATCGGAGTTCTTCGGCATCGCCCAGGGAACGCTCGACGACCAAGACGTCCAGGGGATGGAGGCGGCCAAGGTGCACACGGAGCGCTTCATGCTCAAATGGAGGTCGATGGAGCCGAGCCGGGGCTCCTACGACTGGGCCGAGAGGGACCACTACATCGGTCGCCTTGCCGCGCACGGAATCCGGTCGGTCCCGTTCGTCTGGGGGTCCCCGCAGTGGGTGGGCAGCGGAGTGCTCGCGCAGCCCCCGATCAGCAGCGATCGCCGACAAGCAGGCGTGGCGGAACTTCCTCAAGGCGGCGGTGGCGCGCTATGGACCGGGGGGCAGCTACTGGACCACCGACTACCCCGAGCAGTTCCCGGGCGCCGCGCCGCTGCCGATCCAGTCCTGGCAGATCTGGAACGAGCCCAACCTGAAGAAGTTCTTCAGCCCGGGGCAAAACGTCCAGCAATCGGCCCAGAAGTACGCCACGCTGCTTCAGATCTCCCACAATGCGATCAAGAGCCGGAGATCCGCAGGCCCGGATCGTGCTTGCCGGAATGCCCGCCATCGGGGACTCGAAGGCCTGGGTGTTCCTCGACAACATCTACCAGGTGCCCGGGATCAAGAGCGACTTCGACGCCGCCGCCCTGCACCCCTATTCGTGCGGGTTGGATGGGGTTCGCTCGGAGATGCTGCAATTCCGCGCCTCGATGACGAATCACGCCGACGGGGCCACGCCGCTGTGGGTCACCGAGTTCGCCTGGGGATCGGGGCCTCCCGATCGCTTCTGCAAGAACAAGGGCCTCACCGGTCAACAGCAGTTGCTCTCGAGCTCCTTCAAGCTGTTCCTGAGCCGCCGCACGGAATGGAACCTGCAGCGCGTCTACTGGTTCCTGTGGCGCGATCCAGCCACTGGTTCCGGGGGCGCGAGCCTGTGCAGCATCTGTGGCACCGCGGGGCTTTTGCGCTACAACCGGACCGCGAAGCCCGCCTACAACACGTTCAGGGGCTTCACGGCCGAGACGACCCCGCCGCAGGCGACCATCACCTCGGGGCCGAACGGCCCCACCAAGGACTCGACCCCCACCTTCTCCTTTACCTCAACCGAGGCCGGCTCCACCTTCCAGTGCCGCGTCGATGCCCAGGCGTTCTTCCCGTGCCCCTCGCCGTTCACTCGGGGCTCGCCGCTCGCAAACGGCGCCCATACCTTCTTCGTCAAGGCGATCGACGCCCCCGGAAACGAGAGCGCGGTCCGGTCGCGGCCCTTCACCGTCGACACCGTCGCCCCCCCGACGCCCCAGATCACCGCCACCGTCCCCGCATCGCCGGCCAACAACAACAACCCCAAGGTGAAGGGGTCCGCCCAGGGGGCGTGAAGCTCTACAAGACAGCCGGCTGCACGGGCTCTCCGGCGGCCTCGGGCTCCGGCATTCAGTTCGCCTCGCCGGGCCTCACCGCAGCGGTGGCCGACAACACGACGACCTCGTTTCGCGCCAGGGCGGTAGACGCCGCCGGCAACGCCTCGGCGTGTTCGGCCCCGCGCACCTACGTCGAGGACTCGACGGCGCCGCAGACGACGGTCACCACCGGGCCCGGGGCCACGACCAATGACACCACCCCCACGTTCACCTTCACGTCGAGCGAGTCCGGCTCGACCTTCCAGTGTCGCTTCGACGCCGAGGCGTTCGCCGCCTGCTCCGGGCCGGGCGCCAGCCACACCCGCTCGACCCCGCTGTCCAACGGCTCCCACACTTTCGAGGTCCGGGCCACCGACCGGGCGAAGAACATCGACGCAACGCCTGCCAAGCGCACGTTCACGGTCACCCCCTGACAGTGATCGACAACGCAGCCGGCCGGCGGCCGTGAGGTGGAAGCCCAGCGGGTCACGACTTCAGGAGGGGTCGAGCTGTCGATCCGGCAGGTGCGGCCCGACGACAAGCGGCTGATCGCGGAGGGCATCGAGCGCCTCAGCCCCGAGAGCCGCTACCGGCGCTTCTTTCGGCCGCTCGATCGCCTCTCGGAGCGCGACCTCGTCTACCTGACCGAGATCGACCACACCGACCACGAGGCGCTGGCCGCGATCGACCCCGAGACCGGCGCCCTGGTGGGCGTCGCCCGCTACGTGCGTGGCGCCGAGCCCCACCTGGCCGAGGTCTCGGTCGCCGTGGGGGATCCCTGGCAGCACCGTGGGGTGGCCACGGCTCTGCTGGAGCGCCTCGTCGAGCGGGCGCGTGAGGCGCAGATCACGCAGTTCGTCGCCCTGGTGCTGGACGAGAACGTCGACGCGATCAAGCTGTTCGAGCATCTGGTTCCGGGACACACCCGGCCGCGGCGAAGCGCCTCCGGTCATCTCGAGCTGCTGATCGAGCTCCCCGAGCCGGGCCGCCTACCCGACTCGGCCCTGGCGCGCGTCCTGCAGGTCGTGGCACATGGCGCCGTCACCGTCAATCCCTACCGGGTGACGCGCGAGGCGATTCGACGGCTCAGAGGCGAGTAGCGGGCCCGCGCCCGAGGCGTCCGCCGGCCCGAGCCCGGCTCGGCCCTTATCCGACCTGTGAGCTAGGATTTGGATCGAGATGTTGTTTTCGACCAAAGCGGAATATGGCGTGCGGTTGATGGTCGAGCTCGGCCGCCGCGCCGGTGACGAGGGCGCGGACGCGGTCGAGCCGGTCGCGCTCAGCTCGGTCGCGGAGACGGAGACCCTTCCCCTTTCCTACCTCGAGCACCTGGTCGCGAAGCTGCGCCAGGCGGAGCTGGTGACCTCGGTGCGCGGCGCCCACGGCGGCTACCGGCTGGCGCGGCCCGCGTCGCAGATCGAGATGCTCGAGGTGGTGCAGGCGCTCGAGGGGCCGATCGCGCCGATGGAGTGCTTCCACGAGGTCCCCGAGGGCCGCGTGCTGTGCTCGCACGAAGCGGACGGCGATCGAGCCTGCGCGACGAAGCTCCTGTGGACCCGCGTGCACGGCGGGATCACCAAGGCGCTCGCCGGCACGACGCTCGCCGACCTGGTCGAGTTCGCCGACCAGCACACCGTCAGGGAACCCGTCGCCGGCTGAGCTGCGCTCCCGCTTCCGCCAACCACGACAACGGAGACAAATGGCTGATCTTCAGATACGCAACCTGCACGTAACCGCCGAGGGCAAGCAGATCCTCAAGGGGCTCGACCTCGAGGTGTCCGCCGGCGAGATCCACGCGCTGATGGGTCCGAACGGCTCCGGCAAGTCGACGCTCGCCAACGCGATCATGGGCCACCCGGCGCTGGACGTGACCGAGGGCGAGATCCAGCTGCGCGGCGAGCCGATCACCGAGGCCGCCCCCGAGGACAGGGCCCGCGGCGGGCTGTTCATGGCCTTCCAGTACCCGGTCGCGATCCCCGGTGTGACGGTCGCCAAGTACCTGCGGATGGCGGTCAACGCCCACCGCGAGTTTCGCGGCGAGAGCGAGATCAAGCTGAAGGACTTCCGCAAGCAGACCGAGGCGGCGATGGAGCTGATGAACATCCCCCGGGAGTTCTCCAGCCGCTACCTGAACGACGGGTTCTCCGGCGGCGAGAAGAAGCGGATGGAGATCCTTCAGCTGGCGATGCTGAGGCCCGAGCTCGCGGTCCTGGACGAGACCGACTCCGGCCTCGACATCGATGCCCTGCGCACGGTGGCGGAGGGCGTCAACAAGTTCGCCGGTCCCGAGATGGGAATCCTGATCATCACCCACTACCAGCGCATCCTGCACCTGGTGGAGCCCGACTTCGTGCACGTCATGTACAACGGGCGGATCGTCAAGCAGGGCGGGCCCGAGCTGGTCGGCCTGCTCGAGGAGCGCGGCTACGGCTGGATTGGCGAGGAGGTCGAGGCGGCGGCGTAGCCGCCGAGCTGCGATGGCGACGGCGCCCGTCACCTCCCCCATCCTTCCCCGGTCCCTGGAGGAGATCCGCGCCGAGTTCCCGATTCTCTCGCGCCGGGTCCACGGGCTGGAGCTCGCCTACCTGGACAACGGCGCGACCGCGCAGAAGCCGCTTGCGGTGATCGACACGCTCGACCGCTACTGGCGAGAGCACAACGCGAACGTCCACCGCGGCGTCCACACGCTCTCCGAGGAGGCAACCGCGCTCTACGAGGGGGCTCGCGACACGATCGCGCGCCACCTGGGCGTCGAGCCGCGCGAGGTCATCTTCACCCGCAACGTGACCGGGTCCTTGAACCTCGTCGCCCACGCGTGGGGCCGCGCCAACGTCGGCGAGGGCGATCGGATCCTGCTCACCGAGATGGAGCACCACTCGAACATCGTGCCCTGGTATCTCCTGGCAAGGGAGGTCGGCGCGAAGCTGGAGTGGGTGCCCGTGGACGGCGACGGGCGCCTCGACATGGAGACCCTCGTGGCCGCCATGGAGCGCGGTCCGAAGCTGGTCGCGGTCGCCCACGTCTCCAACGTGCTCGGCACCATCAACCCCCTGACCGAGATCGCACGACTGGCCCACGAGGCCGGGGCGATCGTGGTCGCCGACGGGGCGCAGGCCGCGCCGAAGCTGCAGCTCGACCTGCCGGACCTCGGAGCGGACTTCTACGGGTTCACGGGCCACAAGGTCTACGGGCCCACCGGGGTGGGCGTTCTCTACGGTCGCGGGGAGCTCCTCGAGGCCATGGAGCCGTACGAAGGGGGCGGCTCGATGATCCGCAAGGTGACCAAGGAGCGGATCACCTGGGCAAGCGTGCCGGCCCGCTTCGAGGCCGGGACCCCGCCCATCGCCGAGGCCATCGGGCTCGGCGCCGCGATCGAGTGGCTGGACGCGGTCGGGCTCGACGCCGCTCACGCGCACGAGGCGGAGGTCGGCGCCTACGCGCTCGAGCGCCTGGCCGAGGTTCCGGGGGTGCGCATCTTCGGGCCGCCGGCCGGGGACGACCGGGTCGGCATCGTCTCCTTCGACGTCGACGGGGTCCACCCGCACGACGTCTCCGAGATCCTCGACCGCCACGCGATCGCGGTCCGCGCCGGGCACCACTGCGCCCAGGTCCTCATGGATCGGCTCGGCGTGGCGGCGACCACCCGCGCCAGCCTCGCGGTCTACAACACGCGCGAGGAGGTCGACCGCCTGGTCGAGGCGCTCCACGACGTGCGCCGCGTGTTCGAGCTCGACTGAACGGCGGCGGGCCGCGCCCGCCGGGGCAACCGGAGCTAGTCGACCACCACCGTCTTGGAGCGATCGCGGCGACAGACGAAGATCGTGCCCGCCGCGCCCTCGGCACGGCGCTTGACCCTCGCGTAGTAGGCACCGGAGCTCAGCGGGTCGACCTCAACCTTCCACTTGCCCCTGTTGTTGGTCCTGTCGTGCCCGAGCAACTCGTCGGGGCCGTGATGCCTCCGGAACACCTTCACCTTGCGATTCGACTCGCAGCCGCTGTTGTCGGACTTCACCTTGCCGTGAAACGCCGGCGCGCGGTGGGAGATCGTCACCTTGGAGTCGATCTTGACCACATTGCTGGCGAGCGCCGGGATCGCGGCAACGGCTGCCGTTGCGATCGCGGCGCCGACGATCAGCGCGACTCGGCGATGGGCTTGCGGCATGACTTCTCCCCTCGAGCGTGAGTGAACTCTGCGGTCCCGAAGCTATCCGAGCCCGCCCGGCAGGTCAAGGACGACTCCGGCTACCTTAGGGGGAGTGGACGACCTGTACAGAGAGCAGATCCTGGAGCACTACAAGCGCCCCCACAACTTCGGGCGCCTCGATGAGTACGACCTCGAGTTCGAGGACACGAACCCGTTCTGCGGCGACGAGCAGCACGTCTTCATCAGGCTCGACGACGACGGCAAGGTCGCCGAGGTCGGATTCGAGGGCAAGGGCTGCGCGATCTCGACCGCGGCCACCTCGATGCTCACCGACGAGCTCGAGGGCATGAGCCGCGAGGAGCTCCTTCGGCTGCCGAAGGACTTCGTGCTCGAGCTCCTGGGCATCGACATCTCGGCGACTCGGATCAAGTGCGCCCTGCTCGGGCTGAAGGTCGTCAAGGGCGCCAGCCTCGGCCAGTCGGCCGATTGGGAGGACGAGGGCGAGCGCGGCGACCCGAGCCAGGCCGCGGCGGTGTGAGCGCAGCACGCGAGAGCCCCGGCGGACTGGGAGTCTCGGGCGCGGTAGTCGCTGACGGCCGCGAATGGCGACTTAGTTGCGGTATGCGCCACTAAGTCGCCAATCCGGCCACCGAGGAGGACTGGTACAGGGCGAGCAGCGCCTCCACCTGATGCTCCCACGAGTATCGGGCCTCGACCAGCGCCCGCCCGGAGGTCGCCAGGCGCCTTCGCTCGCCCGGATCCTCGAGCAGCCGCGCGGCCGCGGCGGCGATATCACGGGCGCCCTCGGCGGCGAGGTACTCCCGCCCGGGCGCCGCTCCCTCGACGCCCTGCACGCCGAGGGCGTTGGTGACCACGGGCAATCCCCCCGCGAAGGCCTCCAACACCTTGTTCTTGAGCCCCGATCCCGAGAACACGGGCAGGACCGAGACGGCCGCCCGTTCGAGCTCGACCGCCATGTCGGGCACGTCGCCGGCCACCTCGACGCCGTCGAGGCCGTCCAGCTGCCGTACGGCCGCTGCGGGCCGGGCGCCCACGATCCGGACGGTCGCGGCCGGCACGCGCTGCCTGACCAGTGGCAGCACCTCGGTGGCGACGAACACCGCGGGCGCGATGTTGTGGAAGTAGCCGAGGTTCCCGAAGAAGATCAGGACCGGCGGGCGATCGGCGGTGTCGTGGAAGGGGAACGCCGCGAGATCGACGCCGTTCTGGATGATCGCGGCGCCTTGGAGGCCCGGAGCATCCCTGTCCGCGGCCGAGATGACGGAGTACGTGTCTGCTGCCGCCGCCACCCGAGCCTCGTAGCGGCGAAGCAACCGCGCCTCGGCGGCGAATGGCAAGCCGACCACCGTCGAGCTGGAGCGCGCCCTCGTGGCCATGTTGACCGAGAGCGAATCCATGAGGTCGAGATGGCGGTGAGCGGTGCCTGCCTGCGGCATGTACGGGGCCATGCGCGAGAAGTGAACGTGGACCACGTCGGGGCCCAGGCGAAGCTCCTCGTCCACGGCCCTGCGCATGGCGCTCTGCAGATAGAGCCGCACCTGCATCGGCAGGCCCGGGCGCGGGTGGCGTAGGTTCTCCAAGGCGCCCGAGAGCGCTCCCAGCGGCACGGTTCTCACCCTCACGCCGTCGATCGGCGACGTGGGCCCCGCGGCGAAGCACACGAGCGTGACGTCGGCGTGCCGGGCGAGCCCCTTGACAAGGTGGTAGTTGCGAAGCTTGTCTCCGCGGTCGGGTGGAACTGGATGGCGTGAGGCGACGAACAGGACGCGCATGTCTTGGCCCAAGTTGGGAGCTGAGGGTAATTCGCCGGTCGGACCTGGACGCGACGGCGCCTCACCCACGCCAGTCGCGAAGATCCCTCGCCAGCCCGAGCGCCAGGTCGCCAACGGTGCCGACGCCGGCATCGTGGCGGCCCAGCATCAGTCGATCGCTCCCGGGGCCGACGGCCTCCGCGAAGCTGGTGAACCCCCAGCGGTACCCCGCGGTGCGCGCGGCGTCCGCAACACGCCGGTCGACCTTGCCGTAGGGATAGGCGATCGCCACGACCGGGGTCTCCGCCGCCCGCTCGAGCCCACCCTTTCCGTCGATCATCGCCTCAGACAGCGCCGGGTCATCGAGCCCCGGTAGAGCATCGTGGTGGAGAGTGTGAAAGCCGATCTCGAACCCGGCCGCCGCGAGGCGCCTGACGTCGCCCGCGCGCATGCCAGAGTCCGGCGGATCGGGCCCGGCATGGTTCCCCAGCTGCTGGGCGAGCTCGCGGCGCCGCCCAGGAGGCAATGCCTGGATTGCAGCGGAGACGCGCTTGATCGTCGGCGGCCCGGGGTCAGCCTCGCCCTCCATGAGCTCCTCGAGCGTTCCCGGATCCAAGTCTCCGCGATCCCACGCTCGCTGCAGGCGCTCCCACCAGAACGCGAACGGGCGCTCGAGCGATGCTCCGTTGAGGAAGAACGTTGCCGGGGCGCCATGGCGCTCGAGCACCGGCATGGCCCCCCGGACGTGGCTTGGCAGGTCGTCGTCGAAGGTGATGGCGACCGGAAAGCGCCCTCCGCGGCGCCGTTCGCGGGCGGCGTCGAGAAGCTCCGACGCCCGTACCAGGCGGAAGCGCCGCTTCAAGTAGCGGACGTGCGCCTCGAACCTTTCGGTGCCGAGGGCGGGTACCAGCTCCCGCTCGGGATCCCCCTGGGGATCTGAGACACGGTGGTAGCAGAGCGCCAGACCAACGCGCCTCCTCGACCAGCGGCAGCGGAGCTCGATCCAGTCGGCGGCTGGTCGCCTCAGGAGTTGTTTGACGCGCCCGGTCACCATCGGCGCACAAGATTACGTTCTACGGGCTCACCCACGAGGGCGGGGATGCCGATACTGCTGCAAGGTGAGCCCCATCGACTCAATCAGCCCCAGCACGGGATCGACGATGCAGGCGATCGTCACCGATGCGAGTCAGCGCCAGGCCCTGGTCGCGATGCGCGAGCTCGGCAGCGCCGGCATCGCCGTCTGCGCCGTGGAGACGGCACCCGGGGCACCCGCGTTCGCCTCGCGCTGGTGCGCGGAGAGCTCCATCGTCCCGGACTTCGCCCGCGACCCCGACGCCTACGTCGACTCATTGCTCGAGCTTTGCGCCGAACGTCGCCCGCGAGCGCTGATCCCGTGCCACGACGGGACGATCGAGGCGCTGCGATCGCGCCGGGACGACCTCGAGCGGGTGGTCGCGGTGGCGCTGGCCCCTGAGGCGCCCCTGGCCGCGGCCCTCGACAAGCGGACCACCCTGGGCGTGGCGGCGACGCTCGGCGTGCGAGTGCCGCGCGGGGAGACCGTCACCGACGCGGGCGACGCCGGCGCCGCGCTCGACGAGACGGGGCTGCCGGCCGTGATCAAGCCGGCGCGCTCGTGGGCCGGGTCACAGCGCCTGGTGAGCGGCCTGTCCACCACAAGGGAGGGCGCGGTCGCCGCGATCGCAGAGATGGTCGAGGCGGGCACTCCCGCGCTGGTGCAGGAGTGGCTTCCCGGCGCCCGCGAGGCGGTGAGCTTCATCTACGCCGACGGGCGGTTCTGGGCGCGCTTCGCGCAGCGGGCGGACCGCATGTACCCGCCCCTGGGAGGCTCCTCCGTGCTGCGTGTGAGCATTCCGCTTCCGCCCGACGTGAACACGGCCGCGGAGCGGCTCGTCACCGAGCTTGACCTGGAGGGCTACTCGGAGGTCGAGTTTCGTCGTGACCGGCAGGGCAACCCGGTTCTGATGGAGATCAACCCCCGCCTGTCGGCCTCGGTCGAGGTTGCCGTGCGCGCCGGGGTGCCGTTTTCGCGGCTTCTGTATGCCTGGGCGGCGGGGGAGCCCCTCGAGCCGGTCGATCGCTACCGTACCGGCGTGCGAATGCGGTGGCTGGGCGGTGACCTGAAGTGGCTGGAAAGCGCGATGCGCGAGCGCCGGCATCCGGACCTGCCCGGACGCGCCCGCGCGCTTGGCACCTTCATGGCGGACTTCGCCCGTCCGACGGGCTACGACTACTGGGACCCGCGCGACCCGCGCCCGGCGCTGGTCGCCGCCGCGGGTGCCGGGCGCGACACGCGACAGCGCGCGTCGGGCGCGATCCGGCGCGCGACCGCGGGCACGGGCACCGCGACGACGGCTTCCGGCACGGACACGGACGTGGCTGTGATCGGCGCCGGCCCGTACGGGCTCTCGCTCTCGGCTCACCTCACCGCCAGCGGCGTCCGCCACGAGATCTTCGGCGAGATCATGGGCGGCTGGGTCGAGCACATGCCGGTGGGGATGAAGCTCAAGTCCGAGGGGTGCGCCTCGAGCCTCTCGGATCCGTCGGGTGAGCACTCGCTGGGGCGCTATTGCGCCGAGCACGGGATCGAGTACGGGGACTGGGGCGTCCCCGTCGACATCGAAAGCTTCATCGCCTACGGCCGGTCGTTCCAGGAGCGGCTCGTGCCCGAAGTACGGCGCACCGTCGTCGAGCTGGTCCAGCCAACGGCCGATGGCTTCCAGCTCACGCTGAGCTCGGGAGACACGCTGCGGGCGCGCCGGGTGGTGGTCGCAACCGGGCTCAACGGCTACGCGTACGTCCCCGCGCAGCTGAGCGGGTTGCCCGCCGAAGCCCTGAGCCACAGCTACGATCACGGCGGCGACGGTCACGACGGGCTCGAGCGCCTGCGGGACAAAAGCGTCGTCGTGCTCGGCGCCGGCCAGTCGGCGCTCGAGACTGCGACGCTGCTCCACGAGCAGGGTTCCTCGGTCACGCTCGTCGCGCGCTCACCCAACCTGGTGTGGAACTCGGTTCCGCAGGCCGGACCTCGGCGGCTGCGCAGCCGCATTCGCTATCCGCGCTCAGGCCTGGGTGACGGGAAGGCCCACTTCGTCTACGCCAACGCCCCGCTCGCGTTCCACGCCCTGCCCGAGGGCCAGCGGCTGAAGCGCGCCTTCAGCGTTCTCGGTCCGGCGGGCGCCTGGTGGCTGCGCCCCCGCTTCGAGGAGGGCGTTGACGCCCGGCCGGGCCGCACGATCGCCGCGGCCGAAGCGGTCAACGGCGATGTCCGCCTGCGGCTCGAGGGCCCGGGCGGCTCGGAGGAGCTGACCGCCGACCACGTAGTGGCATCGACCGGCTACCGGCCTGACGTCAGCCGTCTGGGGTTCCTCGACCCGACTCTGCGCGAGCGCCTGGCCCGCGTGGCGGGCGCGCCGGCGGTGTCGCGCTCGTTCGAAAGCAGCGTGCCCGGCATGTACTTCGTCGGCTTCGCGGCGGCGCCGGACTTCGGGCCGGTGATGCGCTTCGTGCTGGGGGCCGACTTCGCGGCGCGCCGGGTCGCGCGCCACGTTGCCTAGCTTCGGGCGCTGAGCGTCCGCGAGACCGCGAGCGCGAACTGTCCGAGCGTCCCACACCAGATGACGTCGAGGCGTCCGAGCGCCAGGGGATCGCTGTCGGGCACCACAGGCGTGGTGCCGTCCGTGGTGAAGCCGAATCCGGGGCCATATCCCGCGGCCCGCGCCGCGGACACGACGCGTTCGTCCCACTTTCCGCCCGGGTAGGCGATCATCGGGGCCAGCTCGCCGCCGACCGCCGTCTCCAGCTCCTCGCGCCCCTCGCTCATGGCGGATGCCAGCCGTTGATCGTCGAGCACCGTCAGGTTGTGATGCCGCAGGGTGTGAAAGCCGAGGTCGAAGCCGGCCGATCGAAGCTCCCTGAGGGCCGTCGCCCTGAGGCCCGCATCGGGCGGGTCGGGGCCGAGCCGCCGCCCAAGCTCGTCGGCGAGGGCATCGCGGTCGTCGGGCGGCATGAACTCTATGTCCGCGGCCACCGCGCGCATGCCGGACTTGGTGGAAGCCGAGCTGAGGCTGCTCTCGGGCACCATCGCACGAAGCTCCTGCACGCTCGCCGCGCCGCTCGCCAGCGCGCGCTCCACGCGCTCCCACCAGAACGCGTAGGGGCGCTCCAGCGAGGCGCCGCAGACGAAGAACGTCGCGGGCAGGGCGGCGCGCTTCAGGATGGGCATGGCCTTCGCGGCATGCGAGGCGTTGTCGTCGTCGAAGGTGACCGCAACCGGAATGCGCTCGCCGCGCTTCCGGGCTCGGACCGCCTCGAGCAGCTCGGACGCCGGCACCACGCGGTAACGCGTCTTCAGATGGCGCACCTCCGCCTCGAACAGCGACACGTCGATGGCGGGGTTTATCCCGGCGGGGTCCCAGCCGGCGTGATCGGAGTCCAGCCGGTGGTAGAGGATCACCGCGCCGACCCGGCGCCCGGAGAGACGAAGCCTCACTCTCAGGATGGCCGCCACCAGGCGTCGGAGGGGGCCCTTCAGCCACTCCAAGGAGCGGGAATCCTCTCGATTGGCGCCCAGAACCTTCCTCCGTACGCTCGACACCGACAAGATACCGTGGCCCTCGCCGCACGAATCGCTGCGATGCGCGGGGTCGCGATCGCATGACTATCGTTGGCGCCATGCGACCGACCATCGCCCCGGCGCCCAGGCCGGGGCTGCAACCGGGTCCGGTGCCGAGCTTCTCGGTGATCATCGCGGCTTACCAGGCGGCCGGCTTCGTGGCCAACGCGGTTGCCTCCGCGCTCGAGCAGACGGCGCCTGCGGACGAGGTGATCGTCTGCGACGACGGCTCCACTGACGACATCGAGGCGGCGCTCGAGCCGTACCTGGACCGGATCACGCTGCTGCGCCGCGAGCACGGGGGCGAGGGGGCGGCGAAGACCGCGGCGGCGTTCGCCGCCTCGAGTGAGTTCGTCGCCCTGCTCGACGCGGACGACCGCTACATGCCCGAGCGCCTCGAGGCGATGGGCGAGCTCGCCGCGGCCCGCCCCGACCTCGACATCATCACCACCGATGCGTATCTCGAGGTCGACGGTCAACCCATGCGGCGATGCTACGAGGAGGACAAGGTCTTCGAGGTCACCGACCAGCGGCGGGCGCTGCTGGAGCACGACTTCGTCTTCGGCGCAGCCGCGGTGCGGCGCAGCCGCCTGGTCGAGATCGGTGGCTTCGACGAGGCCATCGTCTCGGGCACCGACTGGGACTGCTGGATCCGCCTCGTCTTCTCCGGCTCCATGGTCGGCCTCGTGGACCAGCCCCTCTACCGCTACCACATGCACGAGAACGCCATGTCTTCCGACAAGCTGTTGACGTCCCGCGGTCAGGTTCAGACGGCGGAGAAGGCGGCGCAGACGCTGGATCTGACTCCAAGCGAGCGCGCGCTCGTCCAGCGGTTGCTGACCGAGCGGCGGGCGGCCGCCGAGCTCGAGCGGGCGCGGACCGCGCTCCTCGACGGCACGCCCGACGCCCGGCGACGCTCGCTGGCCATCGTCAAGCAGCGCGGACACGGCATCCCGACCAGGGTCAAGGCCGCGCTCGGAGCCGCGGCGCCCGGGACCATGGGCCGCCTCCTCAACGCGCGCCAGCGCCGCACCTGGGTCACCGCGACGGGGGCGCGCGTGGAGCGCCGGTCCGACGAGCAGACGTGAGCGCGCCCAGGTACGACATCGTCGGATGTGGGGCCGTGGTCCAGCAGTACCACCTGCCGGTCCTGAAGCTCCTCCAGGGGGATCTCGAGATGTCCGTCGCAGGCTGCTACGACAACGACGTCGCCCTGGCGCAGAAGGTCGCGGGGCTGCTCGGTGCCGACGAGCACGGGGCTACCGCCGCGCCCCGTGAGGGGGACGGCGTGGACGCGGCCATCGTGGCGACCCCCCCGCCGTCGCACGCCGAGATCGCCGGGGCGTACCTGCGCGCCGGAAAGAGCGCCTTCGTCGAGAAGCCCCTGACCACCAGGGCAACCGAGGCCGCCGAGCTCGTCAGCCAGTCTCGGCAGGCGGGCAGGAGGGTCGCGGTGGACCACTTCTGGCGCTTTTACCCGAGCGCCAACGTGGCGCGCCGGTGGTTGCGCGACCGGGTCGACCAGGTCGACCGCGTCGAGGCGTCGGAGGGGTTTCGGTGGGCCTGGGCGACGGCGTCGAACTACGTGGTCGAGGATCCCTACGGAGGCGTGATCCACGACACGGGCGCGCATCTCGTCGACATGATTCTCTACCTGCTCGGCTTGGACGAGGCCGGAGAGACTGCCTCGGTCGAGATCGGCCGGGTCGACAAGCTGCCGGCGCGAGAGCCGTGCCACGAGTGCTCCGCGCAGTTCTCGCTGAGCGCCCCGGAGGGCATCGACGTCGCCGTGGACCTGAAGATCACCAGGTTGAGCCCCGTGGCGCGAGGGATCAAGGTCCGCGGCTCGTTCGGCATGCTCTTCTTTCCGACCAATTTCGCTTACGCGCCCATCCTGTTCCAGGGGGGAAGCAGCTACCGACTCCGGGGCGCAGCCGTGGAAGCCGAGCCCGCAGACCCCGACGCCTGCTTCCTGCTGGCGCATCGCGACTTCCTCGCGACTGTTCGTGACCCGGATGCTCCCAGCAGGATCGACGCCGGCCGGTTCCTGCTTCTCAGCGAGATCCTCGAGCTGCTTCATGACGAGGCGGGCAGATGACGGAGACCACGATCGTCTTCGGGGCCAGCAGCTACGTGGGGAGCACCGTCACCCGCAAGCTGCTGGAGCGGGGCGATCGGGTCATCGCCGTCAGCCGGCGCCCGGCGATCGCTCGAATCCTCCTGCCCGAGCAGAGCGAGAGCCTGTCGATCGCGGCGGCGGAGGACGTCGCGGGGCTGACCGGTGGGGAGGCCGTGTCGATCGTCAACTTCGCGTACGTCAAGGATGCCCCGCCCCATCTCCTCTACCGGCAGAACAAGGCACTGGTGACGGCGATCGGCGAGGTGGCCGCCGCCGCCGACTGCCGCCGGCTGATCCACATCAGTACCTCGGCGGTGTTCGGCCCCCGGTTGGAGACGCGCCCGGAGCCGTCGCAGGTGCGGAGCGCGCCGGTGGAGGATCTCTACGCGGAATCGAAGGTCCACGCCGAGCACCTGATCGAAGGGCTTCGCGGCAGCGCCGGTGGCGAGCTCGCGATCCTGCGGCTGGGAAACGTGATCGGGCCCGGGTCGCCGATCTGGGTCGCCGGCCTCGCCCAGCGAATCATGGAGGTGAAGCCCGTCGCATACGAGGGGGAGGACGGGTTCTCGAATGCGACGCACGTCGACAACATCGCGGACTACATAGCCCACCTGCTCGGCCAGCCGCAGGGACGGCTTCGGGACTTCGGCGTCTATCACCACCTGGCCGAGTTCTCGTCGCGCCGATGGTCGGAGTTGCTCGACGCGCTGAGCGCCGGAGTCGGCTATGGGTGGACGACGGTCACGCGTGAATCCGAGCCGGCGCCGAGCAGGCAGCCGGTCAAGCGGGCGCTGAAGTCCATATACACCACGCACGCGGGGACCTACGTCAGAAGAGCATGGGGCGTGCTGCCGGAATCGCAGGCGCTCGAGCGGCTGTTCGCGGGGATGCGGGACCCCCGCCCGCCGACGCTGCGGACTGAGCGCGACTTTGTGCTGGAGGCATTGGCGCTCTTCGAGGTGCTTTCCTGCCCGCGGGAGTTCCGGCCCAAGACCATCGCCGGATGGACGCCGCCGCTCGACTCCCGCGCCGCCGACGAGGAGATCGGAGACTGGCTGCGGGGGGCGGGCTACAACCTGGGCGTCGACTAGCGCCGATTCCCCAGTAGCGGTTTGTCGGTAGCGCCCCGGGGCGAGCCGGCGCGAGCCGGTCCCGCTCCCGGTAGCGTGGCGAGCGGTGCTTGGCGGGACCGGACACGCGGGACAGGGCAACGCCTGCCGCAAGCGGCTGGGACCCCTCGCCGCCTGCCTGATTTCGCTCGCCTTGCTCTCGCTGGCGCTTCCCGGCGCGGCGGGCGCCACGTGCCCGCGCCGAGCGCTGGGCATCTACCGGGGGTCGCTCAACGTCCAAGGCGCGCGCACGTTCGAGTCGTGGCTCGGGCGGGACATCGGCTACGCCATGGACTTTCTGCCCGGGACGAACTGGTCACAGCTCGAGAATCCGAGCGAATGGGTGCGTCGCTGGAGCTTCTCCGGCTACCGGATCATCTTCTCGGTCCCGATGATCCCGGACAGCGGTGGATCGCTGGCGGAGGGCGCCGCGGGTCATTACAACGACCACTTCCGAAGGATCGCTCAAATCCTCGTGGCCCACCACAAGGCCCACGCGAGGCTGCGCCTCGGCTGGGAGTTCAACGGCGACTGGTTCAAGTGGTCGGCTCAGCAGCATCCGCGCCAGTTCGCCGTCTACTGGACCCGGATCGTGAGGACGATGCGGAGCGTCCCGAACGCGCACTTCAGGTTCGACTGGAGCCCCACCGCCGGCGTGGCGCCCTACGTCACCCGCAACGCATACCCCGGCGACAGGTACGTCAACTACATCGGCCTCTCCTCCTATGACCAGAGCTGGATCGCGGACTACCGAGATCCGGTGGCGCGGTGGAACGACTTCGTCAATCGCCCCATCGGGCTGAAATGGCAGCGCCAATTCGCCGCCGCTCACGGCAAGCCCATGACCTACCCCGAGTGGGGCCTCGCCACACGCTCGGACGGTCACGGTGGGGGCGACGATCCCTATTTCATCGCGCAGATGGCGAATTGGATCCGAAACAACAACGTGGCGTACGCGAGCTACTTCGAGGAAGACCTGGGCGACGGGAGGCACCGCCTGATGAACGGCCAGTTCCCGAACGCAGCGAAGAGGTTCAAGCAGCTGTTCTCCAACTGCCCCTGACGCGGCGCCCCTGATCGGCGGGAACTGGGCGGGATCGGGTCCGTTGGTCGCGGCTATAGTGGCCGGCGTGCGGGAGAGGGCCAAGGAAGCCGCTGCCCGCCTAGGTCTGATGCCTCAGGCGCGAAGGCTCCAGCGCCTCCTCGGGTCCAGGAGCACCAGGCGCGACCTCCGCGACAACGAGCACCTGCTGCTGCTGCTCGCCTTCGTCCTGCCGGAGGACGGCAACTGCATCGACGTGGGAGCCAACGTCGGCGAGATCCTCGAGGAGATCGTTCGGGTCGCGCCCCGTGGCCGGCACATCGCCTACGAGCCGCTCCCGGATCATGCCGCCGATCTGGCGAGGCGCTTCCCGGACGTCGACGTCCGCGAGGCGGCCCTGTCGAGCTCCGAGGGCCAGGCGAGCTTCCATCACGTGCAGAGCCGCCCGGCCATGAGCGGATTGCGCAAGCGCGACTACCCGGGCGACGAGCAGATCGAGATGATCACCGTGCGAACCGAGCGACTGGACTCCGCTCTGCCCGACGACTACGTGCCGTCGCTGATCAAGATCGACGTCGAGGGCGCGGAGCAGCAGGTGATGGAGGGGGCGATCGAGACGATCAAGCGGCATCAGCCGATCGTCGCCTTCGAGCATGGACGGGGCGCCGCGTCCCACTACGGGACGGGTCCCTCGCAGATCTTCGAGCTCCTGTGCGGAGAAGCCGGCCTGCGCATCTTCGACCTCGACGGGGCCGGGCCGTACAGCGCCGAAGACCTGGCGCGAACCTTCGAGGACGGGTCGTACTGGAACTTCATCGCCCACCGGTAGCGCCGGTGGCGCCGAGTCGCCTCAGTGGCTGACCTCGAACCGGTGGAAGCGCGACCTGGACGGCGCGGCGGCCTGACAGCCCTCATACCGGGCCTGGGCCCGGTATGTGCCGCGCCGTAGGCCCTGAGCGCCGAAGGAACGCAGCGGCGTGGAGAATCGTCCGCCTTCGATCACCCGCGACCCCTCGACCGCGACTCGACGCCAGTGCCCGTGGGCGCGGCGCTCGAGCGCCACCGCCACATTGCCTGCCGACGCGCCCCTGACCGTGCCCTTGACGGAGCCGCGTTGGCCGCCGTGCGTGTGCTTGGGGGGGCTGGTGATCAGGGTCTGAGTGCCCGTGCTGCCGCCGTCCCCGGTGTCTCCCGTTCCGCCGGTGTCGCCCCCGCCGGTGTCTCCGGTCCCGCCGCCCACACCGGCTCCGAACAGCGCCTGGAACTTGGCGGCGGCCTTGGGGAACTGGCCGTTCATGAGGCTGTGCCTGCCGTCGGACGCGTCGTACTCGAAGTAGTCGGCGTGGGCGACGTCGTGGGCGCTGATCCAGTCGTACATCTGCTGGATGAAGTAAGGATCGTCGCCCCCGCCATGGCCGTCGGAGCGAGTCGACAGCCCCCACTCCGGGAACGTCATCGGCTTTCCGTGGGCGGTCGCGAAGTCGCTTTGCCACTGGAGCCCGTAGGCCTGGGTGACGAAGTCCTTCCAGCGGGCGACCGGGTCGTGGTAGTCGGCGATCCAGCTGTTGTCGTAGACGTCGGCGCCGACGTAGTCCACGTACGCGTCGCCGGGATACGCTCGATCGGGCGCCACCGAGGCCTTGCCCAGCGTGGGACACCAGTCGAACTCGAAGTGCTGGCCCGGCACGCTGCGCATCGCAGTGACGATCTGGCGCCAGTAGGCGGCGAAGGACGCGGGGTCGGAGGCGGCGGACCACTTGTACCAGCTGCCGTTGAACTCCCAGCCGAGGCGAAGCGTGGCGTTGGCCTGTCCGTTGTCGATCAGGTTGTGAGCGAGCGCGACGAAGTGCGAGTTGTAGTCGCCGCTCGCCCCCGCCTGCAGCGTCCCGCCCGTGGCGGGGATGACCGGAATCGAGTACTCCACCTGATAGCCCGTTCCGTTCCAACCGCTGGTCCACCAGGTCGGAGACTCGATTGCCGACCAGCTGTCGCCGGCGATGAAATCCATGGCGTGGTTGACGGGCCGTCCCAACCAGGACTCGAAGCCCTGCACGCCGCCCACGTTGCGGGCGCCTCGGTAGACGCCGATGGCGCCGGAGGGAGAGCTGGCCGCGGCCTGGGCGGGCCACAGAGGGAGCAACGACGCGACCAGGAGCCCGAGCAGAACGCTTCGGGTCGCAAGCGTGCGGAGCGAGCGGCACGAACGGCGCGGCACTGGTTCCCCCCCTTTCCTCGAGACCGTCGCCTCTGCATCGGCCGGATTTCAGGCCGGACGACCTGATGCCGACAAACTGGACGGATGTCTAACGGGCACGCCTCAGCAGCCTCGACCCTGGCGCCAACCCAGGCGATCTCGATCTCACGCCGCTACGCCCTGGCGCTGGTGGGGTTGATCGCGTTCGGGGCCGTACTGCGCTTCGCGACCCTCGACACCCAGAGCTTCTACCTGGACGAGACGGTCACCGCGTGGCTGACCCAGAAGAGCTTCTGGGGCATGCTGGGCGCGCTTCCCGGCAGCGAGTCAGCGCCCCCGCTGTACTACGTGCTGCTGTGGCCGTGGGCGAAGCTCTGGGGCACCGGCGAGGTCGGGCTGCGCTCGTTCTCGGCCCTGGTCGGAACCGCGACGATCCCGGTCGCCTACGCGGTCGCGGCGCGGCTCGCATCCAAGCGGGCGGGCCTGATCACGGCGGCCCTGGTCACCGTCAGCCCGCTCCTCGTCTGGTACTCGCAGGAGGCCCGCGTCTATGCGCTGCTCGTGCTCGTTGCGGCGCTATCCCTGCTGGCCTTCGCGGCGGCGCTGCGGGAGCCCGGGCCGCGAACGGTGGCGCTTTGGTGCCTCGCCTCGGCGGTCGCCCTCCTGACGCACTACTTCGCCGGGTTCCTGATCGTGGCGGAAGCCGTGATCCTCTACCGAGCCTTGCCGACCCGGCGCCCGCTCCTGCTCGCATGCGCAGGGCTCGCCGCGGTTGGCGCGGCGCTGTTGCCGCTGGCAATCGCGCAGCGGGGCGGCACCGAGTGGATCACGAGCAATCCCCTGCCGCACCGCGTAGCCGACACCGGCGCCCAGTTCCTGATCGGGCCCGACGCGCCGGCACCGGCGCTGGTCGGCCTGCTTGCGGGCGCTCTGGTCGTGGCCGCGATCTGGCTGGTCCTCTTCCGCACGACGCCCGACGAGCGACGGACGGCGAAGCTGGTGGCGGTGGTGGGAGCCGCCGGGCTGGTGGGCCCGTTCCTGCTGGCGCTCGGCGGGCTCGACATCTTCCTGCAGAAGAGCATGATCGGATCCCTGATCCCGCTCATGGTCGCCCTGGCGATCGGCCTCGGCGCATCGCGCAGCGGCAGGACCGGCCTCGCCATCCTCGGCGCCCTGTGCGCTCTCGGGCTGGGCATCGTGTTAGCGGTGGACAACACGTCCACGCTGCAGCGAGACGATTGGCGGGGGGCGGCCCAACTGCTCGGTGGCTCCGGCGCCAACCGGATGCTGGTCGTCAATCCAGGTGACGCCGGCCCGCCGCATCACCAGGCGATCGTCTACTACATCCCCGCCGCGCACGCCACGACCTGCCGGCAAGAGGTCCGCGAGCTCGATCTGCTCAGCCTCGAGGACAACGGCCTCGACGCCCAGCTCCAGGGCGTGCCCAAGCTCCCGAGGATTCCGACCCCGGCCGGCTTCCGGATCGCCGGCCGCACCGAGACGAGCAGGTTCACGCTGATTCGCTACCGCTCCCCGGCCGCACGCGCCAGCTGCGAGTGGCTCGGGGCCGCACGGGCCGCCCTCGAGGAGTCCGGCCGCGGCAAGGCCAAGCCGGTGCTGATTCCGGCCGGCGCCGAGCCCAAGCCCTCCTAGAGCCCAAGCCCTCCCAGAAGGAGCACCAAGCGCGGTACTCCTCCACCGAACCGCCGTCTTGTACCGACAAGCCGCCGTTGTCGGCACAAACCGGCGGTACCTGGGAGCCCCTGGCGTGGGGAAGGTCTCGCGCGAGGGCAGCGGTGGTCTCGCCCTTCGCCTCGATCTCTCACAGGGCTCCGATGGCCATGAACAGCCGGCTCGAAGGGGCGGCTACCGGGGGCCGGCGATCTGCAGGAGCGCCTCCTGGAGCTGGTCCCCGATCGCCGACCAGTCGAAGCGTCGCTCCACCGTCTGGCGCCCGTTTCGCGCCAGCGACGAGCAGAGCTCGTCGTCGGTGAGCAGGCGGTCGATCCACTCGGCGAAGCCTCGAGGGTCGTCGGCGATGACCACGTCGTGCTCGTGCCTGAGGCCGAGTCCCTCACAGCCCACGGCGGTGCTGAGCACCGGCACGCCCCGAGCCAGGGACTCGAGGATCTTGAGTCGGGTGCCGCCGCCGAACCGAAGCGGCACGGCCATCAGCCTGCTCCGCCTGAAATAGGGCTCCGTGCTCGGCACTCGCCCCGTCACCTCGGTGGGCAGCGCCGCAGAGTCGGCCTCGAGCCTGATCGCCCGGGAGGGACCACCGCCCACGACCGTGATCCGGGCGTTGCGGTTGCGGACCGCGGGCAGGATCTCGCGGATCATGAACTGGACCGCGTCGGCGTTGGCGCTGTAGTCCATGCTGCCCACGAACAGCACCTGGGGCTCGGCCGGCAGCTCCCGCCGCATCGCGTACGAGACGCAGTCGACGCCGTTCGGGACCAGGCTCACGCGTCCGGGGGCAAACCGCTCGAAGTACTCGCGCTCGGGCTCGGACACGGCGAGCACCCGCCCGGCGCTCCGCACCGCGTCACGCTCCCACCGGGTCACCGCGCCGAGCTGGAGGCGCGCCGCCACCCCCCGGGGCCGGGGCCACAGGCTTGACGCCATGGTCTCGACCCGGTGGCGCTCGACGTTGTGGCAGTCGAGGGCGGTGGCGGCGCGAAACCGCTCGGGAACGTACGGGTACATGTACAGCTGCGACGCCAGGATCGCGTCGAAGCGCTCGCCGTCGAGCCAGTCGACGAGCCGTCTCGCGGCCGGCCGCGGAGAAGAAGAAGCGCTCCTGAAAGGCCCTTCCGCGGGCCCTGGAGAACGCGGCGCCACGGTAGCGCGAGGCTCGCGAGGACGCGAACGGCTCGAGCACCACCCGGTCGCAGATCTCCTCGAGCTTCCTCCGCTCGGCGTCGTCGGGCGGCTCGCCCACGGCCAGGGCGAACAGCGACACGTTCCATTCTCGCTTCGCGAGCTGGAGCATCAGGTTGAGCGTGCGCACCCTGGTGCCGCTGATCGCGGGCAGCGGGGACTCGTGCGCGAGCACCAGGGCCTTGCGTGCCTCGGCCACGTCAGCCTGCGCTCGCGCCCGCGAGGCTCTCGTGGTCGAGAAGGGCGCCGTACACCGACTCGTACGCTCGCACCATCCGGCTGACGCCGAACGTCTCCTTCGCGACCCTCCTCCCGAGCGTCCCCATGCGCTCCCGGCGGGCCGGGTCGCCGAGCATCAGGCGGAGCGCATCGGCGAGCGCGGCGGGGTCGTCGGGGGGCACGAGGATCCCCGTCTCGCCGTCGCGCACCACCTCGGGGATGCCGCCGACGCTCGAGGCGGCCACCGGGCGGGATGCGAGCATCGCCTCGATCATGGCCAGCCCGAGGGCCTCCAGCCGCGATGGCATCACGAAGACGTCGAAGGTCGGCAGCCACGGGCGCGGATCCGCCTGCCAGCCGGGCATGATCAGCCGATCGCCGAGACCGAGCTCTCGCGCCAGAGCCTCGAGGCTGGAGCGATCCGGCCCGTCCCCCACCAGGACCCCGGTGACGTCCGGAAGCGCCGCCAGCGCGCGCAGCATCACGTCGTGGCCCTTCTCGTGCGACAGGCGCCCCACCGAGCCGATGACGGGCCCCTCGACGCGACGCGGCAGCGGGGCAACGGGGGTGTCGGGCACGCCGTTGTAGATCACGCGTACGCTCCCGCTCGCCAGCCCGCTCATCTGCTCGACGCTGCGCGCACCCGTCCTGGACACGGCGACATGGCCATCGAGGCGCTTGAGCTTCAGCCGGTTGAGCCACACCTGCCGGCGGTTCCTGGGAGGAATCATCGCGTGATGGACGGCCAGGGTCCTCACGCCACGGGTCGCCACCCCCGCGCTCAACGCGTACTGGCACGTCCACGCGTTGCCGTTCGCGTGCAGGACGTCCGGCCGCACCTCGCGGATGGCGCGAAACTGGGCGGCGATTCCCGCTGCGTCCCACTTGTTCTTCACTCCCCGGACCATTCGGATTCGCGCGCTGGGCCGCTCCGCGGCGACCGCCTCGACGACTGCGGGGTCCGTGCCGATCACGGTCACCTCGATGTCGTGGTCCAGATCACGCAATAGAGTCGCGAGGGCCTTCTCGCCGCCGCCCAGAAAGCTCGACTCCGTGTACGCCCCCAGATGCATCGCCCGCCGTCCCGGAGATGACCTCATCGGAGGGCCGCCGTGACCGACGGGCCCGAGCGGCGCCTGCTCGTCCTCACTCCGGACTTCCCGCCGGCTTTCGGGGGCATACAGCTGCTGGTCAGCCGCCTGGTGGAGAGCTTCGAGCGGTTCGACGTCCGGGTTGTGGCGCTGGACCAGCCCGGGGCCGAGTCCCTCGACCGAGCCTCGGACCTGGAGGTGGTCCGGACGCCGCAGTCCTCGATCCCGAAGGCATCGAATCTGCTCCTCAACGCCGGGGCCGTCCGCGACGCCATCAGGTTTCGACCCGACGTGGTTCTAAGCGCGCACATCATCGTCGCCCCGGCGGCGGCGCTCATCCAGAGAGTCGCCAGAGCTCCCTTCGTTCAGTACCTGCACGGGAACGAGGTCGCGGCGCGGCCCCGCTTGGCGAGATTCGCGGTCAAAAGCGCCGCGGCGAGCATCGCGGTCAGCAGCTACACGGGCCGGCTCGCGACCGACGTCGGCGCCGACCAGGCGCGAGTGCACCGCATCCCTCCCGGCGTGGACCTTCCGTCCTCGCGAGCGGCGGAGCGGGACGCGCGTCCCACCGTGCTGACGCTGGCGCGGCTGACGGCCCGCTACAAGGGCCACGACGTGCTGATTCAGGCCCTGCCTCGAATCAAGGCCTCGGTTCCCGACGTTGCCTGGGTGGTCGTGGGCGACGGGCCTCTGCGCGACGAGCTCGCCAAGCTCGCACGCGACCAAGGGGTTGCGGACAGCACCGTCTTCGAGGGCTCGCTGGCGGACGATGAGCGTGACGCCTGGCTCGACCGTGCACACGTCTTCGCGATGCCCAGCAGGCTTCCGCCGGGCGGGAGGGGCGGGGAGGGCTTCGGGATCGTCTACCTCGAGGCGGGCGCGCACTCGCTCCCCGTGGTGGCGGGCAACGTCGCCGGAGCCCTCGACGCCGTCGTCGACGGGGAGACGGGTCTGCTCGTCGATCCCACGGATCCGAGTGCGGTCGCCGACGCCGTGAGCGAGCTGTTGCTCGACCGGCCAAGAGCCGAGGCCCTGGGGCGCGCCGGGGCCGCCCGCGCGACGGACTTCGCCTGGCCGAAGATCGCCGCGCGCGTGGAGGACCTGCTGATCCGGACGCTTCATGCCCGGGAAACGTAGGGACGAGACCGGAGACCACGCAGCCGCGCGATCAGCATGCGGCGCTCGCGCCGGTCGAAGCCGGTGATCGCAAACACCGCCAGATACGCGCCGACGATCGCCAGCCGCGGCCGCCGCGAGCGCCGGGACCGTGGAGGGATCCGCCCGCGTCACCAGCCAGCCGACGGCAAGCGCCGTCGCCGCCGGCGGCGCGTGCGCAGCGATCAGCGAGCCGGCGAACACACGGAGCTCGAGGCCGAACTGCCGGCACATGTGAGGGATGAAGACCAGGAGATTCGCCGCGGCGGCGGCGAGAAGCGTGCCGAGCGCGACGCCCTTGAGTCCGATCAGGTGGGCGAGCGTCAGGCTCAGCCCGAAGTTCAGCACGGCCTCCGAGGCGCGGATCAGGGCGGGGACACGGATCCTGCCATCTCCCTCGAGCATCACCAGCCCGGTCTCGCTGACCGCCCAGATCGAGACCGCTCCGGCCAGGAAGATCACGACCGGGACGGCCCCGTCGAACCCGGATCCAACCCAGGCCTGGATCAGGGGCCCGGCCAGGATCGCCAGCGTCAGGGCGAACGGAGCGGCGACGGCGAGCAGGATCCGCGTGCCCGTGAGCAGGCTGCGGCGCAGGCCGGCGGTGTCGCGCTGCGCCGAGAGCTCGGAGGAGTGCGGGAAGAAGACGGTCGAAACCGGCGTCAGGAGCTGCCCGATCGCCAGGGTGAACTTCTGGCCGACCGCATACACGCCCGCCGCAGCCACGCCCAGCACGATCCCGACGACGATCGTGTCGATGCGGTTCAGAACGAGCGTCGCCACGTTCTGGACCGCGTACCAGACCGAGAGACCCGTGAACGGCCGGACGAGCTTGCGGTCGACGGATCGCGGCGAGATGCTGAGCCCCGGCACCAGGCGTCGTGCGACGCGATAGCGCCAGAGCTGCCCGAGGAGGCTGATCGCCACGGTCGACGCTCCCAGGGGAACGAGCCCGCCGCCGGCGACGATGACGACCGCCCAGGCGATGGCCTGCGCGACGTTGACCGTGATCAACGTGGTGTTGAGCAGGTCGTACCGCTGCAATCCAACCAGCACGCCCCCGAAGGCATCGGTCGGGATCGCCAGCGCGAAGTCGATGGCGATGATCAGGACGAGCACCTGGGTCTGTCCCTGCAGACCGGACGAGACATGGAACAGCTGGGGAAACACGGCGGCGAGGCCGAGGCCGAGAACGAGGGCAACCGCTCCCGGAATCGCCAGCATCCAGAACGCCGTGGCGATCGAGGACCGCAGTCGCTCCTGGTCGTCGAGAGCCGCGTACTCGGCCACGTACTTGGGCGTTGCCGTCGAGAACCCGAACTGGAGGATCTCCCGGTAGAGCGCCAGCGAGCCGACCACGATCCAGATCCCGAAGGCCTCGGTGCCGAGCCCGGTGATCAGCACCGGCGTCATCACCAGCGTGATCAGCGCCGTCGACCCGGTCTTCAGATAACCGGTCGAAACGTTGCGCCGGAAGCGCCTGGGAAGGCTCACAATCCGGTGCTCCGGCTCAGGTTTCTTGGCAGGCTCCGGCGAGGGCGCAACCATCCGTTTGTGTTATCGACACGGCCGGAGGCGACCGACAGCGGCACGACCCTCGACCTGGGGATGGAGAGTAGTGGGAGGATCCGATGACGGAAACGCACGCCGATCGCAAGACCGTCGCGCTCATCGTCGAGGGTGAGGAGGTCGGGGGCGCCGAGCTGACGTTCGCGTCCGTCGCCGCGGGGCTCGCCGAACGCTACGACGTCGTCGCGGTGCTGGCCGCCGGAGGCCCCCTCGAAACCCGCGAGCGCTTCCAGCGTGCGGGCGCGCGGGTCGAGCTCGTGAAGGGCCTGCGCCGGTACTGCACCGTGCCGGGCCTGTTCCGGCTCGTGGCCCGGCTGCGCGCCATCGGCCCCGACGTGATTCACGTCAGCTGCCCCGACCAGGGAGGAGGGCTGGCCGGGCTCGTGGCCTCGCGGCTGATCGGAGCCCCCACCGTCGCGACCCTTCACCTCGTCTCGCCCGACCGCAGCCGATGGCGGGAGCGCCTCTCCAAATGGGCGCTCGCCCGCCCGGCGACGGTGATCGCGATCTCGCAGTCGATCGCGGGCTATCTCGGGCATCTGGGGATCGCCTCGACCCTGATCTACAACGGGGTCGCCAGCCCCGAGCTGAGGCCGGACGCCCGCGCGCACCTCGGCCTCGACGACGCCGAGTTCGTCGTCGGCGGGCTCGGCAGGATCCACGAGCAGAAGGGGTGGGACGTGCTGTGTCGCGCCGCCACCATGGTTCGCGAGCAAGCCCCGGAGGCAGAGTTCGTGGTGGTGGGCGATGGCCCCGAGCGGCAGTCCTACGCGGCGCGGAGCGAGTGTGCGCCGGTGCGTTTCGTCGGGTACGAGCCAAACGCCTCCTCGCTGCTCGGAGCGTTCGACGTCCTTGCCGTGCCATCGCGCTGGGAGGGATTCGGGCGGGTCGCGGTGGAGGCGATGCTGGCCGGCGTACCGGTGATCGCGGCGGACGTCGGAGGCTTGAGCGAGGTCGTCGACGACGCCGGGCTGCTGGTGCCCAGCGAGCAGCCCGAGCCGCTCGCGGGAGCGATCCTCGAGCTCGCGCGGGATCCGGCCCGGCGCCAGAGCCTGGCCACGAGCGGCCACCGCAGGGCAGTCGAGCGGTTCAGCACCCAGCGCATGCTCGAAGAGATTCAGGCGCTCTATCGGAGCCTCATCCGGTGAGAATCGCCGCGACGCTTCTCGCCCAGCCGCTCACGATCGCACGCCCAGCGGCCGATGTACTGCGTATGGTGACCGACTGTGCCAGTGACGGCGTGCGAGTCAACGCCCGCCCAGTCCCTTGAGAGCCGGAGATGAGACCAGCAGTTGGATACGCGCCTGCGCGGGCGTCGACGACAGGGCCGGGGCATGACCGTCAGTGACCTCTGGGCGGCGCTCCGCCGCTTCTGGCCGCTCTCCCTGGCGGTCTTCGGCGTCATCTTCGGCGTGGGAGCCGTCGCCGCGCTGGCTCCGGCAACCCGCTACGGCTCGGACGTGACCATGCTGATCACGCCGTCCTCCGCACAGGACTTCAACTTCGGCGCGCAGCAGGCCGTGCAGTTCCTGATCCCGCCGGCCATCACTCAGGTGAACTCGCCGCACTTCGAATCCCAGGTTCGCGCCGACCTTCCCTCGAATCTCGCGAACGCTCCACTCGACCTGTCCGCGGACGACGAGCCGGGCACCGGAATCCTGACCATTCACGCCACCAGCACCAACTCCGCCGTCACCCAGCCCGCCGCGAGGGCCGCGGCGCGCGAGATCACCGCCCATCCCCTCTCGCGCGCGGTCGAGGCGGAGACGATCAGCCCGGCCACCGCTGCGGCATCCGTGTCGAGCAGGCAGCGAGCGGTGATCCTGCTCGGGTCCGGGGTCCTGGGCCTGATCGCCGCGGTGTTCGCTGCGGTCGGCGCACAGGCAATGCGGCCGCGACCGTCGAGCGCCACCTCCGTCAGCGAGCGGTTCGGCCTCGACGTGATCGGCGAGATCCCCCAGAGGCGAAACCTCCAGGGCACGGCTGCTGAGCGAGTCAACGGCTCGGGCGCCCAGGAGCTGCTGGAGGCGTTCCAGAAGCTCGCCGTGAACCTCGAGATCCTCGTGCGGACGAACTCGATGATCGCGCTGACCTCCTGGCATGAAGGCGAGGGCAAGACCCTGACCACGTGCCAGCTCGCGTGGGCGCTGGCGTCGCTGGGCGAGCCCGTGACGGTGGTGGACTTCGACCTTCGCAGGCCCAGCGTGCATCGCCAGTTCGGGCTCAAAGCAGGGCCCGGCGTCACCGAGATCGCAGCCGGCCGACCCGTGGACAACATGCGGCAGCGCACCCCCGTCGAGACCCTGGACGTGATCGCCGCGGGCAGCGCCACCCTCGGACATCCGACGGCGATCGTCGCGCTGGCCCTGGAACGCATCCGGTCCGAGCTCGCGGACCGAACCGTGATCGTCGACACCCCGCCCCTGTTCGGGGCCGAGACGTCGATGATCGCCACCCGGGCGGACGCGGTGATTCTGGTCGTCGACGCCCGCAGAACGCAGCCGGCCGAGCTCGGCAGCGCCCTGCAGGACCTGAAGCTCTCCAACGCCAACGTGCTGGGTGCCGTCTTGAACCGTGCACGGCCGACGGGCCGGCGGGGAAGCGGGTACTACTACCGCAGGACCGCCCCAAGCCGCGCCAGAGGTTGACCGAGGGAGCAACTTGACCGCGGTGTTCGCGGGGGCCGTGGGACTTGCCCTCTTCTTTGTATTCCGGCGCCTCGAACGTACCGATCGCAGCACCACCGTCGTGGCGATCGTCTGGGGGCTGCTGCTTCTCGACACCTGCCTGTATCCGAACGAGTCGACGGTGCCAACCGGCATCATCCACCCCGCGATCGGCGGTCTCTCGTTTCGCCTCATCGATCTGGTGGTGCTAGTCGCCATCGCCGGCCGTCTCACCACCAGGGGCCTGGGGCGATTCGGCCCGCGCGGACTCCTGTGGGGTGCCTTCCTGGCTTGGATCGCGACTGCCGGAGTGATCGGTTTCATCAACGGGAACGCGACCGATCAGCTGACCTTCGAGGGGAAGGAGCTCCTCTATCTCTCGGCGATGCTGCTCACCGCCGGAATCCCCGCCGCCCGCTATTTCAAGACGGGGTTTCTGACCAAGTTGATCGGGGCGACGGCGGTGCTCGCCACGGTGCTTCTGATCACGAGCACAGCCGGGGTCACCCTCAGCCTCGGATCGCAGGCTCCGCCCGCGGACGCTGTGGGGGCGGGCGCCGACGCGACCTATCTGGCGGCGGGCGCGCTGGGGACGGACACGACGACCATCTTCGTGGCCCTGGGGATCGTCGCGCTGGCGCTGGGCCTCAACGCTTCCCGTCCCCGGCAGCGATTCGGGCTCATGTTCGCCTCCGCCCCCCTTCTCGCCAGCTCCGTGGCCTCCAGCCAGCGGGCGGCATTCGTCGGACTCTTCGTGTCCCTTGCCGTGCTGATTGCTCTGTCCGCGGTTTCCCGTCGCCGCCTCAAGGCCAAGCCGACGGAGCTCGCGCTGGCTGGGTTGGCCGTGATCGCGCTGGTGGTCGGCCCGACGGTGCTGGAGACCATCTCGAACCAGAAACCGGCAGCGGTTCCGTTCTCGAGCCAGGTGACGACCGGCTTCCAGAGCCGCGGGGAGCAACTGACCACCCAGGATCGGCTCAATCAGTGGCAAGTGGCGAGAGGGCTGATCGCGGATCGACCCGTTCTCGGCTGGGGCCTCGGGAAGACCTACTTCTACTTCGAGCCCGGCAGCATGGAGTTCTTCAAGCTCGACATCACGCACAACATCGGTCTCGACATCCTGTTGCGGACGGGAGCGGTGGGCTTTCTCCTCTTCCTCGCGGCCCTGGCGACGAGCATCTTCGGCGCCCTGCGAACCTGGTACCGCAGCCAGGAGGAGCTGATCGCTGCGCTGGCGCTCGGGGTAACCGCCGCCGTTCTGGGACTGATCGGCAAGGGGATGGCGGAATCCATTCTCGAGAAATACCGAATCGCGGTGGTCCTCGGCCTGTTCTTGGGCATTCTGCTGAGCACGGCGACCGCGGGCGAGCAGCTCCGCGAGGCCACCGAGCCGAAGGAGGAGCTGCTCGAGCTGCGCCCCGCGCCCGTCCCCGCCTAGCCCCCTCCCGCCAGCCACGAAGCCGGCTCAACCCCCGCAGTAGCGCGTGTCTTGGGTGTGACCCAAGCGCCCACACACCCGGGCGAGCAGCTGCCGGTCGATGCTCCGCAACGGAACCCCGCCGCCACGCTCGGCGCGGCGCAGCACGGTGAGGATCAGGGGATCGCCCGGATTGAGGCGGTGAGCCTCGCGAAGCCTCACGACTGACGCATGGCGGTTGCCCTCGAGCGCGTCCAGGTCGCCCAGCTCGAGCAACGCATACCAGTCGTTGGAATCGCGCTCGAGCGCCCGGCTGAACGACGTGCGCATTCGGGCCCTGTCGCCGAGCCGCTCGGCGATCGCCCCGGCCACCAGGTCGGGCTGGGCGCTCAGGGTGTTCAAGCTGCGCGCCCTGTCGAGGCGCTCGAAGGCCAGGTGCGGGTTGGCGCCCCAGCTGCTCGCAGCCAGCTCCACGTTGCGCGCCGCCGCCCAGGGCAGCGTGTAGGAGACGATCGCGAACGCGGCTGCGATCACCCCGGCGAAGGCCGTCGCCGCGACCAGGGTCCGCCGTGACGATGGCGAGCTCGACCGGCCCTGCGCCCGAGAACCGCGGCTGGGGCGCGGCGCGTCGATCCGCCCCGCGAGCGCCAGGAAGGCGAGCGCCGGCGCGCTCAGCGCCGGCAGCGTCCAAAACCAGTCGCCCGAGCTGTGCATGAGCCAGTACGCGAAGGTGACCACCGAGACGGCGGCCAGGCCCGCCCCCAGCGGGGTGCCGTCCCGCCAGCGAACTCGCGCGGCAGAGAAGAGAGCCGAGGCGACGAAGCCGACGAACAGAGCGCCCCCGACGAGGCCGGTCTGGGCTCCGATCGCGAGCGGAAGGCTGTGGGGGTCCGAGGGCTCCTCGGTGCTGTGCCGCTGGCGCAGGTAGTCCACCGCGAAGTTGTCCGCGCCGACCCCGGTCAGCGGGGAGCCCGAGAGCTCGTCCGCGGAGACGCGCCAAAAGTCGTAGCGGTTGCTGCCCAGGCTGCCGCCCAGACGCGACGAGCCGAAGCCCTCCGCGGGATAGCCCTTCGTGAAATCGTCCCAGCGTGCCGACGCCCAGCTGAACGGGTTGCCGATGACGGCGATCAGGACGATCGCGCCGACGACGGCCGCGACGACGCCCAGCGCCCCCAGCCAACGGTTGGCCAGCCGGGTCGCTCGCGCCGAGATGCTGACCTCCCGGTCCACCAGGGCGAGCGCGAGGCCCACACCCAGGAGCGCGACGAAGGAGATCCCGATCGCAAGGCGTGCGCTGTCAAGCGCCGCCCCCAGATCGCCGCCGCTGGCCGCTGAGAAGACATCGAGGATCGGGCCCGCGGTCAGGGCCATCGCAACTGCCAGCGGAACCGCCGCGATCAGCGTCCTCGCGCGGCCCGGGACGAGCGCCAGATAGAGCGCCGCCGCGATCGGGAACACGATCAGCGCCCCGCGACTCTGGGGCAGCAGCGCCAGCTCCAAGAGCAGGCCGGCCGCCGCCAGCATCAGGCCGCGGAGTGGCCATGGCGTCTCGCGGCGCGAGGCCAGGAACAGGGCCGGGAAGAAGCCGAGCAGGAACAGGGCGGAATCGGCGTTGTGGTAGCCCGTCGGCTCGGCAAAGCTGCCTCCGATGAAGAAGAGCTCCGGGTGAGCGGATCCGCTGGCCCGCAGGAACGTCACCGCGGCGATGCCGGCGATCACCAGCGAGAAGGCGCCGAGCACCGTGGCCGCCGCCCGCGGCCGCCAGGGCGGCAGCGCGAAGAGGGCGAACACGGTGAAGTAGACCAGGGCGCGGTTGGCGCCATCCCAGGCGTCCCCCTTGACGTCGGCCCAGCCGATCGAGGCAAAGCTCCAGACGGTGAAGGCACCGGCGAACGCGATCGCGAGCAGCATCGGGCGCGGCAGGACTGGCAGGCTCCGGCGGAAGGCGATCGTCACCGCGACCAGGAGGCCGAGGATGAACAGGCCGCCTGGGTTCGATGAGGTCGGGAAGGCGCCGGCCTGGGCGAGGCTCCAGACGGCGATCACGCCGACGGCGAGCAGCCCGGGGATCAGCTCCGGAGCATCCGCCACCCAATCGAGCAGCTGCCGGCTCCGGTTCCGCGAGACCGACGCTAAGGCTCGGGGGCCTGGACCTGTCCGCGCTACCTGTGTGCGGGGCGAGCCAATGCGGAGCCAAGCATACGGGACCGCCGCCCTACTCACTTCGGTCGCGGAAGACGGCCAGGACGGTCATCAGCATGATCTTCAGGTCGAGCCAAAGCGACCAGTTCTCGATGTAGTAGTTGTCCCACTCGACTCGATCTGCGAGCGAGGTCTGCCCTCGCAGGCCGTGCACCTGCGCCCAGCCGGTGATGCCCGACTTGACGCGATGACGGTCCTCGTAGCGATGGACCGACTGCTCGAACAGGGGAACCATGTTGTCGCGCTCCGGCCGCGGGCCGACAACCGACATGTCCCCGCGGAGGACGTTGATGAGCTGGGGGAGCTCGTCCAGAGAGGTTCGACGCAGGAACGCACCGAGCTTCGTGCGGCGATCCTTCCCCTCGACGCCCCCGGGAGCCAGCCCGTGATCGAATGCGTCTTGGAGCGCCTCGGCCGAGCTCAGGTCGGGACCGCCGCTCATCGATCGGAACTTGAGCATCTCGAACTCGTGCCCGTCGAGGCCGACCCGCCGCTGGCGAAAGAAGATCGGCCGGCCCATGCTGAGCATCACGCCGAGGCCGATCCCGATCAGGATCGGCGAGACGAGCAGGGTGCCGACCCCAGCCAGGATGCGATCGCACGCGTACTTGACCTTCACCTGCCAGCTCCTCGGATTCGAGGGGTGGATGGTGAGCAGCGGGAACCCGCCCACGCGGTCAACGCTGGTTCGATCGGGCATGTCCTCGAACAGGCGCGGCACCACGGAGACCGATACGCCCATCTCGTGGAGCTGCCGGGAGACGCCCAGGACCTCGTCGTGCGAGGCCCTCGAGAAGCTCAGGATCGCGTGCTCGACCTCGCCGCCTTCCACAACCGGGGCCAGGTCCGAGACTCGGCCCAGGACGGGGCAACCAGGCGTCTCCTCGCCCTCCAGGGGCTGGTCGTCCACGAAGCCCACCGGGCGGAGCCCGATCTCGGGCCTGTCCAGCAGTCGGGTGGCCAGCAGGTGGCCGACCCGCCCCGCGCCGACGATCAGCGTCCGGCTGCCGCCTCCGCCGCGGGATCGAAGCTTGAGCTCGACGATCTGAACCGCGTACCGGCCCGCGGCCAGGTAGACGACGGCGAACAGCAACTCGCGCAGCGCCTGGGAGGCCGCGTACGGCTCGTCCCCCGACAGCACGCGGACGAAGGTCACGGCCATCGCGGCCACGGCCGCCATCCAGACGATCGTGCGAACGTCCTGGAGGAACCTCAGGCCGCTGACGCGCTGATACATCCCGCGCGTGGCGAGCAGCGCCAGCGTGAGCACGGGGAATGCCAGAAGCCAACCGGTCGCCTCCACCGGAATTCCCGCGTCGGGCGCCGTGATCACGGCGGCGAGAACCGCCAGGCCGAGCATCGAGGCGTCGACCAGGAAGTTGCGCTCGGCCGGCCGCAGCAGGCGCGCGGCCCTCTTGGCCAGGCCCCTGAACAAACCGCGCCCGCTCCGCCTGAAGGGCGAGTCGGGGGCAAGCAGATCGGCCCAGACGCCGTCGCGATCGCTCGGGTGAAGGCGCCCGGTGCCGCGGACCGGCTCGGCGGCCGGGAGGGCCTCCAGCTGAATCCGCTCAGCCGGATCGATCGTGGCTGTCGTCGTTGAAGCTTCCATGCTTGTTTCTCGAGTGAGGTGGGCGCCCTGGCGGGCTGACGCATCAGCCCGCCAGGTGCCGGTTTCAACTCTCTAGACCCGATTGCCTCGAATCGCGAGCCGGCCCATCGCCATTCCGGAGGCGACCAGGACCAGTCCACCGCCAAGCATCAGGGTCAGATCGAGCCCCGTGAATGGCAGGCCAGCCGGCGTCTCGGCGCTCGCCACGGCGCCCTGCGTGCCTCGCGGCTCCTGGGCGCCGCCCTGGATCTGGGCCTGGACGTTTCCGCCCCGCCCGCCGTAGGTGTGCTGTGCAGATCCCGCCGCGTACGCGCCCGATGAAGCTGTGAGGGCCGCGATCGTCACGACGAGAGCAACGATCAGCGACCGAGCCTTAACCCTGCCGATGCTGGTCGTGGTGTTCTTCTTCATGTGATTTGCATCCTCGCTGTTGTGCTCTTGACGTATGTCCCGCCGCCGGTCAAAGCTCTGCGCTCCTCAGCGGCCCTATGCCCCAGTACCAAGTATTTGTGGCTGCGATAGTTCCTCTGGGCGGACCTGAGGTACTGCGTTTCGGTAGTGCAGATACTCCAACCTGGCGGCAGCAGGACCGTATGAGCCCCGTATCGGGCCTACGAGCCCCGTATGAGCCCGGTATGGCTTTCCCGCCTGCGGCCCGCCCCCCGCCGAGCCGGTCGCTAGAATTCCGAGCGTGGCACTAGGAATAACGTGACGAAGCGCACGATGGCCGAGACGTTGACGATCTGCAAGCTCGAGGAGCTACCCGAGGGCGCCATGCGCCTGATCGAGGCCGATGGCCGGAAGATCGGCGTGTTCCGGTGCCGCGACGGCGAGCTGTATGCGATCGAGGATCGGTGCTCGCACGACGACGGGCCGCTGGCCGAAGGGGAGTTCGACGCGGCCGCCTGTACAGTTGAGTGTCCCCGGCACGGCTCGCTGTTCGACCTGCGCACCGGGAGGCCCAAGACCCTCCCGGCCTTCTTGCCCGTTGAGACGTTCGAGGCTCGAGTCGAGAACGGCGACGTGAAACTGGAGCATTGATGGCGACACCCGAGACAAAGGCACTGAGCGACGAGCAGAGCGCGCTGAAGGACATCGGCGCCAACTACCTGGAGAAGTTCGGCTTCCACGACTCCGAGTCCGGCTACGCCTACAAGTCGCCGAAGGGACTCTCCGAGCAGGTCGTTCGCGACATCTCCGGGTACAAGTCCGAGCCGGACTGGATGCTCGAGTTCCGCCTCAAGGCCCTGGAGCACTTCCGGGCGCGCCCAACGCCGAGGTGGGGCGGGAACCTGGGCCAGATCGACTGGGAGAACATCCACTACTTCGTTCGCGCCTCGGAGAAGAACAGCCGCAGCTGGGACGAGGTCCCCGACGACATCAAGAAGACCTTCGATCGGCTCGGCATCCCCGAGGCGGAGCGCAAGTTCCTGTCCGGCGTCGGCGCCCAGTACGAGTCGGAGGTCGTCTACCACCAGGTGCGCGAGGACCTCGAGAAGCAGGGCGTGATCTTCATGGACATGGACTCCGGCCTGCGCGAGCACGAGGACATCGTCCGCGAGTACTGGGCGACCGTGATCCCGGCCAACGACAACAAGCTTGCGGCGCTCAACTCGGCGGTCTGGTCCGGCGGGTCGTTCGTCTACGTGCCCGCCGGGGTGAAGGTCGACATGCCGCTCCAGGCCTACTTCCGGATCAACACGGAGAACATGGGGCAGTTCGAGCGGACCCTGATCATCGCCGAGGAGGGCGCCGACGTCCACTACGTCGAGGGTTGCACCGCTCCCGTCTACTCCAGCGACTCGCTGCACTCGGCGGTGGTCGAGATCATCGCCAAGCCGGGCGCCAAGGTCCGCTACACGACCGTCCAGAACTGGTCCACCAACGTCTTCAACCTGGTCACCAAGCGCGCCATCGCCCAGGAGGGCGCGACGATGGAGTGGATCGACTGCAACCTGGGCTCGAAGCTGACCATGAAGTACCCGAGCATCTACCTGCTCGGCCCCGAGGCGCACGGCGAGATCCTCTCGATCGCGTTCGCCGGCAAGGGTCAGCACCAGGACGCGGGCGGGAAGATCATCCACGCCGCCCCGAAGACGACCTCTTCGGTCTTCGCCAAGTCGATCTCCAAGGACGGCGGGCGGGGCACCTATCGCGGCCTGCTCGAGGTCGCCAAGGGCGCCACCGAGGCGCGCTCGAAGGTGGTCTGCGACGCGCTGCTCCTGGACGAGGAGTCGCGCTCGGACACCTATCCGACGATCCGCATCGACGAGAACGACGCCAACGTCGGCCACGAGGCCTCGGTGTCGAAGATCGGCGAGGAGCAGCTCTTCTACCTCCAGGCGCACGGGCTCGACGAGGAGGAGGCCTCGAAGATGATCGTCAACGGCTTCATCGAGCCGATCACCAAGGAGCTGCCGATGGAGTACGCGGTCGAGATGAATCGCCTGATCGAGTTGCAAATGGAAGGCTCGATTGGCTAGTTGGCGGGCCAGGCACGCCCCTGGCCATGTCCGCGGTCGGGGGCCGTGCAAAGCACTGTCCCCCTCCCGCCTCCTCGCCAGGAACGCGCCTTGTCTCGCCAACTGACCGCCACCGAGCCCGACTGGCTCACCGAGCGGCGCCGCAAGGGCGCCGCGCTCGCGTCTGAGCTGGCCCTTCCAACCCAGAAGGACAAGGGCTGGGAGTTCACCGATCTGAGCGGACTCGACCTCGACGCCTATACGCCCGGCGAGGGCCGCGTCGAGGGGCTCGTCGACGGCGCCGACTCCGCCGACGGGCCGCCTGTCGTGATGCCCCTGCGGGAGGCCGCCGAGCGGCTCGGGGACGTGGTTCGTGAGCGCTTCGGCTCGCTGGTCCCAGCCGACGATCCATTCGTCGCCCGCAACGAGGCGCAGTGGCGCAACGGGGTGCTGGTCTACGTGCCGCGCGGCCAGCGCCTGGTCGAGCCCGTGCGACTGTCGGTGCTTCAGGACGCCGCCGGCGGGGCCCTCGACTGGCGCGCGCTGATCGTCCTGGAGGAGGGCGCGGAGGCCGAGGTCTGGGAGCGCTACGGAGCCGACAGCGACGAGCTGGAGGGCATCTTCAACGGCGTGGTCGAGCTGTGGGTGGGGCCCGGCGCCAGCCTGCGCTACGTGTGCGAGCAGGAGCTGTCCGAGCGCAGCTGGGTGTTCGCGACCCAGAGGGCGGAGCTCCAGCGCGACGCCTCCCTGGACTGGGTGGCGCTCGGCTTCGGCTCGGCGCGCGGCAAGGTGCGGATGGAGACCAAGCTCGCCGGCCCAGGCTCGTCCGCAAAGGTCACCGGGGCCTACGCCGGGGCAGGCGCACAGCACCTCGACTTCGACACCACGCAGGAGCACGCCGCCCCGCACACCACCTCGGACCTCGCCTTTCGGGGCGTGCTGTCCGATCGCTCCACCGCGGTCTGGCGGGGCATGATCCGGGTCGACCCGGGAGCTCAGCAGACCGACGCCTTCCAGGAGTGCCGCAACCTGCTGCTCTCCCCGAAGGCGCACGCGGACGCGATTCCCGGGCTCGAGATCGAGGCCAACGACGTCCGCTGCACGCACGCGGCGGCCATCGCCCAGGTGGACCGCGACCAGCTCTACTACCTGCGCTCCCGAGGTCTTTCCGAGCCGCAGGCGAAGCGGCTGATCATCGACGGCTTCCTTCAGGAGCTCGCGGAGCGCACCGCAGAGGGCCCTGTCCGGGAGGCGCTGTCCGCGGCGCTCGACCGCCGGCTCGGCGAGATCCTCGTCGAAGCCTGACCGGCCTGCCTCACGCCCGGCGCCACTTACACGGGCGGGGCGCCGACCCGGATCTCCGCCACCCCGATGTGTGACGCGGTCACGACCAGTGGGAAGTTGCCCGGCTTCGAGGCCTTGAAGGTGATCATCGCCGGGGTGCCGGCCTCGATCGTGCGGTCGATGCCGTAGCCCATCAGCTCGACGCCGACGGTGCCATTCGAGATCACCCGCAGGCGAACGAGATCGCCCTTGTCGTAGTCGAGCTGGGCGGGGCCGCTGGCCGGCGGGGCGCCGTCGATCACCCTCACCGTCGCCACCGGTGGAGGCGACGGCTTGCCGCCGCCTCCGCCATGCCCCTGGCCGCCGCCTCCGCCATGCGCCTGCCCGCCTCCTCCGTTCCCGGAGATCGACGGAGCGTCGACGGTCTGCTCGCTGTAGACGAAGACGAAGGCGGTGACGATCCCGACGCCGACGATCAGGCCGAGGACGATCCCGATGACCCGGTCGTGCCAGCGCACATCGAGCGCGCCGGCTAGACGCCGTCGAGCAGCCGCCAGTTGGCCCGCAGGGCGGCCTCCGCGGCGGCCGCGAGCGCATCCTCGTCGCCGCCGGCGGCCAGCTCTTCGATCAGCTCACGGGCCTCGGCCGCGTGCTCGGCGTCGCGGCGCTCGTGGAGGCGGAAATATGCCGTGCCCCGACCCTCGGCGAATCCGTAGCGGCCGACCAGGCCCTGGCGCTTGGTGCGGGAGATCTCCGGCTGGCCGCTCTCGACCGCGTACAGCGTCACCAGGCTTGGCAGCAGGGGGTCACCGCCCGCGCGGACGGCTCCCGGTTGCGACCACGCACGCACGCACTCCTCGGTCTCCGGGGTCGGGGCGTCGGCGACGCTCCCTCCCGCCGCCTCGACGAAGCCGTCCCAGAGCGCGACGTGGTCGCGTTCCTCGGCCGCATGGCGCTGCAGCTGTGGCCGCTCGGGAGCGGCGTCGGCGGCCGCCTCCGAGACCGTGGCGATCGCCCGCACCGCGTGCCGGTACTGGCCCGAGTAGCGCGCCAGCTCCTCGCGGGTGAGCTCCCCCGCGGACCAGCGCCTGTAGAAGGGGTGGCGGAGGACGTTCCAGCGCTCGCGGGCTTCCTCGATCCGATCCCAGGTCCTCTGCGTCACGTGCTCCTCCTCGTTCGGCTGCCGGGCGAAGCCAGGAGAATACCGGCGCCGTGCGACCGCAAGCCCAGGACATCGCCGTGCCGCCCTTCCCGCCGGGCACGGAGTGGATCGGCGCCGGAGCCCGGCGCCGTCGAGCGGATCTGCGCTCGCGGGCCGCTGCTGGTCCAGTTCGTCGACGCGGCGCATCTGTCGAGCGTCCGCACGCTCCCCTATCTGACCGCCTGGGACGAGCCGCTACCGCGACCGCGGGCTGACCGTGGTGGGCGTCAACTCGCCCCGCTTCCCGTTCACGGCCGACACCGGAAAGCTCCGCGCCGCGCTGGCGCGGCTCGGCGTGGGCTTTCCCGTCGCCGCCGACTCTCGCTATGAGATCTGGCACGCCTACGGGTGCGAGGGATGGCCGTCGCTGTTCCTGTGGGGTCGCGGCGGCGGGCTGCGCTGGTTCCACTTCGGCGAGGGCGAGTACGCGGCTACCGAAACGGCGATCCATGAGGAGCTTCGCGCCGCCAGCCCCGACCTGGAGCTGCCCGAGCCCCTGCATCCCCTACGACCCAGCGATGCCGCCGGCGCGCTCGTCGCGCCGCCCAGCGCCGAGGTCCTGCCGGGCGGCTCGGAATCGGAGCCGTGGCGGCCGGGCGAGGGCGACCCGCCGCTCGAGCTGGACTACGCGGCGGGGGGCGCCTGGGCGGCGGTCGATGGGCGCGGCGTCCTGCGGGCCTCGCTCGATGGCGGACCCGCGGTGGCGATCGAGGTCGAAGCGCCGGGAGCGTACGAGCTGACCGCTCACGAGCGCCACGAGGCGCACCACCTCGCGGTGAGCGCCACTCCGGGCGTGCGCGTCTACTCGATCGACTTCTCCGCGGCGGTGCCCTGACGGAGCGCGACGCGGGCCGCCATCGCCGCGAGGCTCCCCGCGCACAGCGCCGAGAGCGACAGATAGGCGGCGGAGTCCCCCAGCGTCTGCCCCACCCAGGCTCCGCCGGCCGCCCCGCAGAGCGCCCCCACGGACCAGGCGAGGTTGATGAGCGCGAAGGCGAGACCCTGATCGAGACCGCGCGCCTCGGCGCCGTCGCTCAGCATCGCCATCGCCGGCGCCCACAGCAACCCGACCGCGGGCGCAGCCACGATCACCAAGACGACCAGAGGCAACCGGGCCTCCGGGAGGGGAAGCAACGCCGTCACGACCGCCGCGCAGAAGAGTCCGGCAACGCTCGGCGCCAGGCGCCCGCGACGATCCGAGATCCGGCCGGCGACCGGGCTGACGACCCCTTCCAGCGCCGCCGCGACCAGGAAGGCGCCGGCGATCACCGTCGCGCTGGCCCCGAGCGCGTCGAGCCGCAAGGGCGCCAGCACTCCCAGGACGCCGAACAGGAGCGCCGGCAGAGTCACCAGCCAGCTGCCGGCCAGGATCCGCGGCTCCGAGAGCGAGGAGATGAGGGTCACGTCTCGGGACCGCGCCGCGGGCTCAGCCGCCGGGGTCCGCAGGGTCCACCAGATCAGGCCGAGTCCGAGCACGCCAATGACGCCGAAGGCCGGCCCGCGCCCCACGGCCTGCGCGACCGCTCCCAGGGCCGGGCCGAACAGCGCCCCGCCGATCGCGGCGGCGATCGCGGAGCCGATCAGCTCACCGCGACGCTCGCGCGGCGCGGCGCCGATCAGCCAGGCGAGCGACCCGGCCCACGAGGCCGCTCCGCCGACGCCCTGAATGAACCGGCACCCGTCGAGGAGCGCGGCGTTTCCGGCGAGCGCGAACCCGAGGCTCGAGGCGGACATGATCCCGAGGCCGATCAACACCGTCGGCCGGACCCCGAGCCGGGCCGCAAGCCAGCCGCCCGGCAGCGCACCCACCAGCGTCCCGGCGGCGTAGCTGCCGGTGAGGATCCCGGCCGCGGACTTCGAGAGCCCGAACTCCCGAGCCAGGTGCGGGAGCAGTGGCGTCACCGCCGCGTAGAACATCGTGTCGACGAAGACGACCGCGCTGGCGAGCAGCAGTAGGCGGCGCACGAGCTGTGAGGCTAGGCGCCTCGACCGAAGACTGGATCCCCTTCGGCTACCGGTCGCTCAATGCCGGTGGGAGTGTTGACCGCCCCGCCCGTGCCTGTGGGGGTGCGAATGGACGTGGTCGCCATGGCTGTGCTCGTGCTCGTGCCCGTGATCGCGCCGTTTCGATGGCTCCCCGGAGTCCGCGTCGGCAGCACATCCGGCGCAGAGGCCGATGATCGCAAAGTGGCCGAAGTGCGCCCGGTAGCCAAACCGCTTGCGAATCTGTGTCCTCACCGGGTCGAGCTCGGCCGGATCGACGCTGGTCACCCGCCCACAGCGCTCGCACGCCAGAAACTCCTTGTCGCCGGAGCCAACCAGCATGTAGAGGCCCGGGCCGTGCCCGAGATGGACGTGCTTGACAACGCCAAGCTCCTCGAGCCGCTCGAGGTTCCGATAGACCGAGGTCAGCTCCAAGCTGACAGCCCGGCCGCCGAGTCCATCCGCGATGAACTGCGACGACACAGGCCCGTCCGCAGCGAAGAGCGCCTCGAGGACGAGCCGACCGGCCGTCGACACCCGGTGACCCTGCTCCCGCAGGACGGCCAGCACTTCCTCGATTCCCTCGAACCTGAGCGGCGAAGCTTCGGGCGACGTGGTCATCGGCCGGCGGCGATTGTGACGCGGCCCTCGCCGGCCTTCATGTCGACCCTGCCGAACGCATCCCCGCCGACCACCTCTCCTCGATCCGACCGACGTGCCAGATCACCAGGGCGACCACCCAGGTGACGACGAACACGGCGACGATCGCGTAGCCGACGTAGTTCAGGTCGAGGCCGGAGACGAAGTCCCAGGGCTGGCCCTCGAGGCTCAGCTTGTCGGCCAGCACCGCGAGCAGCTCGATCGTGCCGATCACCAGGGCGACCACCACCGAGAGCCAGGTGATCGTGATGTTGTAGAAGATCTTTCTGACCGGCTTGGAGAACGCCCAGCCGTAGGCGAAGTTCATGAACGCCCCGTCGATCGTGTCGAGCAGCGACATCCCGCGGCGAACAGGATCGGCAGGCAGAGGATCGCGTAGATCGGCAGCCCGCCGGCGGCGGCGGCGCCGGCGGTCGCCAGGAGGGCGATCTCGGTCGCGGTGTCGAACCCAAGCCCGAACAGGAGCCCCACCGGGTACATCTGCCAGGGCTTTGTGACCGTATTCGTCGCCCGCTTGTAGAAGCGGTTCATGAAGCCGCGGTTTTGGAGCTGCTCCTCGAGCTCGGCCTCGTCGTAGTGGCCCTCGCGCATGCGGCGGAAGAGCTTCACGATGCTGACCAAGACGAGGAGGTTGAGGATGCCGATGATCATCAAAAAGCTGCCCGAGATGGTCGGCCCGATCAGCCCGGTCGCCTGGTTCAGGGACGAGCTTTGGTCGCTCACCGCCCCGCTCAACCCCTTGATCCCGATCGTGAACGCGAGCGCCAAGAGGAAGACGATCGTCGAGTGGCCGAGCGAGAAGAAGAAGCCGACGCTGACCGGCCTTTGGCCGTCGCTCATCAGCTTGCGGGTCGTGTTGTCGATCGCCCCGATGTGGTCGGCGTCGAAGGCGTGACGCAGGCCGAGCGTATAGGCGGTGATCCCCACACCGACGCTGAACGCGCCGGCGCTGCCCAGGCTGAGGTGGTTGGGGGCGACCAAGGCGAAGAGCAGGACGAAACCGATCGCGTGCAGGGCGAGTACGAGCGCCGCCATGCCCGCGACCGTCCGCCATTGCGCGGGGGTCAAGCCGCCACGCAGACGCTGCCAACGAGATGGGCCTGCCGCGGTTGCCGTCGTCGCCTCCATTTGGGTCTCCTTTGCGTGGCCCCGGGGAGGCCGCCACCCTATCGCTACTGCAGGGGCCTTGCAATTAGCCGGCGCTCAGACGCAGACACCGGCCCTGGCAGGGATCTAACAACGGAAAATCCGACTTCTTTGGGCAGGCTTGAAAGGGGTATCCCTTGGTGGTAGCGTCGCGGACGGGTACCCATAGGACGTACTTCCGAGGAGGAAGCTAGCCGCTGTGTGCCTTGCGATTCCCGGGCAGATTGTCGAAGTGGTCGACGAGTCGAATCGGCTCGCCAAGGTCGACGTAGCGGGGGTCAGGCGCAATGTCAACATCGGCCTCCTGGACGCCGACGGAGAGGGTGCGGGTCCGGGCGACTGGGTCTTGATCCACGTTGGCTTCGCGATCTCGAAGGTGGACGAGCACGAGGCCGAGGCCACCCGAAAGCTGCTCGAGGGCATGGGCGACGGACTACGAGCAGGAGCTGGCGGAGCTGAGGGCAAGCGTGATCGAGTGAGCGCCCACGTCCTCTTTGCGTGGGCCGGCAGCAAGCCGGGACGGATGTAGATGGCGTCGCGGCCACACTTCCGGTCTGAGCCGTCGTGCGATTCGGAAGTTGGCTGCATCACCTGCGGTGACGTCGGGGTTCCGATGCGGGTGCTCCGGATCGACGCGGAACGGGGCCTGGCTCTGTGCCGCGACGAGAGCGGGCAGCGGAGCACGGTCGAGATCGCACTCGTGGAGCCGACGACGGTAGGCGATCAGATCCTGGTCCACGCCGGCACCGCCATCGTCAGGCTTGGCTCGGAGGCGGTGACGGCGTGAGGTTCGTGGACGAGTTCCGCGACGCCGAGCTCGGCCGCGTGGTCGCGGGCCAGATCCTTTCGGCCGTGGAGCCTGGCCGCCACTACAAGGTGATGGAGGTCTGCGGCGGGCACACCCACTCGATCTACAAGTACGGAGTCGACGACCTGCTGCCGGAGAACGTCGAGCTCGTGCACGGCCCCGGCTGCCCGGTCTGCGTGATCCCGATGGGCCGGGTCGACGACGGGATGGCGATTGCCCGCAACGAGGGCGTCATCTTCACCTGCTTCGGCGACATGATGCGGGTCCCCGGCTCCGAGCGGACGCTGCTGGACGCGAAGGCGGAGGGCGCCGACATCCGCATGGTCTACTCGCCACTCGACGCGCTGCGGATCGCGAAGTCGAACCCCGACCGGGACGTGGTCTTCTTCGCGATCGGCTTCGAGACCACCGCTCCCTCCACCGCCCTGACCCTCAAGCGCGCCAAGGCCGAAGGGGTGCCGAACTTCTTCTGCATGTGCAATCACGTCACCATCGTCCCGCCCCTGCGAGCGTTGCTCGACTCCCCCGATCTGCGGCTCGACGGATTCATCGGCCCGGGTCACGTGTCCACGATCGTGGGCGTCGCGGCCGTTCGAGTTCATTCCCGCCGACTACGGCCGGCCGCTGGTCACGGCGGGCTTCGAGCCGCTCGACATCCTCCAGGCGATCCACATGATCCTGCGCCAGCTCGCCGAGGGACGCTGCGAGGTCGAGAACCAATACAAGCGCGTGGTCCCCTACGAAGGCAACCGGGCGGCGCTGGCGGTCATGAGCGAGGTGTTCGAGCTCCGCCCCCACTTCGAGTGGCGCGGGCTCGGGTTCATCAGCCAGAGCGCCCTGAAGCTCTCCGACGCCTACGCGGACTTCGACGCGGAGCTCCGCTACGAGGTGCCCGGCGTGCGAGTGGCCGATCCGAAGGCCTGCCAATGCGGCGAGGTCCTGAAGGGCGTGATCAAGCCCTGGGAGTGCAAGGTGTTCGGCACAGCGTGCACGCCCGAGCACGCAATCGGGACCTGCATGGTCTCGCCGGAGGGGGCCTGCGCCGCGTACTACAACTACGGGCGCTTCGCCCGCGAGAAGGAGCTGGTCTGATGGCCGACGAGGCCACCGTGAGCGGGCCGCGAACCGACGCCGGCCGCGAGGAGCGGATCCTGGAGATCATCGAGACGGCTCGGTCGAAGCGTCCCAAGTTCAAGGACCAGCAGGTGACGATGGCCCATGGCGCGGGCGGCAAGGCGACTCAGACCCTGATCGAGGGCCTCCTGGTGCCGGCCTTCGGCTCGGAGACGCTGGCCGAGCTGGGCGACGCTGGAACGGTCTCGATCGACGGCCTGGGCCTGGCGCTGACCACCGACAGCTTCGTGGTCAAGCCGATCCGCTTTCCTGGCGGCTCGATCGGCGAGCTGGCGGTGAACGGAACGGTCAACGACCTCGCCGCGGCCGGGGCCGCCCCTCGCCCTGAGCGTCTCGCTGGTGCTCGAGGAGGGCCTGGCGGCCGACGACCTGCGGGCCGAGGTGGAGGCGATGGCGGCGGCGGCCGAAGCGGCGGGGGTCGAGATCGTCACCGGTGACACCAAGGTCGTCGAGCGCGGGCACTGCGACTCGATGTACGTCTGCACCACCGGGTTGGGGCGCATCGACCCGCGCGCTGCGCTGTCCCCGGCCTCGATCGAGCCTGGTGACCGCGTCCTCGTCTCCGGGACGATCGGCGAGCACGGCACCGCGATCATGCTCGCCCGCGGAGAGCTCGGCCTCGACGCCGAGATCGGCTCCGACACGCGGCCCGCTGTGGCCGGCCGTCGATGCGCTGCTCGACGCGGCGGGCTCGGACCTCCGCTGCATGCGCGACGCGACGCGGGGCGGCGTGGCGTCGGTCGCTCAACGAGCTGGCGCGAGCATCCCAGGTCTCGGTCCAGGTGCGGGAGGCGGACGTGCCCGTACGGCCGGAGGTGACCGGAGCCGCCGAACTGCTGGGCATCGACCCCATGTACGTGGCCAACGAGGGGGTGCTCGTCGCCTTCGTCGCTCCGGAGGGTGTGGACGAGGCGCTGGCGGCGCTGCGCTCCGCACCAGGCTGCGAGCAGGCTGCCGAGATCGGCGAGGTGCGGACCGAGCCGCCGGGAATGGTGCTCGTGGAAACGGCCTTCGGCGGCCGTCGAGTGATGGATCTGCTCGCCGGAGATCCCCTGCCGAGGATCTGCTGAGGATGAGAGCTTTCGGAACACCGAGATTGCAGCGCTTTGTTGATACCCGAACCGAGGAGAGATGGCGATGGCCGAGCTAAGCACTGAGGTCGTTCCCGACCAGGCGAAGACCGAGGGAATCACCGCGCACGTGATCTGGATGACCACGGGGCTCGGCTGCGACGGCGACTCGGTGGCGATGACCTCGGCGACCAACCCCAGCCTCGAGGACATCATCACCCAGGCGATTCCGGGAATGCCCAAGGTCGTGGTCCACACGCCGGTGCTCGCCTACGAGAACGGCGCGGAGTTCATGCAGGCGTGGTGGGACGCCGAGGCCGGCAAGCTCGATCCCTTCGTGTTGATCATCGAGGGCTCGATCCCGAACGAGAACCTGAGTGGCGAGGGTCACTGGGCGGCGATGGGTGTCGACCCTGGGACCGGCCAGCCGATCACGACCAGCGAGTGGCTCGACCGTCTGGCGCCGAAGGCTGCGGCGGTGGTGGCCCTGGGAACGTGCGCGACCTACGGTGGCATCCCGGCGATGAAGAACAACCCGACCGGGGCGATGGGCGTCGCCGACCACCTTGGCTGGAGCTGGAAGTCGAAGGCCGGCCTGCCGGTCGTCAACATCCCCGGCTGCCCCGCCCAGCCCGACAACACCACCGAGACGCTGCTCTACCTGGCGATGCACCTTGCCGGCCGGGCCCCGGTGCCGGAGCTCGACGAGGCGCTGCGTCCGAAGTGGCTGTTCGGGCGCACGGTGCGCGAGGGCTGCAACCGCGCCGGCTACACGGAGCAGGGCAACTTCGCGACCGAGTACGGCGACGATCCCCGCTGCCTGGTGAAGCTGGGCTGCAAGGGCCCCGTCGTGAAGTGCAACGTGCCGGTCCGCGGCTGGGTGGACGGCTACGGCGGCTGCCCCAACGTCGGTGGGATCTGCATGGCCTGCACGATGCCGGGCTTCCCCGACAAGTACATGCCCTTCATGGATGAGGATTCCTACGGAAGGGTCGCGGCCAACGTGGCGCGGTTCTCGTACGGGCCGGTGCTGAGGTACTTCCGCAACCGCAACATCAAGAACAAGTACGACAAGGAGCCGGAGTGGCGCAAGCCCGGCAACCAGCTGCTGACTGGGTATCAGCCGCGGCACTACGCCCGTAGCTGACACACGGCCCAGCCTTGAGCGACAGGAGGAGATGAGATGGCGACCACAGAGACCCCGCGCGGCGACCAGAAGGTCATGGTCAAGGAGATGTCGTGGGACCCGATCACGCGCATCGTCGGCAGCCTCGGCATCCACACGGAGATCGACTTCTCGAATCGGGAGGTCCTGAAGTGCTACAGCACCTCGATGATCTTCCGCGGGTTCGACATCTTCATGAAGGGCATCGACCCGCGTGACGCCCACTTCATCACCAGCCGGATCTGCGGCATCTGCGGGGACAACCACTGCACCTGCTCCTGCTTGAACCAGAACATGGCGTACGGCGTCAAGCCGCCGCCGCTGGGTGACCTGGCGTTCAACCTCGCGGAGACCGCCGACTACATGTTCGACCACGCGATCTTCAACGACTGCATGGCGAACGTGGACTTCTGCGAGCAGATGGTCAAGGAGACCAACCCGTCGCTTCTGCAGAAGGCCGAGCAGGAGCTGGCGCCTCACTCTGACATCCACGGCTACCGGACGATCGCCGACATCATGCGCGCCCTGAACCCGTTCACCGGGGACTTCTACCTGGAGACCCTGCAGGTGGCGCGCTATACGCGCGAGATGTACTGCCTGTTCGGCGGCAGGCACACCCACCCCTCGACGATCCTGCCGGGCGGGTGCAGCGCCCACATCACCCACCAGACGCTCACCGACTACTACGTGCGCCTGATGCGCTACTTCGAGTACGTGAAGCGCACCGTCCCGCTGCACGACGACCTGTACGACTTCTTCCTCAGGGAGCTGCCGGGATACGACCAGGTGGGCTACCGGGAGACCAACCTCGTCAACTGGGGATCGTTCGACGACCCCGACTACGTCGACTACGACTACCGGAACATGACCGAGTGGGGTCGCAAGCGCTACATCACCCCCGGCGTCGTGATCGGCGGCGAGCTGGTCTCGACGGACCTGGTCGAGATCAACCTCATGATCAGGATCCTGCTGGGCAGCTCGTACTTCGAGGACTGGGAGAACGAGGAGACCTACGTCACCGAGGACCCGCTCGGCAACCCGGTCGACAAGCGCCACCCCTGGAACAAGACGACGATTCCGAAGCCCCAGAAGCGCGACTGGGCCGACAAGTACAGCTGGGTGGTCTCGCCCCGGATCTACGACCAGCGCACCGACACTCACGTGTGCTGCGACACGGGTGGCGGCCCCTTCGCGCGCCAGTGGTGCACCGCGAAGGCCGGCCTGGTCGACTTCGGGTACGCGAAGGCGACCGGTGAGAGCATCCAGATGGTGCTGCCGAGGACCGGCAGCTCCCCCGAGACGGAGCTCGAGTGGAAGATCCCGGAGAAGTCGAATGCGATCGAGCGCGACCGCGCTCGCACCTATCACCAGGCCTACTCGGCCCTGATTGGCCTGCATTGCCTCGAGCGCGCCTTCACGGAGGTGCGCGCCGGGCGGACCAAGAGTTGGAACAACTTCAAGGTTCCCCAGGAGGCGGTCAGCGTCGGCTTCCACGAGGCCGCTCGCGGGGTGCTCTCCCATCACATGGTGATCCGGGGCGGCAAGATCGCCAACTACCAGCCCTACCCGCCGACGCCGTGGAACGCCAGCGTTCGCGACGTCTACGGGACCCCGGGGCCCTACGAGGACGCGGTGCAGAACACGCCGATCTTCGAGGAGAACGGTCCCGAGAAGTTCAAGGGCGTGGACATCATGCGAGCGGTGCGGAGCTTCGATCCGTGCCTGCCCTGCGGTGTCCACATGTACGACGGCAGCGGCCACGTGCGGAAGGTCGTGCACACGCCCACCGGCATGTGCTGACCGTGGGAGTCGAACGGTATGGCCGTTGACGAAGATGCCGCACGAGAGGGCGCGGCGGGCCGGTCCGGCCCGCCGCACACCGGCGTGCCCGAGAACGGAGGTGGTCCGGAGGCGCTCGTCGAGCGCGTCCAGGAGCTGACCAGCTCGGCTGGCAGCGATCGCCGACCCCGGCGCCAGGGACAGTGCCGAGGAACTGGTGGGCGCGGTGATCGAGCTCTACGGCGAAGGCCTGGAGCGCATATTCGCCGCCCTCGACGAATCCGGCGATCGCGGGGGCTGACCTGCGCGAGCGACTGAGCCAAGACGGGGTGGTGGCAAGCCTGATGCTGATCCACGACCTCTACCCCGTCGACCTCGAGGCGCGCGTGATCGAGGCGCTCGACGGCGTGCGTCCCTACATGGAGTCGCACGGTGGCAACGTCGAGCTGTTGGGAATCGAAGACGGCGTGGCTCGGATCCGCCTCGAGGGAAGCTGCGAGGGCTGCCCGGCCTCCGCATCCACGTTGGAGCTGGCGATCAAACAGGCGCTCGACGAGGCGGCGCCCGACCTCGAGGGCCTGTTGGTAGAGGGCGTCGTGGAGTCCGGCTCGGCGGTCGGCGACGGCGCGACCGAGCTTCCCGTCGTCCAGGTGGCGCCCGGCCGGGCCGACGCCGAGCCGGCGTGGTTCGACATCGACGGCCTCGATCACCTGGGCGAGGGTGAGCTGAGCAGCGCCGAGATCAGGGGTATCGGATTGATCGTCGCCCGCATCGAGGACAGCCTGCTGGCCTACCGCGACGCCTGCGCGGGCTGCGGCGGCGGGCTCGCCGACGGCGAGCTCAGCGAGGGCGTGCTCACCTGCCCGTCCTGCGAGCGGCGCTATTACCTTCCGCGAGCCGGCCGCTCGCTTGACGAGGACCGCCTGCAGCTTCAGCCCGTGCCCCTGCTGACGGCCGCCGCCGGCGCGAGGGTGGCGCTCGCCGCATGAGCGAGGCGCTGGAGCGGCGCCTTGCCGCGCGGAGGCGGGCGGAGCTCGTCTCGAGCCTGCGCCAGCTCGCGAGGCCGGCCTCCGCAGCCGCCGGGACGAACGGCGCACCCGGCAACGGCGACGGCCCGGCCGAGCGAGAGTCTGCGACCTGTGCGGCAACGAGATACCGCCCGACCACCGTCACGTCCTGCAGCTCACCGAGCGGCGCATCCTGTGCGTGTGCGAGAGCTGCCTGGCGCTTCGCTCGGGCGACCCGGAGCTGCGCCCGAGCGGCACGCGGGTCGTCTGGCTCGACGACTTCGAGCTCTCCGACGAGCTCTGGGCTCGCTTCCAGATTCCGATCGGCCTGGCCTTCTTTCTGCGCGACAGCGCCGCCGGCCGCGTGGTGGCCCTATATCCAAGCCCGGCCGGGGCGACCGAGTCGGAGCTCGACCTGGACGCGTGGGACGAGCTCGGAGCCGCCAATCCAGCGCTCGCCGACCTCGAGGCGGACGCGGAGGCGCTGATCGTCAACCGGATGGGCGAGCCGCCGCAGCACGCAATCGCGCCGATCGACGAGTGCTATCGGCTGGTCGGCCTGATCAAGGCGAGCTGGGAGGGAATCTCGGGAGGCGTCGGGCCGGAGGAGGCGATCGAGCGCTTCTTCGACGAGCTGCGGGTGAGGAGCGCAGCTCGGTGAGCGGCCCGAGGGAAACGGCCGGGACAGTTCCGCTGCGGAGCTGGCCGACGAGGAGCAGCCGGACCGGCCGACGCCCGAGTTCGAGGTCGTTGGGCGTGGAGCCCGTGGAGCGCGCCGCCGCTCCCACGCTGCGCTTCCGGGTGCGAGCGAACGATCCCTCGGGCCGGCGGGTCTACATGATCGCCCTATCGACGCTGATCACCGTCGAGCCCGTGAAACGCACCTACGACCCCGAGACGCGCGAACGGCTGGTGGAGCTGTTCGGCGAGCCCGAGCGGTGGGCGACCACGACCACGAACTTTCGCTGGATCCAGACGGACGTGGTGGTGCCCGCCTTCACCGGCAGCACGGAGTTCGACCTGCCGATCGTCTGCACCTACGACCTCGAGGTGGCCGCGAGCAAGTACTTCCACGGACTCGCGGACGGCGACGCGCCGCTTCGCTTCCACTTCAACGGGACGGTCTTCTACGAAGGCGTCGACGGGGCCATGCAGCTGCTGCCGATCCCGTGGGACTGCACGATTCGCTATCGCGATGCCGGTCGAGGCCTGGAAGACGATGATCGCCTCCCACTACCCCTACAGGGGCTGGATCGCCCTGCACACCGAGACGATCGAGCGGCTGGCACGCCTGAAAGCCGAACGGGGCCTGCCCACCTTCGACGCGTGTGTGTCCGAGCTGCTCGAAGACCTGGAGGCCTAGGTTGGACGCCGGGCTCGAAGAGCTCGTCTCCTCGCTGCTGTACGAGGGCTACGCCCTCTATCCGTATACGCCGGGAGCCACGAAGAACGCCACCCCGACGCCGTTCGGGATCGTCTACCCGCCCGCGTACGCGGAGCACAATCCGAGCACCGTCGACCACCTTCGGATCGAGTGCATACTCGAGGCGGACCCGGAGGCAATGCTGGAGGGCACCGTCCGCTTCCTGCAGGCGACCGGCGAGCGCCACCAGGGGGTCGAGCGCCGGCTCGGCGTTCCGGCCAGCTCACTCGCCGAGCTGGGCGGCGACGGAATCGGCCGGGAGTTCCGCTTCGAGGGCGAGCCGCCGCTTCAAGGACGGATCCGGCTCAGGGCCACGATGCTCGAGCAGTCCGGGCTCGCCCGGATCGTGATGTGCGTGCACAACTCGACCCGCCTCGCCGGGGATGTGCAGGCCATGGGTCGCGCGGAGGCGCTTCGGGCAAGCTTTCTGTCCACGCACGTCGTCGTCGAGGCAACCGGAGGCCGCTTCGTCTCGCCGCTCGAGCGACAGGGAGCAGCCGGCGAGGCGGTGGAGACCTGCCGCAACGTCAACACCTTCCCCGTCCTGGCGACGCCGAGCGACAACGCGGTGCTCGGCGCCGCGATCGTCCTGCCGGACCATCCCCGGATGGCTCCCGAGAGCCTCGGCAACCTGTTCGACAACACCGAGATCGAGGAGGCGCTGCTGCTCCACGTCCACGCGCTCAGCGACGACGAGCGCGCCGCGGTCTCGAGCCAGGACCCGCGGTTCGGGAGATGATCGACCGCGCGGAGAGGACGACGCCGGAGGAGATCATGAGCCTGCACGGTCGCCTCGAGCTCTCGGATCCCGAGCCGGGCCATCCGAACCCGGGCGAAGCCGAGGTCACGGTCGGCGACATCACCCTCCGCAAGGGCGGCAAGGTGGTGCTGCAGGCCCGACGGGGAGCGCGATGTCTACGACCGCATGCTCGACGGCCGCACGGCGACGATCGAGCGCATCTACCTGGACTACGAGGACGCCGTGCATATCGGCGTGACCGTGGACGACGACCCCGCCCAGTCGCTGTTCCGGGAGACCGGCCGTTACCTGTTCTTCAAGGCCGATGAGGTGGAGGTGAGCGCATGAGCTCAGAGGAAAGGTCGCAGCCGCCCGAGAAGCAGATCCTGGTCGCCGGAGTCGGCAACGCCTGGATGAAGGACGACGCGTTCGGAGGCATGGTCGCCAAGCGGCTCACCGAGGGCGAGCTGCCGTCGGGGGTCAGCGTGTTCGACTTCGGCACCGGCGGCCTGGACCTCGCGTACGAGGTGATGCGCGGCTACGACGCCCTGATCCTCGTCGACATAAGCCGCCAGGACGGCGATCCGGGCACGCTCTACGTGATGGAGCCCGACCCGGAAGAGATTCAGCCGATCGAGGACGGCCAGGTCGTCAATCCGCACGGCATGGACCCACAGACCGTCCTGCGCTTCGTGAAGACGGTGGGCGGCTGGCCGGGCAAGGTGATGGTGGTCGCCTGCGAGCCGGCGGCAGTCGAGGAGATGGGCCTCGGGCTCTCACCTGAGGTCGCGGACGCCGTCGAGCGGGCCGTGTCACTCGTCTTGGAGACGATCGAGGAACTGCGCTCCGACGCGGCCTACGAGGGGGTCTGAGCCCGTGCACGAGCTGTCGCTGTCCAGCGCGATCGTGAACACCGTCGAGCGCCACGCTGCCGGCCGCCGCGTGACAGCCGTGAACATGCGGATCGGCACCCTGCGCCAGGTCGTGCCCGACTCGCTCGCCTTCTACTTCGAGATCGTGTCGCGGGAGACGGTCTGCGATGGCGCCCGCCTGGAGCACGAGCTGATCAGTGCACTGCTCCGGTGTCCGGAATGCGCGCACGAGTGGGACCCCGCGCCTTCGCCCGTGGCAACCCATGGTGGCCCGCTCGACACGCTGCCGGCCCTGCCGTCGTTCCGGTGTCCGGAATGTGGAAGCGGCGGAGGCGAGGTGCTGGGCGGCGACGAGTTCGAGGTGGAATCGATCGAGGTTGAAGCGAGCGAAGCCAAGGAGGAGCCATGCACCGCACCAAGGTGAAGGTCGCCGAGGACGCCCTCGACGCAAACGAGACGATTGCCCGCGCCAACCGCGACGACTTCGACCGCGCCTCGGTGAGCGTGGTCAACCTGATGAGCGCCCCGGGAGCCGGGAAGACGTCGCTGCTCGAGGCGGCGCTTGGAGAGCCTCGACGGCCTGCGCGCCGGTGTCCTCGAGGGTGACGTGCAGGGGAGCATGGACGCGGACCGGATCGCGAGCCTGCACGTCCCGGTGACGCAGCTCAACACGGACCCGAGCTTCGGAGGCGAGTGCCACCTGGACGCCAACATGGTGCGCTCGGCGATCTCCTCCCTGCCGCTCGCCGAGATCGACCTCCTGGTGATCGAGAACGTCGGCAACCTCGTCTGCCCAGCCGAGTTCAGGGTCGGCGAGGACGCACGGGTGATGGTCGCCTCGGTGGCCGAAGGTGAGGACAAGCCGCTCAAGTACCCGCTCATGTTCCGCACCTGCGAGCTGGTCCTGATCAACAAGATCGACCTCCTCCCCCACCTCGACTTCGATCTCGACCGCTTCCTCTACAACCTCGACGCGATCCACCCCGACGTCGAGCGGATGCAGGTCAGCGCCCGTACCGGTGCACGGGAGTCGACGAATGGCGCGAGTGGCTGGAGCGCGTGCCGGAGCGAGCACGTGCCGCCGCCTAGCTCGGCGGAGCCGGCCCCGCCCGAGCAGCGGCGACTCCGCGAGATCGCCCACGGCGGCCTGCGGGGCGCGATCGCCGCGATGGCGATGACCGGGATGCGGGCCTTCACCGTCGACGTGGGAATCGTCGAGCAGACGCCCCCGGAGGCGATCTTCAAGCAACGTGCACGAGGCCTGATCCGCAAGGTTCCCCGCAGGCGACGAAGGGCGGCGATCGAGCTCGCTCACTGGGGATACGGGGCCGCCGGCGGCGCGGCCTTCGCGGCCCTGCCCGAGGCGCTGCGGCGGCGCGCGTGGGCCGGGCCAATCTATGGGATCGCCACCTGGCTCGGCTTCGAGGCGGCGCTGGCTCCGGCGCTGGGGCTCTCCCAGGCCGCCAAGCCGCGCCCGCTCGAGAGGACGGCCCTGGCTGCCGACCACCTCCTGTACGGGTTCGTGCTCTCGGAGACGCGACGGCGGCCACAGGCGTGATTGCCGGGTTGGCGTCGCAGCGCGTCGACGATCTGCTCAGCTTGCGCAACGAGGCGAACGAGGTCTTCTTCGAGGAGGAGGCCGCCCGCCTGGCGCGCTGCTGCCATCGAATGGCGGAGCGGTTTGCGAGAGGCGGCCGGCTGGTGGCGCTCGGCCGTTCGCCGATCGCCCGCTCCGACGCCCGCCACGTCGCGGTCGAGTTCGTGCACCCGGTGATCGTCGGGAAGCGCGCGCTCCCGGCGATCGGGCTCGCGCCGGAGGGAGGGCCGCTGCCGGACCAGATCGACGCGATCGCGGAGGCCGACGACATCGCGATCGCCTATGGCATCGACGACGACGCGTCGGGCGAGACGCGCGACGCGCTCGCGATCGGCCGCGAGCGAGGCTGCCTGACGATCGCCTTCGCGAGCGGGGGCGCCGAGTGGGAGTTCCAGCCACCTGGGCGCGACCCGTTTGTCGCCCAGGAGGTGGTCGAGACGCTCTATCACGTGCTTTGGGAGCTGGTGCACGTCTTCTTCGAGCATCGCGGCCTGCTCGAAGGGCGGGAGGCGGGGCCGGTGCACGACACGGGCGCTTCGAGCTTCCTCTACCCCTTCCTCTCGGAGGCCGAGCACGATCTCGACGCAGTGGTCGACGACGTGCGCCGGTCGATACTGCTGAAGGCGGAAGAGGTCGGGGCTCTCAGGCGGCAAACGCTGATCGAGAACCGCGACGTCCTTCTGAGCGGCGCGAGCGATCTCCGGACGCGCTTCGAGCGCGGCGGCAAGCTTCTGGCGTTCGGGAACGGCGGGTCCGCCACCGACGCGATGGACGTCGTCGCGGACTTCCGCGCCGCGCCCCAGGGCTGGCCGGCCCGCCGCGCGATCGACCTCACCGAGGACGCCTCGATCCTGACCGCGATTGCCAACGACATCGGCGTCGAGGAGATCTTTCAGCGCCAGGTGATCGCGTACGGGCGCGAGTGCGACGCCGCGCTCGCGCTGTCCACGAGCGGCAACTCACAGAACATCATCGAGGCGCTGGCCGAGGCTCGCAGACGCGGCCTGCTCACGCTCGCCTTCGTTGGCTATGACGGCGGGCGCGTCGCCAACGAGGCGCTCGCGGACCACGTCGTGATCACGCGGTCGCAGCACATCCCACGCATCCAGGAAGCCCAGGCGAGCGGCTACCACGTCTTGCGCGAGCTGGTCGAGCTGGCCCAGTCCACGTAGAGCATGAGCACGCGAGCAGAGGCCGCGGCCCAGGCGCATCGTCGCCGGATAAGGGCGCGAGTGACGGGAACGGTTCAGGGGGTCGGGTTCCGGCCCTACGTGTTCCGGCTCGCCACCGAGCTGCGCCTGGGTGGGTACATCCTCAATGACGAGCACGGCGTCCTGCTCGAGGTCGAAGGAGCCCCGGAGCGAATCGACGAGTTCCTGGGACGCCTCCCCGAGGAAGCGCCGCCACTCGCAGCCGTCGAGACCGTCGCCACCGAGGATGCGCCCTCGACCGGAGAGCGTGAGTTCAGGATCGTCGAGTCCGAGCGCAGCGGCGAGCCTGAGGCGCTTGTCGCCCCGGACGCCGCCACGTGTGTCGACTGCTTGGCCGAGCTGTTCGATCCAGCCAACCGCCGCTATCGCTATCCGTTCATCAACTGCACCAATTGCGGGCCCCGGTTCACGATCGTCCGCGGCGTCCCGTACGACCGCGCTCTGACGACGATGGCGTCGTTCCAGATGTGCCCCGAGTGCCAGGCGGAGTACGAGGACCCGCTCAATCGCCGATTCCACGCCCAGCCAAACGCGTGTCCCGCCTGCGGGCCGCGCGTGCAACTCATCGACCGGGGCGGCGAACCGATTCCGCTCGAGGGCCATCGCGACGCCGTCAACGAGGCGGCGAGCCAGATCGGGATGGGCAGGATCGCCTGCATCAAGGGCCTGGGAGGCTTTCACCTGGCCTGTCGGGCGGACGACGAGGCGGCTGTCGGCGCGTTGCGCTCGCGCAAGCATCGCGAGGACAAGCCGTTCGCATTGATGGCACCGAGCCTGGCCGGCGCCCGGGAGCTCGTCGAGCTGACCGCCGCCGAGGAGGCGCTGCTCGAGGGTCGCGAGCGCCCAATCGTGATCGCCCGCCGGCACTCCTTCGCCGAGGTGGCTGCCGCGGTCGCCCCGTACTCGCGTGACCTCGGCGTCATGCTCCCCTACTCCCCACTGCATCATCTGCTGCTGGCGGACGCGGGAACCCCTCTGGTGATGACCTCCGGCAATGTCTCGGAGGAGCCGATCGCCTTCCGCGACGCCGAGGCCGTCGACAGGCTTGGCGAGATCGCGGACGTGTTCCTTCTCCACGATCGTCCGATCCACATGCGCACCGACGATTCCGTGGTGCGCTCGATCGACCCGGCGCGGCGGTCCGCGCCGATGCTGCTGCGGCGATCGCGCGGCTTCGTTCCGATGAGCGTGGACCTGGCCTTCGAGGCGGCGAAGCCGACACTCGGCTGCGGTGCGGAGCTGAAGAACACCTTCTGCCTTGCGAAAGGCGCCCGCGCGTGGGTGGGCCACCACATCGGTGACCTGAAGAACTTCGAGACCCTGAGCTCGTTCGCCGAGGGCATCGAGCATTTTGAGCGCCTGTTCGCGGTCGAGCCCGAGCTGGTGGCGCACGACCTCCACCCTGACTATCTGTCCACCAGGTACGCGCTCCAGCGTGAGGGAGTCGACTTGGTCGGCGTCCAGCATCATCACGCCCACTTGGCGGCCTGTCTCGCAGAGCACGGCGAGGATGGCCCCGCGGTCGGTGCGATCTACGACGGCACGGGCTACGGGCCCGACGGCACGGTGTGGGGTGGCGAGCTGCTGACTGGTGGCCTGGCGCACTACGAGCGGGCGGGGATGCTCTTCCCGGTCCGGCTGCCCGGCGGTGATGCGGCGATTCGCGAGCCATGGCGCATGGCGTGCGCGTGGCTGGTCGCTGCCAGCGGCGAGCAGGTACCGAAGCTTCCCGCCGCGCTCGTAGATGAGGTCGATCGAAGCGCGTGGGAGGCCGTCTCGCAGCTGGTGGCGACGGGTGTCGGCTCACCCCCGACAACCAGCGTCGGCAGGCTCTTCGATGCGGTGGCGGCGCTCTGCGGACTCCGCGCTCGGGTCAACTACGAGGGGCAGGCCGCCGCGGAGCTCGAGGGCGTCTCCGACCCGTCCGAACACCAGGCGTATCCGCTGCCGCTGATCGACGCGCGAGAGGCGGGTGCGGCCGGCACCCTGATCCTCGACGCTCGCGAGACCATCCTTGGCGATTTCCCGCGACCTCGAGCACGGCTCACCACTGCACAGGATCGGCGGGAGATTCCACGCGGCCCTGGCCCAAGCGACGGCCGAAGCCTGCAGGCGTGAGACGGAGCGCACCGGCACCGACCTAGTCGTCCTCTCCGGCGGCGTCTTCCAGAACCGGCTTTTGTTCGAGTGGACGCAACGGCTTTGCGACGAGGCGGGCCTGCGCGTCCTGGCCCCCACCCGGCTGCCACCCAACGACGGCGGGATCGCCTACGGACAGGTCGCGGTCGCCGCCGCCCGCCTGCGCGCGGGCCAGCCGTAGCTCTAGATGAGGCCCTCGGCGGGCGGGATCACCCACAGGCGCTCGGCATAGCCGACGACCGTCTCGGCATCCAGCGCCCCAACCGAGTCCACGCCGCGCTCGTCCATGAGCGTGGCCAGCTCCGACCAGGCCTTGGCCACCGGGCGCGCGCGCTGCAGCGGCCCCCAGTCACCGGCCGCGTCGAGCTCGGCGGCGCGGCCGCGGGCCTCAGCGGCGCTCAGCTCGCCGAACGGCTTATAGCGCTCACCCTGAAAGACGTCCGCCCGCAGGGCCGCATCCAGACGCGAGGCGGCGCGATCGCTCTCGGTCGTCACTCAACCCCGGGCAGCCAGCTCGGTCCTGATCTCCTTCGGGAGCATGAAGCGGACGTTCTCGTCGACCGTCCGCAGCTCCGCAACGTCTTCGACCCCGCGGTCGCGGAAGAAGCCGACCAGCTGGGAGACCAGCTCCTCGGGAGCGCTTGCTCCGGACGTGATCCCGACCGTCTCGACGTCGCGAAGCCACTCCTCCTCGACCTGAAGCGAGTTGTCGATCAGATGGGAGGCGGCGCCGTGCTCGCGTGCCACCTCGACCAGGCGATTCGAGTTCGAAGAGTTGGTGGAGCCGATGACCAGCACCAGGTCGCATTCGCGCGCCAGCTCCTTCACGGCGATCTGGCGGTTGGTGGTCGCGTAACAGATGTCGTCGGACTTCGGGCCGACGATCTCGGGGAACTTCTCGCGCAGGCGAGCGATGAGCCCCAGCGTCTCGTCGACCGACAGCGTCGTCTGGGTGATGTAGGCGACCTTTGCCGGATCGGGGACCTCGAGGGAGTCCACGTCCTCGGCGGTCTCGACCAGCACGGTGCTGTCCGGCGCCTCGCCCGTCGTCCCCTCGACCTCCTCGTGGCCCGCGTGACCGATGAGCACGATCGTGTAGCCCTGCTCGGCGAACTTGCGGGCCTCGACGTGGACCTTGGTGACCAGGGGGCAGGTTGCGTCGATCGTACGGAGGTCGCCGCTGGCGGGCGTTCTCGTGGACCTTCGGCGCCACACCGTGTGCCGAGAAGACGACGAGCGCGCCCTCCGGGACCTCCGTCTCCTCCTCGACGAAGATCGCGCCGCGTTCGGCGAGCTGCGCGACGACGTGCTTGTTGTGAACGATCTCCTTGCGCACGTAGACCGGCGGCCCGTGCAGATCGAGCGCCTCCTCGACCGTCTGTACGGCCCGGTCGACGCCGGCGCAATAGCCACGCGGCGTGGCCAACAGCACGCGCCTGGGCGCGCCGCGGGCAGGGGCTTTGGGCGCCGAGGCCATGCCCCTACAGGGTACCCAGCGATCCCGGCGCGGATCTCAGCGGATCGCCGGCAGCGCAGCCAGCGCCGGGCCGCCGACCGCGCCGAGGCTGCGCGCGCAGACGTGCCGCAGGTTGTCCTGGCGCGTGTGCCAGAACGCCCCCGGCGGTGGGCCGGGGCCATAGCCGAAGTCGATCAGGTCCACCGCCGGGACCCCCGCCTGTTCGAACGGGCTGTGGTCGTCGGTGACCGCCGCTGCCGTGCCCTCGAACGGCGCCGGGCTGCCCGTCTGTCTCTCGGCGGCGTCCGCGAACGCCTGGTAGAGGCCGGGATCCGAGCTCGCCTCACGCGCGATCTCGAGGTCGCAGTCGCCGACCATGTCGAACAGGACCATCGCCCGGATCTCGGCCACAGGCGGCGAGCCATCCGTGCCGCCCCGGCGCGCGTAGCGCACGAACTGCCGGCTGCCCCGATCGCCGGAGCGCGCGAAGGCGGCGGCGTCACTGCCCGGCCCGCGCGACTCCTCCGCGTCGAAGAAGACGAGGTCCAGCGACGGGCCCTCGAGGCGCCGCGGCAGGTCGCGCGCCAGCTCGAGCAGGACGGCGACGCCCGAGGCGCCGTCGTTGGCGCCCACGAAGCCGGGGATGTCCTTGGTGTCGTGATGCGCCCCGACGACGACCGTCGCGGGCTCGCGGCCCGGGATGCGGGCGACGAGGTTGCGAGTGGGACGCTGGACACGCACGTCGCGCACGCCTGCCTCGTGAAGCCGCCGGGCGATGAACCGCAGCTCGCGGCGGCTCCCCGCCGAGCCCGCCGGCCGGGGGCCGATCCGGACCTGCGCCCTGAGGTCGCGAAACGCGCGCTGGGCATCGAACTGCCTCGGCTGGGAGAGCGTCGACTCGCCGCCGGCACCTCCTCCGCAGCCGCCGAGCAGGATGGCGGCGGTCACGGCTGCGCCCGCGCCCACGGCCGCGGCTCGTCGATGACGGATCGCCCCTCCTTTCCGATGGCTCGACCCTGGCTGGCCGCTAGGGTAGTCGCATGGCCCAACAGCACATGGATCGGCTCAGCTCGGTGGACGTCTCGTTCCTCACCAACGAAAGCGCCTCGAGCCACATGCACGTGGGTGGGATCCTGATCTTCGAAGGCCCGCCTCCCAGCTACGACGACCTGCTCGACCACGTCCGGGGCCGGCTTCACCTCGTTCCCCGCTTTCGCCAGAAGCTCGCCCACCCACCGGCCCAGACCGGGCGACCCTTCTGGGTGGACGATTCGAACTTCAACCTCGAGTACCACGTTCGACACTCGGCGCTGCCCGCGCCCGGGTCCGAGGAGCAGCTGCGCAACATGGCGGCCCGCGTCTTCTCGCAGCAGCTCGACCGGACCAAGCCGCTCTGGGAGCTGTGGCTCGTCCAGGGGCTGACCCGAAAGCGCTTCGCGCTGATCACCAAGACCCACCACGCGCTGGTGGACGGCGTCTCCGGCGTCGACATCGCCACCGTGCTGTTCGACACCAAGCCGGTTCCGGAGCCCGCCGAGCCCGACCAGGAATGGGTCCCGGACCGCGAGCCCTCGAGCGCGACCCTGGCCGCCAAGGGGCTGGAGGGGGTGCTGGCCACCCCCGTCCGCCTGGCGCGCCGCCTGGAGCAGGCGATCCAGCACCCGCAGGCGACCGTGCGCCAGGTCGCCGAAGCTGTCGAGGGAGTCGGGGAGATCGGCTGGGCGTTCGCCAATCCGGCGCCGAAGGTGCCGCTGAACGCCGACATCGGCTCGCATCGGCGCTTCACCTGGGTTCGCAGCGATCTGGGCCAGATGAAGCGGATCAAGAACGAGCTCGGGGGCACCGTCAACGACGTGGTGCTCGCCGTGGTGGCGGGGGCGGTTCGCGACTGGCTCCACGCTCGCGGCATCCGCAGCGAGGGGCTCGAGCTGCGGGCCCAGGTCCCGGTCTCGATCCGCGCCGAGGGCGAGCGCGGCCAGCTCGGCAACCGGCTGGCCGTGATGCGCGCGCCGCTGCCCGTCTACATCGCGGATCCCGTCCGCCGCCTCCAGACCGTGACCCGGGCGATGCAGGGGCTGAAGCAGTCCAAGCAGGCGCTCGGCGCGGAGGTGATCACCCGCTTCAACGACTTCGCCCCGCCCACATTGCTCGCACAGGCGGCGCGGATCAACTTCTCGACCCGCCTCTTCAACCTGGTGGTGACCAATGTGCCGGGCCCGCAGATGCCGCTGTACGTGCTGGGTCGAGAGCTGGAGGACATCTTCCCGGTGGGCTTCCTGCCGCCCCACCAGGCCCTGTTCGTGGCGATCATGAGCTACAACGGCGGCGTCAACTTCGGCCTGCTCGCCGACTACGACTCGATGGACGACCTCGAGCTGATCGCGCGGGGGATCGAGCGCTCGATCGCCGAGCTGGCCGACGCCGCCGAGGCGGCCGGCGAGGCGCCCGAGCCCGAGCCGGCCGACGCCGACGCTGACACCGCCGAGACCCGCTAGCGGGTCGCCCTGCTTCAGGGCGCGGCCGGCGTTCAGGACCCCCCACCCGAGTGTGTCGCGGAAGTTGGGGCCGTCGGCCGTGCGCTTCAGGATCCGCAGCACCCTGGTGTTCTTGATCTGAGGCCGCTTGCTGCGGATCAGCGCCGCGGCGCCCGCCACCTGCGGGGTGGCCATGCTCGTGCCCTCGAGGTAGGCGAAGTCGCTCGAGCCCTGGAAGCTGGCGCGGCAGTGGCCGCAGCCCGGGCCCTGCTCGATACTGGTGTCGTTGTCGGGGAAGGTCGAGAAGATCCCGCAGTCCGAGCGGAACCGGCAGGCCCCGGACGCCGAGCCGTAGGCGGCCAGCGAGATGCCGGTGCCATGGCCGGGGCGGAACCAGGCGCGGCGGTTGTTGTGACCCGCCGCGGTGACCACCAACCCCTTTCCGGAGCCGATCTTCTGGCCGGTGCCGTTCGGCTGCAGGTGCGAGGCGGGCGCTCCCTGATGCGTCGTGTTGGCGTTGGACGCGGCCGCGACCAGCACGACGTCGTGGCTGAACGCGTAGTCGAGCGCGTGGTTGATCACGCCCGAGGCTCCGGGGCCTCCGAAGCTCATGCTGATCACGTCGGCGCCGTGATCGGTGGCGTCAGTGATCGACTGGGCGATCAGCGAGTCCTCGATGTCCTCCGTGTCTGAGACCTTCTCGTCGATCAGCTTGCAGGCGAAGGCGGCGCCGGCGATCCCCACGCCGTTGTTCCCCCCGCCGCACGCCAACCCGGCGACGTGCGTGCCATGCCCGACCTCATCGTGCAGCGGCCCCGTGCACGGTGGCTCGAGAGGGCCGCCGCAACCGCGGTAGTCGTAGCCCTTCGAGTAGACGATCCTCCCGGACAGATCGGGATTGCCGCCGTCCACGCCGGTGTCGATGACGGCCAGCCTGGACCTTGCGCCGCGGGTGCGCCTCCAGGCCTTCGGGAAGTGCTCCTGACGCAGGTTCCACTGGTAGACGTCGTTGGACGGGGCATGGGCGTCGTGGTGGGCGAGCGCGGGATCGTCCGGCAGGTATCGGAGCGTCCTGGAGCGCTCCACCTCGACCTTCTTCACCGCGGGGTCGGCCCGCAGATCGCGACGCGCGCGTCCGAGGCTCTCGCCGGCCGCCGGCCGCACCGCCACGGCGCCGAGCTCGGGGATCGAGCGCACCGCCGAGACGCCGCTGCGATCGACGACGGCCGAGATGCGGATCTTGGCCGTGTCCAGGAGCGACACACGCTTCGACTCCGTCGATCCCCGCCGCAATCCGAGGCGAGCGCACCAGAGCGATCAGGTTGCCGGTTCGCGCCGAGCCGTCGCCGGCGGCCGGACCTGCTGCAGGCGTGGCGCCGGGCGCCGCTGCGCCTGGGACGGCGACGGCAACGACGAACACGAGCCCGGCCAGTCCCATACGGCGCATGCAAGCACTCTAAAGGCCGCCCGGCGAGAGCTGCCCGCGACAGCGCGTGATCTCGCGGTCGCAGCGAAGGAAACCCCCCGCTCAGGCGTACTATTCGCATGCCCGACTGAAAGCGGCGTACGAAGGCGAGGGAGACAGCGTGAGCGACGATGGCTCGGACAACCTGCAGAGCACCCAGTTCCACTACCACCTCGAGCTGACCCCGGCGCAGCTCAAGCTCACGCACACCGCGCTCAGATCCCTGCTGGACGACTTCGGCCACGACCAGTCTGAGGTCCTGCGCACGATCCACGAGGTGCTCGACAAGCTCCCCGACGAGCATGCGATCCGCGCCATCCAGCTCGACCAGGAGATCGAGCGCCAGCTCAAGGTCAAGGACGCGACGGGCGACGAGCCTCCGACCGCCGCCTGATCGACCGCGGGCAGGTCCGCTGCGCCTTCTGGCAGCGGCGCTCCGCTCGGTAGCCTGGCCTCGATGAGCCTCTCCGTGCAGCTCGGGCTGCTGCTGGCGCTCGCCACCGCCTTCTCCTCGGTGCTCGGCTTCCTCTACAAGCACCGAGGCGCGGTCGAGTCGCCGACGGTCGAGATGGGACGCCCTGTGCGCAGCTCGCTGGCGCTGTTCGGATCGCGCTGGTACACGCTTGGGATCGTCATCGCCACGGGCTCGTGGGCGCTGCACGTCGCCGCCCTCTCCCTGGCGCCGATCTCGCTGGTCCAGTCCGTGATCGCGGGCGGCCTGGTGCTGCTCACGGTCACCGCCGACCGCCTGTTCGCGCAACAGGTGACACGGCGCGAGTGGATCGGCGTCGCCCTCGCGGCCCTGGGGCTCGCGTTCCTCGCCGCCACGCTCGAGGGGGCCGGCCGCAGCGCCCACTCGAGCTACGAGGCGGCGCGGCTGGTGCCATGGGTGGCCGGCCTGGCCACCCTGGCGCTGGTGGTCGCCGCGACCAGCGGGACGAGCCGCCGGCGCGGTGTCGTGCTCGGCGCCTCGGCAGGCCTCTTCTGGGCCGCCTCCGACACTTCGATCAAGGCGCTCAGCGGTCACCTGGGCGACGGCGCCGCGAGCGTCCTGCTCAGCCCGCTCGCCGCCGTCATCGCCCTGGCGTCGTTCGCGGGCCTCGTCGTCTCGGCGAAGAGCCTTCAGATCGGCAAGGCCGTGCCGGTGATCGCGGTGACCAGCGTGGCCGCGAACGTGTTCACGATCGCGGCCGGCCCGATCGTCTTCGGCGAGCCCCTCCCGGACACCTCGCTCGGGGTGCTCATGCGCCTGCTCGCCTTCGCCCTGGTGATCTCGGCGGCGGCGCTGACGCCGGCGCCCACGCGCGCGGCGCAGCTCGAGCCGAGCTAGCCGCCGGGGGTGTAGGTGATCTTCCTCACCTCGCCGCCGTAGTAGTCGACGTAGTAGAGGTTGCCGTCCGGCCCCATCTGGAGGTCCACCGGAGCCCCCGCCGGGGCCACGAACGTCTTGATGTGCTGGGGGCTGGGGGTACCGGAGCCGGCGGGCGGCTGCATTGCCCAGATGCAGCCCCGCACAGCGTCAGCGAAGAACAGCGCCCCGTCGTACTGCGCCGGATACGGTCCCTTTGGATAGAAGGCCAGGCCGCTGATCGCCGAGCCGCCAGTGGGGCAGCTCTCGCCGGGAACCACCTGGCTCGCGTGCCTGTAGCCGTAGAACGGGCTCGAGGCCGTGCCCGGATGGGAGTAGAGGCCGTTGCAGATGTTCAGGCCGAGCGCCTTGTAATTGGGCTGGGGGTTGGCACCCTCGTAGCAGGGCCAGCCGAAGTTCTTGACGTGGCTGTCGAGCGGGTGGGCGTCGCGGTCGATCTCCTCGATGCTGGCTTGTCCGACCTCTGCGATCCAAAGCTCCCCGGACCGGATGACGAAGCGGTACGGGTTTCGCAGCCCAGAGGCGACGATGCGGCGGGCGTTGGCATCGGTGCTCGACGCCAGGGGATTGCCGGGGAGTCCGCTCCCCGTGCTCGGGTTGACGCGAATGATCGTGCCACCGAGGTCCCTCGGCTCGCCCGGGGGCCGGCGGACGCTCTGAGCGCGCAAGGCGCCGCCCTCGGCGGTGGGCGGTGCCTGGGGTCCCGGCGGCGGGTCACCGCACGGGTTGCCGCCGAGCTGTCCGTAGTCGTTTTTGAACCAGGCGGCGCCCTCGCCGCCGCTCACATAGAGAGAGCCGTCGGGGGCGAACTGCAGGTCCCCGACCGAATGGCTCATGAACTGCTGGCACCAGCCGTTGATCAGCACCTTCTCGGTGCCGGTCCTGTGGTCCCCGTTTGCCTGCAGGCGGGAGAGCCGGCCACTGACCACGCACCCGTCGTCGCGCTCACCGGGCGGAGTGGGGCACGGGTCGTCGGCCACCCCGGGGCTGCCCCAGCGGGGGGCCGTCCCTCCGATCGCCGCGTCGTACGTGTAGAGGGCGTATACGTAGGGCTTGGCCGGGAAGTCCGGATCGAGCGCGATGCCGAGCAGCCCCCGGTCCGCGCGGTTGTAGACCTGCGTTCGCAGGTTGGCGAAGACCGTGGGCGTTGGGTCGCTGAGGCTGTCGAAGACCTTGATCAGGCCGCTCTTCTCGGCGACGAACACACGGCCATCGGGCGAGAAGCGCATGGCGGTCGGCTGGGTGAGGCCGCTGAAGACCACGGACTCCGAGAACCCGGGCGGCTGGGCGGGGCTGGTGCTCGTGGAAGCACCGCCCCCGTTGAGCGCCGCGGAGCGACCCGCGGCGTTCGGCGCGCCCGTGGCTTCCCCGGAGCCGCCGGCCACGAGGGCCGCGGCAAAGAGGGCGACCGCGACCACCAACGACACCCGGCGTGGGCGGACTCCTATCGATCTGTGCGGCCAGCGTTGCATGTCTCATCGCCCCCCGTCCCGCCTTGTCCTGCTTGCCCGGAGGAAGAGCGCACAGCTACCTTACGGCTGCGGGCCCAGTACGTCAATCCTGCAAATCCGCGCTGCCTGGTGGCCACGCGCCCCTGGCATACCCGAAACTCTGGAGCAACCAAAGCGTTAGGGGAAAGGGGGCGATTCCCTCAAGCGGGACGGATCGCCCCCCTTTCAACCCCGCCGATACCCGGTTTTCCAGCCTCCCCGATACCTGATATATCACCTGCCTTCGGGGTATGAAGGAGTCAAGATGAAGCGCCTGTTGCTGCCTCTGGCCGCCGTCATCGCGCTCCTGGCCGTGCCCGGGAGCGGCCTCGCGGCGAGCGCCCGCCCACTCTCCCACTCGACACTGGCCTATCCGGCGGCCTTCACGGTGACGCCGGGCGGCAACCGCATCCTCTACGGCGAGCGCTTCACGGGCCGCGTCATGCGGCTCGACCGCAGTACCGGGACGAGCACGCCGTTCTTCAAGATCCCCAACGTCGTCACGGGCGGCGAGAATGGGCTGCTGGGCCTGGCTCTGCGTCCGAACTACCCCCAGGACCGCGACGTTTGGGCATTCGTGACCCGCCGGGTGTCGGGAAAGGTCACCAACCAGCTCGTGCGCATCCGGGCCGACGGCAGCGGCTTCACGGTCCTGCGCAGACTCCCGGCCGCCAGCAACCACGACGGCGGCCGGATCATGTTCGGCCCCGACGGCAAGCTGTACGTCGTCATCGGGGACAACAACTACCCGGCCCGCGCCCAGAACCTGGCCAGCATGGCCGGGAAGATGCTGCGGCTGAACCCAGACGGCACCGTGCCGGCCGACAACCCGCGCGCGGGCAGCCCGATCATCGCCTACGGCATCCGCAACTCGTTCGGGTTCACCTTCGACCCGCAGAACGGCCGCCTTTGGGAGACGGAGAACGGCCCGGACTGCAACGACGAGATCAACCTCATTCCCCGGTTCAAGCTCAGTAACTTCGGCTGGGGGCCGTCGGCGACGTGCAGCTCGCCGCCCACGGCGCCACGCAACACCAACCAGAACGGGGCCAACCCGGTGGCGCCGAAGCGAGTACTTCGCCACGCCGCCCGCGCTGACCGGCGCCGCCTTCTGCAACGTGTGTGGGCTCTCGAGCAGCGGCCGGCTCTTCTTCGGCGAGTTCAACACCGGGACCATCCACCGCGCCACGCTGACCTCCGCCCGCACCGGCATCGCCTCGCAGGCGCTCTTCTACAACCATCCGGCCCCCGTGCTGTCCCTCGAGACCCCGCTCGACGGCGGCCCGATCTACTTCAGCACGGAGTGGAACATCTTCGCGCTCAAACCCTGACCGGCAGGCCCTAGCGCAGAATCGTCAAGCGCACGCGCTGAATGCTGCCCTGTTGGTTGACGGCGTTGAGGATCGCATCGCCTCGTGCTCTTCGAAACTTTCCGGTGCCGCCGACGATCGCGATCCGGTTACGGGTGTTCGCCGGAAACCCAACAGTGCCGGCGAGCTGTATCCGACCGCCACGTCGCATGATGAGCGTGACCTGGCACTGCCCGCCGATCGGCGGCACCAGAGTGCAGGCGCTCGAGGCCCGACCGATCTTGCGTCCGTGACGACGCAGTTGCCCCGCCGAGCCGAATAGGTCGCCGCCAGACTGCCCGCCCGGAGCGTTGTCGACGAAGTAGCCGTTGGTCGCCACAAGTCGCATATTGAGGACCTGACGATGACCGCTCTTTGGGGAGGCGCTCGCACCGGCCAAGCCCAACATTGCTGCTGTGGTTGCTGCTACCGCGACCAGTGCTACCGCTTTTCTCATGCCGTGTCCCCCATTCGAGTGATTTGTGCCCGGTGAGGTTCGCGCCTTTCGCCCGTCTTCCTCCCGCAAACCCTTGCAATCCCGGACCCGCCTGGGGTAGGCAGGCTGACAACCGGCCCTGCTTGCGCCGAGTTAGCTGCCCTCGGAGCGAGATACTGCGCGGGCAATGTCGCAGGAGAACGTCGAAATCGTGCGGACCCTGTTGGAGGGGTTCGCGCACCGCCAGCATGAGCGAGCCTTCGAGCTCTATGACCCGGAGATCGAATGGGATGCGTCGCGAATGGTGATCGGGCTGCCCGACGACGTCGCGGGCGTCTACCACGGGCACGAGGGCGTAAGGGCTTACTGGCGGAACTGGCTTTCGGCGTGGAGCGACCTCGACTTCGAGCTTCAGGATGTGGTCGACGCGGGTGATGAGGTGGTCGCGCTGATCCGAAACCAGCGCCAATGGGGACGGCATAGCGGGATCGTCACCGAGATGCCGCCGTATGGCCTGGTGTTCACGATTCGCGGCGGGAAGGTCGTTCGATGGTGTGCCTATCCCGACCAGGAATCGGCCCTCGAAGCCGCCGGGCTTTCGGAGTAGGCGATGTCGCAGGAGAACGTGGAGATTGCGTCCCGTTGGTATGAGGTGGCTGGGAGCAAGAAGCAGCTGTTGGCGGCAATGCCCAGAACAATGGCTCTCTGCCATCCCGAGGTCGAGTGGAGCGCACCTGAAGATGGAACTACCTATCGGGGGCGAGACGGAGTCAGGCAGCGCCTCGAGGAGTGGCTCGACAGCTTCGCTGACTACGGGTATGAGATCCAGCGGATCATCGACTGCGGGGGCGATGACGTCCTGGTGGTGGGCGCCGAGATTGCGCGCGGCGCACGGAGTGGTGCCGAGGTCCGCTCGGTCAACTATGAAGTGCTCACGATCCGGGACGGGTTGATCGTGCGGATTCGCGAGTTCTACGACGAAGGCCATGCCCTCGAAGCCGCCGGGCTCTCCGAGTAGGCGACGTCGCAAGGAGGTCCGCCAGGCGTTCGCTGTCATCTGGGAGACCTGGGAGGAATTTCGCTTCCAAGAGAGCGAGATTCGCGACCTCGGGGACACACTTCTCTGGCTCGGTCGGGTGTACGCGAGCGGAAGGGCCAGCCAGGTCGAGCTTGAGCACGACTTCGCCATTCACGTAATGCGGCGCGACGGCAAGTTCAGCCGAGCCGAGGCATTCCTCACGTGGCAAGAGGGACTCGAAGTCGCCGGGCTCTCGGAGTAGGCCATGTCGCAGGAGAACGTGGAGAAGGTCCGGGCAGCAATAGATGCGATGAATCGCGGTGAGTTCGCGGGCGCGCTCGAGGTCCATCCGGACGTGGAATGGCAGACCCTCGACGTTTTCCCCGACACCGGGACGTATCGGGGGCCTGAAGCAGTCCTGGAGTTCTTCAGAGCTGGCGGGAGACCTTTCAAGGCTTTGCGTTGCATCTTGAGAACTGCATCCCAGTGGGCGACCAGGATGTCCTCGCCACCCTGCGGGTAGGTGGGGAGGGAGCCGAAAGCGGAGCTCAGGTGGAGTCCCCGACGTTCGTTCAGCTCCTCGAGTTCCGAAACGGCCTGCTGATTCGATCGCGAATGTTCCAGACCGAGACCGAGGCCCTCGAAGCCGCCGGGCTCTCGGAGTAGTCGAGTAGGGTCACCCCCGACTGGGGCAAGCGCCCTCCCGTTGGCAGATCGACCGCCAGCTCCATGGCGCCGTAACCGGCGGACCTGGTCTCGTAGGTCCCCGCGACCCTCTCCACCAAACGCTTGATCCCGGTGTTATCGGCGTGGATCAGGCCGACAAACCGCATGACGCCCGCCTCGCGGGCGCGAAGGACGAGCGCCCGGAGCAGCGCCGTCCCCAGGCCAATCCGCATCCATCGATCGCCGACGCCGACCGCGAACTCCGCCGTCTCAGGGTGGTCCTCGCTGCGGACGTAGCGGGCGGTGCCGAAGCTCCGGCCGGTTTCGGGATCGACGGCGATCAGCGCCTCGTGGCGAACGTGGTCAATCGCGGTCAAGTAATCGAGCAGACTGCTCGAGAGCTGTCTCTGAGGAGCCAGGAAGCGCAGGAAGATCGACTCCGCGCTGGCGCTCTCAAAGCCTTCGTTCAGTCGTTCGCGGTCAGATGGCTCGATCGGTCGAATCCAGGCCCTGGTCCCATCTCGCAGCTCGACGATCTCACCTGTCTGGCGATCACCCTCGACCGCCGATTCCCTGTAGTCGCCGGCTCTGAGGTCGCGGGTGAGAGTCGTCTCTGGAGATCCCATGTCTGCTCCACTTGGGCTTGGGTTGTTCCGCTGACCTCGCCGTCCGTGCTCGGTCATCTCTACTCGGGATACTGGCTGCGCGCCTCGGGTGTTCAGTGCACGTGCTCACACAGGGCGCGAACACCGAAGGTGGTGAGGACGTTGTTGGCGCGCCGGACTGACCCCCCGCTCCGCGGAAGGGTTGTCGCCGAGATACTCCGCGGGCGATGTCGCCGGAGAGGCCGCGATTCGTTCTCGTCGGTCTTACGGGTGAACCTTTGGCGTCACTCGGCCGGTAGACACGACCATGACCGCCGTTCCTTCTCTTCAAGCGCCCGCTTCAACCCGCCGATCTCGCGAGGAGAACGCCACGATCGTGCGGTCGCTGTACGCGGCATATAGCGGCCTTGCTCGGGGCGGTGACGTCGCCCCCTACGTTGCCACCCACTTCGAGCCCGATTGCGAGTACCGGCCGGTTGAGGAGGCGAGCCCGATTCACGGGCACAAGGCGCTGACCCGCTGGATCAAGCGGTGGTTTGAGGCATGGGACGATGCCTGGGATGAAATAGACGAGATCATCGAGGCGGACGAGACGATCGTCGCCGCAATCAGGGTCCATGGCCGTGGCCGAACAAGTGGTCTGCAGATCAGCCAGCGGCTGTTCGACGTCTTCGAGTTCCGCGATGGGAGAGTCCTGCGAGTGAGGGAGTACCTGCGCGCCGACCAAGCCCTCGAAGCCGCCGGGCTGCGGGAGTAGGCGACCCTTTACGACCGCCTGAGAATGTCGTCGCTTGTGCTGCTGCCTTTCGCGCGAAGCAGCAGTGTTTCTACGGCCGGCCTAGGACACGTAGGCCTTGCGCACCATCGCGGCCGTCCATCGGTTCGTACCGTGGGCCGGCGGGACATGCTTTCTGTTCAGGGTCTCGGCGATCTCGGCGAGGGACTTGCCTTTCGCAAGCAGCGTCCGGATCTGCTTCCGCCATTCATAGTCCCGCTTGTTGCAATAGATGTGGGCAAGTCGAACGTTCTCGGAGCGGAGATGCCCGTCGTCCGACTTAAGGATCGGGTAGTGGTCGGGCGAGGGCGCCCACTTCTTGCGTGGCGTCGTGACCTCATCGAACGCGGCGCGCCCCTTGTGGTGGTAGCACTGCGGCATCTCGCACTTCACGGCGAGGAGCTGGCCGCGCTCGGCCATCTGCACGAGGACACCCTTCACACCGAGCTTGCGGAGCTCGTCCGCGACCGACCTATCCGCGCCGCCGCCGGGTGCTGTCGTCGCCATCGAGTCACCCTTCCTCTTGTAGCCGCCCAATCGAGCCTCGTGCATACGTCGCGCAGAGCGGTGCTTCCGCGGCTGACGACGTCGCCTCCCAAGCCTTCGCCCGTCCAAGTATCCCGCAGGCGATCCCAATCGGGATGTCGCTCTCGTCGACGTAGCTACTGCTTTCGCGTGAGACGAGGAGTCGGATGGCGCCTGAGGCGGGCCGGCGAGGAGGCGCTCTACCCGGCTCGCCGTGGCCGCCGGCGAGCGCGGGTGGGCAGAGGCCATAGCGTCTTAGCTACGTGGTCTTAACGACCAGCACCGAGCAGGGGGCCTTGTGCGCAACGGTGTTCGGCACGCTGCCGAGCACCCGGCGATGCATCCCCTTGTTGCCGATCACCAGCACGTCGGCACCGCACTCCGCCGCGAGCTGGACCAGCACCTCCCCGGGATCGCCAACAGCGGCGCGCGTCTCGCACTCGATCCCGGCTCGGCGTAGCTCCTCCTCGCTCCGCTCGAGGATCGTTCTCACCCGAGCCGACGAGCTCGACGCCCATTGCACCTCAATATTCTGACTCTGACCTGCTGTCGAGCTTCCGGTCAGCAGCCCCTCAACATCTGAGGTGACCCGCTCATAGCCCGCCGGTTCGGAATCCTGGAACGCGCTCAGGAGCACGAGCTTGGCCCCGAAGCGTCGGGCAATTTCGGCTGCCTCGCTGACAGCCTCGTTTGCCGTTGCCGACCCGTCCGTTCCGACGGCCACGGTGGAAATCACGCGAGCCAAGTATTCAGCAAATGCTGTCCCGACAGCTGCGCGGGCAACTCGCCAGCGCCAGTGCTCGGGGCCGCTTCCATCGGCGCACTCGGCGCTCCCTGACCACGCTTCCGCTCCCGCGTGAAAGCGAGAGTGCGCAGGTGTCTCTCCGCCCTAGCCTCGAAGCCGCCGGGCGGCGGGAGTAGGCCACGTTTCACGATTTGCGGATCTCGCATTGACTCGGGCCGCTCCGAGTGGGAGGCTGGGCTTTCTGGCGGTCGCCGGATTCGCCGACTAGCCCGCCTCAGACTCGCCGACGCATTTGGCCGCCGCCCAATCGGGCTCACACGGAGGATTTCCAATGCGTCAAGGGTTGACAGGCGAGGTCTGGGAGTGCACCACGTCTCATGCTGAGATGCGAGGACAGACGACGCATCCGGTCAGCCTCGTCCCCAGCTCCGCAAGGCACTTCCGGCGCCTGACCCTGGTCGTCGGGCTCGCGGTCGCGGCGTTCCTCTTGGGCGTCGTCCCAGCCCTGGCGTCGGCCAAGAGCTTCCACGGGAAGATCACGAGCGCCGCCGCGGCGCGGAAGGTCGCGAAGCAGGACCCGAACCGGGGAACGCTGAGCGTGGCCGCCAGGCGCGCCATCCACCGCGGCTACCTGGTGCCCAACCAGGCCCGCTACGACCGCCGCAAGGCGCGGTCGACCCGTCGCGCGGAGAGCCGCGAGGCGCTCACCGCCCCGGTGAGCGGCCCCCTCGCGCCCTCGATCGTCTCCGGCAGGTCCTTTCAGGGGATAAACAACCCGAATGTGGCGCCGCCGGACGAGACGAGCGCCGTCGGCACGACCCGCTACATCGAGCTGGTCAACACCAACTTCGCGATCTACAACAAGACCAGCAACACGCCGATCAGCACCGGGACGATCAACTCACTGGCCGGCGCCGCCTCGACCGACTCGGTCTTCGACGTGCAGGTCATCTGGGATCCGACCACCAGCCGCTTCTACTACGCCGCCGACGATGTCGTCAGCAGCCTCGGACAACCGAGTGGCGTTCGGCTTCAGCAAGACGGCGTCGCCGAGCAGCGCCGCCGACTTCTGCAAGTACACGATCGGTTTTGGGATGGTCTTCCCCGATTACCCGAAGCTCGGCGACAGCCAGTTCTTCGCGATGATCGGCTCCAACCTGTTCAGCGGCAACAACTCATTCCTGGGCTCCGACCTGCTGGCGATCTCGAAGCCGCCCGCAGGGACCAGCTGCCCGGCGGCCTCGACCTTCAAGCTCGACGACGCGGCTCCCTTGTTGATCAACGCCACTACCCAGGCATTCACGCCGGTCCCGGCCAACGAGATCGACACGAACGCGACCGGGTTTGCGGTCGCCCGGCCCGCGCCACTGCCGGCGACGCAGCTGTCGCTGTTCAGGGTCACGAGAGACGCAACGACCGGCAACCCGGTCATTCAAAGCACCGGAACGCCGGTGACGGTTCCGAAGTACATGTGGCCCTCGAACGCGCCGCAGAAGGGGTCGGTCAACGCGCTCGACACCTTGGACGCCCGCAACACTCAGGCGGTGGCGGGGGTGGATCCCGGGCACAGCGGCAAGTTCGCGATCTGGACGCAGCACTCGATCACCGTCGGTGGCCGCGCCGCCATTCGCTGGTATGAGATCGGGGCGGCGGCGAACAGCCTGCTGCAGAGCGGGACGGTATCGAACCCCTCGCTGTTTCAGTTCAACGGCGCGATCTCGCCGAACCGGCAAGTCAACGGCGCCACGAAGACGGGCGGCGCGCGATGGTCTTGAACTACGACAGCTCGTCGAGCGCCGTGTTCCCGCAGATCAGGATGGTCTCCAAGGTCGGAGCCGGCGCGCAATCCGGTCCGGTCGTGGTCAAGAGCTCGCCGGGGCCGCTGTCCGGGTTCGATTGCAGTTCGGCGACCCAGTTCTGCCGCTGGGGCGATTACGCCGCCGCGACTCCCGACCCGTCAACTGCGAACCAGATCTGGCAGGTCAGCCAGTTCGCCGTCGGCTCGGGAAGCGGCACCACAGGCCCGGCAACCTCGAGGACCCAGAACTTCGTCGCCACTCCGTAGGGCGTAGTCCAGAGCCGTCCGTCCCAGAAGCCCCGCCCACCTCGTCGGGGACGCCGTCGCGCGATCGCGAACCCCCCGCGCGGGCTCATTGACCGCGCACAGCCCGTCCGGAGACATTCTCGGAGACGCTGTACTCGCGGAGCCGGCGGAGGGGACGGACCGCCCGGCCTGGCGCCTGCTTGAGATCTGCCGAGGACAAGGACAGTCACGATTTTGCGGCTCCGACGAGTTTCGCTAGTTAAGACACCGGGTCAGAGCCCGTGCTCCCGGGAGTACGCTCCGAGAGCGCGCGCCATCTCCGGCGCCTGCGTCTTCGCTTCGAGCGCCTCTAGCTCCTCATCTTGTCGAGTCGCCTCTCGATGAATCGAGTCCTGAAGCGCCTCCAAGAGCGCTTCCAGCTCCTGTACTCGTTGCTCTAGCGCCCCGATTCGCCGCTCGTGATCAACGTCGCCCGCGTCCGAACCCGGCTCCGTCTTCGCGCGGCGCCGCTGTTCGATCACTCGATCGACCAGTTGCCCCACGCGGGTTGTGCGGCGTGTGGGATCTCGTCTGGGCACTGGCTTGCTCCACCGCGATTTGGGCCGTCGGGTCGACTAGCTCGCTTGCACGTCCACGGCTCGGGGACCCTTGTCGCCGGCCTCGGCCTCGTAGGTGACCTTGGCGCCTTCGGCAAGCGAGCGGAAGCCGTCGCCGGCGATCGCGCTCTGATGGACGAAGAGGTCCTTCGAGCCGTCATCGGGAGTGATGAAGCCGAAGCCCTTCTCGTCGCTGAACCACTTCACGGTTCCGGTAGGCATGAATTGCTCCTCTGCGGTTATGTGGAAAGGCACGTCTGGGGCGACCGAGGCTCCAACCGACTTCGACGGGTAGGCCTGGAGAGGGCGCGAGGAGAACCGGCCGCCCCCCTTTTCGTTTCGCCCCCAACTAGGTTGGGGCGGCGGTGACGATTCCGGCCATTGGTGACCTCCTCTGGGCCCCTCCGGGCTTTCAACCGAAGGGCCCTCTTCGCTCCTGGCCTCTGTCGCTACGACGAACGGGCACATGCTCCAAAGGCGGCGGTTAGTACGTAACAATGTATCATTTATTCATGAAAACATCTTCTGGAAACACGAAGCAGGGTTCTCAGGCACCAATCACCCGCTGGGACTTTCTGACCAACCACGCCCACGTCCTCACGTGCGTGGCTCATGACCCGGGGATCCGCCTGCGCGACATCGCCGCTGCGGTCGGGATCACCGAACGCGCCGCCCACCGGATCCTCTCCGAGCTGGTCGAAGAGGGCTACGTGGCGCGGGAGCGAGTTGGCCGGCGAAACCGCTACCAAGTCAAGCCTGAGCTTCCCCTGCGTCATCCCCTCGTCCAGGGGCGCGAGGTGGGCGATTTGCTCGCGGTCCTGGTCGCGGGCTCGACACTGCCCGCCTGACGCCGGCTCTCCCGCTGTCACGTGGTCATCGGCCGGGACAAGCTCCACGTGCGGCGATAGCCCAGCGGGTTGGCGCGAGATACTGCGCGGGCGATGTCGCAGGAGAACGTGGAGATCGTTCGGGAGGTCTGGAACGCCTACTCGCGCGGCGACCTCGACCGCATCGGCGAGCTCAGCGACCCCTACGTCGTGATGATCACCGTCGAGGACGGCCCGATGTACGGCTTTGCTGCCGTGCGGAAGAACTACGAACGCTGGAACGAAGCCTGGGAGGAGTATGAGACCACCGTCGAGGAGGTCATCGGCAACCGGGACCGCGTGTTCGTGATGGCCCGCTTCCGGGGCCGTGGCCGCACAAGCGGGGTTGAAGTCGAGTCGCGCCTCTACGAGGTCTACACGATGCGAAACGGGAAGATCCTTCGCGTCGATGAGTTCAGCGATAGAGCGGAGGCCCTCGAAGCCGCCGGGCTGCGGGAGTAGGCGATGTCGCAGGAGAACGTGGAGGTCGCTCGGAAAGGCTTCGAAGCGTTCAATCGGACGTTCAACGAAGGCGCCCCTGATCTCTGTGAAGTGCTCGATCCGCAAATCGAGTGGGTTCCTATGACAGCCGCCCTTGAGGGAAGGTCGCCCTAGTAGCCGCCGCCAGATGATCCGGTAGTGGTGGTGCCGGGGCTCGCCGCTGCACCGGAAGCCGTCGCCGCGGTCCAGGTGAAGTTGGTGCCGCCGAAGCTGTCCTTCACTGCGTTGCCCGTCGCCTGGCCCGGGCTGTCTTGCACGAATGTGTACAGGGGCTTGCCGCCGAATGTGACCTGGCTGGTTCCGCCTGGGCCCTTGACAACGCCGAGCTTCGCCTGCACGGATGAGTTGTCGGACGTCGGCTGCCCGCCGGAGGGGGCGGCCAGCGGAAGCCAGATGCTGGTGCACGAGCCGGTGCACGCGATCTTGGAGCCGCTGTCCTGGTTGTTGGTGTAGAGAGTGTCGCCCTTCGCGTCGACGAGCACGCTGCCGACGCCGCTGATCGACTTCGTCGAGACCGCGCTGGCGACACCTCCCGTCGAAGTGGCCGCGGAGCCGGTGCTGCTCGAGGAGCTGCTGTTGCTGCCGCACGCAGCGAGGCCGATCGCGAGCACAGGGACGCTGAGGAGCATGAGTATGCGGCCACGTCTGAGGCGCATCACTTTCCTTTCGATCGCCTTTGGCGGAGTTAGCGTTTCCGCGCCTGCGTTCCCGGCGCCACGCTAATGGCCGTGACCCCCGTGGTGGGCCTTGTCTGCCGCCTTCGCCAGATCTTCTAGCACGTCGAAGAACTCCGGCGATTGGCCGATGAACAGCCCATCGGCGGTGAAGGCCTTGACCGTGCCCATCGCCGCCCCCTTCGTCTCGGTGGGGCGAATGATCGAGACGATCGGGAACTTGCGATCGAGGAAGATCGTCGGCTCGGGCATGATCAGGTTGGTCTGGGTCAGTTCGCCGTCGGCGTTCAGGTCCGGGAACACCAACCCGGTCTTGGGGTCGGTCAGCGCGGGTGCGTTGCCGGCCTTGTCCTGCCAGGTCTGGAAGTGCATGATCTCGCTGCCGCCGATGCTGAGCAGGATGCGCAGCACCTCCTGGTGGGTGACCCGCTGCGCGAGCGCCGCGTAGAGGCTGGTGCCGCCTTGCTCGACCCAGGCGAAATGGAACCCCGCCGTGTTGGCGATCGCCTGGAGGTGCTTCTTGGGCGTCAGGTCGCCGTCGTCTCGGGGAATCGCCGGATGCTGACCGACGGCGAGGTCCGGGATGGCTTGGGGAAGGGTGTCGCCGAAGTCGGGGTTCTGGGAGTCGCTGCGGTAGCGGGTCCAGAAGCTGGTGTTGACGGTCAGCTGCATCAGGTTGGTCAGCCGTCCAATCTGCTGCGCGCCGGTCGCCTTGCTGCTCGGCAGGGTGCGGAACTCGTCCAGGTCGACCGTTTCCGCGCCGTGCGCCTTGAGGTAGGCGTTGAGGAACGTGTGGTGGCTGATCTCGTCGTCGGTGTTGTCGTGGATGTACTGGTCCATGTCCTCGTCCAGGACCGCGACGGCGTCGTGGTAGGCCGGGTTCCCGGTTCCGCCGGGGACTTCGCTGTCCTGGATGCCGGCGAGCTCGTTGTACTGCTGCCACAGATCGGTTTCGATGATCTCGGCAGCCGCCAGGAAGCGGAGAATGTCCGCGTCCTTGCGCGTCAGGCCGTGATGGCCGTGATGATGTGCAAAGGCCGGCGACGCCTCGGCCAACAGGCCCCCAGCGCCGATCGTTGCTCCCAGCGCGGCTCCCCTGGCCAAGAGCGAGCGTCGGGTCGTACCTTCCGCCTGGTCTGGTTGCTGTTCCATGATCTCCTCCTTGTAGCTCGGGATGGAACAACGGAGCACGTGGGCAAAGCGCTCGCAACGCTCGTCGGTACAAGCGCCAACCCAATTGCCAGCAGCCCTCCCGCGGGCCACTTCCAAAGGCGACGCCTGCTCGTGGCAGCCCCGGATTGGCTTTCTGTGGGGCTTTGGGTCACAGCCGACACGGCGCTGCACTTGCCCTCGGCGCAGCCTCCCTTATCGACCCGTTGTACGTCAATAGTCCGATCGTTCAGCCCTGACCTCATAGGGCATCCATCGATCGGACAAACCGGCGCGTCTCACCGACCTGACGCCGGCTCGGACAAGGAATTAGACTTGCCACCGGCCCCTGCCGGCGAGAAGGAGACGGGGGGTGTCGATCGACCGACCAGCGGACTCCCGGGTGGGCGTGGCTGTAGTGGATCCACGCCCCGCTGAGCGTGGCGCGCTCGTGACGGCGATCCGGAAGAGAGCGGATTTAGAGCTCGTTTCGGAGGCGGGCAGCGGGTTGGAAGCCAGCGACCAGATCTCCCGACTGGCGCCCGACGTCGCCGTGATCGCCCTTCACGTCCTGGGATTCGATGGCCTGCGTGTGCTCGAGGGGCTCAAGGGAGACGGGTCAGAGACCCGAGTCCTGATCTTGTCGGCCGACCGCGACGGCTCGATCGTCTATCACGCGATCGAGGCCGGCGCTGTTGGGTGCCTGCCGCAGGACGCCGGAGACGAGACGATCTGCGGCGCAATCGTCGCCGTGGCTCGGGGCGACTACGCCTACTCCCCAGAGCTGGTCGAGATGCTCGCCGAGCAGATCAGAAGCCGACATCGCGGAGGCAGGGGCGGGCTGAGCGAGCGAGAGCGCGCGATCCTTCGATTGACCGCAGACGGCCTTCCAGCCGCGAAGGTCGGCCGGGAGCTAGCAATTAGCGAGAGCACGGTCAAAACCCATCTCACCCACATCTACGCGAAGCTCGGCGTCACCTGCGCGGCGGCAGCAGTGTACGAGGCGATGCGCCTCGACATCCTGTCGTAGCGGAAGCTCTTGGCGACAGCACATCGACGCACTTGGACCGAGTCAGGCGGGTGCACTAGCTGAAGAACGCGCCTTCGACAGGGCGACCCTCCCCCTGCGCGAGATGCTGCATGGGCGATGTCGCAGGAGAACGTCGAGAGGCGGTCGCAGTTGCGATCGCGGGGCATCCGTGCCAGCCTCGAAGGCGGTACCTGGCTCGTGTTCGACCTCTGGGTGGAGGAGGGCGCGGACCCCGACACCACCGTCGCCGACGGACTCGATCGGGTCTGGCCAGCCTGGCGGGTGTGCGTAGCCGAGTAGCCGGATCATCGGCCGGCCGCGGCTAACACCGCTGCAGGAGCACAAACGCCGAGCGCCCGGCGAACCGGGCGCTCTCGGCAGACGTCAAGTTTGGCCTTCGCCGCCTCTGACGCCTCTGGTCGCCTTTCGACGACGTAGAACTAAGCCTAGCACTGCTGGCCAGGTTTCGCTGTTACTTCGAGCAAAGACGCCGGCGGGCTCGGAGCCGGTCAATTCCCCATCCTCATGCGCTTTGCGAGCCCCCATCCGCCACCTCGCCCCGACCTTGACCGCACGCCGGTCACCGCCTGGGTCCAGCTGCACCAGTCGGCCCTTCTACCAGCTCTCTGGGTCCCCGATGCCGTAGTTGCCGTTGCCATTCGCAGGCAGGTTGTCCCTCACGCGAGCTTTCGCCTCCTCGGCGGTCTCGGCATCTAGTACCGCCAGGAGCCTCCTCCTCTTGCTCTCGATTACCTCCTGCTCGCTGAGCCAGTAATAGAGAGGGCCGATTGTCGGGATGTCAGCCCGGTTCAGCGCCGCCCGTGCCCGATCAAGATGCTCTCCGCTAATACCTACCTTGAACCGCATGGCGTTTGCGGAAGTTCTGGACCGCAGCCCATGGCGGCTCTTGGCCCAAGGTGCCGGCCAGTAGAGGTGAGGACGAGCGGGCTCAGCCCGAGTGTCCGCGGGCGGCTCGAGAAGCTCCATGGAGCCGGTCTATAGGAGGGTCTAGCGAAATGGCGAGCGAAGCGACGATCATGGATAGTGCCGCATTCGTTCCCGAGCACTGCGGGAGGCGTTTACGACCGATTGTCCGAGCAGACGCCGTTGCCTGAAGTGGTGAATGAAGCGCGGGATGTATGTCAGCTGCCGCCTGATGCCCCGCTGTGACCCGCTCATCGGTCTGGCTCTCGCTCCGAACTTTGGACCATCCCGACGGCGTCATCGACTGCGGTAAGCAGGGATGCGGATTCCGCCTGGAAGTCCCGGCGGGCGTCCTCAACGTCATCGACGGTGCGGTTGCCCCAGAGCAACGCCACGGCGACGTTTTGCAGCTCTTCGGCGGAACCGAGAAGAGCGTCCCCGGCGCGATGCAGCTCATCGACGGGAGTGCGGCGGGCCGAGATCAGCGCATCAACCTCGCGCGGATCGGCGCCGCTTCGCATGAGCGATGTGGCCCAGTCGATGTCGTCCTCGAAGTCGTAGAGGTCAGTGCTGGGGTCTGGGTTAGGGCTGCGGCTGGGCCAAGGATTACGCCCTTGGCTCCGGCCCCGGAGCGCATTGTCGGTGCTGCCGGGGCATTTTTTGAGCACAGCAACTCTACACCGTGGCCGCGCGAGCTAAAGGGCCGCCGGCGTTGCGGCGGGAACCGCGGCGCGGCGCGCGCGGACCTCGGACCAGGTGAGCAGGCGACCGGCATCCGGGTCGATCACCTTGAGCCGGACCGCGCCGACGCCGTCCCGTGCGGTCAGCACCGGGACGTCCCGGAAGATCGGATTCTCGTCGTGCGCGCGCTGCAGGTTGTAGTTCGGGACCTTGGCGCTCAAGTGGTGGACGTGGTGGAGGCCGATGTTGCCGGTGAAGAACTGGAAGGGCTGCGGCAGCTTCAGGTAGGAGCTCCCGCGCAGCGCCGCATCCGCGTAGCCCCAGCTCTCGCCACTGTCCCAGTAGACGTGCTCGAACTGGTGCTGGACGTAGAACAGCCACACGCCTGCCGTGCCGGCGAGGATCGCGCTCGGCATCTGGATGAGCAGCCACTCCTGCCAGCCGACGAGCCAGCAGATCGCCCCTAGCAGCACTGCGAGGAAGAGGTTGGTGATGACCACGCTCCGCCGCTGGCGGGGGCGCATCGAGCGCGACCACAAACGAGGCCCGAGTATCAGCGACCACAGCGGCCCGACCCCGAACATGACGAGCGGGTTGCGGAAGAGGCGGTAGCCGAGCCGCTTCCTCCACGGGCTGGCGACGTACTCATCGAAGGTCAACGTCGAGATGTCGCCGGTGCCGCGGCGCTCGAGATCGCCGGCCGTCCCGTGATGGACGGCGTGGGTGTGGCGCCAGTTCGTGAACGGCTGGAAGACGAGCAGCCCGCTCAGCCGGCCCACCCAGAGGTTGGCCCGCCGCGAGGGCAGAAACGAGCCGTGGGTGCAGTCGTGGAAGACGATGAAGGTTCGCATCAAGAAACCGGCGGTCGGGATCGCGAGGGCGAAGGTGGCCCAGTAGGTGACCTCGCCGAGGCTGGCGTACATGAGCACCGACAGCGCTACGTAGGGCACAACCGAGGTCGCGACGTCGAGCATGCTCCGGCCCCAGGACGGGCGCTCGTATGGGGCCATCGAGTCGCGCCACACGGGCCGGTTCGAACCGGAAGCGGCCTTCGATGCGACCTGTGAGGCGGCGTCGATCACTGCTTCGAGCGGCTGGGCGGCACCTGGCCGAGCCGACCACCGATCGTGAATGTCACGTGTCGCTGGGCGGGTGTGCCTGCTCTGCCGCCGCCCGCTTCCTCGCGTCCTTCTTGGCCCGCTTCTCGAGCCGACGCTCGGCGAGCGCGCGCTCACGGTTGAGCTTGGCCATCGTGGTCTTTCTTTTGCCGCCTGAGGCCATGTCTGTTCTCCCTTGTCGAATGTCGAGCCCGTCGGTAACGCGCAAGTGAGTCGCGTGCAGTCCGGGGTACACGGGTCCATCGAGCTCTCGGATGCCGCCGGGCCCGCTGCCCCCCAAGCCGCGACCAGTCAAGCCCCACCGTCGGTCAGCCGGACAGCCACACCGGATCGCGGAGGGGCAACAACTGCGGAGAACCGGGACGCGCCTTGAAGTCGAGCAAACAGTCGACCCGTCGACGAGTCTAGCGCCGTTTGTGCGCGTGACCGGGCGCGGCGTGCAGAGATGCTCTCTCTAGTCGGGGCGGCGAGATTTGAACTCGCGACCTTTCGGTTCCCAGCCGAGCGCAATCTCATGTAGATGCGTCCGTGGGCGTCCCCCGCGTGCCCATCGTCCCCGGCCGTGGACGACCTGGACGCATCGGACGTAGCAGCCCGTACCAAAGTGGTACCACGACGAAAGGTAGCGACGATCGAACGCGCCGCCGGCTTGCTGGCGCCCGAGCGCTTATCTAGTGCGCGACCGCGAGGCGCCTTGCGACGTGGTCGCGTTTTGCGCTTGAGCGTCGCGCAGCTTTGCGTCGTGTACCTGTGCGGCTCCGCGTTTTCGTCTGGGGGGAGCGGGCCAGGCGCTTTTGCAGCTGGTCGATGTCGCGCTCGAGGGCCCTGGTGAGCTTGCTGCTGTCGCGCCGGGCATCCTTGACGAACCGCTGCAGGTTCTTGTAGAGGTCTCGTCCACCTGCGCCAAGGTCCTTGCTGACGTCCTTGCCCAATGACGCCAGCGCATCCTGGGCAGCATCGAGCGACTTATTGAGGTGCGCTATCGCTGCTTGGTCCTTGGCCGTTGGGCGCTTTCGCGCGGCACCGCGACTGCGGGATGCGGGCTTCTTCGTAGGGGGCATTGGAGCACTCTCCCTCGATCCTCGTTACGCGACGGAGCCTATTGCTATTCGCCCCAAGCATCGCAACGTGGTCGAGGTCACGCGGTTCCGGGCCCTGCCTCGGCGGTCCCAGGGAAACGCGCCTCATCACAACCCTCCCCCCGGCGGCGTGAATCCCAGCGTCAGATTGAGAGGCGAAACAGCGGGTAGTCGAAAGATGGCTGACCTGTCTGGGAGATGGAGGCCACCAGGCAGGTTGGGAACGCGATAGGACGAGCGAGGGATCCCACGGTATCCCGCCGCGAAGTGGGACCCCTCGCCGGGAGCGTCGCCCCTTCCCTCCCTGGCGGCGGCGCTCCCACCTGCTGACTCCCCCTCGGCGCGAGATACTGCGCGGGCGATGTCGCAGGAGAACGTGGAGGTGGTTCGCAGAGCCGTGGAGGCGCTCAATCGCACCGGGGTTGACGGCGTCATCGAACTCTGTGACCCGGAGGTCGACTGGATCGCGATTCCGGGCTTCCTGCCGGACGCCCAAGACTTCCATGGCCACGCCGGCGTGCGGGCTTGGTTTGAGAAGGTCGGCGAGACTCTCGGGGAGGCTCACTGGCAGGCCGAGGAGATCATCGATGCTGGGGACCACCTCTACGTGGCGTTAAAGCTCAGTGCTGCCGGGAGGGCGAGTGGCATACCCGCCGAGATGACGATCTTCCAGGCATGGACGGTTCGACGCGCCAAGCTCGTCCGCTTGGAGTCTTACCTCTCCCGCGAGGAAGCCCTCGAAGCCGCCAGGCTTCAGGAGTAGGCGATGTCGCGGGAGAACGTCGAGGTCGTCCGCCCGTTTCTCCTCGCGCAACTCAGCGATCCTCACATCGGAGCGGAGTGGGCCGACGGTGATCCCGTGGCGGGACTTGCGGCGGCGGTCGAATCGGTCCGCTCGATGCGGCAACAGCCGGATGCGGTGCTCGTCTCCGGCGATCTCGCGGACAACGCCACCGATGCCGAGTACGAGCAGGTGCGCCAACTGCTCGCCCCACTGCACGCGCCGTTGTATGTCCTGCCGGGCAACACCGACGACCGCCGCGCCCTCCATCGCCACTTCGGCGTGCCGGGCGCTGACGGCGACCCCGTGCAGTACTCGGTGGACCTCGGCCCGCTGCGGATCGTTGTGCTTGACACCACCCGCCCGGGCGAAGACCCAGGTGCGCTCGACGCGGAACGGCTCGGCTGGCTCGACGACGAGCTGGCCACGGCGCCGCAAGTGCCGACGCTCCTCGCGATGCATCACCCGCCCCTTGTCACGGGGGTCCCGGCGTTGGACGACTTCGGTCTGCCTGCCGCCGATCGGCGGGCGCTCGGCGAAGTGGTCGAGCGCCACCAGCACGTGCGTCGGCTCGTAGCCGGTCACGTCCACCGCACGATGACCGGCGAGTTCGCGGGCCGTGCTGTGTTGACCATTCCGAGCACCTACGTGCAGGCGTGTTTGAACTTCGGCCCGGAGGAGGATGAGTGGGCCGCCGAGCCCACGGGCTTCGCTTTGCATGCCATGCTTGACGGCGAGCTGATCTCGCACGTCCAGCCGGTGGACTAGGAGGAGCAGCTTGGAAGCCCTCGAAGCCGCCGGGCTTCCGAAGTAAGCGGTGTCGCAGGAGAACGTGGTGGTTGGTGCTGCTCCGCGTGACGACCCCCACACACGGACCTCCACCAGCGGCATAGGGTCGCCGTGAATCACGGTGGTCGCCGGATTCGCCGACCGGCCCTAACGGACTAGCCGACGCGCTTGGCCTCCGCCCTAACCGGCTCCATGGGAGGTTCCAATGCGTGGATGGCTTCGGTCTCACCTGACCTACGCGAACGTGATCGCGACGCTCGCCCTCTTTCTCGTTCTCAGCGGCGGCACCGCCGTCGCTTTGACTGGCTCGAACACCGTCTTTTCGGATGACATCGTCAACGACCAGGTGTATAGCGGCGACGTGCGCAACGACACCCTCTCGGGAGGCGGTCTCGCGGCAGCCGATCTGCGTGCCAACTCGGTTGGCCAGAGCGAGGTCGCGGCCGAGGCGATCGCGAACCCCAAGCTTGGCGCTAACGCGGTTACCGGCCCGAAGGTCCTTGATGACAGCCTCACCGGCACCGACATCGACGAGTCGACCCTGGGCGAGGTCCCATCGGCCACGCTCGGGGGCCTGGGAGGCCAATCCGGTGGCACTGCTTCCTGCGACCCGGAGAGCAACGTGCCCGTCACCTGTGGATCCGTTGACGTCACCCTTCCCGCCCCTGCGCGCGTCCTGGTAATCGGGCAGATCAGAGCGGAACCCGATACGGGGGGTGGCAATGGGGGCGGCAGCTGCCAGGTCAATGGGACGGAGGGGTTCAGCAAAGCCCCCGTCTTCGTCAACGGGGGGCAAACCGATGTCATAACCATCTCGGGCGTCACGGTCGTTTTGGGTCCCGGCTCGTTCTCGTTCCGGATCGAGTGCAATGAGACGGCGTCCGGGATCAGATACTTCAACGGCCACGTCAGCTTCGTGGCGCTCTCGCCCGGCGGCTAGTCTCGGAGGCTCACTCAGTCCTTTGCCTCGTTCGACGACGTCCTCGAAGCCGCCGGGCTGCGGGAGTAGCGAGATACTTCGCGGGCGATGTCGCAGGGGGTTGACTCGGCAGGCGTCGGGTGGGAGGCTGGCCCTTCCGGCGGACGCCGGATTCGCCGACCAGCCCCGAACGGACTCGCCGACGTGCTGGCCTCCGCGCCCTACCGCCCCAAGGGAGGTCCCGGATGCGTCAGTGGCTTCGTTCCCGCTTAAGCTTCGCCAGCGTCGCCGCTTTCGTGGCGCTCCTCGCCTTCGCCCTCGTCTGCTGGCTGGCGATCGGCCCTGGTAACGCCTCGGCGGCACAGGTGAAATGCGGCGACACGATCACCACCGACACGACCCTCCACAAGGACCTCGTCAACTGCCCCAACAACGGCATCGTGATCGGCGCTAACGGGATCACCCTGGACCTGAACGGCCACACGATCGACGGCGACGGCACCCCCGCCGCGGGCTGCGATCCCAACACCGAGGACTGCGACTTCGGGGTGCTCAACAGCGGTCACGACGGCGTCACCGTGAAGAATGGATCGGTGCGCGAGTTCGCCATTGGACTCGCCCTCGGCGTTGCCCGTCACCTCCGCGTCTTGGGCGTCTCGGCGGCGAGGAACAAGTTCTTCGGCATCCTTTTCTTTCGGTGCGATCGTGGTCTGGTCCGAAACAGCGCCGGAAACCGGACCAAGGGCAGTGGTCCTGACCAGGTGGGGATGTTCTTGTTCCAATCGCATCACGATCGGATCCTCCACAGCACCTTCCGGCGCAACGTCCCCGCTGGGAGTGGGACGGGCGGCGGAATCGCCTCCCGTGAGTCCACCAACATCGTGATCAGGGGGAACCTGATGTCGCGCAACGGCGAGGCGGGCATCATCATGGAGGGGAGCGACGGCTTTCGGATAAGCCACAACCGCTTGGTGCGAAACCATGACGGCATCCTCCCCGGCAGTGACAACGTGATCACCCGAAACCACATCTCCGGCGGCGGCGGCGGGATCCGGATGGAGCACGGCCATGGCAACCTCATCGCGCACAACGTCATCGCCCATACTCACCACGCGGGCATCCACATGGGGATCTTCGGCGGCGCCCACAACGTCGTCCGGAACAACCTGGTCAAAGACAGCCGCAAGGACGGGTTCCTGGTCGGAAAGAAGGACCGCCACAGCCGCCTGAAGGGCAACGTCGCCAAGCGATCGGGAGACGACGGCTTTGACATCGAGAGCCGCTCGGCCACGCTGACCCGGAACCGGGCGGTAGACAACGACGACCTCGGCATCGAGGCGGTGCGCGGGGTGGACGACGGCGGCGGCAACATCGCCCGCCACAACGGCGATCCACGTCAGTGCATAAACATCCTCTGCGGCTAGACGGTCGGCCAGCGTTGTCGCGCGAGATACTGCGCGGGCGATGTCGCAGGAGAACGTGGAGGTTGTTAGGCCCAGCTTCGAGGCGTTTGAGCGCGACGGACAGATCGTCAGGATGGATAACTACCTCGACCGAGAGAAGGCCCTCGAAGCCGCCGGGCTGCGGGAGTAGAGCCGTCACGCCAGCCCCGTGCGGCGAACCGGATCTAGCTGAGAGGGCGCGAGTGCACCTTCTGGGCGCATCCAATGATGATCGTTTGAATGGGCCTCGGGTCGTCCAGGTAGAAGTCCTGCACTTCGCCGTCCGAGAAACGCTTGGACTGCGCCATGACGCAGTTGATGACCCTCGGCGGCGCTCTCAGGCCGCCAGCTCTGGGCCTTGGATCAGCCACGCCCCGATTCCCGTAAAGCAGGTAGTCGGCTGGGCCAGTCGGGGTCGTCATCGTGATGGCGGGGGTTTTGGAAGGCCACGGGCGGGTACAGAACGAGGCGAGGAGGCCCATCCCTACGTGGGGCGGCTTTCGGGGCAACCTCCCCCCCTTTGCTTGTTGCCCCGAAGCCGCCCCTCCTTCTACACCTAGCTCGCGGACGACCGACACAAGTACAGGGGCCACGGGCGCGAGATACTGCGCGGGCGATGTCGCAGGAGAACGTCAGATCCTGCGGGACTCTGAGCACGGCCCCTTCCGCCGAGCCCTAGGCGCGGGCCGCGCCCATTGGCTTACCGTCGCTTGGTCAAGCCTTGGAGGACGACCTCGACGGGCGAGCGGCGCTTCTCCGCGTCGTCGCCGGCGACGCCTTCGCGCACCTTGCGCACCTCGGCGGCGAGCGATCCCATGCCTTCACCGAAGCTGCCGACATTCTTGGCCGCTTCAGCCAGGTTCTCGCTCACGGCCTGCGTTCCCCTCTTGGTCGGCATCGGCACGCCAAGGACCCGCATTCGCGAGTCACGACCAGCGAGCAGAGCGCCGCCGGCGAGGCCTGCGAGCCCGACGCCGGCGGCGAGCGCCGGGACTCTCGCCTTCTTAGCTACGTCGCCTACGGTGCCACCGGCATTCTTGACGCGTTCCCTCGCGGCCTCCGTAGCACTGACGACTGGATTCCTATTGGAATTCGCGCGCTTGGAACTCGAGCTCGAGCTGCGCCGGCTCGACGGGCGCGAGCCGGACGAGCGCGGCGAAGATGCACGCCTACTCGGGCTCGAACCTGCCCCGTTGCTGCGTCTTGAGCTTGCGCGAGCGGCGCCCGAGCCGCTATTGCCCGAGCCGCTATTGCTGGACCGGGTCGAGCCCGACCGACGTGAGGAGCTCGAACGCCTTGTCGTCGACGAGTTCTTGGTCTGCTGAGCCATCTGAGGCTTCCCTTCCTCTGGATCGTTGAAGCTGTCTCTGCTTTCGTCTACCCAAGGAGTCCGCGCGGAAACGAAGTCCGCTCGCCAATTCCAGAGCGTGCTTGCCTCGGAGATACTGCGCCTGCGATGTCGCAGGAGAACGTGGAGAAGGCCAAGGCATCGAGGGCGTTTCGCGTCTTGCGCGCCAATCGAAGCCGCTAGGTATCCGGCGATTCTCGGCGAGCTTCTCTCAGGAGCGCCGATACGCGCTGGCGCGTCACGCCAAATCTCTCCGCGATTACCTCCATCGTCATCCCCTCCTTGTGTAGGGCGAGGGCCTCTGCCCGACGGACACGAGCACCTAACCCATCGAGCGTTTGTTTGCTCTCGGTGACGAGCTGGACGAGAAGCGGTGGCGGTGCGGCTTCGACTATCTCCGTGTACGACAGCCCCTCCGAGTGCTGCCGCTGGATCTCGGCGATTCTCCGCTTGATCAGGTCGAGGCGCTCAAGATTGACGTCAAGGACGCGCTCCAGGTCCTTTAGCGCCTGCCCGAATGGATCGTCAGCGACCACCCACGGAAAATACCTGGATCGACCGGGATTGACAACCCCTATTGCAGCAATGACTATTGCAGCAAGAGTTATTGCGGCAATGGCTATTGCAGCAATGGCTATTGCGGTATGATGCCATCACTCGCAACGGGCATCTCGGGGTGCAGGCACAGCGAGACGCCCAGCGGCACAGCGGCGGAACTAGGCGCTCCACCGACTCGGGGGAACGCACTAGGGCTCCGGGACACATCGCTGTCGGTCCAAGGAGGTACCAATGGTTGCGAAGTCCGCTTCACTACTGCTCTCGGGGGAGGGCGAGCGCGGGAATGGTGCTCTCAATGAGGAGGCGCTTCTGCGCCGCTACGCAACGACCCGCGACCCCGTCCTGAAGCAGGAGCTGGTCCGGCGCCTTCTGCCTCTGGCACGGTCCCTGGCTCTCCGATATCGCGGAAGCCCCGAGCCGCTCGACGACCTGATCCAGGTCGCAAGCCTCGGGCTGGTTAAGGCGCTGGACGGATTCGATCCCGACCGCGGCACGACGTTCCCCGCCTACGCGGCGCCGACCATCCTGGGCGAGCTTCGGCGCCACTTCCGCGACCGCGTCTGGGACGTGCGGCTGCCCAGGGTGCTCCAGGAGCGGACGATGGCGGTGCACAAGGCGGCCGCGGAGCTGAGCGACGAGCTGGGCCGAACCCCGACGGTCTCCCAGATCGCCGAGCGCCTCGACCTCGACGACGAGGAGGTCTCGGAGGCCCTGCAGGCCGACGAGGCTCGTCGCACGCTGTCGCTCGAGGTGCCCAGAAGCAGAGAGGACCCGGATGCGGCGACGATCATCGAGACGCTCGGCCAGACCGATCAGGGCTACGACGCGGTCGAGGCTCAGCTCGCGGCCGAGGACGCCCAGCTCGACGAGCGCGAGCGCCGCGTCCTCGAGCTCCGGTTCGAGGACGACCTCAACCAGTACGAGATCGGCCGCAGACTGGGGGTCTCTCAGATGCAGGTCTCGCGGATCATGCGAGGGGCGCTCCGCAAGCTGCTGGCCGCCGTGCAGGAGGCCTGAGCCTCGACGTGGCTGGCGCCTCCCCTCATTTGGGCGCGCCCCAGCCAGAGAATCGAATCCCCGTTTTCTTCGCACTATTTGGGCAAGCGCCCGCTGTGACGGCCTCGTGAAGCTCCACGGCGAGCACATCGGGCCGGTAACCGCCATCGCCTGAGACGTGTTCGGCAGGAGTGCCGATCCGGGTCCGCGCCTCGGCGGCGCGTGCGGCGATCGCGGCGATCTCGTCGTCGCGCAGGAGGCCGAGTTGGGCCAGCCGGATCGGTTCATCGTCGTGCTGGGGAGGTTCCTCCCCAAACTCGCCGCCGCCGACTCTCACGACTTCAACGCCTGTTCGCTCGCCCTACCCATGGTCCGTCGCGCGAAAACCGAGACTAGGTGTCTGCGTTCTAAGGGCGTTCCGCGCGACCCATAGACGATCTGGCAGGTGGTGCCAATGAACATTTGCCATGACGGCCGGTTTCTGGCCGCACCGTTGGGTAGCCGTGCCTTTGAAGAGGCGGCCCCCCCATTGTGGGAGCGACGAGTGGAACGGAAGCCCACTTGGCATCCCAGTGCCCTGGGGTTGGGTCGTCTCTTCGTCTACTCCATGTCCTTCCGGTTCGGAGCGGATTGCACGGAAATGCACGGGTAGACGAACGCTTGGGAAGGAATCCGACCAAGGAGGCCACCATGGCCCAGACGAAAGCAAGCGCATCGCGACGGCGGGCATCTTCGAGTTCCCGCTCAAGTAAGACGTCGCAAAGCCGTTCCAACGCTAGCCGTACTCGGAGTGCAAACCGTTCCCGGCCCTCATCGAATGGGAGCGGCGGGGCGGAGGCCGTCAAAGAGACGCTTACGTCCGGCACCCAGAACGCTGCCCACGGAGTCGCGACCTTCGCGAAGAAGACGAAGACGCCCCTGCTCACGGGTGGCGCGGCGCTGGCCGGAGTGGCCGGGGCCGCCGTGCTGGCCGCGCACTCACGACGCCGCCGCAAGGTGCTCGGAGTACCGCTGCCAAAACGCAACGGACTAAAAGTGGACGCCCAGAAGGTCACGGAAGCGATAACCGACGCGGCAAAGCGCACCGACCGAATCGGCCAGCGCGTGAGCCGAGTCGCAAACGGCGTGCAGGACGTGAGCGAGACGGCCAACACGGCAGTCAAGAAGTCCTAGACCGGAGGCAAGAATGGCTACACCGGAACGTCGCGGCGGCGGCATTGGTGGTATCTCCCTCGGAGGCATCCTCGTCATCATCGGGATCGTGGTGGCGCTGTTCTGGAGCCTCGTAATCGGGCTAATCATCGTGCTGATTGGGCTGATCGCCTTCGGAGGCTTCGCTCGGGGCAGGTGGTACTGAGACATCCCTCGAAGCCGCCGGGCTGCGCGAGTAGGGCGCGCCGTCAGAAATCGGCCAGCGCACGCCGGATCCGGTCCACCGCCTCGACCAGGTCATCCGGCGGATTCTTAATGCTGTCAACAGCGTCTTCAATGTCGCGAAGACCCGATTGGGCGTCCTCAAGCCCCTCGAGGAGCTCAATCGGCGAGTATCCGAGCGAGGTCATTGTCGAAGTCCCCGTGGTCCTCGTGTCGGAGCGCCCGCTCGAGCGCCACTGCGGCGGCGACCTTGCCGGCGCGAGCCTGTTCGCTGAGGAGCGCCAAGGCCTCCCGGTGGTCGGCGACATCCTGGTCGGCAGGCGGCTCGCGTAGAAGGTCCCTCAGGTAGACGGCGCGAGGCGTCACGCCGCCCCGTAACTCGTCCAGCCGAGCGAGCTCGGAGTCGGAGAGCCTCACCATGACCTCGTTTCTGCGCTTTTCGTCACTCATGAGTTACTCCGTGACGATTTTCGGTGCGCGCGCGGTCTGCCAGCCGGCGGTATTCGCGATCTCCGAAGCTTTCGGCCTACCCTCCCTACCCCCGGATAACTGCTCCTGGCGCGTGGCCCTGGAGTGACAGGCGCGACAGAGCGACTCAAGGCCCGCCATCGACCACGGGTCCTGCCTTACGCCGTGCCGGTGGTGGACCTCGCTCGCCAGGGCGCCACATCTCTGGCAGAGGGGGACAGTCGAAGAGCTTGCGTCGCCTCGTGTATTTCCACTTGGCCGCGTTGTAGAGCGAGCGGTTGGGGTGGGTCGCTCGCTCTCGCTCCCTGGAGTGAGCGGGGCAGCGGCCACGGTCTGAAGCGGGTTCGGGGCAGCCGGGTTCAGCACAGGGTCTGAGCATCTAGTTTGCCTCCACCCAGCGGTATGTGGCCCAGAGCGGATTCTGGCGCCCTCCCCTGCCGCTCCTTGGGGGGCAGGACGGGAGCCTCAAGGGACCCCTCGGGTAGCGGCTGAGGATCGGGTCCGCCGATGGTGACGCCGTGGGCACGCCGTGGGCACGGCATGGGTACGGGAGGGACCCTGATTGACTCCGACTGACGCGTGGGTGGGGGCCTAGAACCCGAGCGCGAACTTGGCGTCCTCGGACATCATGTCCGGGGTCCAGGGCGGGTCGAAGACCATCTTGGGGTGGACGCCGTCCACGCTCTCGAGCCCTCCCACGAACTCCTTGATCTGCTCCGACACCTGCGGGCCGATCGGGCAGCCCGGGTAGGTGAGCGTGAAGGTGACGTAGACGTCGGAGTCCTCGATCTCGACGTCGTAGACGAGCCCAAGCGAGACGAAGTCGAGCCCCAGCTCGGGGTCGATCACCTCCTCCAGGGCCTCGTAGACATCGTCCTGCGTGACCGTGGCCGTGTCTTCAGTGGCCATCGGGTCATGGTAGCGAGGCGGTGCGTGGCGGCGGCTGATCTAGGCTCTCACCATGGCGCTGTTCCTGGTCCTGATCTTCATCGTCCTGCCGATCGCCGAGCTCTACGTGATCATCAAGGTCGGCGAGGCGATCGGGTTCCTGCCGACGATCGCGCTCTTGATCCTCGACAGCTTCCTGGGCGCCGCGCTGCTGCGCTCCCAGGGGCGGGCCGCGTGGCGGCGCTTCAACGAGGCCCTTGCGGCGGGGCGGATACCGACCCGCGAGGTCTTCGACGGGGCGATGGTGATCCTCGGTGGCGCGTTCCTGATCACGCCCGGGTTCATCACCGACGTGATCGGCATCCTGCTGCTGATCCCCCCCAGCCGGGCGATCTTCCGCGGTCTGGTGGCGCGCATGGCCCTGCGCCGCGCGGCGTTCGGGGTTCGGCGCCGTGCGCTGGGGCTATGGCGCGGGGCACGGCCCCCCGCGCGGCGAACGGCCGGGCCGCCCCCTACGACTACGAGGGGAGCGCCCGCGAGGTAACCGACCCGCGCGGCGAGCTGCCGCCCCGGGAGGACGATGCCCAGCGGTGAGCGGCTGGTTCTGGAGCTCGACCCTGCGGGTGGGCCCGCGTTGCGAGTCGAGTGGGACGTCGATGCCCTGCGAGAGCGCGGCGCCGCCGGCGGGCAACCCGGGACCGCCGAGGCCCCGCCGGCATGGCGCCTGGAGCCGGGGCCGGATTGGGAGAGCGCGAGCGCCCTGCGGCTGATCTCGGCGACCTTCGACGACGGCGCGCTCCTCGCCGTGGCGGCGCTTCGGCCACGCGGAGCCGCCGGCCACGACGCCGACGCGGTTGGGGCGATCCTCGTGTCCGCCGGAGGGCGAGGTGACCCGCCCTCACGAGGCCCTTCTGTCCACCGAGTACGGGCCGGACGGCACGGCCCGCCGCCTGGGGCTCGAGCTGTATCGGGACCCCGCCGGCCCGCCGGTCCGGATCGCCGCGGATCGCATCGCCGGCGCCGGCGCCGGAGGCGAGCAGACGGCGTTGACGCTCAGGATGGACGGCACTCCCGGCACCGGCCTTCACGAGCTGATCCCCGCCGCTTAGCCAAGCGATCCGGGCCCAATTCGCTACAGCCCCGACGTACCAGAGCCCGAACATGAGGCCGAACAGGCCCAGGGCCGGGATCAGGACGCTTCGGTAGACCGGCTCGACCAGCGGGCGGGTCAGCACCCAGGCGAAGGCGGTCGTGCACGCGGCCATCGAGACGATCGTCATCGGCGCGAAGACCGCCAGGGCTGAGCGCGGCCTCCAGCTGGTCGGCAGAGCCGTCAGCAGCAGCACGACGACCGCCCCGGTTCCGGCGAGCCCGTGGAGCAGGCCGATCCCGAAGGCCTGCTGTGGGAGTGCGCACGGTGTGGTGGCGGTGCGCCGGCTCGGCCTCGCCTCGCGCAGGTGCCGGTGGGCACCGCTGCGGGACGCACGTCGCCGGGTGCCGCGTGCGCGTGGCCGCCGGCTCGATAGTGCCCGTGCGCCCACTTCCAGATCACTCGCAGGGCGAGCACGACGATCACCACGCCGACCGCCTTCTCGGCGCCGCTCTCGAGCCAGGTGGGGCAGCGCTCGACTTGAAGGCGATCAGCGGGAACCCGAGCAGGACCAGGGTCGATCGCGTGCCCCAGGCCCCACCAGACGCCGAGTCGCGTCGCGTCGCGGGTGCCGCGGTCGTCGGCGGCGACCAGTGAGGTGACCGCGACCAGGTGATCGGGGTCGGAGGCGTGCCGCAACCCGAGCGCGAATGCGATCCCGAGCGCGACCAGCAGCGGAGGCGCCGTCGAAGAGGCCCGGTGAGCCAGGCGTCGAGCTGCTCGACCGGCCGGAACAGGAACTCGAAGTCGAGCCGGCGACATCGCACCTCCTTGCATCGATCGCGCTCATCCGAGGTGGGGTATCGCCCTGAGCGTGATCAGAGTCCCGGCGAGGACGATCGACCGAGGCCGAGACGGCCGGCAGCGCGCCGGCCAAGCGCGACCGCCGAACATGCGGCGCTCGGCGCGCAGGCGCTGATCAGCGCGGCCACCCCAGATCACAGCCGAGCCCGACCGCGGTCAGCGTCGCCGCCAGCCCGAGGCTGAAGGCGACGATCAGGACCATGCCGAGGCCGATCCGGTGCTGGGAGATCGCCGCGATCAGGACCACGAGCGCCGAGGGGCATGGCACGATCCCGCCCGAGACGCCCAGCCCGATCAGGCTCCGCATCGTGATCGGGCCATCGGCGTGGTCGTGGTGGTGGTGGTGCGAGTGGCTGTGGCCCGGCTGAGGTCCGTCGCTCTCCGCGACCGCCCGGGCCCTGAGCGCACGCCAGCGACGGAACCGCGAGCGCATCACGGTGAGGCCGATCCCGACGACCAGGAGGCCCGATAGGACGCCCAGCCACGGGTAGAGCTGCTCCGGAAGGATGTATTGGGAGGCGGCCAGGGTCACGAGGCCGAGCGCGAACACGGAGACCGTGTGGGTCGCGGTCACCATGAGGCCGAGGATCGCCGCGTGCCGCGGCGTGCCGCGGGCGCCGACCAGATATCCGGCGACCATCGTCTTGCCGTGGCCGGGCGAGAGCGCGTGCAGGGCCCCCCAGCCGAATGCCGCGGCGAGCAGGAACACGATCAGCAGGCCGTGCGTGTTGCCGCCGGCGAGGGCGTTGGCGAACCCGTCGAGCGCTCGATTGGTCGTCACCTCGCCGCCGGAGAGGCCCGGCGGAGCCGTCACCTGGCCCGACCCCGCGCGTGACCTCGAAGCTCGCCTCGCGGTCGCTTGGCGGGCTCGACAGCAGGTTCTGGGGGTAGGCGCGCAGGCCGTCGGTGGGGTCGGTGGCCGGGACGCTCGAGCGGACGTCGGTCCCGATCGCCGGGCAGGATCTGGATCGCGTCCCAGCCCACGTGTCCGGTGAACGCGCTGTTGGTCAGCTCCACGTGCCGCGCCTGGGCGGGCAGCCTGGCCGCGAACGAGACCTCGACGCGGGTCAGCGACAGCCCGCCCTGGCCGGGCGGGAAGCTGAGCTGCGGGTCCTCGGGTGCGCCGAGCGGCACCGTCCGCCCGTTCGCCGTCAGCGCGAGCCCGGAGGAGATCTCGCCGAGCAGGCTTTGGAGGACCTGGCTCTCCTCCGGCGCGGTGTCGATCGCGCCGCTGCCGTCGGCGTCGTAGCGCTGGAGCTGCTGGAAGGTGGGGATCTCGGCCTGGTCGAGGATGTAGTGGACCTGGGCGTCGCGGTCGTCGATCCGCACCTGGGCGAGCTGGTTGATGGTGAAGTTCCCGAGCGGGTGCGCGAACGCCGACGGCGCAGCCGCGAACGCGACCGCGGCGAGCACGCAGGCGACCGCGCCGGCGCAGATCCGCAGCCGGCGCCGGCTCACCCCAGGCCCTCCAGCGCCCGCTCGCGCGCGCGGCGCGTAGAGCGGGCTGAAGCGCGGGCTCTGCGCCACGAGGGCGCCGAGCAAGCTGGCGCGCCTGCTCGCTTCGCCCGGCGCGCAGGGCGATCATCCCGGCGTGGTAGAGGAACGAGGGATCGCGCGAGCCGAGCCTCATCGCCTCGCTTGGAGAATCGCGTCGCTGGCCCGATCCGCCCGGCCCTGTACAGAGCCCAGGAGTAGGCGTCCGCCGAGCGGACGCTCGGCGCCTGCTGCCAGGCGCGCCGGCCGAAGCTCACGGCCCGCGCGGAGCTGCCGTGGTTGGCCTCAAACAGCGCCAGGTCGACGTCGGTGTTGACGCCGTTGGCATGCAGAAGCTTCACCTCCGCCCCGACCAGGGCGTAGTCGCGCTTCGCGGCGGCGAGCCTGCCGGCGGCCTGCTCGGTCTCGCCCAGCGCGATCGCGTACTCGGGGAGCGGCAGGCGCTCGCACCACCTCGCGGTAGCGGCGGATCGCCGGTGCGAACTCGCCCCTGCCCGCCTCCACGCCGGCGATCCCGGCGAGCGCGGGCAGATAGCCCGGGTTGATCGCGAATGCCTGGCGGTAGGCGTGCTCGGCGGCGGAGTAGCGGCCCTCGTCGGCCAGAAGCTTGCCCAGCAGGCCCTGGACGTAGGCCTCGCCCTCGGGGCTTCCCGACCCCGCGGAGACCGCGAAGCGCATCGCCTGCAGCGCTCCGCGGAGGTCGCCGTGGAGCTCGCGGAAGTAGGAGATCCGCGCGTAGGCCGTGAGGTTCGCCTTCAGGCGAATCATCCGGTTCAGCGTGCTGCGCCGCGGCTCCGTAGCGACCGAGCTCGATCTGCGCGTCGGCAAGCGGCGCGTACGGGCAGCGCCATCTGCGGCGCGAGGGCCCGTGCCCGCCGGGCCAGCCGCAGTCCTCCGCTGAAGTCGTGGCGGGCCAGCGCCAGGGTGGCCTGGCCGGCGATCGCGGTCACGTTTGCCGGGTCCCTGCCGAGCGCCGCCGCGAAGGAGCCGTCGGCGCGCGTGTAATAGCTGGGATCGCCCGTCTCGCGAGCGCGCTGGTAGTAGGCGTCACCGAGCAGCGCGTAGCTGCCGGCGTGGCTCGGGTCGGCGCGGACGGCAGCCTGGAGCTGCTCGATCTGGCCCTCCGTGTCGAGGCTGGTGGGCTGGGACGCGAGGCTCGAGTCCACGTCTCCAGAACCGGACGAGGCCGGGCCGGAGGAGCGGTTCACGACGTCAGGACGCCGAGCAGGGCGCAGAAGACGAGGGCCGGAGTCGCCCACTTGAGCGTCCCGAGCGGGCGCAGCGCCGCGATCGCCCTAGACATGGGAACCCTCGCCGCTGACTCTCTGGACCTTCATGCCCGTCCTCCGTTTCGGCACCGTGCTTGGGTCGTCCCGGCCGGGGGATGGAGCGCCGCCGAGCGGCGCTCCATCCGTTCCGGCCGGAGCCGCTACCGCCTTCTCCTTACGGACCACCTGGCGGCGTCGGCGCGTGAGGCGGCTCGAACCGCTGCGAGGGGTTCGAGTCGAATCCCGAATCCGGGCGCCGCCAGGTACGGGAAGTGGTGACAGGAACTTCTTGTCGTTCTTGTCCACCCCGTCCCCGAGCGGCACCGGGTTTCCGACCAGGATTCCGGCGACCACCTGGAGCTCGATGTCGACGACGTCGTCAGCGAGCCGGCGGCCGTTCGGGAACCCGGCGTTGTCCCCGCCGATCACGCCGAAGCGGCTCGGCGTCTTGCTCGGCGGAATGCCCAGGTTGATCTTCAGGGTGTCAACCGGCTTGCCGGCGTGAGGGCCGGAATGCTGGTTGAGGTTCGGGATGCCCTGAAGCAGCGCCTGGACGATGTCCGTCCGGTTGTTCTCCGGCGCGTTGACGCCGAACAGCGCGTTCAGGATCGCCGCCAGCTCCGGCTTCAAGACGAACTTGCCGTAGTTGGCAGCGTCGTGCTCGGGAGTCGTGCGGTTGAACCTGTCCTTCTGGCCCAGCGGGATGACCACCTCGTTGACGAGCGGGTTGCCGAGCCGCGAAACCTGCACGAAGCGGTTCCGCTTGCCCGTGCGCCTTGCCGTCCGCTGCCGATGGCATTCGTGACCTGGAGGCGACGCCGATCGGTGCTCGACCACACCCCGACGACCGCGTTGCCGGCGTCCGGGCCCGACGACCGGCTTGCCGTTCTTCGTCACCCTGCTTCTCCGGGATCTGGAGCACGGTGGCCGAGGTCGAGTACCCGGAGAGGTCGTCCTTCCCCTCGCCCTGGTTGCCGGTGCCCTCGCGCACGTTGATCGCGTCGAAGGTGGCCCCGAGATCGACGAAGAACGGGTCGTCACGCTGTCCCACGAACACCTTCGTGCCGTCGCCCAGGGTCTTGATCGACTGGTCGACGAAGTTCTGGTAGTTCGGGAACGTCTTCGGCCCGATGTTCGGCGGCGCCACGGGGAGCTTGTGGGCGACCTCCTTCGCGTGCTTCACCCTCCCGTGCTTCAGCGTCTGCCGGATCAGGTCGTAGCGCTGAATCACGTTCAGGCCCGGGATCGTGAAGTCCTGTGTCCCCGGGCCGGCGTACAGGAAGGAGTTCGGGTTCCGGACGTTGGTCTTGAACTTGAACAGGTACCTGATGTCGGCAACGCCGTCGCCGGTGTTGTCGATGTTCACGTAGTACCTGCGCCCGGTCGTCGAACCGGAAGAAGTTCGGACCGTTGGCCGGAACCTGGCCCGGGATCCAGTCCGACGCGATCGTCAGCGCGTCGGGCGCGTCCTTGGCCGTGAACGCGTAGACGTCGGTGTTGTCGGCCGATGGATCGAGGGCGATGTTTGGCGCCTCGCGGTGGCTCGAGCCGAACCCGAGCGGGACCGCGATCGCCGCGGCCGCAACCGCAGCAGCCACGACCGCGAGGCCTTTGTGTGGCGATTTCCGCATCTTCCTGGCACCCCTTTCTGGTGCTGATTTCACTTGCGTGCGCGGGACCAGGAAGTGCCGATCAAGGAGCTGCGGGTGGCTGATCCGTGTCTCCCTTTCCCCGAAACCGCGCATTGCGTGAGCGGCTCAGAAACGGATCAATGGAATGGACGGAAGCCGGTACGCGCTTCCCCTGGGCGCACCCGGGCGAAGCCGGCGACTACGATGTGCCGCGAGCGGCCTGAAGGTGGCGATTCGCGCAGTGATCTCCGACTTCGGCGGCGTCCTCACGACGCCGCTCCTGGGCTCGTTCCTGGCGTTCCAGGACCAGACGGGGATCGCGCCGGAGGCGCTGGGCCGGGCGATGCAGCGGATCGCCGACCGCGAGGGCGAGCACCCGCTGTTCGAGCTCGAGCGCGGGCGGCTCACCGAGGCCGAGTTCCTCGACCTGCTGCGGGCGGAGCTCGTGTCCGAGCTCGGCCACCTGCCGGAGCTGCACCGGTTCAGCGAGATCTACTTCGAGGCGCTCGACCCGAACCAGCCGATGATCGACCTGATGAGAGACCTGAAGCGCCGGGGTTACCGGATGGCGCTGCTGACCAACAACGTGCGGGAGTGGGAGCCGCTGTGGCGCGCGATGCTGCCGGTGGACGAGATCTTCGAAATCGTCGTCGACTCCGCCTTCGTCGGGATCCGCAAGCCGGAGCCCGAGATCTACGAGCTGACCCTGGAGCGCCTGGGCGGCGGGATCGGGGCGGCGGAGTGCCTGTTCGTCGACGACGTCGAGGACAACATCGCCACGGCCCGCGAGCTGGGGATGACGGCCGTGCACTTCCGCTCCAGCGACCAGGCGATCGCCGAGATCGAGGCGGCGCTCGCCTAGCCGTCGGCGGCTAGTTGTCCGAGCCGGCCCGGTCCCAGACGTAGAGCTGCACCGCCTCGACGGCCAGCTCCATCAGCCGCGGCCCCGACAGCCAGTCGAGCACGGTGTCGAGGGCGTGCTCCTCGGTGAGGCCGCGGTCCACCGCCTCCTCGCCGCGGAACCCGGCCGCGAGCTTCAGGGCCTCGCGCCGGTGCTGTCCAAGCGACCCGAAGGCGCCCATCAGGAAGTCGCGGTTCGGGACCGGGTGCCCGACGTCCATCGAGGCGTGCCAGGCCGCCAGCATCGAGATGTCGTGCTCGTCGAGCTCCGCGATGGCCCGGGCGTAGTGCGCCTCGAGCTCGTCGTCGGGAATCTCGTCGACCCAGGCGCGCACGGCCTCTCCCAGGAGCTGCCGGCGGGCCTCACGGCCAACCGAGTCGGCGATCGCGCGGATCGCGTCTGCGGGGTCGATGAAACAAAGGGACATGCCGCAGCAAGATAGACGCGGCGTCCGACGGAACTGCGCCGTGCGGCGACCTATGCTGGGAGCGATGTCGCTGTCCCTGATCGTCGGGCCTCCGAACTCGGGCAAGGCCGGGGAAGTTCTAGCGCGCCTGAAGGCGGCGCTCGACCGCGATCCCGTGCTGATCGTGCCCACGCTGGACGACGCCGACCGCTTCGAGCGCGAGCTGTGCGAGGGCGCCGGCAACGGCGATGCGGTGCTCGGCGTCTCGATCAGGACCTTCGACCGCTTGTTCGAGGACGTCGCCCAAGCGACCGGCACACCGCTGCCGCCGTTGCTCAGCGACGAGCAGCGACTGTACGCGGTTCGGCTGGCGACCCGTCGGGCCAATCCCCGGATCCTCGCCCGCTCGGCTGCCCGCCCAGGGTTCGCCAGGGCCCTCGGCTCGCTGCTGGACGAGGCGCAGGCCGCGTGCATCGATCCCGCCGAGTCTCGCGGCCGGCGCCGCGGCGGTGGACCCCGAAAGCGCCTACCTGCGCGAGGTCGCGGCCCTCTACACGGCGTATGCCGAGACGCGCGACGCCCTCGGCTATGGAGACGACCACGTGGCGGCCGCCCGAGCCACCGCCGCGCTGCGCACGAGCCCGGATGCCTGGAGCCTGCGCCCCGTCTTCGTGTACGGCTTCGACGATCTGACCGTGGAGCAGCTCGAGCTGCTCAGCGCGCTCGCCGAGGCAAGCGAGGTGACCGTCTCGGTCGCCTACGAGGACCGCGACGCGTTCGCCGCCCGAGCGCATCTCCACCAGGAGCTGCGGGAGCGCGGCGGCGAATCCAAGGCGCTGCTCGAGCCCAACCCCGCCAACACCGAGAGCCAGACGCTGTTCCAGCTCGAGCGCTGCTTCCTGCGCGAGCGGACGGATCGAATCGAGCCGGACGACGGCCTCGTGCGAATGGAGGCGGCCGGCGAGCGCGGTCAGGCCGAGCAGATCGGTGGCGAGATCGCTCGCCTGCTCGCGGACGGAGTGGAGCCGGACGAGATCGCGGTGGTGCTCAGGTCGCCCGATCGTCACGGCCCCCTGTACGAGAGCGTGCTGGCGGGCTTCGGCATCCCGGTCGCCGTGGAGGCCCGCGTGCCCGCCGCCCGCACGGCGGTCGGGCGCGGGCTGGTGGCGCTGCTGCGCGGGGCGCTGACCTCACGGCGCGCCGAGGACGTGCTCGCGTTCGTGCGCACGCCGGGGGTAGCCGAACCGAATGACGCGGACTGGCTGGAGCGCGCGATACGCCGGCGAGGGCTGCAGACCGCGGCCGAGGCGCTCGAGGCCTGGAGGGGCCGGCCCCTCTTCGAGTTCGAGGAGCTCACCCGCGCCCGCCCAGCCGACGAGCTCCTGCGCGTCGTCGCGAGCCTGGCGCGGCGGATCGGCGAGCGACCGCACGAGCGCCAGGCTCCGCTCGCCGTCCGCGAGGAGCGCCTCGAGCTGCGCGCCGCCGCCGTTGCGGCCGAGGCCCTCGAGGCCCTCGCCGAGATGCGCGACATCGAGGAACCCACCCGCGAGGCGCTCGCGACCCTGGAGGCCCTCGAGGTGCCGCTGTGGCGCGGGCCAACGGAGGGACACGTTCGAGTGACCAGCCCCTACCGGATTCGCGCCCGGCGCGTCGCCTACCTGTTCGTCGCCTCGCTGCAGGAAGGCGAGTTCCCACGTCACGACGCCGGCGAGCCGTTCCTCTCCGACGAGCAGCGAGGCGAGCTGGGACTGGCGCCGCGGGCCAAGGCGGACGACGAGGAGCGCTATCTGTTCCACGTCTGCCTCTCGCGCCCGACGCGCCGCCTCTACCTCTGCTGGCGAAGCTGCGACGACGAAGGAGCGGAAGCCGCGCGCTCGCCGTTCCTTGACGACGTCCGCGATCTGCTCTCCCCGCCGCAACCCGCCGACGGGGACCCCGATCCTCTCGACCGGCTGGTGCTCCGGCGCCGGCTCGGCGACGTGATGTTTCCCCCTGACGAGGCGCCCAGCATCGACGAGCTGGCGCGCTCCCTCGCCGCCTCAGCGGGCACGGGGGCACGACGGCGCGGCGGCGCCCGAGCTCGGGCTGGACGCCGACGACGCTCGGCGGCTGTCCGCGCGGCTCGAGACAGCGGCCGCCCGGGTGAGGCGAAAGCGCCTGGAGCCGGGCCCTCTCAGCGTGCCCGCGGTGCTCGACGAGCTGCGAGCTCGCAAGCTGTTCGGTGCCTCGACGCTCGAGGGATACGCCCTCTGCTCCTACCGCTGGTTCGTTCAGCACGAGCTGAACCCACAGACGCTGGAGCCGGAGCCCGAGGCCCGCGCCCAGGGCTCGGTGATCCACGCCGTCCTCGAGGAGCTCTACCGCGATCCCCCCGGCGGCGCGCCTCTGCCCCGCCCCGAGACGCTCCGACGAGTGGCGCCGCCGCGCCGGCGAGCTGATCGGCTCCCACGCCGGCGAGCACGGCCTTGGCGGCGACGACGCGCGCGGCATCACCTCTCGGGCGAGAATGGTGGCGCTGATCGACGGCTTCCTGGAGCGCGAGGCGGCCGGCCCGCAATCCATTCGACCGGACCGAGAGCTGCTCGAGGCGAGCTTCGGAGAGGACGAGGGCAACGCCCGCCCGCCGCTCGAGCTCGACGGGCTTCGGCCTGCACGGCAAGATCGATCGCGTGGACGTTCCGGCGACCGGCGAGCCCGCCGGGCTGATCCGCGACTACAAGGTCTCGCGAACCGTCACCGCCGGCGCCAAGCTCAGGAGGAGGGCAAGCTCCAGCCCCAGCTCTACGCGCTGGCCCTCGAGCGACTGTGGGGGCGGCGGCCGCTCGGCGGCCTCTACCAACCCCTGGCGGGCACCGACAGCCACCGTCCCCGCGGGATCGCCCGCGCCGCCGAGGCGGACGGGTCGCTGGCCGGCCTCGACCTGTACGGCAACGACCTGCTCGACGACGACGATTTCGACGACGCCCTCGACGCCGCGGCCGACGCGCGCCGAGCAGATCGTCGCGGCGATGCGCGACGGCGAGATCACCCGCAACCCGATCGACGACCGCTGTCCTTCGTTCTGCACGTTCCAGGGCATCTGCCGGCGGGAGCGATCGGCACGTCAGGAGCCGGAGCGGCGACGACGAGGAAGAGGAAGAGGACGAGTGAGTGGCGAGCAGCTCGAGCTGACGGAGCCCGGCGCGAGGGGACCGGCGCTGCTGAGGCCGCGGCCCGCCTGCCCGCCCGACGCCCGAGCAGCGCCGCGCGATCGAGGCGCGCGACCGCGACGTCCTGCTGGAGGCGGGCGCGGGCACCGGCAAGACTCGGGTGCTGGTCGAGCGCTACTGCGCGGCCGCCGAGGAGGAGGAAGGCGGGATCGACGCGATCCTCGCCTTTACGTTCACCGAGCGCGCGGCGGCGGAGCTGCGGCACCGAATCCGTGGCGAGCTCTCGCGCCGGGCGATCGGAGGCACGCGAGCGAGGGCGACGGCGAGCGCGCGGCACGCCTCGCAGAGCTCGCCCGCGACAGCGAGCGAGCCTGGATCTCCACCATCCACGGCTTCTGCCGGCGGCTGCTGGCGGCCCACCCCGTCGCCCTCGGGCTCGACCCCCGCTTTCGCGTGCTCGACGAGGCGGAAGCGGACCGGCTCGCGCAGCGTGCCTTCGACGAGGCGCTCGAAGCGCTGCTCGGCGAAGGCGATCCGGAGTCGCGCCGAGCTGGTGGCCGCGATGAGGGTGCCGGACCTCCGCGACCTGGTTCGCACGGCACACGACGAGCTGCGAAGCCAGGGACGCGAGCCGGTCCTCCCCGAGCCCGCGGACTCCGACCCGACAGACGCGATCGAGGACCTGGCGGTCGCCGCGCGAGCCGCCTGCGAGGAGACCCAGGGCGGGCGTGGCGGCTCCAGGAACCTCGACCGGCTCGCAGCCGCTGCCGCGCCTGGATCCAGCTCAACGCCTGCCCACCGAGCCGGAGCTCGCGGAGCTGAAGCTCGAGTCCGGCGCTCGGGCCTTCAAGGGCCAGGCCTGCGTCGGCTACAGGACGGCCTGGCAGCGCGCACGCTCGGCCCTCGCCGAGCGCGACGCGTCGCCCACTACCGCCACATCGCCGAGCTGCTGGGCCTGTTCGCCCGTCGCTACGCGCGAGCTGAAGGAAGAGCGCTTCGGGCTCGACTTCGAGGACCTCCAGCTCGAGGCCCGTCGGCTGCTGGCCGAGCACCCAGGCGGTCGCCGACACCTACCGCACCCGCTTCCGGCACCTGATGGTGGACGAGTTCCAGGACACGAACCGCCTGCAGCTCGAGCTCGTGCGGCTGCTGCGCGGCGCCGGAGACGAGCGTGTTCTTCGTCGGCGACGAGTTCCAGTCGATCTACGGCTTCCGCCACGCAGACGTAGAGGTCTTCCGGCAGCGAGCGCGAGCGCCTCGCATGCGCTGCCGGACTCGGAAGCGGAGGTGATGCGACTGAGCGGGAACTTCCGCGCGACGCCGGACCTGGTCGCCGCGGTGAACTGCGATCGGAGAGGCGATCCTCGACCCGGCTTCGCGCCGCTCACCGTCGGCGCAGCTCGAGCGACGGCGGAGACGGCCGCCGCGACCCGGAGGTCGAGCTGCTCCTGACGCCCGCCGGAGATGAGTGGAAGGACGAGGCGCTGGGGATCAGACTTCGGAGGCGACTACCCCTCGGCGCCGGACCGGATCGCCGAGGCCCGCTTCCTGGCCTCCCGGCTGCGCGAGCTGCGTGGCCGCGCGATGTGCGAGCGAGGCGACATCGTCGTCCTGTTGCGCGCCTACACCCACGTCGCCGCCTTCGAGGAGGAGCTGGAGCGCGCCGGCCTGCGGCCCTACGTCGTCGGCGGGCGCGGCTACTGGTCGCAGCAGCAGGTCGAGGACGTGCGCCGCCTGCTGGGTCTGATCGCCAACCCGCTCGACGACGAATGCCTGCTCGCCGTGCTCGCCTCGCCCGGCCTGCGCAGTGCGCCCCGACACGCTCTGGCTGCTGCGACGGGCCGCGGACGTGCGAGGCCGCGGTCGCCACCTGTGGCCGGTCGTTGAGCGCCGGTTCGGGCGCGACGAGCCGGCCGAGGACGCTGAGGCCGAGAGGTACCTGGCCAAGATTCCCGACCGGACGTTGCGCTCCTCGGCGACCTTTGCGAGCGCCTCGGCGCGCTGCGCGCCCGCGCTGGGACGGTCGACTTGGAGGGAGCTGCTCGCGCAGGCGGTCACCGCCTTCGACTACGACCTGGCGACGCTGATGTGAAACCGCGGCGACGAGGCGATACGCGAACGTTCGCAAGCTCATGCGCATGGCCCGCGAGTACGAGGCCGCCGAGGGCCGCGACCTGCGCGGGTTCCTCGACTTCCTCGCGGAGCGCGCGGGTCGCGATCGCGAGGGCGAGGCCGCGACCGAGGCGGAGGACCACGACGGGGTTCGGGTGATGACCGTGCACGCCGCCAAGGGACTCGAGTTCCCGGTCGTCGCGGTCGCCGACCTGGGCCGCGATCTCCTGACCGGCGGCCGGCCCGCTGCCGTGAAGATCGCCGATCCCGACGACGGCGGCTCCGGCGACGGTGAGGAGGGGCCCGCGGTCCCGCGGGTCGGCATCCGCCTCGCACGCTTCGGGAAGACGGCGGTCGGCGTCTTCGGCTACGACGAGATGCTGGAAGCCGCGGCCGAGGACGAGGCGGCCGAGGCCTGCCGACTCGCCTACGTGGCCGCCACCCGTGCGCAGCGCCTCCTCCTCCTCAGCGGCCGCTACAGCGCCAGGCGGCTCGCGCAGCCGCTGGCGTCGGACGACCCCAAGCCCGGCACCCCGATCACCGAGCGACTGATGCGCTCGCTTGGGATTGTCGACGGCGAGGACACCGAGATCGATCTGCCCGCGCCGCAACCGCGCCCCGGCCTCGAGGCGGAGTTCACCGCGGGTCGGCTCGGGGTCCGCTTCAACCGGCCCGAGCCGACCTTCTTCGCCGCACTCCGGCCGGCCGTCGAGCCGGGTCAGGACGCGGCGCCGCCGACACTCTCTCCCCCTCCCCTGGTTCGCCGGGCCGTCACCGCCGAGCCCGCGGCGGGACACCTCTCCTACACCGCTCTGGCGACCTACGGGCGCTGCGGCTACCGGTTCTTCGCGGAGCGGATTCTTGGCTTGCCGGGACAGGAGGGCGACCTCGGGGGCGACGGGGCCGCCCCCGGCGCGCCGCTACGGCTTCGGGAACGCCGTCCACGCGATGCTCGAATGGAGCGCTCGCCACGGCTGGCGCGAGCCCGAGGAGGACCTGTGTCGAGACCTCCTGCGCCGGGAGCGCCTCGAGGCGACCCGGGGAGAGCTGGACCGCGCGCGCGCCATGGTCGCGGGATGGCTCGCCTCGGAGCTGTGCAAGGAGCTTGGCGCGAGCGGTGCGCGCCTGCGCCCGGAGATGCCGTTCATCCTTCCGCTGGGCGGCTCGGTGGTGCGCGGGACGATCGACCTTTACGCGGACGAGGCCGGGCTGCCGCTGGTGGTCGACTACAAGACGGACGCGCTCGGGAGGCCAAACCGTCGAGGAGCTGGTCGACCGCTACGGGGTCCAGCGGAGCATCTACGCCCTGGCTGCCGCCCGCGAGAGCAAGAGGGTGCGGACCGCCTACGTCTTCCTCGAGCGGCCCGGCGAGCCTGTCGAGCTCGAGCTCGACGCGGCCGCGCTCGCCACGGCAAGGCAAGAGCTCGAGGAGCTGATCGCGGGGATCGAGGCGAGGCGCTTCGAGGTCACCCCCGAGCCGCACGCGGCGCTCTGCTGGGACTGTCCTGCTCGTGCCCGTCTTTGCTCTCACCCGAAAGAGCTGACCGGCCGCCGGCTATGACCCGTCTGGCCGTGTTCGCCTACGGCTCGCTCGCCAGCCCGGCGAGCGCCGAGCGGACCCTGGGGCGGCCGGTGGAGCCCGGCGGCCAGGCGCGCCTGGCCGGCTGGCGGCGGCGCTGGTCGCTGGCGCGCGACAACCTCCGGTCCGAGAAGACCTTCGCCCGCGCCGACGACGGCACCGTGCCGCCTCACTGCCTGGGCCTCAACATCGAGCGGCGGGCCGGCCCGGGCCCCAACGGGCTGCTGCTCGAGATCACCGAGGACGAGCTCGACCGCCTGGCGGTGCGCGAGATCCGCTACGACCGAATCGAGGTGACCGCGGAGATCGCAAGCGCGGACCGGCCGGGCTTCGACCGTGTGTTCACCTTCACCGCCAAGGCCCGGAACCACGCCGAGACGCCGCCAGCCGGCGCGGTGATCCTCGCCTCGTACGCGCGCACGGTCGAGGCGGCGTTCGAGTCGCTGGGCCCCGGCCAGCTCGACCTGTTCCGCGAGACGACCGACCCGCACCCCGTCGAGGTGGTCGAGGGCGTGCTCGTCCGCGACCGGATCCCGGCGGGAAACCCGCGCGACTGGTAGCGGATCGGCGATTTGAGTCGCTCCCGAGCGGGGGTCTTGGGCTCAGCCCTTAGTCGCCGTTCCACTGCTGCGCCCAGGAGCGGAGCTCCCGGATCGCCGGGCGCAGGGCCGTTCCCTTCTCCGTCAGCGCGTAGGAGACCCGCGGGGGCGTCCCGGCGTGGACGGAGCGCTTGACCATGTCCTCGGCCTCCAGCTCGCGCAGGCGGCGCGAGAGCAGCCGGTCGGAGAGGCCGGGCACGGTCTGCGAGAGCTCGGCGAAGAAGTGGGGGCGCTCCGAGAGCGCCCAGATGATCGCCCCGGCCCAGCGCTTGCCGATCAGCTCCACCGCGTGATGGAAGTCCGGACAGACGCGCGCCGGGCGGCCGTTGGGCCGGGCCGGAGCGCTCTCGGCTTGCGAAGGCGCTCGTTCCACCCTCAAGTGAGCTTACCGAAGGGGTCTGGCGGGCCGGCGGCGAAATCGCTGGCGGCAGGGCGGCGCGCGAGGCAATCGGGTCGAGCTACGCCGAGCACGGCCCGGTGCCGGTGGGCCGCAGGCTTCCCTGCAGAGCCGCGCGCACGATCTCGTCCGGGACCCCGAGCCCCCCGTGCCGCCCTTGTCCCATCTCGGCGGCGAACACCGTGGTCAGCACCCGGCCGCTGGAATCGACGACGGGTCCGCCGGAGTTGCCGCTCTGCACCTGGCCGCGAAACGGAGTCATCGTCCGCTGCACCGGGCCGCGGCCGTAGGAGTCCTCGCTGATCACCTGCCCGGTGCTTCCGACGCGCGCCGCGGAGATCGTGAACGGCCCGTTCTCCGGATAGCCGAGGACCGCGGCAGCGGTGCCCCTGACCACCTGCGGCGCGAGTTTCAGCGCCGGCAGGCCCAGCCCGGCCACGCGGAGGATCGCCAGATCGTTGTGCGGGTCGTAGTGGACCGCCGAGGCGTCGAGGGTCCCGCCCGAGCGCAGGCGTCACCGTGGTGTCGTCCTCGCCGGCCACCACGTGCGCGTTGGTCACCACGAGGCCCGGGCCGGCGACCCATCCGGAGCCCTCGATGCCGAGCCCGCACGCGGTGCCGAGGACCTTGACCACGCTGTCGCCGGCCCGGTTCACGTCGGGATCGTGGGCGATCGCCGGCTCGGGCGCTCGAACGTTCGCGTTCGGGCCGCTCACGGCCGGCGTGGGATCGATGTGCCGCAGCACGTTGAGAAGCGGCCCGGACGGCGGCAGAATGCGCGGTTCAGCGCGGTCAGGATTCGCGAGCTCTGAAGCGCGTGACGGAGGTCCCGCTCGCCCGGGCCCGGGCACGTTGAGCGCCGCGGCGCCGAACGCCCAGGCGAGCAGCAGGCCGAGGGCGGCGAGCAGCGCGGCGCCCCCGATCCCGTCCAGCCACCCGGTCAGCCCGTCGTGAGGAGCCGGGCGCTGAGCGCCTGGCCGAAGCCCTCCATCGCCATCGCCAGCGTGGCGCCGAGCAGCAGCCCGGCGAGGACGGTGATCAGCGGCGCATAGGGCGACTCGCCACCCCCGGGCAGCAGCGCGGGGCCGAGTCGGCCCCCGATTGCCGCGCCGATGCACGAAGCCCGCCAGCGGAAGGCCGCTGGCGATCAGGCCGCGCTCGTAGCCGATCGCCGCAAGGGCCAGCGCGAAGACCACGATGATCAGGTCGACGACGTTCACTAGCGACCTCACAGGCACTAACTTTCTACCCGCTTGAGCCCGATCAGTCCCGAGGCGGAGCGTCGCCGCCGACTCCTCACCAGAGCCGTTCCCATCGCCCTGCTGGCGGTGGCTGCGTTCATCGCGGGTGCGATCGCCGGCGGCGATGGCGCCGAGCTGTCGGCGGCCCGGCGCTTCGCCCAGGACTGGGAACGCCAGGACTTCGCGGCCATGTACGCGGAGATCTCCCCCAAGGCGGCCAAGCGCTACTCGCTGGCCGAATTCACCGACGACTACGGCAAGGCCCAGGAGACGGCGACGGCGACGAGGGTGACAACCGGTGATCCCACCGCGACCGAGGTCCGGGGGCCGGCAGGCGGCGGTTGTGCCGGTCAGCTTCGACACCCACGCCTTCGGGCAGATCTCCGGCCGCCTCGTGCTTCCGCTCGCCGGCGACAAGGTCGCCTGGTCCCCGAACCTCGTCTTCCCGGGCCTGGGGCCGGGCGAGCGCCTGGTGCGAAACGCACGGGTCCCGGAGCGCGCCCCGATCCTGGCCCGCGACGGGACGCCGCTGGCCGAGGGACCGGCCACGAGCCGCTCCTCGCCGCTCGGCGCGGCCGCCCAGAGCGTCGCCGGCGTGGTCTCCTCGCCCAGCCGCCGAGCAGGACCGCGTGCTGTCGCGCCTCGGATTCCCGCCGGGCACCCCGACCGGGACCAGCGGCCTCGAGCTGGCCTTCAACCGGCGCCTCGCCGGACGGCCCGGCGGCCAGCTGGTCGCGCGCCGCCCGCGGGCGGCGGCGGGCCGGTGCTGGCCACCAGCAAGCCCGTCCCGGGCAAGCCGGTGCACACGACGATCGACCCCGCACCTCCAGCAGACCGCGGTGGCGGCGCTCGGCGGCCAGTACGGCGGCGTCGCGGTGCTCGACGCTCGCAACGGCTCGGTGCTGGCGCTGGCGGGGATCGCCTTCTCGGGCCCGCAGCCGCCGGGCTCGACCTTCAAGCTGATCACGACCACCGCGGCGCTCGAGGCCGGGGTGGTCAAGCTCACGGACCAGTTCCCGATCCAGACCTCGACCGTGGTCGACGGCCGCGAGGTCGCCAACGCCCACAACGAGGCATGCGGCGGAAGCTTCGTCGAGGCCTTCGCGGAGTCGTGCAACAGCGTCTTCGTGCCGCTCGGGCCGAAGATCGGCTCGGAGCGGCTCGTCGACGCGGCGGAGCGCTACGGCTTCAACTCGCCGCCCAGCCTGTTCGACCACGCAGGCAACTCGGATCGTGGACCCGCCCCAGAGCACGATCCCGGCCTCGATCCCGAACGACCTCGAGCTCGGGGTGAGCGCGATCGGCCAGGGCCAGGTGCTGGCGACGCCGCTGGAGATGGCCTCGGTCGCGCAGACGATCGCCAACGGCGGCATGCGGAGCCCCACACGGATCGTGACGGATCGCAAGCTGCGCCCGGCGGCGAAGCCCGGTGCGGGTGACCTCCGAGCAGGTGGCGACGACGCTGCGCGACCTGATGATCCAGGTGGTGACGAGCGGAACCGGCACGGCCGCGGCCCTCCCCGGCGTTCAGGTGGCGGGCAAGACCGGCACGGCCGAGCTCGGCCCAAAGGCGCTCGAGCCCGGTCAGGAGGCAACCCCGGGCGCGGCGCCCGAGCAGAAGCTGGACGCCTGGTTCACGGCCTTCGCGCCGGCGAACGACCCGAAGCTCGTGGCGGCGGCGATGGTCGTCAACGCGAGCGGGGACGGCGGTACCGTGGCGGCTCCGATCGTGCGCCAGATCCTTGCCGCGGGCCTCGGTGTCGGTTAACGCTCCTGCCAGGGGAAGCCCATCGCCAGGCTCGCCGCCCCCAGCGCCGGCCGCAGGCCGGCGCTAGATGTCGAGCTCGACTTCACCGGTCGAGCCGGAGCTGACGGGATGTCGAGGGTCAGGGGCCGGTCCTCGGTTGCGGCCTCGTCGATCAGGAAGAGCACCATCGACCCCTGGATCGGCCCGTTGGCGGCGGTGGACTCCGGTTCGGGCAGCTGCTCGTTGCCGCCCACCTGTGCCGCCGAGCTTGAGCGCGAACAGGCTGTTGCTCGGGATCGGCTTGAACTCGGTGCCCTCGGTGTCGACCACCGTGAAGTCCGCCGGCACCTCCTGCGCCGTGTCGGACTCGTTCTGGATCAGCATGAAGACCCCGAGGTAGAGCTTGTCGTTGGGCGGAGGGGGCTGCCCCGCCAGGTAGGCCCTGTCCTCGGGGTCGCGGGGGTTCAGGAAGCGGCTGATCTGGACGTTGTAGAGCAGGTCGCCGAGCTTCACCGGCTGGCCCTCGTCGACGCTGAGGTCGGTCTCCGGGTCGGTGTTGCAGCCGGACAGCAGCACCCCGACGAGCAGTGCGGCGGCGAGCGCCAGAGCGGCACCCAGACGCGTGGTGGGGCGGCCGGCGGCGCGCAGCATGGCGGCGGAGTCTATATCGCGTCAGGCGGGAAGCCGGGCGCCGCCGGCGACCACGACCCGGGCGGCCGGGCGGCCCGACTCGATCAGCTCCTTCAGCCTCGAGAGCGCGATCGACCACTGGCGCCGGTAGAACCGCTCGGCCCCCAGCCTCTCGCGCAGGCGATCGAGGGAATGGGTGGGCTCGGTCCGGAAGGTCACCGTCACCTCGCACCCGTGGGACCCGCGTGCGATCAAGCTCCCAGCCGGTGAAGATCGGAATCCGGTCGAGCCGACCCTCCGCGGCCGCGCTCGAGGATCCGGTGCGGCGGCGAGACCTCCTCGATCACCGTCTCCATCCACAGCCCCGGCTCGGTGATCCGGAAGCGGGCCGCCGCGCCGACCCCGCGGGACTCGAGCCGCTGGAGCCGAAACTCGCTTGCGAAGTGATCGGTGAAGGCGGGCCGGTTGGCGAGGTCGCAGAGGAACTCGTAGACGCTGCTCACGCGGCGCGTCGATCGGCGTCTTGACCGAGATCGGGCCCATTCAGGGGATTCTATGCGCGGATTTTGGGATCAATCGTCCAAATTGCGGACGTTTCGGCCTCCAAAACGGCAGACGAGCCAGGGTCCCCCGTTAGTATTAACCCGAATTCCAGGGACGGAATTCGAGACGAGGAGTTGAGGTTGCTTGTAGACGAAGGAACCGACGTCCACGAGACCGGTGAGCTCGCGCTGGTCGGCTCGCTCGTCTGCGTGGAGTGCGGCTACTCGATCTCGCTCTCGGTCACGGACGAGCTGCCCAGCTGCCCGGCCTGCGGCGGGTCGAGCTTCCGCCGCGCCTCGATGTTCGAGTCTCCCACGGTCGACGCCGACGCGATCTCGCCCGCGCCCGCTCTTCCGGCCTGGCTCGACGGTGTGCGCGCGTCGCTCGAGGCGGGCGACCAGCACGTCGCCTACGAGGAGGACGGCGAGCCGGTGGTCATGGCGCTCCAGGACGGCTGGACCCGGATCGGGCGCAGCGGCTCGGCCGACATCCAGCTCGACGACGCCACCGTATCGCGCCGCCACGCGCTGATCGTCCGCACCCCGGACGACGAGCTCCGCGCCCTGGACGACCGCAGCCTCAACGGCCTGTTCGTCAACGGCGAGCGGGTCGAATGGGCGCCGCTGGTCGACGGCGACGAGCTCGAGATCGGCCGCTACCGCCTCTACGTGCTGCAGAGCTGACGCTCCCCGGCCAGCAGACCGGCAGACACAGCGGCGCCGAGAGCACCGCTTCTTCGCAGGCCCTGCCGCAGGTGCTTGCGCAGTAGACGTGTAGTCCATCTCATCCCGCCCGGCGGTAGCAGACGTGCGTCGCCAGTGGGGAATGGAGGACCTCGTCGGGCTCGAAATCGAACTCGGCGACGCCGTTGAATATCCCCTCGCCGGACCCGAGTAGAACGGGGACGATGTCGAGCCAGAGCTCGTCGATGACGCCCGCCAGCAGCGCTTGGCGGACGGTCGAAGCGCCGCCCGCGATGTCGATGCCGTCTGCGCCGGCAGTCTCGCGGGCCTGGGCGTAGGCGGCGTCGAAGCCATCGGTGACGAAGTGAAACGTCGTCCCGCCCTCCATCTCGATCGGCGCGTGAGTGTGATGGGTTAGGACGAACACGGGCGCGTGGTAGGGCGGCTCGGGCCCCCACCAGCCTGACCACTCCTCGTCCCACTCGCCGCGGATCGGGCCAAACATGTTGCGGCCCATGACGTAGGCGCCGCGGGGGCGCAGTAAACGGCGCACGGCGGTGGCGTCCGCCTCGTTCGCGCGCTCGTCGCCAAGGTGCCAGCCGTGAAGCTCGCGGCCCCGCTTGCCGAGCGGGTCTTCGCGGCTTTGATCCGGCCCGGCGACGAAGCCGTCGAGGGAGATCGACATGTGGCAGGTGGTGTCGGCCATTGCTCTCCTCCAAAGTTACTGATCACGAGGAAGCCCTCGAAGCCGCCGGGCTGCGGGAGTAGGGCTACTTGCCAGGGCTTCGCCGCCGCCGCGCGACACGGACAGTTGCCCGTCGGGCCCGGCCGCTACTCGGTCGAGATGTTGGGGTCGGCCTGGACCCGGTGCGGCACGATCATCAGGAAGTTCTCCTCGCCGGTCGCCGCCAGGGCGACGATCCGCTCGGCCTCTTCCTGCTGCCCGGTCGCTCGCAGCTCGACGACGTAGTGGTCGAGCAGGTCCTCGATGTCGAGCACGCCCTCGGCGTCGAGCTCCGGTCAGCTCGACCTTGGCGCCCTCGCCCAGGCGGCGCTCGATCGCCTCGCGATCCAGGTTCCACTCCGGGTTGACGCGCACGTAGACGCGGCCGCCGGTCATCCCCGCGCACGCCCACGGGCCGATGTCGCCGAGCACGACGGCGCGCCCGGCGGTCATGTACTCGAAGGCGAAGCCCTTGGCGTTGGCCCGGTCGACGATGCAGCCGCGTGAGTCGTCCAGCGGCTCGGCGGGCTCGCCCGCCAGCACCACGTCGGCTCCCGAGAGGCGGATGCAGAAGCGCGAGTCGGCCGACCCCTGCACGAACAGGCGGCCGCGCTGGGCGCCGTAGGCGAACGACTTGCCCACCGACCCGTTGATCCTGCGCCCGTCGGCGTTCGTGCCCTTGAGGATCGAGACGGTGCCGCCCAGCATCGTCTTGCCGACGCCGTCCTGGGCGCCGCCCTCGACCCGCACCACGAGCCCCCAGGCGTTGAAGGCGCCGAAGCCCTGGCCGGCGACCGAGCCCCCGTTGAAGCTGAGCTCCGCCAGCACGTCGGCCGGATCGCCCTCGGGCGCGCCCTCGTAGATCCGGGCCCGCGAGATCTCCCCGGCCAGCTCGGTGCCGAGCACGCGGTCGTGGGCGTCCGTCGGGCGCGGGAACTGCTGGCGGACCACCTCGCCGGAGAACACCCTGTCGGCGAGCCCCGCGAGCTCCGCCGAGGCCTGCTTGGGCTGCATGCGGATCGGCCGCGCCCGAACCAGGCCCGCCTCGGCCCGTGCCTCGACCAGCTCCTCATCGGCCACCGGCAGGTCGATCGGCTCCAGGTCGAGGAACTCCTCCAGCGGCGTGATCAGCTCGGCCAGGTCGAGCCGCTCCGCGTAGGCGACCTGCTCGAGCAGGTCGTAGCGGCCGACCAGGTCCTGGGCGCGCTCGTAGCCGAGCCCGGCGACCACCCGCTTGACCTCCTCGCCCATCGACGCGAAGAAGCGGGCGCAGTTCTCGGCCGCCGAGTCGACCCGCTGCGGCGTGAACTTCTTCAGGCCGTGCTCGGTGGCCTGCTCGACGGTCTCGATCTGGGTCGCGATGCCGACGTGGCAGGTGTCGAGCTGGCAGCCGCGGCAGATCGTGCAGCCGAGCGAGACCATCGCCAGGGTGCCGAAGGCGACCCGGTTGGCCCCCATGCAGTGCAGCTTCACGATGTCGTGGGCGTGGCGGTAGCCGCCGTCGGCCCAGATCTCGACCCGGTTGCGGATCCCGGCCTCCATCAGCGCGCGGTGGACGGCGCGGGTGCCGATGTCCGACGGCAGGCCGACGTGGCGCAGCGCGTGCTGGCGCGCCGCCCCGGTGCCGCCCTCGAATCCCGAGAGCGTGATGATGTCCGCCCCCGCCTTGGCGATCCCGAGCCCGATCGTGCCGATGTTCGGGACCACCGGAACCTTCACCGAGACCCTCAGGTCCGGGTTCACGGTCTTCAGCTCGTCGATCAGCTCGGCCAGGTCCTCGATCGAGTAGAGGTCGTGGTTGTTCGATGGCGAGATCAGGTCGGTGCCGGGCGAGGCGTTGCGCGCCTCGGCGACCTTCTCGGAGACCTTGCGGCCCGGCAGGTGCCCACCCTCGCCGGGCTTCGCGCCCTGGCCGATCTTGATCTCGGCCACGTAGGAGGAGTTCAGCATCTCGGCCGAGACCCCGAAGCGGCCCGAGGCGACCTGCTGCCCGCGCCACTTGCGGTACTTGCCGTACATGTCCTGGATCTCGCCGCCCTCCCCGTTGATGCAGAGGATGTTGATCGCCTTGGCGGCCTCGGCGTAGGCGCGGAAGGCGGGCTCCGACTGCGAGCCGAAGCTCATCGAGGAGATCACGATCGGGTAGTCGTGATGGCCGACCGAGGCGTCCACGGCGTCGGGCTCGACCGGGTCGCGATCGCCCCGAAGGGCCACGATGTGGCGCATCGAGATCGGGCTCTCGCTGCTCCAGGTCGCGGACCTTCTCGGAGTACTCCTCGTAGGAGGCGGTGCCGTTGGAGGCCGCGACCGCCGCCTTGTAGACCTTGGGGTAGAAGCGGAACGTCTTCGCCGGCTTCGACTCGTCCTCGCCGGCCAGGATCTGGAAGCGCTCGTCGGTGTCGCCGTCGAGGTCGGAGAAGCCGACGCCGGCATTCTCCGAGGCGCAGAAGGTCTCGCACTGGAAGATCTCGGCCAGCTCCGGCTTGACCCCGATCGAGGAGAACTGGCGCGCGTAGCCGCGCACCTCGTGGATGCCGATCGTCGAGATCACCTTCTCGATCCCCTTGCGCAGCGCCGAGCAGAGGTTGGAGACGTCGGTGTCGTAGTCGTCGACGCAGATCACCTCGACCATCACGTACGGGCAGACGCCGTTGGCGCCCAGCCCGAGCGCCATGACCACGTCGTGGACGTTGCGGATCGCCGCCGAGCGCAGCACGATCGAGCAGCGGCGCCTCAGGTTCTCCTCGCCGGTCTCGCCGACCTTGAGCTGCTTCAGCGCCTGGTCGACGGCGGAGGTCGCCAGGTGGGGGTCGAGATAGCGGCGCACGCCGTCGTAGACGGTGCGGTCGGTGAGCACGAGCAGCTCGGCGCCCTGGCGAACGTGCTTGACGGCCTCCTGCTTGATGCGCTCGATCGCGCCGTGGGTGGTCTCCGACTCCAGCAGCGCGATGTCGATCGCCGCCGCGCGGTCGCGGAACTCCTCCCACAGGTCCTCGAGCAGGTAGGTCTTGTGCTCGCGGGCGATCCTGCGGTAGGTCGAGTCGCCGAGCGGCGCGAGGTCGTGGTGGCCGCCGAGGATCACCGGGAACGAGGTCTCGATCGTGCGCGTGTCGGTGGCCGGGGAGTGGATGGACGGCCGGCGCCCGAACACCGCGCGGGTCGAGAAGTGCTCGATCTCGCGCTCGCGGTCGATCGCCGGGTTGGTGACCACCGCGACCGTCTCCTTGAAGTAGTCGGCGAGGTTCTGGCGCTCCGGCGACAGCGCCGCCAGCGGCCCGTCGTAGCCGAGCGAGCCGATCGGCTCGGCCCCGTTCGAGGCCATCTGCTGGCAGAGCTTGACGTCGTCGCGCTGCCAGCCGAAGCCGGCCAGCACCCTGTCCTCCACCTTGACCGGCTCCGAGGGGCCGGCGGAGGTGTAGCCGGGGATCTCGGCCCCCTCCAGAGGGCCGCCGGTCTCGAGCGCGCGATCGTACGGCGCGGGCTTGGCCGCGCCGGTGCGCTCGAGCCACCGCTGGGCGACCGCGCGCTGCATCTCCCAGTGCTCGTACAGCCGCGAGGAGCGCGTCTGGGGGTCGATCGTGACCATGAACTTCTCGCCCGGCGCGAGGGGCTTGGGCTCGGAGACCATCTCCTCGCAGCCCACCACGCCGGGCTCGGAGCTGAAGATGAAGTCGTCGGGCGTCTCGAGCTTCCACAGCGGGCGCAGGCCGAGCGCGTCGGCGGAGAACACGCACTCGTCGCCGTGGCGGGCGATCAGCGCCACCGGGCCCTGGGCGAACGGGCCCATCGTCTGGCGCAGGTACATGTAGAAGGGCTGCAGCTCGGCGGGCAGCGAGCGGATCTCGTCGACGATCGGGGGCACGACCATCTCCATCGCCTCGGCGAGCGAGAGGCGCTCCACGCGGACCAGGTGGTCGATCACCCGGTTCAGGTCCTGGGAGTCGGAGCAGCCGGGCTGGATCGAGACGCCGAGCATGCCGGCCTCCTGGCGGAGCTGCTCGATCGTGTTGATCTCGCCGTTGTGGCCGAGGACCGTGAACGGCTGCACGCGCCTGAACGACGGCCAGGTGTTGGTGGAGTAGCGGTTGTGGCCGAAGCAGCCGATCGTCTCGAAGCGCTCGTCCCGGAGGTCGGGGTAGTACTCGCCGAGCACGCTCGGCGCACCCATCACCTTGTAGACGCAGGTCGAGGCCGAGAACGACGCCAGGTGGAAGCCGAGCTCGGTCTCGAGCGCGATCATCAGGTCGAAGGTGATGCGATCGCGGCGCTTCGCGTCCGGGAGCAGCCCGGCGACCTGCCAGAAGTGGGGCTCCTCCTCGCGGGCGGTGGCCCCGAGCGCCTGCGAGTCGACCACGCCCAGGCGCTCGGCGAGGATCCGGAAGCCGCCGCGACCGAGGATCTCGCGGGCGTCGTGGCGAGCCTTCTCGACGTCGCTGGAGCGCTCGATGAACACGTGGGCGACCGCGAACGCGGGGTCGAGCGCGAGCGCCGGGTTGTGGCCGCCGGAGCGAACCTCCTCGGCCCAGATCCTGCGCGGGATGTCGACCAGGATGCCGCAGCCGTCGCCCTCGCCGTCGACGTTGCCGGCGCGGTGGAGCATCTTCTGGAGGTTGGCGAGCGCCAGCTCGACCGGCGCGCGGCTGGGCGTCGCGTCCTTGCGCACCGAGGCGTAGATCGCGCAGGCGTCGCGATCCTCGACGCTGGGCGGCGAGACGCGGGGCCGGTACGGCCCTCTCGGGCGAGAAGCGTCCCTGCTCTTCGGCCAGCGGCGATTGACGACTGGAAGAGCTGAGCAAACCGACCTCCCGGTTTCCGCGCCTTCTTCGAGCGGGCACGCGACGGGGACAAAGGGACGCGGAGTATAGAGGCGCGGGCGGAGCGTTTTCCGGCGAATCGCGTCGGCCGCCCAGTTCGCCGTCGTCGCGCCACCGCCGCCGCGTCCGCGCCCTCATATAGTCCGCCGGATGTCCGAGGCGATTGCGGTCCTGTCCCAGAAGGGAGGCACCGGGAAGACGACGATGGTCCGCTCGCTGGCGGACGTCTTCGAGCGCCTCGGCATGGACGTGCTGGCGGTCGACGCCGACCCGCAGGGCAACCTCTCCGACTACTTCGACGCCGACCCGAACTGCCACCCGACGCTCGAGCGAGGTCCTCCAGGGCCAGGCGCGGGCGGCCGACGCCGTGCACGGCCGGGTGGTGCCGGCGAACCTCCGCCTCGCCGAGGCCGAGCTGGGCCTGGCGGGCAAGATCGGGCGCGAGGTGACGCTTCGCAACGCCCTCCGGGACCTGCGGCGCAACAAGGACCTGATCCTGATCGACTGCCCGCCCACCCTCGGCCTGATGACCGTGAACGCGCTGGTCGCCTCCACTCACGCGATCCTCTCCACCGAGGCGCAGTACTTCTCGCTCCAGGGCATGGAGCAGGCGGTGCAGGTGCTGGACCTGGCGCGCGACTCGCTGAACCCGGAGCTGGAGCTGCTCGGCGTCTGCCTCAACATCGCCAACATGCGCACCCGCCACGCCCGCCAGACGCTGGAGGCGCTGCAGCGAGCGGTTCGGCGACAAGCTCTTCCGGACCGTGATCCGCCAGTCGATCGTCTACGCCGAGTCGGCCGAGCGGGCGATCCCGATCCTCGACTACCGCCCCGAGAAGGGCGCCGACTACCTGTCGCTCGCCGGCGAGATCCTGCGGCGCCTCGGCAAGCAGGAGATGCTCGAGCGGCTCGACGAGCTGAGCGCCGAGGTCGTGCCGGCTCGCCCGGCCGCGAGCCTGCACTGACGGCGCTTAGGGACCCGGCCGATCCGTGACGTCGGCGAGCGGCCTGCTCGCGGCTGGGGTAGGGCCTCACGCGCGACACCGCGCCGTCGCGAACCGAGTAGACGCGAACCCAGCGCGCCTCGATCTCGGCGCCGCTCAGATCGCCGCGGAACCGGCTCTTGCCGGCCGCCAGGACCTCGCCCTGGGAGGATCTCCGCACACTCGACGAGATCGATCGGCGTCTCGGCGAAGACCTCGAACATCGACCGCGCGAAGTCCACCATCGACTCGCTTCCCCTGAGCGTGCGGCCCTCGGGAAAGTCGGCGGACCGGCGCCACTCGACATCGGCGTGAAGCACCTCGGCCATGCGGTCGAGGTCGCGCCGGTTCCAGGCGTCGAAGTAGGCTCTGACGGTCTCTACGGCGCCGTTCTCCACGACTGGATTATTCTCGACCTGATGAGCGACACCGACTCGGCAGAGCAGCTGCAGCGGCGATCGCCCGCTACAACGACGCCTGGAACGCCCACGACCTCGACGCGATCATGGCGATGCACGCGCCGGACATGGTGTTCGAGAACCACACCGCGGGCGAGCGAGCCGAGGGCGAGGCGGCGCGCGCGCACATCGGCTCGATCTTCGAGACCTGGCCCGACATCGAGTTCGCGACCCGGCGTCTGTACGTGCGCGACGGCCTCGTGGTCCAGGAATGGACCGCGACGGCGACCCACGCCAACGAGATGCGGCGCGGGGACCTGGTCGCCGAGCCGACGGGCAAGACGATCAGCTGGGACGGCCTCGACGTGATCCCGTTCGAGGACGGCCTGGTGAAGCGCAAGGACGTCTACTCGGACTCGGTCTCGATCCTGCGCCAGGTGGGGCTGCTGGACTAGCGCCGGGTCAGGCGCTCGAGCATGAACGTCAGCATCCTCGCGCCTAAGGCGCCCGGGCTGAGCCCTACTACCGCAGCCCCGCGACTTCGAGGGCCTGATCGCGGTCGAAGACGACCTGCCAGCTGGCGAGCTTCCCATCGCGCACGGTGAAGATCCCGGCTTGGTGCATCTCTGCCTCGGCGCCTCCTTGGCCGCGGGCCCAGAAGCGGATGAACGCCACGACGCAATCGCCCGCGTCGAACGTCCGCTCCACCTCCAGGGTCATCTCCTCGAACGCCTCGGCATAGGCGCTCGTAACCTTTCGGAAGGCGTCGATTCCCCGGTACGTCCCGGCGCCGGGCCAGCTGGCGTCCTCGCGATATTCGAAGTCCTCGTGGTAGACCTCGGAGGCATCCCGCCAGCTTTCATCGAGACCGGGATCGCGGTTGAGCACATCGCGGATGATGGCTCGCACGATCTCGACGTCCTCCTGCGACATCGCCGCGCAGTATGTCGCTCAGGCGGCCACGAGGTGCGAAAAGGCGAGCCGGCAGCGCGCTGCACGCTGCCCACTCGCCTCTTCGGTTGGACGACCGCAGTCCCCGGTGGGACTGAACCGCTTACACGGCAGTTGTCCCCGTCCAGCGCGCCGTCAGGTTGTAGATGATCATCACGTCGAGCAGGATTATGAGGAACGCCCACAGTGGAGCTGCGGGGAAGATCCAGACCTGTTCGATCGCGTTCAAGCCGACGACGAAAACCCCGACCCAGCGCGCCCACTCCGCGCCGGTCAGCAGCCCCCCGCCGGTGAGCACGAGGACGATCGCGACGAGGATCGTCACCCAGCCCCAGGCCGTGAGGTCGGCGATGATCGCCCCGTGGCCTCCGACGACCACCACGTCGTCATTCAAGACCGCCGCCAGCCCGTAGAAGAAGTTCAGACATCCGAGCAGCAGCATCATCACGCCGGCGAAGATCACCCAGTAGCTCGGCTCCGTGGTCGTATCGCGAGTTGCCATCAATCTCCCCTTCGTGTGGAAGTAACGCTCGGCGAGGAGATTCGACTTCGCCCGGTCGAAACCTGCCTGGGGAGGGTCGAAGTACTTCGGGCGTGACCGCCGACTAGCGAGCGAAGCGCGCGACCAGAGGGGTGAGGATCCGCTGGACGGCGGGCGGCGGCGAGGTCACGACGGTCTCGTCGCGGAAGCGCTGGGCGAAGTCCGCCACCCAGACCGCCCCGCGCCAGCTCGTCGGCATGTTGCGGCTGTTGTAGAGGCCCTCGCGGGCGGCGCGTGCGCTCTCGGTCAGGAACTCCTCCAGGCGGCCCGCCGGCATCACCTTGGCTCGCGCGTGGATCTCGTGGCCGCTGGTGTTCTTCAGCTCGTGCCTGACGTTGCGGGCCACCAGGACCGGGCCATCCTCCGGCACGAGGTCGCGCCAGGTGCCCGCGAGCTTGATGCGGACCGTGCCCTCGACCGCCTCCCAGTGCTCCTCCAGCGAGGGGTGGAAGTGCTCGGGCAGGTGTCCGCCGTCCTCGAGCCAGGTGTCCACCCAGAGGCCCTCGCCCTCGCGACGGAAGGAGTAGGCGGAGCGGTGGATCGGATCGTGGATCTTCTCGGTCATGGTCTCGGTCATCGCTGGCATGTCACCTCCACGTTCGAACCCTTCCCGGTCGTGCTCGCGGTACGTTACCACCATAAGTTACCCTTCGGTAACAATGGTCAAGCCTCCAGCTGCGAAGCGGCTTCCCACCGAAGAGCGACGGGTGCTGATCGTCGAGGCCGCGGGGCGGCTCTTCGGCGAGCGGGGCTACGAGGCGACGCGGCTGGATGACGTCGCTGCCGCGGCAGGCGTCACGAAGCCGATCCTCTACCGCCACTTCGCCTCCAAGAAGGCCCTGTACCTGGCGCTGCTCGAGCGACACCGCGACGACCTGGGGAGCTTCGCGGCAGCGATGCCCGCCCAAGGGCCGCCGGAGGAGCGCCTGCGAGCGATCCTCGAGTTCTGGTTCGCCTACGTCGAAGCCCACTCCTACGCCTGGAAGATGCTGTTTCGGGACACCGGTGGCGGTCCCGAGGTCCAGGCCTTTCGACTCGATGTCCACGCCCGGGCGCGCGCGGTCCTGGTGGAGATGATCCGCTCGCTCAGCGAGGTGCCGATCGCACGGCGCGAGCTCGAGCCGCTGGCCGAGCTGATGAGCATGGGAATGGCCTCGCTCGTCCTCTGGTGGATGGACAACCCCGCGGCCTCCCGCCAGGCGATCGTGGACGCGATGACCAGGGTTTGGGCGGGGCTTCTGATCGCCGGGCGGTGAGTCAGGCGAGCGGCACGCCGGGATGCGGCTCGCCCACGGACGTCGGGGCCTGTCCGGGCCTGACCCGCTCCAGCATCCTGGTCTGGCGCGGGAGCGACCCCATGGCCAGCACCAGCAAGCCGAGCGCCGAGCCGGCCAGCAGAACGTCCACCGCGCCAAAAGCGCTGGCGAGCGGGCCGGCCAACAGGTACCCGAGTGGCACCAGTCCGAGCGAGACCATCCAATCGTACGAGGTCACCCGAGACAGCCTGTCGGGCGGGATCCGCTCGGCCAGCGCGGTCAGCCACCAGACGTCGAACAGCGCGATGCCCATGCCGGCGACGACGGTTGCCGGCATGACGACGAACAGGCTGACTCCCGACGCGAACAGGATCGTCGCCGACGGCCACAGCAGCACGAAGAGCATGGCCAGGCGCATGGGGTAGCGCGGCCGCCAGCGAATGCCGACCAGCGAGCCGGCAATCGTCCCGGCGCCAAGCGCGGCGCTGACCAGACCGTAGACGCCGATGCCGCCGTATTGCGCGCGCGCGACGGAGGGACCCAGGACGTACCACGGGGCAAGCGCGACGAAGAGCGCGATGCAGAAGGTCGACAGCGTGGCCCACACCCAGGCTCGAGAGCGGACCTCCTCGAAGCCCTCCCGCACCTCGCGCCACACCGTTCCTCGCCGGGTCGCGGCCGGAGCGGCCCCGCGACGCCGCGGGCGCACGCGCGAAAGGAACGCGGCGCTGATCAGGAAGCTGACGGCGTCGACGGCGAAGGCGGCGCCCGCGCTGACCCCCAGCACGAGCGCAGTGGCCAATGCCGGGCCGATGAACTCGGCGATGTTGCTGAACGTCGTCGTCAGGGCGTTGGCTTCCTGGATCTCCGCCTCCGGCACCGTCTGCGGCAGGAGTCCGGTGGCGGCGGGACGGAAGAACGCCTCGGCGGTGCCGAACAGCATCTCGATCACAACCAGCTGCCAGATCCGGAGCTCGCCGGCGATGATCAGGACGGCGAGCAGCGCGTGCAGGGTGAAGCGCGCGAGGTCGGTCACGATCATCACCCGATGGCGCGGCAGGCGGTCCGCCCACACGCCGCCGATCAGCATGAAGCCGACCAGCGGCAAGGCGTGCGCAGCCAGCACCAGGCCGAGGTCGGTCGCGCTGCCGGTCAGGTCGATCACGAACAGCGCGAGGGCGACGGTCACGATGCTGTCGCCGATCACGCTCGACGATTGGGCGAACCACAGGAGGCGGAAATCGCGGTGCCGCAGAACAGCCAGTAGACGCGTCACGCCGGCCATCGTAGAAAGGCGCAAGAAGGACGCGCGAGGCGGTTCGGTCGGACACGCCGAGCCGCGGCCGCGCGATCATGGTGGGCATGTCCGTCCGACCGAGAGAGGGCGCCCGCCCGTGAGCGTCCCCGGCATGCCCACTCCGGAGGGGATCTCGGATCACGATCCGCGCTGGCGCCTCCGCCTCCTCGACGAGTCCGACGCCGAGGACCTCTACGCGGCGGTCGATGCCAACCGCGATCACCTGGCGCGCTGGCTGCCCTGGGCGGCCGGCCAGACGCTCGAGGGCACGCTGGCCTTCATCCGAAGCACTCGCCGGCAGCTGGCCACCGACGACGGCTTCCAAACGGCCATCGTCGAGGACGGCCGCATCATCGGAATGGTCGGCTTCCACGGCGTCTCGTGGGACCACCGCTCGGCCACCATCGGCTACTGGCTGGCCGAGGCCGCGCAGGGGCGAGGCATCATGACCCGTGCGGTGCGAGCCCTGGCCGACTACGCGTTCACGGTCTGGGAGCTGAACCGGGTCGAGATCCGAGCAGCGGTGGACAACGAGCGGAGCCGCTCGATCCCGGAACGGCTGGGGTTTCGACAGGAAGGCGTGCTCCGCAAGGCCGAGCTCGTCGGCGATCGATACGTGGACCACGCCGTCTACGCGACGCTGGCCAGCGAGTGGCACAGCGCCAACGACTGATCAGATGCCGACCCCGTCGGTCACAGCTCGGGGACGTCGGCGCCGAGCGGTGTGAACGGGGTGCGGCGGATCTCCGCCCAGTCGCCGACCCGCTCGCGCAGGGCGTCGGTGACCTTGCCGGTGTCCTGCCAGAAGCACCAGAAGAGCAGCGCGGGCCCGGCGCCGGAGATCGTCGCCCCGATCGCCCCCAGGTCCCGTCGCCTCGGCGAGCAGCTCCATCGAGCGGGGGTAGATGTGCGGCGCGGTTCGGCTGGTGGAGGCGGTCGGCCAGGCCGCGCGAGATCAGCGTCAGGTCGGAGCGCTCGATGCCGAGGACGAGCTGCGAGGCGGCGGCGATGTTGGCGACCGCGTCGGCGACCGGCACGTCGGCGGGCATCGCGGCGCGCGCCTTGCTCGGTCGGGACCTCCTCGTCCGGGATCACGACCACGCCCTCGACGCCCTGGGGAGGCTCGAGCCGCACTGGCCGAGGCCGCGGCTCGCCGTCGACGGCCTGCGGGCAGACCACGACGCCCCCGTAGAGCGCCGCGCCGACGTTGTCGGGGTGGCCCTCGAGCTCGACCGCGCGGGCGTAGATCTGCTCGCGCTCGAGCGCCCAGCTCGAACAGGTGGTCGGCGGCCATCAGCCCGGCGACGATCGCCGCCGCCGAGGAGCCGAGGCCGCGGGCGAGCGGGATCTCGCTGCGAATCTCGAACCGCAGGCCGTCCGCCGGGATGAAGCGCCTCGAAGGCGCGCACGCACAGGTTCGAGCGGTCGTCCGGCACCGGTTGGCCACCCGCGTCGACCGAGAACTCCCCCGCCTCGGTGACCTCCAGCTCGAGGTGGAGCGAGAGGGCAGCGGCGAGGACGTCGTAGCCCGGCCCGAGGTTCGCGGACGAGGCCGGAACGCGGACGAGGCGCCGGCGGTCGGTCACGTCATTGCTTCCACTTGATCGAGCACCCGACGGGCTCGGTCTCGGCGCGGCTGACCTCGCCGCCGCTCAACAGCTCGTCGAGCGCCTCGCGAAGCCAGGCGGCGTTCGGGCGCGGGGTCCATGTGGTCGGCGTCGGGAGCGCCCTCGTAGCGCACCCGCAGATCGCGCGTCGAGCACGTAGACGTGCGGCGTGATCTGGGCGGCCCAGTCGCGCGCCGCCCGCTGGCTTTCGTCGTGCAGGTAGGGGAACGGCCAGTCCTCCTCGCGGACCCGCTCGCGCATCGCCTCGAGCGAGTCGCGCGGGGTAGCGCTCCGCGTCGTTGGAGTTGACGGCGAGAAAGCGGACCCCGCGGGCCGCGTAGTCACGCGCCGACCTGCGACCAGCCGATCGTGCCAGCCGAGCGCGTAGGGGCAGTGGTTGCAGGTCCAGAGGACGACGGTCGCCGGCGCCTCGCCCGGCATCGGCAGCGTGTGGACGTTGCCCTCCGTGTCGGGCAGCTCGAGCGCCGGCGCGGGCTCTCCCACCTTGGTCGCGGTCGCTTGGGCCATCACTGACCACCTCCTTCGATCGCGTTTGCAAGCGTCTCGTGCAGGTCCGCGCGGTCGGGCAGCGGCGAGATCCGCCCGTCGCGAAGCCTGTAGACGCGGCAGGTCAGCCCGGAGGGCTCGCCGTCGGGCGGCTGCACGTCGCGGCCCGTCGATCCGGATCGTCGGCGAGCCGACGAAGCCCTCGCGCGCGGCGTCCTCGTCGGTGCGAACCTCGCGCACCTCGACCGACGCCGGGATCGAGCCCGACCGCGCTCATCTCCTCGCGCAGGATCGCAAGCGCCTGCTCCCACGAGGGGCAGCCCTCCCACCACAGGAGCTCCACCTTCGGCGCGCCTCGGCCATGCCCTCAGGTTAGGTCAGGCTGGGTCAGGTGGCCTTGCGCCCGTAGACGGCGCTCGCCACGCAGCGCGCCTTGCGGCACCTCCGCCCCGGGCAGGACGACCGACTCCTTGACCCGCGCCCCGGCGCCGATCGTGCACCCTCGCCGAGCACGAGCGGGCCGTCGAGGCGCACCTCGGCGCCGATCTCGCACCCTGTCCGCGGCCAGCACGCGGCCGCCCACGCCCGGATCGCCCCGCTCGAGAGCCTCCTCCCCACCCGACGGGCTCGAGCAGCTCACCCGCCAGCTCGACCTCCACCGCGCCCTCGACCGCGTCGAGATTTCCCTGCAGGTACTCGGGCAGCGAGCCGACGTCGTTCCAGTAGGCGTCGATCTCGTGGACGTAGAACGGGACGTCGTTGCTCGAGCAGGGCCGGGAACACGTCCAGCGCGAAGTCGACCACCGGCTCGTCCGGGAAGTAGTCGAAGATCTCGCGGCTCGAGGACGTAGATCATGCAGCTCGCCAGGTCGGAGAGCGCCTCGGCCGGGTCGGGCTTCTCCTGGAAGCCCTGGATCCGGCCGTCGGAGCCGGTGATCACGACGCCGAACTCGCTCACGTCGGCGACCCGCTTGACGGCCAGCGTGGCGATGCCGTCGTTGGCCTCGTGGGCGGCGCGCAGGGCGCGCCGAGGTCGATGTCGGTGAGCGCGTCGGCGGCCATCACCAGGAAGGGCTCGTCGCCGAAGAACTCGGCGACGTTGCGGACGCCGCCGGCCGTGCCCAGCAGCTCGTCCTCGTAGCTGTAGGTGAGCTCGACCCCGAGCGCCGAGCCGTCGCCGAAGCGGTCGCGGATCGTGTCCGGGAACCAGTGCAGGTTGGCGATCACCTCGCCGAAGCCGTGGCGGCGCAAGCAGCAGCAGGATGTGCTCCATCACCGGCCGGTTGGCGACCGGCACCATCGGCTTCGGGACCTCGTAGGTGAGCGGGCGCAGGCGGGTCCCCAGGCCCGCTGCCATCACCATCGCCCTCATCGCTCGCGTCGCGGTCGCTGAGACGTGACCGGCGACTAGGTGCCCTGGTCCCAGCTCGCCAGGTACTTCTGCTGCGACGTCCGTGAGCTGGTCGATCTCGACCCCGCGCGAGGCCAGCTTCAGGCGAGCGATCTCGTGGTCGATCTCCTCGGGCACCGGGTAGACCCGCTTCTCCAGCTCGTCGTGGTGCTTGACCATGTGCTCGGCGGCCAGCGCCTGGTTGGCGAAGCTCATGTCCATCACGGCGGCCGGATGGCCCTCGGCGGCGGCCAGGTTCACGAGCCGCCCGTCGGCGAGCAGGAAGATCTCCCGCCCGTCCTTGGTCCGGTGGCCCTCGACGAAGGGGCGCGCCTGGAACTTCTCGACCGTGATCGCCGTCGAGGTCCTCCTTGTTCACCTCGACGTCGAAGTGGCCCGAGTTGCAGACGATCGCGCCGGACTTCATCGACGTCGAACATCTCGCCCGCGATCGCGTCGCGGTCGCCGGTCACCGAGATGAAGATGTCGCCGACCTTGGCCGCCTCGACGCGCGGGCATCACCTCGAAGCCGTCCATCAGCGCCTCGAGCGCGCGCAGCGGATCGACCTCGCAGACGATCACGTGGGCGCCGTGGCCCTTGGCGCGCATGGCGACGCCGCGACCGCACCAGCCGTAGCCGATCACGACGACGCGCGAGCCCGGCGATCAGCACGTTGGTGGCCCGGATCACGCCGTCCAGCGTCGACTGGCCGGTGCCGTAGCGGTTGTCGAAGAAGTGCTTGGTCTTCGCGTCGTTGACGGCGATGATCGGGATAGCCGAGCTTGCCCTCGGCCTCGAGCGCCTTCAGCCGGATGACGCCGGTGGTCGTCTCCTCGGTGCCGCCGATCACGCTCGGAGAGCTGCTCGGAGCGCTCGCCGTGCAGGACGCCGACCACGTCGGCGCCGTCGTCCATGGTGATCTGGGGGTGCCGGTCGACGGCGGCGTAGATGTGGCGGTAGTAGGTGTCGTTGTCCTCGCCGTTGATCGCGTAGACCTCGGCGCCGTAGCGGTCGACCAGGGCGGCGGCCACGTCGTCCTGGGTGGAGAGCGGGTTCGAGGCGCAGAGCACCACCTCGGCGCCGCCGGCCATCAGCGTGCGGGCGAGATTGGCGGTCTCGGTGGTCACGTGCAGGCAGCAGGCCATGCGTGATCCCGTCGAGCGGTCGCTCCTTCTCGAAGCGCTCGCGGATCGTTCGCAGCACGGGCATCTGGCGGTCTGCCCACTCGATCCGGCGCTGGCCGTCGTCGGCCAGGGCGATGTCGGCGATGTCGTAGCTCTTCTCGGCGGTTGCCAAACCAGTCCTTTCCGTCGGGATGAGGTGGGAAGGATACGGCGCACGACCGCGCCTCGGCGGCGGGTACCGTGGGCGCATGGACGATCCGATGCCCGTCAACGCCGAGGTGGCCGTGCCGCTGTCCGAGATCGAGCTGCGCACCAGCCGCTCCTCGGGGCCGGGAGGCCAGCACGCCAACGTCACCGCCTCGCGGGTGGAGGCGGTGTTCGAGATCGCCGCCTCGGCGACGCTCACCGACGAGCAGAAGCGACGGTTGGCCGCCCGCCACGGCGAGCGCGTCACCGCGGTCGCCCAGGACGCCCGCAGCCAGGCGCGAAACCGCGAGCTGGCGCTCGAGCGCCTGCGCGAGAAGCTCGCCGCGGGCCTGGCGGTGCCGCGGAAGCGCCGCCCGACGCGGCCCGGACCCGGACCGCAACCGAGCGACGGCTGGAGACAAAGCGCCGGCGCGCGCGAGCGCAAGCGCGCCCGCCGGCCGCCCCGAGTCGACGAGTAGGCGGCTTCGGCGCGGCCGACCACAGCCGTCCGGTCGAGGGTGCAGTTTTTCCCCCTATGACGGGGTCAACTGACCTCTCGTCTCCCGAGGGCGTGGCTAGCCGACGGAGCGCGGCTATTCCGGGCGGCCGAGCTCCTCCTTCAGCCGGTCGATCGCCTCGATCGGGGTGGGGTCGACGCCCCGGCGGGCGGCGAGGTGGAGCGACAGCAGGTCGCCGAGCATCACCGCCCAGAGCAGCCGCTCGGTGCGGCTCTCGCCCTCGGTCTCCAACGCGGGCGACGGCCGCGGCGTCGGGCTCGATCAGCTTCGCGGTCAGCTCGAAGCGCTGTCGCACCCGCGGGTGCTGGTCGCGGTCCTCGAGGAAGACGGCGCTCGAGGCGCCCCGACTCGCGGGCGCCGCCCCAGCCGACGATCTCGTTGTGGTCGGCCTCCGGCAGCGCCGACGCGAAGGCCGGCAGCTTGGCGTTCTCGTTGATCTGGGTCTTCCAGCGGACGGCGACCGGCGTCGTCAGGTCGGCGCCGTAGATCACCGGGACCGAGCCCTCGAGCCGCTCGGCGAGCTCGGCGGCGAGCTCGGCGAGCCGGTTGCCGGCCTCGCGCAGGTGCGCCGCCGAGCTGTCGATCTCGGTGCGGATGCCCGGAGCGGCCCCCACCAGCGCAGCCACCTCCGCCGCGACGGTGAACATGTAGCCGACCGCCGCGCGGGGCTGGAGGCCGGCCGGCAGCCCGATCACCGGGACGCCGTCGCGCCGGGCCGAGTCGGCGAGCTGCCCTCCGGTGGTCGCGACGATTCGCGGGGCGCCCAGCGCCTCGGCCGCCTCGTAGCAGGCGATCGTCTCCTCGGTGTTGCCGGAATAGCTCGAGCAGAGCACGGCCCGGTCGGGCAAGCATGGCCGAGGGCAGCTCGTAGCCACGCTCGGTGGTCAACGGCCGGCTGAGGCGGCTGCCGAAGCGCGACGGCGGCCAGGTCGCCGCCGATCGCCGAGCCGCCCATGCCGCAGACGACCAGGCCACCGGCGGCGTCGAACGGCTCGAGCCTCGCCGACTCGACCCGCCACAGCGCGTCCGTCAGGTGGTCCGGGAGCGCGAATACGTCATCGAGCTGGTTGGAGCGATCGGTCGCTCGAACCTCGGCCAGAGCGTCGCCTGCGCTCACGACGCCACCTCGCCCGGGCCCAGGCGCGCGCCGTCGCCGATCGCGACCCCCGCCTCGATCCGAGCCCCCTCGCCGATCACCGCGCCGGCCTCGACCCGCGCGCCCTCGCCAACCTCGACGCCGGGGCCAGGATTGCCTCGTGGACGCTTGCCTGCGGCCCGATCGTGCAGTCGCTCAGCACCACCGAGCTGGAGATCGTCGCCCGCTCGCCGATCTGGGACCCGTGGCCGATCACGGCCCGGGCGCCGATCGTCGCCCCTGCCCCCACCGCGACCTCGGCCTCGAGCAGGGCAGGCGGATTGACGCTGCGCGCCGGGATCCACCTGCGCTCCGTCCTCGACCAGCAGCCCGGCGCCGTCGAGGCGCGCGGCGGTGGCGGTCTGCACGCGGCCCTCCAGGATGTCCCAGCTTGCCTGCAGGTAGCGCTCGGGGGTGCCGATGTCCATCCAGTAACCCTCCAGCCTGTGACCGTACAGCCCCTGGCCCACCAGGTGCGGGAAGACCTCCCGCTCGATCGAGACCATCTCGCCCGGCGGGATCGAGTCGATCACGCTGCGCTCGAGCACGTAGGCGCCGGCGTTGATCTCGTCGGTGTCGATCTGGCCGGCGTCCGGCTTCTCCAGGAACTCGAGCACCTCGCCCTCGGCGCTCGCCGGGGTGACGCCCGGCGCCGTTGGCCCCCCGGCGCGGCGGACGAGTCCGTAGGAGCTCGGGTCCTCGACCGGATAGAGCGCCAGCGTGGCCACCGCCCCGCGCTCCTCGTGCGCGCGGATCAGCGCGCTCAGGTCGAGGTCCGTGAGCAGGTCGCCGTTCAGGACCAGGAAGCGGTCGCCCAGCAACCCCTCGTCGGCGGCCAGGCGCAGCGGGCCCGCGGTGCCCAGCGGCTCGGGCTCCTCGACGTAGCGGATCCGGGGGCCTTTCCCGTCGCCCTCGCCGAGCACCTCGCGCAGCGGGTCGGCGCCAAAGCCGCACGCCATCACCACGTCTGTGACCCCATGGCGGGCGACCCAATCAACGATGTAGCGGATGAACGGTCGGTCGACCAGCGGCAAGGCCGGCTTGGGCCGCGTCAGCGTCAGCGGGCGCAGCCGGGTGCCCTCCCCGCCCACCAGGACCAGGGCCTGCATCAGCGCTGCGGCAATTCCGCGCGGTCGTCGTCTTCGATCGACGTCACTCAGCGGGCCGGCGCCGCCGTTCGGCCGCCCGATTCCCTCGTACGACGAAGCCGGCCGCGCGCACCTTCTCGGGGTCGAGGAAGTTTCGCCCGTCGATCACCAGCGGGTTGGCCATCCGCTCGCGCCAGCGATGCCCAGTCCAGCTCGGCGAACTCGGGCCACTCGGTGACCAGGATCGCCGCGTCGGCGCCCTCGAGAGCCTCCTCGGCGGAGCCGCAGAACTCCACGCTCGGCAGCAGCTCGCTCGCGGAGCGCTCGGCGACGGGGTCGTAGCCGCTGACGCTCGCGCCCTCGCCGTGGAGCCGCGACGCCAGCACCAGGCTCGTCGCCTCCCGCATGTCATCGGTGTCCGGCTTGAACGCGAGGCCCAGCAGCGCGACCTTCTTGCCGACCAGCGATCCCAGATGCTTCTCGAGCTTGTTCATCACGCGTCGCTTCTGCAGCTCGTTGACCTCGATCACCGCGGTGAGGAGCTGGAAGTGGTAGCCGGTGTTCCCGGCGAGCTGCTTGAGGGCCTGGGTGTCCTTCGGAAAACAACTGCCGCCGTAGCCGATCCCGGCCCGCAGGAACGATGAGCCGATCCGCTTGTCGAGGCCCATGCCGCGGGCGACCTCCGTGACGTCGGCGCCGACCGACTCGCAGACGTTGGCGATCTCGTTGACGAACGAGATCTTGGTGGCCAGGAATGCGTTGGAGGCCAGCTTGATCATCTCCGCCGAGGCGACGTCGGTGCGCACCAGCTCGCCCCCCAACGGCCGGTAGACCTCCTCGACGCCGTCGGCCGCCCACTCGTCGCCCGGGTCGGCGCCGATCACCACCCGGTCCGGGTGCAGGAAGTCGTCCACCGCGGAGCCCTCCTTGAGGAACTCCGGGCAGGAGACATAGGCCAGGTTGGGAGCGTCGCGACGGATCGCGTTCCCGGTGCCGGCCGGCACGGTGCTCTTCATCACCAGCGCGTGGTCGCCGCCGCCGTGAAGCTGCGTCCACGACGGCCTGAACGCGCGACAGATCGGCGTCGCCGGAGTAGGTCGGGGGCGTGTCCACGCAGCAGAACAGACAGGCGCGCCTCCTCGAGCACGTCCGCCATCTCGGTGGTGAACCGCAGGCGCTCGGCGTTGCGCTCGAGCAGCTCCTCCAGGCGCGGCTCGTGGATCGGGACCTCGCCCCGGCTGCAGCGAGTCGACCTTCGCCTCGTCGATGTCCATGGCGATCACGCGGTGGCCGAGCTCGGCGAAGCAGGTGGCCGTCACCAGGCCCACCCAGCCGACTCCGATCACGCCGATGGATCGCTCTTCGCTCATCTGAACCTCGACATGATCGCGGCTGCGCTGTTGGGGCGCGGCGTCGGCCCTAGCCCTTGTAGTGGCGCATCGACTCGGCGATCCCGAACATCTGGCCCGGGGTGAGCGCGTTGAGCAGGGTGTTGTCGACCCAGTAGGAGCCGTGGTCCGTCTTCCAGCCGATGAACCGCAGCTGGTCCCCGTCCCAGGACAGCAGGTAGTCGCGCCCGCCGATCGTCTTGATCTCGCTCGGGTTGGCGAGGATCGGCGGATCCTTCCAATCCGTGCCCGAGACCCCGTAGTAGGCCGTGTAGCCGTCCGTGGGCAGCTCCGCCACGAACTTGTAGCCGCGATAAACCTCGTTCCCCGGACCGTCGATCGGGAAGGCGCGGGAGTCGTCGGTGAGGGTCGAGTCCAGCGCCAGCTTGGTGGGGTAGTAGATCGGGAAGTCGATCATCGGCTTCCCGCCCTTCGTCTTCGCTCCGGCGAGCTGGGCCGCGTACTGCTGACCGAGCGCGGAGGGTCGATGAGCGGCGGGGGCGGGGTCGGTTTCGCGGACTTCTTCGAGCCACCCCCGTTCTTCTTCTGCTTCGACTTCGAGCCGCTCGCGGCCGCCTGCTGCGGCGGGGTGGGCGCCGTCGGCGTCTCGCCCTCGAACTTCTGGACCGCGTCCTGGATCGCCTGCTGGGAAGCGGTCACGTACGAGGCGGTCGGGCCCGCCGAGGTTGGCCGGGAAGTGGACCTGGACCACCGGGGCGTTGTGGGCGCCGATGAACAGCTTTCCAAGACCCACCAGGTCGGTCTCGTCGCGCGATGTCGGAGGTCACGTACTTCTTCAGGATGTCGATCAGCTGATTGCGGTCGGCGAGGATCTTCGACGCCGGCAGCTCCTGGCGCGCCTCGCGCAGGAACTCCTGCTGGCGCGCCGACCGCACCAGGTCGTTGTCGTCGTGGCGGTAGCGGACGTACTGGAGGGCGTTGTAGCCGCACATCCGCTGGTAGCCGGCCGGGACGTCGATCTCCGCGTACTGCTCGGCGGCGCCCAGCCCGACATTGGAGTGGTAGTAGTGGTGGTCGACGTCGACGTAGACGCAGTCGATCGCGTTCACCGCGTCCGCGAAGCCCGTGAAGTCGACGTTGACGACGTGGTTGATGTCGTCGATGCCGGTGAGCTGCTTGACGACCTTCAGGGTCAGCTTCGGCCCCCCGTAGGAGTAGGCGGCGTTGAACTTGTCGATCCCGTGGCCGGGGATGTTCACCTTCAGGTCGCGCGGGATCGACAGCACCGTGATCTGGTCGGCGGCGACGCGGAGCAGGATCGTCGTGTCCGAGCGCGCCCCGATCTCCTGGCCCTGCGGGCGCTTGTCGGAGCCGAGGATGAGGATCGTCTGCGGCTTGCCCGGGTCGGCCACGACGAGCCCGCTCTGAACCGAGCGCAGCCCTCCCAGGCCCCTGGCGATATCGGCCAGGTAGACGAGGATGCTGACCGCGGTCGCGGTCGCCATCGCGACGATGATCAGAAGCGACCCGGCGACGAAGCGGGGCCACAGGCCTCGGCGGGGCGGGTGGTCGGGCTGCTCGGGCTCGGCGGGAGGGGCCGGCTCCTCGGCCGGCGGAGGGGCGTCCTCGGCCGGCGGTGGAGTCGCCTCGGCCGGCGGCTCCGGCTCGGCCGCGGCAGGGGCCTCGGGCGGCGCAGCGGGCGCCTCAGGCGCGGCAGGCGCGGCCGTGGCCGAGACGCCGGTGGTCTGCTTGGCGGCGTGCTCGGCCGTTCGGGCGCGCAGCCCGGCGAGCGCAGCCTCGCGGGCCGCCTCGCGGTCGGCCAGGGTGGGAGTGTCCGCCTCGACCGTGTCATGGCCGGCGCCCGGCCCGTTGCCCTCGCCCAGCTCCTCGGCCAGCTCCTCCTCGTCCAGCTCCTCGGCGTCGAGCTCCTCCTCGAGCTCGTCGGCGTCGACTGTCGTCGGGGAGCGGAGGCAGGGCCGCTCGCCGTGCTCTTCGCCGGGCGCGGCGTCGTCCTCGGGCGGCTGCCACTTCCGGCCCGCCCAGGTCGCCGGCGGCGGCGCCTGCGGCCCGCCGTCCTGCGCCTCAGGCGTGGGATCCCCGGCCGCGGGCTTGTCCGAACCGCGTGCCGGTCAACCGCCTGCCTCCTCGAGCTCGTCGCCTGCCGCGGCGCCGAGAACGCCGGGCAGGGCGCGGGCGAAGTCCACGATCGCCTGCCGGTAGCCGGCCAGCGAGGGGATCGACACCCACTCGTCGGGGCCGTGGTGGCCGCCGCCCAGGGGCCCGAACTCCACCGCGGGGATGCCGACGCGCAGAAACGAGACGGCGTCGGACGCCCCGTCGCGGCCCACGACGCCCCTCACCTGGCCGTCGGTGTGCGGAGCCGCCGAGGCGCACAGGGCCTGCACGTACGCGGAGTCCGGGTCCACCAGGACCGGCGGGCGCGAGAAGGTCGAGATCACGCGCGCGCCCGACAGCTCGCGAACCTCCGCGAGGATCGCGGTCGGGTCCTGCTCAGGCAGATAGCGCACGTCCACGTCGATGAAGCAGGTGTCGGGGACCTTGTTCAGGGCATCGCCGCCGAGGATGCGGCCGAGGTTTATCGACGGTCGGTCGAAGAGCTCCGAGCTCCGGCTCGCAAACGGTAGCGACTCGATTTCGCGGAACACCTCGTACGCACGCAGAATCGCGTTCTCGCCCAGCCATGGCGTCGCTCCGTGGGCGGCGCGTCCCAGCACCTGGATCCGCATCGCCAGCACCCCCTTGGCGGCGATCCCCACCTGCATGTCGGTGGGCTCGCCGGTGATCGCGAAGTCGCCCACGAAGCCCGCCGTCGACCAGGCGGTCTCCGCCGCGGTCGTCCTCCTCCTCGGACTCCTCGTCCGGCACGATCCCCAGTCGCACCCGCACCTGGTCCTGCTCGCGCAGATCGGCGAGCGCCAGCAAAAGGCAGGCGAGCGCGCCTTTCATGTCGTAGGCCCCGCGCCCATGCAGGCGCTCTCCCTCCACACGAGGCTGGAACTGCTCCGGGCGCCCGGGGACGACGTCGACGATGGCCGTGCAGCAGCAGCGTCTGGGACGCGTCCTCCGGCCCCACCTCCGCGATCGTCACCGGCAGGTCGCGAACCCCGATCTGGCGCGCCTCGATGTCGCGTGACTCCAGCCAGCCCTTGACGAATCCGGCGCAGAGCCTGATGCCCTCCGGGTTGGAGGTGTCGTAGGCGATCAGCTCTTCGGTCAGCGTCCGCTCTTCCATGAGGTGTCAGGGGTAGGGGTCAGGGTTCGGGTCAGGGGTCAGGTACGAGGTCGGGCGCCTCATACCTCGTACCTCGCACGCCCGACCTCAGGCTACTGGCCCTCGACGATCTCCAGGAAAGCCTCGAATCGCCGCTTCTCGCGCCGGGCGCGCTCCTGCGCGGCCGATCCCTCCTCGGACTCGTCGAGGCGCCGCTCGGCGTCCTCGAGGCGCTCGCGCAGCTCGCCGGCGTCGAGCTCGTCGGGCGGGATCGCCTCGGCGACCAGCACCCGTGCCTGGTTGGCGAACACCTCCAGCCAGCCCTCGCCCTGGGCGTAGCGCTGCGTCTCGCCCTCGGAGACGTGGAGGCGGAGCTCGGCGGGCACCAGCCGGGCGACCATCGGGGCGTGCCGGGCGAGGATTCCCACCTCGCCCACCGCCGTCCGGGTCGAGAGCTGCACGAGCTCGCCGTTGAAGACCTCGCCCTCCGGGGTCAGGACCTGGGCCTCGAGCTTGCTTCGGTCCGCCACGGTGCGATCAGCTCTTCTCGCCGTCGCCCTCGGAGCCGTCGTCCTCGACGCCGTCCTCCTCCGCCCGCTCCCCGTCGTCCTCTTCCGCTCCCTCGGCCTTCGCTCCGCGCGCGTCCTCGACCACCTGGTCGATCGTGCCCTTCATGTAGAACGCGCCCTCGGACAGCTCGTCGTGCTTGCCGTCGAGGATCTCCCGGAAGCCGCGAACCGTCTCCTCGACCGGCACGTAGACCCCCGGGCGCCCCGTGAACACCTCGGCGACGAAGAACGGCTGCGACAGGAAGCGCTCGATCTTCCGCGCCCGCGCGACCACCACCTTGTCCTCGTCGGACAGCTCGTCGATCCCGAGGATGGCGATGATGTCCTGGAGCTCCTTGTAGCGCTGCAGCACCTCCTGGACCTCGGTCGCGGTGCGGTAGTGCTCCTCGCCCAGGATCTCGGGCTTGAGGATCGTCGAGGTCGAGTCGAGCGGGTCCACCGCCGGGTAGATCCCCTTCTCGGAGATCGCCCTGGAGAGAGTGGTGGTCGCGTTCAGGTGCGCGAACACCGAGGCGGGCGCGGGGTCGGTGAGGTCGTCGGCGGGCACGTAGATCGCCTGCACCGAGGTGACCGAGCCGCGCTGGGTCGACGTGATCCGCTCTTGGAGCTCGCCCATCTCGGTCTCCAGCGTGGGCTGGTAGCCGACCGCCGACGGCATCCGGCCGAGCAGGGCGGAGACCTCGGAGCCCGCCTGCACGAAGCGGAAGATGTTGTCGATGAACAGCAACACATCCTGGCCGCCCTCGTCGCGGAAGTACTCGGCCATCGTCAGCCCGGACAGGGCGACCCGAAAGCGGGCGCCCGGAGGCTCGTTCATCTGGCCGAACACCATCATCGTCTTGTCGATCACCCCGGACTCCTGCATCTCGAGGTAGAGCTGGTTCCCCTCGCGGGTGCGCTCCCCCACGCCGCAGAACGCCGAGCGTCCCTCGTGCTGCTCGGCGAGGCTGCGGATCAGCTCCATGATGATCACGGTCTTGCCCACGCCGGCGCCGCCGAACAAACCGACCTTCCCGCCCTTCGCGTAGGGCGCCAGCAGGTCCACGACCTTGATCCCCGTCTCGAGCATCTCCTGGCTCGGGGTCAGGTCCTCGGCCTCGGGGGCCGGGCGGTGGATCGGCCAGCGCTCCTCGGTCTTGATCGGCTCGCCCTCGTCGATCGGCTCGCCGAGCAGGTTGAAGATCCGCCCCAGCGTCTCCTCGCCGACCGGCACCGTGATCGGGCCTCCGGTGTCGAGAACGGGATCGCCACGGCGCAGGCCGTCGGTGGAATCCATCGCCACCGTCTTGACCCGGTCGTCGCCGAGATGCTGCTGTACCTCCAGCACCAAGTCCATGGCCGGGCGTCCGTCGCCCTCTGGCACCTCCACCTTCAGCGCGTGGTAGATCTCGGGCAGCTCGCCGGGGAAGGCGACGTCGACCACGACGCCCAGCACCTGCTCGACTCTGCCTACGTTTCCGTTCTCGTCAGCCATTCATCTCCTTCGGATCCCTAACCGAGCGCCTCCGCGCCCGCCACGACCTCCAGGATCTCCTGCGTGATCTCGGCCTGGCGGACCCGGTTCATCTCGAGCGTCAGGTCGCCGATCATCTCCTGCGCGTTCTCGGCCGCTGTTCGCATCGCGGTCATCCGCGCCCCGTGCTCGGAGGCGGTGGACTCCAGCAGCGCCCGGTAGACGGACAGGTCGACGTACTCCTCGAACAGCTTCGGCAAGAGCTGGTCGGCCTCGGGCTCATAGAGCCACAATGAGCGCGCGTGCGCCTCGGCGAGCTCCTCGTCGGACGGCTTCTCCTCCTCCGGCAGGCCCTCGCCGAACACCTCCGCGTGCTGCACCGGCAGCAGCGTCTGGCGGCGCACGTACTGGGTCAGCGGCGAGACGTAGCGGTTGTAGACCAGGTCGACCTGGTCCACCTCCTTGTCGATGTAGGCCGAGATCAGCTCGGCGGAGATCTCGCGCGCGTCCGTGTACGACGGGCGGTCGGTGAAGCCGATGTAGGAGTGGCGCACGTCCTCGCCGCGAAAGGTCATCGTCGAGTTGCCGCGCCGGCCGACCACCGAGAAGAGCACCTTCGCGCCGTCGGAGCCGAGCTCGCGCTTCAGTCGCAGGCCCTCGCGGATGATCTGGCTGTTGAACGAGCCCGCCAGCCCGCGGTCGCCGGTCACCAGCAGGATGCCGGCGCTCTCGACCCGGTCACGCTCCTCGAGCAGGTCGATCCGCGGCATCGCTCCCGCCGCCTCCGAGACCTGTCGCGTCATCTTGCGGATCGCCTGGGCGTACGGGCGCATCGCCGCAATCCGCTGCTCGGCACGCCGCAGCCGAGCGGCCGCGACCATCTCCATCGCCCGGGTGATCTTGTGGATGTTCTTGACCGAGCTGATCCGGCTCCTGACCTCCTTGCGAGTGGCTATGCGGTCACCTCCTCGGCCTCACGCTCGGCCTCGGAGACGGTCGCTTCGGCCTTCTCGCGCTCGTCCTCCGCGCCCTTCTCCCCGGCGGCTTCCTCCGCGCTACGGCCGGGCCGCCCGCGCTCCTCCTCGGACTTGATTCGGTCGGACTCCCCCTCCTCCAGGGGTTGGCCCTCCGCGTCGAAGTCGGGGCCGAAGTCGTCCACCACCTCGGCGATCGCGTCGCCGAGCTCCTTCTCGTCCTCGTCCGAGAGCTCACCGGTCTCGTCGATCCGCTTCATCAGGTCGGACTTCTCGGAGCGCAGGCGCGAAAGCAGACCATCGAGGAAGTCGGGGACCCGCTCGGTCTTGATCCGGTCCAGGTAGCCGCCGGTGCCGGCGTAGATCGAGGCCACCTGCTCGGCGACCGAGAGCGGCTGGCGCTCCTTCTGATTCAGCATCTCGACCAGGCGCTCGCCGCGAGCCAGCGCCCTCTGGGTCTCCGGGTCGAGCTCGGAGCCGAACTGGGCGAACGCCTCCAGGTCGCGGTACTGGGAGAGGTCGAGCCGCAGCTTCCCGGCCACCTTCTTCATGGCCTTTCGCTGCGCGTCGCCGCCGACGCGCGAGACGGAGATCCCGACGTTGATCGCCGGCCGGTTGCCCTTGTAGAAGAGGTCCGACTCGAGGAAGATCTGGCCGTCGGTGATCGAGATCACGTTGGTGGGGATGTAGGCGGAGACGTCGTTCGCCTGGGTCTCGATGATCGGCAAGCGCGGTCAGCGAGCCGCCCCCGAGCTCGTCGTTCAGCCTCACGGCCCGCTCGAGCAGGCGCGAGTGGAGGTAGAAGACGTCTCCGGGATAGGCCTCGCGGCCCGGGGGCCGGCGCAGGAGCAGCGACATCTGCCGGTAGGCGAACGCGTGCTTCGTGAGGTCGTCGTAGACGCAGAGCGCGTCCTTGCCGTCGTAGAGGAGGTGCTCGCCCATCGCGCAGCCCGCGTACGGGGCCATGTACTTGATCGGGGCGGCCTCGTCGGCAGGCGCGGCGACGATGATCGTGTTCTCCATCGCCCCATGCTCGTCGAGCAGCTCCATCACCTGGACGACGGTCGCCATCCGCTGCCCGATCGCCACGTAGATGCAGACCAGGTCCTTGTCGCGATTGTTGATGATCGTGTCGATCGCCACCGAGGTCTTCCCCGTCTGGCGGTCGCCGATGATCAACTCCCGCTGGCCGCGGCCGATCGGGATCATCCCGTCGATCGCCTTCAGGCCCGTCTGCACCGGCGTGTTGACGGGTTGCCGCTGGACGACCCCCGGCGCCTTGAACTCGGCAGGCCGGGTCTCCGAGGTGTGGATCTCGCCCTTGTCGTCGAGCGGGCGCCCGAGCGGGTCGACCATGCGTCCCAACAGCGCCTCACCCACCGGGATCTCGAGCAGCTTTCCGGTGCGCTTCACGGTGTCGCCTTCGACGACCTGGTCCCACTCGCCGAACAGCACCGCGCCGACGTTGTCCTGCTCGAGGTTCAGAGCCAATCCGGTGACGTCGTGGGGCAACTCGAGCATCTCGAGCGACATGCAGTTCTCGAGCCCGTGGACGCGAGCGATCCCGTCGGCTACCGAGAGCACCGTCCCGACCTCGGAGAGGTCGGCAGCCTCGGCCTCCAGTCCCTCGATCCGCTGGCGGAGGATCTTGGTTATCTCGTCGGGCTTGATTTCCACGCGATCTCGCTCCTTCTAAGCCGCCTGGGCGACTTGCTTTCTCAGCTTCTCCAGCTTGTTGCGCAGACTGGCGTCAAGGACCATATTGCCGACCCGCAGCACGAGCCCGCCGAGGATGCCCTCGTCGATCGCGCTCTCGACGTCGATCTTGTGGCCGGTCTGGCGCTCGATCTCGGCGCCGACACGGTCCACTATCTGGGGATCGAGCTCCACCGCGCTGGTCAGCCTCACCTCCAGCAGCTTGTTCTCCTTGGCCCACAGCTCGTCGAACCGGGCCCGGATGCGAAAGATGACCGGCATGCGGTGCTCGTCGATCAGGAGCTCGAGGAAGTTGATCAGCTCGGGATCCGCCCCCGAGATCGCGCGCTCCAGGCCCTCGCGCTTCTCGCCCGAGGAGAAGTAGGGGCTGAAGAAGAAGACCTGCAGGTCGCGGTCGCCGGGCAGCACGTCGACGAACTGGCCCAGCTGCTCGCGGATCGCGTCGAGCTTCCCCTTCTCCCTGGCGACCTGGAACAGCGCCTCGGCGTACACGCGAGCGATTTTGTCCATTACGCGCCGCCTCCTGAGCCGCAGCTCCGGGTGCGGCGCGGTCTGCTCGGGAACGGAGTCACCGGCTGTCCCCATTCCCGTTGCCGGCCAGCGCCGAGAAGTCGACTTCGTCGAGTGCCTCCTCGATCAGCCGTTTGTGGTCCTCGGAGTCGAGCGCCTTGCGGGTTATCTTCTCAGTGGCCAGCACCGTGAGGTCGGCGACCTCCCTGCGGAGCAGCTCGAGGGAGCGGCGGGTCTCGGTCTCGATGTCGCGGCGGGCCGCCGCGACCAGCTCCTCGCGCTTCTGCTTGCCCTCGGCGACTGCCTCGCCCGTTGCCGCCTCGGCGGCCTTTCGCGCCCGCGCGACGATGTCCTCGGCCTGCTCGCGAGCCTCCTTGAGGCGCTCGCGGTACTCCTCCAGCAGCTGATCGGCCTCCTGGCGCTGCCTCTCGGCTGCCTCGATGCTCTCGCGGATCGCATTCGCGCGCCTGTCGAGCGCCTCCTGGATCCGCGGGAACGCCACCTTGCTCAGCACCCACATCGTGACCCCGAACAGGGCCAGCGTCCAGATCATCAGCCCGAGAGCCGGTGAGACCAGGAAGCTGCCTCCGCTGTCGGCCGGCACGAGCGGCTGAACCGCGGCTATGTCGCCGAGCGTGGCCAAGGCCTAGAGGAAGAAGGCGATCAGGCCGAAGATGAACGTATAGAAGGCGACCGCCTCGGTCAGCGCGAAGCCGAGCCAGCGAATGGCCTGCAGCTCGTCCTTCATCTCCGGCTGCCGGGCCACCGACTCGATCTCCTTGCCGAAGATGAAGCCGATGCCGATGCCCGCCCCGATCGACCCGAGGCCGGCGCCCACCCCCAGGGCGATCGCCTTGCCGGCGTCGGTGATGCCGGTGTCGGTGATTCCTTGGCTGGCCTGGGCAATCGGAAGCAACAGATCCATGAAAGAGACTCCTTTTTAGTGACGTTCGGCGGTCGCACCGCCGATGTAGATCGCGGTAAGCATCGAGAAGATAAACGCCTGCAGGGTGGCGATCAGGCCAAGCTCCAAGACGAAGAACAGGAAGGCCAGCGGAAAGGTCAGCGCGCCCAGCGCGGCGAGGCCGAGCAGCACGGCCAACCCACCGCCCATGAAGAGCAGCAGCAGGTGCCCGGCCAGGATGTTGGCGAACAGCCGCACCGAGAGGGAGATCAGCCGCACGAAGTGCGAGATCACCTCGATTACGAAGATCAGGCCCTTGCCGAACGGGTTCATGTCCTCCAGGCCCGGGGGCAGCCAGCTCCTGAAGTAGGGGATGAAGCCCTTGGCGCGGATCCCCTCCACGTTGTAGGAGATCCAGACGACGATCGTCAGCGCCAGCGGCACCGAGATGTTGGCCGTGGCGGCGTAGATCGAGAAGGTCGGCAGCTCGAGGCCGAAGATGTTGACCGTCTCGGCGGTGTTGGTGGGCAGCGGCAGATAGCCGATCACGTTGGAGAACCAGAGGAAGAAGAACAGGGTGGCGAGGAAGGGGAACCACCTGGTCGCCATCGCGCTGCTCGAGGTTGCCGCCGGTGATGTTCTTGCGCGTCAGGTCGTAGGCCAGCTCCATCGCGGTCTGCACGCGGTTGGGCTTCTGCTGCATGCGCCGCGAGATCCAGACCATGAGCGAGATCGTCAGAGCGCTTGCCAGCGCCAGGTAGAAGACCGCCCGGTTGATGCTGAAGTCGATGCCGCCCACCTTGATGCTGAGCCACGGATCGAGCTTGAACTCGTTCTGGGGCTTGAACTCCTCGTTCTTGCCCTCGTTGCCGAAGATCAGCACGAGCAGGATGGCCACCCCGAGGTAGGTGAGTACGCCGAGCAGGACCTTGGTGCGGGTGCTCATCGGTCGGCCGCCTCAGCGCCGAGCAGCTGCACGGCGAGCTGGGTCGCCATATAGACCGTGAACAGCGCCGCCGAAAGCAGAGCCGCCGCAAGCCCCGCCTCGCGCTCGGCCAACCCGACCAGCAGCACGGCGAGCGTGATCAGCCACACCCGCCCCAGGGTGGCGCCGGCCATCGTCCCGAGCGCCGCCCTGCGGTCACCGCGCTGCTGGGCGCGCATCACCCGCCGCAATGCCGCGATCTGGATCCCGCGCTGGGCCAGCCACGCCGCCGCGGCCACGGCGTAGCCGAGCAGCGGCCAGCCGGCGAGCAGGAAGACGGGCAACGCGAGCCCCAGCAGGGCCAGGTCCGCGTAGCGAACCGCGAGGGCGGTCCGCCCGCCCCCGCCCACGTCGCTAGATCCTTCTATAGCGAGCGTAGACAAGCGCAAAACCCACGACGAGCCCCGCGAACAGCCCAACCAATCCGGCGGGGACGGCAAGGCCTACGAGGGAGCCGAGTCCGAACCCGGCCGCCGCGCAGGCGATCATCGCCCCCACCAGAAGGCCTCCGGCGGCGGCGGCATCCGCTCTGCCGGGGGGACTCTCGCTCATCTGGGCTGTCGAACTCGGGACGGGACATTGGGTCGATCCGGGCGCAAAGGAACAGATAGCCGCTCAGCCCCGGCGCAGGCCGGTTCCAGCGGCGCGGGCCGAATATATCCGAAACTGCGTAATTCCGGACTCCCTCGATCAGCCCCGATCCCTCCCGGGTCGCCGTGCGTGCGGGGCCCGCGAAGCGCTCGGTGAGGGCGGTCCGCAGCCTCAGAGCGCCATCGAGCGAGCATGAGTCGCCCTCGAGCGCGTCACCCCTGCTCGATCGCCTCGAACTCCCCCGTGTCGGGGTCGATCGCCTCGAGCTCCCCGGTCTCGGGATTGAGGGCGGCGAAGCTGCCCGTCTCGAGCTCGCGCACGACGCCCGCATCCACCTCCTCCGCCTGGGGGGCGGCCGGACCGCGCAAGCCAACCAGCTGACGGAGGCGGAAGCGGCGCAGCTTGAGGATCTCGAGCACGACGACCAGGTACACGCTGGCGGCGAGCGCCGCCACGCCGCAGGCCGCCATCACCGCCGTCCAGGCGACGTTGAAGTTCCCGTGGTTGTCGCTGTAGGGGACGAAGCGAAGCGCGAGCGCCAGGCCGGCCAGGACCAGCGCCCAGCCATACAGGTAGAGCAGCGTGCGGCGCTGCGAGAAGCCGATGTTCGCCATCCGGTGGTGGAAGTGGGAGCGGTCGGCCTCGTACACCGGGCGCCCGTACTTGAGCCGCTTGGCGATCACGAAGCCGCCGTCCAGGATCGGCACCGCAAGCACGATCAGCGGGAAGAACAGGGCGACCACGGCGTTCGTCTTCAAGGCGCCCAGGACCGCCACGGTGGCGAGCAGGTAGCCGAGCAGGTTGGAGCCGGTGTCGCCCATGAAGCTGGACGCGGGCGGGAACCCGTGCCGCAGGAAGCCAAGCGACGCGCCGGCGGTGGCCGCGGCCAGCACCCCCGCCCCGGGGCGGTCGAGCGACAGGGCGATGATCGCGAACGTGGCCGCGGAGATCACGCAAACGCCCGCCGCAAGCCCGTCGACGCCGTCGATGAAGTTGATCACGTTCATCACGGCCACGAAGGCGAGCACCGTCAGGACGTGGCCCACCCTGACGTTGCCGAGCAGGGGCACCTGATGGAACAGCACGTGGTCGAGGTGGATGCCACCCACGAAGGGCAGCGTGAAGTCGCTCACCCAGACGCCGTTGAAGACGGGGATCATCGCGGCGACGACCTGTCCCAAGAGCTTCAGACCGGCCGGCAGGTCGAAGACGTCGTCGAGCACCCCCACCGCCGCGATCAGCGCGGCACCGCCCAGGATCGCCCTGGTCAGCGGCGCCCAGGGCAGGAACAGGACCCCGGCGACCAGCACCCCGCAGAGGATCGCCAGACCTCCCAGCTTCGGCGTCGGCGCCTCGTGGAGGCTGCGCTCCCGTGGTCTGTCGATCGCGTTCAGCCGTCGCGCCACCCTCTCGGTCAGGGGCACCAGCAGCCAGGCGATCGACACGGCGACGAGAAAGGCGAACAGGCCATCGATCGCGTCGGGTCTTCCGTTGATCAGCATCGCCTTCGTGCGCCTAGGCCGAGACCGTGCCAAGGATAAGGTCGACGAGCAGCGCCGGGTCGCGGCGCACGGCCTGACCGTCCCCGGGGCTTCGCTTGCGCAGCTCCAGCGCCCTGGGGTCGGTCAGTGGGCGGAGCCGTCCGGAGCGGATCAGCGCCTCGTCGACGCCTCCGAGCCTGCCCCCGAACGTGGTGTAGACCGGGGTGCCCAGGGCCGCCGCCTCGCGGTTCATCGTTCCTCCCGCCGAGACGACCAGGTCGGCCAGCGCGACCAGGCTCTGCGCCTCGACCGTCTGTTCGGCGACGATGACCGACGGCAGGTGGAGGCTGTTCACGTAGCTTCGCTGAGCGTCGGTGCGGGGCAGAACGACCGCGTGAACCTGCGGGTCGTTTCCGAGCTGGGCGAGGACCTGGGGGAAGAGCGGGTTCGATTTGCGGTGGTACAGCGAGACGTCGGGCGGGGGCCGGACGATGACCACCACCCGCTGCGTGTCGACGCCGAGCCGCTCGAGCACACCGGGGTCGGGCTCGAAGTCGGCCAGGTAGTACTCCTCCTTCAAGCCCGGGTACTGGAACAGCTTCTCGGGCCCCACTCCGAACCGCCGCAGCCGCTCCGGGGGGACGGAATCGGGAAAGATCACGCGGGTTGCCAGCCGGCACGCGATGCGGTGCTGGGTGACCGCGAACTCGTAGTCGTGCATGTTCGCCTCCGGAATGCCCAGCGACCTCGCGGCCATCGCGAGGTCGTAGGAGCCGTGGGCCACCGCCAGGTCGAACCCCCGGCGCCTGCCGAACCGGCGCATCATCGGGGTGCGCTGCAACAGGCGGGCCAGCTTCCGGGCCCGGGAGGCGCCGCCGTGGCGCCCGATCGGCGTGTGATCGATGCCGTGGAGCTTCAGCAGCTCCTGCGTCTGCGCGTACTCGCGCGAGGTGACCTCGCACCTCGTGACCCGCCTCACGCAGGCGCTCGATGATGGGCCGGAGCACGAGGACGTGTGCCGGCGCGCTGATGTCCACCCAGATCCTCATCCCGATCTCGACGAGGCTAGATGAGTGATTCGTCCGGCGGTCGGCTGTGGCTGTATGTGTGCCAGTAGAGCACCGGCCCCGGATCGAAGGCGCCGCGCCGGTTCAGCTCGAGCGTCGCCGCCACGGCCTTCGCCGTGTAGACGGGCTCCAGCACGATGTTCTCGCGCTCGCCCAAGAGCTCGGTCGCGCGATCCGCCGCAGGCGTCGAGTGGCCGTAGCCACGGCCCAGCCAGCCGCGCTCGATCTGGACGTCGCCGGCGGCGATCCGGACCTCGGGGACGCTCGCGCCACGCCTGCGCAGCAGGCGCAGGGTGCGGCGAGCGAGCCTGGCGACGGTTCGCTCGTCGACCCGAACCAGGTCGTTGACGAGCACGCAGACGAGGCGCGACCGAAGCCCGGCGAGCCTCAGCCCGGCGAGGAGCCCGGCGGCGGTGCCGCCGCTGCCGAGTGCGACGACGACGTGCGAGGGCTCGGGCAGCTCGCCGGCCGCGACCTGATCGGAGAGCTCGATCGCCGCCTGGACGTAGCCGACGCAGCCCAGCGGCACGGATCCCCCAGGGCGCAGGAAGTAGGGAAGGTTCGCGGGCGGGCTGGCGCGCCTGACCATCAGCCAGGCGGCAAGCGCGTAGGCGCGCCATACGCCCCGCGGAAAGTGGAGCTCCGCGCCGCTTCGGCGGATCCGCTCGAGCTGGCGGCGCACGTGCTCGCTGGCTGGCTGAGGCACCAGCACGAGCACGGTCCGCATCCCGAGCCGGCGGGCGAACAGCGCCGTGGCCAGGCCGTGGTTGGTGCCCACCGCGCCCCCGGTGAGGATCGTCCGCTTGCCCCGGCGGCGGGCGTCGGCGAGCAGCCACTCGAGCTTTCGCGCCTTGTTGCCGCCGAAGGCGCTGTAGGCCCCATCGTCCTTGACCCAGATCGGCGCTCGACCTCGCTCCTGACCCAGGCGGGTGAGCTCCCGCACCGGCGTCGGCCCCTCGCCGAGCGGCACCCGCTCGAGGTCGACGTCGAGCTGCATGGCGCCGCCAGGGTAGTCGGGGTAGGCCATCCCGCGCGAGCGAAGGTGACGTTTTTCCCCCTGTAGCGGTGTCAAACGACCTCTCGATCGCCGGACGCAGCTGGGGCCGGTGTGCTCCTCCCTCGGTGCCTGTTTGTGGCCCAGGCCGCGGCCTGGGCCGCCGTTACACCGGAGTCGCGGAGAGCTGCGGATAGAGCGGATGGCGCTCCATCAACGCGGTGGTGCGCTCGAGCAGGGCGTCCTTCTCGGCCTCGAAGCCGTCCGACAGGGCGATGCAGATCACCTTCGCGATCTCGCGCATGTCGTCCTCGACCAAGCCGCGAGTGGTCAGCGCGGGCGTTCCGATCCGCAGGCCGGACGGGTTCATCGGCGGGCGCTCGTCGAACGGGATCGCGTTGCGGTTCACCGTGATCCCAACCGCCTCCAGGCGGCTCTCCGCCGTCTTGCCGTCCAGCCCGGTCGGCCCCAGGTCGACCAGCACGAGGTGAACGTCCGTGCCGCCGGTCAGCACCGAGACCCCGCCGGCGATCAGCTCGTCGGCGAACGCCCTGGCGTTGGCGATCGTCTGCCGCTGGCGGGCACGGAAGGGCTCCGAGGACGCGATCCGCAGCGCCACGGCCTTGGCGGCGATCACGTGCATCAGGGGGCCGCCCTGCTGGCCCGGGAAGACGGAGCGGTCGATGTCCTTGGCGAGCTCCTCGGTGCAGAGGATCATGCCGCTGCGCGGGCCGCCCAGCGTCTTGTGGATGGTGGTCGTCGTCACGTCGGCGTGCGGCACCGGGTTCGGATGCTCGCCGGCGGCCACCAACCCGGCGAAGTGAGCCATGTCGACCATCAGACGGGCGCCCACCGCGTCGGCGATCTCTCGGAAGGCCGCGAAGTCCAGCTGCCGGGGGTACGCGGACCAGCCCGCGACGATCACCTTTGGCCGGTGCTCGTGCGCCAGCCGCTCGACCTCCTCCATGTCGCAGAGGAGGTCCTCGCGGCGCACGTGGTAGGCGACGACCTCATACAGCTTCCCCGACACGTTCAGCCTCATCCCGTGCGTCAGATGGCCGCCGTGGTCCAGCGCCATCCCCATGATCGTGTCGCCCGGCTCGAGCATCGCCATGTAGGCCGCGTTGTTCGCCTGCGCCCCGGCGTGTGGCTGCACGTTGACGTGCTGAGCCCCGAACAGCTCCGTGGCCCGGTCGATCGCGAGCTGCTCGGCCACGTCCACCTCCTCGCAGCCGCCGTAGTAGCGACGGCCCGGGTAGCCCTCGGCGTACTTGTTCGTGAGCACCGATCCCGTCGCCTCGAGCACCGCCTGGGGGACGAAGTTCTCGGAGGCGATCATCTCCAGCGTCGACTGCTGGCGATGAAGCTCGCGGCGCAGGACCTCGGCGATCGCCGGGTCGACCTCGGCGAGCGAGGCGGCTTGGAAGTCGTCGGGCAGGTCGGTCAAATCATCTCCTTCGGTCATCGGGCCGGAGGTTGACAGACGTTACGCCGCCAGGCCGACAGCTATTACGCTGGCATCGTGTCCGAGGACGACATCGCGGCGGTCCGGGCCGGCTTCGAGGCGCTCAGCAAGCGGGGCGTGGAGGGGCTGATGCCGCTCATCCACCCCGAGTTCGAGGTCACCACGCCTCCGGGCCTCGCGGCCGAGCCCGACACCTACCGGGGACCCGAGGGAGTCCGCCGCTACTTCGACTCCTTCTACGACGCGATGGACGAGATTCGGTTCGAGCCGAGGGAGTTCCGCGAGGCCGAAGGGCGCGTCATCGTCCCTGTGACCCTGACGGCGAGGGGCCGTACGACGGGGATCGAGGCCACACAGGAGTTCGTCATGACGTGGACGCTCCGGGACGGTCAGGCCATGAGGGTGGAGGTCTTCGCCACCCTCGACGAGGCGCTGGACGCGGCAGCAGAGAGGCCCTGAGAGGGCCCTGACGATGGCGAGCCCGAACGTCGAGCTGTTCGAGATCGGGGTGGATGCCTACAACCGGCGGGACCCGGAGTCGTTCGTGGCCCGCTGCGAGCCGGACTGCGAGTGGCATCCCTTCTTGAGCTCGCGGGTGGAGGGGGAGACCGGATACACGGGCCACGACGGCATTCGGGAATGGTTTCGGGACATCGGCTCGATGTTCAGCGAGATGCACGCCGAGGTGGGCGAGATTCGTGATCTCGGCGACCGGGTGCTCGGCCTGGGCACCCTCCGGGCGCGCGGCAGGGAGAGCGGGGCCGAGGTCAGCTCACCGATCGGCTGGCTGATCGAGGTGCGGGAGGGGAACCTGCGCCGCGGTTGGGCGTACGCAAGCCACGAGGAGGCACTCGAGGCGGCAGGTCTCGAGCGCTAGGCGTCGCCCCAAGCGCCACCCCCGAGGCGGCCCGAACCGACCCACCCGAGGTGGGCCGAATTTCTTGTCGATACGCAACAAAATTCGGCCCACCTGGCGGGGGGCGGCGCGTCAATGGAGGTCGCCCAGCCTGAGGCCCAGCTGGGCGGCGTCCACCGCCCCCTCCCGGAGAACGCTCCAGGAGCCGTCCGAGTCGAGCGCGGTCAGATCCACGACGGTCGAGGGCGCACCGATCAGCTCCCCGCCGTCGATCGCCAGGTCGGCGCCGGCCAGGATCTCCGCATCGACGTCCTCGAAGCGGCTCGGCGCCGGCTCGCCGCTGCGGTTGGCGCTGGTCTGGAAGGTCGGGCAACGGGCGCCCGCGAGAGGGCCGTCGATCAGGCGGATCCCCAGCCGCTCGGGGTGATCGCGGCAGGCGAGCCGGTAGCGGCGCTGGGGATTGTCGACCACCAGGGTCACGGGGCCGGGGAGCAGCACCCCGAGCGCGTCGCGCGTGCGCGGCCCCAGCGTGGCCAGCAGCTCGCGCATGGCCAGCGGCGCGAAGAACATCACCGCCGAGGGCTTGCCCTCGTCGCGGCCCTTCAGGGCGCGAATCCGCTCGATCGCGGCCGCGCTCAACGGGTCGCAGCCCAGCCCGTAGAGCGTGTCCGCCGGGAAGACCGCGACGCCCCCGCCGGCGACGCAGCGCTCAAGCGCCTCGCGGGCACGGTCGGCCCCGTCGCCGGCGATCGAGATCGTCGCTGTCACTGACTTCCGACGACCACCCGGGCGATCCCCGCGAGGTCCTGGCGCCCCTCGACCTGGCGGCAGCCGAGATCGACCAGGAGCTCAGCGACCGGGCCGGCCTGGCCCGCGCCAACCTCCAGGGCCAGCGATGCGCCCGGCTCCAACGCGGCGAGGGCCGCCGGGGCGGTGGAGGCGATCGCCTCGACGCCGTCAGCACCCGCAACCAGCGCCTCGCGCGGCTCGTAGCGGGTGATCTCCGGCGCCAGGCGCTGCCACTCGTCCTCGCTGACGTAGGGCAGGTTCGCGAGCACCAGGTCGAACCGCCGGCCGTCAGGCACCGTCCCCCGCTCGAAGCGGACGCGGCCGTCGATGCCGAGCCGTTCGCAGTTCTCCCGTGCCAGATCGAGCGCCGCCGGCGAGGTATCGGTCCCGGTCACCTCGCACTCCGGCAGCTCGTCCGCGACCGCCAGCGCCACGGCGCCTGACCCTGTGCCGACGTCGAGCGCGGTACGGGGCTCGAGCTCCAGCGCGATCTCGACCAGCAGCTCCGTCTCCGGGCGCGGGATCAAGGCCCGGCCGTCGACCGCGAGCTCGAGCCCGCGAAAGCCCTTGCGACCGAGGATGTAGGCGACGGGCTCGCGGCGAACCCGGCGTCGCACCATCTCGCCGAAGCGCCGCGCGGCCGCAGCGTCAATCTCCGCCTCGGGCTCGGCCGCCAGCCTCGCCCGATCCCACCCCGTCGCCTCGGCGAGCAGCACCTCGGCATCGAATCGTGGCACCTCGACCGACGCGGCCGCGAGCGCGTCCGTTGCCGCGGTGAGCGCCTCTTGCACCGATCCCACGGTCACGGTGGCCTCCGTCAGGACGCGGCCTCCGCGGCCTCCGCGGCCTGCGCCTCGAGGCGCCGGCGCTTCTCCTCGCCGGCGAGCGCGTCGGTGAACTCGTGCAGGTCGCCGGCCATCACCTGGTCGAGGTTGTGCGCCGTGACCTTGACGCGGTGGTCGGTGACCCGCCCCTGGGGAAAGTTGTAGGTGCGGATCTTCTCCGAGCGCTCGCCCGAGCCCACCTGCGAGCGCCGCTCGGAGGCGATCTCCGCCTGCTGCTCGCCCAGCTTCTGCTCGTAAAGGCGGGCGCGCAGCACGCGCATCGCCTTGTCGCGGTTCTGGAGCTGGGACTTCTCGTCCTGCATCGAGACGGTGATCCCGGTCGGCTTGTGCGTCACCCGCACGGCGGAGTCGGTGGTGTTCACCGACTGGCCGCCGGGCCCAGAGGAGCGGTAGACGTCCACCTGGAGCTCGTTCGGGTCGATCGCCGACCTCGACCTCCTCGGCCTCGGGGAGCACCGCCACGGTCGCGGTCGAGGTGTGGATCCGCCCCTGCGACTCGGTCTTCGGCACCCGCTGCACGCGATGGGTTCCGCCCTCGTACTTGAAGATCGAATAGGCGCCATCGCCCTTGACGGCGAAGGTCACCTCCTTGAAGCCGCCGACCTCGGCCGGGGAGGAGGAAAGGACCTCGGTCCCGAAACCACGCTGCTCCGCGTAGCGAGTGAGCATCTTGAACAGGTCGCCCGCGAACAGCGCCGCCTCGTCGCCGCCCGTCCCGGCGCGGATCTCGACCAGGACGTTCTTGGAGTCGTTCGGGTCGCGCTCGACCATCGCCAGGCGGATCTGCTCGCCGAGCTCGGCGAGCCGCCCGGGCGCGTCTGCGACCAGCTTGCGCAGCTCCGGGTCGTCGCCGTCCTCGGCGAGCATCTCCCTGGCGCCCTCGAGATCGTCGCTGAGCTTCGCGAACTCGCGCGCCAGCTCGTGCGCGGGCTCGAGCTCCCGGTACTCGCGCCCTACCTCGGCATAGCGCTCGCGGTCCGCGATCACCGACGGGTCCGACATCTGGCGCTCCAGCTCGGCGAAGCGACCCTCGATCTGGTCGACCAGCTCCTCGATCATGTCTCCTAGTGTGACGGCTGGGTGAGGGGACTCGCGGCCCGCGGGGTGTGCCTGAAATCACACTTGGAAGGGTTGTGTTCGCGACCCTCACGTGGGAAGCTCCGCCGATGAGCGAACGACCCCGCCGTCCCGGCGTCCGCACCGCGGTTCTGGCCTCGTTGACGACGGCGCTCATGGCGACCGCGCTCACGCTGCCCAGCGGGTCGGGCGCCGGGATCTCGTGCTTCGGGCACGCGGCCACGATCGTCCGCGGCGCGGGCAACGACACCATCCACGGCACCACCGGCAGCGATGTGATCGTCGCCGGCGGGGGCAACGACACGGTGGCGGCCGGCAACGGGGTCGACTACGTGTGCGGCCAGGGCGGCAACGACACGCTCGACACCGGCAACGGCGACGACTTCCTCGACGGCGGCAGCGGAAACGACGAGCTCCACGGCTACAACGGCGGAGACAAGATCGTCGGCGGCAGCGGCAGGGACTTCCTCGACGGGCGCCGCGGCGAGGTCGGCGACGTGCTGCTTGGCGGATCCGGGCGTGACCGGATGATCGGCGGGGAGAAGTCGATCGGCGGGCCGGGAAAAGACCGGATGAACGGCACCGGCTACGTCAACGACTCCCACCGCGACCTCCTCAAGGGCGGCTCAGGCAACGATGACATCGCCGGCGACGACACCGGGAGCGGCCGCGACGTGATCCGCGGCGGCGAGGGCGACGACAGGCTCCGGGGCCTGCCGGGCCGCGATCGGATCTTCGGCAACGGCGGCGACGACGACCTGCTCGGCGGCCCGGGCAACGACGCGCTGAACGGCGGGCCCGACAACGACAGCTGCGACCAGGGGCCCGGCACGGGCCCCGTGGTCAACTGCGAGTCCTAGGCGCCTCCGGAGCCGCGGATGGCGACAAAGTGGCGCTATCCGCCACTTTCTCGCCAATCGGCGCGTTAGGCGACGATCTCGATCGCGCCGTCTTTCGCCGCCTGCTCGGGGCTCTCCACCGCCAGCACGGCGTCCAGCGCGGCGATCGCGACCGCAAGCTGGTCGCGGTCCGGCTCACGGGTGGTCAGGTTCTGCAGCATCAGGCCGGGCCACATGAGCGTGCGCACCCAGGTCTTGCGACGGTTGCGGCCCGCCCACTTGATCACCTCGTACGAGATGCCGGCGATCAGCGGGATGCCGAGGATCCGCGAGGCCAGCAGCCAGTACCAGGCAGGGAGGCCAAGCGGGGCGAAGACGAAGATGGCGACCACCATCACCACCAGCAGGAAGCTCGTCCCGCAGCGGGGGTGGAGGCGCGAGTAGACCTCGGCGCGCGCGGGCGTCAGCCGGTCGCCCGCCTCGTAACAGGAGATCGTCTTGTGCTCGGCGCCGTGGTACTCGAACACCCGCCGCAGGTCGCGCAGGCGGCTGATCGCGACGATGTAGCCGATGAAGATCGCGGTGCGAAGGACCCCCTCGACGAGCCAGAACAGGAGCGACGAGCCAAGCTGGTCCTTGATCAGGCTGGTCGCCCCCACGGGGATGACGAAGAAGAGGCCGATCGCGAGGATCAGCGACAGCGCCACCGTGGCGCCCCAGACGAAGCCGCCGATCGGCTCCGGCTCCTCTCCATCCTCGGGCTCGATCTGCGCGTTGGCCGAGATCGCCAGCGCCCGGAAGCCGATCCGAAGCGACTCCGCCAGCGCCACCACCCCGCGGATCACCGGCCAGCGAAGCACCCGGTTGCGCTTCGCCCACGACACCAGCGGCTCCGAGGTCACCTCGACGGTTCCGTCCGGCTTCCGCACGGCCACCGCCCAGGTCGAGACGCCGCGCATCATCACGCCCTCGAGCACGGCCTGGCCGCCCACGGGCGCATCGCGGCTGGCCACCGGCTTGCCGTCCGGCATCCGCGCCTCCGCGAGGTGAGGGCGCCCGTCGAGCGGGGGCATGCCGTCCGTGGACGGAGGGCTCTGGACCCGCTCGGTCGCGGTCAACTTCATCGACAGCGCGAAGGCGTCGCTTTCATTCCCCGGCACCCCCCGCTGCTCACTCGGCGGGCTAGCGCTTGCTCCGCGCCGCGCGACGCTTGAAGCGCTCGACCCGGCCACCCGTGTCGACCAGCTTCTGCTTGCCGGTGTAGAACGGATGGCACGCCGAGCAGATCTCCACGTGCAGCTCCGGCTTCGTGGAGCGCGTATAGAACTCGTTCCCGCACGCGCAGCGGACGTGGGCGAGCACGTACTCGGGGTGGATGTCGGTCTTCATCACCACTGATGTTAGCGGCGGCTCGCGGGACCGCAATCGGGGCTCGGCACCCAGTCAACGCATGCGAGACTGCCGGTGGGCGACGGCAACCTCACGATCCCACGATTCAACCGGAGGCTTCGAGCATGTCCAAGATTCTCTGCGTCCTGTATGACGATCCGGTCGACGGTTATCCGCCGGCCTATCCTCGTGACGAGATCCCGAGGATCGAGCATTACTCGGGCGGGCAGACCACGCCCACCCCAGAGCGCATCGACTTCACCCCAGGCGAGCTCCTCGGCAGCGTCTCGGGCGAGCTCGGGCTGAGGAAGTTCCTCGAGGAGCGCGGCCACGAATTGATCGTGACCTCGGACAAGGATGGGCCCGACTCGGTCTTCGAGCGCGAGCTCCCCAACGCCGAAGTGGTGATCTCACAGCCGTTTTGGCCGGCCTATCTGACCGCGGAGCGGATCGCCAAGGCACCGAACCTGAAGCTGGCGATCACGGCGGGCATCGGCTCTGACCACGTTGACCTCCAAGCCGCGATGAACAGTGGGGTCACGGTCGCCGAAGTCACCTACAGCAACAGCATCAGCGTCTCCGAGCACGTGGTGATGATGATCCTGGCGCTGGTGCGCAACTACATCCCCTCCTACGGCGTCGTGATCGACGGCGGCTGGAACATCGCCGACTGCGTGTCGCGCTCCTACGACGTCGAGGGGATGCAGGTGGGGACCGTCGGCGCAGGGCGCATCGGCTCGGCGGTGCTGCGGCGCCTGAAGCCGTTCGAGGTCGCGCTGCACTACACGGATCGACATCGGCTTCCGGACCCGGTGGAAGCGGAGTTGGGCGTCACCTACCACCCGACGGTCGAGTCCCTGGTCGAGTCCTGCGACGTGGTGACGATCAACGCGCCACTTCACCCCGAGACCGAGCACCTGTTCGACGACCAGCTGATCGGCAAGATGAAGCGCGGCGCCTACCTGGTGAACACGGCTCGCGGCAAGATCTGCGATCGCGACGCCATCGTGCGCGCGCTCGAGAGCGGACAGCTCGCCGGGTACGCCGGTGACGTCTGGTTCCCCCAACCGGCTCCGCCGGACCATCCCTGGCGGTCGATGCCCCACCACGGCATGACTCCCCACGTCTCCGGCACGAGCCTCTCGGCCCAGGCCCGCTACGCGGCCGGGACGCGCGAGATCCTCGAGTGCTTCTTCGACGGACGGCCGCTGCGCGAGGAGTACTTGATCGTCGAGGGCGGCGCCCTGGCCGGGGCCGGTGCTCATTCCTACAGCGCCGGCGATGCGACCGAGGGTTCGGATTCGCCGTGAGGCGCTAGCGCGAGCGAAGCCCCGGTACCGACGGTATGGAACCCACTCCCCAGGAGGCACAGATGGCCCAGGCCCACCCCGCCCCGAAAGAGGTCCGCCTCCCCGCGGGCACGATCCGCTACCGCGACACCGGCGCCGGCAAGCCGCTCGTGTTCGTCCACGGGCTGCTCGTCGACGGAACCCTGTGGCGGAAGGTGACCCCGCTGCTGGATGGTGAGTTCCGCTGCGTCGTCCCGGACCTCCCACTCGGCTCCCACCGCGTGCCGATGAGCCCGGATGCGGATCTCTCGCCTCCCGGCGTCGCGCGGATCGTGGCCGACTTCATCGCCGCGCTGGACCTCGAGGACGTGACCCTGATCGGCAACGACACCGGGGGCGCGATCTGCCAGCTGGTCGCGACCGAGCATCCCGGGCGGCTCGGGCGGCTTGTGCTGACGCCGTGCGACGCGTATGAGAACTTCCTGCCTCCGGCCTTCCGGCCGATGCAGTACGCGGCGCGCGTGCCGGGCCTGCTCACGGCCCTGGTCCAGCCGGCCCGTCTGGGCGCCGTGCAGCGGAGCCCGCTCGGGTTCGGACTGCTGATCTCCCGCGATTCGATCGATCCGCAGGTGATCGACTCGTGGCTACGGCCCTTCTTGTCCAACCGGGGCGTGCGTCGCGACACGGTGAAGTTCCTGAAGGCGATCTCCAACCGCTACACCCTCGAGGCGGCGGAAAGGCTCCGCGACTTCGACCGCCCGGCGCTGATCGCCTGGGCGCCCGAGGACCGGTTCTTCAAGCTGAGCTACGGCGAGCGCCTCGCCGCGGCGATCCCCGACGCGCGGCTGGCTCGGATAGAGGGCTCTCGCACGTTCGTCTCCGAGGATCAGCCCGAGCGCCTCGCGGAGCTGATCGGGGACTTCGTCCGGGAGACCTCCGGAGCCGCCGCGGCGGCCTGAGGGCCCGACCTAGGTCTCCTGGTAGAGCGGGCCGTCGCCGCCCTCGGGCGGGGTCAGGCGGCCGCCCTTGGCGGTGATCGCGCCGCACTGGATGCAATTCGACGGCGTGATGTGAAGGTCGACGACCGCAGCGCCGTTTTCGAGCTGCTCATCGGGGATCTCGTAGACCTGGGCCGGGCACATCGAGACCCACGTCTGGGCGACCTCCCGGGGGACGTGGTTCTGGACCCGGATGTGGTTGGGCGCGTCGTCGCGGGTCGCGTTACCCGACGCGAACACCGACGACAGCTTGTCGAACAGGTACTTGTTGTCGGGCTTCGGGTAGCGGGAGGCGGCCCCGTCGCTCTGCATCGGCTCCTGGGAGTCCGGGTGCTGGCGCCAGCGTCCGCCGGGGAACGCGCCCCGGGTGATCGTCATCAGGCTGGCGACGGCGCCGCCGACGAAGAAGCCGTGCGAGAACGGCTGGCGCATGTTTCGCGAGCGGTACAGGTCGTCGCCGATCATGCTGCTCCGGACCCTCTTGTCGTAGGCGTCGAAGTTGACGGAGTCCTTCTTCAGCGCCTCGACGATCGCCTCGGCGGCGTACATGCCGGCGTGCATCGCGTAGTGGATGCCCTTCAGCTCGGGGACGTTGACCATCCCGGCGCCGTCGCCCGCGACCACCATCCCGGGCACCGTCAGTGTGCGCGGCAACGCCCAGTAGCCCCCGGAGGGGATCGTCTTGGCTCCCCAACCCACCCGCTTGCCGCCGTCGAGGATCTGGCGCACGAACGGATGCGTCTTGAGCTGCTGGAGGGCGTCGTGGACGGAGAAGGTGGCGTCCGTGTAGTCGAGCCCGACCACCAACCCGATGCAGACCTTGTCCTCGCCCATCGGGTAGATGAAGCTGCCACCGAACTCGTTGCGCTTGGCGGCCTTTCGAAGCGGCCAGCCCATCGTGTGGATGACGCGGTCGAGTGGCTTCGGAACCTCCCAAACCTCCTTCACCCCGAGCTCCCAGCGCTGCGGGAGCAGGCCCTCCAGACCGAAGTAATCGACCGCGGCGCCGGTCAGGTGGCCCTGAGTGCCCTCTGCCAGGACGGTCGCCCTGGCGATCACGTCGGACCCCGGCTCGAAGTTCGCCAGCTCCTCGCCGTCGCGCCCCCGCCCCTTGTCGCCCGAGCGCACGCCCCGGACGATCCGGTCGGAGACGAGCAGCTTGTCGGCGGCCGTCTCGGTCAGCAGGTAGACGCCCGCCTCCTCGGCCTTCTCGCCGAGGAAGCGGCCGAGCTTGGCGATCGAGGTGACGTAGTTGCCGTGGTTGCGGAAATTGGGCGGCATCGGCTTCAGCGGGAGCGCCCGCTTTCGGGTCAGCAGATAGACGGCGTCCTTGGTGACCTCCTGGTAGACCGGCCACTCCGACGGGTCCAGGTCGGGGAACAGCTCCCGCATCGCCGAGGGGCGCATGTTCGCCCCGGAGAGGAGATGCGCGCCCGCGACCTTGCCCTTCTCGATCACGGCGACGGGGACCTCGCCCAGCTCCTCGGCCAGCTCGGGCTCGGTCTCGAGCAGCTGCATGATCTTGATCGCGCAGGCGAGGCCGGCCGGCCCGCCGCCGACGATCGCCACGCCGACCTCGATCGCCTCCGGGATCGGAGGGCGCGGTGACGAACTCCGCCGCCGCATCCACCGCCGGCGGATACTCGGCCGGGGCGACCGGCATCAGCTCTACCCGCCCTTCTTCGCCTTTACGGCCTCGGTCAGCTTCGGCAGGATCTTGTGCAGGTCGCCCACCACGCCGAGATCGCAGAACTCGAAGATCGGCGCGTTCGGGTCCTTGTTGATCGCCAGGATGTTCTCGGAGCTCTGCATGCCGACCTTGTGCTGGATCGCGCCCGAGATCCCGGCCGCCAGATAGAGCTTCGGCGCCACCGTCTTGCCCGTCTGCCCGATCTGGGCGGCGTAGGGTACCAACCGGCGTCGACCACGGCGCGGGTCGCCGCCACCGCTCCGCCCAGCGCGGAGGCCAGCTCCTCGGCGAGCTTGAAGTTGTCCGCCTCGCCCAGGCCGCGGCCGCCGCCGACGAGGATGTCGGCGTCCTCGATGTTGACGTCCTCCCCACGCTGCTCGCCGCGCTTGACCATGGTGGCCTTCGTCGACCACTCCGACAGCTCGACCTCCACGTCGACGACCTCGGCCGAGCCGCCGTCGCGCTCGACGGTATCGAAGGCGTTGAGGCGGCCGATGATGATCCCCGGCTCCCCGACGTAGCCGACGTCGACGATGGCGGAGTCCTGGAGCACCGGCCTCTCGGCGATCAGCTTGCCGTCGGAGACCTTGACCTCGGTGACCTCCATCGTCACGCCCGCGTCAAGCCGTGCCGTCAGCCCCGCGCCGATCTCGAAGCCGAGCAGGCCGCCGCCGAACAGCGCGTAGGAGAAGCCCTCGTCGCCGATCACCTTCGCCATCACGTCGACGACGGGCTGGGCGAGGCCCTCGGGGGCGGCTTTCGCGCGGTAGACCTTGGCGGCGCCGTAGGCGCCCAGGGCGGCGCAGGCATCGTCGGCGACCTCGCCGACGACCACGGCGGCCGCCTCGGAGCCCAGCTCGCCCGCGAGCTTGGCCGCCTCGGAGATCGCGCCCAGGGAGTTCTTGTTGAAGTTGCCCTCGTCGTCGTGGAGGGCGTAGACCAGGATTCCACCCATTACAGGAGCTTCCTTTCGTCCAGCCAGGCGACGATCTTCTCGACCGTCTCGTTCGTGTCCTCGTCCTCGATGATCTCGCCGGCCGCCTTCTCGGGCGGAGGGTTGATCGCCAGGACCTGGGTCTTGGACCCGCTCTCGCCGACCTGATCCGGCTCGATGCCGACGTCGGAGGTGGCGTAGGTCTCCAGGGGCTTCTTCTTCGCGCCCATGATCGCCTTCAGGCTCGGGTAGCGCGGCTCGTTGATCGCGTCGCCGACCGAGATCACAGCCGGCAGCGCCACCTCGACCGTGTCGTAGCCGTACTCGGCCTGCCGCTCGCAGGTGAGCTTGCCGTCGGCGACGTCGATCTTGATCACCTGGGTCAGCGAGGGCATCTTCAGGTGATCGGCGACGACGGCGCCGATCGTGTAGCACTCGCCGTCGTCGGACTGCTGGCCCAGCAACACCAGGTCCGGCTGCTCGGACTCCAGCGCCTTCGCGAGCGCGTAACCCGTCGCGCAGACGTCGGATCCGGCCAGCGCCTCGTCGGTGAGATGGACCGAGCGGTCGGCGCCCAGAGCGACGGCCTTGTGCAGGGCGCGCACCGCCGATTCGGGGCCCATCGTGACCGAGACGATCTCGTCCACCTGGACCTCGCCGCCCTCTCGGATCTGCATCGCGGCCTCGATGCCGTGCGTGTCGAACGGGTTGAGGTTCTTCTCGCCGGAGCGGTCGAGTCGCATCGTCGACGGGTCGATCCGCTTCTGCACCGCGGCGTCCGGAACCTCTTTCACGAGACAGCAGATCTTCAAGTGGGTCCCTCCTTCGGTCGAAGAGCGCGCCGCATATTAGCGAGTCACGACCAACTGACTGACCAGTCAATCAGCGGCTTCCCGGCAGGCGACCGATCAAACACCGCGGATGGGCCGGCCGGGGACGCGTCAGGACGGCTGCGCGGCCAGCGTGCGGCGCTCGTCGATCGCGCTGCGGATGAAGTCGACGATCTCGTCGGTCGCAGCGCCGGGCGTGAACACCTCGGCGATGCCGAGCTTCTTCAGCTCCGGCGCATCGTCGGCGGGAATCGTCCCGCCCACCGTGACCACCACGTCCTCGACCCCCTGCTCGCGAAGCAGCTCGACCACCTTCGGGACCAGGGTCATGTGAGCGCCGGAGAGGATCGAGAGCCCGACCGCGTCGGCGTCCTCCTGGATCACCGTCGCCGCGATCTGCTCGGGCGTCTGGTGCAGGCCGGTGTAGATCACCTCCATCCCGGCGTCGCGCAGGGCGCGGGCGATGATCTTCGCTCCGCGGTCGTGCCCGTCGAGCCCCGGCTTGGCGACGACGACGCGGATCTTCCGGCCGGGCTCGGCTGCGGTCTGCTGGTCGCTCATCGCGCCAGTGAGCGTAGACGAGCGGCGGCGCGGCAGCGCGGGAGCGGGAGGGCTCAGTGGAGGGTCGCAGGAGGCGAGCAGCGAGGTGATCACGATGATCACCGCGACCGCGAGCAGCAGCCCGAGGAGCGCGATCGCGTACGTCTTCACGCCCCGACTCGTGTCATCCAGCGGATGGACCTCGTCAGCGCGGACGATCACCTCGCCCTCGCCGCCCTCGTCCGCGAGGAACGCCTCTGCGGCGGCTACGGCGCTCTCCCTCGTCGCCGTGTTGGTGAGCGCCTGCGGATCCTCCTCGCGCAGGACGTCCCAGCCATCGACTTCGTCTCGAACGACGATCAGATTCGACATATAGCTCCCCTACCCGCGCAGGTGCTCAAAAAACGGCTGCTGGCGTCTCTTCCAAAGACACCGGGATCCATCCACCCGGCGCTCAGAAGATCGGGGTTTCGGTGTAGTTCCCGAAGACTTCCTGTAATGCGGCGATCATCTCGCCCTCCGAGGCGCGGGCACGCGCGGCGTCGAGGAAATACGGCATCAGGTTCTCGCGCTCGTTGGCCGCCGCCCGCTTCAGCGCCGCGAGCGCCGGCTCGACGGCGCCCGAGTCGCGCCGGGCGCGGGTCGCCGACAGCCTGCCCGCCTGCTTGCGCTCGATCCCGGGGTCGGGACGGTGGATCTCGGGCTCCTCCTCGTCCGCGAGGCGGTACTCGTTGACGCCCACCACGATGCGCGTCCCGGAGTCGACCTCCTGCTGGTAGCGGAACGACGCATCGGCGATCTCGCGCTGCGGGAAGCCGCGCTTGATCGCCTCCACCATGCCGCCGAGCTCGTCGATGCGGGCGAAGTACTCGTAGGCGGCTCGCTCCATCTCGTCGGTGAGCGCCTCGACGAAGTAGGAGCCGCCGAGCGGGTCGACGGTGTTGGTCACCCCGGTCTCGTGGGCGATCACCTGCTGGGTGCGCAGCGCGAGCCGCACGGCGTCCTGGGTCGGGAGCGCGAGCGCCTCGTCGAAGGAGTTGGTGTGCAGCGACTGCGTGCCGCCGAGCACCCCCGCCAGCGCCTCGATCGCGGTCCGAACGATGTTGACCAGCGGCTGCTGGGCGGTCAACGACACGCCCGCGGTCTGGGTGTGGAAGCGCATGCGCAGGGAGTCGGTGTGGGTCGCACCGTAGGTGTCGCGCATCTCGCGCGCCCAGATCCGCCGTGCGGCGCGGTACTTGGCGATCTCCTCGAAGAAGTCGATGTGGGCGTTGAAGAAGAACGACAGGCGGGGCGCGAAGGCGTCGACGTCGAGGCCGCGCTCCAGCGCCGACTCGACGTACGTGAAGCCGTCCTTGAGCGTGAAGGCGAGCTCCTGCTGCGCGGTCGAGCCCGCCTCGCGGATGTGGTAGCCGGAGATCGAGATCGGGTGCCAGCGCGGCATCCGCTCGGCGCACCACTCCACCATGTCGGTGACCAGCCGCATCGCCGGCTCGATCGGGAAGCACCACTCCTTCTGGGCGATGTACTCCTTCAGGATGTCGGTCTGGATCGTGCCGCCGAGCGCCTCGGGCGGGACGCCCTGCTCCTCGGCAGCGCAGACGTAGAACGCCAGCAGGATCGCGGCCGGGGCGTTGATGGTCATCGAGGTGGTCACCCGGTCCAGAGGGATCCCACGGAACAGGTCGATCACGTCGTCGAGGGTGTCGACCGCCACCCCCTCCACGCCCACCTCGCCCAGGGAGCGGGCGTGATCGGAGTCGAGGCCCATCAGGGTCGGCATGTCGAACGCGGTCGAGAGGCCCGTCTGGCCGTGTTCGAGCAGGTAGCGGAAGCGCTCGTTGGTCTCCTCGGCCGTCCCGAAGCCCGCGAACTGGCGCATCGTCCACAGCCGCCCCCGGTACATCGACGGGTAGACGCCGCGCGTGTAGGGGTGCTCGCCCGGGAACCCGAGGTCGCGCTCGGCATCCCAGTCGGCGAGGTCGTCCCCGGTGTAGAGGGGCCTCACCGGCTGCCCGGAGATGGTCTCGAACGGCGCCTCGCGCTCGGCCTGCTTCGAGTACACCTCCTGCAGCCACTCGTGGGTGCGTCGCCTGGCTCCGGGCTCGACGGCCATGCCGGACAGTCTAGGCGCGGAGCAGGCGAGCATCCCGATGACCGGGGCGACGCTTATGACGTTTGACGTCCTATCGACGTCGAAAGTCATGCGCGTCCGGTGCCGGCCCTCGCTCAGCGGCGACGGCGGCTGCTTCGTGCTCGGAGCCGCCGCGCAGAGTGCCTGTGGCGCGTCGCCAGCAGGGTGCCGCTGGCCGCCGCCGCCACCGTGGCGCCGCCGATCGCCAGCCGCCTGCCCAGCTTCTCGAACCGCATGATCCGCCAGCCCTCGTCGGCGGCGATCTTCGCCAGCTCGGCGTCGGGATTGACGGCGACCGGATTGCCCACGGCCCGCAGCATGGGCAGGTCCGACGCGGAGTCGGAGTACGCCCACGACTCCGACAGGTCGATGTCGTGCTCGTCGGCGAAGCGCCTCATGGCGGCCACCTTGCCGTCGCCGTACACGAACGGCTCCACGATCCGCCCGGTCAGCAGGCCGTCCTGTCGCGACCTCGTACCGGGTCCCGATGCCGCCGTCCATGCCGAGCACGCGTGCCAGCATCTCCACGAGGCCGTTCCCCGCGGCGCTGACGATGAACGTCGCGCGCCCGGCGTCCTGGTGCGCGCGCACCTCCTCGAGCATCTTCGGGTAGATCCGCGGCAGGACCCCCGCCAGCAGGTCGGGCCCCATGCGCTCGATGTCGCGTTCGGGCACGCCGGCCAGGAGCTCCTTGACCTGGGTGAGCACCTGCGCCGTGCGCTCGTCGGTCGAGCCCCGCAGCCGGAAGCGCACGTGCTCGACCCCCCATCGCGCAAGCCGGGCCCGGCTCACCATCCCGGATCGGTAGGCGGCGCGCGCGAAGTGCATGCCCGACGACCCCGCCATCAGCGTGCGGTCCAGGTCGAAGAAGGCTGCGACCCTGCTCACGGACCGCAGGCTAGACGTCGCGTGGCCTAGGACCCGTTCACCTCCAGCACGATCGCGTCGCCCTGGCCGCCGCCGGAACAGATCGCGGCGCAGCCGATCCCGCCGCCCCGCCGGCGCAGCTCGTGAACCAGAGCGCCGACGATCCGTGCTCCCGAGGCGCCGATCGGGTGGCCGAGGGCGATCGCGCCGCCGTTCACGTTCACCCTGTCCTCGTCGACCCCGAGCATCCGCACGGAGTTGATCGCCACCGACGCGAACGCCTCGTTGATCTCCCACAGGTCCACGTCCTCGGGCGCCTTGCCGATCTTGTCGAGCGCCTGCTTCGCCGCCTTCGCCGGCGTGCGTGCCAGGTAGGCGAAGTCGTCGGCGACCGTGCCGTAGGAGAGAACTCGCGCCAGCGGCGGGCGGCCTTCGCGCTTGGCCCACTCCTCCGAGGCGACGACGACCGCGCCGGCGCCGTCGTTGACGCCGGGGGCGTTGCCCGCCGTGTGGGTGGCGTCGGGACCGCCGATCGGCTTCAGCTTCGCCAGCACCTCCACGGTGGTTTCCGGCCGAATCGCCTCGTCCACCTCGACCTCGGTCTCGTCCTTGCGCGTCTTGACCGTGACGCCGACGATCTCCTCCGCCAGCCGCCCCTCGTCGGTCGCCCTGGCGGCGAGCTGATGCGAGCGCGCCGCCCAGCGGTCCATGTCGGCTCGGGTCAGCTCCAGCTCGGCGGCGACCTCGCTCGCCTCGTCGATCATCTGCTTGTGGGTGAACGGGTTGGTGAGCCCGTCGTGGGTCATCGAGTCGATCGCCTGCACGTCGCCCATCCGGAACCCGAAGCGCGCCCCCGGGAGCAGGTAGGGAGCGCCGCTCATCGACTCCATGCCGCCGGTCACCGCCAGCTCCAGATCGTCCGCTCGGATCGCCTGATCGGCGAGACCGACCGCGCGCATGCCCGAGGCGCAGACCTTGTTGATCGTCTCCGAGGGCACCTCGCGCGGAATCCCGGCCTCGATCTGTGCCTGGCGCGAGGGAATCTGTCCCTGTCCGGCCTGCAGCACCTGGCCGTAGATCACCTGCTGGACCTGATCGGGCGCGACCTCGGAGCGCTCCAGCGCGGCGGTCATGGCCGCCCCGCCGAGCTCGACCGCGCTCTTCGAGGACAGCGCCCCCGCCATCTTGGCGAACGGGGTGCGAGCGGTGCCGAGGATGACTGTCTGCGACATCTGGGCCTTTCCTTGGGTCGGGCGGCCGGCTGGGACCGCGGGCTGACTCGAGAGAAATCCTAGTGGCCTTCGGTCGCGCACTAGACTCGCCAACCGTGCAGGTGGAGGTCACCGACAAGCCGTTCGCGGACGTCGAGGCCGACCTGCATGCGGTCGGGCTGTTCGATGGCGAGGCGCTGCCGGAGGCGTTCCGCGATCTGCCGGGCGCGGGCGACGTGAGGACGGCGTTCAAGAGGATGACCCTGCTGCGCCCCGAGCATCCGGAACGGCTGCTGGTCGTCGGGCTCGGCAAGCCCGGGGAGCTGGACTCGGAGCGACTGCGGGTGGCCGCCGCTCTGGTGGTGACCGAGGCGAGCCGCTACGAGGCCCGGACGCTCGCCTGGGCGCTGCCCGAGGCGGCCGGCGACCGTCTGTCGCCCGAAGCGCGGGCCGCGGCCGTGGTCGAGGGCACGGTGCTGGCGTCGTACCGGTTCGACCGCTTCAAGTCGCGCGATCCCGACGATCCGGCGCCGCCCAGGCTCGAGCGCCTGGTGTTGGCCGGCGGTGCCGACGCGGCGGTGACCGCGCCGCGCCGAGGCGGCGCGGGTGGCCTCCGAGGCCGCCAACCGGGCGCGCGAGCTCCAGGGCCTGCCGTCGAACGTGGTCACGCCGAGCTACCTCGCCGACCGGGCCCGTGAGATCGCCGACGCTCACGCGCCGATCACCGTCGAGGTGCTCGGCCGCGCGGAGATCGAGCAACGAGGCATGGGCGGGCTGGCCGCCGTCGCCAAGGGCAGCGCCGAGGAGCCGCAGCTGATCGCGCTGCGCTACGCGGGCGGAGGCCAGGGCGAGCGTCTGGGCCTGGTCGGCAAGGCCGTGACCTTCGACACGGGCGGGATCTCGATCAAGCCCGCCACGAAGATGGAGGACATGAAGATGGACATGTCGGGCGGCGCCGCGGTGCTCGAGTCCATCGCCGCGATCGCCGAGCTCGAGCTGCCGTTGAACGTGGTCGCCGCGGTGCCCGCGACGGAGAACATGCCGAGCGGAACGGCGACCAAGCCCGGCGACATCATCACTCAGCTGAACGGCAAGACCGTGGAGGTGAACAACACCGACGCCGAGGGCCGCCTGATCCTCGCCGACGCCCTGACGTACTGCGTCCGCGAGCTCGGCGCCGACCGAGTCGTCGACATCGCCACGTTGACCGGCGCCGTCGTGGTCGCGCTCGGCTCGACCTACGCCGGGCTGATCTCAAACGACGACGAGTGGTCAGAGCGCGTGCTCGCGGCCGCCGAGCGCACCGGCGAGCTGGCCTGGCGCCTCCCGCTGCATCCCGAGTACAAGGAGCTCACCAGGGGCAAGGACGCGGACCTCGCCAACGTGTCGGCGCAGCGCAAGGCGGGGACGATCTACGCAGGCTCGTTCCTCGAGGAGTTCGTCGACGGCAAGCCCTGGGCGCACCTGGACATCGCGGGAACCGCCTGGGACGTGGGACGCCCCTACGTGGGGTCCGGGCCCACGGGGTTCGGAGTTCGCCTGTTCGTCGCGCTGGCACGCGACCTCGCTTGATGGACTTCGACCTGACGAGCGAGCAGGGGCTGCTGCGCGACACCGTGCGCGAGTTCGCGCAAGCGGAGGTAGCGCCCGTCGCCGAGGAGCTCGACCGGGAGAAGCGATTCCCGCGCGAGATCGTCGAGAAGCTCGGCAAGCTTGGGCTGATGGGCATCCCGTTCCCCACCGAGTACGGCGGCGGCGGCGCCGACACGCTCGCCTACGCCATCGCGGTCGAGGAGCTGGCGCGAGTGGACTCCTCGGTCTGCATCACGGTAGCCGCGCATACGTCGCTCGGCACGATGCCGATCCACCTCTGGGGAACCGACGAGCAGAAGTCCGGGTGGCTGCCCGAGCTGTGCTCGGGGCGCAAGCTCGCAGCCTTCGGGCTGACCGAGCCCGAGGCCGGCTCCGACGCCGGCGCCACCCGCACCAGGGCGCAGCTCACGGACGGCGACTGGGTGATCGACGGCGCCAAGCAGTTCATCACCAACGCGGGCACGGAGATCTCGGGATGCGTGACGATCACCGCCCGGACCGGTGACGGTGAGATCTCCAACCTGATCGTCCCCAACGGCACCCCCGGCTACACGCAGGGTGAGCCGTATCGGAAGATGGGCTGGAACGCCTCCGACACTCGGCCGCTGTCGTTCGACGATTGCCGTGTGCCCGAGTCCAGCCTGCTGGGGCGCCGCGGCGAGGGCTTCAAGCAGTTCCTGCACATCCTCGACGGCGGCCGGATCGGGGTCGCGGCGATGGGCGTCGGGCTGGCCCAGGGGGCGCTCGACGAGGCGCTCGCCTATGCGAAGCAGCGCCAGGCGTTCGGACAACCGATCTCCAAGTTCCAGGCGATCCAGATGAAGATCGCCGACCTGTCGGCCGAGATCGAGGCGGCGCGCCTTCTGACCTACAAGGCGGCGCTCCAGAAGGACAGGGGAGAGTCGTTCACCCTGACCGCCGCCCAGGCCAAGCTGAAGACGGGGCGGCTGGCGGTGCGCGCGTCCGAGGAGGCGGTGCAGATCCACGGCGGCTACGGGTACATCGAGGAGTACCCGGTGTGCCGCTTCTACCGCGACGCCAAGATCCTCACGATCGGCGAGGGGACCGACGAGGTGCAACAGATGGTGATCGCCCGCCAGCTCGGCTGTTAGGCGAGCGATTCCATGACTCCCGCACTCGCGCCCTGTTGCGAGGCGACCTCTTGACGCCTCTGCGACCGCCTCAGAACTCGATCTGCGAGCCGAGGAACACCGTGCGCTCGCGCGGCAGCCGGAAATAGTCCGCCGGCTCGGCGGCGATCACCGAGGTGGCGAGGAAGAGCTGCTTTCGCCAGCGGCTCATTCCAGGCGCGTCGGTCGGCTTGAGCTCGATCTTGGAGAGGAAGTAGGCGGCCTCGTTGGCCTCCAGCGGGCACTCGATCCCGGCCTTGTCGATCAGGCTGATCAGCGCTGGGACGTCGAACTCCTCGAAGTAGCCGTGCTTTGCACGGACGAAGGTGATGCCGTCGTCCCTGTGGCCCAGCTCGTCGATCTCGAGCCGCTCCGAGTCGCGGACGCGAGGGACCGGAACGGTCTCCAGCGAGAGGACGACGACGTGCTCATGGAGCGAGTGCAGGTGGTCGACGCACTCCCGCATGGAAAGCGGCGCGGTCTCCTTGCCACGGTTCATGAACACCGCCGTCCCCGGCACTCGGACGACCGGTGGGTCCTTTGCACGGAGCTCGTCGATGAACGCCCGCAGCGGCCCCTCGACTCGCAGCCGCTCCGCGGTGACCAATTCGCGCCCGCGGAACCAGGTGACCATCACCGTGAACAGCACCAGCCCGATCGTCAGCGGCAGCCAGGCGCCGTGGGTGAGCTTGGTCAGGTTGGCTGCGAAGAAGGCGAGGTCCACGATCAGGAAACCGCCCGCTCCGAGCAGCGCGAGCCACAGCGGCCTATGCCAGCGATGGCGGACGATGAAGAAGAAGAGGATCGTCGTGATCGTGATCGTGCCGGTCACTGCCATCCCGAAGGCAAACGCGAGCGCCGCCGAGGTCCGGAAGCTGAAGACGAGAACGAGCACCGCCCCGAGCAGCAGCCAGTTGACGAACGGCACGTAGACCTGCCCGATCTCGTGCTCGGAGGTGTGGATGATCCGCAGCCGCGGCAGGTAGCCGAGCTGCGCGGCCTGGTGGGCGATCGAGAAGGCGCCGGAGATCACCGCCTGCGATGCGATCACGGTCGCCGCCGTCGACAGGATGACCAGCGGGATCAGGCCGCCGTCGGGCATCAGCTGGAAGAACGGCGCGCTGATCGTGCTCGGGTCGTCCAGGATCAGCCCCCCTTGGCCCAGGTAGCTGAGGATGCATGCCGGAAAGACGAGCAGCAGCCAGGCGCGGGTGATCGCCGGCCGCCCGAAATGGCCCATGTCCGCGTAGAGCGCCTCGGCGCCGGTGATCGCCAGCACCACGGCCGCCAGCGAGAAGAAGCCGGTCGAGCCGCTGTGGAAGAGGAAGTCGAGGGCGTAGGTGGGAGAGAGGGCCTTGAGGACCTCCGGATGAAGGGTGATCCCGTGGATCCCGAGGATGGCGATCGTCGTGAACCAGGCGATCATGATCGGCCCGAACATGCGCCCCACCGCCCCGGTGCCCAGCTTCTGGGTGGCAAAGAGGACGACGATGATCGTGGCGGTGATCGGCACCACCAGGCTGTCGAGCGACGGTTCGATCACCTTCATCCCCTCGACTGCCGAGAGCACCGAGATCGCCGGGGTGATCATGCTGTCGCCGACGAAAAGCGCGGCACCAAAGACCCCGAGGCCCGCCAACAGGAACTTGGTGCGCCCGCTGACGCGATCTCCGATCTGCCGGACCTGCGAGACCAGCGCCATGATCCCGCCCTCGCCCTGGTTGTCGGCCCGCATCACCAGCAGCACGTACTGGAACGTGACGATGATCGTCACCGACCAGAAGATCAGCGAGACGATCCCGTAAACGCTCTCGATCGAGGACTGGACCGGGTGCGGGTCGTCGGGGTTGAAGACCGTCTGGATGGTGTAGATCGGACTCGTGCCGATGTCGCCGAAGACGACCCCCAGCGCCCCCACGACCATCGCAGCCTTCGCATTCGCCCGGGTCCCGTTGGCTTCCATGCTCGGCGAACCTACAGGCAAGCGCATGTCCTGATCGGTGGGCATCGATCCCCTGACGCCAGGGAATCATGGCGCCGACTTCGCCCCAAATTGGGGTTTGATCGTCACCGGCGGCACGGATCCGGCCGGTGGCGCACGTAGAGTCGCACCGTCATCGGAACCTTCAACAAGGGGGTCCCATGGATCAGAGGACGAGTCAGCGGAAGCGCGAGCCCTCGCGGCTCGCAGTACAGCTGGCCGACGCCTTCGCGCCCTGTGCCCAGTGGTCTGAGGTCCGGGTCGAGCGCGGAGCGCAAGGGCGCCGGACTCGGGTGATCGATGCACACACGAACGGTGCCGGCGCCGGCCGTGGCGCTGTGCCCTTCGACTGGGCGACCGGGGCCCTGTGAGCAAGCTGGGTTAGCTCGCCGGGCGCGCCGTGATCGCATCGGGGTCGCGCCGAGCGAGCTCCGCCGCGCGTCCGACCTCGCCTGCGATCCCGAAGTGCGAGAGCAGCTGGAGCTCGCGCTCGCGGGCCAGCGGCGCCCGCGGGTCGGCCTTCGGAGCGTGCTTGATCGCTTCCTCGCGATAGGGAACCCAGACGTGATCCACGCCGCCGACCGCCTCGCGCGCCGGCACGAGCGCGCGAGCGCCGAAGCGCCCGAGCCGGACCAAAAGCCACTCGGCCCGGCCGCTGTCGCTGTCCACGAAGGCGCCCTCGACCTTGCCGACCGTCTCACCGCCGATCTCGTCCAGCCGCCCTCCGACCCAGGAGAGCGCCTCCGAGGCCTCCGGGCCCGTCGGCTCGGCCACGGTCGACTTGGTGGCTTCCGTTCGCTCAGCCATCGCCGCCCTTTTCTAGCAACTTCCGCGCCGCCGTGGCGGGGTCGGTCTGACGCCGAACGACGCTGTCGAGCAGCCCCGCCCATTCCGGATCGCTCCCAGCTCGCTCCTCCAGGCCGGCGACGAAGCCGGGCGGCGGCGATCCCGAGCACCTCGGCGCGCAGGTTCCGCGCCCGGCGCTCGGCCAGCGAGCCGGTGTCCTCGATGTGCCGGCGATGGGCGTCGATCTGCTCCAGCAACTCGGCGATCCCCTGTTCCTTCGTGGCTTCGGTTCGCACGACGGGCACCTTCCAGGTGCCCTGTGGGCCAAGCGACAGCACCGCCCGCACCTCGCGGACCATGGTGTCGGCGAGCGGATGATCCGACTTGTTGACGACGATCACGTCGGGGATCTCCATCACGCCCGCCTTCAGCGCCTGGATCGAGTCGCCGGAGCCCGGCATCAGGGCGAGCACGATCGTGTCGGCGTGGTCGACCACGTCGACCTCTCCCTGGCCGACCCCCACGGTCTCGAGCAGCACGTCGTCCTTGCCCGAGGCGTCCATCAGCAGGGCCGCCTGGAGCGCCGCCTCCGCGAGGCCGCCGAGTGAGCCTCGCGTCGCCATCGAGCGGATGAACACCCCGGGGTCCAGAAAGTGGTCGGCCAGCCGGATCCTGTCCCCGAGCATCGCGCCCTGCGTGAACGGGCTCGAGGGGTCGATCGAGAGCACCCCCACGTCGCGATCGGCCTTTCGCAGCTCCGCGGTCAGGGCGCCGATCAGCGTGCTCTTGCCGACGCCCGGCGGCCCCGTGATGCCGACGATCCGGGCCTTTCCGGTGCGCGGGAAGAGCTCGGCGACCAGCCGGTCCCCCTCGGCGTCGCGATTCTCGACCAGGGTGATCGCGCGCGCCAGGGCGCGCTTGTCGCCGGCGAGGAGGCGCTCGGCGAGCGAGTCCCGGGTCGAGTTCGCCGCCTCGGCCATCGGGCGCCAGTCTAGAGTCCGGCCCAGTGGTCCGCCTGATCCGCTTCCTGGCCCGCCACCGCATGCTGACGCCCGCGCTACGCGCGGCTCGCGCTGCGCTACGCGCGCCGGCGGCTGCTTACGCCCGCCGGCTGGCGCTGGCAGACGGACGGCCTGCTGTTTCTCGGCAGGCGCCTCGAGATTCAGATCGGCAAGCGCGGCAGGATCCGCTTCGGTCGCTTCGTATGGATCGGCGACGGGACCAAGATCCGCTGCCACGAGGGCGAGGTGATCATCGGGGCGAAGACGGTGCTCGGACAGGAGTGCACGATCTCCGCCTACCAGCACGTGCGGATCGGCGAGCAGTGCGTGATCGCCGACCGGGCGATGTTCATCGACTTCGACCACGGGACGGTCGAGGTCGAGCGGCCGATCCGAACGCAGGGCATCTACAAGCGCGACGTGGACGTCGGCTCCAACGTCTGGATCGGCTACGGCGCCTGCGTCCTGCGCGGCGTCAAGGTCGGCGACAACGCCGTGATCGGCACCAACGCCGTGGTCACCGCGGACGTCCCGGCGAACGCGGTGGTCGGCGGGGTTCCCGCCAAGGTGATCCGGATGCGCGAGGCGCCGAAGACCCTGCGCTGGGCGTATCCCGTCCAGCCGCCGGCGGACGAGCCGCCCGACTGACTAACTCAAACGCGCTCGCGCTCGAGCTCGGCGTACAGCGCCGAGGTGCGCTCGGCGACGTCGAACCAGTCGTAGCGCCGCAGGTGCTCGTAGGCCTCGGCGACCAGGCGGCGGCCCAGCTCGTCGTCGGAGAGCACCCTGGCGGCCACCTCGACGAGCGCCTCGGGGTCGCGGGCGCGGAAGCGCATCCCGGCTTCCTCGTGGGGGACGACCTCGCGCAGCCCGCCGGTGTCGGCGACGATGCACGGACAGCCGGAAGCCATCGCCTCCAGCGCCACGAGCCCGAACGGCTCATAGATCGAGGGCACCACGCACACGTCTGAGATCCGGTAGAGCGAATGCAGGACGTCGTCGCCGATCCAGCCGAGGAAGGTGCCGTGCCCCATCAGCCCGAGCTCCTCCGCCTGGCGCCTCAGCTCCTGCTCGTGAGTGCCGGACCCGGCGACCAGGAACCTGGTCCGCGGCAACCGCTCGATCAGCGCCGGCATCGCCTCGAGCGCGAGCTGGAAGCCCTTCTCGTAGACGAGCCGGCCGATCAGCAGCACGAGCCTCTCGTCGGGCGCCGCGAACTCGAGCCGCAGGCGCGTCCAGCTCGGCGGCGTCGGAGGGCTGCAGGTCGCCCGGGTCGATCCCGTTCGGGATCACCGCGACCTTCTCCTCCTCCACCCAGAAGATGTCGGCGATCTGCTCGCGCATGTAGTACGAGCAGGCGATCACCCGGTCGGCGCGATTCGTGATCCAGCGCTCGACGCCGTGGATGTACGACTGCGGGTGCTTGTCCACCCAGCCCTGATGGCGGCCGTACTCGGTGGCATGGATGGTGGTCACGAGCGGCGCCCTGAACCGCCGCGCCAGGTGGTCGCAGGCCATCGCGACGAGCCAGTCGTGGCCGTGCACGAGGTCGAACTCGAAGCGATCACCCAGCTCGACGCCCGCGGCCAGCATGTCGGCGTTCATTCGCTCGACCCAGGCGACGAACTCGCCGAGGTCGGTGGGCCGCTTCGGCTCGCGCACGCGGTGGATGGCGACGCCCGCGACGGTCTCCTCGGGGGGCGACTCCTCACCGCCGCGGGTGAGCACGTGGACGTCGACGCCGAGCTCGACCAGCGACTCCGACAGCTTGCGGACGTGGCGGGCGAGCCCGCCCTCGATCAGCGGCGGGTACTCCCAGGAGAGGATGAGGACGCGCGCCACGGGCCGAGAGCTGCTCAGGGCTCGAGCAGCGGGACGAGGCTGAGGTCGGGGGCCAGGTTTCGCATGCGGGGGTCCGGCGGCTGGCGGGAGTGTATGGCTTCGAGCAGCGCCCGCGCGTGGGCCGTGGAGCGCTGGTAGGGATAGTCGCCGGCCTGCTTGCGGCGATCCAGGAACGCCCAGTCGCTCGCCTGGAGCGCGAGCAGCTCGCGCGCGGCCCGCTCGGCGGCGGCCGGGGCGAGCCCGTTCGCGACGGCGGCGCGCAGCAGGCGGAGCTCCAGCCGCCGCGCCGCCCAGGCGAGGTCGGCGACCTCCGGCGAGTCCCAGGTGCGAAGGTCCTTGCCCTCTCCCCAGGTCGACTCGCCGCAGCGGTCGCTCCTCGGCCACATGGCGCTCGAGCGCCTGGGGCAGGGTCACCAGGCGGATGCCGCGCTCCGGGGCCAGGCGCAGGACCGCCGCCAGCCAGTCCGGGCCCTCCGACCACCAATGGCCGAGCAGCTCGGTGTCGATCGCGAAGGTGACGAGGCCGGGGGCGTCGCGGCGCTCGCGGAAGGCCGCCAGCCGCTCGGCCACGGCGTCGGCGAATGACTCGGCGTGGCGCTCGGCCCGAGCGCGCGCCGCCGCCGGGTCGTAGTGATCCCCGCCGATCGCCCACAGGCGCGTTCCCGTCCGATCGAGGCCCGGTGGAAATCGGCGTAGGCGGGGTCGGAGGGATAGCCGCCCTCGGCCCAGACGAGCTCCACCGCCTCCCAGTCCAGCGTGAAGGCGACCAGTCCCGGCACCGGCGCGGACCGGCGCCAGCGCGTCGAGGGGACGCTCGTGAGCGCTCTGGTCGGTGCAGAAGTACCGCAGGCCGCGCTCGGCCAGCAAGGGCTCGATCCCGGGGCGGTAGGCGCACTCGGGAAGCCAGAAGCCCTCCGCGGGCCCGAAGCGGCGCCGGTGCGAGCGCAGCCCGGCGTCGATCTGAAGGCGCCGGCCGGCGGCGGTGGCGACCAGCGGCAGGACCGCGTGAGTGGCCGACGACGGCAGCAGCGCGACATTTCGCTCGCCCGCCAGCCGGAACGCCGCGAGCACGTCGCCCTCGAGGTCCTCCAGGCGGGCCAGGGAGCGGCGATAGCGCTCGGCCTCGGCCTCCGCCGCCAGGCGCAGCTCCGGCGAGCGACTGGCAGCGTCGCGCTCGGCGGCTTCGAGCCGGTAGCGGCGCAGGAACGCCTGCATCCGCTCCGCCACCCCCGGCGCCTCGAGCTGGTCGGCGAGCACCGGCGTCACGGTGACCGTCAGATCGCGCACCCGGTCCAGCAGCGGCAGGTAGGAGCGGGCCACCGCGTCGAACAGCCACTCCTCGCCGAACGGATAGGTCCCGAAGCCCTCGACGTAGGGCATGTGCGAGTGGAGGACGATCGCCAGGTCGCCGACCGCCTCGCCCGCGTCGCGATTGGAGCTAGGCATGGCAGACGGCGAGGAAGTCGAGGGCCCGATCGAGGTCGCCTCGGGGGTGATCTCGAAGTCGGAGGACGAGATCGCCGGGACGAAGCGGTCGTAGAAGGGCTTCGTGAGGCGAAGCGTGCGGTGGACCCTGTCCCAGCCGAGCCGCAGCGCCCGCTCGTGGATGCGCAGCTTCCCGGCGTGGAGGACGCCGAGCACCTCGGTGCGCGAGAAGTGCGGCTCCAGGAGCGCGCGGTACTCGGCCAGGGTGTACTCGCGCAGGTGCCAGGGGTTGTCGGACTTCTGGGCGCCGGGCGGGGCGAGCGTCAGCCGGTTGGGCGTCGTGATGTAGCTCAGCGGCGCGACGGCGGCGAAGCGCTCCAACAGCCGGCCGGGGTCGGAGACGTGCTCGATCGTCTGCAGGAAGACGATCGCGTCGCAGGGCTCGGTCGAACTCCTCCACCAGCCCGCGCTCGAAGCGCAGGTTTCGCGAGCCGGTAGCGCAGTCTGGCGTGCTCGTGGGCCTCCGGGTTTGCGTCCACCCCCACCACCTGGGCGGCCGTCCGAGCGAGGACCGCCGCGCCGTAACCCTCGCCGCAGGCGAGATCGGCGACCCGCAGCCCTCCTACCCGCTCGGCGATCCATTCGTAGACGGCGAGATGGCGCCGGAACCAGTAGTTCTCCTCGGGGACATCCGGGAGCGTTCGCTCGCCGGTCAGCTCCAGCGGCGGCACTCCGTGGGGTTGGTTCCGTTGGGCCCGGCTCAATTGCGGTAGGAGCATGTCGCAGGTGGCAGGAGTGCGGCACCGTCGTTGCTGCCTGCCGCCTGCCGCCCACTCCGCACTAGAGTCCTCGCATGCCTCCCTCCCCCTCGACCACCGCGGCGCAGATCAAGCACGCCAACGTCCGCTACCACGACGCGGCGGCCGCCGAGTACGACTCGAAGTGGGGCATCGACTTCGGGCCGATCGGACAGGCGCAGGTGCGGGCCAAGGTCGCAAAGGCGCTGGGCGGCTGGCCGGCTCGCCCCTTTCCGGAGGCGCTCGAGATCGGCTCCGGGACCGGCTACTTCTCGCTCAACCTGCTGCAGCTCGGCCTGATCGGGCGGTTGGTCGCGACCGACATCTCGCCTGGGATGCTCGATGAGCTGGGGGCCACCGCCGAGCGCCTGGGGCTCGACGTGGAGACCGCGGCGACCGACGCCGAGCGCCTGCCGTTCGAGGACCGAAGCTTCGACCTCGTCTTCGGACATGCGGTCCTGCATCACCTGCCCGATCTCACGGCCGCGCTCGCCGAGTTCCGACGGGTGCTGCGGCCCGGCGGCACGCTCGCCTTCTGCGGTGAGCCCTCGCGCTACGGGGACCTCCTCGCCGCGGTGCCGAAGCACGGCGCCCAGCTGGTGGCGCCGGTGTGGCGGCTGCTGCTCCGGGCCTCCGCGCGGCGCGCGGACCCGGCCGAGCGCCTGGACGGGCACGAGCTCGAGCCCGAGGTGGACGTGCATGCCTTCGCCCCCGGCACGCTCGCCGGGATGCTGCGCGATGCCGGCTTTGCGAACGTCAGGATTCGCGGCGAGGAGCTCCTCGCCAACGTCTACGGGTGGACGGTCCGCACGCTCGAGGGCACCGCCGAGCCGGAGGAGGTCCCGGACCGCTGGCGCGAGCTCGCCTTCCGCAGCTACCTGGCCCTCCAGCGCGTCGACGCCGCGCTGCTCGAGCCGCGACTCCCGGCGTCGCTGTTCTACAACCTCGTCCTGAGCGCCACGCGGGCTGTCTAGGAGGCCGTTCCGCCCTCTCTCACCCGAGAGCGAGGCGAGAAGCCGAGCACGACGCCCCTCAGACGTCAACGACGACCTTGAAGCCGCCGTAGATCATGCGCTTGGTGTCGAAGGGCATGGCCTTCGGGTCCATCATGTCGGCCAGGCGCGGGTCGTTCATCACCTTGGCGTTGACGCGGTCGCGATGCGCGCGCGACTTGAACACGATCCACGAAAACGCCACGGTCTCGCCTCGCTTGACCTTGACGCTGCGCGGGAACGACGTGACCTTGCCCACCGGCACGTCGTCGCCGACGCATTCCCGGTATTCCAGCGCCCCGTGCTCCCGCCAGATCTTGCCCGCCTTGCGCGCGATGCGGCGGTAGGCGTCGATCTTGCTCTTGGGAACCGGGACAACGAATCCGTCAACGTACTGGGCCATGCGAAACCTCCTTGGGTTGCACTTCAGCTTCTAAGACCGGGGGCGGCAGCAGGACTCATCGGTGCCTGACGTGCGCCGAAGCCCAGCTCAGGGGACAATGGCTTCATGTCTGGCAATGCGGCGCCAACCAACGGAGGACCGTGATGCGGAAGCTGATCTACTCGATGACAGTGTCGCTGGACGGCTTCATCGCCGGGCCCGGCGGCGAGATCGACTGGTCGGCGCCGGACGAGGAGCTGCATCGGTTCCACAACGAGCAGACCCGTGAGCTGGGTGCGCAGCTCTGCGGGCGGCGGCTTTACGAGGTGATGGCGTACTGGGAGACCGCTGACGAGAAGCCGTCGGCCCCGGAGCTACGAGCTCGAGTTCGCCCGCATCTGGAACGCCCTGCCAAAAGTCGTGTTCTCGAAGACCCTCGAGAAAGTCGCGGGCAATGCCAGGCTGGTCAGGGACGACGCCGCCGAAGAGGTCGCCAAGCTGAAGGAACAGCCGGGAAAGGACCTGGCCGTCGGCGGCGCCGGCCTGGCCTCCACCCTCATGAAGGCGGGCCTCATCGACGAGTACCGGCTCTTCGTCAGCCCGGTCGTGCTGGGCGGCGGCACGCCTTACTTCCCGGCCCTGGACGAGAGGATCGACCTGGAGCTGGTCGAGACACAGACGTTTGGCTCTCGCGTCGTCTACGTTCGCTACCGGCGTTCCCAAGACGGCCTGTAGCGGTCAGCCCGTGGTCGGGTCCCGGCTCGCTCGCCGACTGACCAGCAGGATCACGACCACGGCGCCGACGCTCATCAGCAGACCGACGACGAACATCCCCAGCCCGGCCCAGATTGCCCAGGCCAGCTTGATCCCGGCATCGGCCTGGACGTCGATGCCCCGAGCTGCGTCAGCATTCATCACGACCGCGGTCCAGCGACCGAACTCGGCATCCCAGGTGAGCGCCTGCTCGCCGGAGCCCTCGGTCTGGGCGACCCAGAATTTCTGCTTGCCGGGTGGTGTCCGTGGGGCTCTGCCCGGGTGTAGGTCGAACTCGGAGGGCCCGCTGTGGAAGTTGACCAGCTCGTCGTGGGCGACGTTACCGAGGTAGCGATCCACCTCGGCGTCGGACCCGATGCCGACGAACACCGGCTTGTCGCCCTCGACCTGGACCCGGACCTTGCCGAGGATCTTGTCCGGAGCCCAGTCGAACTCGTCTGCGCCGAGGTCGATGTTCTCCGTGGTGATCGCGTAGGTGGGACTTCGGAGCTGCTTGCGGTCGGAGTTGAAGTAGCCGTCGTCGCGGCCGAAGGCGTACGCGGCGAGCACGGCGGCGCCGCCCAACAGCAGCGCCAGGCCGATCAGCCCGCCGATGCTGGCAAAGACCATCCCGATCACGCGCCCTGCGGTCCAGTTCGATTGCCGCCGAGGTGGGCTCGCGGCCGTGTTCGAGGCCGAAGGTTGCTCGCCGCGGTCCGTCATCGGGCTAAGCCTACGTCTTCCGGCTAGCCGAACGTGAACGCGTAGCCGGCTGTTCCGGGCGCGAGGCGGAGCGTCAGCAGGTGTCGCCCGCCGCGCGGCAGGTCAACGAGGCGGTAGAGGCGCTGGGAGGAGATCGTCGCCGTCCCGCCGTGGACGTCCTGGCCGGCGAGCGAGGCCGGGATCGGCCGGCCGTCGAGGAGCACCTGCATCGTTCGCGGCCTTGCCGGCGAGCCCAGCACACAGAAGACCCGGCGCGCGTCGAAGTTGAGCTCGAGGCTGGCGTCGTGGCCGGCGGTCGCCGACTCGCCGCTGATCGTCCACTGGCCGCCGTAGGCGAGCTGGTCGGGGCCGAGCCGGCCGGGCGGCACCGCCTGAAAGCTCTGGGAGCCGGGGCTGATCTCGCCGTTCGCGAACCGGTCCGCCCTCGCCGCCCCCAGATACGACTCGGGGGTGGCGTGCAGGTCGGGCGTCTGGCTGCGGACGTTCGCCCTGCCGCCCAGGCCCGGGCCGCCCGCCTCGGCGAGCAGGCTTCGAATCGCTCCCTCCGTCTCCGCGTAGGAGCCCTCGCCGAAGTGCACCAGCCGGACCCTGCCCTGGGCATCGATCAGGTAGTCCGCCGGCCAGTACTGGTTGTGGTAGGCGGTCCAGGTGGCGGCGTCGTTGTCCTGGGCGACCGGATAGGTGAGGCCGTCGTCGCCGATCGCCCGCTGGACGTTGGAAGCCTCCTTCTCGAACGGGAACTCCGGCGTGTGGACCCCCACCACGGTGAACCCGTCCCTGTGGTACTTGCGGTACCAGGCCTCGAGGTAGGGCAGGGTCCGGATGCAGTTGATGCACGTGTAGGTCCAGAAGTCGACCAGCACCACCTGCCCCCGCAGGCCCGCCAGGCTGAGCGGCCGGTCACCGGGGGTGTTGAACCACTGCTGCGTACCGGTGAAATCGGGCGCCCGGAACTGAACGGGCAGCCGCTTCCCCGCGGCCGCCTCCGCGGCGCCCCCCTCGTGCGAAACCGGGCCGCCCCCCCGCAGGTCGGCGAGCCCCTCGGAGACGCTCGGGCTCTGCTCGATCCGGCTGGCGGGGTCGACGAGCGCCGAAGGCAGGTGGCGGGCGATTTGGTTTTCGAACTTGACGTCCAGGTCGGCGATCATCACGAATGCGACCGCCAAGCATCACCACGCCCATCGCTGTCTGGATTCGCCCGCGGAAGGCGTCGAGGCGGTCGGTCAACGCGGCGCCCGCCGAGGATCAGCGCGTAGAGCACCCCTGCCGATCCGAGCGAGTATGCGAGCGCGACCGCGAGACGGCCGAAGGTGAAGCTCTGCGCCGCCGAGACCGTGATCACTCCGGCGAGGATCGGCCCGGCGCACGGCGCGTAGACGAAGCCGAGGCTCGCCCCGACCACGAGCCCGGAGCCGAACCCGTCCCCGCGCCCGCGCGCCGGGCCGGGGACGATCCGCGAGATCCAGGCCTCCACCCGGTCGGCGAGCGGCGGCAGGAGCAGCAGGACGCCGAAGACCAGCAGCGTGACGATGGCCAGGGTTCGCACGAGGTCGTTCGGCAGGCCGAGCGCCTCGATCACATAGACGAGCGCGACGGTCGCGAACGTGAACGACAGCGCCAGGCCGGCCACGACGCCGAGCGGCCGCCGGCGGCCTCCCGTCAGCCCGGCCGACAGCACGGCCGGAAGCACCGGGAGCACGCACGGGGAAAGCGCCGTACCGGCGCCGGCCACGAGTGCGAAGAGGATGAGCAGTACCACGATTCCAAGCGTCCCAGCAGGGGCTCAACGAAGCGTTAAGTGGGTTCCTGCGGGGCGTGTCAATCGGAGGTCAGTCCAATGTCGAGCTCGGACGTTTCACCGGCCGCCTCCACCTCGGGCGTCGATCGGCACGGGCCGATTCTCCCAGCCGGTGGCGCCGCACTCCTAGAATGGGGTCATGCCGGACGACGGCCTCGAGCTGCCGATCTTCGAGCTCCCGGTGGTGATCCTGCCTGGCGAGCTCTTGCCGCTCCACATATTCGAGGAGCGCTACAAGCGGATGATCGGCCACTGCCTGGACAACGCCGAGCCTTTCGGCATCGTCTTCCGCGACGAGGGAGGCAACGCCCACCGGATCGGCTGCATGGCGCGGGTCACCGAGGTGGTGGAGCGGTTCGACGATGGGCGGATGAACGTCGTCGTCGCCGGCGAGCAGCCGTTCAAGGTCCTGGAGCGGTTCGAGGCGGGCGATTTTCCGGCGGGCGAGGTGGAGCCGATCGACGCAAGCGACGAACGCGAGGAGGAAGACCCGGAAGCCGCCAGCGTGGCGCGCGAGGCGTTCGCCGAGCTGGTCAGGCGGGTCTCGGGCGAGCCCCCGGATTCAGCGGAGCTGGAGGCCGAGAACTCCTACGGGATCGCGGCGCGGGTGGAGCTGCCGCCGGACACCAAGCAGGCGCTGCTCGAGCTGCGCTCGGAGCCCGACCGGATGCGGATGCTGGGCAACGCGCTGCGCGCCCTGGTCGCCGCGCTGGCGCGCTCGCGCGAGATCGCGGAGCGCGCGAAGATGAACGGCAAGGTCGTCGTCGAGTAACCGAGGCGTGCGCGCGGACGGCTCAGCGGGCCTCGACCCTCGCGAGCACCTCGTCGGAGCTCGCAACCGTGGCGCCCGCGTCGCGCATGTCGGCGAAGGCGCGCTCTGAGTCGCCCTCGTTGACCTCGACCGCGCGGACGGCGTCCTCGACCACGGTCACGTCGAACCCCTCGCCACGGGCGTCGATCGCCGACGCCCTGACGCAGTAGTCGGTGGCCAGGCCGCAGACGTACACCTCGTCCACGTCGTGGTCGCGGAGGATCTGCGCCAGGTCGGACTTCTCGAAGCCCGAGTAGCCCTCGTCCTCGCGTTCGCGGCCCACGTCCACGACCGCGTCGACGTCGATCCGGGTCATTGCCGGGTGAAACTCGGCCCCGTGCGTGCCCCGCACGCAGTGAACCGGCCACGGGCCGCCCTCGGTCTCGAACGAGGCGTGGTCGGGCGGATGCCAGTCCCGGGTGGCGAAGACCAGGCCGATCCGCTCGGCGAGCGTCTTCACCGGCCCGGCGATCTCGTCGCCGCCCGGGACCTCGAGCGCACCGCCGGACGTGAAGTCGTTCTGGAAGTCGATGATCAAGAGCGCCTTGGCCATGGCCCGAACCTTTCCCGTCGCTCGCAAACGATGCTACTCCGCGCCCGGCTCTGGCTTGCGGCGTGGCGTCGAGCTCTAGACGACCGCGATCGCCCCGCCCCGCCGCGGGTCGCCGCCGCCGCGCAACTCCCCGGTCTCGGGGTTCCTGGACACGGCGTGGACGCCGCCGAAGAACAGGTTCCGCTCCGCCCAGCGGGCGACGGTGTACCCCCGCGCCTCGAGCCGCGCCAGGGCCTGGGGATCGATGCCCGGCTCGGCATGTACCGCGCCCGCCTCGAAGTGGACGCGCGGCGCCTCGACCGCCTCGGCGGCCTCCATCCCGTCGGCGACCAGGCGGACGATCGTCTGCAGCACCGCGGAGCGGATCCGGTTCGAGCCGCCGCTGCCGAGCCCCAGCTCGAGCCTGCCCTCGCGGAGCAGCACGGTCGGCGACATCATCGAGGGCACGCGCCGCCCGGCGGGCAGGGTGTGGAAGCCGAACGGGTTGAGGTCCTCCTCGCCGAGCATGTTGTTGACGTGGACCCCGGTCCCGGGCACGATCAGGCCCGAGCCGGTGCCGTTCGAGCAGGTGACGCTGGCGCAGCGTCCGTCGCCGTCGACCGCGGTGATATGGGTCGTCGAGCCGAGGCCATCGCCCGGTCCCACGACCCCGCCGGCGGGCGGGCGAAGGCGAGACCGGGCGCGCTCGGCGGCCGCGTCGAGGCGCGCCGGGTCCAGGAACTGCTCGAGCCAGCCGTCCTCGGCAAGCCCGGCGTGAAACTCCTCGGTGCGTGCGGCCTGCGCCTGCTCCATCACCGCCACGACCTGCTCGACCCCGGCGGCGCCGAGCCGGTCGAGCAGGTCGAGGCCGAAGGCGACCAGGATGCCTCCCGACGAGGGTGGCGGGTTGGTGAGCACGTCCCGGCCACGGAAGCCGCCCCGCGCCGGATAGCGCGCGATCGGCTCATAGGAGGCGAGGTCCTCGACGCCAAGGGCCCCGCCGCGCTCCACCACCCACTCCGAGACCGCCCTCGCGAGCTCGCCCCGGTAGAAGGGCTCGGGGCCCTCCGCCCCGTAGCGCTCCAGGGCCTCGGAGAGCTCCTCGAACCGGAACACCTCGCCCTCCCGGAGCCTGCGGCCCTGCGGCGCGTAGATCGCCCGTCCCTCGGGCTGGTGGGTGAGGATCGGCTCCAGGATCTTGAAGATGAACGCCTGCTCGGCGTTCACCGGCACGCCCTGTCGCGCGTGGCTCACCGCGGGACGAGCCAGCTCCGCCATCGGCATCGAGCCGAACCGTCGCAGCGCTTCCCAAAGCCCCGCAGCGGTGCCCGGCACCCCGCACGAGGCCGCGCCGACGTTGAAGATCTGCGGAACGTCCTCGGTGAAGTACACGGGAACGGGATCCAGCTCCGAGCGACGCTCGATCCCGTCCTTGCCCGGGAACGGCGACGAAGAAGTCGAGCAGGACGTTCTCGTCCGGAGCGTGGACGAGCATGAAGCCGCCCGCTCCCAGGCCGGTGAGCGGGCTCTCGGTGACGAACGACGTCAGCACCGCGGCGACCGCGGCATCGACCGCGTTCCCGCCCTCGCGGAGGACGTCAGCCCCCGCCTCCGCTGTCAGCGGATGGCCGGCCGCGACCGCCCCGCGTTTGCTCATGGCGTCAGGCGCCAGTGACGGGGCACTAACGACCGGGGACGAACTCCGGAACTTCGATCGACATGTCGCGCGGGCGCGACTCGAAGCTCGGCGCGCTTCCCGCCCTGCGGTCGGCCGGCCGGCGGACGGCGGTCGTCGTGGTGCCGGCAGCCCGCAGCTCCGCGCGGGCGCTGCCGTCCGCGCGCCTGCCGCGGCCGTCGAAGCGGGTGGCGATCACCGTCACCCAGAGCTGGTCGGCAAGGGTGTCGTCGACGTTCGCCCCGAAGATGATGTTGGCGTCGGGGTGCGCCGCCTCCTGGACGACCTTCGCCGCCTCGGAGACCTCCATCAGGCTCATGTCGGGGCCGCCGGTGATCGAGAGCAGGATCGAGCGGGCGCCGTCCACCGAGGTCTCGAGCAGCGGCGACGACACGGCGCGCTCCGCGGCCGATACCGCGCGGGTGTCTCCGGTGCCCATCCCGATCCCCAGCAGGGCCTGGCCGGCGTCGCGCATCGTCGTCCGCACGTCGGCGAAGTCCAGGTTGATCAGGCCGGGCAGGGTGATCAACTCGGAGATCCCCTGAACGCCCTGGCGCAGGACGTCGTCGGCCACCTGGAAGGCCTCGATCATCGTCGTCGTGCGGGCCAGCACCGAGAGCAGGCGCTCGTTGGGGACCACGATCAGCGTGTCGACCTCGGCGCTCAGCGCCTCGATGCCGTCATCGGCCTGCTTGGCGCGGCGCGTGCCCTCGAACTGGAACGGCTTGGTGACGATCCCCACGGTCAGCGCGCCGACGTCGCGCGCCAGGCGCGCGATGACCGGCGCCGCCCCGGTCCCGGTGCCGCCACCGACGCCTGCGGTCACGAACACCATGTCGGAGCCCTTCAGGAGACGCTTGATCTTGTCCTGCTCCTCGAAGGCGGCGCGGTAGCCGAGCTCCGGGTTCGAGCCGGTGCCGAGGCCGCGCGAGACGCCGCTGCCGAGATGGACGGTGACGTCGGCGGTCGACTGCTGCAACGACTGGAGGTCGGTGTTGATCGCCATGAACTCGACGCCCGGGATCTGCGCCTCGATCATCCGGTTGATCGCGTTGACTCCGGCGCCGCCGACCCCGACCACCCGGATCACGGGCAGGTGCGGGCGCGGCGGCCCGTGGTAGTCGCCCAGCCCGGGCTCGTCCCGGCCGTAGGTCGGGCCCTCGACGTCGTGGGCCTCGTCGGCAAAGATTCGGTTGAGGCGCTCCCTGGGCTCCCGAATCGGCAGCTCGTGCTCCTCGACGCGGTAGGCGCGCACCCGCTCGGGATCCGGCGGCCCTGGCTCGGGCTCCGGGCGAGTGACCTCCTCCTCGGTGGGGCGGGGCGGCCGAGCGGTGGCGCCACGCTCGCCCAGCACTCGAGTCCGTTCCTCTCTTGATCGTGGGGGGTCGCTTCGGGCGGCGAATCTCCGGGGGCGGGCGGCTCGGTGGGCTGCTCGCGCTCGTGAGAGGCCGTGGAGCGGAAGAGGTCTGCGAGCGGGCCCTCGCGCATGCTGGCCCGCTTACGACGCGCCATTCGTCAGGACCTCCTTGGCCAGCTCGCGGTAGTAGTTGGCGGCGTTGCCCTTCGGATCGTACTTGAGCACGCTCGAGCCCCGCACGGGCGCCTCGGCGAACTTGATCGCCTTCCGGATCCGCGACTTGAAGACCAGCTCGCCGAAGTTCTCCTCGAGGATCTCCACCGCCTCCTTGGCGTGAACGGTGCGCGAGTCCAGCATCGTCGGCAGGATGCCCTCGATGTGCACTCTCGGGTTCAAGTTCTCGCGGATCATCTGCATCGTGTTCTGGAGCTGGACGAGCCCCCGCATGGAGAGATATTCGCATTGGACGGGGACGATCACCTTGTCCGAGGCGGTCAGGGCATTGACCGTCAGCAGTCCCAGGCTCGGCGGCGTGTCGATGCAGACGAAGTCGTAGTCGTCGACGACCGCCGACAGGGCCTTCTCCAGCGAGCGCTCCCGCCCGATCTGCATGCTCATCGCGATCTCGGCTCCCGCCAGGTCGATCGAGGCCACGGCGATGTCGATCTCGCGCTCGTGGATCACCTCGCGGATCGGCACGTGGTCGACGAGCACGTCGTACATGCTTCCCTCGACCTTGTCGGGATCGATCCCCTGGCTCATCGTCAGGTTGCCCTGCGGGTCGAGGTCCACGCAGAGGACGTCGTGGCCGGACTCCGCGAATGCGACGGCCAGGTTCAGGGTCGTCGTCGTCTTCGCGACACCGCCCTTCTGGTTCGCGAACGAGATGATCTTCGCCCGGCGCTCAGACTCGTCGCCGAGCGCGGCGCCCGGCGGCCTGCTGCTGCCGGGACGGCGAGTCGGCGCCAGCGCGTCGGAGGCGCTGATGCGGTCCTCGTCGCTGTGATCCGGTGGCGCCGGGTTGACGGGCGGCGCGGAGGCTGCCCTTGCGGCGGGATTCGCCCGCGGCGCGTGCTCGGCGGGCGCGTCGTGCGGAGCGGCCTGCTCGGGCACGGCCTGCTCCGGCACGGCCGCCTCGGGCGCGGGCCTTCCGGCGCGGGAAGCTCGGGCGGGCTCAGGCTCGGGAGCTCGGGCACCGCCTGCTCGGACGGCCTCGGCGCGGCTCCGGCGCGGGAGCTCGAGTGCGGGCTGCTCGGGAACGGCCGGCTCCGGCCGCGCTTCGGGATCGTCGGGCAGCATGGCTTCGTCCTCGGGCAGGTGGCCGTTCGCCGACGGCGGCTTGCCGTTCGTGGACACGTTTGACTTGAAACCGCGGTTGAAGAGACCCATTGATCGCGCTTATTCGCACGTGGTCGTGCGTTTCCTCCCCATGAAACGAGACCCCCGACGGACGTTTATCCACGACTGATGCCGCGTATGTATGTTCATGCGGTGTCCGAGCTCCTCGACAAGCGTCTGGTGATCGTCACCGGAAAGGGCGGCGTGGGCAAGTCCACGGTTGCCCTCGCCCTCGGTCTCGCCGCCGCGGCCGAGGGCCGGCGGACGATCGTCTGCGAGGTCTCCTCGCAGGAGCACACCTCCCAGGTCTTCCACCGGGCCAGGGTCGGCTTCCACGAGGTCGAGATGGCGGACAACCTATGGGCGATCTCCATCGACCCGGACGAGGCGATGCGGGAGTACGTCCTGCTGCAGCTCAAGGTCCGTGCGATGCGCGACCTGCTGTTCCGCTCCCGGATCTTCGGCTATCTGGCGGCGGCCACGCCGGGCCTGCGCGAGCTCGTGACGATCGGAAAGCTGTGGGAGGTCGCGCAACCGGACCGCAAGGTCAGGAAGGGCCGCAAGTACGACCTCGTGATCGTGGACGCCCCGGCGACGGGCCAGGGCGTCGCCTTCCTGCAGACGCCGCGGACGTTCGCGAACATCGCGCGCGTCGGCCCGATCAAGGCTCAGGCGGAGGCGCTCGAGGCGTTCATCGTCAACCATCGCAAGACGGGAGCCGCGATCGTCGCGCTGCCCGAGGAGATGCCCGTGAACGAGACCGTGGCGCTCGAACGGCAGCTGACCGAGGAGATCGACGTCGCGGTGGATCGCGTGTACATGAACGGGCTCTACCCGGAGCGCTTCTCGAAGGCCGATGTGGAGCGGCTCGACGGCGCGTGCGGGAAGGCCAACGGCCCCCTGCGGGCCGCGTACCGGGCGGCGCTCAGCGAGAGCCGCCGAGCCGCGGCGCAGCGCGAGCAACTCGCCCGTCTGGCGGAGCTCACCCGGGCGCCGGTGCGAACGCTCCCCTTCGTCTTCAAGCCCGAGGTCGGGGTCGAGGAGATCCGCGAGCTCGCCAAGGCGGTCGGCTAGGTGCTCCACTGATGGCCGGCGTCGCGGAGCTCCTCGACGGGCAAGCGCGTGTGCATCTGCGCGGGCTCGGGCGGGGTCGGAAAGACGACGAGCGCGGCCGCGATCGCGACCGGGATGGCCGCGCGTGGCAAGAAGGTCGCGGTGCTGACGATCGACCCCGCCAAGCGACTCGCGGACTCGCTCGGCCTGCCCGAGCTCGGCAACGAGGAGCGCCGGGTCGACCCGGCCCGGTTCGCCGAGGCGGGGATCGAGACCAACGGGGGTGAGCTGTGGGCGATGATGCTCGACGCGAAGGCAACCTTCGACGAGCTGGTGCGCCGCCACGCTCCCGACGAGGAGAGCCGCGACCGCATCCTCGAGAACCGCATCTACCAGCAGCTGTCGGCCGCCCTCGCCGGCTCGCAGGAGTACATGGCGATGGAGAAGCTGTTCGAGCTGCACGCGGAGGACCGATACGACCTGCTGGTGCTCGACACCCCGCCCACCCGCAACGCGCTCGACTTCCTCGAGGCGCCCCGGCGCCTGATGCAGTTCATCGAGGGCCGCGCCCTTCAGGTCTTCATGCGCCCGACCGGCTTGGGCATGCGCCTCTTCGGGCGCGGCACCTCGATGATGTTCTCCATCCTGCGGCGGGTGACCGGCGTCGAGGTGATCGAGGACCTGTCGGAGTTCTTCCAGGCCTTCAGCGGCATGCTCGGTGGCTTTCGCGAGCGGGCCAAGCGGGTCAACGAGCTCCTGGCGAATCCCGAGACCTGCTTCCTGGTGGTCTGCGGACCGCAGGGCGAGCCGGTCACCGAGGCCGTCTACTTCCACCGCAGGCTGGTCGAGGCGAAGCTGCCGTTCGGCGGGGTGATCGTCAACAAGGTGCACTACGAAAGCGAGCTCCCCGACTACGGCGAGGGCTTCGCGGCAGAGCTCGCCGAGGCGCTCGGCGACGAGGATCTGGCGGGTCGGGTGCTGACGAACTTCGACGACTACCGGGCGTTGGCGGCCCGCGACCGGCGGAACATCAAGCGGCTGACGGCAGAGATGCGCGCCCGCGCGGTGATCCAGGTCCCCTACCTCGACAGCGACGTACACGACCTCTCGGGCCTGATGCAGATCAACCGCTACCTGTTCGCCGCGGGCGCCAAGGAGCGGACCGCGATCGCGGCCGGTTGAGTGGCGTCCTGACGACCGAGCCTCCCGGCTCGGCCATCAGGACGTTCTTCCTGGGTGATCGGAGGAGGAAGCTAGGAGGTCTGAAGCTCGTTGTGCGGCTCGGCGCGTCGGCGGCGGTCATAGCTCACCTCGCGCACGTCCCACTCGGTCGTCTCGGGACGCGGGAAGAGATAGGCGACGCGGTTGGCCACCTGCTCGCGCTCCTGCGGGCGCGCGTCGAGAAGCTCGTTGAAGCGGTCGTGGATCCGCTCGCCCGCCGTCGATGGCGGTCGTCTGGCGCTCTTCGCGCCTGGGCTGGCTGCTCGCGAACACGTGGTCCTCCTCCGGCTCGGGGTGTGACTGGATCGTGATTCGACCCGCGGGCTCGGGGACCTGCATCGCATGGTCGTCGTCGCGGACCTCGCGTCCCTCCTGCCACTCGTCGGAGACGTCCATCCAGAGCTGGTCCCCGTCCGGCCTGACCGGCTCTTCGGCGGCCGGCTCGCGCCTGGTCGCCTGAACGCCCGTGGGCGCCACCTCGACGTCCTCCTCGAGGTCGTCCTGCTCCTCCTCGGAGTCGTCGTCGTCCGGCTCGGAATCCAAGTCGTCGTCCTGCTCCTCCAGGTCGTCCTGCTCCTCGTCGTCCTCGTCCTCGTCCGGCAGGTCCCATTCCTCGGAGCCGCCACGCTGCTCGGCCTCGCCCTCGCCCACGGCGAGCCCGTCGGCGAGCAGGATCTCGTCGGCGGTCGCGCGCAGGTCGCTGCCCAGGTGGCCGCAGGCTGCATCCTTGAGGATCGGCGCGCGTCAGGTCCTCGATCGCCACCGCGGTCTCGGCCGGAGTCGGAGCGCCCTCGGCGCCGTTGAGGGATGGAGCGGGCTCCCCGCTCCACAGCTCGCGCTCGAGCGCCAGCGCTCGATCGACGACTGCCTTGGTCTCGGAGCGCTGCTCGGGCTCAGCGCACAGCGCCGCGACCCGCATCGGCAGCCCGAGGTCGGCCGGGCCGCCGCCCTCGAGCATGAAGCGGAGAGCCAGCAGGTAGTCGTTCAGCGCCTCGAGCACCACGTTGCGCTCCAGTCCCGCCTCGAAGCGCGAGATCGCGCGGGCCAGCGCGCCCGCGATGCCGGGGCCGTGCTGCCCCGGTCGCCCGAACGGGGTCGAGCGGTAGGCGAGCACGCGCGACAGGGTCGTCAGGTCGCCCAGCACCGTCCTCGGCGAGGCGGTAGCCCCCTCGCCTGGGGCGCCCGGCGCCGGTCGCGATCCGCCGCCAGCGATTGGCGCCGGCGCGCGTCCAGGCATACGGCCCCAATCCGACGCCGCCGGCCTGAAAGAGGCGAAGCGCGGTGATCAGCTGGCGAAAGGCCTCGACGGCGCGGGCGCCGGTGTCCGGCGTCGGCTCTCCGTCCTCCTGGCTCCCCTCGCCGACGCTCACCCGCGCCGCCGCGAGGAAGGTGGGCTCCCAGCCTGCGGCGCCCGCCCCCTCCGAGGCCCGCGCCTCGGCGGGCACGTCGACGGTGTCGGCGCGAACGATCGTCGCCGTCGCAAGCTCCAGTCGGACCAGCGGCATCTGCAGCCCTCGCAGCGGGACGACGACCTCGATCTCGTCTTCTCGGGTCTCGCCTCCGGCCTCGAGCTCGGTGATCGCCTCGCCCAGCCGCTTGCCGTCGAGCGAGAAGTCGGTGGAATCCGTCCACAGACGGCACAGGAAGACGACCCCGGCAAGCTCGGCGCGCTTGCGGGCATCCGGCGGGACCTTGATCCCGAATTCCTCGAGGTACGGGCCCGCGAGCTCGGCCGATTCGATCGCCGCGCACGCCGATCCGAACGAGTCGAGCTCCAACAGCGTCGGGGCATGGTCGCGGACGAAGCGCTCGGTCAGCGGTATGTACCGCGGCAGCGGCGAGCCGTTGCCCGGCTCCTGCACGTCGTAGGGAATCTCGTGGCCGGCAGCCACCAGCTCGCGAAAGCGCTTCGCGGCGTCTGCGGCCATCGTCCGCAGGGCCTCTCGAGCAACCAGGTCGCGCATGCACCACGGTTTCTGCCGCGCCGGCGCGCTTCCTCCCGTGCAGGAACGCTTGCACGCCCCCAACCACCACTGGGCCGAATTTCGTTGCCTATCGACAACAAATTCGGCCCACTGCTGCAGCGTCATGGGCCGAGGGCGCAACCTGGTGGCGGGACGAACCTGGGCGCCGGGATCGAACCGCTGCTAGGCGGCGACCGGCTCGCGCTGCTCGGCGGCGGGCTGCCCCTCGAGCAGCCAGCGCCGGCCGTATGCGCGCATGTCCTCGATCAGCGGCACGAGGGCGCGGCCCTTCTCGGTCAAGCCGTACTCGACCCGTGGCGGGACCTCGGGATAGGTGCGCCGCTCGACGATCCGGTGCTCCTCGAGCGCGCGCAGACGCAGCGAGAGGGTGCGTGGGCTGATCCCCTCGAGCGAGCGCTCCAGCTCGCAGAAGCGCTGGCTTCCGTCGGCCAGGTCGCGAATCACGAGAAGGGTCCACTTGCCGGAGATGATCTCCGCGCAACAACCGACTGGACAGGGATTCTCGGCCATTCCGTCGGCGATCGGGCCATGAGTAGGTTCGTCCGCAGCCCCGACCGCCAAGGCCGAGTATAGCTCAATGCTTTACGAACTGAAGTGAGTCCTGCGGCTCCTCGCCGTTGCCCCCGGCCGGCCCGCCGAGCTGCTCGATGCCGCTCGCCCGCTGGCCTTGTGCGGCGAGCATCAGCTTGAAGTCGTGGGGGCTGGAGGCGACCTCGAACGCGATCTCCTCGCTGATGTTGCCGGCCACCACGTGCTCGAGCAGGGCTTGGTCGAAGGTCTGCATCCCGTAGTAGGAGCCCTCGGAGATCACCTCGGTCACGCGACCGGTCTCCTGCGGGTTGAGGATCAGGTCCTGCACCCGGCCGGTGACCACCAGCACCTCGCACACGGCGACGCGGCCGTTGCCGTCGACGCGCGGCACGAGCCGCTGTGAGACCGCGCCCCGCAGCGTCGACGAAAGCATGACCCGCGCCTGCTGCTGGAGGTGCGGAGGGAAGAAGTCGACGATCCGGTTGATCGTCTCGGTGGCGTCCAGGGTGTGGAGCGTGGACAGCACCAGGTGCCCGGTCTCGGCGGCCGCGAGCGCCGTGCGGACGGTCTCCTCGTCGCGCATCTCGCCGATCAGGATCACGTCGGGGTCCTGGCGCAGCACGCGGCGCATCGCCCGGGCGAAGCTCTCCGTGTCCTGACCCACCTCGCGCTGGTTGATGATCGAGAGCTTGTCGCGGTGCAGGTACTCGATCGGGTCCTCGAGGGTGACGACGTGGCGCGAGCGGGTCGAGTTGATGTGGTCGATCATCGCCGCCAGCGTCGTCGACTTGCCCGAGCCGGTCGTCCCCGTGAGCAGGACGATCCCTCGCGGCTCCTCGGCCAGCGTGCGGATCACCTCGGGCAGGCCGAGGTCGTCGATCGTGCGCACCTGAAAGGGGATCGCGCGGCAGGCGATCGAGATGTAACCGCGCTGGCGAAAGGCGTTGACGCGGAAGCGCGACAGGCCGCGAATCTCATACGAGAAGTCGACCTCGCCCTGATCGGCGAACTCCTCGACCAGACGGCTCTCGGTCAGGATGTGCTCGAGGGCCGCGCCCGTGTCCTCCTCGGTCAGCGGCTCGGCGCCGTCGATCGGCCGCAGCGCGCCGTGGACGCGCGCCATCGGCGGCGAGGCCACCTTGACGTGCAGGTCAGAGCCCTCCCGCTCGACCACGTAGCGCAGCGCAGCGTCGATCTCGAACGCCATCACCCTGGCTTATCGGGCGCGGCGCGGCGTTGCTTGAGCGTGGTGGACGCCCCGGGCGGGGAGCGTCTAGCCAGCCATCGCCTTGCGCGCGTTGCGCACGGCAAGGATCGATGTGCGGGCGGCCTTGGCGATCTCGCCCTCGGTGCGCTCGGGGTCGCGTGCGATCTCGAACCTGACCACCGCCTGGGAGCGCAGCTTCGCACGAGCCTCGATGCCGACCTCGCCGGCCTCCTCCAGGGCGATTTCGATCGCCCGCTCGCGCCGACAGGCCAGGCAGTAGTGACGGCCGTCCGGGTCGCGCACCCAGTGCGGGGGCGCGGAGCCCTCGTCGAGGCCGTTGGTCCATGTGCTGGTCATCTCGCAGCGGGCGCAGGTCCACTGCGCCGGGCGAGGGTTAACTGCGGTAGCTGTGCTGATGAGGTACCTCCGTTTCTTTATTGACCTGTCTGACGGTTCCTGAGCGGCGAGAGCCAAGCTGGGCAGGGAAGCAGGGAGCGAAGTGTGCTCGGCACGCGAGCGACCGATGACCCCGCCCAGCGCCGGCTATCGCCGCTCAGGCAACTTCTCGAAGCTTCTGTGCCTCAGCCAGCGACTGGAGCTTCTTCAGCGACTGGTTCTCGATCTGGCGGATTCGCTCGCGCGTGACGTTGAACGTCCGCCCGACCTCGTCCAGGGTGCGCGGGTGCTCGCCGCCCAGGCCGTAGCGAAGCTCGAGCACGCGCCGCTCGCGGTAGGAGAGGTTCTCGAGCGCCTCGCGCAGCGCCTCCTTGGTGAGCAGGTCAGCGGCGCGCTCGAACGGCGACTCGGCCTTCTCGTCGGCGATGAACTGGCCGAACTCGGACTCCTCCTCGTCGCCGACCGGCTTCTCCAGCGAGACCGGGGCCTGCGCCGAGCGCTTGATCTGATCGACCTCCTCGGGATCGATTCCGGTGACCTCGGCGATCTCCTCCGGCGTCGGCTCGCGACCGAGCTCGGTGACCAGCTTGCGCTCCGCGCGGCCGATCTTGTTCAGCTTCTCGACCACGTGGACCGGGATCCGGATCGTCCGCGCCTTGTCGGCCAGCGCCCGGGCGATCGCCTGGCGGATCCACCAGGTCGCGTAGGTCGAGAACTTGAACCCCTTGCGGTAGTCGAACTTCTCGGCCGCGCGCACCAGGCCCAGCGTCCCCTCCTGGATCAGGTCGAGGAAGGGCAGGCCCTGGTTGCGGTAGTTCTTGGCGATCGAGACGACCAGGCGCAGGTTCGACTCGACCATCTTCTGCTTCGCGTCGAGGTCGCCGCGCTCGATCCGCTTCGCGAGCTCGACCTCCTCCTGCGCGGTCAGCAGTCGGACCTTGCCGATGTCCTTCAGGAACAGCTGCAGGGAGTCCGTGGTCATGTCCGGCTTCAGGTCGAGCGCCGTGGCCTTGCGGCGCTTGCCCCGCTTGTCGGACTCCGTCTCGGCGGCTGGGGCGGCAGCCTGCGCCGGATCGACGTCCTCGACCAGCTCGACGCCCTGACGCTCGAGGTAGGCGTACAGCTCCTCGATGTCGGACTCGTCCAGGTCGACCTCGGACACGGCGGTGGCCACCTCGCCGTACGAGATCACCCCGTCCTGCTGCCCCTTGACGACGAGGCCCTTGACCTCGTCAAGCTCTTGAATCTCTGCAACTAGCATTCGTTCGGTTCTCGTCTTCCTTCACCTAAGCTCTGGGACTGTTCGGTCTATCTCCGGCCGGTCCTATCTCCTATACCGGATACCCGGTCGAGCCCGGGATTCGCGCGTCCGGCGCTGTCGCTCGAATCCCGATATTGCGGACAAAAACGCGGACCGGGCACCGATCCGCGCCGGCCCTCACCGAGGTATCCATTCCCCATCCGAAGGCTTCTCAAACGTCTGTTCCTATCCTAACCGCTATATTTTTTGAAGTCAAGGTATTTCAGCCATTCTGGGCGCGAAAACTCGCCCAGTGCAACCCCTGCTGCGCATGCTGAAGCCGGCTCCGCGGCCGGGTTCATCATCAAGAACACGGCTGGCGGCCAGGAGTTACGCAGCTCGGCGGCGGCGCATGCGTCCGTCGAGCGCGATGGAATAGACGCCGAGTGACCGACCGCGAGCAGACTCAGCCCGAGCCCGACGAGACCCGCGAGGGCGCCGACGATCAGGGCAGCGTGTTCGGCAACCTCCCCGGCACGCGCCCGGGAGTGCGCAGCCCCCGGCGCCGAGAGCAGCCTGGGCCCGGCGAGCGGCCGAAGCCGAGCGCTCCCCCGAGCAACCCGGGATCGCTCCGTTCGCCCAGCCGCCCGAGCCTTCGTCGACACCGGAGCCGGAGACTCCACCGGCCACAGACACGCAGCATGGCGGCGTCGAGGACCTCGCATGGGCGGGTGTCGCGGTTGCCGCCGAGGCGGCGACCCTCGGCGTGCGGCTGCTGAGCCGTGCCGTGGAAGCGGTGCGCAAGCCCGCGGACCGCCGATGACGCCGGCGTCCCGCGACCCAGCAAAGCGGCGTTGTCGGTAATCGCCAGGCCGTGGTCAAGCGACGCTGAAGCCTCGCGCCGGCTCCGGCTTGGTGGCTACCTGCGCGCCTTCTGGCACCGCGCCTACGAGGAGAACATCACCGGGCTGGCGGGCATGGTCGCCTACAACCTCTTCCTCGCGGTGTTCCCGTTCGCCCTCCTGGTGCTGTTCATCTTCGGTCAGATCCTGCAGAGCGGCAACGTGGAGACAAGCGTGCTGAACGACCTCCAGCGCCTGTTCCCGGCCGTCGAGCTGAACACGCTCAACAACGCCCTGGATCGAATTCGGGACAACTCCACGACGATCGGCGTCGCGGCGGCGATCGGCGCCATCTGGATCGGGACCTCGTTCTGGGGCGCGATGGACACCTCCTTCTGCCGCATCTATCACGTCCAATGCCGGGGCTGGCTCGAGCAGAAGCGCTTCGCCCTCGTGATGCTGCTGGTGGTGACCCTGTTCCTTGCCGCCAGCGTGGTCATCCCGACCCTGGAGAGCGTCCTCGTGACGAGCGCCGGCGATCTTCCCTTCGGGCTCTCGCGCATCAACGGGATCGCCAGCGCGCTGCTCCTGATCGCGGCCCTGGCGATCACGTTCCTGCTCTTCTGCATCATCTACTACCTGGTGCCGAAGGGACACGTGCCGTGGCCGGGAGTCTGGCCCGGAGCGCTGTTCGTCACCTTGACCACGGGCATCGCCAACGCCGTCTATCCCTTCTACCTGGCGCAGGTCTCCAGCGTCGGCGAGGTGGGCGGAACGATCGGCTTCGTGCTCGTCGCCCTGGTCTGGTTCTACCTCGTCAGCCTCTCGATGATGGCGGGGGCGGTGATCAACGCGCTCCGCTACGAGCTGCGCGACACCGGCGAGATCGCCGCGGCACCGTCGCCGTGAAGGACTACCCAGGGGGGCTCTGCCCCCCTCGGTGCCGCAAGGCGGCACCTCCCCCCGGCTATCCGTAGCGCCCGCCTGTTACCTCTCTGAGCTTCAGCCGGTCGTGGCGGGCCTGCACCTTGCGCACGGTGCCGGAGCGCGAGCGCATCACCAGCGACTCCGTCGTCGCGTGGCCATCGTCCAGGTAGCGGACGCCCTGCAGGAGATCGCCGTCGGTCACCCCGGTGGCGGCGAAGAAGACGTTGTTCCCGGCGACCAGCCGATCGACGTCGAGCACCTCGTCGAGCTCGTACCCGGCGTCGACCGCGGCCTGGCGCTCGTCGTCGTCACGGGGCCAGAGGCGGCCCAAGAGCCGGCCGCCGAGGCACTTGATCGCCCCCGCTGACAGCACGCCCTCCGGCGTGCCCCCGATGCCCCACAGCAGATCGACCCCGGTGCCCTGGGTGACGGCGAGCAGGGCCGCCGCGACGTCGCCGTCCGTGATGAAGCGGATCCGCCCTCCCGCCTCGCGGACCTGCTTCACGGTGTCCTCGTGGCGGGGACGGTCGAGCATGATCACGGTGACGTCGCCCACCTCGACCCGCCGGCGCTCCGCGACACGCCTGATCACATCGGCCAGCGGGTCGGTCAGGCTCAGGCAGTCGGCGATCTCGGGGCCGCCGGCGATCTTCTCCATGTAGACGCAGGGGCCCGGGTCGAACATCGTCCCCCGCTCCGACAGCGCGATCACCGCGAGCGCCGCCGGGTGGCCCTGGGCAGTGAGCCGGGTGCCCTCCAGCGGGTCCACGGCGATGTCCACCTCGGGCGGGCTGCCGTCGCCGATCCGCTCGCCGTTGTAGAGCATCGGCGCCTCGTCCTTCTCGCCCTCGCCGATCACGACGACGCCGTCCATCGGCACCGTGTCGAGCATCAGCCGCATCGCGTCGACGGCCGCCTGGTCGGCCGACTCCTTCTCCCCCCGGCCCACCCAGCGGGCGGCGGCAAGCGCGGCGGCCTCCGTGACCCGGACCAGCTCGAGCGCGAGGTTGCGGTCGGGCCTCGTGCCCGAGCGCACGTCGTGCGAGATGACGCCTGGAGCCTCTCCCTCCACGGAGGTCTTTCTACCTGATCAGACGGTGCCGGGGGCCTTGCGTTCCCGCTTCTGGCCCGCCTGCGAGCGGAGGAAGCCCGTGGCCGCGATCGCGATCGATCCCAGGAGCGCGAGCCAGTAGCCGTAGTCGAGGCCGATTCCGAAGGTGTCGCCCGGCCGGGCGATGATCCCGTTGTAGCCGATCAGCGTCATCATCGTGAAGCCGACCACCATCGTCACCTCGCCGGGAGCCCAGGAGAGCTTGTGGCCACGGACGATGATCCAGGCGAGGATCAACGGCGACAGGGCGCCGGCGATCAACAGCCACCGGAGGATGGGGAAGGTCTCGAACCCGGTGCAGCTGTAGTCGTTCGTCCCGCAGATCCAGGTGCTGCTTGGGCTGCTTGGGCCGCGAGTGGAGGTGTGGGTGAGCGAATACCAGGGGAGGAACAGGAGGCTGACGATCACCACGATCGACCCCGCACGCGCCGAGCAGCACCCTGTTCCGGTCCAGGCGCGAGAAGTCCACCGGGGCGAGCTTAACCGAGGCGGGGAACGAGCGCGAGTGGGTTCGTCGAGACGAGTGATCCCCGGTCGACGCCCGCCCCATCGGCGATCAATCGTCTAGGGTCGCCGTCCGATGCAACGCTGGGGCCTGACGCTGCCGCTTCCCAGCCTGCCGCTGCGCCGGCACGCCGAGCTCGTGCGCAGCGCCGAGGCGGCCGGCTACACCGACCTGTGGAGCGGTGAGACGCAGGGACCGGACGGCTTCACGCCGCTGGCGCTGGCGGCGACCTGGACCGAGCGAGCCCGGCTCGGCACCGGCGTGGTCGGCGTGTTCACGCGGGGGCCGGCGTTGCTGGCCCAGCAGGCGGCCGCCTTGACCGACGCCAGCGACGGCAGGTTCGTGCTGGGGATCGGCGCCTCGTCGGACCGGATCGTCGAGGGCTGGAACCAGATGCCGTTCTCGAAGCCGCTGACGAAGATCTCGAACACGCTCGAGTTCCTGCGGGCCGCGTTCTCCGGCGAGCGGACATCGACCGGCTTCAAGCTCGAGCAGCCGCCGGCCGATCCGCCCCCGATCGTGCTCGCCGCGCTGCGGGGCAAGATGCTGCGGCTGGCGGTTGAGAAGGCCGACGGCGCGTTCACCAACTTCCTGCCGCTTGCCGCGCTGCCGAAGATCACCGAGCAGCTCCACGGGGCGCCGGAGGGCTTCGAGCTCTTGTGCCGCTTCTTCTGCCTGCCAGGCGAGCGCGACCAGGTCGAGCCCCTGGCCCGGTTCATGTTCGCCTCCTACATCACGGTGCCCGTGTACGAGGCGTTCTTCCGCTGGCTCGGCTACGGCGATCGGATCGACGAGATGGCCGCCGCCTGGAAGGCGAAGGATCGCGAGGGCGCCGTTGCCGCGGCCCCGTGGGAAGTGATCGAGGACACGTTCATCTTCGGGACGCCCGACGAGATGCGCGAGCCGGCTCGAGGCCTACGTCGAGGGCGGGATCACGCTGCCGATCCTGACCCCGATCACGACGCCGGACAAGCTCGGCGAGCTGATCGGGGCCCTGGCGCCGACCTAGCCACACGCGGGCCCAAACCTCAAAAAGACCGTCTGCCGGAACGGCGATAGTGGTGGCCGCGGAGCCACAGGGCTTCGCCCGCAGTGACCCAAACGCAGGAGGAGACAGGCGGAATGAGTCCCAAGCGCCACCGAGTGATCCGAGCGGGAAGATCGGTCCCGCTGGCAGCCGCAATCATCGCGATCGGCGTCTCCGCGGTCGCGATCGGCGCCGTCCAGAGGCGCGCCGCGAGGACCATTCCCGCGCAGCACGCGGGATCGGTGACCGCGAAGTGCAAACGCGGGCTGACCCCTGTCGCGGGTGGCTTCGCCGCGCCAGGCTTCACTCCGACCGCCGACACCGGCCCGGTCTTCCGCTTTGCTTCGAAGCCGGCCGGAAAGCGCGGCATAAAGGCGGCGGCGTTCAACTTCAGCGACGACCCGCACGAGCTCGACTCCTACGCCTACTGCGCGAAGCGTGCCCACCCCCTGCGGGTCAAAGCAAAACGGATCCGGCTCTTTCCGGGCAGCTTCGGCTCCGCGGTCGCCCGATGCCCCCATGGAAGGCAGGCGGTGGGTGGGGGCTTCAAGACGAATAACTTCACCCTGACCCAGGGGGCGCCGATCTTCACGTTCACCTCGAAGCGGGCAGGTAAACGGGGCTGGAAGGCCGCCGGCCTCAACGTCGGATCTCCCGGTGGCGGCAATCCCGCGGGGACCCTGACCGCCTACGCCTACTGCCAGAAGGGGAGACCCAAGGTGCGCGTGAGGTCGAAGACCGTCCAGGCACCCGCCCTCAGCATTCGGAACGTGGACGTGAAGTGCCCCCACCGCCGCAAGGCTCTCTTCGGGGGGATTCAATGGCCACTACGGAATCTCAGGCGGGGGGCTCAGGGTCGCGGCGGCGATCACCTCCAAGCGCGGTGCCCGGGCACGGGCTTGGCACACCGCCGCCCTCGGCCTGACCTCTCCGACCCCGGCGACGATCACGGCATACGTCTACTGCGGTCGCTGACTCACACGGGCCGCCCGTCCGTTCGTAGGTCCCTAGCGCGGGCGTCGAGCCAGCGAGAGGGCGAAGAGATCCTCGGGGTCGGTCCACCACTCGACCATCTCCAGACCGGCCTCGGCGTAGATTCCGGCGAGGCCCTCCCGGGCGAACTTGGTCGAGATCTCGGTCCGCATCTCCTCGCCGCGTCCGAACGCGACGCTCATCTCGAGCGACGAGATCTGGATCACCTGGCGGGCCAGTGACCGCAGGCGGATGTCGACCCAGAGGTTCTCGTCGTCCCAGAAGGCGACGTGCTCGAACGCGTCGAGGTCGAAGTCGGCGGCGAGCTCGCGGTTGAGGACGCTGAGCACGTTCTTGTTGAACTCGGCGGTTACCCCGGCGGAATCGTTGTAGGCGGCCTCCAGCACCTCGCGGCCCTTCACCAGATCGGTGCCGAGCAGGAAGTGATCCTCCGGCCCGAGTAGGTTCGCGACCCGCGCCAGGAAGCTGGCGCGCTGCGCCGGCTCGAAATTCCCGATCGTGCCGCCGAGGAAGGCGATCACCCGCGGCCCGGAGAGCGGCATGCGCTCCAGATCGCGCTCGTAGTCGCACACGAGGCCGTGCACGGTGATCCCGTACTCCGAGGCGACAGCCTCCGCGGTGTCACGCGTGATCTGCTCCGAGATGTCCACGGGCGCGTATGCCTCGAGGGAGCCGGCCTTGTCCATCGCGTCGAGGAGCACGCGGGTCTTGCTCGCCGAGCCGGAGCCGAGCTCGATCAACGTCGTGGGGTTTCCCGCCGTCGCGCAGATCCCGGCGGCGTGGCGTTCGAGGATCGCACGCTCGGCGCGGGTGGGGTAGTACTCGGGCAGCTCGGTGATCGCCTCGAACAGCTCCGAGCCGCGCTCGTCGTAGAAGTAGCGCGGAGAGAGCTCCTTGAAGGGTTTGGTGAGACCGGCCCGTACGTCCGCGGCCATCCCCGACAGTGGCCCTCCCGGAGGCAGGTGGACGTCGATGGTGATCGGCTCGCTGGTGATCGTGTTGCCGGGCGGATCCATGTCCCTCTCTGAGCGCTTCTTCGTCTACTTCGGTTACGGGCTCGTCACGGTCCCGGTTCAGGCGTCCCTGGCGCAGCGAAGGCCGGCGAAGATCTGGCGGCGCTCGGGATCGTCCCAGTTGCGGAAGCTGGTTCGGATGACGCTGCGTCGGGTGGCCCAGGCGCCTCCGCGAAGCACCTTGTACGTGTCGCCGAAGAAGACCTCCGAGTACTCGCTGTAGGGGAACGCCTTGAAGCCCGGGTAGCCGACGAAGTCGGACGAGGTCCACTCCCACACGTCGCCGAGCATCTGAACTGCGCCGCAGTCCGAGGGAGCGTCGCCGAAGGCACCCACCCGGGCACAGCCGAAGGCGAGCTGGTCGAGGTTCGCGCGCTCCCGGTCCGCGCCCCGAGCGGCCGCCTCCCACTCCTGCTCGCTCGGCAGCCGCTTTCCGGCCCAGCGGGCGAACGCGTCGGCCTCGTGCCAGGAGACGTGGACCACCGGCTGGTCGGGGTCGAGCCGCTCGGCGCGGCCCATCGCGGTGCGCTTCCACCAGCCGTCGGTTCCGGCTCCCAGTACATCGGCGGCTCGGCGCCGGTGTCGGCGACGAACTCGGCGTAGGCACGGTTGGCGACCGGCGTGCGGTCGATCCAGAACGACGCCAGCTCGACGGTGTGGCGCGGGCGCTCGTTGTCGTACGCGAAGCCGTCTGGGCCGGCGCCGATCTCCGCCTCCCCCGCCTCGACCAGGACCATCTCCGGGCCCTCGGAGTCCGGCTCGGGGGGCGGCTCCAGCTCCACCGGCTGGTAGCCCTCGATCATCTGGATCAGCTGGAGCATGGTCTCGTTGTGCTGGTGCTCGTGGGCGAGCAGCAGCTCGTAGACGAAGCCGCCGGCCAGCAGCGGGTCATCCGCGGACTCGAGGTCCAATCCGTCGAGGACCTCCAGGGTGCGCTCGCGCACGTCATCGAGGTAGGAGCGAAGCTCGTCGCCGCGCAGGATCGGCAGCTCGCCGCGTGTGCGCCGCGGGTTCTCGATCGCGTCGTAGAAGCGGCCGAGCTCCCCGTGCAGCGGCTTCCGGCGACCCACGGTCTGCACCAGCCACAGCTCCTCGAAATTGGCGATGTGACCCAGGTCCCACGCCAGTGGGCTGAGGATCGGCGAATAGACGCGGTTCAGCTGGTCGTCGGAGAGCGGCTCGACGAGCCGGAGGGTTCGTCGTCGCGCCTCGACCAGGCGCTCCGCGATCGCATCCTTCTGGGGGGCAAGGAGCGGGGGCGAGATGGCGACAGGCTAGCGAGTGGGAGTGCCCACCGCCCGGAGCCGAGTAGGACCGATTACCGATTTCTCGGTGTGCGGAGATCTGGGATCACTCACTAGAGTGCCGCGCCGATGAGGATCGAGGGTGCGAGCGCGCTGGTCGTCGGCGGCGCCTCCGGGCTGGGGGCCGCCACCGCGCGCGAGCTGCACCGGTCCGGCGCCGAGGTGGTGATCGCCGACCTCAACCCCGAGAAGGGCGAGGCGCTCGCCGCCGAGCTCGGCACGCGTGCCAGCTTCGTCGAGGCGAACGTCATGGAGCCCGAGCCGGTCCAGGCGGCCGTCGCGGCGGCCGCGAACGCGGAGGGAGGCCTGCGGATCTCGGTCTGCTGCGCCGGCATCGGCTGGGCCCAGCGCACGGCCGGCAAGCAGGGCCCGCACGACCTCGAGATCTTCCACAACGTGATCAAGGTCAATCTGATCGGCACCTTCAACGTGCTGCGGCTCGCCGCGGCGGCCATGGTCGACAACGTTCCGGACCAGGGCGGCGAGCGTGGCGTCTGCGTCAACACGTCCTCGATCGCCGCCTTCGACGGGCAGATCGGGCAGGTCGCCTACGCGGCCTCGAAGGGCGGCATCGTCGGGCTCACCCTGCCCGCGGCCCGCGACCTGGCGAGCCGGGGGGTGCGAGTGGTGACGATCGCGCCCGGGACGTTCGACACGCCGCTCCTGGCGGCGCTACCCGAGGAGGCGCGCGAGCAGCTCGGGGCCCAGATCCCGTTCCCGAACCGCCTCGGCCAGCCCGAGGAGTTCGCCGCCCTGGCCCGCCACATCGTCGAGAACCCGATGCTGAACGGCGAGACGATCCGACTCGACGGCGCCCTGCGAATGCCCCCGCGGTAGCGGCGGTGTGCGCCTCATCCCGCGGATCCGGGGAAGTCGAGCGAGAGAACGCGGGCCGCTGACCGTTGCTCAGCTCGGTGCGCGGCCCTCGAGGAAGCCGAGCACGCGCCGCCATGCATCCTCGCTTGCCTCCGCGTGGTCGCTGGCGCGCCGGTCGAAGAACGAGTGCGGTGCGCCCGGGTAGACGTGGACCTGGTGCTCGACGCCGGCCTCGGCGAGGCGTGAGTCGAACTCCTCGACCTGCTCGAGCGGGATCGCCTTGTCGGCGCCGCCGAACAGCCCCAGCACCGGACAGCGGATATCTCCCGCCAGCTGGAGCGGGCCGTCGATCCCGCGGCGGGAGCCGTCGAGTATGCCGTAGAAGCCAATCACCCTGGCCAGGCCCAGGCCAGGGTTGGCCCCGGCGAGGAATGAGTGCATCCCGCCCATGCAGAAGCCGACGCTGGCGATGGCCTCGGCGCCGGTGCGGTCACGCAGCGCCGCGAGGGCAGCCGCGGCGTCGGCCTGCACCTGATCGACCGTGGTCTGCCCGACGTGCGGCGCGTAGTCGAAGTCCTCGCCGCGAGGCCCCAGTCCTGCGGTGCGGCCGAAGTAGTCGAATGCGATCGCGTGGTGGCCGGCATCCGCGAACCGCTCGGCGAGCTCCATGTAGAAGGGGTACAGGCCGCGTACGTCGGGGAAGATGAGCACGCCCGGGTCGCGTGCCTCGGGGGATTCAGCGAGCGCCGCGGAGAACCGCGTGCCGTCAGCGGAAGCGAGCTCCAGGATTTCGGCACTGGTCCCACCCGCGATCGGCGGTAGTGCGAGGTCGGCGGGCAGCTCGGGCGGACGGGCGTCGAAGGCGAAGCACATAAGGATGCGGAGTCTCGGCGATGCGGAGTCTCGGCGAAGCCGTTCACACGGTCGGGACGGGCTGACGCTGAGGCGCGGACAGCCTGACGCGCGACCCCGCTCCGGGCGTGATCGTGATGTTACGGCGCCTGGCGTGCTCCGGCCGCCGGGCAACCGGCGCGACAGCCTGGGCTTCAAGGATGCTGCGGATCACGATCTTCATCTCGAGCATCGCAAAGCTCGCGCCGATGCACCGCCTCCGTCCGCCGCCGAATGGGATCCAGGTGTACGTGCCGGGCGGCTCGTCCAGGAAGCGCTCGGGCCGGAAGGCATACGGATCCGAATAGATCTCGGGATCGTGGTGGACCAGGTAGGCATTGGGCACCAGGCAGACGTCCGTGGGGTAGCTCCAGCCCCCGACCTCGACCGGTTGCTTGACCAGCCGCGGGGCCGCGTTCGGCAACACCGGCCTGCGCCGCAACGCCTCCTGCGCCGTCGCGGTGATGTAGGCGTCTCCGTCCGAGCCGGCGATCTCGCCGGTGAGCCGTGCCAGGACCTTTGGAAGCCGGACCAGCCGCTCGAAGGTCCATGCCAGCGTCGACGCGGTGGTCTCGTGCCCGGCGACGAGCAGGGTCATCAGCTCGTCGCGCAGCTCCTGCGCGGACATCGGCGATTCGTCCTCGTGGCGCGCATCGACCAGCATGCTGAGGATGTCGTCGCGCTCGGACTCCTCCCGCCGCCGCTCGTCGATCAGCTCGAACAGGAGCGCGTCTGCCTCCTCCTGCAAACGCAGGAACGCGGCGAATGGACCGTGGCGCTCGAGCACCCTCGCGACGCGCCCGGGGGGCGGCGGCAACAGGCTGATCGGACGGTCCCCGAAGGCGAGCATGGCGGACAGACGCCCCCGGAGCGCGTCGAGCCGCTCACCCGGATCGAGGCCGAAGACCGCCCGCAGGATGATCTCCAGCGTCAGCCGCTGCAGGCGAGGGCCGAGCTCGATCGGCTCTCCGCGAGGCCAGCTCGCAATCTCGCGCCGGGACACCTCCGCGATCAGGTCGCTGAGGCGCTCCATCCGTTCGCCGTGGAAGGCGGGGAGGATCAGCTTGCGCTGCTCGATGTGCGCAGCTTCATCGAGCAGGATGACCGAGTGCGTTCCGACCACGGGTTCGAGCACCCGAGCGCCCTCGCCGGGGTGAAGAACGTCGGGCGGGGCCATGAAGACCTGCTTGATCTCCGCAGGGTCGGAGATCATCACGAAGGGTGGCGCCAGCGGCAGGCGGATGGTGAATCTCTTGCCGTAGCGGGCCCGGCAGCGCTCCAGAAAGGCAAGCGGCCGTTTCCAGAAGCCAATGCTCTGGATCAACGACGGATACGACGGACCCGGTGGCACGCCCGAAGGCATCGCGATCTCCTCGTGATCGACCAGTGGAGCTTCCCGCAAGCCGTCCGGCGCAGTGTGTGAGGGTGGACACACAGCGTGCGCCGCGCCGACGATTATGCGCCTTTGGGTCTCCACCGCGTTCGCCCGATATTGGCTGGCGCCGCTCAAGGCGTTCGGCTCGGGCGCCGATAGAGGTTGTCGCGAAGTCAGACGGCTTCGCCCAAGGGACTCTGAACTCGCCCAAGGGACTCTGAATAAAGGGAAGGCAGGCCCGGATGAGCCGCAAGAATTTTCGCGTTATCCGAGACGTACGATGGGTGGCGATTGCAGCCGCGATGATGGTGATCGCCGGTGCCACGGTCGCGCTCGGCGCCGTCCAGAGGCGCGCTGCGACGACCGTTCCCCCGCAGGCGACGGGATCGGCGACCGCGAAGTGCAAGCACGGCCAGGTCGCCCTCGCCGTGGGCTTCGCCGCGCCCGACTTCAATCCGGGCAGCGGCGGCGGGCCGGTTGCGCGATTTACCTCGCGGTTCGCCGGCAAGCGCGGCGTCAAGACAACGGGGTTCAACTTCGGAAACAACGCAAGTGAGCTCGACTCCTTCGCCTACTGCGGCAAGCGAGCCCGCCCTCCTGAGGTCAGATCGAAGCGCCTCCAGGTCGGCCCCAACGGTGTCGACTCGGTTGTCGCCAAATGCCCACATGGAAGCCAGGCGATTGCCGGGGGGTTTGCATCCAACCGGGGAGTCATCGCGCTGACCTCCAGGCGCGCGGGAAAGAGGGGGTGGAAGGTCGGCGCTGCGAACATCGGCAACTCGGGAAGCCAAAGCGGGCCACTGACCGCCTACGCATACTGCAAGGACCCCGGGCCGAAGATCGTTACCCGGTCGAAAGACACCACGGTGAGTAGCGCTTTCCGGACCTCGACCGCTAAGTGCCCCAAGCACGCCAAGGCGGTCTCAGGTGGCTTCGACGGAAACGTCAGGCGCTCGGGCGGACAGCTCTCCGCCGCCGGGGCGCTCGACTCCAAGCGGGCCGCCCACGGACGCGCCTGGACCACCTCGGCGCTGAGCGTCTCGGCTCCCAACCCGGCCACGATCACCACGTACGCCTACTGTCGTCGCTGATCGCGGCATGCGTCCGCTCAGAACCGACTTGGGCGCTCGCGAGATACTGCGCGGGCGATGTCGCAGGAGAACCTCGAAGATTTCGTCCGGCGCGCATACGCCAGGTACAACCATGCCGAACGAGAACCCCCCGACGAGGAAGAACTCGCCTCTCTGGATTTCTGGCATCCCGACGGCGTCTACGTCAACGACGCCAACGATCCCGACCCCGGCATTCACAAGGGCATTGACGCGGTAAGACGGCAGATAGGGCGATGGGTCGAGGCCTATCCCGACCTTCAGGTAGACCCGCTTGAGATTCAGATCAATGGCGATCTGGCGTTCGTCTGGGTCCGCTTCTCGGGCCACGGTGCAGGTAGTGGGGTTCCAATAGACATGGAGCTGGCTCACGTCCTCACCATCAAGGGCGGCAAGACCCGGCGCCTCGAGGAGTACTCGGAGCGCGCCGATGGCCTCGACGCCGCCGGACTCTCGGAGTAGGCGATGTCGCTGGAGAACGTCGAGATTGTGCGCCGGACCACCGATGCTTACAACCGCCATGACCTCGACGGCATCGTGGCGCACTGGGCGCCTGATGCCGTCTTGGACTGGTCTAACTCTCGCGGACTTGAGGCGGGCGTCTATCGAGGGCACGACGAAATCCGTGCGTTCACGCAACGGTTCCTCACCACTTGGGCCGAGGTTCGACTTGAGCTTGGTGAGCCGATCGAGGCCGCAGACGACGTCTTGGTCGTGGAGAACGTCACCTATCTCCGAGGGCGCGACGGCATCGAGACCCAGGCCCGAAGCGCCTGGGTGCTCACGTTTCGGGACGGCCAACAGACCTCGCTGACGCTCTACCAGACAAAGCAGGAAGCCCTCGAAGCCGCCGGGCTCTCGGAGTAGGCGATGTCGCACGAGAACGTGGAGACGGTGCGTCGCATCTACGAGGCTCTGGCGGTGGATGACGTCGCACGGGCGCTTCGAGAAGCGGCACCCGATTTTGAGTGGATTCCGCCCGAGCGAGACATTCAAGGGCCGATTCGAGGATCGAACAGCCTGCGCCGCTTCCTCGAGGACCAGAATGAGGCGTTCGAGGATTTCCGGGTGGAGGCCGAGGAGTTGCAAGAGCACGGCGAGCACGTCCTCGCACTGATCCGTGTCACGGGCCGGGGCCGCGCGAGCGCCGCCGAATTCGACATCCAAGCGGCGACGCTCTGGACCTTCCGCGGCGACCGTCTCATCCGTGGCCAGGTGTTCCCGGAGCGCGAGAACGCCCTCGAAGCCGCCGGGCTTTCGGAGTAGGCGATGTCGCTGGAGAACGTGGAGATCGTGCGGGCCGCCCTAGATGCCCTCAACAGAGAGGACATCGACGCCGCGCTCAAGGACGCTGCTCCCGACTTCGTTTTTGACTTCTCCCGATCCGTTGGTACGGAAGGAGGCGTGTACAAGCTCGGCCAGATGCGAACGTTCTGGGGCCAGGTGGCGGCCGAGATGTGGGAGTCCTCTCGCTTCGAGGCAGAGGAGTTCATCGAAGCTGGCGATCTCGTAATGACGCTTGTCACGAACCTCCTCCGGGGCCGCGACGGTATCGAGGTCCAGGCTCGCGGTGCCTGGGTGTGGACGTTCCGCGACGGGAGTGTCGCCCGCATCACCTTCTACCAGACGAAGCAGGAAGCCCTCGAAGCCGCCGGGCTTTCGGAGTAGACGATGTCGCAGGAGAACGTGGAGGCGGCGAAACGGACCAATGCGGCTCTGAACCGGGGGGACTTCGAGGGCGTCGGTGAAGCGTTCGCACCAGACGCTGTGCTCGAAGACCTGCAGAACGCCCCGGATCAGCCGATGAGGGCTGAGGGAGTCGAGGCGATTCGGCGGAACCTCAGCCTCTGGGCCGCTGCGTTCGACAAACTGCACGCCGATATCGAGGAGTACATCGAAACGCCAAACGGAGTGGTCTGCGCGGCGCACTGGCAGGGACAGGGCAAGGCGAGCGGCATCTCGATAGACGTTCGCCAGTTCGACCTGTACGAGTTCCGCGACGGAAGGATCGTCCGAGCGATCCTGGGCTTCCGCTCGAGAAACGAAGCCCTCGAAGCCGCCGGGCTGCGGGAGTAGGCGATGTCGCAGGTGAACGTCGAGATCGTGCGTCGAATCTGGGACCTCTCCATGGAGGGCATCGATAAGGGTGATCCGGCGGCGGGCTTCAACGCCGCATACGACCAGGGGCTGATTTCTGCCGATTCCACCTTCACTCCGGCCCCTGAGGTGCCGGGCTCACAGACATATGTGGGCAGAGACGGATTCGCCGAGTTCCTTCGCGCGTGGACTGACGAATTCGCCGACTGGAAGATGTGGCCCGACGAGATCCTCGACGCGGGCGATGAGCAAGTGGTCGCGATCGTGCGTCAACTCGCGACGGGCAAGGGGAGCGGTGCTACGGTCGAGCTTCGGTTCGCCGTCGTCTACACGCTGAAGGGCGGACAGGTCGTGGATCGACGGCATTACCTCGAACCCGCTGACGCCTTCGACGCCGCCGGGCTGTCGGAGTAGGCGATGTCGGAGGAGAACGTGGAGGTGGTGCGCCGAGCAGTCGAGACCTTCAATCGGGGAGGAGTCGACGCCTGCGTCAGCGAAGGCGTCTGGTCGCGAGAGATCGTTTGGGATGTCACTCCGAGCGGCATCCCAGGACTCGGGGCATATCGCGGCCACGAAGAGATCAGGAGATTCTTCAAAGACGACTGGTTCAGCGCGTTCCCGTTTGAACAGTGGGAGGTCGAGCTCGAAGAGGTGATCGACGCTGGGGATGACCAGGTGATCGGTATGTCCCGCCAGCACGGTCGGGGCGCGAGCAGCGGGGCGGTGGCAGAGCTTGCGCTCGCGCAGATCGCCACGGTGCGCGACGGGCAGATCGTGCGGGTCGACAACTACCTTGACCGGCAGAAGGCCCTCGAAGCCGCCGGGCTTTCGGAGTAGGCGATTGTCGCAGGAGAACATCGAGCTTGTGCAACGGATGCTCGCGAGCTACAGCACCGGCGATCCGGAGGAATGGCTCGGCTACTGGGGACAGGACGCGAAATGGACAGCGGTCGGGTTTGGAGCGGTCGAGGGTCAAGAGCGGGTCTACAGCGGCCACGCCGGACTGCGGCGATTCTGGGCCGACGCGCGTGAGACATTCGCCGACATACGAGTTGACGCAAGTCACTTTCGTGATGCCGGTGACCTCGTAGTCGTACTCGGGGAGCTCACAGGAAAGGGAGCAACGAGTGGAGCCCCCTTTGCGGCGCCACTGGCATGGCTGTTTGAGGTCGAGGATTGGAAGATCGTTCGCGGTCAGGACTACCTCGATCAGCAACAGGCCCTCGAAGCCGCCGGGCTGCGGGAGTAGGCCACCTACTCGCGAGATACTGCGCGGACGATGTCGCAGGAGAACCTGGAGAGGCTCAGTCGGGGACTCGAGGCGGTGGCTCGACGCGACAAGGCAGCCTGGGACGAGCTTTGCGACCCGAACCTCGAGGTTGTCCCGGTTGGCGTCTGGCCCGAGGGCGAAATCCAGGGGCGCGAGGCTGCCTGGGAGTTCTTCATCGCTGCGGACGAGCCGTGGGAACCCGGCACGTACGAGGTAGTCGAGTTCATCGATGGTGGCGAGCAAGGTGTGGCGCACCTGCAGCGAGACATGAAGGGCAAGTCCAGCGGCGTCGAGGTCCACTACGACTACTGGCTCGTGGCCACACTCCGTGATGGGAAGACGCGCCGCCTGGAATGGTTCGAGAAGCGCGATGAAGCCCTCGAAGCCGCCGGGCTGCGGGAGTAGGCGCGGTCGGCGTCACGTCCCCGCGTCCTCCGGATCGCGGTAGACCGGTTTGCGCCACGGCGGGGTGATCGCGAAGCGGGTGCGGCGGGCGCTCGGGCCAAGCGTCTCGATCGGGATCAGCTCGAGGCGATCGGCGGGCGTCCAGCGCGGCGAAGATGGCTGGCCGTCCTCGTCGACGTGGCCGGCGTGGCTGCCGCCCGAGACGTACAGGTGGCCGAGGGAACGGCCCCAGGCGGAGCGGTGGACGATGCCCGCATCGGAAAGCCAACTTCCCGGCCCTCCACGGTAGTTGTAGCCGTGGTGGGAGGTCGCCCTGGCCTCGGCCCCGTCCGGCCCAATACGGATCTGGTAGCCCTCCCAGTCGTCCTCATGGGAGCCAACGCCGCCGGGTAGGTCGCGAAGGCTCGTCGAGTCCTCGTAATACAGCCAGTACTGGATGTAGAGGTGGCCGGCGCGGTCGCCCGAACAGTCGATCCTGCGCGCGGCGGTCTGGGCCAGTGCGTGGTCGTCACCGCAGTCCACGACGTGCACGAAGGCCGCCGCGGGCTCGCCTGCGTCGGAGCTCCAGACCGCCCCCGAGTCCGGTCCGTTGCCACAGCGGCCGCCCCGGCAGGAACGGAAGTCGACCGGCAAGGCGGTCATCCCCCGCTCGTAGATGATCCTGGGAGCGTTCCTCGCCACCTGCCCGGCGAGCTCGGCTCCGTAGGCCGCGACCAGCTCAGGCTCGACCGCGCACGCGTCGGAGAGGCCCGCGGCGCAGATCAATCTGGCGGCGACCGTCCGAGCCAGTCCGGTCGCGGGCAGCCGGGCGCCCAGCGCGGCCAGCACGCCGACTGCGAGCAGGCAGACGAGCAGGACGAGCCCCGTCCACTCGATCGTGGTCTGACCGCTCTCCCCCGCAGCCCGTCCCTCGCTCACGCGCCGACGCTAGGCGCGGCGGATTCAGACGTGGGTCACGCTGGGTGCCCTCTTCCACACCCGATTGGAGAGATAGAGTCGCCGGGATGGCGGCTCCCGACGAGCTTCACCCTCAGGTCAAGAAGAGCTCCTGGCGGTCGTGGGCGCTCGGCATCGCCGTGCTCCTGGTGGTGATCCTCATCGCCCAGAACTCGCAGGAGGTCGAGGTCAAGTTCCTGTTCGTCAACACCACGACGCCGCTGATCTTCGCCCTCCTTATCGCGGCCGTGCTCGGTGTCGTGATCGGCTACGTCGGCCCGCTGGTCCGCCGGCATCGCGGCGGCGAGTAGCGATCTCCGCGTGACCGGGGCCATGAGGCATACGGCGCTGGTGGGCGACCGTTAAAGAGCCGTTGGAGGAGCTTCGGTTCGAGTGGGTGGAGGTGACGGAGGGCACCGAAAAGCTCGCGACGCCGATCATGCCGAGGCCCTGCGGGCGATCGGGGCCGCGTAGCTAGAGCTTCTGAAGCTCGGCGGTGATGTCGGCGGCCGCCTTCTTGGCGTCCGAGAACAGCATCGAGGTGTTGTCGCGGTAGAACAGGTCGTTGTCGATCCCGGCGAACCCCGGGCTCAGGGAGCGCTTGATCACGATCACCTCGTGCGCCTGGGTGACCTCGATGATCGGCATGCCGGCGATCGGGCTCGAGGGATCGTCCTTGGCCGCCGGGTTGGTGACGTCGTTGGCGCCGATCACGACCGCCACGTCGGTCTGCGGCATCTCGGGGTTGATCTCGTCCATCTCCTTGAGTTGCTCGTACGGCACGTCCGCCTCGGCGAGCAGGACGTTCATGTGGCCGGGCATGCGGCCCGCCACCGGATGGATCGCGTAGCTGACCCTCACCCCGTGCTTCTCGAGCTCGTTGGCCAGCTCCTTGACCGCGTGCTGAGCCTGGGCGACCGCCATCCCGTAGCCGGGGACGAACACCACCGAGTCCGCGTACCCGAGCTTGATCGCGGCGTCCTGGGCGCCGATCGAGTGCACGGGGCGCTCCTCGCCCGCCGTCGCGGCGCCGGTGGCCACGGCCCCGAACCCGGCGAACAGCAGGTTTCCGATCGAGCGGTTCATCGCCGTGCTCATCTCCATCGTGAGGATCGTTCCGGAGGAGCCAACCAGGGTTCCGGCCACGATCAGGGCGACGTTGTCGAGCGCGAAGCCCGCGGCCGCGGCGGAGAGCCCGGTGAACGCGTTCAGCAGCGAGATCACCACAGGCATGTCGGCGCCCCCGATCGGCAGCACGAACAGGGTGCCGAGCAGCGCCGCCGCGATCAGGACGGCGATGAACAGCGCCTGCGAGGGACCGGAGTCGTGGCTGGCGGCCAGCACGATGCAGCCGGCGAGGATCCCGGCGAGCAGGATGCCGTTGAAGATGTGCTGGCCAGGGAACCGGATCGGGCGGCCGCTGATCAGCTCCTGGAGCTTGGCGAAGGCGATGTTGGAGCCCCAGAACGAGACCGAGCCCACCACGAGCGAGAAGAGGACCGGGATCATGACGTCCAGCGGGATGTCGCCGCCGATCGCCAGCCGGTGGCGGAACTCGGACCACGCGATCAGCGCCGCGGCGCCGCCTCCGACCCCGTTGTAGAGGGCGACCATCTGCGGCATCTGGGTCATCTGGACCCGTCGTGATGCGACCCCTCCGATGATCGCCCCACCGACGATTCCGATCGCGATCAGGCCCCAGTTGCCGACCACGTCGAGGGATAGCGTGACCGCGACGGCAACCGCCATGCCCGCGGCGGCGATCAGGTTGCCGCGGCGCGCCGTGGTCGGATGCGTCCCCTGGCTGATGCCGAAGATGAACAGCGAGAAGGCGACGATGTAGCACGCTGTGACGAAGTCCGAGCTGGGCGACAGGGCGGCGACCTGGAGCATCGTCGGGCGCTCAGCTTTCGTCGGACTCGTCCTCGGCCTTGGGCCGCGGCTTCCGGGTGAACATTCCGAGCATCCGGTCGGTGACCATGAACCCGCCGACGATGTTGATCGTCCCGAAGAGGATCGCGATCGTGCCGATCACCTTGTCGAGGGTCCCGTCGGCGAATCCGATCACCAGCAGGCCGCCGAGCATGACGATGCCGTGGATCGCGTTCGTCTGCGACATCAGCGGTGTGTGCAACGTCGTCGGCACCTTCGAGATCACCTCGAAGCCGACGAAGGCCGCGAGCACGAAGATCGTGATCTCGGTCATCAGGCTCATCACGCGCCAACCCCAGCGGCTTCGCGAGCCCGTTCGTTCTTGATCTCGCCCTCGTGGGTGATGCAGGCGCCGGCGACGATCTCGTCCTCGAAGTCCAGGTTCAGCCGGCCCTCCGAGACCAGCAGGTCGAGCAGGTTCTCGACGTTCTTGGCGTAGAGCTGGGAGGCGTTCGTGGCCATCTCGCTCGCCAGGTTCAGGGGGGCGAGGATCTTGACGCCGCCCTCCACCACGGTCTCGCCCGCCCTTCGTCAGCTCGGATGTTGCCGCCGGACTCGCCGGCCAGGTCGACGATCACCGAGCCGGGCTGCATGCCGCGCACGGCGTCGGCGGTGATCAGAAGCGGCGCCGGGCGGCCGGGGATCAGGGCCGTCGTGATGATCACGTCCTGCCTGCGGGCCGCCTCTGCCAGCGCCTCGCGCACCTTCTCGTTCTCCTCATCGGTGAGCGGCCGCGCGTAGCCGCCCTCGGCCTCGGCGTCGGGGATGAAGTCGAGCTCGAGCGGACGGCCGCCGAGGCTTGCGATCTGCTCCCAGGCGGCGCGGCGGATGTCGAACCCCGTGACCACCGCTCCCAGCCGCTTCGCCGTCGCGATCGCCTGCAGGCCGGCGACGCCGGCCCCGAGCACCATGACCTTGGCGGGCGCCACGGTACCCGCCGCGGTGGTCATCATCGGGAAGATGCGGCCCGCCTCGCGCGCCGCGACGAGCGCCGCCGCGTAGCCGGCGACGTTCGCCTGCGAGGAGAGCGCGTCCATCGCCTGGGCGCGGGTGATGCGCGGGATGGCCTCCATCGCGAAAGCCGTCACCCCAGCGTCGGCCAGCGCCCTGTTCGTCGCCCCGGAGGTGAGCGGTGCCAGGTGGCCGACGAGCACCTGGCCCGAGCGCAGGCGTGCGATCTCCTCGACGGTCGGCACGGCAACCTTGGTCAGGACGTCCGCCCCCCAGGCGCCGTCGCCGTCGCCGACGCTTGCCTCCGCCTCCGAGTACTGCGGAGTCGGGGTGGCCCGCGCCCTCGCCGGCGCCCGACTCGACGGCCACCTCGAGCTCCTTGGCCTTCAGCGAGCGGACGACGTCGGGGGTCAGCGCCACGCGGCGCTCGCCCTCCCGGGACTCTTTGGGAACGCCTACCTTCAAGGCGGCGAGAGCCTATTCAACCCGGACGCTCGCCGCGTCGAATCAGGCGGCGGCCGCGACGCCGGCGAGCTCCGCGAGGCGCTCGAGCGTGTGCACGCGCTCGGCGGCGTCGAGCTGGATCGGGGAGACGATCAGCCGGTCCACGCCGGCCGCCACGTAGCGCTCGATCCGCTCGCTCACCTCTTCCTCGGTGCCGACCAGCGAGGTGGCGTCGGCGAGCTCGTCCGGGATCGCCTTGTAGGCCTCGTCTCGCTTGCCGTCCAGATAGAGCGACTGGACGGTGTCCGCCACCTCGCCGAAGCCGAAGCGGTGCGTGAGGTCCACGTAGAAGTTGGTCTTGCGGCTGCCCATGCCGCCGAGGTAGAGCAGGAGCCCCGCCTTGACGACCGATCGCGCGGCGTCGAGGTCGCCGTCGATCGCCACCTGGACCGTGGGCGAGACCTCCAGCTCGGAGCGCTCGCGACCGCCCTTGGCGAGGCCGGCCTCCAGATGCTCGCCCCAGGTCGCCTCGAACGCGTCGGGCGAGCAGAAGATCGGGATCCAGCCGTCGCAGATCTCGGCCGCCATCTCCACCGACTTGCGACCGATCGCGCCGACGAAGATCGGAATGTGGTTGCGGAGGGGGTGGAAGTTGAGCTTCAGCGCCTTGCCCTCGCCGCCCGGCAGCGGCAGCTTGAAGTGCTCGCCGTCGTGCTCCAGGCGCCCCTCGCGGGCCACGATCTGGCGCACGATCTCGATGTACTCCCGGGTGCGACCCCAGGGCTTCGCGTACGGGACGCCGTACCAGCCCTCCGAGACCTGCGGCCCCGACGGCCCGAAGCCGAAGATGAAGCGCCCGCCGGAGAGGGCGTCGATCGTGCAGCCGGCCATCGCCGCGGCGGCCGGCGCCCGCGCCGGGACCTGCATGATCGCCCCGCCGAGCTGGATCGTCTTCGTCTGGGGGGCGAGCCAGGCCAGCACGCTGACCACGTCGGAGCCGTACGACTCCGCCACCCACACCGAGTCGAACCCCAGGCGCTCGGCGGCCTGGACGGCCTCCGCCGCCTCCTCGCCCTGCGGTCCGATCCCGAAGTAGCCGAGGTTGAGCCCGAGCTTCAGCGCCATTGCGAGCGAACCCTATCGGCCGCTACTGCACCAAGCCGGCCGACTTCAGGTACTCGTGGGCGACGGCGGCCGGCTCCTGCTTGTCGATGTCGACCCGGGCGTTCAGCTCCTGGATGACCGGCGAGGGTGAGGTTCTGCTGCACCTTCTCGATCGTCGCGCCGAAATCGGGGCCCGCCTCGTCGGCCACCTTCTTCGAGGCGATGAAGATCACGTTGCCGGCGGGAATCAGGCCCTTGTCGTCCTCGAGCAGCGTGTACTTCTTCGAGTTGGAGAGCTGGGCATCGCTCGTGAACAGGATCGAGAGGTCCGCGTCGCCCTTGTCGAGCACGGTGTACCGCAGGCCGATGTCGACTGGGATGAACTTCTTGAACTGGAGGCCGTAGTTCTTCTCCAACCCGGCAAGGCAGTCGATGCGCTCGCGGCATTCGGGCGAGCCCGCCAGGACCATGTTCTGCGACTTGCCCTTGAGGCTGGAGATCGTGGTCAGGTCCAGCTTGTTCGCAGTCGAGGTGAGCGTGCCCACGGCGTTCGAGTCGGCGAACGGTGTCGGCGGATAGGCGACGAGGCCCTCCTTGGCGAGGTCCGCCTTCGCCTGGTCGTACGCCTCGGTGGCGTCGGACGGGATCTGGCCCGCCTCAACATGGAAGAACGAGCCGAGCGCGGTGGAGGTGTACTCCGGATAGCCGCTGATCTGGCCGTCCTTGATCGCCTTCAGCGCGATGGTCTCCGAGCCCAGGTTGAGCTTGGTCTTCACGTTGTAGCCGGCGGCCTCGAGACCCTGGGCGTAGATCTGGCCGAGGATGAACTGCTCTGTGAAGTTCTTGGACCCGACGGTGACCGTGACCCCCGAGTTGTCGGGGTTCGACTGGATCACCCCGGCCGCGGTGCTGCCCGTCGATGACTCGTCGTTGTCGCCGCCGCAGGCCGCCACGCCGGCAGCCAGCAGGGCCGCGGCGAGCAACGCGAAAAGCGCTCGCAACCGGGTCTTGATGCTCATCGAGAGCCTCCTCCGCTTCTGGGACACCATCCCCCCGCCCCGGCGGGGTGCTCGTAATCCTATGCGGCTTCGCGGCTGCGCTGCAATGTCAGCCCTCGCGGCGTCACGAGCCGTTGCACCCCGGCGAGCGCGAGCTCGATGACCATGGCGAGCAGCGCGATCACGATCGCTCCGGCGACCACGCCGTCGTCGCCGTAGACGTTCTGCCCGGTAACGAGGTCGCCGAGGGTCGAGAGGCCGACGAACGAGGCGATCGTCGCCGTCGCGAAGATGTTGATGGCGGCGGTGCGGATGCCGGACATGATCGTGGGCGCCGCAAGCGGCAACTCGATGCGGGCGATGACCCCCGCGCCCGCTCATGCCCATGCCCTGCGCGGCCTCGACGGCGGTGCGGTCGACCTGGCGAACGGCGACGAAGGTGTTTGTGAGGATCGGCGGCAGGCCCAGGATCGCGAGCGCGATCGCCACGTTGCGAAGCCCGATGCCGATGACCGCCGCGAGCAGAAGCACCACCGCGATCTCTGGTACCGCGCGCCCCGCGTTCCCAAAGCCGACGGCGAAGAACTCGCCCCTGCCGAGGTGGCCGAGCACGAGCCCGGCCGGCAGCGCGACGGCGATCGCGCCCGGCCAACGCCACCGCGCTCACCTCCAGCTGCGTGCGCGCGAAGCTGCCACACGTACTCCGGCCCGCCGACCTGGACGCCGCCCGAGGTGACCGCTTCGCGCTGATGAAGGATGAAGTCGAATGCGCCGACGAAGGTATGAAGGAAGCCGAGGGGGAGCATCACCATGTTCTCGCCTTCCTCCACGGGGTTGCGAAACGCTGAACCAGAAGGAGGATCAGGTCGAGAGCCAGGGCCATCCCGACCGCAAGCGCCCCAACCATGATGATGTTCGTCTTGAACTGGATCTGCGCGAAGAGTGGATCGCCGAGGCCTCCCGCTCCGGCCAGGGAAGCGAGCGTGGCGATGGCGACGGTGGAGACGGTCGCGATGCGCAGCCCGGCGACGATCTCCGGCGAGGCCAGTGGTAGCTCGACCCGCCACAGGAGCTGCTGGGCCGTCATCCCCATCCCTCGCCCCGCATCCTTCGCGTCGGCGGGGCACGTTGGCAAGGCCAGCGAGGGTGTTCCGGTAGATGATCTGGAGGGTGTAGGCGGAGAGCGGGATGATGGCCGTCGCGAGCCCGAGCCCGGTCACGGGGAGAAGCAGGAAAAAGAACGCAATGCTCGGCACCGTGTAGAGCACGCCCGTGATGCCGAGGATCGGAGGAGCAAGCGCGCGGTATCGATGCGACGCAATCGCGAGCGCCATCGCGATCACGAACCCGGCGACGACCGAGATCGCGACGATCTCCAGGTGGCGGAAGAACGGGTTCACGTAGCGGTCGAAGTTGTCGGCGGCCCAGCCGAAGCAGAAGAAGCCGTTGCCGCCGCACGCACCCCGACAGGGAGTGGTGATGGCAGAAGCTCGACGGCAGCCCGGGGGCGCACTTGCCGGCCGCGTCTGCCACCGCCGGGACATGAAGGGCGACCTCGTTCATCCGGTGACCGCCCGCTCGGCCGCCGAGTGCTCCTCCGTCAGCGCCTCATCGCGAGGTGAGGAACTCCGAGACGATCTCGACCGAGAGGACGCCGGCAATCCGCCCCTCGGCGTCCACCACGGGCGCGTAGCGGGTCTCGGCCTGGAGCAGGTCGGAGAGGGCGTCGCGCATCACGTCGTCGAGCTCGACCATGGGGTCGGGGCTCGTATCGGGGCGCGCCGGGACGGTCTCGCGGAGCAGGTCGTCGTCGGACAGCCAGCCGAGCGGGCGGCGCTCGGAGTCGATGACCAGCGCGTGGGGGACCTCCGCTCCGTCGAGCTTCGCCCGCACCTCGGAGGTCGCCTGGCCGACGTGGGCGAGCGGAGCCTCCCAGAGGTCGATGTCGCGCGACCCGCATCAGCGCCAGCCGCTTCAAGGCGCGGTCGGCGCCCACGAAGTCCTCGACGAAGTCGTCCGCTGGTGCCATCAGGAGCTCCGCCGGCGTGGCGTACTGGGCCAGGACCCCACCCTGGCGCAGGATCGCGATCCGGTCGCCCATCTTGATCGCCTCGTCGATGTCGTGGGTGACGAACAGGATCGTCTTGCGCACCTCGGCCTGGAGGCGCAGGAACTCGTTCTGGAGCTGCTCGCGGTTGATCGGGTCGACGGCCCCGAACGGCTCGTCCATCAGCATCACACCGGGGTTGGCGGCGAGCGCGCGCGCCACCCCGACGCGCTGCTGCTGGCCGCCCGAGAGCTGCGCCGGGTAGCGGTCGCGAAGCGCCGGGTCGATCCGCGCCAGGCCCATCAGCTCGTCGACCCGAGCGTCGACACGGGCTCGATCCCAACCGCTCAGGCGCGGAACGGTGGCGATGTTGTCGGCGATCGTGCGGTGGGGGAACAGCCCGATCTGCTGGATCACGTAGCCGATCTCGCGCCTCAGCTGGGAGGGCGAGCGCTCCCGCACGGAGGTGTCCCCGACAAGGATGTCGCCCTCGGTGATCTCGACCATGCGGTTGACCATCCGCATCGCGGTCGTCTTGCCGCATCCCGATGGACCGACGAAGACGCAGATGTCGCCGCCCGACACCTCGAGATCGAGCTCCCGCAGGGCCGGCTGCTCGGCGCCCGGGTAGCGCTTCGTCACCCGCCGGAAGGCGACCGAGGGGGCCTCCACGGGCCCGTCGCGAGTGTCTGGGACCTCCGCCGACACTGCCTCGCGGCGATCCTAGCGAGCCGGCTCCGGTATAGATGGTCACGAATGAGCGAGCAGGCGCACCCGCCGGGGTTGACCAGCGCCGAGGCGGCGCAGGCGGCTGCACGACCTGGGGGTGCCGGAGCCGCCCAGCAGCCGCTCCGTCGCGAGCATCGTCGCCGGCAACGTCTTCACCCTCTTCAACGCCATCCTGGGCGCCTTCTTCGTCCTGATGCTGGCGCTGGGACTGTTCGCCGATGCCCTGTTCGGGTTCATCGCGGTGATCAACTCGGCGATCGGGATCCGCCAGGAGCTGAAGGCCAAGGAGACGCTCGACCAGCTCGCGCTCCTGGTCGCGCCGAGGGCGAAGGCCGTGCGCGACGGCGAGCCGATCGAGCTGCGCGCCGAGGAGGTCGTCCCCGGCGACTTGATCCGGGTCGAGCCCGGCGACCAGCTCGTCGCCGACGGCGTGGTCGTCTCCTCGCGTGGCCTGACGCTGGACGAGTCGATCCTCACCGGTGAGTCCGAGGGAGTCAGCAAGCGCGATGGCGATCGGTTGCTCTCGGGCGCCTTCTGCCTCGCGGGCTCGGGCTACTACGAGGTGGATGCCGTTCGCGAGCGACAGCTACGCGGAGCAGGTCGCGGGCGAAGCCAGGGCGTTCCGCCATCCACCCTCGCCGCTTCAGGTCGAGGTCAACCGCGTGCTGAGCGCGACCACGATCGTGATGGTGCCGCTCGCGGTGCTCGCTGCTGGTCGCGTTCTCGGTCCGCAACGTGCCGCTCCACGAGGCGGCTCAGACCGCGACCGCCGGCCTCGTGACGCTGATCCCCGAGGGCCTGGTGCTGCTGATGAGCGTCACCCTTGCCGTCGCGGCCGTCCGCCTGGCGCGGATGAACACCCTCGTCCAGCAGATCGCTGCCACCGAGGCGCTGGCCGCCGTGGACACGATCTGCATAGACAAGACGGGAACGCTCACCGACGGCACCCTCGACCTGGTCTCGGTCGAGGTGGCCGACAAGACGCAGCCGGCGGTCGCGCACGAGGCGCTGGGCCGCTTCGCGCACTCCACCGGGGAGCGGAACCGGACCCTGCAGACGATTGCCGAGCGCTACCCCGGCAAGCCCGAGCGCGTGGTCGCCGAGGTGCCGTTCTCCTCGGAGTGGAAGTGGAGCGGTGTCACCCTGAACGGCCGGGGATCGACCCGCAGCTACGTTCTGGGGGCGCCCGACGTGCTCGCCCAGGCCGGGGCGCTCGAGCTGTCGCCCGTGCTTCAGCGCACCCTGGAGGAGCACACCGCCGCCGGGCGGCGCGTCGTCGCCTTCGGAGAGTCGTCGGCGGCGCTCCCCGCCGATCCCGGGAGCCAGCCTCCGCCCCGGCTCGAGCGCGCGCGCCCTGGTCGTGCTGGAGGAGCAGCTTCGCCCCGACGCTGTCGAGACGATCGAGTTCATGCGGCGACAGCGCGTCGACCTGAAGCTGATCTCCGGCGACGCCCGCCAGACCGTGACCGCTGTGGCCCGCGCCGTGGGCGTGCCCGGCGACGCCGGCGTGATCGACGGGCCGGATCTGCCAGACGACAGGGCCGGGATCGGGCTCGCCGCCGAGCAAAACACGATCTTCTGCCGGATCACGCCGAAGCAGAAGAAGGCGCTGGTCGGCGCGCTCGCCGATCGCGGGCGCTTCACGGCGATGATCGGCGACGGCGTCAACGACGTCCCGGCGCTGAAGCAGGCGAGGCTCGCGGTGGGAATGGGCTCCGGAAGCCAGATCACCAAGGGGATCGCCGACATCGTCCTGATCCGTGACCAGTTCTCGATGCTGCCGCGTGCCGTCGCGGAGGGCAGGCGAATCGCCCGCAACATCCACCGCCTCGGGCGCCTCTACGCGACCAAGACCGTCTACGCGGGGATCCTGATCCTGTTCACGGCGATCTTCGGCGGCGCCTTTCCCTTCCTTCCCCGCCAGCTGACGGTGGCCGCCACGCTGACGATCGGGATTCCGTCCTTCGTCCTCGCCCTGGCGCCGAGCGAGGGCCCGCTGTACCGCGGCCGGCTGCTACGCGCGCTGGCCGCCTTCGCGGTGCCCGCGGGACTCGGGATCGCCGTCGGCTCGCTGCTCTCCTTCTTCATGGTCGACAAGATCTTCGCCGGCTCGCTGGCCGAGGGCCGCACGGCCGCCACCACCACGCTGATCGTCCTCGGGCTCTGCTTCATCCTCCTGCTCGAGCGCGGCCCGGGCCGCGAGCACATCACGATTCAGAGCTACATGCTGGCGCTGGTCGCCGGCCTCGGTGCCCTGTACGCGCTCGTCCTCGCCGCCGGGCCGGTGCGCGAGTTCTTCGACCTCGAGCTGCTCTCGGCCGGGCAGTGGTTCCTGAGCCTGCTCTCGGTGGCGGTCGGGCTGCTGGTGGCAGCGATCGCCTGGCGAGCTCCCGTACATCCAGGCGCTCGAGGCCCCGGCCGAGACGCCGCCGGCCGACGGGCCGGCGCCCGAGGTGGCGCCGGCCCCGCCGGATGATCCGGCCCCCACGCACGCGGCGGTCCCCCAGACCGGGCCGAAGGTCTGATCGCGATGGCGGCCGAGCCCACCCAGGCGCGCTCCGAATCCGCCGCCTCCGGCTACCGTCGCACGAAGATCGTGGCCACGATCGGCCCCGCCACTCGCTCGGTCGAGACGATGGCGGAGCTGATCCGGGCCGGAGCGGACGTCTTCCGGCTCAACTTCTCCCATGGCGGGCGCGACGAGCACGCCGCCAACGTCGCGATGGCGCGCGAGGCGTCACAGGTCGCCGGCCGCGAGGTCGGCCTGCTCGGCGACCTGCCCGGGCCCAAGCTGCGGATCGACGAGGTGGAGGGAGGCGTGGTGGAGCTTCGACCGGGGTCCGAGCTGACCCTGACCACCGGCGAGGAGATCGGCGGCGCCGATCACCTGCCGGTCTCCTGGGAGGGGCTGCCGGACGCGGTCTCCGAAGGCGACGAGGTCTACCTCGCCGACGGCCGCGTGCGGTTGCGTGTGCTCGGGGCGATACCCGGCGGGATTCGCTGCGCTGTCGAGGTCGGGGGCGCGGTCGCCTCCCACCAGGGACTGAACATGCCCGGGACCGAGGTCCCGCTGCCCTCTGCCAGCCACACCGACCTGGACTGGGTCGACTTCGCGGTCGAGCAGGGCATCGACCTGCTGGCGGTCTCCTTCGTCCGCCGCGCGGAGGACCTGGAGCCCGTCGAGCGCCGCGTGCGGGCGGGCGGCGCCGACATCCCGCTGATCGCGAAGATCGAGAAGCCGCAGGCGGCCGAGAACGCCGAGGCGATCATCCGGGCGGCGCTGAGCGGGATCATGGTCGCCCGAGGCGACCTCGGCATCGAGATCCCGATCGAGCGGGTGCCGACCGTCCAGAGGCAGCTCCTCGCGCTGGCCGGGCGCCACTCCCGGCCCTCGATCACCGCGACCCAGATGCTCGCCTCGATGGTGGCGTCGCCGCGACCCACGCGAGCGGAGGTCTCAGACGTCGCCGCCGCGATCTTCCAGGGAACGGACGCGGTGATGCTGTCGGAGGAGACCGCGGTCGGCGACCATCCGGTCGAGGCCGTGCACTTCATGGACCGGATCGCCCACGAGGCCGAGCCCGACCTCCCCTACGGCGACTGGCTGTTCAACCGCGTTGCCTCAGAACCGTCGGACGTGGCTGGCTCCGTCGCCCGGGCGGCCGTCGGCTCGACCTACACGCTCGGGCTCGCGGCAGTGGTCGTCCCGACGCGCAGCGGTCGCACGGCGCGGCTCGTCTCGGCGCACCGGCCGAGGGTGCCGGTGCTGGCCGTCTCGCCACGCATCGAGACGGTGCGCCGGCTGCAGCTCCTGTTCGGCGTCAGCTGCGTCCTCGCCGAGGACTGGACGAGCCTTCGGACCCTGCTCGACGACTGCGCGCGACTGGCCAAGGAGCAAGGCGTCGCCCGCAGCGGCGACCTGATCGGGATCACCGCAGGGCTTCCCGAGCAGGAGCTGGGCACCAACCTGTTCGAGGTCCACCAGGTGCCCTAGACCCGGCGGCGCGCGCTACCCCTAGCCGCGCGGGGCAAGCACCAGCTGGGTGACGAGAAGGTTCGCCACCAGCCGCTCGTCGCAGTGGACCCGGACCTCGACAACGTGGGTCGAGCGCCCGGCGTGAAGGTGCTGGGCGGTGGCGATCAGCTCGTCGCCGGGCTTGCCCGCGGCGAACACGTTGAGCTTCATCTCCACCGTGGTGAAGTCGTGGCCTCGCGGCAGATGGCGGTAGGTCTGCCAGGCGGCGACGCTGTCGGCCAGCGCGACCCAGGCGCCGCCGTGGACGAGCCCGCCGGGATGCAGGTGACGCTCGTCGACGACGATCCGCCCGCTCGTGCGCTCGTCGGTCACCTCGAGCGGCTCGACTCCGAGGTTGGCCGGGAGGCTGCCCGCGACCCGCGCGCGCAGCGCCTCGGGCGTGATCTCGGGATTCGGCTCGGGCACGGCGGCGCAGGGTATCGGGGCGGCGCGAGCGACCCGCCCGCGCTAGCCCTTGAACGTCGAGCGGCCGGCGTCGCCGAAGGGCTCGTCCCGCTCGCGGACGGCCTCGCCCCAGCCCGCCTCCGCGGCCCGGCGCTGGAACGCATAGCCCTCCGCCGTGTGGCGGGCGATGCCGTCGAAGAAGGTGCCGAGGAGCTGGGTCGCGTGCAGGCCCTGGGCGTAGACCGACTGGTTGACGAGCAGCTTGTGCATGACGAGCTGGTTCACGGGCACCCGCGCCACCCGGCCGAGCAGCGCCTCGAAGCGCTCGTCCAGACGCTCTGCGGGCGCCGCCTCGGTGGCGAGCCCCCACTCCACCGCCTCCGCACCCGAGAGGCAGTCCCCGGTGAACAGCAGCCGCTTCGCCCTCTCGATGCCGATCCGGTGCGCCCACAGCGCGGTCGTGGGCACGCCCCAAACCCGAGCCGGCGGGTAGCCGATCTTCGCCTCGTCCTCGATCACCAGCAGGTCCGAGCAGAGCGCCATGTCCGTGCCCCCGGCGACGCAGAAGCCGTGCACCTTGCACAGCACCGGCTTCTCGGAGTGGAACAGGCTCATGAAGCCGCGGACGTTCCGCGACATCATCTGGAAGTCGATCACCGGGTCCCAGACCCCGTCCGGGTCGTGGTTGGCCGCCTGGACGGCGGGATCGAAGGCGGAGGCATCAAGGCCGGCCGCGTCCTCGGCTGCGCCTGCGGGCGCGGCCGGGTCCGCTCCCCTGCGCCGATCCTTCGCACCCTCGGCGAACTCGACCAGGTCGTAGCCGCCGCAGAATCCCGAGCCGTTGCCGGCCAGGGCCAGCACGTGGACCTCCGGGTCGAGGTTCGCCCGCTCGACGCAGGCGGCCAGCTCGCGCGGCATCTCGAGCGTGATCCCGTTGCCGCGCTCGGGCCGGTCGAGGGTGATCCGCGCCACCCGCCCGTCGCGCTCGTAGGTCATCGTGCTGAGCGTCTCCATGCGGCTCCTCTCGGTCGAATGCCGGACGATCGGCTACGCGTCGAGCTGGTCGAAGGTGCAGTCGCTGGGGTCCTTGTCATCGCGCCAGCGCAGGACCTTGGTGCCGTGGCGGATGCGGCCGTCGCTGACGTGGTCGAACGAGACCTCGACGACCAGCTCCGGGCGCAGCTCGATCCATTCGAGGTCGCGCCCGGCCGCCCAGCGGCTCGGATCGCCGGAGCCCCGTTCGCCGGTCTCGTACGGGGCCAGCCTGGCGACCAGCTCACGCTTCTCCTTCGCCCGGAAGCCCGAGGTATGCCCGACGACGCGCAGCTCGCCGTCCTCGTACAGGCCCAGAATCAACGAGCCGACCGTCCCCTCCTCCTTCCCCGGCCGCCACCCGACGACCACGCAGTCCGCGGTGCGCACGCGCTTCACCTTCACCATCCCCTTGCGCTCGCCGGGCCGGTAGGGAGCATCGAGCTCCTTGGCGATCACGCCCTCGCCCGCTTCGAGCCATGGCGCTGCCTTTGCGAGGCTCCGCTCCATGGGCGTCAGCTCGATCGAGCCGGCGGCGGTCTTCTTGCGCCCTCCGAGGCCGGCGAGCAGCGCCTCGAGTCGCTTGCGCCGGTCGATGAAGGGACGGTTGAGGAGCTTTTCGCTTCCCTCGGCCAGGAGGTCGAAGGCGCGAAGGAGAGCCGGCGTCTCGCTCGGCGAGCATCCTCACCCGCGATTCCGCCGGGTGCAACCGATTCTGGAGCGCGTCGAACTGCTCGTGCCCGTCGGCTCCGAGGATCAGGAGCTCACCATCGAGCACGTAGCGGGCGGGCGGGAAGTCGAGCTCGGGGAAGTACCGACGCAGCGGCTTGGCCCCCCTTGACTGCAGGTAGACGTCCTCGCCGTCGACGAATGCGATGACGCGAAAGCCGTCGAACTTCGGCTCGTAGATCCAATCCTCACCCTCCGGGATCGTCTTCCGGGAGAGCGCGAGCTGGGGCTGGATGGGCGGCTTCAGCGGCAGGGCCATCGAGCGATCGTAGTGCTGCGGCTCCGCTGCCACCTCATCGCTCGCGCTGGCTCGCCTGATCGCCGACCAGGCGGAGGAGTTCCTCTAGTCGCGAGCCGGCAGCTGTTGCACGGACCAGCCGTTGCCGTCCGGATCGCTGAAGAAGACGAACGAGCCCCAGTCGAAGTCCTGGACCTCACTGACGTCGACACCGCCCTCCACGAGCTCCGCACGCGCGGCGTCTATGTCGGCCACAACCAGCTGCACGCCCTGGACGGAGCCAGGCTGCATGTCCCCGAGCCCCGTCCCGATGGCGATCGAGCAAGCCGAACCGGGAGGCGTCAGCTGAACAAAGCGAATCGCATCGCTGACTCTGTGGTCATGGTCCGCATTGAAGCCTGCCTTCTCGGTGTAGAAGGCCTTTGCGCGGTCCACGTCCGAGACGGGAATCTGCACGAGTTCGAGCCGCCAGTCCACGACCGGCGGCAGTTTATCCGCCGATCAACTCGACGCTCCGGCGCCTACGGCGACGGCAGCCTCGGCGGCACCGGCACGATGTGCTTGCCGTGGCCGATCACGCTCACCGTCCGCTCGTACGACCCTCGCAAGAGCGCCGGATCCCCCTGGCCCCTCTTGAGCGCATCCCCGATCGGAAGCACCTCGAAGTCGGGATGGTTGACGAACACGGGCACGTAGCCGGCGTCGCGCACGCGGACGTGGCCACCCCTGGCGACGCAGTGAAGCAGGGCGATCAGGCCGTCCTGGCTCGACGCCGGCAGCCCAGCCTCCGGGCTCTGGTTGGAGATCAGGTTGCCCTCGCTGAAGACGACGAACTTGTCGTCGATCCGCTCGATCGGCTGCACGGCGTGCGGGCCCTGGCCGACGATCGCGGTGATCAGGGGCGAGGCGATGAGCTTCTTGGCCAGGTCGAGCTGTCCGGGGCTGGGCTGGGACTGGTACTCGGGCACGATCTCCCCACCCCAGTGGAGGTTGACGATCACGGCGTCGGCGCCCTTCTGGTGCGCGCGGCGCGCGTCGGCGAGGACGTGCGCCGGGCTGGCGATGTTCACGGACCATGGATTGGGCGTCGGGATCCCGTTCGTGTCCGTGGTGTAGGCGAGGAAGGCGATCTTCACCCCGTGGACGCGGACGATCACCGGCCTTCGCTGCGCGGACGCCGACGGGAAGGAGCCCGTGTGCTCGATCCCGGCGTGGTCCAGTGCCTCGCCGGTGGCGTCGATTCCGGCCTGGGCCTGGTCGAGAGAGTGGTTTGAGGCCGTGTCGCACGCGTCCCATCCGGTCGCCTTGACTCCCTGCGCCAGCGCCGGAGGGGTGTTGAAGATCGGGTAGCTCGTCGGCGGCGCCGGAGTCATGGGCGTCTCGACATGGCAAAGCGCCAGGTCGGCGCCCGCGACGTAGGGCTTGATCTCCTTGAACAGGGGGGCGAAGTCGTAATCGCCACCGCCGAGCGCCAGCGCTCGCTCCCAGACGGCCGTGTGGATCAGGAGATCGCCGCTGGCCTCGATCGTGAACCGCACCGGCTCCGGGCGTCGCTGGGCACGCCCGACGTCGCCGCGCGAGATCGGCTTTCCGTCGCCCCCGTCGCCGGATCCGATGGCCAGCAGAACGGCAACCGCCGCGGCCGCGGCCGCGAGGACCGCGAGCGCCACCCGCCACCCCCTGCGGGCAGGCCTCCGACGGCGGTCGGGAGGCGTCTGGATGCGCGCGGGCATCGGATTGGATTGTCGCCAACCACTCGGCTGTCGAGTCGGCCCGAGTAGGCTCGGGGCTGATGGAGGCCGTGACGGAGGAACGCGTCGACGGAGCACCCACTGAGCACCCCTGCTCCTCGTTCGCGAAGTCCCTGTTCCTGGGCGAGATCCACGAGGACCTCGTCTTTCCATGGCCGCAGCCCGACCCCGGCGAGCAGGACAAGGTCCGCGCCCTGATCGCGGCCGCCCACGACCTCGGCTCCCGGCTGGATCCGCGCAAGATCGAGGAGGACGGGTGGATCGGCGACGACGTGATCCGCGAGCTCGGCGAACGCGGCCTGTGCGGCCTCTACGTGCCCGAGCGCTACGGCGGCCAGGGCCTCTCCCAGACCGGCTACGCGCGCGTATTCGAGACCTTGGCCCGGATCGACGCCACGCTTTCGATCGTCCTCGGGGTGCACCAGTCGATCGGATTCAAGGGCATCCACATGTTCGGGACCGAGGAGCAGAAGGAGCGCTTCCTCCCGGACCTCGCCGCCGGTCGCAAGCTCGCCGGCTTCGCGCTGACCGAGCCCAACGCGGGCTCGGACGCCTACCACATCGAAAGCCGGGCGGTCCAGCAAGCCGACGGCTCCTGGCTTCTGAACGGCGAGAAGCGCTACATCGGCAACGGGGGCAAGGGCTCGGTGTTCACGACCTTCGCCCGCTGCGAGGTGGACGGCAAGGATCGCCACATCGCGCTGATCGTCGAGAAGCGGATGAAGGGCTTCGAGGTCGGCGAGCGCTTCGACACCATGGGGCTGCGCGGGAACGACCTTCGCCGCCTCTACTTCAAGGACGTGCGGGTACCGCCGGAGAACGTCCTCGGCGAGCCCGGCGAGGGCTTCCGCATCGCGATGGAGATCCTCAACAACGGGCGGATCGGCCTGGGCTCGGGCTCCGTCGGCGCCGCGAAGTGGCTGCTCGACCAGGCGATCGAGCACGTCACCGAGCGCCGCCAGTTCGGCCATCCGCTGGCCGACTTCGAGCTGGTCCAGGACAAGATCGGCTGGATGGTCACCTACCTGTTCGGGCTGGAGTCGATGTGCTACCTGACCTGCGCCCTGGTCGACGCCGGCATCCCCGATTACTCGCTCGAGTCGGCGATCTGCAAGGTCTCCGGGACCGAGTTCCTGTGGTACGCGGCCAACCGGACGCTGCAGCTCAAGGGCGGCGCCGGCTACCTGCGCACCGAGCCCTACGAGAAGGTGCTCCGCGACATCCGCATCTTTCCCGATCTTCGAGGGCGCCAACGACGTGCTGCGGGCCTTCACGGCGCTCTCGGGGCTGAAGCCGCTCGGCGAGAAGCTCTCGGGGCTGGGCGAGATCGGCCTGTCGGATCCGATCGGCTCGATCGGCGTCCTGATCGACTACTTCGGCGGCCGGATCCAGCGCGAGGTGCGCCCGCACCGGATCACGAGGGCGCACTCCGAGCTCTCCAAGCACGCGGATGCGGCCTCCGAGCAGGTCAAGCAGCTTCGCGACGTCTCCGAGTCCCTGCTCAGAAAGCACAAGAGCGAGATCGCCGAGCGCCAGTTCGCCCAAAAGCGCCTCGCCGACTCCCTGGCCGACGTCTACGCCCAGATCGCCGTGCTCTCCAGGGTCACCTCGATCTTCGACGACCAGGGAGTCGAGCCGTCGGGCCAGGAGCGCTACATCGCGGAGACCTTCTGCACCCGGGCCGCCGAGCGCGTCCGCTCCCGCTTCGACCAACTCGAGCACAACGACGACGAGCGGATGTCGGCGATCGCCAAGCTCGCCTACAAGCGCGGCGAGTACGGCTACGCGCTGTTCGACGACTAGACGCGGACCGAGGGCCGGTCCGGGGGCGCCCCGCGGGAGCTCGGTCTTCTCAGCGGTCCGACTCGACGCTCTCGGCGGCCCGGCGCAGGATGTCGCGCAGCGTGCGCTGGTCCTCGCGCGACAGGCCGGCGATCTGGGGCGGGGGCACGGCGAGCCGGGCCTGGAGCTCCTCACGCAGCCGCCGGCCCTTCTGCGTCAGCACCAGGAGCTTGACGCGGCGGTCGTGCTCGGCGGACTGGCGCTCCACCAGCCCGCGCTCCTCGAGCCGGTCGGTGATCCAGGTCACGTTCGAGCTGTCGCAGGCGAGCTGCTTGGCGAGCTCTCCCATCGGCTTCGGCTCGCCGAGGGCCCGCAGCGCGATCCAGTGCGGCGGCGCGAGGTCGTACTCGCGGATCACCGCCATGAACCGGGGCCGCTGCGAGACGACGATCTCCTCGAGGAGCAACCAGGTCTCGCTGGAGAGATCCTGGCCCCCTTTCGGTCCCGCGCTCCTCGTCGTTGCGGTCGTCACGGAGGCGATAATACTCCATCGACTGGATATTTGATATGTTCAACCATTCAATGCCCTATTGGTAAGCTCAACGGATACGTCGACGCACCGAGAGGAGGCAGGATGGAGTCGACCAACGGGATCCAGGTAAAGGGCCTGGTCCGCGAGTTCAAGAACGGGCCGCGCGCCGTCGATGGCATCGACCTCGAGGTCGCACCCGGTGAGATCTACGGGTTCCTGGGCCCCAACGGGGCCGGGAAGTCGACCACGGTCCACATGCTCACCACGCTGCTGCCCCCCACCGCCGGCACCGCGACGGTCGCCGGCCACGACATCGTCCGCGAGGGCCCGGCGGTCCGCGACGTCGATCGGCGTCGCGCTCCAGGACGCTGCGCTCGACCTGCTGTTGACGGGGCGCGAGCACATGCGCCTCCAGGGCGGGCTCCATGGCCTCTCTGCCGCCGAGATCAAGCAGCACGGGGACGCGCTGCTCGAGCGGGTCGGGCTCGCCGAGGCAGCCGACCGGCGCGTCGGCGGCTACTCGGGCGGCATGAAGCGCCGGCTGGACCTCGCGCTGGCGCTGGTCCACGGCCCCCGCGTCCTGTTCCTCGACGAGCCGACCACCGGGCTCGACATCCAGAGCCGCGCCGCCCTGTGGGACGAGGTCGCCCGCCTGGCCCGCGATCAAGGCGTGACGGTCTTCCTCACGACCCAGTACCTGGAGGAGGCGGACACGCTCGCCGACCGGGTCGGGATCATCGACCACGGCCGCCTGGTCACCGAGGGGACGCCGGCTGCGCTGAAGGCCGAGATTGGCCGCCCGACCGTGGAGGCAACGCCGGCCGACCCCGGCGACCGAGACCTCGCCGGCGGCGTCCTGGAGCGGTTTGGGGAGTCGGTGCCCGGCACCGACGGAGTCGCCGTTCGCCTGCGGGACGGCGTCGAGGAGCTCGCCGACATCGTCCGGGCGCTCGACTCCGAGGGAGTGCGACTCGCGAACCTCGAGCTTCACGCCCCGACGCTCAACGACGTCTTCCTCAAGCAGACGGGGCGCTCGCTGGAGGGGGCCGGCGACGGGGCCACCGAGGAGCAGGACACCGGCGAGCACGCCCGCCAGCCGGTGGCGGCGTAGGTGAGCGGCTTGTCGAGCGCGGGTTCGACAGCCGCCTTTCGCACGCAGGCGCTGTACCTCGCGTGGCGATCCGTGGTTCGGACCGCGCGCCAGCCGATCATCATCGTGCCGCCCCTCGTCTTCCCGCTCTTCCTGCTCGCGATCAACGCTTCCGGGCTCGACGCCGCGACCAACGTCCCGGGCTTCCCGGCTGACACCTACCTGGCGTTCGCGCTCGCCTTCCCGTTCATGCAGGGCTCGCTGTTCGCCACGAACACGGCGGGCACCAACATCGCCGAGGACATCAGCAGCGGGTTCTTCAACCGCCTGTCGCTCACCCCGATGCGGGGGCCCTCCCTGCTCGCGGGCCAGCTCACCGGCGTGCTGCTGATCGGCACGATCCAGGCGATCGCCTTCCTCGCCGCCGGCCTCGCAGCCGGGGTCGAGATCCAATCCGGCGTCCTGGGGGTGCTGGTGCTCTTCGTGCTCTCGCTTTCGATCTGCGCCGCGTTCGGCACGATCGGGCTGTTCGTCGGCTTGCGCACCGGCTCCGGCGAAGGGGTCCAGGGCCTCTTCCCGCTGATGTTCATCCTGCTCTTCCTGAGCTCGGCGGTGTTGCCGCGCGACCTGATCGCCCAGGACTGGTTCCGGACGGTGGCGACGATCAACCCCGTCAGCTACCTGATCGAGGGCCTTCGCAGCCTGATCATCACCGGCTGGGACGCGCGAGGCCCTGGCGCTCGGCTTCGGCGTCGCGATCGCGATCTTCGTCGCTGGGCTCACGGGGGCGACGCTCGCGCTGCGCGAGAGGCTGGTGCGCACGTGAGCCGGCGGGCGCGCTATCTCGCGGTCGTGCGCACCGTGGCGTGGCGCAACCTCCACTCGGCGGTGCGACATCCGGTGCTCCTGCTGCCGGCGCTCATCTTCCCGCTGTTCTTCTACATGGCGTTCGCGGGCGGGCTGTCGACGCTCGGCAACCTGCCCGGCTTCGACTACTACGACTACAACGCGTTCCAGTTCGTGTTCGTCTTGCTCCAGTCGGCCGCCTTCGGCGGAGTGTTCATCGGCTTCTCGATCGGCGCGGACTTCGACTCGGGCTTCACGCGACGGCTCTTCCTGTCGCGCCCATGACCGCTCCGCGGTGATCGCCGGCTTCGGGGTCGCTGCCGTGATCCGGGCGGCGTTCGTGTGGGCGATGGTCTTCGGGATCGCCCTCGCGACCGGGATGCACGTCGCCGGCGACGGGATCGAGCTGTCCGGGCTGATCGGCCTCGCCCTGGTCGTCAACGTCGCCTTCTTCCTCTTCGCGGCGGGGATGATGACCCGAATGCGCACCCTGCAGGCCGCGCCGGCGATGCAGCTCCCCGTCTTCCTGATCCTGATGACGGCGCCGGTCTACGTGCCGCGCGACCTCTTGCAGGGTTGGATCGAGACGGCTTCGAAGTTCAACCCCATGACCGCCGTTGTCGAGTCCGGCCGCGGCCTCATGGCGGGCGACCCCTTCCACGTCATCCTCGCGTTCGCCGCCGCCGCGGGCGGCGCCGCGCTCCTCGCCGTATTCGCGCGCCGCGGCCTGCGCAAGGCGGAGGCGGCGGGATGATCGCCACCCGCCCCGGCGAGCGGATCGCCGCCGAGGTCGAGAGCTGGCCGGGCGTGAGCTCGGGCGCGCACCGCTTCGGCGGTGTGGAGTTCCGCCTTGGCCGTCGCGAGCTCGGCCACCTGCACGGCGACCGGATGGCCGACCTCGCATTTCCGCGCCGGGTGCGCGATGAGCTGATCGCCACCGGCCGCGCGCGGCCCCACCACGTGCTGCCGGAGTCCGGCTGGGTGACCGTTGCGATCGACGCCGACGACGTCGACGCCGTGATCGCGCTCTTCCGGCTCGCGTACGAGCGCGCCGTGGCCGCCGCGGAGCGCCGCTCCGGCTAGCGACGACGTCGCGGAACCAGGGCGGCCTAGATCCGCTCGACGATCATCGCCTTGCCCTGGCCGCCGGCGACGCACATCGTCTCCAGGCCGACCTGATGGTCGTCGGTCTCCATCGCGTTCAGCAGCGTGGTCATGATCCGCGCTCCGGTCATCCCGAACGGATGGCCGAGGGCGATCGCCCCGCCGTGCGTGTTGAGCTTCTCCAGCGGGATGTCGCACTGGTCCATGATCGGGATCACCTGGGCCGCGAAGGCCTCGTTGAGCTCGACCACGTCGACGTCGTCGATCGTCATCCCGGCGCGGTCGAGCACCTTCTTGATCGCGCCGATCGGGGCAACGCCCATGTACTCGGGCTCGTTGCCGTAGGTGGCCGCGGTGACGATCCGGGCCCGCGGGGCCAGGCCGAGCTCCTTGGCCTTCGTGTCGGACATCAGGAGCACTGCGGCGGCGCCGTCGTTGAGGGGACACGAGTTGCCGGCGGTCACGCCACCGCCGCCCTCGAACGCCTCGGGCAGCTCGGCCAGCTTCTCGAGCGTCGAGCTTGGCGCGCGGGCCGTCGTCCTTGGCGACCTCCGTGCCGTCCTCGAGGGTCACCGGTGACGATCTCGCGGTCGAAGAAGCCCGACTCCTGGGAGGCCACCGCGAGCTCCTGCGAGCGCTGCGCGTACTTGTCCATGTCGGCGCGGCTGACCTCGTATCGCTTGGCCACGTTGACCGCGGTGATCCCCATGTCGATGTAAGCGTTGGGCTGGCCGTTCTCGCCGATCAGGTTCGGATTCCGATCCTCGGCGCCGGCGGGCTCGGTGCGCTCGTTGTAGCGGCTCACCCATTCGACCCCGGCGCCGATGTACACGTCGCCCTCGCCGGCCTTGATCGCGTTGCCCGCGTGACGGATGGCATCGAGGCTGGAGGAGCAATAGCGCGAGATCGTGACGCCGTTGACCGTCTGGGGCAGCTTCTCGGAGAGCAAGGAGATGATCCGGCCGATGTTGAACGCCTGCAGGCCCTGCGGCATGCCGCAACCGCAGAACAGGTCCTCGACCGAGGCCGGGTCCACCTCCGGGTTCCGCTCCAGCAGCTGGTCGACGATGAAGGCGCCCATCTCGTCGGGACGCTGCTGGGCCAGCGATCCCTTGAAGGCACGGCCGATCGGGGTGCGGACGGCGTCGACGATCACGGCTTCTGGCATTTGGCAAGGCTCCTTCGGTCGAAGTCGGGCCCCAAAGATTAAGCTGAAGGCGTGGCCGAGGAGACAGCCACAGAGCCCGAAGTCCCGCCGGAGCGCGCCGCCGGGCTGATCGAGGCCGGCGAGGCGGAGCTGATCGACGTGCGCAGCCCGTACGAGTGGGAGGCCGGCAGGATCGAGGGCGCCCGTCACATCGAGGTCAACGAGCTGACCGGCGCGGCAGAGTCGATCTCGAGGGACGCGACGGTGATCTTCTACTGCCGGTCCGGGAGCCGCTCGGCGCTGGCCGCCGCGGCCTTCAGGCAGGCGGGCTGGGACGCCTACAACCTGGCCGGCGGGCTGCGCGCCTGGGTCGCGCACGGCCTGCCGCTCGACCCCGCCGACGGCGAGGTCGCCGAGACCCGGCCCGGCACCTAGATCGCCGTGCGCCGTCCACGCCTTCCGCTCGCGCGACGCCGGGCCGAGGACTCCGCCGCGGGGTCGCCGCCAACCGCGCCCACGGCCACGGCCGCGGGCGCCGAGAAGCCGCCTCCGACCGCCCAGGCGTCCGCGACTCCCCAGGCGTCGGCAACTCCCAAGGTCACGGCCGCCCCCCAGGCGCGCGCCGATCCCCACGAGCGCATCGACGGGCTTCGCGCCTGGGTCGCACAGGTCGATCGCAAGCTCGGGGTGCGCACCTACGTGGGCGCCGCGATCGCCGTGCTGGCCCTCGCGGCCGCCGCGGTCAGCCTCGTCCTGACGCTCTCGCTGAAGCAGGATGCCGCCACCAACGACGACGTCCAATCGCTGCGTGACCAGATCACAGCCGTCCAGCAGTCTGCCTCTCAGGCGGCACAGAAGAGAGTCCAGGCGCTGGACCAGCGCCTCACGGCGCTCGAGGCCGAGGTGAACAGGATGTCCACCGGTCAGGCCACGACCAGGCGTGAGCTCAAGGTGGTCCAGGACGACATCAAGGAGCTGCGCAGCGAGGTCTCCGGCGCGGGTAGCTCGTCCGGCGTCGGCTCTCAGGCGTCCGGCGTCGGCTCTCAGGCGTCCGGGGGCGGCGGCTCTCAGGCGTCGGGCGGGGGCAGCTCCCTAGCCTGGCGTTTGTGATCATTCGCACGAGGCGTGCCTGCAGGCGTCCGATCAGTCCTCTACGGTCGCCCGAACGTCGTGGGTAGGACGAGAGATCGCAACCGCCCTTCGGCGCACTCGAACAGGCGCGGTTCCTGAAAGGAGATCACCCAGATGCCAACCGGTTACTGCGTGAAGGAACGCAAGAAGGTAGAGATCCAGAATCCCGTCCAGGTGACCATGAAGAACGGTCGCCCGGCGATTCAGGGCACCTGCCCCGACTGCGGCACCAAGATCTTCAAGATCGGCAAGCTGTAGAACGGCCCTGGAGGCAACCGGCTAGCGGCCGGCGTCGGTCTCGGGCTCGCCCGGGGCCGTCGCGGTCGTTCTGAGCCGGGCGCCCCGGCCGGCCGCGACCGGCGGCACTCGCTCAGCGTCAAACGGCCGCGAGTCCCGCCTGGCGGCGCCCGAAGAGGTAGCCGACGAGCGCCTGGACGACCTCCGGGTCGAACTGGGTGCCCGCGTTGCCCGTGAGCTCGGCCATCGCCTCGGCATGCTGCATCGCCTTGCGATAGGGCCGGTCCGAGGTCATGGCGTGGTACGCATCGCAGGCGAGGATGATCCGGCTGCCCACCGGGATCGAGGCGCCCGCGAGGCGATCCGGATAGCCCTTGCCGTCCCACCGCTCGTGCTCGTGGCGGACGACGCGCGCCACGGCGCCCAGACCCGGGATGGCACGCAGGATGCGCTCGCCGATCGCCGGATGCTGGCGCATGACCTCCCACTCCCGCTCGGTCAGCGGGCCGGGCTTGTGCAGGATCTCGTCGGGAACCCCGACCTTGCCGATGTCGTGAAGGAGCGCCGCGGTGCGGACGCGGCTGATCTCCTCGCCGTCCAGCGCCAGCGTCTCGCCCACCCTCCCGGTCAGGTCGACGACGCTCTCCGAGTGCTCACCCGTGTAGCGGTCGCGCTCCTGGAGCGCCGAGGCGAGCGCGGCGATCACGTTTCCATGCCCGAGCTGGAACACCGCCTCTCCCTCCTCCGGGAAGCCACCGAACACCACGGCCCGCCGGCCACCGCCCGCACGTGCCTGCTCGAGCGCCGACCGCGCCGCGGCGAGCACCGACTCGGGCTTCTGCCCGACCTCGAGGGCCGCGATGCCCACCGATGCCGAGACCCCGCGGATCCCACCGGCCTCGAGGTCCTCGAGCTCGACCAGGATTCGCTCGATCGCCCCCGTGGCTGCGACGACCCCGGTCTCGGGCAAAAGGAACCCGAACTCGTCGCCGCCCATCCGGCAGGCGAGGTCGTGAACCCGGGTTCGCTCGGAGATCAGGCGCCCGACGGCGGCCAGCGCCGCATCGCCGGCGGCGTACCCGTGCTCGAGGTTGAGGTGGCGAAAGCGGTCGATGTCGAGCAGGGCCACCGTCAGCGGGCGCTCGTACCGGTGCGCGCGAGCGACGTCGAGGTCGAGCTGGGTCCGGAAGGCGCTGAGGCTGAGGAGGGTTGGGATCAGCGGATCCCGTTGGGACAGTCGGGTCAGCTCCTCCTCGAGCTCGCCGATGCGGCGCCGGGCGGCCGCCAACTGCTCAGACAAACGCTTCCTGTCGCCCACACGCACCTCGAGCTGACCTATCGGCTGACTCGAGACGGTGCTTGAGAATCATCGCCCACCCTGAGGGCGCCCGAACGGCCCCCGGGTGTGAACTCCGGCCGCTTGGAGGGAGTATTACGGGAACCCGTGAACACCCACACGTCAGATAGTCGGGGCGATGGCTGACGCCTCCCTCACCCACGAGACGGGGATCCGCGAGGCCTACGCGGCCCATGCTGGAGAGCTCTACGGCTTCGCGCTGCGCTCCCTCGCCGACCGAGAGCTCGCCGAGGAGGCGGTCCAGGACACCTTCCTGCGCGCCTGGCGCGCCGGAGATCGCTTCGATCCCGAGCTCGGCTCGCTTCGCACCTGGCTGTTCGCGATCCTTCGCAACGTCGTGATCGATCTGGGCCGCGCCCGAGCGGCCAGACCGACCGTCGGGGGGCCGAGCTGCCCGAGCAGGGCCACGAGCCGTTCGAGGACGTGCTGCTCAACTGGCAGGTGGAGGAAGCGCTGCGCCGGATCGGCGAGCAGCATCGCCGCGTCCTGGTCGAGACCTACCTTCGCGGGCGCCCCTACGCACAGGTCGCCGCGGAGCTCGGCGTGCCCGAAGGTACGATCAAGAGCCGCGTCTACTACGGGCTCAAGGCGCTTCGCAACGCGCTCGAGGAGATGGGCTATGAAGACTGAGGAGTGCCGCGAGTGGCGCGAGCGGATCGGGGCTCTCGTCCTGGGCCAGCTCACCGAGGACGAGCGGTTCGCCGTCGAGGCCCATCTCGAGGGCTGTCCCGCGTGCCGCGCCGAGGCCGAGGCCCTCGCCCCGGTGGTCCCCATGCTGAGGCGCGCCGACCCGGACCGCCTGGAGCCTGCGCCCGAGCCTCCAGCGGAGCTCGGCGATCGAATCGCCCGCCGGGTTGCGGCGGAACGCCGCTCCGAACGCCGCAGACGGAGGCGGACACGCTTCGGCCTGGCTACGGCGGGCGCCGCTGCCGCCGCTGCCGCCGCCGCGTTGCTCATCGTGGTCCTCGGGGGTTCGTCTCCGAGCAGCCAGTCGGAGACCGTCGCCTTCCGCTCGCTCCCGCACGGCGCCTGGGCCGAGGCCAGCCTCGATGCCCCACCCATGGGGAAGCGAGATCAGCGTCCAGGTAGGCGGCTTCCATCGCGGCACGATGTGCCAGGTGTGGCTGCGCCGCAATGACGGCAGGCGGGTATCCGCCGGATCGTTCCGCTACGTCTACCAGGGCGGGAGCGAGCACGCCGGCCTGAGCTCCGCCGTGACGCCCCGACCACGCCACCGCGATCGGCTTGCGGGTCGGCTCCAAGACCTTCGTGGCGCCCCTGCCCTCCCGATCGGCGGGCACGGGCGCCTCGTCGTTCCCGACAACCTGGCAGCAGGAGGACACCTGATGAAACCGAGGCTCTCCCGGACCGCGATCGCCCTGGGCGGCGTGGCACTGGCGTCGTCCCTGGCCATCGGCTGTGGCGGCGGTGGATCGAGCAGCACCACGAACGCGAGCGGCGGTTCCAGCGAGCAGGGCGCCACCGCTTCGACCGCTGCTTCCACCAGCGGCGCCGCCGCCACGGTGGACGTCGCCGACAACTCGAAGCTGGGGCAGATCCTGGTCGATGCCCAGGGGCGAACGCTCTACATGTTCGAGAAGGACGAAAGCGACGAGTCCTACTGCAGCGGCAAGTGCGCCAAGGTCTGGCCGCCATACGCGACCAAGGGCGGCCCGAAGGCCGGCAAGGGCGCCGAGGCCTCCAAGCTGGGCACGCTGAAGCGCGATGACGGCTCGACGCAGGTCACCTACAACGGGTCGCCGCTGTACCTGTACGTGAGCGACAAGCAGGCCGGCGAGGCCAGCGGCAACGAGCTCGATCAGTTCGGCGCCGAGTGGTACGCGCTGCGCCCGAGCGGCGACAAGGCCGAGGGCGACAAGCCGGCCGGTGAGAGCTCCGGAGGCGGTGGCGGCAGCAGCAGCGGCGGTGGCGGCGGCTACAGCTACTAGCCCGACGACTAGCCCGACGCTCATGACTTTGTACGTCCATAGCACGTAAAAAGTCATACCCGTGTGCCGGGCGCGCGCGGCCGTGTGCCGGGCGCGCGCGGCGCGCCATCGGGCAAACTTGAGTCGCTTGGAGCGACTGAGCGCCGACGACACCCGGATCCTGCGGCTCGAATCCGACGCCATAGCCGGCCACACCCTGAAGCTGGCGATCGTCGAGCCGGCGCCGGACGGCGTGCCGCTGACGGTCGAGCGCGTGCGCGACCGAGTCGAGGCGCGGCTGGGGAACCTGCCACGCGCCCGGCAGCGCCTGGCGGCGACCCCCTTGCGGCTCGCCGCCCCGGCCTGGGTCGACGACTCGGAGTTCGACATCCGCAACCACGTGCGTCCCGCTGCCCACGAGGTGAGCGACCGAGCCCAGCTCATGCAGCTGGTCGGAGGGACGATGGGCGAGCGCCTCGATCACACGAGACCACTCTGGTCGATAGGCGTCGCCGGCCCACTCTCCGATGGCCGCACCGCGCTCGTGATCCGCATCCACCACTGCCTCGCGGACGGCGTCACCTGTCTGCGGATGCTCTCCCAGCTGCTGTGGGACTCCGAGGACGGCGACGAGCCCCTCGCCTCCGCGACGTGGCACCCCGAGCCCGCCCCCGGCACGGCGCGCCTGCTCGCCTCCGGCGCGGGCAGCCGGCTGCGCAGCGTCGGCGGCGCGCTGGCGAGCGGCGCCCGCGCGGCCGCCTCCCCGCGCCGCTGGCTCCAGAGCGGCCGTGAGCTGGCCACTCTCCCCGCGACCCTGCGCCGCGAGCTCTGGCCCCTGGGCGCCGACACGGCGTTCGATCGTCGCATCGGCGGCGATCGCGAGGTCGCCTTCACCGCGTGCGAGCTGGACGACCTGAAGCGGATCGAGCACGCGGCCGGCAGCGGCGTGACGGTCAACGACGTCTTGCTCGCCGTCGTCGCCGGCGCGATCCGGCGCTGGTTGGGGACTCACCACGAGCCAGCGCAGGCGATGCGCGTCCAGATCCCGGTCAGCATGCATCACCGAGGCGAGGATCCCGGCGAGCTCGGCAACCGCGACTCGTTCCTGTTCTGCGACCTGCCGGTCGCGGAGCCCGACCCCCGCAAGCGCTTGGCGGCGATCAACGCCGAGACTCTCAGCCGAAAGCAGCACCACGACCCCGACGAGCTCTACTCCTTCTTCCACAGCCTCTCGCACATCCGACCGCTGTATCGCGTCGCATCGGAGCTGGCGTCGGGCCCGAGGGAATTCGCGCTCTCGGTCTCCAACGTGCCCGGCCCTCGCGAGCCGGTCGCCGTGCTCGGCGGCCGCGTCGCCGAGCTGTACTCGCTCGCCGAGCCCGCGGACCGGCACGCCCTGCGAGCCTCCGCGGTCTCGCTGGCGGGACGGATGGGCTTCGGCTTCTGCACCGACCCCGGCGCCGTGCCGGGGGTCGCCGAGCTCGCCGAGGGGCTCGACGCCTCGCTGGAGGAGCTGCGCGCCCTCAGCTGAGGCTCAGCCGGGGGCGTCCCTGAACATCGTCACCCCGCCCAGCACGCCGACGTAGGCGGTGCCGTCCGCCGCGAGAGTCACGGGCGCATAGTTGTTGTTGAAGCCGAACCCGCTGCCGGCCAGACGGCGGTAGACGGTCTTCCCGGTGTCGAAGTCGAGTGCGGTCAGGTACCAGGCGTCGGTCATGTCGTCGCGCTTCGGCTTCGTGTAGGTGTAGAGGAGTCCCGCGCGCAGCGACAGCTTGGGCACCACCGACGGGGCCCGAGCGTCGCTCGTCCACACGGCGTGGCAGCCGTGCCCGTCGCCGTCGATGTCCACCCGCTCGATCCCCGGGCTGGTGACCGCGCCGTTCATGGTCGACGCCGGCCCCGTGTAGCCGTAGTTGTTCTCGGCGATTATCGAGTGCTCCGTGGCGACCAGCGACTGGTCGGTGGCGCTGGCGCCCTTCTTGAACACCGGATAGCTGCAGACCACGCGCGGCCCCTCCACCCGAGCCTGACGCTTGTACACGACGACGTGCATCGGGTCCGCGTTGTCGGTGATCGTCACGTAGCGACGACCGATCAGGGTCGGCGTGGTCCCGGATCCCGCCTCGGTCTGCCCCGGCTTGGCGACGCCGATGTTCGGGTACGTGCGCCGCCAGGTGACGGCCGGCCGCCCGTCGCGCGCGTCGAATCGGAACATGGCCTTGTCCGTGACGATGTAGACCCCGCCTGTCTCATCGACCGCGAACGAGTTGCCCGATCGGCTCGCGGGTGTCGATGCTGCGCACCGCGCCGCTCGCGGGCTCGATCGTCCCCACGACACCCTTCTTGCTGGCGAACCAGATCCGCCCGTGCCAGTCGGGAAGCGCCGAGATCAGCGCGTCGCCGCTGGGCACCGCGCTCGTGACGTCGTAGTTGCGCACGAGGGCGAAACCGGGATCCGCGGCGCCGCCGGTCTCACGGATCACGAGAACGTGGCGGTTCCCCGCCGAGATCACCGCTCGGTCGTGATTGTCGAGGTAGAAGTAGCCGCCGCCGCTGAAGTCCTGGAACGGGTTCGTGCTTGCGCTTCGGGGCGGCAGGTCGCGCGCCGCCAGGACCTCGAGCGAGTCCGGGTCGAGCAGCGCCAGCACGGGCTTGTCCAAGCCCACGCAGATCGTCACCAGGCGGCCGCGGCTGTCGAAGGTGATCGAGGCGCACTCGCGCAGGAACAGAGCCGACGACGTCGCCAGGTGGTCGCCCAGCGGCCCGGCCCAGCGGTAGGTGTCGGTCTGGTAGGCGTCGTCGTGGATGTTGGAGCGCCCGTTCGGCGCCATGAACGGGTGCCTGGGGACGTCCTGGCCACTGGTCGGGTCGGGCGTCGCCGCCGAGCCGATGAAGGTTGGGACGTTGGTGAGCGGACCCTGCGGGATCGGCTCTGGGCTCTCGCCCGGCACTTGGGCCAGTGCTGCGCTCGGTGCCGCCAGCGCGGCGAGGGCCGCCAACGCGATCATCCATGCGCGCCTGCTCATGCGCGCCAGACTAGCGCCACGGCGCCCGGCTGGTGCCGATTGACTCGATGGGTGGAAGAATGGGCGTGATGGCGGCTCGCGCCCAGAAGCCCCTGGAGTTGATCCTGGCCCGCAACCTGCTGACGAGCATCTCGACTCCCGCGTTCCTGGTGGACGCACCACGCCGCGCTGGTCTTCTACAACGAGGCCGCCGGAGCCCTGCTCGGGCGCTCGTTCGAGGACGTGGGGCGCATGAGCCCCGAGGAGTGGACCTCCACCTACGGGCCGTTCGGCGACGACGGCAAGCCGGTGGCCCTGGACGATCTGCCCACCACCCGGGCCGTCCGCAACGGCCGCCCCGCCCATGCCGTGTTCCGGATCCGCTCGGCGAGCGGGGTCGAGCACGAGATCGAGTCCAGCGCCTTCCCGATCGTCGCCTCCGAGGAGGGATCTTCCGGGGCGATGATCTTCTTCTGGCCGCTACAGGGAAACGGCGGCGAGGAGGCTCGGCGATGAGGGTCAAGGTCTGGGGAGCGCGAGGCTCGGTTCCGTCACCGGGGCCGAAGATGAACCGCTACGGCGGGAACACGTCCTGCGTGCAGCTCTGCCTCGAAAGCGGCGAGGAGCTGATCCTCGACGCCGGCACCGGCATTCGCACCCTGGGCCTCGACCTCGCCGCCGCACGGAAGGTCAACATCCTGCTGACCCACCTGCACCTCGACCACATCCAGGGCCTGATGTTCTTCCCGCCCTGCTTCCGCCCCGACGTGGAGATCACGATCTGGGGGCCGGCCTCGCCGGAGGCCTCGCTGGAGGACCGCGTCGCCCGCTACATCTCCGCCCCGCTGTCGCCGGTCGAGGTGCGCGAGCTGCCCTGCTCGGTCTCGTTCCGCGACACGCCGCCGAGCGAGTGGCAGATCGGCTCGGCGACGATCCGAACGGAGGCCGTCAACCACCGCGGCCCGACCCTGGGCTTCCGGATCACCGAGGGCGAGGCAGACGGTCTGCTACATCCCGGACCACGAGCCCGCCCTCGGCACCACCCTCGCCGACCTGGAGCCGGAGTGGATCTCCGGCCACGACCTGGCTCGCGACGCCGACCTCCTGATCCACGACTGCCAGTACACCGACGAGGAGTACCCGGAGCACGTCGGCTGGGGCCACTCGGCGGTCGACGACACGCTCACCTTCGCCAGCCGGGTCGGCGCCAGGCGCCTCTTGCTCTTCCACCACGATCCCCTGCACGCCGACGACTTCCTCGACGACCTCCACGCCACGGCCCGCCGCCGCTGGGGTGAGCTGGGCGGCGATCCCGCGCTGATCGAGATGGGCATGGAGGGCGGAGAGGTCGAGGTGTCGCCGGCGCCGGCGGCGCCGGTGCGGGCCTCCGCCTAGCGCCGTTTCGTCCAGCGGCCAGCCGGCCTCGCCTGGCCATCCGCTCCCCAGGCCATCCGGTCCCCTGGACGTCCAGCGGACCTGGCCAACCGGTCCATGCACCGGTGCAGGCGAATTCGACCACCGGTACAAAGGCGGAGGTCGAAGTCTCGACACAGGGCTAGAGACTTCACTGCGGGCCACGCCTACCTTCCGACGATCCTGAAACCGCGACCGCCGGGCCAGGGTGCCCGGTGGGCTAGGAGGAAGCGACGGATGAGACGAAGGTATCTCGCGCTGCTGCCGCTGGCGGCGCTGGCCCTGTTGGCCATCCCGGGCACGGCGTTCGCCGATGCCACGGATCTCAACAGGGCCATCGCCGGCAAGCTCGATGCTTCGGTCGGCATCAACACGATGTGGGTGATCGTCGCCGGAGCGCTGGTCATGTTCATGCAGGCCGGCTTCGCGTTCCTGGAGATCGGCTTCTCGCGAGCCAAGAACGCCGGCACGGTGGTGGCGAAGATCCTCACCAACTTCTCGATCGCGGCGATCGCCTGGTGGGCGGTCGGCTTCATGTTCGCGTTCGGGGGCCCGCTCGGCAGCTTCATCGGGCACGACGGTGGCGCCTTCTTCACCAATCTCGGCCCGAACGCGGTGACCTCGGGCGGGACCACGGTGTTCCATCCCAGCTTCCCGGTGATGGACCTGTCCAACGCGACGATCGAGTCGAAGTGGTTCTTCCAGTTCGTCTTCTGCGCGGTGTCGCTGGCGATCGTCTGGGGAACGACGCTCGAGCGGATCAAGTTCGGCGTCTACATCATCTACTCGGCCGTCTTCGCGAGCATCATCTACCCGATCGGGGCGCACTGGGTGTTCGGAGGCGGCTTCCTCCAGAACGGGCACTGGCTGGGCACGTCGATCGTCGGCATGCAGGACTTCGCCGGCTCGACCGCGGTGCACCTGATCGGCGCCTGCGGCGCGTTCGCCGCGCTGCTCCTGCTGGGGCCCCGCAAGGGCAAGTACGGGCCCGACGGCAAGCCGCGGGCGATCCCGGGCCACAGCATGCCGCTGTTCGGGCTGGGGGTGCTGATCCTGTGGCTGGGCTGGTTCGGGTTCAACCCGGGGTCGACGCTGAACGCGCTGGACGGGCGCTTCGCCGAGATCCTGTTCATCACCAACCTCGCCGCGGCCGCAGGGGTGCTGGCAGCGGTCGCCACCGCCTACCTGAAGACCAAGGCGATCGACATCGGCATGGCCGGCAACGGCGCGATCGCCGCGCTGGTGGCGATCACCGCCCCCTCGGGCTACGTCGAGATCTGGGCGGCACCGATCATCGGCGCGGTCGCCGGCGTGATCGTCGTGCTGGGCGTGTACGCGATCGACAAGCTGATCGACGACCCGGTCGGCGCCCTGTCGGCGCACGGCCTGGCGGGCATCTGGGGGACGGTCTCATGCGGGTTCTTCACCGCGCCCAGGCTGGCGCAGTACAACGCCTTCGGCGACCCCCAGGGCGGCCTCGTGTACTCGGGGCACTTCACGCAGCTCGCGGCGCAGTGCATCGGGTTCACGATCGCCTTCCTGTTCGCATTCTCGATGAGCTTTGCGACCTTCTGGGTGATCAAGAAGACGTACGGCCTGCGGGTCTCCGAGGCCGAGGAGGAGGCCGGCCTCGACATCTCCGAGCACGGCATGTACGGCTATCCGGAGCAGTTCATCCCGCAGCCGGAGTACCCGGGCGGCCCGGCGCCCGCGCCAGTCGGCAGCACGCCGGCCACCGCCGCCGCAACCGCGATGACGGCCGAGCGGCCCGGCCGAGACATAGGAAGGAATGAGCGAATGAAGATGATCACCGCATACATCCGCCACGAGGCGTTCGAGCCGATCCGGACCGAGCTGGTCGAGCGAGGCATCCCCTCGCTGTCGATCACCGAGGTCAAGGGGTCCGGGCGCCAGAAGGGGATCGTCGAGCACTACCGCGGCTCCACCCTGACCGTCAACGTGCGACCGAAGCTGAAGCTCGAGATCGTCGTTGAGGACAAGGACAAGCCCATGGTGGTCGAGTCGATCCTCAAGCACGCCAGGACGGGTGAGATCGGCGACGGGAAGATCTTCGTCGTTCCCGTCGAGGAAGCGATCCGCATCCGAACGGGCGAGGGGGGCGAGGAGGTCCTCCAGTCGCACACCGAGGCGGAGATTGCGGCGTAGTCAAAACACACGACACGGCAGATAGGAGACGAGACGACGATGGCAACGATCACCAAGCCGCTGCCGACCCAGGAGGACACGCTGCGGCGAGTCGACGAGGACGGGGTCGAGTTCATTCGCCTCTGGTTCACCGACATCCTCGGGCAGCTGAAGAGCTTCGCGATCGGTCGCGAGGAGCTGGAGGGGGCGCTCGACCGAGGGCATGGGCTTCGACGGCTCGTCGATCACCGGCTTCAACCGAATCGAGGAGTCGGACATGATCGCGATGCCCGACCCGGACACCTACGCGGTGCTCCCGTGGCGGATCGACGGCCACAAGGGCAATGTCGCGAGGATGTTCTGCGACGTCCTGAGGCCCGGCGGCGAGCCCTATGAGGGCGATCCGCGCTTCGTCATGCGCCGGGCGCTGGCCCGCGCCGAGGAGCTGGGCTTCGACACCTACAACATCGGCCCGGAGCTCGAGTACTTCTACTTCGCGAGCGACGAGCTGGGCGAGTCCGGGGTGCCGACGATCCTCGACAAGGGCGGCTACTTCGACCTCACCACCCTCGACGCCGGCTCCGATCTGCGTCGCGACACGGTCAACGCGCTGAAGGCGGTGGGGATCCCGGTCGAGTACACGCACCACGAGGTCGGGCCCTCGCAGCACGAGATCGACATGCGCTACGCCGAGGGGCTGCGGATGTCCGACAACGCGATGACCTACCGGATCGTGGTCAAGGAGATCGCGCACCAGCACGGCGTCTACGCGACCTTCATGCCCAAGCCCCTGTTCGGCGAGAACGGGTCGGGCATGCACACGCACCAGTCGCTGTTCTCGGACGGCTCCAACGCCTTCTTCGACCCCGACGACGCCCACCACCTGTCGGGCGCGGCGAAGGCGTACATCGCCGGCCTGCTCCGCCACGCGCGCGAGATCGCGGCCCTGTTCGCGCCCAACGTGAACAGCTACAAGCGGCTCGTCCCCGGCTATGAGGCGCCGGTGTACTGCGCCTGGTCCCAGCGCAACCGCTCGGCCCTCGTGCGCGTCCCGGTCTACCACCCGGGCAAGGAGCAGGCGACGCGATGCGAGCTGCGCTGTCCCGATCCCTCGTGCAACCCCTACCTGACCTTCGCGGCGATGCTGCACGCGGGGCTGGAGGGAATCGAGCAGGGCTACGAATGCCCCGAGCCGATGGAGACGAACCTCTACGAGCTCACACACGACGACCGCGTGGCCCGCGGCATCGAGCAGCTTCCCGAGACCCTCGGGGAGGCGATCGAGGAGCTGGCGGCCTCGGAGCTGGTTCGCAAGGCGCTCGGGGACCACATCTTCGAGCGCTACGTGGACCTCAAGCGCGAGGAGTGGGAGGAGTACCGCGTCCAGGTGACCAGGTGGGAGCTGGAGCGCTACCTGCCCATCCTCTGAGCCAGGAGCTGGCGAGCCGGAACGGGGCGACGATGCGCGATCTCCACGCCAGGATGCTCGCCGCACTGCTCGGCGGCGAGGGCTTGCGCGGGATCGCCGAGCTGGCGGCGGAAGAGGCGGGCGGGCCGGTGGCGATCGTGCTCCCGGCCCGCGGGCTCGCCGACGCGTCATCGAGTGCCGTGGCGCTCGAGGAACTGTCGGGGTTCGCGGCCGAGCGCCTCCGCGGCGACGCCCCCCAGCTACCGGAGCAGGTGGAGCTGGAGCATGAGGTCATCGCCGGCGAGCGGACGATCGGGTACGTGCTCGCGCTGCGCGCGTCCAGCAACGGACTGCCGGCGCTCGCCGTGGACCGCGGGGAGGTCCTGCGCACGGCCGCCCTGGCGGCGCTGGCGGAGGTCGCCGTCGCCGAGGCGCGAGATGAGGTGGCGGACGAGCTCCGGGGCAGCCTGCTCGAGGATCTGCGATCCGGGCGCGTCGAGGCCTCGGAAACCGCCCGCCGAGCCGCGCGCCTCGGCTGCGACCTGTCGCGCGGCGCGGTCGCCGTGGTCGCCGAGGTGCGCTCGTCGCGCCCGCGCCACGCGGCCGCGTTGATCTCGAGCGAGTACGAGGGCGCGATCGCCGAGCCGCTCGGGGACCGGATCTACGCGATCCTGCCCGGCGCGCGGAGGCGACGACGCGCCCGAGCGCACCCAGACCGCGGCGCGCGCGCTGGCGGGCCGCCTTCGCCCGCACGGGCCGGCCGCCTACTCCTCCTTCTGCGCAAGCCCCGGCGAGCTTGGACGCGCGGTCGCCGAGGCGGAGCTGATGCTGGAGGTGATCGCCGCCGACGGGCGCATGGCCGAACAGCTCGAGCAGGGAATCGGCAACGGCGTCTACCGCCTGCTGTTCCGCGCCCTGGCCACCGATCCCGACGAGGTGCGGCGCTTCTACGACGATACGGTCGAGCCGCTCGTGGCCCACGACCGCGAGTACCGCACCGACCTCCTGGGCACGGTCGAGGCCTACCTCGCCCACGACTGCAACATGAATGCGACCGCCCGGGCCGTCTACGCGCATCGCCACACGGTCGCCCACCGCCTGGGTCGCGTCCAGGAGCTGACCGGGCTCGACCCGAGCCTGGGCGAGGACCGCGAGCGCCTGGGCCTCGGCATCAAGGCGTACCGGATCATCGCCCCCACCCTGCCGCGCTAGACGTCCTCCAGCGGCGGCGGGGGCTCCATCCCCCACTGCTTCATGCCCTGCTCGAGGCGAGCGATCACCGTCTCGATGACCTTTACTCGCGCGTAGCGCTTCGAGTCACCCGCGATCAGGCTCCATGGAGCGTACGGCTGGTCCGTGCGGGCGAGCATGTCCTCGACCGCATCCTCGTACTCGCGCCGTTTCTCGCGGTTGCGCCAGTCCTCGTCGGTCAGCTTCCAGGTCTTCAGCGGATCGCTCTCCCGTCGCTTGAAGCGCTTCAGCTGCTCCGCTTCGGAGATCTGGAGCCAGAGCTTGACCATGATCATGCCCTCGTCGTTGAGCGTCCGCTCGAAGCTGTTGATCTCGTCGTAGGCGCGAAGCCACTGCTCGCGGGTGGCGAAGCCCTCGACGCGCTCGACCAGCACCCGGCCGTACCAGGAGCGGTCGAAGACCGCCATCCCGCCCCAGCCTGGCAGCAACCCGAAGAACCGCCACAGGAAATGGTGGCGCTTCTCGTCCGCCGTCGGGGCGGCGAACTGGACGACCCGCACGTGGCGAGGGTCGATGTGGGCCACGAGCCGCTTGATCGCCCCGCCCTTGCCGGACGCGTCCCAACCCTCGAACACCACGCACGTCGGTGGCCCGAGCTTCTGCTCGCCGATCAGACCGCCGAGGGTCAGGCGAAGCTGCACGAGTCGCTGCCCGGCCCGGTCGAGCGCGCGGGCCTCCTCCTTGCGCGTAAGCGAGACGGTCAGGTCGAGCTCGTCGAGGCGGCCCACGGGCGGGATCCTCCCACCTCAGTAGGGCCGGGGCAGCGGCCCTGGGGGCTCGGGCTGGTCGCTGAACGCGTTCAGCGCCAGCGGCAGCGCCGCCGCGGCGAGGAAGACGAGGATGATCCCCACCGCGATCAGCCACCGCGAGCGGCTGAGGTGCCCGACGATGGCGATCAGGAAGCCGGCCATCATCAGAGAGACGTAGGGACCGACGGACTGCGGCAGGATCCCTGCGAGGAGCATCACGTCATTATCATCGGCGGGTGCCTGAAGCACCGCAGCCTGGCTCCGTGGCCGACGTGAAGGAGGCGTTGGGGCGGGTCGGGTACCTCGCCGACGAGCCCGCGGCGCTGGTCGCCTACCTGGCCCAGCGGCTCGGAAAGCCGATCCTGGTCGAGGGCCCCGCGGGAGTGGGCAAGACCGAGCTGGCGAAGGCAATCTCGCGGGCCACCGGGCGCCACCTGATCCGTCTGCAGTGCTACGAGGGGCTCGACGAGGCCAAGGCCCTGTACGAGTGGAACTACCGCAAGCAGCTGCTCCGCATCCAACTGGCCGACGATTCCAGCGAGAGCCGGCCCGCGGCGCCCACGCCGCCCGCTGACCGCGAGGCTCCTCCCGATCCGTCGGGGTCGGCGGAGGGAAGGGGGCAGCGGTGGGAGGAGATCTTCTCCGAGGACTATCTGCTCGCCAGGCCGCTGCTCGCCGCGATCGCCGCGACGGAGCCCGTGGTGCTGCTGATCGACGAGATCGACAAGACGGACCAGGAATTCGAGGCGATGCTGCTCGAGGTCCTGTCCGACTTCCAGATCTCCATCCCGGAGCTGGGCGTGATCGAGGCTCGCACGCATCCGATCGTCGTGCTGACCTCGAACAACTCGCGCGAGCTGACCGAGGCGCTCAAGCGACGCTGCCTGTACCTGTGGCTCGACTACCCGGAGATCGAGCGCGAGTTGGAGATCGTGCGCCTGCACTCGCCGGAGATCGACGAGCAGCTCGCACGCCGGCTGGTGGAGGTCGTGCACATGGTCCGCCAGCTCGACCTCAAGAAGCCGCCGTCGATCGCCGAGTCGATCGACTGGGCGCGCGCTCTGCTGCTGCTCGGCGCCGACGACCTCGACGCCGCGGTGTTCGAGCGGACGATGAGCATCATCGTCAAGCACCGCACCGACATGGACCTGGTGGCCCAGCGCGTCGGCGTGAAGCTCGGCGGGGCCCGACTGGATGTCGAAGCCGCCGGCTGACGGCCTCCCCCCCGGCCTGGCGCCGCGGGTCGTAGCGTTCTGCGACGAGCTGCGGCGCGAGGGCCTTGCGGTCGGGACGTCGGAGATCCTGGACGCATTCGCCGCGCTCCGGACGGTTCCCTGGGAGGTGCAGGACGACTTCCGAGAGGCGCTGGCCGCGACGGTCGCCAAGTCCCAGGAGGACCGGCGCGTGTTCGAGCTCTTGTTCGACCGGTTCTTCTTCCGTGCCGCCGAGTCGGAGGCGCTGGGGCGGGGGATCGGAGAGGGTCACCGGTACGACGGCGGCGAGCGCCTGGAGCTCGACGAGCTGCGCGAGGCGGTCCGCCAAGCGATCGCGGAGGGCCGCGACGGCGAGATGCGCGACCTGGCGCGGCTCGCGATCTCCGCGTTCGGCCGCCGCGGCGAGGGCTCGGGCGTGATCGGGGTCGACGTGCAACGCATCCGCCGCACCCTCGGCCTCCAGGCGCAGGGGCGGGGAACCGAGGGAGACGAGCCGGCGCTGGACCGCGATCAGATCAACCGCTTCGAGCGCCACCTGCGCCGTGAGCTCGAGCGGGCGCTGATCGAGCGCACCGAGCAGCTGCCGCCGTCGCGCCCGCTCGCCGAGCTCGACCGGGCGCTGCCGACCAGCCCGGCGCAGGACCTGGCCGCCGTCCACCGGTCGGTGGCGCAGCTGAAGCGGCGCCTGGCGACGCTCGGCCACGAGCGACGCGGGCGCCGCCGCAGCGCGGCGGTCGACATGCGGCGCACGATGCGCGCCTCGCTCGAGACGGGTGGGGTGCCGCTCCGCCTCAAGTACCGGCCCAAGCACCCCAGGCGCCCGGAGATCTACGTGCTGTGCGACGTCTCGACCTCGGTGACCTCGGCGAGCGTCTTCTTCCTCTCGGTGCTGCACGCGCTGCACGATTCGTTCCGCAAGCTGCGCAGCTTCGTCTTCATCGAGCGGATCTCGGAGGTCACGGACGTGTTCGAGCGCGAGCGCGACTTCCGCACGATCTCGGACCGGATCAGTCGCGAGGGTGGCGTCGCCGACGTGTCGGGCTACACCGACTACGGTCGCGTGTGGCTCGAGTTCCTCGAGCAGATCGTCGACGACCTCGGCCCGCGCTCGACCGTGATCGTGCTCGGCGATGCGCGCACCAACGGCCGCGAGCCGCACGCCGAGGTCTTCGCGGCGATCTGCGAGCGCGCCGGGCGCACCTTCTGGCTCAACCCGGAGCCCCGCCTCTACTGGAACTACGGCGACTCCGTGATGGCCGCGTACGAGCGCCTACACCACCGCCGCATTCGAGTGCTGGACCACCCGGCACCTCGAGAACTTCGTGAACGTGGTGGCAGGCGGGACGCCGCTGGTCGAGCAGACCTGACACCGGCGCGGTTCCCGCCGGCCGCGCGGGGTAGGGGATTGCCATGACGACTGCGGCGATCCTCGACATCGACGGGACGCTCGTGGACACCAACTACCAGCACGCGATCGCCTGGTTCCGGGCGTTTCGGCGGCATCGGGTGACGCCCCCGATCTGGCGGATCCATCGTCACATCGGGATGGGCGGCGACCAGCTCGTGGGCGCCGTGGCCGGCGAGGAGGTGGAGCGCCGCCTTGGCGAGCGCATCCGCGAGGCCGAGGCCGAGCTCTACATGGAGCTGATCGCGGAGGTGGAGCCGTTGGAGGACGCCCGCGAGCTGATCGCCGATCTGGGGTCGCGGGTAGACAGCGTGGTACTGGCGAGCTCCGCCAAGCAGCACGAGGTGGATCGCTACCTGGACCTGCTCGACGCGCGTCAGCTCGTCGATGCGTGGACCACGTCGGCCGACGTCGAAGAGACCAAGCCCGAACCCGATCTGGTGCATGCCGCGCTCGACCGGGCAGGCGCCGACGACGCCCTGATGATCGGCGACACCACCTGGGACTGCAAGGCGGCGGCAAAGGCCGGCGTCGCGACCGTGGGGGTGCTGACCGGCGGCTACTCGGAGGCGGAGCTTCTCGACGCGGGGGCGGTCGCGGTGTTCGAGTCGCTGGGACCGCTCCGCGCGGCCCTCGACCGGCTGCCCGTGGTGGGCCACGAAGGGGGGCCCTAGACCAGCGCAGCCGCTGGGTAGACTTGCGGTTGAGAACCAGGGGAGCTCGCGGGAAGCGGGCTGAGATGGCGTCCCAGGCAACCCCCCGGCGCCGACCCTTAGAACCTGTCGCGGTAATGCGCGCGGAGGGAGCAATGAGAACTACTTCCGAGGCTCCCGTAGCGGAGCCTCAACCGGTTGAAAGGGACGCCAGCCCGGCGGCAGGCGGCAGCGATCCCATGGTGACGGCGGCGCCCGCATCCGGCGCTGTCGAGATCAAGGGGCTCGCACACGCATTCGGCCCGCTTCGCGTCATCGAGCGTCTGGACCTGAGCGTGGGGTCCGGCGAGGTCCTGGGCGTGGTCGGTCCCTCCGGCTGCGGCAAGTCAACGCTGCTGGAGCTGATCAGCGGACTGCGCGCGCCTCAGACCGGCGCGATCGAGGTCGGCGGAGCCGGCTCGACCACCGAGCGCCTCGCCCGCTGCACGTACATGCCGCAGCGCGACCTGCTCCTTCCGTGGCTGGCTGCGATCGACAACGCCGGGCTGGCGCTGCGAAATCGCGGGGCCTCGCGCGTCGAGGCGCGCCGGCTCGCCCATCCCCTGTTCGAGCGCTTCGGGCTGGCGGGCTTCGAGCGCTCACGTCCCGCCGAGCTCTCGGGCGGAATGCGCCAGCGAATCGCCTTCCTGCGCACGCTGCTGGCCGGCAAGCCGGTGCTGCTCTTGGACGAGCCGTTCGCCTCGCTGGACGCGATCACCCGCGCCGAGATGCAGGAGTGGCTGGCGGGGGCGCTCGCCGCCGAGTCGCGTACCGTGGTCCTGGTCACGCACGACGTCGAGGAGGCTCTTTATCTGTCCGACCGGGTGACGGTGCTCTCGGCCCGCCCCGCGAGCGCCGTCGCCGAGCTGGCCGCACCCCAGCACCGAGCCCTTCCGCGCCTCGGCGCCGTCACCTCCGAGGGCTTCACTTCCGCCCGCGAACGCGCGCTCGAGGCGCTGAGCGGGGCTGCGCGGTGAGCGCGAGATGAACGAGGGAAGCTCAATGCCGGGCCGAGCGCGAGCAATCGGCGCTGGGCGCTGGCTGCCGCCGCTCGCGATCGTCGTCGCTCTGCTCGGCGCCTGGGAGGTGGCGGCGAGGCTCGACGTGATCGCCAATGCGCTCAACCTCGAGCCCTTCCTCGTCCCCGCCCCGAGCGACATCGCGCAGGCGCTCTGGCACGACCGGGGCCTGCTCGCCGACAACGCCTGGGTCACCCTCCAGGAGGTGCTCGCCGGCTTCGCGCTTTCGGTGGCCGCCGGCGTCGCCTTCGCGATCGTCCTCCACCTGTCGCCAACCGTCAGGCGCGCCGTCTATCCGCTGCTGATCGCTTCCCAGACGGTGCCGATCGTCGTCGTCGCCCCGATCCTCGTGGTCTGGCTCGGTTTCGGCATCGGCCCGAAGCTGGCGATCATCGCCCTGATCTGCTTCTTCCCGATCACCGTCAACACGCTGGACGGACTGAGCTCCGTGGATCCGGACCTGGTGAAGATGATGCGCACGCTCGACGCCAGCCGCCTGCAGACCCTCCGGCGAGTCGAGGGTCCCACCGCGCTGCCCTACTTCTTCAGCGGCGCCAAGATCGCCGTCGCCGTCGCCGTGATCGGCGCCGTGTTCGGCGAGTGGGCCGGCTCCAGCTCCGGCCTCGGTCACCTGATCCAGGAGGCGTCCGCGCAGCTCCAGACGGCGCGCACGTTCGCCGCAGTCGCCGTCCTGTCGGCGCTGGCGATCATCCTGTTCGCGCTGCTCGCCGCGTTGGAGCAACGCGTCGCGTGGTGGGGCCCGAAGGGGGCCAGGACTTGAGCAAGCGACCGGAGGAGGACCGTTGAGCAGGTCACGCACGACCGTGGCGCTGGCGCTGGTCGTCGCGGCGGTGGCGGTTGCCGCCGGTTGCGGCGAGAAGTCGGAGGACGTCACGCCCGGCAACCCGCAGCGCTTCGACGTCGCGCTCGACTTCTACGTGAACGCGGACCACTCCGGCCTGTACGAGGCGATCGACCGCGGCTACTTCCGCGACGCCGGCCTCGACGTCCGCCCCCAGGTGCCGTCGGACCCCTCGGCGCCCATCAAGGAGGTCGCCGCCGGCCGGGTGGACCTCGCGATCTCATACGAGCCCGAGGTGCTCCTCGCCCACGACCAGGGCCTGCCGGTGAAGGCCGTCGCCGCCGTGGTGCCAAGGCCGCTGACGTCCCTGATCTGGCTCAAGGGATCGGGGATCACAGGCGTCAAGGACCTGCGCGGCAAGACGATCGCCACCGCCGGCATCCCCTACCAGGCGGCGTACCTGCAGACGATCCTCGAGCGCTCCGGCCTGAGCACGGACGACGTCGACGTCGTCGACGTCCAGCAGGGGCTGTTGCCGGCGATCCTCTCCGGGAGAGCCGACGCGATGCTCGGCGGCTTCCTCAACGTCGAGGGCGTGGACCTGAGACTGCGTGGCAAGAAGCCCACCGTGACCCCGGTCGACCGGCTCGGCATTCCGACCTACGACGAGCTGGTCCTGGTCGCGAACTCGGATCGGCTCGGCGACGAGACCCAGAACGTCCGGTTGTTCATCGCTGCGCTCGAGCGGGGCACCAAGGCGGCGGTCGCCGACCCGCCCGCGGCCACCAAGGCCGTGCTCGATGCCGGCCAGGGCCTGAACCCCAGGTTCACCGCGGCGGAGGTGCGAAAGACGCTTCCCCTGTTGCTGAAGACGGGCGACGGGCCCTACGGCTACATGGACCCGAAGCAGTGGCAGCGCTTCGCCCAGTTCTTCGCCGACCACGGGCTGATCAAGGCCGTGCCCAGCACCGGCGACGTGCTCACCGACGACCTGCTGCCGGGGAAGATCCCGCACTGAGCCGGTCAGGGAGTTCGCGGTCCGCGGCTCAGGCTGCGAAGCGAAGCGGCGGTCCCGTGGCGACCGCCTTGTGGTAGGCGGCCAGCACGAAGGAGCCGGCAAGGCCTCGGTAGGGGGCGTAGGGGGCGAAGAACTCCTCCACCTCCTCGACGGTGGCGCGGCGGCCGAGCCCGGCCAGCCGGCCGACCAGCTTGACGAAACCGAGGTCGCCGGCGGGCAGCGCGTCGACCTCGCCGCGGCCGTAGAGGCCCAGGCACTGGACGGTCCAGGGACCGATCTCGCGGATCGCCAGCAGGCGCCGGTCGCCGGCGGGGTCGGCAGGGTCGATGCGGCCCCCGGCCACCTCGCGCGCGGCCCGGATCAACGCCAGCGCCCGGGCCGGCGCCAGGTCCATCGCCGCGAGCTCGGCCGGGGCGCGGCCGGCGAGCAGCTCGGCGCTTGGGACGTCGCGTAGCGTCGCCCCATCCGGGCCCGCGCACCGGGCACCCCAGCGAAACACCATGCGCCGCTGGATCCCGGCCGCCCGCGAAGACTCGATCAGCTGCTGGGTGATCGACCACGCGAGCGCCTCCCAGGCCCAGGGACGGCGCCGGGGCCGGTGCCAGCGAACGTCTCCGAATCGCCGTGCCCAGCAGGCGATCGGCCCGAAACCTGTCGTACATCGGGCGGTAGTCGTCGTCGACTCCGAGCGCGAATCGCATCCGCTCGATCGCGACCTCCGAGCAGTGCCCACCCGCCGGAGGAACCGAATGGAAGACCACGTTCCCGTCGCGGCGTTGCCAGGCCCGGACGACAACCGGCTGCCCGTCGACGTGGAGGAGGCGGCTGACCATGCCCCGGCGGACGCGCATCACGGCGTCGACCCCGCCGCTCCCGGGCAGGCGGTACGGCCACGGCGGGCGCACCTCGACCTGGAGGCCGGCGCCGGCGGGCGCCGGCGGCGCGCCCCCGGGCATGGGTCAGCGGTCGCCGAGGATGTGGACGTCGACCATGAACGACCGGCTGGCGATGATGCTCGGCGGCTCCTGTCGCCGCCGAAGCAGCCGCCGCGGGCGCTGGCGGCGCGGCACGCCGCCAGAGCGCACGGCACGCACCGCGGCGACCGTGGCAGCACCGGCGACGAGGCCGCCGGCCGCGGCGATCGCGGCGGTCCTCACCTCACCTCGCCAGGCCTCGACCTCCGTGCGGCGCGACGGCTCGGGGAGCCGGCTGGGCTCCTCCAGGTCCTCGCCATCGTCAGCGGCGGGCTCCTCGACCGCCTGGGCCTCGAGCACGACTTCCTCCTGCATGGACGGCAGTCTATAGCCGGCCTCCGCCGTGAACCCGGCCACGAATTGCGCAGTTTGCGACGCTCTAGGCCGCTGGCGACAGCGGCAGCTCGTAGAGGCGGTAGCGCTTGGTCACGGTGCCGCCCATCCCCTCCATGGCGCGGTTCATCGGCTCGTTGACCTCGAGGATCCAGCCCATCTCGCCCCACTTCTGCCGCACCCGGGCGGCGACCTCGATGTGCCGGACGTAGAGCGCGGCGGCGACCCCCAGGTGCTGGTAGCGGGGCTTGACGCCGAGCGCGAACACCCGAATCCGGTCGATCTTGGCCCTGCCGGTGAGGAAGCGCAGCCAGCCGAACGGCAGCAGCCTGCCGTTCATCTTCGCCAGCACCTGGTTGATGTCCGGCAGGGAGAGGGCGGCGCCGACCACCTCGCCGTCGCGCTCGGCGATCATCGCCCAGTTCTCGTCCAGGATCGGCTTCAGGTTCTTGGCCTGGAAGCGCACCTCCTCCTGGGTGATCGGCACGAAGCCCCAGTTCTGCCCCCAGGCCTCGTTGTAGACGTCCATGAACCGGGTGACCTCGGCCTCCAGATCGCGCTTTCTCATGTGGCGGACGACCACGCCGTGCTCGGTGACGGACTCCTGCGCGGACTTGTGGATGAAGTCGTGGAACTGGTCGCCCTGCTTCAGCTCCCCCATGGCCAGCCGCCACATCCACATGTCCATCGTCTTGGTCATGCCCAGCCCCTCCAGCAGCTCCCTGTAGTACGGCGGCTGCCACGGCTCGAGCACCAGCGGCTCCAGGTCGTAGCCCTCGATCAGACGCCGCACTCGTCGTTGGTGGTGAAGTCCATCGGGCCGAGCATCCGGTCCCTGCCCCGGGCGCGCACCCAGTCCGTGGCCGTCCTCGACCAGGGCCCCCGCCACCTCGGGGTCGTTCTCCGACTCGAAGAACCCGAACATGCCGTCGTTGCCGCCCTGGAACTGCGTCCAGCGCTCGTCGACCTGGGCGGTGATGCGGCCCACGACCTCGCCGTCGCGCTCGGCCAGGAAGTACTCGGCCTCGGCATGCTGGAAGAAGGGGTTCTTGTCGCGGTTCAGGAACTCGCGCCGCTCCATCAGCAGGGGCGGCACCCAGGGAGTGCCGCGATGCAGGCGGAAGGGCAGCTTGATGAAGGCGTTCAGGTCGCGACGGCTTTGAACCCGGCGGACATTGAGCGAGCCCATGCGAGGGGTCACTCTATGGGAACGGCGTGGAAGACTCTCCCCCATGACCGAGACGACTCGCGCGCCCGTCGACGTCTTCGAGAAGGCCCGCCACCACGACCGCAAGGACCAGCTCGAGGCCGCCAAGGAGGCCGATCTCCTTCCCTACTTCCGCCTGCTGACCTCGGAGGCGGGCCCCGTGGTCGAGATGGAAGGGCGCGAGACGATCATGCTCGGCTCCAACAACTACCTGGGCCTGACCGCAGACCGCCGGGTGAAGGCGGCCGCCCGCGACGCCCTCGAGCGCTACGGCACGGGACTCACCGGGTCCCGGTTCCTGAACGGCACGACCCCGCTGCACGTCGAGCTCGAGCGCGAGATCGCCGCGTGGATGGGCACCGGGGCCGCCCTCGTCTTCACAACCGGGTATCAGGCGAACCTGGGGGCGATCGGGACGATCCTGGAGCCCGGCGACACCGTGATCTGCGACTCGGGCGACCATGCCTCGATCCTCGACGGCTGCCGGCTCTCGGGCGCGAAGCTGCGCCCCTTCCGCCACAACCAGATGGACAAGCTCTCCAAGATGCTCGAGCGCGCGAGCGCCGACGGCGGTGGCGTGCTCGTGGTCGTGGACGGAGTCTTCTCGATGGAGGGCGACGTCTGCCCGCTCCCCGAGATCCTCGAGCGCACCGAGCGCCACGGCGCCCGGCTGATGGTCGACGAGGCCCACGCGGTCGGCGTGCTGGGCGAGCGGGGCGCCGGTGTCTGCGAGCTCTACGGGCTCGAGGATCGCGTCGACCTGCGAATGGGCACCTTCTCGAAGAGCCTCGCCTCCTGCGGCGGCTTCATCGCCGGGCCCGCCGACGTGATCGAGTACCTGAAGATCGCCGCGCGCCCGTTCATGTTCACCGCCTCGGCGGTCCCCGCCGCGGTGGGCGCGGCGCTCGAGGCGGTGCGCATCTGCCGCGCGCGAAGGGGGGCCCCTGTTCGCGAAGCTGCTCGACAACGCCGCCTATCTTCGCCGTGGCTTCGCCGAGCTGGGCCTCGAGATGGTCGAGCCGGGCCGCCTCCCCGACGGCTCAGACGCGATCACCCCGGTGGTGCCCGTCGTCGTCGGCGAGGACTGGCAGGCGGCGCTGCTCTGGAAGGCGCTGTTCGAGGCCGGCGTCTACACCAACGTCGCCCTTCACCCAGCGGTCCCCCCCGGCGGCGCGCTCCTTCGCACCAGCCTGATGGCGACCCATGAGCGCGACCACCTCGACCGGGCCCTGGAGATCTTCGCCCGCGTCATCCAGGACTTCCCCGAGCTGCCCCGCTCCGGCTAGCCGGCCGGTTGAGGTATCTGCCTCCCCCGCAATGGGTAGTTTCTCCTTGTCCATTTCAGGACAAGGGATCGGCGAGCATGAAAAGCTTGCTCTTAGCGAACGACTGCGACGGTAAAAGGGGGCGCGGAGTTGACGCCCGCCGGCGCGCTGGCTTAGGTTCCCGCTCACGCCGGACGCGCCTCGGGGCAGGAGGCGACCGGAACGGGGTAGGTATTCGTTCCGTCCAATTCAGCCTCAGACGGCGTTGGGGAGAGTCCCGGATTACCCCCGGAAGAAACGCTCGGGAAGGAGTGACGATGTCAGCTGCCTCAACGGTTGTCGCTGCGCCACAGCACATGCAGGCCCTCGCGCACGCGAACCGGGTTCGGCTCGCGCGCGCGTCCCTTAAGCGCGCCATCCTGGCCGGCCAGGTCGATGTGGTTCAGGTGGTCCGTACCTGTCCGTGGGAGGTCGCGACGATGACCGTCGGCGAGCTGCTGCGCAGCCAGCGCCGCTGGGGCCGGGCCCGGGCCCGGAAGTTTCTGTCGTCCCTCGCGCTGAACGAGAATCGCGAGCTGGGGCGGCTCACCGAGCGCCAGCGCGGGGTGCTGGGGGCAGAGCTCGAGGCCAAGGCAACCCGCCAGCGCTAGCGGTCGCGCGGGCCGCTGCGGGCGTCGGCGCGCGGTCGAGACGATGGTTTTGTCGAGAACCAAAAACGCCAGCGCGGGTCCCGACACGCTGACAGCCGACTCCGTACCGCGCGGGGGTCAGGCGCGAGAAGGCACCGAGTGGACGGGGTGCCGGTGTTATGAGGTTGTGCGTCCCATAGACGTAAAACGTCACGAGTGTCCAGGGCGCCTGCGACCCCGGACGCCTCGGTCGGCTCAGCGGACCTTGAATGCCTGCCCGGAGCGACGCCTGAACGCCCCGGTCAGGCCCCAGGCGGCGAGTGCGAAGGCCGCGACGGCGATCGCGAGCGCCAGCGGAAGCCAGAGCGAGGCACGAGGTAGGCAAGCGCCACCAGCACGGCGACCCCCGCCGCCCCCGAGAGCACCAGGGTGTGGGAGCGGTAGCCCGCGAAGTGCTCGCGAATCGACAGCTCCATCCCCGCCAGGGCGCCGAGCACCAGCCCGACCGCGATCATCACGGCGCCCTGCCGGCCCTGTACGACGGCTCCCCCGACGAGCATCACGATCGCGACCAGGACGACCAGCTCGACCAGGGGAAAGGAGCCCCACGGCGCCTGCGGTCGCTGCGTCGGGCGCCGGCGGACGACGCCTGCGAGGGGCAGGCGAGGGCTTCGCGGCAGCCGGCTCGGTCGCCGGACCCTTCGCGGGGGCGGGGCGCGGGCGGCGCTTGCGCCGCTTCTTGGGGCTCACCGCCGCACCTCAGGGGGCCGAAGCCCCTTGGCTAACGGGCAGCCCGAGGACAGCTTGACGCGCCACCAGCCCATCAGCATCCCCAGGATGCCCCAGCGAGGCCGGGAGTGCCAATGGCGACAGCCGGGCTCGCCGACGTCCTCGTTGGACACCCGCACCCACCGGTGGCGCTCGGGCTCGGCGATCATCGCCTCGACCAAGCCGCGGTTCTGCTCCTCGATCTCGCCCCGCCGGCCCACCTCGGCCTGCGCCGCGCGCAGCCTCGCGGCGAGCGCGTCGCGCACCCGCTCCAGCTCGGCGACGCCCAGCACCCGAGGCCCGCCGACCGCGCCGACCGTCCACTCGATCCCGTGACGGGGAAAGGTGGAGGCGAACAGCTCGCCAAGCCGCCGCTCGAGCATTGTGATCTGGCGGCGAAGGTCCTGGCGGGCGCGACGCGCGGTGCGGTGGTCGACGCGCTCCGCGCCGCCCAGCACGGCATCCAGGGCCTCGACCGGCCCAGGCGACGAATCGCCCGCCTCGATCTCCAGCACTACCTCGGGCACGAGGTCCTCCATTCGCCCGAAATCGACGTTCGCGGCATTGTATCCCCGTAGTTCACGACTAGCTTCGTAGTACGTCGGCGGCGAGCCAGATCGCCTCCTCGACGGCGATGTCGGGCACGCCCTTCACCTGCACGGCCGCGAGGATCGTTCGCCTCGTCCGTGGGCGCACGCCGCGGCCGGCGGCGGTGGCGCCGAACAGCAGCCCCAGCGGCCTCGCCTCGTCGGCGATCACCAGGGTGCCCGACGGCAGCTCTCCCGGGCGTCCCTCCAGGCCTTCGCCGGGCTCCGTCGGGCGGATCCCCAGGCGGCCCTCGGAGCGCCCCGCGTCGAAGGCGCGCAGGGCCACCCCCGACTCGATGATCGCGATCGTGAGCGCATCGTCGAGCAGGCTCTGGCTGATGAACCCGCCGCGCTTCATGCGCTCGAGGGCGACCGCCTCGACCGGGGTGGGCTGCTCGTCGGGATCGAGCCCGATGTGGCGGTAAAAGACGCGGTACGCCCAGGGGATCGGCTGGTGGCGCAGGTTGATCGCCTGCGGGCCCGAGAATCTGTTCGAGAGCTGCGAGAGGCGCTCCTTCACGTGCCGTGGAGCGCGCCCGGAGCCGCGCTCGATCGACAGATAGCGCAGGGCGAGCCCGGGAAGCTCCTCGCGCAGCTCGGGCGCGAGGAAGCCCGCCTCTGGGACGGCCTCGTCGGTCATCAGCGTGCTCCGCTCGCGCTCGCGAGACTGGTCGAAGCAGGCGCTGGACGTCGGCTCCGAGCTGTGGCGGGGAAAGCTGATCGGCTCCGATCTTCGCGAAATCGAGGATCCCGCCCGGATAGGCGAAGGCGACCGTGGGGCACCCGCCCACCCGGTAGAGGTCGCTGACCGCGCCGTCGCGGTCATAGCCGACCGGGATCGTCCAGCCTCGCTCGGCGGCTATCCGGCGCACCTCGGAGGGATCGTCGCGAACGTCGATCGAGAGGAAGTTCACGCGGCCACGGTAGCGGGAGGCGACCCGGTCGACCGCGTCCTGGGTGGGCAGGCAGTCGGCGCCGCGCGTGAACCAGAACGAGAGCACGAGCGGGCGGTCGAAGTAGTCACAGACGCGGATCGCGCCTTGACGCGGGATCTCGCAAGCCGGCGAGCGCCCGGCGTCGGAGGGGCAGGGATTCTCCGAGGTCGAGCAGTCGTCCTGGGCGATGTTGGCGTCCTTGTCCAGGGGTCCGGTCCGAGCATTGGGGACGGCAAACTCCGGCAGCACGATGCCACGCTCGTCCTTGCTCGTTCCGAGCGTCCCGCCGCTCTGCGTGCGGATCGTGTTCACGGTGGCGACGACGATCAGGATCAGGAAGGCGACCCCGACGAAGGTCGAGTAGCGCCTCCCGGGGCGAGGCCCCTTGTCAGCGGGCATCGGCGGGCGCCGGGCGCCCACGGCGGCGCAGGCGCGCCGCCAGCGCCGCCAGCGGCTCGAATCCGCCCTCCGACCACACCAGGGCGGCAGGGAGCACCAGGAGCACGCCGACCAGCGCCACGCCCAGGTCGAAGACCGTCACCAGTCCAAAGTCGCGCAGCATGCGGATGTCCGTGAACACGAGCACCGCGAAGCCCGCGATCGCGGTGACCCCGGATGCCAGCACGGCCGCCCCGGTGCGGGCGTAGGCCCGGCGAAGCGCCTCCCCCATCGTGCCACCGCGGCCGCGCTCCTCGTGGTAGCGGGCGGAGAGCAGGACGCTGAACTCGGTTGCGATCGCGATCACGAGGGCGCCGAGCGTCGCCGACATCGGGTTGAGCGGCACGCGCGCCACCCAGAGCACCAGCGAAGACCAGCCGGTCGCGAGCACGATCGGGATCAGCGGCACCAGCGCCCGGCTGGCCGAGCGGTAGGCGGCGATCAGGACGAGCGCGACCGCGAGCAGCCCGGCGATCGTCACGAGGTAGCGGCTTCCAGAGAGTGCCGAGTTGGCGTCGGCCGCCAGCACGGGAAGGCCGAGAACCTGGGCGCTCACACCCGGAGGCGGGTCGTTGCCGGTGCCGGGCGGGTTGACCTGGGCCCGGATGTCGTCGATCAGCTCCTTCTGCTGGTCGAACGGCATCACCTTGATCCCGAACGTGATCACGCCCGTGTTGCCGAGCTTGCCGGTGGCCGGGTCGGTCGTGACGAGCGCCTGCGCGACGTATTGGGGGAGGAGGCGCAGGTCGGCCCTGATCCGTTGCCGGCTGGGAGCGGTCTGCCCGCCCGCGTAGAGGAAGTCGGGGAGTGAGGTCTCGGGGCAGATCTGGGTCTGCGCAGCCTGGCAGGACGGCTGCCGGCCGCCGAAGCCGTGCCGCACCAGGACGCGCTGCTCGAAGTCGTGCATCCACGAGATCACCGCCGGATCGCTGAGGTCGGGCGCCGTCACCGTCACGTAGGTGAGCCCCGAGATGCCTGTGGCCTGCTCGAGCTGGTCGACGTTCTGGAGCGCGGGCAGATCCCGCGGCACGAGCTGACGGATGTCGGAGATCACCGGGATCCGGGTCCCCACACCCCACCCGACGACCGCCACCAGGGCGGCGATCGCGAGGACTCTGCCAGGGGCCGCGATCGAGACGGCGAGGGCGCGCCTGCCTGCCGCCCGGCCCCGTGAGCCGAGCGCCGCGCCCGTCCGGCGCAGGCTCGCCGCGGCTCGCGAGAGCGCGGCATGCGGCCGAACGAAGGCCGCCCCCAGGCGGGATGAGGGGCGAAACGGACGGCGCGCGCGCCGGCGGACGCCCGCAAGCCTCACCTGGGCGGGCGCCGGGTCTTCGGGCGGTGCCTCGAGCACTCGCTGCGTGGACAACAGTGAGAGCGCCGAGAGGCCCACGGTCAGCGCCAGCGCGAAGGCGACCACGATGCCCAGCACGAGCAACAGCGCGAAGCCGCGCACCATCGGGATCGGCGACAGCACCAGCACCGCGAAGCCGGCCACCGTGGCCAGGCCCGCGGTCGCGATCACCGGGCCACCCCGGGCCGCGGCCTCCACCGCCGCCCGAGGCGGAGACGAGCCCGACCGCACCGCCTCGAGGAAGCGCGCCTGGAACTGGATCGCGTAGTCGACCGAGAGGCCGATCAGCACCGGCAGGACCGCGATCGAGGCCATGGTCAGCGATCCGCCGGCCAGCGACAGGAAGCCGAACACGATGCCCGTCGCCCCGAGAGCGATCGCCAGCGGCAGGAGCCTCAGTGGACTCCGGAAGACCGCGGCGAGGGTGATCACCATCGCCGCCAGGGCGGCCGCGAGCAGGATGAAGATCTGCGTGGAGAGCTCCTGCGCGAGCCCCTCGAAGACCACCGGGACGCCGCTGACCACGTAGCTCGGCTGGGTGTCGAAGTCCGCCCCCTTGTGGAGCCGGAAGGTCGGATCGGCAACCGCTTGGCGGAACAGGGAGATCGCCTCGCTGCGCTGAGAGTCGCTGAGGCCGGGTCGCAGGCGGACGGAGATCAGCGCCGAGTCGGAGCTGGGGACGATCCCCGACAGCCGGGCCTTCGGCGTGCATGAGGGGAGCCGGTTGTCGCAGATGACCGAGGAGACGAAGTGCGGGTCGCTCAGCCTCGGAATGCCGGTTTGCCCGTACTGAACCGCGAGGCTCTGTAGCTGCTGATAGAACTGGCCCAGCGTCTGCTGGTAGGCAGCTGCCCGCGGCCTGGCGCTGCGCGGTGACGGAGAGGCCGCTCTTCTTCGCCCGGAGCGCCGCCTGCTGCGCGGCCTGCTGCGCCTGCGCGGTCGCCCCCTGCGCCTCCTCGCCGAGCACCTTCTGCGCCTGGATCGCGAACTGGTTGAGGAAGGTCGCCGGGCCGAAGACAACGGTGCTCGGGTCGAGCTGCGCGATCGCCGCGCAGGCCGGAGGCGCGGGCTGGCCGCTGATCACCTGTCCGCCCGGCGCCTTGCCGGACAGGCAGCTCTCCAGCGCCAGCAGACGCCCGAGGTTGTCGGTGAGCAGGAGCTGCCGCACGTCGCCTTTGACGAGGACCTCGACCGGCTCACCGCCGAACTGGTCGTAGAACCTCTGGGTCGCGGCGTAGGTGCCGGAGCCCCGGTTGACCAGCGAGTCGGGGCTGCGGTCGGCCTCCAGGCGCAGCGCGGCGAGCGCCCCGATCAGCGTCAGCAGGACCGCGGCCACGATCACCGGCGTCGGCCGCTCGACGGCCCGTCCAGCAATCCTTGCCAGAACGTTCCTCATCGCGCCAAGGTTAGGGAGGCGCCTGGGCCAGCGAGGAAGTAGCGGTGCACGCGAGCTTCCGGGTCCACGCGGCTGGCGCCCGAACCCGCCGCCCCCGAGGCGTGGCCAGGAGGCGGCGGAGTGCTCAGTCCATCGCCAGCGGGCCCACGGTCTCCGCGTTCAGGAACTGGGCGACGAACTCGTTGTCGGAATTGAACAGCTCGTCGGCCGGGCCCGACTCCACGATCCGGCCCTTCCAGAGCACGGCGAGGAAGTCGGCGATCCGGCGCGCCGTGCCGAGGTCGTGGCTGATCACCAGGTAGCAGCCGCCGTTCTCCTCGTGGACCTCCCGGATCAGCTCACAGAGCAGCGCCGTGCGCACCGGGTCGAGGCCCGAATCGGGCTCGTCGAACATGACGATCGCCGGGTCGAGCACCAGCGCCCGGGCGAACCCGGCCCGCTTGCGCATCCCGCCCGAGAGCTCGTTCGGCATCTTCTGTAGTGGCCTCGGCAAGCCCGACCTCCCGGAGTCGCCGGTTGCAGATCTCGCCGATCTCGTCCTCTGACTTGTCCGTGTGCTGCCGGAGCGGGAAGGCGGTGTTGTCGAACACGTTCATGGAGCCGAACAGCGCCCCGTCCTGGAACAGAAGGCCGAACTTCTTGCGCATCTCGAACAGCTCGTCGTCGGTCAGGCCGGGGACCGACTCGCCGTGCACGAGGACGTCGCCCGCGTCGGGGTAGAGGAGGCCGACGATGTGCTTGATCAACACGCTCTTGCCGGTGCCGGAGGGCCCGAGGACCATCGAGATCTGGTTGTCGGGAAGGCCGAGATTGAGTCCGTTGAGGATGCGGGTGCGGCCGAACTGCTTGACCAGGTCGATGACCTCGATCGCGTCCTCGCCGCCGTGATCGCGCTTCTCGCCGGTGTGCCAGCGATAGGGGTTCGTCTCACCCGGGTCGACCCCAGGGATGACGTAGTCCTGGTTCAGGGAGCCGAGCTCCGGCGCCGACTCCCGGTAGCCGGTCTCTCTGGGGCTCCTCGTAGGGCTCGCTCTCGTAGGTCTCGTCTGTGGTCTCGTCAGGCATCGGTGCGGTTCATTCCTCCTGCGTGGGTTGGCGGGGTCAGCCCCCGATTGGCGCCCTCGGATTGGCGCCCCAGAAGACGAGCGTTCCCAACATCCCGATGACGTGCACTAAGACGATGTTAAGCACCATCGACTTCGCCGTCGCCGTACCCACGCCGACCGGTCCTCCGGACGCCGTGTAGCCGTAGTAGCAGCCGACCAGCACGATCGCCGTGGCCATGAACATCGCCTTGATCAGGCTGAATAAGAGGTCGGGCGGGTTCTGGAACATCCAGAAGATCAGGAAGTAGCCGCCCGAGGAGACCTCCCCGATCTGCTTGACGACGGCGAGCCAGCTCGCGAAGTAACCGACGCCGATCGCGGCCAGGTACATGAACGGCAGCGTCATCCAGGCGCCGAGCAGGCGGGTGGCCGCCAGGAAGGTCATCGGCGGCACGCCCATCACCTCGAGCGCGTCGATCTCATCAGAGATCCGCATCGCGCCGAGCTCGGCGACGATCCCGGTGCCGACCTTGGCGGCCATCATGTAGCCGAAGGCGTACGGGATCACCTCGCGCAGGTCACACCAGGCGGCGAACACTCCGGCGTAGGAGGGAGCGCCGACCGAGCGGTTGAAGTAGGCGCCCTCGATCCCGCACTGCAGGCCGAGAATGAACACCAGGCCCCAGATCACGATCGTCGAGCCCAGGATCAGGATCCCGGCCTGGCGAAGCGCCTCGCCGAAGAACTGCAGCACCCGGCCCGAGTAGACGAGGCCCATGGTGCGAACGCAAAAGCGGGTGATCTCGCCCAGCGAGGCGAGCCAGTCCCGCGGGAGCGCGAGCCAGCCGGGCATCAATCGCTCCCGCCCGGACGACGTGCCTGACCGAGCAGGTCGGGGGACGAGGCCGAGCGACGAAGCGAGCGTACGTCGCCGTACGTGAGCGAGGCGCTCGGCCGAGGACCCCGAGATGCGACGTGTCAGGCGCGTCGTCACTTGATCACCGAGATCTCGGGATGGGTGGCGAGCAGGGTCTGGGTGAACACGTAGTTGAACGCGAACACCCCCAAGAAGGCGATCACGACCGCCTCGTTGACCGCCCGCCCGACCCCGGCGGCGCCCCCGGAGGCGTTCATGCCCTTGTAGGAGCAGACGATCGCGATGATCGCCCCGAACAGGGTGCATCTTGAGGATCGAGCCCCAGAGGTCGGTGACCGAGGCGTTGTTGAGCAGGGTGGCGAAAAAGCCCCCCAGGGGCGCTCCGTAGGCGATCTCGGCGAAGATCCCGCCGGCGATCCCGAACAAGAGCGCGTAGATGTCGAGCAGCCCGGTGATCAGCATCAGGCTCAAAAACCGCGGCACGACCAGGTTCTTGATCGGGTCGACGCCCAGGACCTGGAGCGCGTCGAGCTCCTCGCGGATCTTGCGGGCCCCGAGGTCGGCGGTGATCGCCGTCCCCGCCACCCCGGCGACCACGACCGCGGTCACGAACGGGGCGAACTCCCTGACCGAGGCCAAGATGAAAAAGCCCCCCAGGCGGTCGAGGGCCCCGAACAGGGTCAGGAAGTTGGCCGCCTGAAGCCCGGGGGCGCCGAACCCGAAGGCGACCGTGGAGATCAGCATCGGAAACCAGCACAGCTGCAGGGCGAAGATGAACTGGGAGATGAACTCGCCGCCGTAGGGGTAGGGGGGACGCACCGTGGCGGTGATCGTCTTCCCGGTGAGGATCATCATGTTCCCCACCTGCTCGAACAGAGACTTGGCGGGAAGGAACGCCCTATCGGCGACGGTTCGGACCATCTTCTCCTCGCCCCCACGCTTCGGCGGCAGAAAGCAATGTATTCGATGCGGCTGCTCGCCGCCACCCCCAAACGCGTTCGGAGCCGAGCGGCCAGCGTTTGTCCCGGTCCAGCCGACCATTTGAGCCGGCGGCAGGTGGTATGTTCCTCCGCGCCTTGGGGGCGAGCGCTACATGGGCCGGAAGGCAGCGACTCCGGGGCGCGGCAGCAAGGATCGCTACCGGACTGGCCGCGCTTGCCCTGACGTCGGGCGTTTCGGCCTGCGGCGGGGGCGAGCGCCAAGACGTCACCGAGCCGTCCGGCAACTTTCAGGTGCGGGTGGCGAAGGCGAAGTTCCCCAGCCGCCAGAGCCTTCCCGAAAACAGCGACCTCCAGCTCGCGATCAAGAATGTCGGCGACCAGACGATCCCCGACCTCGCGGTGACGATCTTCACAATCGGGACGAAGGGCAGCGGGGCAGTTCCGGTGAAGGCGGGCGTCACGGCCACCGGCTCCGGTCAGGGTTCGTTCAACGTCCGCCTCGACAACCCCAATCTGTCCGAACCCAACCGCCCGGCCTGGGTGCTGGCGAACAACTACCCGAGGCTGCTCAACCCTCCGAGCGTCACGGTGAAGAACGTCTCCGAGGCCCCACCCGCCGGGGCCAACGCAGCCCAGACGGACACCTTCCAGTTCGGGGCGGTGCCGCCCGGCAAGACAAAGGACATCGTTTGGCGGGTGACCGCGGTGCGAGTGGGCACCTACACGGTTCACTACGTGGTGGCGGCCGGCCTCCAGGGAAACGCCAAGGCGGTGACGGCCGACGGCAGCCCCGTAAAGGGGGAGTTTGCGGTCACGATCGTGTCCAAGCCGCCGCAGACGTGCGTCAACGGCAAGGGGGACGTCACGACCGGCTGCGGACCGTAGACGCCCTTGAAGGTTGGCCAATAACGTAGGGCCCATGCGTGGCTTCCGGCCCGGTCGGCGCCCCCTCCTGCCCGTCCTGGTCTTCGGCGTGGTGGTGCTCGCGGGATGCGGAGGCGGAGGCGGCGCCACGACCACCGCACCGCCTCCGGCGACGTCCGGCCAGGCCCACCGAGACCAGGGGCAGCTACCCGCCGGCGACGGGCAGGGGGGCGTTCGCCTTCAGAGGATCGGCGAATTCGACCAGCCCGTCTACGTCGCCCAGCCTCCGGGCGACGACCACGACCTGTTCGTGGTCGAGCGGACCGGCCGGGTCCAGGTGGTGCGCGACGGCGAGCCGCTGTCTGCGCCCTTCCTCGACATCAGCGATCGGATCACGAACTCGGACACCGAGCAGGGCCTGCTGTCGATCGCCTTCGATCCCCACTACCAGAGCGACCACCGCTTCTACGCCGACTACACGAACGGTGGCGGGAACATCGAGATCGACGAGTTTCGGGCCGCGTCCGACACGCAGGTCGCCGGAGAGCTCGCGCCGCACGGTGATCGTGGTCCCGCACCCAGGGGAGACGAACCACAACGGCGGCCAGCTCCAGTTCGGCCCCGACGGCCTGCTGTACGCGGGCACCGGCGACGGTGGCTCGGAGGGTGACCCGAACCGGACGGGGCAGGACCTCTCCACGCTGCTCGGCAAGATCCTGCGCATCGATCCGCGCCCCTCCGGGAAACGACCGTATTCGATCCCCCAATCCAACCCGTTCGTCGGCCATTCGGGCGACCGGCCGGAGATCTACTCCTACGGGGTGCGCAACCCGTGGCGCTTCTCCTTCGACTCGGCCACCGGAGCGCTGGCGATCGGCGACGTGGGGCAGGACAACTGGGAGGAGGTGGACCTCGTCGCACGGGGCAAGGGCCTGGGCGCGAACTTCGGCTGGTCGGCATACGAGGGGTTCGACCGCTTCAACGGCGACCAGCAGGCCCCGAACGCGGTGCCGCCGGTCTTCGTCTACAGCCACGACGCGGGCTGCTCGATCACAGGTGGCTACGTCGTCCGCGACCGCACCCTTCCCTCGCTCTACGGCCGCTACCTCTACGGCGACTTCTGCTCCGGTCAGCTGCGGAGCTTCACGGCCACGCCCGGCCGGCGCGCCACCGACGACCGCGCGCTCGGGCTCGAGGTCACGTCGCTGAGCTCGTTCGGCACCGACGACGCCGGTCACATCTATGCGACCTCGCTGCGACGGACCCGTCTACCGGCTCGTGCAGGGCGGCTGAGCTCGGGCTGGCCGCTCGGCCGATCGCTACGCTTGCTCCGTGCGCGGCCGGGTGCATAGCGGGGGGAGGGCGTTCCTTGCCGTGCTCGCGCTCGCCGCTTTGGCGAGCCTCGCGGCGGTGCTGTCCGGGGCAGGCCACCCGGCCCGCGCCGCGGCGGCCCACCATCCGCGGGTCGGCGACGGGCGCGGCGGGGTGCGGAAGCACGAGGTTGGCAGCTTCGCCTCGCCGACCTACGTCACCCACGCTCCCGGCGCGCCTCACTTCCTCTACGTGGTCGAGCAGGGCGGCACGGTCAGGGTGGTCGACGATGGCAACGTCCTGGGCCAGCCCTTCCTCGACATCTCCGGCCGGGTCTCGTCCGGGGGCGAGCGAGGCCTGCTCTCGATCGCCTTCGCGCCCGACTACCGGCGCAGCCACCACTTCTACGCCTACTACACGAACGGCGGCGGGAACGTCGAGATCGACGAGTTCCGCGCTGCGTCGAACACCCGGGCGCTGGAGAGCTCGCGCCGCACGGTGATCGTGATCCCGCACCCTGGGGCGGCCAACCACAACGGCGGCCAGCTCCAGTTCGGCTCCGACGGCATGCTGTACGCGGCCACCGGCGACGGCGGCGGCGCGGGGGACCCACGCGAGAACGCCCAGAACAAGCACAAGCTGCTTGGCAAGCTCCTGCGGATCGACCCCCGCAAGCACGGCCACAAGCACTACCGGGTGCCGCGCGGCAACCCGTTCGTCGGCAAGGCCGGCAGAAACGAGATCTACGCCCTCGGCCTGCGCAACCCGTTCCGGTTCTCGTTCAACGGCCGCCGGATCGTGATCGGCGACGTCGGGCAGGACAACTGGGAGGAAGTCGACTACGAAGGCCGCCGCGCCCTACGCGGCGCGAACTTCGGCTGGGACCACTTCGAGGGCGACCATCGCTTCAACTACCCCGGCGACAACGAGGCGCCGCGTCCGAAGCACCGCTACCGGCCGCCGATCTTCGAGTACAAGCACTCCGCATCGAACTGCGCCTCGGCGGGGGGCTGCGCGATCATCGGCGGCTACGTCGTCCGCAACGCCGAGCTCCACAGCCTCCGTGGGCGCTACCTGTACTCCGATGCCTACAAGGGTCAGCTGCGGAGCTTCATCCCCCGCCGCCACCGCGGCAAGCGCGACCGGGCGCTGGGTGTCCACGTCAACCACCCGAGCTCCTTCGGCAAGGGAGCGCACGGGCGAATCTACGTGGCTTCCCTGGATGGCCCGGTGTACAGGCTCGTGCACAAGTAGCCGCCGGCGCTCACCCGCCACCAGCCCGCGAGGCGCGCCGACCCGGTGCCGGCAGTAGAGTCCGCTTGCGATGGAGAGCGCCACGGCGAGCGAGGCCGCAGCCCAGCCCGGATCGCACGACGGAGCCTCGGGCCCCGAGAGCTTCGAGGTTCGCAATCCGGCTGACGGCTCGCTGATCACGAGCGTCGAGATCGACTCGCCGCAGCGCGTCGCCGAGGCCGTCGCCAGGGCCCGCGCCGCGCAGCCGGAGTGGGAGGCGATCGGCGTTTCCGGCCGTCGCCGCTGGCTCGACCGCCTGCGTGACTGGATGATCGACAATCACGATCGGCTCGCCGATGTGATGCAGGAGGAAACCGGCAAGGTGCGCGCCGAGGCCGAGCTGGAGGCGCCGTTCCTGTGCGGCACGATCAACTACTACACGCGAGCACGCCGGCGAGTTCCTGGCCGAGGAGACGCCGACGCCGCACATCCTGCCGTTGAAGGTGAAGCGGCTGCGCATCGTCTACCGCCCGTACCCGGTGGTTGGCGTGATCAGCCCCTGGAACTTCCCGCTCATCCTCGCCTTCGACGACGCGATTCCGGCGCTCGTCGCCGGGTGCGCGGTGATCATCAAGCCCTCCGAGTTCACGCCGCTCTCGACCCTGGAGCTGGTCCGCGCGTGGAAGGAGGAGATCGGCGGCCCCGAGGTCCTCGACGTCGTCAACGGCGCCGGCGAGACCGGCGGAGCGCTGGTCGACGAGGTGGACTTCGTCCAGTTCACCGGCTCCGACAGGACCGGCAAGGTCGTGATGAAGCGTGCCGCAGACACGCTGACCCCGGTCAGCCTGGAGCTCGGTGGCAAGGACCCGCTGATCGTGCTCCGCGATGCGGATCTCGAGCGCGCCGTCAACGCGACCACCACCGGCGCCCTCGCCAACACCGGGCAGATCTGCATGGCGATCGAGCGCGTGTACGTCGAGGAGCCGATCTACGACGAATTCGTGGACCGGCTGGCCGAAAAGGTGCGCAAGCTCCGCCAGGGCACCGACGGCCGCTCGTTCGGCGCCGACCTCGGCGCGATGACCACCCCCGCCCAGGCGGAGATCGTCGCCGATCACGTCGAAGACGCGCGCCACAAGGGCGCCAGGGTCCTCACCGGCGGCAAGCGCATGGAGGGCCCTGGCGACTGGTATGAGCCGACGGTGATCGCGGACGCCGATCACTCGATGAAGGTGATGACCGATGAGACCTTTGGCCCCGTGATCCCGGTGATGAAGGTGGCCGATGCCGACGAGGCGGTGCGGATGGCCAACGACAGCCGCTACGGGCTGTCCGCCTCGGTGTTCGCCGGCTCGAGCCGCGAGGGAGAGCAGATCGCGCGGCGCATCGAGGCCGGCGCGGTGAACGTCAACGACGTGCTGACCACCTACTTCGCCCTGGGCGTTCCGATGGGCGGCTGGAAGGAGTCGGGGATCGGCTTCCGCCACGCCTCCTACGGGATCAAGAAGTTCGTGCGCCCGGAGTCGATCGTCTCGCCACGGGTGAAGCAGGGCAAGAGCGACCCGCTCTGGTTCCCCTACACGCGGCGCAAGCGCAAGATGATCAACCGCGTCTCCCGCTTCACCAACGCGCGCGGCCTGCGTAATCGCCTCGGCCTCGGGCCGCGGTAATACCGATCGGGGCCCCTGACTCGCGCCAGCGCCATCGGGCCGACGATCCTGGCGGTCGCGCTCGTCGTCGCCGGGTGCGGCGGGTCGGCGCAGCCGCCCGCACGGGGGCTCGGGTTGCAGCTGATCGGCAAGTTCGACGCCCCGGTCTACGTCACCCAGCCGCCCGCCGGGGGAGGAACGCTCTACGTGGTCGAGCGCGCCGGCCGCGTCAGGGCGGTGGCGCCGGACGGCGCAGTGGCCCCGAGGCCCTTCCTGGACATCCACCGCCTGGTCTCGACCACCGGCGAGGCGGGACTACTGTCGCTGGCCTTTGCGCCTGACTACGGGCGCAGCGGCCGCGTCTACGTGGACTACGCCGACCGCGACGGCCGCGAGCGCGTGGTGGAGTATCGGCGCCCGCCCGGGGAGGACTCGGTGGATCCGGGCAGCGCCCGCGACATCCTCACCATCCCCCACCCCAACTTCGTCCACTGGTCCGGGCTGCTCGTGTTCGGGCCGGACGACCACCTGTACATCGGAGTCGGCGACGGAGGGCCCGACTACCCGATCCCGACGACCTCGCAGGAGCAAGGCAGCCTGCTCGGCAAGATCCTGCGGATCGACCCGTGCGGCGCGACGAAGGCCGCCGCGCGGTGCGCGGGCGGCCGGCCGTACACGGTTCCCCGCACCAACCCTTACGTGGGGCGGCCCGGCAGGGACGAGGTCTACGCGCTCGGGCTTCGTAACCCGTGGCGGTACTCGATCGACCCGAACACCGGCGACCTGTGGATCGGCGACGTCGGCGACTTCACGCAGGAGGAGATCGACCACGTCGCGCCCCGCGCCGCGGCCGGCGCCAACTTCGGCTGGCCCGACCTGGAGGGGACCGCGCAGACGAAGAGCGACGTGAAGGCGCCGGGCTCGATCCGTCCGGTGCTGACCTACAGTCGCACCGGCAAGCCGAATGATCCCAACTGCGCGGTCACCGGTGGCTACGTGGTCCGCGACCCCGAGCTGCCCTCCCTGGAGGGCAGCTACCTGTACGGCGACTTCTGCCGGGGCCAGATCCGGAGCTTCGAGCTCCGCGACGGGCAGGCGCGCGATGATCGCCCGACCGGGCTCACCGTGCCGCGCCTGGACTCGTTTGGCGAGGACGCCCGCGGCGGCCTGTATGCCGTCTCGTTGGACGGGTCCGTCTATCGCCTCATGGCCGGGTAAAGCGGCACGGCGCGGGTAGCCTCGGGGCGAGCATGGACGCAGCGCTCGAGAGCCGCACGCGCGAGCTGGCCGAGGCCATGTGGCGGGTCGAGCCTGGATCCTGGCGCCGGCCGCCGATGGCCCTCAGCCGCCGCCTCCTCGGTGGACTGGACGGGCGCCCGGCGCTGCGTTCCGCCCTGTTCCGCTTCGTTGACGTCGCCCCCACCTGCCGCGGGGCGCGGGACCGCGGCGCCCACCTGAGGGCGTTCGTGCGCGAGGTCGAGGGGGAGCGGCTGCCGCTCACCCTGCGCCCCCTGCGCGCCCGCAGGGCGCCGCGGCCGCCGCTCGCCGCCTACGGGCTGGTGAGCGGACCGGCGACCGCGCTCCTTGCCCGACAGTTCATCGCCGGACGAACCGTCACCCACGCCGCCGGCAACCTGCGGCGGATGTGGCGGCACGGCAAGGCTTTCGCCGTCGACCTGCTGGGCGAGGCGACGGTCACCGAGGCGGAGGCCGAGGCGTACTTCGAGCGCTGCGAAGACACGCTCCGCCGGGTGGCCGAGGTGACCAAGGGATGGCCCGACCAGCCCCTGCTAGACGCCGACCCCCACGGCCCTTTGCCGCGCGCCAACCTGTCGATCAAGCTGACCGCGCTCACCCCGCTGCTCCGCCCTCTGGCGCCCGAGCGCGGGGCCGCCGACGCCGCCCGCCGGCTGCGGCCGCTCCTGCGCCTGGCGCGCGACCTCGGCGCCCACGTCCACCTGGACATGGAGGACTACGACAGCCGCGAGACGCTGCTCCTGGCGTTCGAGGAGGTCCTGGCCGACGAGGAGTTCCGGGCTGGCCCGTCGGTCGGCATGGTGGTCCAGGCCTATCTGCGTGATGCCGACGAGACGCTGGAGCGGGTCCTCGCTTCCCCGGGCCTCGGCGGCCGCGAGGTGCCGCCCACGATCCGGCTCGTCAAGGGCGCCTACTGGGATCACGAGAGGGTGATCGCCGCCCAGCGCGGCTGGGAGGCACCCGTGTGGGCCGAGAAGCGACAGAGCGACGCCTGCTTCGAGCGCCTCAGCCACGCGCTGATCGACGCGCGCGACAGGGTCCGCCCCGCGATCGCCACCCACAACCTTCGCTCGTTGGCCCAGGCGATCGCCCATCTCGAGCTGCGTGGTGGACGCCCGGACGAGCTCGAGCTTCAGGTGCTGCGCGGCCTCGGCGACGAGATCGCCGATGGCCTCAGCCGGCTCGGCCACCGGGTCCGGGTCTACACGCCGATCGGCGACCTGGTGGCCGGGATGGCCTACCTGGTCCGCCGCCTGCTGGAGAACTCCTCCAACCAGGGCTTCCTGCTCCAGCGGCGCCACCATTCACTCGACGAGCTGCTGGAGCAGCCGTGATGGATGAGTTTCGAAACCACCCGCTGCTCGAGCTGCGCCGGCCCGAGGTCCGCGAGGAGCTCACCGGGGCGCTGGCGGCGCTCGACGCCGAGCTTCCACTAGGGGCCCCCGTGGTGATCGGCGGCAGGCATGCCGATGCCGCCGAGGAGGTGACATCCACCGATCCGTGCCGGCCCGACCGCGCGGTCGCCCGCCTGCGCTGGGCCCGCGACGACGAGGCTGCGCAGGCGCTGGAGCTGGCTCTCGGGGCCGAATGGCCGCAGCGCCCGCTCGAGGAGCGCGCCGTGACCCTCGAGCGGGCGGCCGAGCTCGCGGCGGAGCGGCGCCAGCGCCTCGCCGCCATGATCGTGCGCGAGGCCGGAAAGGCCTGGGAGGATGCCGACGCCGAGGTCTGCGAGGCGATCGACTTCCTGCGCTTCTACGCGCGAACCGCGCGCCATCTGGACGACGAGCTCTTGCAGGTCCCCGGCGAGCGCAACGAGCTGCGGCTGCGATCGCGCGGCCCGGCGGCCGTGATCAGCCCCTGGAACTTTCCGCTCTCGATCCCCTGCGGGATGGTCGCCGCCGCCCTGGTGATGGGCAGCCCGGTTCTGTTCAAGCCGGCCGAGCAGAGCCCCGCCTGCGGGTCGGCGCTCGCGGAGCTACTGCTCGAGGCCGGGGTTGAGCCGGCGGCCCTGGCGTTTCTGCCCGGCGACGGTGAGCTCGGCCGCTGGCTGGTCGCCGAGCCGCGGGTGGCGACGATCGCCTTCACGGGCTCGGTCGCGGTGGGCCTGGAGATCCAGCGCCGCGCCCACGCCGCCGACGGCCAGCTCCAGATCAAGCGCATCGTCGCGGAGCTGGGGGGCAAGAACTGCGTGCTCGTGGACTCGGACGTCGATCTCGACGAGGCGGTTCCCGCGATCGTCCGCTCCGCCTACGGCTACGCGGGCCAAAAGTGCTCGGCCGCGGCGCGAGCCCTCGTCCACGAGGCAACCGCCGACCGCCTGGTCGCTCGAATGGCCGGGGCGGTCGAGCTCTTGCGCGTCGGCCCGGCCGAGGACTTCGCCACCGAGGTTCCCGCCCTGATCGACCCCGAGGCGGTGGCGAAGTACGGCCGTTACGCGGAGCTCTGCCGGGGCGCGGAGCTGGCGAGGGCCGCCGCTCCGGCGGGCGCCCAGTACGTCGAGCCGCTGCTGGTGGACGCTGACCGCCTACCGACCGACTCGCCCGTGCCGCGCGAGGAGATCTTCGGCCCTCTGCTGACGGTCGAGCGCGTCCGCAACCTCGATCAGGCCGCCGAGCGGGTCCGCGAGCTCCCCCAAGCGCTCACCGCGGGAATCTTCTGCCGCCAACCGGACCGGATCGAGAGCCTCATCGAGAGCCTTCCCGCCGGCCTCGTCTATGTCGACCGGGCGATCACCGGGGCGATGGTCGCCCGCCAGCCCTTCGGCGGCAGCCGCCTGTCGGGCACGGGCGCCCGTGCCGGTGGCCGCACCTACCTGCGCCACTTCGCCGACGAGCAGGTGATCTGCACCAACGTCGTCCGCCACGGGGTGGTGCTGTAGATGAGGGCGCTTTTATGGCGCTATGCGCCAGGAAAGCGCCACGCGGAGCTACTCGGCCGCCGGAACCAGCTCTTCGCGGACCTGCTTCGCGGCCTGGACGAGATTGCGCAGGGCGGCCTCGGTCTCGGGCCAGGCGCGGGTCTTGAGGCCACAGTCGGGATTCACCCAGAGCTGCTCGGGCGGCAGCACGCGCGCCGCGGCCTGGAGCAGCTCCGCCATCTCGCTGGCCGGCGGTACTCGCGGCGAGTGGATGTCGTAGACGCCGGGGCCGATCTCCTGCGCGTAGCCGGTGCGCTCCCAATCGTGGAGCAGCTCCATGCGTGAGCGCGCGGCCTCGATCAGCAGCACGTCGGCATCCATCTGCTGGATCTGCTCCATGATGTCGCCGAAGTCCGAGTAGCACATGTGAGTCTGGATCTGGGTCTCGTCCCGGACCACCGCGGTCGTCACGCGAAAGCAGTACACCGCCCACTGGAGGTACTCGTCCCATCGTTCCCTGCGCAGCGGCAGTCCCTCGCGGATCGCCGGCTCGTCGACCTGGATCACCTTGATCTCCTCGGCCTCGAGGTCGGCGACCTCGTCGCGGATCGCCAGCGCAAGCTGCTCGCAGGTCTCGGAGCGTGGCTGGTCGTCGCGGACGAACGACCACTGGAGCATCGTCACGGGGCCCGTGAGCATGCCCTTGACCGGCTTGTCGGTGAGCGACTGCCCGAAGGCGATCCAGTCGGTCGTCATCGGGTGCGGGCGACTGACGTCTCCGAAGATGATCGGCGGGCGCACATAGCGCGAGCCGTAGGACTGCACCCAGGCGTTCTGGGTGAAGACGTAGCCCTCCAGCTGCTCGGCGAAGTACTGGACCATGTCGTTGCGCTCGGGCTCGCCGTGGACGAGAACGTCCAAGCCAACATCCTCCTGGAAGCGGATCACGCGCTCGACTTCGGAGCGGATCCGGCGCAGATACTCCGCGTCGTCGATCTCGCCCTGGCGAAGCTGGGCACGCGCCTGGCGGATCTCGGTCGTCTGCGGGTAGGACCCGATCGTCGTGGTCGGGAACAGCGGCAGGCCGAGGCGGGCGGCCTGAGCCTCGCGGCGCACCTCGAACGGGCTCTGTCGCGTCGCGTCCTTGTCGGTGAGCGCCGCAACCCGGTCGCGCACGGCGGGGTTGCGAGTGCGATGGGAGTTGCGCCTGTCCTCCAACGCGCGGTCGTTCGCATCGAGCTCGTCGGCGATTGCCTCGCGCCCCTGGCCGAGCCCGCGAGCGATCGTCGCAACCTCGCCCACCTTCTGCTTGGCGAAGGCCATCCACGAGCGGAGCTCTGAGTCGAGCACGTCGGAGGCCGGCTCGGCGTCGAGGTCGAGCGGCGTGTGCAGGAGCGAGCACGAGGAGGAGACGACCAGCTCGGCGCAACGGTCGCGCAGCCCGCCGAGCAGATCGAGGCTGTGCTCGAGCTCGTTGATCCACACGTTGTGGCCGTCGACGATCCCGGCGAACAGCCACTTGCCCTCGAGGCCGCCCTCGTCGGCGATCAGCTCGACGTTCTTCGGGCCCTCCCGCTCCATGACCCGGTCGACGTCGGCGCCTCCTCGATGGAAGTCGAGCCCGACGCCCTCGATCGGGAGATCGCGCAGCACGCCGTAGGCGGCGCCAACGTGGTCGAAGTAGGTCTTGACGCAGATCCGGGTGCGCTCGTGGACCTTGCCCAGCTCCTCGTAGGCCAGCCGCAGCGCGTCGAGCTCGCGCTCGGAGCGGTCCTCGACGAAGCAGGGCTCGTCGAGCTGCACCCAGGTCGCGCCCTGCCCGGCCAGGCGCTCGATCACCTCGCCGTAGACCTCGAGCAGCTGCTCGAGCAGGCCCAGGCGGTCGAAGTCCTCGGACACCCCGTCGGCGGACTTGCCGAGCAGCAGGAAGGAGACCGGCCCGACGATCACCGGCACCGTGTCGATCCCCAGCTCCTCCATCGCCTCGGCGTGCTCGTCGAAGGGCTTCGTGGACGACAGCGAGAAGCTCGTCTCGGGCCCGAGCTCGGGGACGATGTAGTGGTAGTTGGTGTCGAACCACTTCGTCATCTCCATCGCGGTGACATCCACGTCGCCCTCCTGCCGCCCGCGCGCCATCGCGAAGTAGGTGTCGAGGCCCACCGGGCCTCCGCCATGTGCGTAGCGGTCCGGCACGGCGCCGACCATGGCGATCGTGTCGAGCACCTGGTCGTAGAGGGAGAAATCGTTCGAGGGGATCAGGTCGATCCCGGCCTGCTGCATGAACCGCCAGTTGTCCAGCCTGATGCGCTTTGCGGTCTCGAGCAGCTCCGGCTCTGAGACCTCTCCACGCCAGTAGCCCTCGGTCGCGAACTTGAGCTCGCGTTGCGGGCCGATGCGGGGAAATCCTGCGATGTTCGAAAGCGCCATCGAAGGCTGAGGCTACAGCAGGAGCCGCGAAGCTTTGGCCAACGCGGAGAGCATCCGGCGCCCGGAGACTGGCGCTGTGCTCATCGATCTGGTCGGGCATCCTGTGTGCATGGAAGGCGCGGTCGAGCCCCGAGCGGGAGTTGCGATCCGCACCTCCCCGCGCCTCGGCGACGCCGATGCCGTCGCCCAGCTGCACGACCGCCTCTACACCGCGGAGGACGGATTCGGGCCTCGGTTCACCGCCTACGTCGCCGACGGCATGGCCGAGCTCGTGCGAGCTCTGGAGCACGACCCCAGCGCCGGGCGGCTATGGCTGGCAGAGGCGGATGGCCACCTCAAGGGCTCGCTCGCAATCGTTCGCACCGCCCCGACCGTCGCCCAGCTGCGCTGGTTCCTGCTCGCCCCGGAGCTTCGCGGCCGGGGACTCGGCCGCCACCTGCTCGATCAGGCGCTTGCCTACGCGGCGAGCAACGCCTACGAGTCGGCCTTTCTGTTGACCGTCAAGGGCCTGGACCGCGCGGCGAAGCTCTATCGCGCGGCGGGCTTCGTGCTCACGGACGAGCGCCCGGGCGCCCCATGGGCCGGGCAGGCGATC
>CAVPEC010000007.1:0-737327 GCA_963702805.1 uncultured Actinomycetes bacterium | reverse complement strand
GGTGGCGTCCGGCTTGCTCGCATTTCAGCCCGAGCGGTGATAGTTTGAACGGCCGTTCAGGGTTCCGGCGAGGAGAGACCGGTGTGAGCCCGCGTCCGCAGATCGACCATATCCGTAGACCGCAGTTGCTCAGGGCCGCAGCAGACGTGATCGTCGAACGCGGCCTTGCGTCGACGCGGATCGCGGACGTCGCCGAACGAGCGGGCACCAGCCCACCGGCCGTGCTCTATTGGTTCCGGTCGAAGGACGAGTTGCTCGCCGAGGCGCTGACGGTCGACGAGGAGCGCTTCTACGTCGAGATGCGCGAGCGCATTCAGCTGTTGGAGCGCCCGCGCGACCAGTTGCGGTTCATGATCGAGGCTTCAGCCGAGGAGTACGACTGGACCCTGTGGATCGAGCTTTGGGCCCGCGCTCTTCGTGATCCCGCGTCGCGACAAGCTCGTCAGCGACTGGACAACCGCTGGCGCGAGGAGATCGCGGCCGTGATCCGAGCCGGGCAGGGGGCGGGTGAGTTCGGTGACGCCGATGCCGACGAGGTGGCTCTGCTGCTCGGCTCGCTCCTCGACGGGCTCGCCGTCCAAGCGACGCTGCATGACCCCGATGTACCTCGCGAGCGGATGCTTCGCTGTGCGCTCGAGATGGCCGAATCGCTCCTCGACTGTGAGTTGGGGGCGGCGGCCTACGAGACCGCGGCGGGGGATGGATCGGGGGCAGCAAAATACGCTGTCCGTGAGACCGTGCCCCACCTCGCGGACACCGAACTCAGGAGAGGACTCGAATGACGCACCACCCGAAGGAACGGCCGAACTCCCTGAGCAGGCGCGGTTTCCTGCTACGAAGCGCAGGTGTCGCCGCGGCCTTCTCCGGTGCTGGCCCCCTGCTCGCCGCCTGCGGCAACACGACGAGCGTCACCCAGGGCACCAGCGCGGGCGGCGAACTCGTCGGGCCGGGAGGCCTGCCGCTCGCGAGGCCCGACAAGCGCGTGACCCTGCCGCGTTGGGAGGATCCCATCGAGTCGGGGCTCGAGCCGGAGACAGGCGGGACGTTCACCGTCTTCAACTATCCCGCCTACCTCTACAAGAAGGTCCTCACGGAGTTCGGGGCCAAGTACGGCGTCGAAGTCCAGTACACGCCGTTCGACAACATCAACTCCGGACTCCAGCGGCTTGCCTCCGGAGGGGTCACGCCCGACGTGATGGAGATCACGCCGGACACGCTCGATATCGGCGTTGCCGGCAAGCTGATCAAGCCGCTCAACCTCGACTACATCCCGAACCTCCAGAAGAACATCTGGCCGCAGCTCGTCGACCCGTTCTACGACGGCGAGTCGCGCTACACCGTTCCCTACACCTGCTACGCCACCGGCATCGCATGGCGGACGGACAAGGTCAAAGAGGACATCGCCGGCATGGACCAGCCGTGGGACATCTTCTGGGAGTCTCAGGCGTACAAGGGCAAGGTGGCGCTCCTCTCCGAGAACCGGGAGACGATCGGCATGGCGCTCCTGCGCAAGGGGATCACGGACATCAACACCGAGGATTCCGCGCTCGTGGACCAGGCAGTGTCCGACCTCAAGGAGCTCTACGGCATCTGCAACATCAAGGTGGACGACCTCCAGTACCAGACGGTCCCGGAGGGGTCGAGTTGGCTCCACCAGGCGTGGTCGGGGGACATGATCGCGGGCTACATCTACTACCTCCCGAAGGGAACGCCAGCGAGCGCCCTCGCCTACTGGAAGGCACCCAACGGCAAGGTGCCGGTCCAGAACGACTGCTTCGCGATTTGCTCGACCACGAAGAAGCCGGTGCTCTCGCACCTCTTCCTCAACTACCTCCTCGACAACGGCGTCGCCTATGAGAACTTCGTCGACTTCAACGGGTATCAGCCCCCGCTGAACGAGATCGACCCGAGCACCCTGGTGCAGAAGGGAGTCGTGCCCGAGAACCTGGCGAACAGCGTTCTGACGGACGATGATTTCGGGCCCGACTCGCTGCAGTACGGGACGCTCACGTCTCAGGGACAGCAGCTGTGGCAGAACGGCTACTCGAACTTCCTCGCCGGAGGAGGGAGTTGACGGGTCCGGGGCGCGAGCGTTAGGGCGTCGTGTACCGGCGCTGGTTGTGGCCCGCTCTTGCGCTCCCGGGCGTTCTCTGGCTAGTTCTCCTCTTCGTCGTTCCGTTCTATGCGGTCCTTGGGGTCGCGCTGGGATCGGTCGACCCGGTCCTCTTCCAACCGGTTCCCATCTGGAACCCGCTCGAATGGAACGTGGGTTGGCTCAGCGAGGTCCTCAGTCACCTCGCGCCGGGAGGAATCTGGTTCGACGTCGGGGTCAGGACGATCGTTTACGTCCTCATCTCCCTGGCCCTCTGCCTGCTGATCGGGTATCCGGTCGCCTACTACACGGCCCGGCACGCGGGGCGGTGGAAAGGCGTCATTCTCATCCTGATCATCCTTCCCCTCTGGATCAGCTACATGATGCGAATGCTCGCCTGGGTGAATCTCCTGCAGGAGGACGGCTACGTGAACCACGTCCTGACGTTCACCCACGTGCTCAGCCAGCCGCGGGACTGGCTCGGCGGGAGCGCCTCGACCGTCATCTTCGCCCTCGTCTACGGCTACATCCCATACCTGATCCTGCCACTCTTCGCCGCGCTCGATCGCATCGACCGCAGCCACCTGGAAGCGGCACGTGACCTCGGTGCGAGCCCCTGGTCCGCGTTTCGCACGGTCACCCTCCCGCTCTCGAAAATCGGCATCCTGGGGGGCGCCGTCCTCATCACGCTACCGATGTTCGGCGACTACTACACGCCGAACATCGTCTCGAGCTCGCCGAAGACGTCGCTGATCGGCAACCAGATCGACCTCTACTTCCACGGCGGCCCGCAGCCGACGATCGGCGCCGCGCTCACGATCGTGCTTGCCGCCTTCCTGACGATCCTCATGCTCTACTACATGTGGAGCATCCATCGCGCCCAACGCGAGGTCGAGACGGTGGGGGCGCTGTGACGGCCGTTGCCGAGCCGCGAGCGAGGCCGCAGCCCTCGACCTTGACCCGCGTGCGCGGCTGGTTCCGCAACCCATGGGGAAAGCCGCGCTTCCTGGTCGTCGTCACCTGGGCCTACATCCTGTGGTCGATCGTGCCGGTGCTGATCGCGGTGCAGTTCTCCTTCAATGCGACCCGCTCGCGCACGGTCTGGGAGGGCTTCTCGACACGCTGGTACTGGGGGGATCCAGTGGACTCGGTCTGGCACGACCCGACCCTTCGGCATGCTCTTGTTCAGAGCTTCAAGCTGGCGGGAGCGGACGTTCTCATCGCTGTCCCGATCGGGGTTTTGCTCGCCCTCGGTCTCGCCCGCTGGCGCGGTCGCGGCTCCGGCACCTCCAACTTCATCATGCTTTTTCCGTTGGTCACGCCCGAGATCGTCATGGGCGTGTCGCTCCTCCTCGTCTTCACCCACATCTTCACATTCGTTCACACGGGAACGCTCGCCCAGATCCTCGGCCACGTGACCTTCTCGATCTCCTTCGTGGTCGTGATCGTGCGCGCTCGGCTGTTCTCGATCGGCAGGCAGTACGAGGAGGCCGCCGCCGACCTCGGGGCCTCGCCGTTCGTCGCGTTGAGAAGCATCCTCCTGCCCTTGCTCACCCCGGCGATCGTCGCCTCGGCCGCCGTGGTGTTCGCCATCTCGGCCGACGACTTCGTCATCAGCCAGTGGCTGTCAAGCGGCGGACCCACGGACACCGTCCCGATCGAGATCTACGCAGCGACGCGCGCCGCGCCGTTACCGTCTGTGAACGCGATCGCAACGATCATGATGGTGTCAACCCTCCTCATTGTCACGGCCGGCTTCCTCACCTGGCGCTTCTTCACCCGCGGAGAGCGTCAGGCGGGCAAAGCGGCGGAGGACTTCGGCGGCGCCTTCAACCTCACCTAGTTTCGGGAGACCAATGGCACGCGGCGAAATCGAATTGAGCAAGCTGACCAAGCAGTTCGCCGAGGTGACCGCGGTGGACGGCATCGATCTCCACATCCCGGGTGGTGAGTTCTTCTCGCTCCTCGGGCCTTCCGGCTGCGGGAAGACGACCACTCTGCGAATGATCGCCGGTTTCGAGCAACCGACTTCCGGTGAGATCCTCCTGGACGGCACAGACGTTGCCTACACACCGCCTCACCAGCGCAACGTCAACACCGTGTTCCAGAACTACGCGCTCTTCCCGCACCTGAACGTCTACGACAACATCGCCTACGGGCTGAAGCGGGCGAAGCGGCCGAAAGCCGAGATCCGCGAGCGCGTCGGCAAGGCGCTTGAGCTCGTCCAGCTTCCGGGCTACGAGAGGCGCAAGTCGTCCCAGCTCTCGGGCGGGCAGCAGCAGCGCGTTGCCCTAGCGCGCGCTCTCGTCCTCAACCCGACCGTGCTCCTTCTGGACGAGCCGCTCGGCGCCCTCGATGCGAAGCTCCGCAAGGCCCTCCAGATCGAGCTCAAGTCGCTCCAGCAGGAGGTCGGCATCACGTTCCTCTACGTCACCCACGACCAGGAGGAGGCGCTCACGATGAGCGACCGCCTCGCGGTCATGAACGGCGGGCACATCGAGCAGGTCGGGGCGCCTCAGGACGTCTACGAGGATCCCGAGACGCTCTACGTCGCCGACTTCCTCGGCGTGTCGAACCTCATGCAGGCCACCATCGTCAATGCCGGCACGAGCGCCTGCCACGTCGCGCTGGACGGCTACGAGCTCGAGACGCGCGGAACGGACCGCGACGTCACCGGGGAGGCGAAGATCGTCATCCGACCGGAGCGCATCGAGCTCGAAGAGCACGGGTCTCCGTCGGGGCCGAACCGCATCCCGGGCATGGTGGAGCGCGTCGTCTACGTGGGCTCGGCGATCCAGGTGATCGTCCGGGCCGCCACCGGGGAAGCGCTCCAGGCGCTCGTTCAGAACACCGGCGGCGGAATCCCCTACGAGCAGGGCACGCCGGTGCAGCTCCACCTACCCGTGGACGCGCTGCGCGTCCTCCCTTCGGGCATCGGCGATGCGCCTTCCCTCAAGGGTGAGGAGCCGGATCCGGAGACTGTCGCCGCCGGCTGAGCTCAAGGAGGGCTGCATGCTGTGGTCGACTAGCATGGAGATCCCCGCCGGCGAGCCGAACGCAGCCGCCGCCGAGGCATGGATGAACTTCGTCCACAACCCGAAGGTGCAGGCCGACATCGCGGAGTACGTCAACTACGTGACGCCCGTCAGGTCACGAAGGCATTCAACGGCGTGATCTACGGCTGAGACCGGATTGCGTTCGCTGTCGATCGCCGCACTGCAGACCGCGCCGGTGCCGCGCGATCCGGCGGCGACCCTGGATCGTCTCGCCGAGCGAGCCCACGTCGTGCGGACAGCCGTCCCCCACGCACAGCTCCTGATGGTGCCGGAGCTTCACGTCTCCGCACCGCCGCCGCTGCTCGACGAGCACCACGGGTACCCCGACGAGGTGGCCACCGAGATCCCCGGCCCGGTTACCGAGAGGCTGGGCCAGATCGCCCGCGACTCTGGCCTTTGGATCGTCCCGGGCTCGATGTATGAGCGGGCCGCCGACGGACGCATCTACAACACCGCAGTCGTGCTCTCACCCGACGGCGACCTGGTCGCCCGCTACCGAAAGGTGTTCCCCTGGCAGCCGCACGAGTCGTGCGCCTCCGGGAAGGACTTCGTCACCTTCGAGATCCCCGATGTCGCCCGGGTGGGGCTCGCGATCTGCTACGACGGCAACTTCCCGGAGACCTTTCGCCAACTCGCCTGGATGGGCGCCGAGGTGGTCCTCCAGCCGACCCTGACGACAACGAGCGACCGAAACGCGGAGCTCGTGATGACACGCGCCAACGCGATCTTCAACCAGCTATACGTGGTTTCGTTGAACGCGGCGGCGCCCGCGGCGCTCGGCCGCAGCCTGATCGTCGATCCCGAGGGGATCGTGCGCCTGAGCACCGGTGACTCGGAGGAGCTCCTCACCGACGTACTCGATCTCGACGCGGTGAAGCGGGTGCGCAACTTCGGGACCGCCGGCGTATCCCGCATGTGGGAGCAGCTCATGCGCGAGGGCCCCCGGATCCATCTACCGATCTATGGAGGAAGCGTGCGACCGCCGCCTGAGTAGCGGCGCGCGAGCCATGGTCCCGCTCATCTTCGGCCGCACCGCGACGAGCCCATTCGCCGCCAACCCCTAACGAAAAACTCCTGCATTTAGCGTAGCCTCGGGAGCCCTAGCACCCGCTCGGCGATGATGTTCTTCATCACCTCGGTGGTGCCGCCCTCGATCGAGTTCGCGCGGGCGCGCAGGAAGCGGTACGCCCATTCGGAGTCGGGTTGCAGAGCGTCGGGGCCGAGCACGTCGACCGCCAGCTCGGTCAGCTTCTGGTTCACCATCGCCCACTCCCACTTGGCCACCGATCCCTCCGGCCCCGGGATCCCAACCTTCATCTGCTGGGTGAGCGCGCGCAGGGCGCCGAGGCGCAGCGCCTCCACCCCGATCTTCACCTCGGCGATCCGCTGGCGGATCAGTGGGTCGTCTGCGAGGCCGCGCTCGTTGATCACCGCGATCAGCTCGTCGAGCTCGCGCCGCACCGTGATGGCCGACGCGGCGCCCAGCCCGGCGCGCTCGTGCATGAGCGTGGTGATCGCGACGTTCCAGCCGTTCCCCTCACCGCCGACCAGGTTCTCGTCAGGGACGTGTGCGCCCTCGAGGAAGATCTCGTTGAACTCGGCCTCGCCGGTGATCTGGCGCAGCGGCCGGACCTCGATCCCGTCCTGCTCCATATCGCAGATGAAGTAGGTGAGGCCCTTGTGCTTGGGCGCGTCCGGCTCCGAGCGAGCCAGCAGCATGCACCACTTCGCCTCGTGCGCGTACGTGGTCCACACCTTCTGGCCGGTCACGCGCCAGCCGCCGTTGTCGTGGACCGCCTTCGTCTTCAGCGACGCCAGGTCGGAGCCCGACTCCGGCTCGGAGAACCCCTGGCACCAGATCTCCTCAGCGGAGAGGATCGGCTCCAGGAAGCGCTCCTTCTGCGCCTCGGTGCCGTGCGCGATCACCACCGGCCCGCCCATCACAAGCCCGAGCACGTTGGCCGGCGACGGCGCCTTGGCACGGGCCATCTCCTCCGAGAAGATCACCTGCTCGATCAGGGTCGCCCCGCGACCGCCGAACTCCTTAGGCCATGAGATCCCCGCCCAGCCCGCGTCGTGCAGCACGCGCTGCCAGGCGCGGCGGAACTCGAACTTGGCCTCCTCGCCGTCGGGCTCTGGCCCGGGATGGTTCTCCCCGAGCCAGGCACGGACCTCGTCCTGGAACGTCTGCTCCTCGGAGGTCAGCGTCAGGTCCACGACCGGGGACTCTATCGCCGCACTCGCGGGCTCAGTCGAATGCGTAGAGCATCAACAGCGCGGCCCCGACCCAGGTGATCCCGGCGAAGATCATCCCCGGGTCCTCGGAGAGGATGGCCGCGGTCGAGCGTGTGTCCTGACGGTCGTAGATCAGGTAGAGATAGCGGAAGATCCCGTACAGGACGGAGGGCAGGGTGGCGAGCATGCGGCTGCCGATCAGGGGGCTGTTGACCGCGTAGATCGCGTAGCTGATGATCGCCGCGGCGGTGACCATGGCGACCATCTGGTCGAGGAAAGGCAGCGAGTAGTGCTCGAGCACCGGCCGCGTCACCTGCGACCTCGCGGCCCTCGCACCCGGCTGCGCCGGATCGACGGCCGCCCCCTCCCTGACGGACGAGGAGGAGGTGGGCATCGATTCCGACATCGCCTCCTGGCGCCGTTTGGTGAAGCCGAGGAACAGCGCCAGCATCCCCGTGCACAGAATCAGCCACTCCGAGGCGTGGGCCTCGACCGCGACGGCGCCGGCGACCACGCGAAGGATGAACAGCGAGGCGATCGTCATCACGTCGAGGATGACCAGGCGCTTGATCACCAGGGAGTAGGCGACGGTGGTGACGCCGTACAGGGCCACGAACCCGGTCACCTCGGCCGACACCCCGAGGAGCGCCACGCCCAGCCCGATCGCCGCCAGGGCCACCGCGGCAGGCCACGCGACCCTCGCGGGAAGGGCGCCGCTGGCGATCGGGCGATGGCGCTTCTCCGGATGCTGGCGATCGAACGGTGCGTCGTGAAGGTCGTTGAACAGGTAGCCGGCGCTCGAGATCGCGCAGAACGCCGCGAAGGTCAGGGTGGCGTCGAAGACCTGCGCCCCCTCGTCGAGCTTGCCCGAGAACAACAGGCCGGCGAACACCAGCAGGTTCTTGATCCACTCCGGCGGCCGCATCGCGACGAGCAGCGCCATCAGCGTCGACCTCGCGGCCGGCGCGGGCGGCAACTCGGCGACGCTCGGAGCGGTCGGCCGCTCCCCTGTCAGCGTCTCCATGCGCACAAGATTAGGGGTCGACGAGGACCCCCGGGTTCAGCACGCCCGTGGGGTCGACGGCACGCTTTGCAGCCCGGAGGGCCTCCGCGAACGGCTCGGGCCGCTGGCGGTCGTACCAGGGCCGGTGGTCGCGGCCGACCGCGTGGTGGTGGGTGATCGTGCCGCCGGCGTCGATCACCGTCTCCGAGACCGCCGCCTTCACCTCGTCCCACTGCTCGACCTCGCCGCCGCGCTTCGCCGGGCAGAGCACCGTGTAGTAGGGCGCCGGGCCATCGGGATAGACGTGGGTGAAGCGGCAGGACAGCCGGGGTGATCCGGGGCCGTCCGGCGCCGTGCCGCAGGCCTCGGCGATTGCCCGCCGTGCCGTCTCCATCACCCGTGAGTGGAATTCCGGAAAGCGATCCCAGGTGACCGCGGTCTCGAACGTGTCCGAGAGGACGCCGACCGCGACCAGGGTGTCGCGGAGGTAGGGAGCGGCAAGAAAGGCGTGCCGCCAAGCGCCGACAGCATCGTCCCGGCCCTCCTTCCCCTTCACCTCCCCGAGGTCCCCGCGGTGGTCGCGGGCCGCTTCGAGTGCGATCCGCATCGGCTCGTCAACCGGGTGGTGCGCCGACTCGAACCCGAGCACGAGCAGGGCCTTCCCCGGCGGTCCGGCGTGAGTGAGCTCTGACTCGGCGGGGTCGAGCAGCCGGCAGTTGGACGGGTTCAGATCCGACTGCGCCAGTTCCCGGACCGCGTCGGCGCCGCGCGCGAACGAGTCGAAGGCGACGCCAACCGACAGCTTCCAGCGAGGCCGCTCCCGAACCCGCACCCAGGCCTCGGTGATCACCCCGAGGATCCCCTCGGAGCCGAGCAGCAGGCGGTCGGGGCTGGGGCCGGCACCGGAGCCCGGAAGCCTGCGGCTCTGCCAGACGCCCCGCGGGGTGATGGCCCGCACCGATTCCACCAGGTCGTCGATGTGCGTGTAGAGCGTGGCGAAGTGCCCGCCGGCGCGGGTGGCGATCCAGCCACCCAGGGTGGAGAACTCGAACGACTGCGGGAAGTGGCGCAGGGTCAGCCCGTGCTCGCGGAGCTGGTCCTCGAGCGCGGGCCCTCGCGCACCGGACTGGATGCGCGCCGCCCGGGAGACGTCATCCACCTCGAGCACGCTGTCGAGGCGGCCCAGGTCGATCGTCACCACCCCGGCGTAGTCGTCGCCCACCCGCGGCTCGACCCCGCCGACCACGCTCGTCCCGCCCCCATACGGGATCGCCGCCAGCCGCTGCTCAGCGCACCACGCGAGCACCGCCTCGACCTCGTGCTCGTCGCCGGGATAGGCGACCAGGTCCGGCGGGTGCTCGATCTGGCCCCGGAATCCGCGGACGACGTCGCGGTAGCCCCTGCCGAGTGCGTGCGAGACGCGCTCGTAGGGGCCGGGGCGGAACAGCTCCGAGAGCGACCTTGGCGGCTCGACGCGCGGGGGCGGCAATTCGATCGCCTCCAGCGGTACCGGCTCCTCGACCTCCGTGCCCCCGAACCCGAGCTGCTCATGGACGCCCGGCGCCGCCGCCTCGAGCTGCTCGCGGGTGAGCGCCTGGTCCTCGAACCCCCAGCCCCAGTGCTTGCGCCGCCGGGTCCCCGTGCCTACCAGTGAACGCCCCGCATCAGGTAGGCGAACGCGACCTGTTCCCGAGAGGCCTCCTCGGTGGTTGCGTCCGCGGTCCTGGCTCCGGTCGCGACCTCGTCGCCCCGGGCCGCACGCGAGTCGGGGAACAGCTTGTAGGCGCTGTTGAGGATGTAGTCCATCGACTTCGGGTTGATCGCGTAGAGGAGCTGGCCGAGGGTCCCGAGCGGCGTGGCGATCCGCTTCGGCTCGTGGATGATCGCCTCGCAGATCATGTCGGCGGCCTTCTCTGGAGTGATCGTCGGGAAGCGGTTGTACATCTTGGTGGGCGCGATCATCGGCGTTCGCACCAGCGGCATGTGGATCGTCGTGATCGCCACCCCGTCGTCGATGATCTCCGAGGCGATGCATCGCGAGAAGGCGTCGAGCGCCGCCTTGGAGGCGACGTAGGCCGAGAAACGCGGCGTGTTCGTCTGCACGCCGATCGAGCTGACGTTGACGAGCTGGCCCGAGCGGCGCTCGCGCATCACGGGCAGCAGCTTCAGGATCAGCCTCACCGCCCCGAAGTAGTTGAGCTGCATCGTCCGCTCGAAGTCGTGGAAGCGATCGTAGGACAGGGCGATCGAGCGGCGGATCGAGCGCCCGGCGTTGTTGACGAGGACGTCCACGTGGCCATGCTGAGCCAGCACCTCGTCCGCCATCCGATCGATGTCGTCCATGTCCGACAGATCACAGCGATGCACGTGAGCGATGCCGCCTCGCCTTTCGATCAGCTCCCTGGTGTCCTCGAGCTTTTCCGGAGTGCGGGCGACGAGGAGGACGATCCCGTCGGCGTCGGCGATCTTGAGCGCCGCGGAGCGCCCGATTCCCGATGACGCGCCCGTGACCATCACGACGCGCCCCCGTACCGCCTGCTCCAGCGAGACCCGGCCGCGCACCCCTCGCACCAGCCGAAGCACCTCATCGGGGATCTGCTGCTCGATCACCTGGGTGGCGCCACCGAGCAGCCCGGCCCTGCCTCTGACCGCTCCGACCAGCGTGCGGTCGCGGAACAGGTCCGGATCCAGGTGGCGCTCCCAGTAGTCCCACAGCTTGTCGGCGTAGGACTCGAGTGGCGGCACCCTGATGTCGGTGCCGGCGAGCGCCGCCTGCGCCTCGCGAGAGTCGAAGCTGGTCGGATAGTTGACGTAGGTCAGCACCTCTCTGGGGATGCCCAGGTCGGCGAGCAGGCGATCGGCGACGAGGTCGAGCGGCGGGGCAACCGCGAGCAGGGCTTGGACGAGTGGCGAGAGCGCATCGAGCGCGGCCGCCGGCACCCGCGCCGAGGCCTGCGGCGCGTGCGCCGCACCGGCGAAGATGTCGATGACCTCGCCCGCGGTCTTCGGGTTCGGATCGGTGAGGTGGAAGGCCCTGCCGTCGAGACCCTCCTGATGGGCGATGTGGTCCATGGCCCGGGTGACGAAGTCAACCGGCACGAGGTTGATCTCCCGCCCCTGGACGCCGATCATCGGCACCCACTGCGGCACCGCGTTGCGCAGGCGGCGAATCAGCTTGAAGAAGTAGTACGGCCCGTCGATCTTGTCCATCTCGCCCGTCTCGGAGTGCCCGACGACGATCCCGGGCCGGTAGACCCGCCACGGCCTGGAGCATTCGTAGCGGACGATCCCCTCGGAGTCGTGCTTGGTGCGGAAGTAGGGGTGGCCGTCGAGGTTCTCGGCCTCTTCGAACATGTCCTCGCGCCAGGTGCCCTTGTAGAGGCCCGCGGCGGCGACGGAGCTGACCATGTGAACGTGGCCGGCCTCGACCGCCTCGGCGAACTCGACCATGTGGCGGGTGCCCTCGACGTTGGCGAGCCGCTGGCTCTCGGCGTCGGCGGTCATGTCGTAGATCGCCGCCAGGTGGAACAGGTGCTCCACGTCGCCCTCGAGGCGCGGCATGTCCTCCTCGGAGATCCCGAGCCCACGCTGCGACACGTCGCCGACGACTCCGACCAGGCGCTCGGGGTCCGTCCCCCAGCGGTTTCGCAGCTCCTCGAGGCGGCCCTTGGACCCCTCGCGCACGAGCACGTAGATGGTTCCCTCCCGCTCGAGCAGGAGCTCCACCAGGTTGCGACCGATGAAGCCGGTCGCTCCGGTGACGAAGTAGCTCATCTCCTCTCCTCCACGGTCAGGGATCCTGCGCGATCTCGGCCTTTCGCGTCAGCCCTGACCCTACACTTTGAACCGTGACACTTCATCTTCCCGCCGACCCGGGCGACCCAGGCCAGCCGAGGACGAAGCAGGGGCGCGTCGACGGCTCGGAGGCGGGGGCCGAGCGCCGGCTGGTGCGTGACGGGATGCAGATCCTGGCCCACGGGGCGCTCGTCTGTCCGGAGTGCGCGCTGCCGCTTGCGATCGGTGGGCAGGTATCGGCCGGCATGCGGCTTCATTGCGCCTTCTGCGACCACGCTGCCTCGGCGCGCGAGTTCATCGCCGAGGACGTCTACGACACGCTCGCCAACGAGGTCTACCTGGTCGCTCGGGTCGCCTGAGCCGGTCCCCGTCCGGCTTCGGCTCAGGCGCGGGCGAGGACGCGCGCCTTCTCGCGCTCGAGCTCCTCGTCGGTGAGCACACCCGCGTCACGCAGCTTCGCCAGCCGCTCCAGCTGATCTAGCCGGTCCTCGGGGGACGGTGGCTTGGGCGCTCCCGGCCCGCGCTGCCCGACCCGGCGCATTCCGGCTCGCCAGCGCTCCGATCGTCGCTCCCAGGTCTCCTCCGGGAAGTCCCTGATCGCCTGCCACCGCAGCGCCTCCATGCCCGCGATCAACAGCGCGATCAGGATCAGCGACGGGATGAACCGCTGCATCGAGGGGGTGGGAGCCCACCAGAACACCAGGCCGACGATCGTCGCCAGCACCACGTAGGCAACCCCGCGCTCGCGCAGCACCGGCGTGATCGCGCGGCGGGCGGTGGCCCCGATCGACCCCGGACCGGCGAGCCAGGCACCGAACAGGATCACGACCCCATAGCCGATCATCGCCACCCCCGAATCGCGCAGCAGGGAGGTGCCGATGTCCCAGGCGGCGTTGGCGGCCGGCTCGGCGGCGGCGGTGTTGGTCAGCGAGTCGACTACCGCTGTCCCGGCCAGACCCCGAGCGACCAGTACCGCGATGCCGATCACGATGAACCCGACTCCCGAGGCGCGAAGGGCCCGCCGCCTCCAGCCCCGCGCCAGGTAGATCGCGAGGGCGTAGAGGCCGAGGCCCGCCAACGGAAGGATGATCGCGAGCTTGCGGAGCAGGTTGACCGCATCCTGGGCCTGGGCCAACTGGTCGGAGCGCAGAATCTGGATGTGGGCGGCCTCGGGAGGGAGCTTGCCCGCGACGTTCACCCCCAGCTGACCCCCCACCCTTGCGACGAGCGTGTCGAGGTCCAGGCTCACCTCGCCGTTTTGGGTGGAGACCGTTTCGTCCCCGCCCTCGACGATGTTCACGAGCACGGCGTGGGCCTGCCGGTTGGCGTCCTCCCACAGAAGCTGGACCCTGGGGCGTTCCAGCATCTGGAGGGCCACGCGATCGGCCAGCTGGCGCAACCCTCCCGAAGCCGGGCCGGCGAGCGGCTTCAACCGCGGCGGAAGGGCCCCGGCCAGCTCCTTCTCGACGTTCACATTCTTGTAGAGCGAGTCGACCAGGTAGTTCGCGACCGCCTCCTGGATGTCCTTGTTCTCGAGCAGCTCGCTCGAGGTCTCGGTCCAGGTGTCGGTCTCCAGCAGCTGCCGCTGCGCCCAGACTGCGAACACCGCGACGAACCCGATGACCGAGGCCAGGACGATGATCCCGACCACGGTCCGATGGAGCCGCAGTCTCTCGGTGGTCATGGTCTGCGACCGTTCCTTTGGCGACGTCGGCGCATTGCAGTCCTTGCCGCTCCGAAGCGCATGGGCGCCGGCCCGACGCTTGCAACCCTCCCACATGGCGGCGGCAGGTGCCAGTCGGGTAGGCGGCGCCGCACTAGACTGAGAACAGATGGCGAATTCCGGGATCGTCGAGATCGAGATGCCCCAGATGGGTGAATCGGTGACCGAGGGCACCGTGCTCGAATGGCACAAGCAGGAAGGGGAGTTCGTCGAGGAGGGCGAGACCGTGGTGGAGGTCTCGACGGACAAGATCGACGCCGAGGTGCCCGCCCCGGCAAGCGGAACGATCACCAAGATCCTGAAGGGCGAGGACGAGACCATCGAGGTGGGCGGGGTGCTCGCCGAGCTCGACCCGAGCGCAGCGCCCTCCGGCGATGGCGCCTCCGCGAAGGGCGGATCTGAAGCGGCCGAAGGTGGTCCGGCTCGAACCAGCGACGAAGTCGCGGTGCAAGCGGTTGAACCTGCCGCCCCACCGGCGCCCGAACCCGCCGGAAACGTAGGCGAAGCCGAGGCTTCCAGCGGAGTATTGGAGATCGTGATGCCGGAGATGGGCGAGTCCGTCGCGGAGGGAACGATCCTCGAGTGGCACAAGCAGGAGGGCGACCGGGTCGAGGAGGGCGAGACGGTCGTCGAGGTCTCCACCGACAAGGTCGACGCCGAGGTGCCCGCCCCGGCGAGCGGAACGATCACCGAGCTTCGAGCCCAGGCCGACGAGACCGTCAAGGTTGGCCAGGTGCTGGCCGAGATGAAGGCCGGCGAGGCGCCCTCCGGCGATCTCCAGAAGGCAGACGGCAAACCGCAGGAGGCAGCGGTAGGGCCGGCGAGCGCCGAGGCCGAGGGCGCCGACGGAAGGCGGGTTTCGCCCGTGGCTCGCCGCATCGCCGCGGCCAGCGGGGTCGACCTGACCACCGTCAAGGGCTCGGGACCGGGCGGCAAGGTGATCAAGGCCGACGTGCTGGCGGCGGCGGACGGCAACGGCGCCGCGGCGACAGCAGCCGCGGCACCCGGCGGTGAGGCGAAGCTCCTGCGCGGCCCGGCCGCGATGCTGGCCAAGGCCATGAACGAGAGTCGCTCGATGCCGACGGCGACCTCCTTCCGGACGCTCCCGGTGGACGTCCTCGACGCCAAGCGGAAGGCCCTCAACGGGGTCCTCAAGGATCGCGGGATGAAGGTCTCGTTCACGCACCTGGTGGCCTGGGCGATCGTCAGGGCGGCGATCGAGTGGCCTGTGATGGCGCGGGTGTACGAGGAGCGCGACGGCAAGCCGTATCTGGTGGAGCCCGGCGCCGTCAACCTGGGGATCGCGGTCGATGTGGAGCGCAGGGGATCGCGCAGCCTGATGGTGCCGTGCATCAAGGGGGCGGACGCGCTCGATTTCGCGTCGTTCCACACCTATTACGAGGAGCTGATCACCAAGACGCGCGAGAACAAGCTGACCGCGGACGACTTCCAGGGGACCAACATCACGCTCACCAACCCCGGCGGGCTGGGCACGGTCGCCTCGGTTCCGCGCCTGCTGAGCGGCCAGGGGACGATCGTGGCCACCGGGTCGATCGCCTACCCCGTCGAGTGGGCTCATGCTCCGGCCGAGAAGCTCAAGGCGCTGGGCGTCTCGAAGGTGATGACGATGACGTCGACCTACGACCACCGCATCATCCAGGGCGCGGAGTCGGGCTCATTCCTGCGCGACATCGACCAGCTCCTCCAGGGCGAGGACGCCTTTTATGAGTCGGTCGCCGAGGCGCTCGAGGTCTCCCCCGCGGTGATCGCGAACGCCTATGCCGCCTCGGCCTCGGCGCCCCCGCTGGCGACCGCGGGCGCGCCGGCCGCGCCCGCGGTCCCTGCTGCCGCCCCGCCCGACAGCGAGCTGCTCCAGGCCGTGCAGGCCGCGACCTCGCTGCTAAAGGCCTACCGCACGCACGGGCACCTGGCGGCTCGCCTCGACCCGCTCGGCAAGGAGCCCAAGGGCGACCCCGCGATCGAGCCCGAGAACCTCAACCTGACGCCCGAGCTGATGACGAAGATCCCCGCCTCGATCCTGCGCATCGGGGTGGAGGGCGAGACTCTGCTCGAGGCGCTGCCGCGGATGCGCGAGGCGTACTGCGGCACGATCGCCTATCAAATCGAGCACCTCTCCTCGCACGCGCAGCGCATGTGGCTGCGGGAGATGATCGAGACCGGGGCGCACCGCACTCCGCTCGACGCCGATGAAAAGCGCGCCCTGCTGTCGCGACTCGCCCAGGTGTTCGAGTTCGAGCGCTTCCTCCAGAAGGCCTACCTGGGCCAGAAGCTGTTCTCGATCGAGGGCCTCGACGCCGTGGTCCCGATGATCGACGAGCTGGTGACGCTCGGCAGACGGGCCGGCGCCGAGGAGGTCGTGATCGGGATGGCGCACAGGGGCCGGCTGAGCGTGCTGGCCCACAACCTTGGCCGCTCGGTGGAGTCGATCCTGGCCGAGTTCGAGGGGGCAAAGGCCCTCGAGCAGGTCAAGGCGATCGCGGCGATCCCCCACTCCGGCACGGGCGACGTCAAGTACCACTACGGAGCGGAGGGGATGTTCACCACCCCCGACGGCGACCAGATCAAGGTGCGCCTGTATCCGAACCCCAGCCACCTCGAGTTCGTGGACCCGGTGGTGACCGGGGGGGCTCGCGCCGCCCAGACCTCACGCTCCGGACCCCGTCTGGACCACAAGCCCGCGCTGGCGGTGCCGCTGCTGCTCCACGGTGATGCGGCCTTCCCCGGCCAGGGAATCGTCGCCGAGACGCTCAACCTTCAGTCGCTCGCCGGCTACTCGACCGGCGGCACCGTGCACATCATCACCGACAACCAGGTCGGCTTCACGACCGACCCCGAGGATGCACGCTCCACCCCGTACGCGAGCGATCTCGCCAAGGGCTTCAACGTGCCGATCGTCCACGTCAACGCCGACGACGTCGAGGCCTGCATCGCCGCGATCCGCCTGGCGATGGCGTACCGCGAGCGCTGGGGCCGCGACGTGGTCATCGACCTGATCGGGTATCGCCGCTACGGCCACAGCGAGACGGACGAGCCCGCTTACACCCAGCCCGTGCTGGCCGCCAGGATCAAGGCCCACCCGCCGGTCTCCGAGATCTACACGGAACAGCTGATCAAGCAGGGGGTGGTGACCGGTGATGAGGTCGCACAAGAAGAGAAGGAGCGCCGTGACGAGCTGCAGGGAACGCTCAAGGAGCTGAGGCGCAAGATGGAGTCGGGCGAGTTCGAGGACCCGACCTCCACCCAGGTGGGCACCGGCGAGCTCGACCGCAGCAAGAGCCCCGAGGTCGAGACCGCCGTCTCCGAGGATCGCCTGCGCTCGCTCAACGAGGAGCTGCTCAAGGTTCCCGAGAGCTTCACGATCAACCGCAAGCTGCGCAAGCCGCTGATGCGGCGCGTCGAGCTGCTCGACGAGGGCCCGATCGAGTACGGCCACGCCGAGGCGCTCGCGTTCGCCTCGCTTCTGACCGAGGGGACCCACATCCGCCTGACCGGGCAGGACACGGAGCGCGGCACCTTCTCGCACCGTCACATGGCCCTCTACGACGAGAAGACGGGGCTCAAGTACATGCCGATCCAGAACCTCTCGGGCGCGCTGGCGCCGTTCGAGCTCCACAACAGCCCGCTCTCGGAGGCCGGCTGCCTGGGCTTCGAGTACGGCTACTCGGCGGCCTCGCCCCCGAGCCTCGTGCTGTGGGAGGCGCAGTTCGGCGACTTCGCCAACGCGGCGCAGGTGATCATCGACTGCTTCATCGCCTCCGGCGAGGCGAAGTGGGGCCAGACGACGCGGCTGACCCTGCTCTTGCCGCACGGTTACGAGGGGTCGGGGCCGGAGCACTCCAGCGCCCGGATCGAGCGTTTCATCGCGCTTGCCGCCGAGGGCAACATGCGGCTCGCCAACCCGACGACCGCCGCCCAGTACTTCCACCTCCTCCGTCGTCAGGCGCGGATTCGCAAGCCGCGGCCGCTGGTGGTGTTCACGCCCAAGGGCCTGCTGCGCCTCGAGGCGGCGGCGTCAAAGCTCGCGGACCTCACCGGCGGGACGTTCCAGCTCGTGCTCGACGACCCCCGGGCCACCGACCGCAAGGATCGGATCGAGCGGCTGGTGCTGTGCAGCGGCAAGGTCTACTACGACATGGACGGCCACGAGCGGCGCGACGACGCCGGGTCGGTGGCGATCGCCCGGGTCGAGCTTCTGTACCCGTTCGCCAAACAGCAGATCCGCGAGCTGATCGCCAGCTACCCGAACCTCAAGGAGATCGTCTGGGCGCAGGAGGAGCCGAAGAACATGGGCGCCTGGAAGGTGATGACACGGCGCATCCCGGAGTTGGTGCCCGAGGGGGTCGAGTTCAGGTACGTCGGCCGCCCCGAGCGTGCGAGCCCCAGCGAGGGCTATCCGGCCGCCCACCGCTCCGAGCAGGAGCGGATCGTGCTCACCGCATTGACCTAGCGCGGCTCCGCCGGCGCGGGCCAGAACCAGTCGTCGAATCGACGGGTCCGGCGGCGGCGCAGGCGACGGCCAGGGCGCTGGAACCAGGCCAGCTCCTCGCCCCCCGGCGGTGACTGCGGCGCTGCGCTGCGGCAGGCGATCCCGGCGGCGCCCCCGTCCCAGGCGGCCTGCCCAAGCGGCTGGCATCGGCTCCAGCCGATCCGCCGTCGCGCCCGGTCCCTGGGGTAGGTCTCGGGCAAGCCCGCCGAGGCGCAGCCGCGGCTGGTGACGACGTCGACGTAGCGATCGCGCGGAACCGACGCGCCGACCAGCACCGGGGCGGTCCGGGGATCGAGGTCCTCGGGCCCGAACGGCTGCCCCTCGAGCTTCGCAAGGACGACGGCGCGGGCCACGGCAATCGAGGCGCACAGATAGACGACGGGGAAGGAATCGGGTGGGTTCCAGCGCCCGCCGCGCACCCTCGCGTAGCGCCCGTCCAGGGGATCGCGCCAGCCGGGATCGGCCACGCGAAGGTACGCGCCGTCGCGACGGATCGTCCTCATGTTGATCCTCAGCCCGCGCTGGCCCAGTCGAAGGCGGCGCGAACCCGCTCGAGCAGGTCCTGGTGGCGGTCGCGCTCGATCATCTCCAGCATCGTCAGCCCCCCATAGGCGCGTGCACGCCGGCGGGCGATGCCGGGCAGACGCTCGGCCTTCAGCTGATGCGAGAGGAGATCGGCTGTCGCGGCGATCGTCGCGGCCTTCTCCTGACGGTCGCCCGGAACGCCCCTGACCCGCCACTGGTCGACGGCCTGCCTCGAGACGCCAAACAGGCGGCCAAGCTCGGTCTTGCTCAAGCCGAACGACGTCTCGATCTCGGCGAGCAGACTGGGGAGCGGGAGCGTCGCCACTGCCATGAGGCGATTCTAACGCAAGCTAAACGCAAGCGCAAGTAATCCGCAAGTATGGCCCTGGCCGCCCGCGCTGCGCCGCTTGGGGAGAAGCCGACGCCGTCCGCGCGGCGCCGCTTGGGGATAGCGGCTAGCAGGCGGCGGCCAGGGCCGCGCGGTGGATGACCGCGACGGTGAGCGGCTCTCCACACTCGGGACAGGTGCGGAGCCGCGACCAGGAGCGATGCTCATGACCCGCGGAGCAGCAATATTCGCGCTCGAATCCCACGAGCCGCCGAACCTCGCCCGTATGTGACATGCGTGCCGTCGATGTCTTCGTGCTGGCTTGCATGGCGACCAGTTTCGCGTTTCGCGTCCCATGCGCCTATGGACCCGTGTCCACTCTTCAGGGGGCATGCTTGTACACGGGGTAGAGGGTCGCGGGCGCAGCCGCTCGTTAACCTCGAAGCGTGAGCCCCGCGAGCGCGCAGCATGCGGTCGCCGCCAAGGCCGACCAGGCGCAGGTGCTGCGAAGGTCGGCGCCGGGCGCGCTGTGGCCCTGGGTCAAGCGGGCGAGCTGGCTCGAGCTGGCGATCTTCACGGTCCTGATCGTCTTCTGGCTGCTACCGGGGTTCGACCAGGAGACGTTCATCTTCGGCCTCTCGCACGGGATCGGCTACATCGCCCTGTGCATCCTGATCTGGATCGCGATCCTGCGCCACGAGGCGCCCTACACGCTGCTGGCCGCCACCCTGACGCCGGTCGGCCCCCTCGGCAGCGTGATCGCGATCGAGGTCATCGAGCGCAAGCGCCGCGCGTAGACCCTCCGATTCCAATTCGGTCGTGGCGGCGCCGCGAGCGCCACGAGGCTGGGTAGGCAGGAGGGAAGGGGGTGCCGATATGCGGACGCCAATGACTTTGTACGTCTATAGGACGTTCAAAGTCATAAGCGTGGCCGGCGGACCGCAGTCCGACAAGCTCAGGGCGCGAAAACCGAGCCTGCCGAGGACGCAGCCGTCAACCGAGCTCAGGGCGCGAAAACCGAGCCTGGCAAGGACGCAGGGAGGGCGGCGAAGGGAGTGCACCAAAACGTGCATGACCGAGCCGCCCGACCGAGGACCTCGCGCTTCGCGCTCGCACCGCGCCTTCGGCGCTGCAGGCGAAGGTTTGCAGCGTCCTGGAGCATGGCGGGGCGGGGCTGTGGGAGGCAGGGGGTCCACACAGCCCGCGCCCACGCCTGCGCGTCGGTAGCCAGGGAGGGATGCCGACGCGATCGCCCCCGGAGGCGGGACTGGCCGGGGACGAGCCTTGAAAGTGTCCCATCTCGTGGGTACTGCATTTTGATGCATCAAGGCAAGTAAAGTCAATAGAAAGCCGATGCCTGAGCCGGAAAGTCCGGATTGGGATATTCGTCTAGTCAGCGAAGGTCGCGCAGGACGCGTTGCAGAATGCCGCCGTTTCGGTAATACGCGACCTCGTTGGGCGTGTCGAGCCGCACAAGGGCCTCGAACTTCACGGGGTCGGCGCCGTCGCGGGCGGCCGTGACGCGAACCTTGCGCGTCTCGGCGCTGCGGGCGGCAAGCGCCTCGTCGAGGCCCTCGACGTCGATCACCTCCTCCCCGGTGAGGCCCAGCGAGTCGACGCCCTCGCCGTCCGGGAACTGCAACGGCGCCACTCCCATCCCGATCAGGTTCGAGCGGTGGATGCGCTCATAGCTCTCCGCGATCACCGCCCGGGCGCCGAGCAGCGCCGTGCCCTTCGCGGCCCAGTCGCGCGACGAGCCGGAGCCGTACTCCTTGCCCGCGAGGATCACCAGCGGCACGCCCTCGTCGGCGTAGCGCATCGCAGCGTCGTAGATCGTGGTCTCCTCCCCATCCGGGAAGTGCCGGGTGAAGCCGCCTTCGCGGTCGGCCAGCCGGTTGCGCAGCCGCACGTTGGCGAACGTGCCGCGGATCATCACCTCGTGGTTGCCGCGGCGCGAGCCGTAGGAGTTGAAGTCGCGCACCTCCACGCCCTGGTCGACCAGCCACCTGCCCGCCGGGCTGTCCTTCTTGATTGCTCCCGCCGGCGAGATGTGGTCCGTGGTCACGCTGTCGCCCAGCACGGCGAGCACTCGAGTTCCGTCGATCGGCTGCGGCGGCTGCGGCTCGGGGTCCATGCCCTCGAAGAAGGGCGGCTTTCGGACGTATGTCGAGTCGGTCCACTCGTAGCGGTCGCCCTCGGGGATCTCGAGCGAGCTCCAGCGCTCATCGCCCGTGAACACGTCCGCGTAGTTCCTCGTGAACATGTCGGAGCGGATCGCGCTCTCCACCGTCTGCTTGATCTCCTCGCTCGACGGCCACAGGTCGCGCAGATAGACCGGCTCGCCGTCCGAGCCCTCGCCGAGGGGCTCGGTGAGGATGTCGACGTCCATCCGGCCCGTCAGGGCGTACGCCACGCACAGCGGCGGCGAGGCGAGGTAGTTGGCCTTCACGTCCGGGTTGATCCGGGCCTCGAAGTTGCGGTTGCCGGACAGCACCGCGCAGACCACGAGGCCCTTGGCGTCAACCGCCGCCGAGATCTCCTCGGCCAGCGGGCCGGAGTTGCCGATGCAGGTGGTGCAGCCGTAGCCGACCAGGTTGAACTTGAGCTTGTCGAGGTACTCGGTGAGCCCCGCCCGCTCCAGGTAGTCCGTGACCACGGTGGAGCCCGGCGCCAGCGAGGTCTTCACCCACGGCTTGACGTCGAGCCCGCGCTCCACCGCCTTACGCGCCAAAAGCCCCGCGGCCACCATCACCGAGGGGTTGGAGGTGTTCGTGCAGCTCGTGATTGCGGCGATCACCACGCGGCCGTGATCGAGCTCGGCCTCGGTTCCGTCCTCGAGCGTGACCGTGACCGGGTCGGCCCGCCGCTCCGCCGTGGCTGCCGTCCCCGCGGAGGTGGCCCTACGCGGCTTGCCGCGCTCGTTGTTGTGATCGTCGCCGGGCGGGTCGGACGCCGGAAAGGACTCCGCGACGGCCTCATCGTGGTGGTCGCCCAGCTGCTCGGCGGCTTCCGGGCTGAACTCCCGCAGCGCCTCGATGAACGCGGGCTTCGCCTCGGCCAGCGCGATCCGGTCCTGGGGGCGCTTCGGCCCTGCGATGCTCGGCTCCACGTCGCCGAGCTCGAGCTCGAGCAGCTCCGAGAAGGTCGGCTCCTCGGTGTCTTCAGTGTGGAAGAGCCCCTGCTCGCGGGCATAGGCGTCCACCAACTCGATCAGCTCGGTGGGCCGGCCGGTGAACTCCAGGTAACGCAGCGTCTCGCGGTCGACCGGGAAGATCGCGCAGGTCGAGCCGAACTCCGGCGACATGTTGCCGATCGTCGCCCGGTCGGCCAGTCCCAGCGTGTGCAACCCCGGTCCGAAGAACTCCACGAACTTGCCCACCACGCCTCGCTCGCGGAGCATCTGGGTGACCGTGAGCACCAGGTCGGTCGCCGTCGCGCCCTCGGAGAGCTCCCCAGTGAGCCTGAAGCCGACCACCTGGGGGAGCAGCATCGAGATCGGCTGGCCGAGCATCGCCGCCTCGGCCTCGATCCCGCCCACGCCCCAACCCAGCACTCCGAGGCCGTTGATCATCGTCGTGTGCGAGTCGGTGCCCACCAGGGTGTCGGGATAGGCCTGGAGCGGCGGCCCCTCGCCCGCGCTCGCACCCCGCTCGCGGCTGAACACCACCTGGCCCAGGTACTCGAGGTTGACCTGGTGGCAGATCCCGGTGGCCGGCGGGACGACGCGGAGGTTGTCGAACGCCCGCTGCCCCCAGCGCAGGAACGCATAGCGCTCGCCGTTGCGCTCGTAGTCGCGATCGGCGTTGATATCGAACGCCCGCGCGTTTCCGAACGCGTCGACCTGCACCGAATGGTCGATGATCAGGTCGACCGGGACCAGGGGGTCGATCGTCGCCGCGTCCCCTCCCAGCTCGTCCATCGCGTCGCGCATCGCGGCCAGGTCGACGAGCGCGGGCACGCCGGTGAAGTCCTGCATCAACACCCGCGCGGGCTGGAACGGGATCTCCGAGCTCGGCTCGGCGGTCGCGTCCCAGCTGGCGATCGCCTCGACGTTCTCGCGCGTCACCGACTCTCCGTCCTCCAGGCGCAACGCGTTCTCGAGCAGGACCTTCAGCGAGTAAGGCAGGCGGGCGACGTCGTGGGAGGCCTGCAACGCATCGAGCCTGAAGATCTCGAACTCGCGGCCCGACACCTCGAGGGTGTCGCGGGCGCCAAACGAATCGCTGCTCATCCTCGACTCCTCTCGTTTACGAATCGTGGCCGCCGGCCGAGCGGGCCGCCCTGTGACCCGCGTCGATCTCCCTCGTCGCGCGCTTGGCGACACCGCCGCTCTGGGCGCGCACGGCGAGGCCTGGGACCGCCATGCCGATGTGCGCCAGAACACGCTGGCGGATCGGGGCGACCGCCACCTCGACCGGGTTGCGCTCGACCGCCCGTACCACGGCCGCCGCCACGCGCTCCGGCGTCGTAGTTCCAAGGCCCGCTGTGCTCCGCGCTCCCGACTTGGCGAACATCCCGGCGCCGCGCACGAACCCGGGCGAGACGATCGAGACGCCGGCGCCGGTTCCTGCGAGGTCGGTGCGGAGCGCGAGAGCGAAGCCGCGCAGCCCGAACTTGGTCGCGTTGTAGATCGAGGAACGAGGGCTGGCCGCCTTGCCGGAAAGGGAGGCGATGAACACGATCTGCCCCTCGCCGCGCTCCACCATCCCCGGGGCCAGGGCGCGGGCGAGGACCATGGGCGCCTCCAGGTTCACCCGGATGGCGCGCGTCACCTCGTCGGTGGAGAAGCTCTCGAGACTTCCGGTGCCGGACATGCCGGCGTTGGCGACCAGGCAGTCGACCTCGCCGGCATCGGCGGCAAGCCCCTCCGCCGCCCCCTCCAAGGCCAAGTCGGCCGCCGCGATGCGGTGCTCGCCGGGCAGCGAGTCGGACAGCTCTTGCAGGGCTTCGGGGCTACGGGCGCTCAGCACCAGCGTCGCGCCGCGCTGAGCGAGAGCGCTGGTGATCGCCCTCCCGAGGCCACCGGTGGCCCCAGTCACGAGGACGGTCTTGCTCGCCCAGCTCCACGTCACGCAAGCTACCAACCGGCCGCCTCGGCGGACCCGCCCTAACCGTGGCGCACCGGTCGCCGCGACGCGGATAGGCTCCCGGCGTGAAGCTCTACGTCTGCTGGGGCACCTTCCAGACGATCCGGCCGGGCGGCCATCCCTGTCACAACGCCTATCAGGCCCTGAGGATGGCCGGCCACGACCCGGAGGTCGTCAAGGTCCGCGGCCTCGGCATCGGTCCGCGCTTCATGCATGTGACAACCGCTGGGCGCAAGGAGGTCGAGCAGCTCACGGGGCAGCGCACCGTCCCGGTGCTGGTCACCGACGACGACGAGGTGATCTGGGACTCGCACCGGATCATCGAGTGGGCGGAGGCCAACCCGGAGCATCGCTCCGCGGTGGCCGGCTCCGGATCGACCGCGCCGTAGCACATCCGGGCTCGATCGTGGCCCGGTCCAAATGTTTAGAAGTTGTTTGCATACGTCAAGCGAATGCTGTAGTGTCCCGCGCCATCGACAGCCGGTAAGCCGAATTCCCGCCCGACATAGGGGCGGGCAGCGGGGAAACCAACGTATGGGGCGAACCCACCTAGGTGGGGGCGCAGGCTCCTTTAGCGCCAGCCCGACAGCTAACCCCGTAGGCCGACGAAGGAGACTGGTCCTTGCATCCCTGCGAAAAGCTCCTCCACGGACACACGAAGCTCAAGGCCATGCTGGCGCTGGTCGCCGTGGCCGCGCTCGCGACGCTGCCGGTGGCGCTCGCCCAGGCCGGCACCGGCGGCACCGGAAGCTCGGGGCTCGCAGGCGCGCGCCGGCAAGGCCAGGCTCGTCCACGGCAAGGCGATCGCGCCGTCCGACGCGCCGCGGCGCGTGGTCCGCGTGATCGATGCCGCGAACAGGATCGCCAAGCACAAGGACTACTGCTACGGCGGCGGCCATGCGAGCTTCAAGTCGAGCTGCTACGACTGCTCGGGCTCGGTCAGCTACGCGCTGCACGGCGGCCGCCTGCTCAGGCGGCCGATGGACTCCAGCGGGCTGATGCGCTGGGGTCACGGGAACCACGGCAAGTGGATCACGGTCTACGCGAACGCGGGTCATGCCTACATGAAGGTCGCGGGACTGCGGTTCGACACCTCGATGACCGCGGGCGAAGGCCCCGGCTGGAGCAAGCACATGCGCTCGGGCCGCGGCTACACAAAGCGTCACAAGAGTCGTTTCTAAGCGGCGGGTCGGCGGGCCGCCCTCATACCTCCGGCGGCTCGTTTTCGGGACCAGCGCGAGAGCCCCGGCCTTCGGTCGGGGCTTTCGGCATCGGGAGGCACGACTGGACGAACCGTCCGACCCCGGTGGATCGCCCGGCGCAGCGAGCCGGCGCGGTTTCTCCACCCTGGCCAGTCAGGCGGCGGAGATTGTCCACGTGCGGGCTACAGGCCGGCCGGGTCTTGGTATAGCTTCTTCTCGGGGCGCGGTTCGCGCCGCGTCTCGTTCAAGTGGAGGACACCGCAGCCATCACCGTTGACGACGGGGGGCGTGGGCAGCCCGACGAGGCGTCCGCCGCGCCGTCCGGCGAAGGCCCTGCCGAACCGCCGGACGTCCGCCTCTCCGGCCTGCGCAAGAACTACGGCCCGGTGGTCGCGGTGGCCGGGATCGACCTCGAGATCGCGCGCGGCGAGTTCTTCACTCTCCTTGGGCCGTCCGGCTCCGGCAAGACGACCACGCTGCGCATGATCGCCGGCTTCGAGGAGCCCGACGCGGGCTCGGTCGAGCTCGCCGGCCGAGACGTCAGCGACCTGCCGCCGTACGACCGCGAGGTCAACACCGTGTTCCAGGACTACGCGCTGTTCCCGCACATGACCGTCGCCGAGAACGTCGAGTACGGGATGCGGGTCCGCAAGGTGCCCCGCTCCGAGCGCGCCAGCCGCGCCACCGAGGCGCTCGAGATGGTCCGCCTCTCCGGCTACGAGTCGCGCAAGCCGAGCGAGCTGTCGGGCGGCCAGCGACAGCGGGTGGCGCTTGCCCGCGCGATCGTCAACCGGCCGCGGGTGCTGCTGCTCGACGAGCCGCTGGGGGCGCTCGACCTGAAGCTCCGCGAGCAGATGCAGGTGGAGCTGAAGGGGATCCAGAGCGAGGTCCGGATCACCTTCATCTACGTCACCCACGACCAGGACGAGGCGCTGACGATGAGCGACCGGATCGCGGTCTTCAACGAGGGGCGGGTCGAGCAGGTGGGGGCGCCCGCAGAGATCTACGAGCGCCCGGCGACCCGGTTCGTGACCGGCTTCGTCGGGGTCTCCAACGTGCTGGAGCGCGACGGCAGACGGTTCACGGTGAGGCCGGAGAAGATCCGGCTGCTCGAGCCCACCGACGACGGCAGCGGGCTGCACACCGAGCGCGGCGTGATCCGCGACGTCGCCTACGCGGGGATGGTGACCCGGTACCTGGTCCAGCTAGATGACGGCGGGGAGCTTCAGGTCGTCCGCCTGAACCTCGAGACTTCCTCGGCGGAGGCCCTCGAGCAGCGCGGGCGGCAGGTGACCGTCGGATGGCGACCCGAGCAAACGGTGGCCGTCCAGGAAGAGACACGAATGGAGGACCCCCAGTGAGAGGAAAGCTAGACAGCCATCCGGCGAAGGTCGCCTGGCTGATCGCCGCCGGCTTGATCATGGCCGTGGTCGGGGATCGGCTGCGGCGGCGGCGACGACAACGGCGGTGGAGGCAGCGAGCTACAGAGCGTCGGCAAGGGCGAGGGCAAGCTGAGCCTGCTCGCCTGGGTGGGCTACGTCGAGGATGGCTCCACGGACCCGAAGGTCGACTGGGTGACGCCGTTCGAGAAGCAAGACCGGCTGCCAGACCAGCGTCAAGGTCTTCAACACCTCGGACGAGGCGGTGCAGCTGATGCGGACCGGTCAGTACGACGGCGTCTCGGCCTCGGGCAACGGATCGGCGCGCCTGGTGGACGGCGGCGACGTCGACCCGGTCAACGTCGATCTGGTGCCGAACTACAAGACGGTCTTCTACGGACCTCAAGGATCAGCCCTACAACACCTTCGACGGGACCCACTACGGGATCCCGCACGGGCGTGGGGCCAACCTGCTGGTCTGGAACACGGACGACGTCACGCCCGGTCCGAAGTCCTGGGACGTCATCCTCGACCCCAACAAGGCCGCCAACTACAAGGGCCAGATCAGCGTCTACGACGACCCGATCTACATCGCCGACGCGGCGGTGTACCTGAAGGCGCACCAGCCAGATCTCGGGATCGAGAACCCATACGAGCTGAATCAGGAACAGTTCGACGCCGCGGTCAACCTGCTCAAGGAGCAGCATCCGAACGTCGGCGAGTACTGGCTCGACGCGCTGAAGCAGATCACCTCCTACACGAACGGTGACGTCGTGGTGGGCACCTCGTGGCAGTACCAGTACTTCACGTTGCTGGCCGACAACCAGCCGATTGCCGCCAGCCCTGCCTCGCAGGGATTCGTCCCGGACGAGGGCGCGACAGGGTGGTCCGACACCTGGATGATCAGCTCCCAGGCCGAGCACCCGAATTGCATGTACAAGTGGATGGACTGGGTGATCTCACCCGAGGTCAACGCGGAGATCGCGCAGTGGTTCGGCGAGGCTCCGGCGCAGAGCAAGTCGTGCGACGCCTCGACGCTCACCGCCGCTGCGAAGAACATCGGGTTGGCGCCGGACCCGAACTTCTGCAAGGCGTACCACGCGGACGATCCCGGGTTCTGGAAGCGCGTCTACTACTGGAACACGCCGGTGAGCGATTGCTCGGTGGTCGACCAGAAGGCGCATTCGGACCAGTCCGGCAGCGGTGACGACTGCAAGGACTACAACGACTGGCTCCAGGCCTGGACCGAGATCAAGGGGTGATGGACGAATCCAATTGACGCAGTTCAGCCGTGGAGGCTGCTGACGCCCTAGCGTCAGAGCCCAGGAGGTCGGTGGGCCGCAGGCTCGCCGACCTCTTCCACGGCCGCCCGCGCCTGCAGGTCGGCAGCCTGCTCGCCGGCCCGCTGGGCTGGCTGGTGATCCTCTACCTCGGGTCACTGGTCGTGATGCTCGTCGCCGCGTTCTGGAGCGTCGACGCGCTCAGCGGCGAGATCTCCCACACCTTCAGCACCGACAACTTCCAGACGCTGATCGACGATTCCGTGTACCGGCACGTCGCCCAGCGGACGGTCCTGATCGCGGCGCTCGTGACCCTCACCGACGCGCTGCTCGCGTTTCCGATCGCCTTCTACATGGCGAAGGTCGCCAGCCCGCGGATGAAGGGGGTGCTGGTGGTGGCGATCCTGATGCCCCTGTGGTCGTTCTACCTGGTCAAGGTCTATGCCTGGCAGACCATGCTCTCGTCGGGAGGGGTGATCAACTGGGCCCTCGACCCGATCGGGCTCAGCGGTCCGGGGTATGGCTCCACCGCGGTCTGGCTGGTGGAGAGCTACCTCTGGCTGCCGTTCATGATCCTGCCCATCTACGCCGGCCTGGAGCGCATTCCGAACTCGCTGATCAGCGCCTCCGAGGACCTCGGCGCGTCACCACTCACGACGTTCAGGCGCGTCATCCTGCCGCTCGCCTTCCCGGCCGTCGTCGCCGGCTCGATCTTCACCTTCTCGCTCACCCTGGGCGACTACATCACGCCGTCGCTGGTCTCGCCCGACACCCAGTTCATCGGCAACGTCGTCTACAACAACATCGTCAACAACCTGCCCCTGGCCTCCGCCTTCGCGACCGTGCCGATTCTGGTCATGGTCGCCTACCTGTTGATCGCGCGCAGGCTGGGGGCCTTCGAGCACCTGTAGCGATGCGGCTGTCACGGCGATCCAGGAGCATGCTCGGCCTCGGCGTCGGCGTCACGCTGGCCTTCATCTACATCCCCCTGATCGTGATCGCGATCTACGCGTTCAACGGGGGAACGACGCTCAAGTGGCCGCTCGAGAGCGTCACCACCGAGTGGTTCGGGAAGGCGATCGACAACCAGGGGGCCCGCGACGCACTCTGGGCCTCGGTCAGGGTGGGAGCGGCCGCCACCGGAGTCGCGCTCGTGCTCGGCACCCTGGCCTCTTTCGCGGTCGCGCGCTATCGGTTCTTCGGCCGCGAGACGATCTCGTTCCTCGTCGTGCTGCCGCTCGCCCTGCCCGGAATCGTGACCGGCGTCGCGCTCAGCAACACCTTCACCCAGGTCTTCGGCGTCGACCTGAGCCTGTTCACCGTCATCGTCGGCCACGCGACCTTCTGCATCGTCGTCGTCTACAACAACGTGATCGCGCGCCTGCGACGGGTCTCGGAGAACCTCGAGGAAGCCTCAGCCGACCTCGGGGCGCACACCTGGCAGACCTTCCGGCACATCACGTTGCCGAACATGCAGACCGCGCTCGTCGCGGGTGGGCTGCTCGCCTTCGCTCTCTCGTTCGACGAGATCATCGTCACCACGTTCACGATCGGAGCGGGCGAGCAGACGCTCCCCATCTGGATCTTCAGCAACCTGTTCCGCGGCCAGCAGTTCCAGCTGACCAACGTCGTCGCCGTGATGGCGGTGGTGATCTCGATCATCCCCGTGTACCTGGCGCATCGGCTGACCCGCGAAGAAGGTGGCGCTGGGGCGCGTGGCGGGCCACTGCTCGCCGATACGACCGCCGAGCCCTAGGCAGCTCGCGTATTCAGCGCGACGGCGCCGCGAGCGCCGCGCCTCGATCCCGAGCTCGGTCGCCAGGCGCCCGGCGACCAGGGCGCGGGCGGCCTCGACGTCCATCGCGGGGTCGTCGATCAGCGCTCGGACCCCGGCCCCGTCGAGCAGCGCCATGGCCACGTCCGCGACGGCGTCGACGTCGACGTCGGATCGGAACTCGCCGCTCTCCGTGCCGGCCCGGATGAGCGCCGCCATCCACCTGCGGTAGCGCTCGTACAGCCGGGCAGCGACCGGGCGCAGACCCGGCTCGCGCACGGCGCGCAGCCACAGCTCCACCCACAGCACCCACTCGCGCTCCTGCGGCCCGGGCAGGGGCAGGCACTCGCCGATCGCCCGGGCGAGCCCCTGGGTGGCGGTCTCGACGACCTCCGGCGGCTCGCCGAAGCGCTCCTCGCCGGCGAGCTCGAAGGAGTGGATCAGCGCCTCCTCGAGCAGCTCCTCGCGAGTCGAGAAGTAGTGGTGAACGAGGGCGGTGGAGGCGCCGGCCCGGGTCGCGACCCGCGCGATCCGCACGTCGTCGATGCCGTCGGCCGCGATCAGGTCGCAGGCGGCCTCGAGGATCCGCTCCCGGGTGCTCCGCGGCGCGGCCTCGACCGCAGCGGCCAAGACGGCTCGTCCTACGCGGCCGCCAGCGCCACGCCGGCGTCGGCGAGGACGGCGGCGGCGGCGTTGCGCCCGTTCAGCGCGATGACGCTGCCGGCTGGATGGGTCGCGGCCCCGCACATGTAGAGGCCCGGGACCGGCGTGCGGGCCGGCAACCTGCCCTCCCACATCTGGTCGGGTGTCACCTCGCCCTGGAAGATGTTGCCGCCCGTCAGACCGATCCGCGACTCGATGTCCGGGGGGCCGAGGACCTCGTACTCGGCCAGGCAATCCTCGAAGCCGGGCGCGAACCGGTCGATCAGCTCGATGAACTGGCGCGCGACCTCGTCGCGGCGGGAGTCCCAGGTCCCCTCGGAGAGCTCGTAGGGCGCGTACTGGCCGAACACGCTCAGCAGGTGCTTGCCCTTGGGCGCAGGGCTGGGGTCGTAGCCCGTCTGGATGTAGATCTCGCCGAAGGCGATGGCCGGCTCGCCGCGCTCCGCGGCCTCGAAGGCGCGCTGGGCATCCTCGATCGTGCCGGTGACGTCGATCGTCGCCCGCGCCGGCCACGACTCGCCCGGAGCGGCGCTCCAACTCGGCAGCCGCTCGAGCGCGGCGTTGAACTTGACCACCGGGCTGCGGACCTTCCAGCTGCTCGAGCCGCTCGCGGAAGGCGGCGTCGACCTCCTGGCCCGTCGAGCATGGCGAGCATGCGCTTCGGGTCGGCGTTCGAGATCACGGTGCCCGCCCGGAGCGAGGTGCCGTCCTCGAGCGTGACGCCCTGCTCCGGGGACGATCTCGGACACGGGAACGCCGCAGGCGAGCACCGCGCCCGCCTCGCGCGCCGCGTCGGCGATCGCGAAGCTGACCATCCCCATGCCGCCCTCGACGTATCCCCAGAGCGGCCCCTGGCCGTCCATGTCGCCCTGGAAGTGCATGAGCTTGATCGAGGCGGTGCCAGGGTCCTTGGGCCCGCCCCAGGTGCCGATGATCCCCTGCCCGAACAGGGCCGTCTTCAGGCGCTCGTCCGAGAGGTGATCGTCGAGCACGTCGGCGATCGAGGCCTCGAAGACCAGGTCGATCATCCCGGGGTTCCCGTCGAGGAGCTCCTCGATCTCGTCCCGGCTGGGCGCGTCGCCGACCCAGGTGTCGCGGGACCCCTGGCGCAGCTTGCGGCGAACCTCGTCGAACAGCTCCTCGTAGGCCCAGTAGCCCTCGATGTCGCTCGGCGAGACGCCGAGCTCGCTCGAGGTTCGCCTGGGTGCGTTCGTCGTCGAGCCACTGGCCGAATGCGGTGCCGTCGTCGAACGGCACCCAGAGGTTGGGGTCGGCCATCCAGTAGCGAAGGCCGCGCCGCTCGAGCTCGAGCTCGCGGATGACGAGGTCGTCGAGCAGGCCGACGACGTAGGCGCAGGGGCTGACCACGTAGCGCTCGTCGGAGAAGGGGCGCTCGAGGGTGCAGGCGCCCCCGAGGCGCTCGCGACGCTCCAGCACGAGGACGGATCGTCCGGCACGCGCCAGGTAGGCGGCCGCCGTGAGCCCGTTGTGACCGCCGCCGACGACGATCGCGTCCCAGTCGCGCTTGGCGAGCTCGGCGACGGGCTCGGGCAGGCCCGACCTCCCCCAGCTTGGCGGCGATCTCGTTCACGCCGGCACCTGCTCGCGGTCGCGCAGGGCATCCATGTACCGGTCGGCGACCATCGAGTCGAAGGCGTGCACGTCGACCTCCTCGGCCGAGTAGCGGCCGGCCACGTAGCCGCGGTTGCGCACCCCCTTCGCGGTCAGCTCGCAGACGTGCCAGTCCTCGCGGTTGACCTGGTCCCAGAAGTCGATCGCGTCCGAGGGGTCGAAGCCCTCGGCGGCGATCGTCGCCGGCTCGAAGAACCACTCGCAGACCACGTCGGTGCGATCGGCCGAGCGCGGCCACAGCGTGTGGAGCATCGCGTAGTCGGGATGCAGGGAGACGAGCGTGTTCGGGAACAGCACGAAGTAGAGGACCGAGCTCAGGTCCGCGCCCGAGAGGCCGTCGATCGGCGGGCGCGTGCTGCGCGTGACCCCCCTCGCGTCCCATCGTCGAGGCGCCCTCGGTCAGCGTCATCGAGCCGCCGCACCAGGCGCCGGCGCCGTCCAGCACCTCGCCGCTCATGTAGTGGCTGAGCCGGTTGAGCTCCGGGTGGACGCCGGGGCAGTGCAGGCACTCGCTGTAGTTCTCGGCGATCGCCTTCCAGTTGGCCGCGACCTCGTAGGAGGCCTGGCCGGCGCGACCGAGCGCCTCGACGCGGTAGCGCTCCAGGTATCCGGCGAGCTCGCCGACGTGGTCGCCGACGTCGGGCGCCTCGCCGCTCAGGTCGACCAGGACCAGGCCCCCGACGGTGGCGACCCGCACCGGCATCAGCCCCCAGCACGAGGTGTCGAAGTCCTCGACCCCCTCCATGTGGGGCGTCGCCTTCAGCTGGCCGTCGAGCCCGTAGGACCAGCCGTGGTAGGGGCACTGGATCCGGCGGCGCACGCTCCCCTCGGGCTCGTCGATCAACCTCGCCCCGCGATGCCGGCACACGTTGAGGAAGGCGCGCGGGCGGCCGTCCTCCGCGCCCATCACGACGACGCTGTCGGTGCCGATCTCGCGCATCAGGTAGCTCCCCGGCTCGGCCACCCGGGAGACGTGGCCCACGCAGATCCAGCCGCTGAAGATCGTCTCGAGCTCCCATTCGAAGACCCCGGGATCGACGAACGCTCGTGGCGGCAGCATCGTGGCCCGCTCCAGGGGCTGGAGCGTCGCCTCGACCTCACGGGGCTCCAGGTCGAGCGCGATCGCCGTCTGCGGTTGGGTGCTCAAGCTTCGCCTCCTGTGTTTCCCACGCCTGGGTCGATCTCCCACGCCTGGTTGATCTTGTAGTCAATCGCATGTTAGTCTGCTGAGCCGATGGAGGTCAAGTCGCTCGCCAGGCACCAGGACGCCTCGGGCGGCGCCCCGCTCGAGCTCGACCACGGGGCGCTCGCCCTGCAGGAGCGTGCTCGCCGCTTCGCCGAGGACGTGCTGATGCCGCTCGAGGAGGAGGCCGAGCGGCGCGGCGGGCGCCTGCCGGACGACGTGGTCGCCGAGGTCAAGCGCGAGGCGATCGAGGCCGGCCTCACCGGCGGCCTGCACGCCCGCGAGCACGGCGGGCAGGGCTGGACGCGGCTCGAGTGGGCGCTGGTCGAGGAGCAGTACGGCCGGACCACGAACGCGCTCCACTGGCACGTGCCGAACGCCTACAACGTGTGGGCCCACGCCAGCCCCGAGCAGATCGACCGCTACCTGCGCCCGGCGCTTCGCGGCGAGCTCAAGGACGCCTACGCGGTGACCGAGCGCGACGCGGGCTCGGACCCTTCCGCGATCGTCGCCACCGCCGAGCGCACCGACGGGCGGCTTCCGCCTCAACGCCGAGAAGTGGTTCGTCACCGCCGGCGACGTCGCCAGCGTCTACGTGGTGATGGCGAACGTGGTCGACGGCGACGAGCGGCTCCCGACCCTGTTCGTCGTCGACCGCGACCGCGGCCGGGGTCGAGATCGTCGACGACCCCGCCTACACGCACAGCTATCCCGAGGGACACCCCACGATCCGCTTCCGCGACGTCGAGGTCTCCGAGGACGACGTGATCGGCGGCGTCGGCGGCGGCGACGAGCTGCAGCGCTCCTGGTTCACCGAGGAGCGCCTCGGGATCGCGGCCCGCTGCGGCGGCGCGATGTGGCGGCTGCTCGACGAGACCGTCGCCTGGGCCCTGGAGCGCGAGCAGGGCGGCTCGCGGATCTACGACCACCAGGGGGTCTCGTTCCCGCTGGCCGACTCGGCCGCCGATGCCGCGGCGGGCCGCCTGCTGACCCTGACCGTCGCCTCGCTCGCCGACGCCGGTGCGGATCCGAAGATCGTCCACCACAAGGCGTCGATGGCGAAGCTGTTCACCAGCGAGGCCGCCTGGCGCTGCGCCGACCGCTGCGTGCAGGCCTTCGGCGGGCGAGGCTACCTGCGCTCGAACGTCGCCGAGCGCCTGCTGCGCGAGCTGCGGGTCGATCGCCTCTGGGAGGGCACCAGCGAGATCCAGCGGCTGATCGTCGCCCGCGGCCTCGAGCGCCGCGGCGTGGAGAGAATCCTCCACTAGTGTCCTGACGGCTGGCGATGCACGCCCCAGCCCCTGATCCGACTCCGCTGCTCGAGCCGCGCTCGATCGCCGTGGTCGGTGCCAACGACCGGCCGGGCTCCTACGCCGACATCGTGCTGCGCAACCTGGCCCGCGCCGGGTTCGAGGGGGACGTCTGGGGCGTCAACCCGCGCCGCACCGAGGTGCACGACCGGCCCTGCGTCCCGTCCGTGACCGACCTTCCCGAGCCCGTCGACGCCGTGGTGGTGGCGATCCCGGCCGCCGGGGTGCCGGCGGTGATCGCCGACGCGGTCGCCCGCGGCTGCGGCGGGGCGGTCGTGCTCTCGGCCGGGTTCGGCGAGATCGAAAGCGGGCGCGGGCTGGAGCGGGAGCTCCGCGAGGCCGCGCTGGCCGGCGGGCTGCCCGCTGTGCGGCCCGAACGGGAACGGCATCGTCGCGGTCGGCTCGCGGGCGCCGATGTGGGGCGACTCGGTCGCTCCGCTGGAGCCCGGGGGCGTGGCGATGATCTCCCAGAGCGGCAACGTCGCCGTCAACGCGCTCGGCTCGCGCCGCGGGATCCGCTACCACACGGTCCTCTCCACCGGCAACCAGGCCGTGCTCGACGCCAGCGACTGGCTGGCGGCGATCTGCGAGCGCGACGGGCGTGCGCTCGGTGGCGATGTTCCTGGAGGAGGACGGCGACGGCGAGCGCCTGGCCGAGGCGCTCGCGCGCTGCGCCGAGCGCGGCGTCCGGGTGGCCGTGCTGAAGGTGGGCGCCTCCGAGGCCGGCGCGCGGGCGGCCTCGGCGCACACCGGCGCGGTCGCCGGCGACCAGCGGGTGTTCCGCGCCCTGGTCGAGGAGGCCGGCGCCGCCTGGGCCGACGACCCTCACGAGCTGCTGGAGCTGGCCCGCGTTCTGGCCGAGCCGCGGGCCCGGCCGCGCGGCGACGGCGGGCTCGCGATCCTCACCTGCTCGGGCGGCGACTCGAGCATCGCCGCCGACGAGGCCGCCCGCCTCGGCGCCGAGCTGCCCGAGCTGGCCGCCGGGACCCGCGAGCGACTGGCGGAGCTCCTGCCGGACGCGGCGACGGTCGGCAACCCGCTCGACTACACCGCGATGATCTGGGGCGACACCGACCTGCTGCGCCGGATCACGGTCACGGTCGGCGCCGACCCCGCGATCGACCAGCTGCTGGTCCTCTACGACCATCCTCAGGGCCTGGCGCCGGAGGCGGCGGCAAGCTGGGCCGCGGTCCGCGCCGGGATCGTCGCCGGAGCCGACGAGACCGAGGCCGCCACCCTGGTCGCCTCCACCCTGCCCGACCTGATCGACGACGACGGCCAGCGGCGAGCTGGCCGACCGCGGCGTGCCGGCGATCGCCGGCCTGCGAACGGCGCTGGCCTGCGCGCAGGCGCTGCGGCTGCCCGACGCCGACCCGGGCCGCCTGCGGGCGATCGCGTCGGCCGCCTCGCGGGCGGCGCGACCGGCGCGACCCGGGCGCCGTGCAGGACGCCGACGGCTGGCTGGACGAGATCGAGGCGAAGGAGCTGCTGCGGACGGCCGGGATCGCGGTGCCCGAGGGCCGGGTGGTCGCGAGCGAGGACGAATGCGGCGCCGCGGTGGCCGAGCTGGGTGGGCCGGTGGCGCTGAAGCTGGCGACCCCCAGGCTGCGCCACAAGAGCGAGGCGGGCGCGCTGCGGCTCGACCTGCGAACGGACCGAGGAGGCGCGGGCCGCCTATCGCGGGCTCTCCGCCTTGCCGGCGGCCGCCGGCGGCCGCGTGCTGGTGGAGCGAATGGCGCCGCCCGGCGTCGAGCTCCTGATCGCGGCCCGCGCCGACGCGGTCGTCCCGGCGCTGGTCGATCGGCCTGGGCGGGATCTGGACCGAGGCGCTCGACGACGTCGCGATCGTCCCGCTGCCCGCCGACGCCGAGCGAGTCGAGGAGGCGATCCTCTCGCTGCGCGGAGCGGCCGCCCTGGCGGGCGGCCGCGGCCGGCAGGCGGTCGACCTCGCCCGCCGCCGCCGCGCTCGCCGCCGCGGTCGGATCGCTGCTGCTCGAGTCGGGGCTCGACCTGCTCGAGCTCAACCCGGTGGTCGTCCATCCCGAGGGCTGCGTCGCGGTCGACGCGCTCGGCCGCCGCCGCGGTCGACCGCCGTCGACCTCCGGGCCGCCCGTTGACCTTGTAGTCAATAGTACGATGTGGTAGACTCGCGCGCCATCGAGGCCCGGCCACCACATCACCTCCCACCTCGCCCGCCCGTGTAGCCGCGCCTCGCCGCTTCGACGCGATCGTCGTCGGGGGCGGCCACAACGGCCTCACCACCGCGGCCTACCTGGCCCACGCCGGCCTGCGGGTCTGCGTGCTCGAGCGCCGCGACGATCCTCGGCGGCGCCTGCGTGACCGAGGAGGTCTGGCCCGGAGCGCGGGTCTCGCGCGCCTCGCTACGTCGTCTCGATGCTGCAGCCGAAGGTGGTCTCGGACCTGCGGCTGCGCGAGCACGGATATCGCGCGGTCCCGCTCGACCCCGCCTATGCGGCGCTCACCACCGAGGGGCCGATCTTCTTCTTCAACGAGCCGGCGCGCACCGCGGCGTCCATCTCGGCGCTTCTCGAAGCGCGACGCCGAGGTCTACGAGGACTTCGAGGACCTGTTCGACCGCACCGCCGCGTTCCTGCGCCCGATGATGCTGCGCGAGCCGCCGGCGCTCGGGTCGCGCCACCCGGCGGACCTGCTCTCGCTGCTGCGCGAGGGAGCGCGCGCGGCCGGCCTCAGCCGTCGCGACGTCCACGACCTGGTCCGCATCTTCACGATGTCGGTCGCCGACCTGCTCGACGACTGGTTCGAGCACGAGGGCCTGAAGGGCTCGATCGCCTCGACCGGCGTGGTCGGCGTGTGGGCCGGCCCGCGCACCCCGGGCACCGCATACAACCTGCTCCACCACGCGCTCGGCGAGATCGACGGGATCTCCGGCGGATGGGGCCAGGTGATGGGCGGCATGGGGGCGATCAGCCAGGCGATCGCGCGCTCGGCCCAGGCGGCGGGCGCCGAGATCCGCACCGGCGCGACGGTGGCCTCGATCGACGTACGCGACGGCCGGACGATCGGCGTCACGCTCGCCGACGGCGAGGAGATCAGGGCGCCGATCGTGGCCTCGGGAGCCCACCCGAAGACGACGATCCTCGACCTCGCCGGTGCCGAGCACTTCCCCGACGAGGTGGCCCGCGACATGCGCCGCTACCGCACCCGCGGCGGCTCGGTGAAGATCAACCTGGTCCTGGGCGAGGCGCCCCGGTACGAGGGGGTCACCGACGAGCAGCAGCACATGCTCGAGCGGACCGGGGTCAACCTCTGTCCCTCGATCGACTACCTGGAGCGGGCCTGGCAGGACGCGCTGGCCGGCAGGCCCGCGGCCGAGCCCTACGTCGAGGCCGAGCTGCCCTCGGCGATCGACTCCAGCCTCACCGACGACGGGCGCTGGGTGATGACGATGTTCACCCAGTACGGCCCGCCCGGCGAGGAGGCCTGGGAGGGCGACGCGCGCGAGCGCTACGCCGACGCGTGCATCGAGCACCTGGCCCGTTACGCGCCGAACGTGCCCGGAGCGATCGTCCACCGGGAGGTCCTGGCCCCTCCCGACCTGGAGCGAATCTTCGGCCTGGTGGACGGCTCGATCTTCCAGGGCGAGCAGGGCCTCGACCAGATGGCGTTCATGCGCCCGTCGCCGCTGCTCGCTCACTACTCGACGCCGGTCGACGGCCTCTACCTGTGCGGCGCCGGCACCCACCCCGGCGGCGGGGTGATGGCCGCGTCGGGCCACAACGCGGCGCACCGCATCCTTCGCGATCGCCGGCGCTTCGGGCGCCTGCGGCGCCTCGTCTCGGCGTCCTCCTGACCCGCCGTTCCGCTCGAGCCCCGCCCTCCAAGCGCCGGTGCGGGCTTCTTTCGTTCGGTCAGCCCGTCGCCGAGTCCCGGCTCGCACCCCGAGCGATGAGCAGGATCACGACCACGGCGCCGACGCTCATCTCCGAGCCGACCACGAACATCCTCAGGCCGGCCCAGACCGCCCAGGCCAGCTTGCGTCTCCGGCGCCTCCGCGGCGGCAAGTTGGGTGGGTTTCTCGCTGGCCTCGGCTTCATGCTGCCCGGCTTCGTCCTGATGCTGGCCCTATCGATCCTCTACGTCGAGGCGAACCTGGCCGGGCACCTCGACGAGCTCTTCTACGGCCTGACCGCCGCGGTGGGCGCGGTCGTGGCCCGGGCAGTCGTCCGCCTCAGCCGCACCTTCATCACCGACGTCCCGTTGGCGCTGATAGCCGTCGCGGGCTTTGCCCTGACGCTGTTCGTCGAGGCGAGCTTCGTCTTGGTCTTGCTCGGTGCTGGGCTCGCCTACGAGCTGTGGACGAACGCCAGCCGGTGGACCCGGCGCGCACATTCGTTCTCACTCGGACCGGCGATCCTCGTCGTCCTCGCGGGCACGGTGACGGTCTCGCTGACTGCCCAGATCTTCTGGGAGGGGCTGAAGGCGGGGCTGCTGACCTTCGGCGGGGCCTTCACCGTGATTCCGTTCCTGCAGCAGAGCTCGGTCGATGTCCATCCCTGGCTCACAGATAGCCAGTTCGTGGACGGTCTGGCGATGAGCGGCGTGCTCCCGGCCCCGCTGATCATCTTCTCGACCTTCGTCGGCTACGTGGCCGGGGGGCTGACCGGCGCCCTCGTGATGACGCTTGGGATCTTCCTTCCGGCATTTGTCTTTCCGATCTTCTTTCACCACCAGCTGGTGGCCGTGGCTCACAACGTGCGCTTGCATCCCGTTCCTACCGGAGTCGCCGCCGGCGTCATCGGGCTGATCGCCTCGGTGACCGTCCAGATCGTGGACACGAGCGTGGTCGATCTCCCGACGGCGCTGCTCGCGATCGGCGCGTTCTTGGCGCTGAACCGCTGGCACAGCAAGCTGACCGTCGTCTACGTCGTCCTGGGACGCGGGCTGATCGGCAGCTCTACAGCTCAGCGGCATGGTCTGAACGGCGCGACTGCTGCTTTCCATGCGATGCACAAGCTGTTCCGTTGCCCCGGTCGCCACCGTTGGGCAAGATGTGTGGCATGGATGCGGAGACGATCAGGGCGATGCTCGAACAGCACTTCGAGCACGCCCGCACCGATCCCGATCACGCTCATGCGATGTACACCGAGGACGCCGTGCTCGAGTTTCCGCAATCCGGCGAGCGCTTCGTCGGGGTCGAGAACATGCGGGAATGGCGAAGCAGGTACCCGGCGCAAACCTCGTTCACGTTCCGGGAGGTGCAGGGGCCGAGATGACCTCTGGATCACGGAGCTCTCGGTCCGCTACGACAACGGTCCCGAGGCGTTCGGACTCGCCATTCACGAGCTCCGAGGGGACAAGATCGCCCGCGAGACGATCTATTACGCCGAGGGCTTTGAGCCGCCGGAGTGGCGAGCCCAGTGGACGGCTGCGCCCTAAGGCAAGCGCTGCGCGATCCCATGGGCGCCGATCGCGGCCCTCGACGATGGCTCCGCGAACGGATTCGACAGTAGCCTAGCCTGCACTCTGTGAGCGGACGATCAATCAGATCCGGCGATCTCGACGCCTGGCGCGCGCTTCCCACCGCCCAGCAGCCGGACTGGCCAGACCCGGAGCAAGTCCGCGCCGTCACGGCCGAGCTGGCAGGGCAACCGCCGCTGGTCTTCGCCGGCGAATGTGACCAGCTCAAGGACCGACTGGCGGCCGTGGTGAGGGGCGAGGCGTTCGTCCTGCAGGGCGGCGACTGCGCGGAGACCTTCTCCGGGTCGACGGCTGACGCCGTACGCAGCAGACTCAAGACCCTGCTGCAGATGGCGGTCGTGCTCACGTACGCGGCGAGCGTTCCCGTCGTGAAGATCGGCCGGATGGCCGGTCAGTTCGCGAAACCCAGATCGCGGCCCACCGAGACACGGGACGAAGTCGAGCTCCCCTCCTACCGCGGCGAGGCCGTGAACGGCTTCGACTTCACGCCCGAGGCGCGCCGTCCCGACCCGGCGCGGCTGCTCCACGCATACCACTGCGCCGCGGTCACCCTGAACCTCTGCCGGGCGTTCACGAATGGCGGCTACGCCGACCTGCACGAGGTGCACGCCTGGAACCAGGACTTCGTGGCGCAGAGCCCGGCCGGGCGGCGCTACGAGCAGCTTGCCGGAGAGATCGACCGTGCGCTGTCGTTCATGAAGGCGTGTGGCGCCGACTCGGAGGAGCTCCACGGGGTGCAGTTCTACTCAAGCCACGAGGGGCTCCTGCTGGAATACGAGCGCGCGCTCACCCGCGTCGACAGCCGCACCGGACTGCCCTACGACGCCTCCGCGCATCTGGTGTGGATCGGTGAGCGCACCAGGGACCTGAACGGCGCGCACGTGGAGTTCTTCAGCCAGATTCGCAACCCGATCGCCGTGAAGCTCGGCCCGACGATCTCGCCCGACGAAGCCCTCTCGCTCGTCGAGCGTCTCAACCCCGATCAAGAGCCCGGCCGGCTCACATTCATCGCCCGCCTGGGCGCCGGCAAGGTCCGGGACGTTCTGCCGCCGCTGGTGGAGAAGATCACCCAGAGCGGCTCGCCCGTCGCATGGGTCTGCGACCCCATGCACGGGAACACGTTCGAGGCGCCCAGCGGGCACAAGACCCGCCGGCTGGACCACGTTCTCGACGAGGTGGCCGGCTTCTTCGAGGTGCACCGCGCGCTGGGCACCCACCCAGGCGGCATCCACGTCGAGTTCACCGGTGACGACGTGACCGAATGCGTCGGCGGGGGCACGAGATCCTCGAGGGCGACCTGCACCAGCGCTATGAGACGGAGTGCGACCCCCGGCTCAATCGTCGCCAGTCACTGGACCTGGCCTTCATGGTCGCCGAGCTGTATGGGGGTCAGCCTTGAGCTCAGCCCACATCGCCGCTCCGGTTGGCGAGAAAGTGGCGGTATGCGCCACTTTCTCGACAATCGACCGGCGGGGAGCGGTCGGGCCCCGGCACGAACGCTTCGCCCGAGCTACTTCACCACGCGGATCAGCTTCTTGTTGACGAACTCCTCGATCCCGTACCGGCCGAGCTCCCTGCCGAAGCCCGATCGCTTGACGCCGCCGAAGGGCAGCTCGGCCCCATCGAGCCCTACCCCGTTGACGTAGACCATCCCCGTGTCGAGGCCATCCGCCACCCGGAGCGCCTGCTCCGGATCGTCGGAGAAGACGTACGAACCGAGCCCGAACGGCGTGGCGTTCGCCAGCTCGATCGCCTCCTCCTCGGAGCCGACCCGGTACACGCTCGCCACCGGCCCGAAGAACTCCTCGCGGTACGCGTCGTTGTCGGGGCCGATTCCAACCAGCACGGTGCTGGAGAAGAAGTTGTCCTTTCGATCGCCGCCGGCGACTATCTCCGCGCCCTGGGCGACCGCCCGATCGAGCTGATCCTGAAGCGTCTCCGCAGCACTGTCTGACGAGAGCGGCCCCATCGCCGCCTCCTCGGACGTCGGATCGCCGGGCTCGGCTGCGGTCATCGCGGCCTTGAACTTCTCGAGGAAGTCGTCGTAGATCTCGTCGGCGACGATGAACCGCTTCGCGGCATTGCAGGACTGGCCGGTGTTGTCGAGACGACCAGCGACCGCGGCCTCCACCGCTTCGTCCATGTCCTCGGCTCCCAGGAGGATGAACGGATCGGACCCGCCGAGCTCGAGCACGACCTTCTTCAGGTTGCGCCCGGCGATCTCCGCGACCGCGGCTCCGGCCCGCTCGGAGCCGGTCAGCGAGACGCCCTGGATTCGCGGGTCGGCGATCACGTCTTCGATCTGGTCGTTCGTCGGCGAGGATCGTCTGGTAGGCGCCCGCGGGGAAGCCGGCGTCGTCGATCATCGCCTGGATCGCCTCCGCCGACTCCGGGCACTGGTGCGCCGGCTTCAGCAGAATCGTGTTGCCCGTGACCAGGTTCGGAGCCGCGAAGCGGGCCACCTGGTAGTAGGGGAAGTTCCAGGGCATGATTCCCAGGAGCGGGCCAACCGACGCCCGCCGGATCACCGCCGTGCCGTCGCCCGCCAGCAGCTTGATCGGCTCGTCCTTGAGGAAGTCCTCTGCGTTGTCGGCGTAAAAACCCCAGATGTCCACGCAGAAGTCGACCTCGCCGAGCGCCTGCTCCATCGGCTTGCCCATCTCCCGCACGATGATCTCCGCCAGCGTCTCGCGCCGCTCGGAGTGAAGCTCGGCCACCCTCTTGACCAACGAGGCCCGCTCGGAGACCGAGGCCTTCAACGCCCAGTTCCGGTGGGCGTCCTCCGCCGCCGCGATCGCTGCCGAGAGATCCTCGTCGGAGATCTGCGGATACTCCTTGACCGTCTCGCCGGTTGCCGGGTTAATGACTGAGTATCTTGCCCATTTGGGTTCCTCCTCGTCGATCAGTTCAAGTCGTTGCCTGCTTCGCGCCCATCTTCGCCCCGTCGGGCGAAGCGGCGCTTTCGCGGCCCGGCGCCCAGCACCTCCTCCGGGAGGCACGTAGTCCATTCCAACCCCCTCGGCGACCGCCGGATGGGTGACCTGGCCGCCGGCGACGTTGATGCCCAGCTTCAGGCCCGGATCTCGCCGCGCGGCCTCGGCGACGCCGTGATCGGCGAGCGCCAGCACGTAGGGCAGGGTCGCGTTGGTAAGCGCATAGGTCGAGGTGATCGGCACCGCGCCGGGCATGTTCGTGACGCAGTAGTGGATCACCCCGTCGACCTCGAAGGTGGGGTCCTGGTGCGTGGTCGGGCGCGAGGTCTCGAAGCAGCCGCCCTGGTCGATCGCCACGTCCACGAGCACCGAGTGCTCCTTCATCAGCGCCGAGCTGGTCGCGCTTGATCACGTGCGGCGCGCGGGCGCCGTGGACGAGCACGCCGCCGATCACCAGGTCGGTGTCGGGTAGGCGCTCCTCGATCGAGAGGATCGAGGAGAAGACGGTCGAGGCGCGCCCGCCGAAGGCGACGTCGAGCTCGCGCAGGCGATCGATGTTGGTGTCGTAGACGAACACGTCGGCCTCCATGCCGATCGCGATGAAGGCGGCGTTCATGCCGACCGCCCCGCCGCCGATGATCATCACGTTCGCCGAGGCCACCCCGGGCACGCCGCCGAGCAGGATGCCGCGCCCGCCGAGCGGCTTCTCGAGCATGAAGGCGCCCGCCTGGGTGGCGATCTTGCCGGCGATCTCGCTCATCGGCGCCAGCAGCGGCAGTCGCCCGTGCACGTCCTCGACCGTCTCGTAGGCGACGCAGGTGGCGCCCGAGTCGCACAGGCCGCGGGTCAGCTCCGGGGCCGGCGCCAGGTGCAGGTACGTGAACAGGGTGGTGTCGGGCCGCAAGCAGCGAGACCTCCTCCGGCTGGGGCTCCTTCACCTTCAGGACCAGGTCGGCCTCGCCGAAGACGTCGTCGGCGGTCGGGACGATGCGCGCTCCCTGGGCCTCGTAGTCGGCGTCGGAGATCGCGCTGCCCTCGCCGGCCCCCCGCTGGATCAGGACCTCGTGGCCGTGCTCGGCGAGCTCGCGCGCACCCACCGGCGTCAGCGCGACCCGGTACTCGTCGGCCTTGATCTCGGTGGGAACGCCGACCTTCACGCCCGCACCTCCTCCCGGGTCGTGATCTCGAAGGTACAACCGTGCCGCTCGAGCTCCGCGAACATCTCCGCCGGCTCGATGCAGCGCTCGGGGGGAACGGCGCCGCGGGCCTCGATCGCTCCCCCTGGCGAGCAGCCGCACCGCGGCCGCCGCCGGCGCGGCGGTCGAGACGATTCCGCCCCCCAGGCCCCAGGCGTCCTTCGGCTCGGTGAGCGCCCGAACCCGCACCGACCGTCCGCCGCCGGACGCCTCCACCAGATGCACCGAGACCGTCTTGCCGCGAGGGCGGGACCGCTTCACCGGCGATTCGCCGGATCTCCGCCTCCGGGGCCTCGGTCAGCTCCCGGAGGGTCGAAGGAGATCCGGCGACAGGGAGAGCCTGAAGCTCGCCTCGCGGCAACCGAAGCTGTCGCCGAAGGTGCGCAGCTCGGAGTGCAGGGTGTGGATCGTCTCGGCCGCCCCGATCGGCTCGCCGAACTCCACCACGCCGCCGGCGGTGAGCGGGCTCGATCTCCTCCGGCGCGCCCGTCGCGGAGCACCACCGGCCGCATGGTCAGCTCGTCGAGCAGCGTCTGGAGCGCGTAGGGGACGCTGAAGCCGGCGGGCGGGTCGAGGTCCCGGCCGGCCGCCGAAACGTGGATCGCCTCGACGGGAGTGACCAGCTCTCGGGCTGCCCGCAGCGCCATCAGGTTGGTCTTGCCCGGCGCCGAGCCGATGCCGAGCAGGGCGAGCAGTCCGGCTGCTTCGAATCGCGGGCCGAGCTCGAGCTGGCGGCCGGTCATCCAGTACAGCCCGCCGAGGTCGAGGTAGTGACAGCCCGCCTTCAGGCAGGCCGTCATCGCGTCGAGGTTGACCCGGTAGCTGGCCGAGTTGACGAGCACGTCGCAGCCCTCGAGGGCGCGAGCGAGGGAGGTGGGGGCGTCGGCCGAAGCGCGCGCGTCGGCGAGCGCGGCGCGCGCCTTGGGCCCGCCGTGCAGCGACGCGACGTGCTCGGCCCGGGCCTCGTCGAGGTCGAGCAGCAGCAGGCCGGCGACCTCGTCCGACTCGGCCAGATCGCGCACGATCGCCGGCGCGATCGTCCCCCCGGCTCCGAGAACGGCCACGCGCAGCGTCCTCGCGCCGGCCGGAGCCGGAGGCGACCTGTCGCCCGGCAAAGCCGGACGCGGGGGAGCCGAGGACGTCGCCGAGTTGTTCATCCGACCAGCTCCCTCGCTCGAAGCGCCAGCCAGAGCTCGATCCTGTCCGTGGCCCGCGACAGGTCGCGCCCGGTGAGCTCCTCGATCTTGCGGATCCGGTAGCGGAGCGTGTGGCGATGGCAGTAGAGCTGCCGGGCCGCCCGCTCCCAGTTGCCGTTGTGCTCGATGTAGGCCTCGAGCGAGCGCAGGAGCTCGCCGCCGTACTCGCCCTCGGTGCGCTCGATCGGCTCCAGCAGGCCGTCGCTGTACAGGCGCAGCGCGTCCTCGTCCTGCAGCGAGAGCAGCAGCGTGAACGCCCCGAGATCCTGATGGCTGGCCACCTCGGGCGCGTCGCCGTCGGCGAGCGAGGTCGCCTCGAGCGCGCAGCGGGCCTCGTGGAAGGCGCGGCGCAGCGAGCCGACCGCCGTGCGCCGGCTGGCGGCGGCGCGCACCTGGCCGTGCGTGTCCGCGAGCGCCGAGCGCAGGCCGCCGGCGACCTCCACCGGATCGCCGGCCCGCCCGTCGATCACCGCGCACAGGAGCGGCCGCCCGGCGGCGGCGCTGGTCGCGACCAGGGCCGCGATGCCGGCGTTGGCCAGCTCCAGCTCCAGCGCCTGCTCGCCCGCGTGCGGGTCCTCGAGCTCGAACACGAGCACCGCCGCCTCGGCGCCGATCCCGAACGGCCGCAGCCGGCCGCGCAGCTCGTCGGAGTCCAGCCTGCCCCCGAGCGCCTCGGCCAGCAGGTCGCCGGCCAGGCGTCGCTCGGTCTCACGAACCACCCGCTCCCGCATCAGCTCCAGCCCGACGACCATCGAGCCCTGCCGGGCGGTGAGGCGCTCGAAGTCGCCCAGCGGTCCGCGCTGGCTGACCACGATCAGCCAGGCGACCGGGGCGCCGCCGCGCCGCCCGGGCACCGGGACGGCCAGCGCCCGCCCGCTCAGCGACTCGTGCTGGGGCTCGAACGGAGTCAGGGCCGACGTCGCTCGCCGCGCGGCGGCCTCGGCGCCGAGCGCCTTCAGGGCCGCGGCGCCCGGGCCCCCCTTGCTGGGCTGGCGGGCGAGCTCACGGCCGCCGGCGTCCTGGACGATCGCCGAGCCGCCGACCGCCGACGCGACCGAGCCCAGGATCGCCTCCAGTCCCCGGCCCTCGATCACCAGCCGCTCCAGCCGCTCGTGCACCTGGGTGCCGCGCTCCAGCACCGCGTACTGCTCGTTGACCAGCCGCGCGAAGGCTCGCTCCGTGATCGCGATGAACGGCATCTCGTAGGGGACCTCGAACACCGGCATGCCCCGCTTCTCGGCCTCGTCGACGAGCGCCTTCGGCAGTCGCTTGTGCTCGAAGCCCGTGCCGAGCCCCAGCCCGGCCACGTCGCGCTCGGCCAGCCGGGCGAGGAAGCGGCGCTGCCGCGCCGCCCCCTTGAGCTGGATCCCGGTCGTCAGCAGCAGCTCGCCGCCCGAGAGCCACGGAGTCGGGTCCTCGAGCTCGGAGATGTGGACCCAGCGGATCGGCCGGTCGGCGCCGTCGGTCCCGGCGGCCAGCTCGAGGCCGCAATCGCCGACGAGGCTGCCGACGGTCAGCATCAGCGGGGATCGGCGTGGCACGCGAGCCGCTGGCGCCCGCGATCCCTCGCATCCTTGATCCGCTCCCAGGCCTCGGTCAGCACCGGCCGCAGCACGTTCTCGATCTCCTCGAACTGCTCCGTGTCGCAGATCAGGGTCGGCGCCAGCTGGATCACCGGGTCGCCGCGATCGTCGGCCCGGCAGATCAGGCCGCGGCGGAAGAGCTCGCCCGACAGGAAGCCGCGCAGAAGCCACTCCGACTCCTCGTCGGTGAACCCCTCCTTGGTCTCCTGGTCCTTGACCAGCTCGATCGCGTGGAAGAAGCCGGCGCCGCGCACGTCGCCGACGATCGGGATGTCGCGCAGCGAGTCGAGCATCCCGCGGAGCTCGCCCTCCTTGCGCCGCACGTGGCCGCAGATGTCCTCGCGCTCGAACACGTCCAGGTTCGCCATCGCCACCGCCGCGGCGACCGGGTGGCCGGCGAAGGTGAGGCCGTGGGTGAACATCTCCTTGCCGTGCATGAACGGCTCGGCCACGCGGTCCGACGCGACCAGCCCGCCCATCGGCACGTAGGCTGAGGTGAGCGCCTTGGCGACCGTCATGATGTCGGGCTGGTAGCCGTAGCGCTCGCAGCCGAACCAGTGGCCCAGCCGTCCCCAGGCGCAGATCACCTCGTCGGAGATCAGCAGGACGTCGTGGCGGTCGCAGATCTCGCGCACCCGCTGGAAGTAGCCCTCCTGCGGAGGGATGCAGCCGCCGGCGTTCTGGAGCGGCTCGAGGATCACGGCGGCGACCGTGTCGGGGTGCTCGTAGAGGATCTTCTCCTCGATCTGATCGGCTGCCCACAGCGGGTCGCGGTCCGCCGGCCACCGGTAGCTGTTCGTGTTCGGCACCTGGAACCCGCCCGGCACCAGCGGCTCGAACTCCTGGCGCAGGTCCGAGATGCCGGTCGCGGCAAGCGCCCCGAGAGTCGTCCCGTGGTAGGCGATCTCGCGGCTGATGAACTTCGTCTTGCGCGGGTTTCCGGTGCGCTGGTGATAGGCGCGCGCCAGCTTGATCGCCGACTCCACCGCCTCCGATCCGCCGGAGGTGAAGAAGACGCGGTTCAGGTCGCCGGGCGCCAGCGAGGCGATCCGTGTCGCCAGCTCGATCGCGCGCGGGTGCGCGTAGCTCCAGATCGTGTAGAAGTCGAGCTCCTCGACCTGCCGCGCGGCGGCCTCGCCCAGCTCCGTCCGCCCGTGGCCGGCGTTGACGCAGAACAGCGCCGAGAGACCGTCCAGGTAGCGGTTGCCGTGCTCGTCCCACACGTACGGCCCCTCGCCGCGGACGATGATCGGGCACCTCGCCATCGTCGTAGGCCCCGTGGCGCGTGAAGTGCATCCACAGGTGCCGCTTGGCGAGCTCCTGGAGGCCCGTGTCGGCGCGCGCCGCGGGCCGGGTGCCGGTGGTTGCCATTCCTCTCCTTCCGTCCTCGCTACAGCTTGCACAAACGGTATAGCCAAAGGGGACGATCCGCAACCCGAGTTGGGATCAACTGGGCACAGACCGGTTATGCACTATGTACAACCGATCTGCAACGTTTTTGGACTTCCGCGCCTTGCGGCCGTCCGGCCGGAGGCATAGTCTCCGCGGCGCGAAGCCCTCGACCGGGCATCACAGCGAGGAGAGGAGCAGCGGTGGAGAGTGCAGCGGTACCGGTGGACGCGGCGCCCCCGGGCTCGGCCCCTGGCGAGAAGGGCCTGAAGACGGGCGCGATCGGGTTCGTCTCCAGCATCGTGATCGGGGTCGCCTCGACCGCCCCCGGCTACAGCCTCGCCGCCACCCTCGGGTTCATCGTCGCCGTGGTCGGCTTCCAGGCGCCGGCGATCCTGCTGATGGCCTTCGTGCCGATGTTCCTCGTCGCCGGCGGCTATTACTACATGAACCGAGCCGACCCCGACTGCGGGACGTCCTTCAGCTGGGTGACGAAGGCGATGGGGCCGCAGCTCGGCTGGATGGCCGGCTGGGCGATCGTCGTCGCCGACGTGATCGTGATGGCGAACCTCGCCCAGATCGCCGGCCTCTACACCTTCCTGCTCTTCGATGCCAACTCGCTCGCCGACTCGACCTTCTGGGTGACCTTCGTCGGCGTGATCTGGATCATCATCATGACCGCGATCGTCACGATCGGGATCGAGCTCTCGGCTCGGACCCAGGTCGGCTTGCTGGGCGCCGAGCTGCTCACGCTGGCAGCCTTCGCGGTTGTGGCGCTGGTCAAGGTGTATGCGGGCAGCGCACCGAGCACATCGGTCCACCCGAGCTTCAGCTGGATCAACCCGTTCGAGGTCAGCACCACGGCGATCTCGAGCGGCCTGCTCCTCGCCGTGTTCATCTACTGGGGCTGGGACACAACGGCAACAGTCAATGAGGAAACGGAGGACTCAACCGAGGCCCCCGGCAAGGCGACGGTCGTGAGCACGGTGATCCTGCTCGGGATCTACGTCGTCGTGGCGATCGCGGCGGTGGCCTACGCCGGCCTCGGCGAGCTGCGCCACAACAAGGATGATGTCCTGAGCGCGCTGGGCAACGAGGTGTTCGGCTCGCCGCTCGACAAGATCCTGATCATCGCGGTGCTCACATCCGCGGCGGCCTCGACGCAGACCACGATCCTGCCGACCGCGCGAACCACGCTGTCGATGGCCCGCGCGAGGGCGATGCCCAGCGCATTGGGCGGGTTCATCCGCGCTTCCTCACGCCGGCCGTCTCGACCATCCTCATGGGCCTGGCATCAATCGTCTGGTACGTCACGCTGACGATCTTCAGCGAGGACATCCTGTTCGACTCGCTGGCGGCGCTCGGCCTGATGATCTCGTTCTACATCGGGATCACCGGATTCGCATGCGCGATCTTCTACCGGCGCGAGCTGTTCAACAGCGTCAAGAATTTCTTCTTCATCGGCGTCGGGCCGACGGTCGGCGGGGCGATCCTCTTCTATCTGCTGATCAAGAATGCGATCGAGCTCGCCGACCCGGCCAACTCGGAGTCGGGGAACTCGTGGTTTGGGCTCGGACCGCCGCTGGTGATCGGGATCTTCTTCGCTGTGCTGGGGATCTTGCTGATGCTGTGGCAATGGGGAGCGAGGCCCGAGTTCTTCCGCCGGAGACCGGAGATCGTCTCGCCGGAGCTCGTCGCAAGGGCTCCCGCGACAGGAAGGAGCTGAGATGGCCGGCATCGTGGTCGGATACGACGGCACCGATAGCTCGAAGGCGGCGCTCGACGCGGCGGTCGAACTCGGCAAGGACCTCGGCGAGCCCATTCTCGTCGTGTTCGGCTATGGGGTGAACCCGATGGGGGGCGAAGTCAAGGATCACGCCCAGGCCCTCAAGGAGCACGGGGAGAAAGTCACCGCGGAAGCGGTCGAACGGGCGGGTGCCGGTGGCGCCGAGGCCGAAGCCGTGCTGGTGGATCAGGAGGGATCCGACGCCCTCATCGCGGTGGCCAAGGATCGCAACGCCCGGATGATCGTGGTGGGCAGCCACGGCGAGGGGCCGATCAGGGGAGCGATCCTCGGCTCGACCGCCTACCGGCTCGTCCACACATCCGAGACCCCGGTGCTGGTGGTCCGCGGATAACGGCCCGCGCCGTACGTTCCAAGCTGTACGAAAGCAGGAGCGCCGGTTCGCCGCTTCGGCGCCCGTGCGGTTTGCCGACTACGCGCGCGGGCAATACTTAGTCTGACACGGAGGTTCCGCATTCGTTGACAGCGTCGTGAGCACAGATCAACGAGGAGACGAGCGGCACGGTGGCTTTGGAACGGCGTAGCGATAGCGGTGAGGCGCCAGCTGACGGAAGCGAGCCCTCCGTTCGCCTCGACGGCGTCAGCAAGCGCTTCGGCGACCTGGTGGCGGTCCGCGAGCTCGAGCTGGACATCGGCCGCGGCGAGTTCTTCACCCTGCTCGGCCCGAGCGGCTGCGGCAAGACCACGACGCTGCGAATGGTCGCCGGCTTCGAGGAACCGACCGCGGGACGGGTCCTGATCGACGGCCAGGACGTCGCTGGGCTCCCGTCCTACAAGCGCCCGACGAACACCGTCTTTCAGAGCTACGCGCTCTTCCCTCACCTGAGCGTCGGTGAGAACGTGGCCTTCGGCCTTCGCCGCAAGAAGGTCCCGAAGCACGAGGTCACAGCAACGTGTCGGCCGCGGAGCTCGAGCGGGTGGGGCTCGCTGCGGAGATCAACCGGAGGCCGAGCCAGCTCTCCGGCGGCCAGCAGCAGCGGGTCGCGCTGGCCCGGGCCCTCGTCAACCTGCCCAAGGTGCTGCTCCTCGACGAGCCCCTCGGAGCGCTCGACCTGAAGCTCCGCAAGGGCCTTCAGCTCGAGCTGAAGCGGATCCAGCGGGACGTCGGGATCACGTTCGTCTACGTGACCCACGACCAGGAGGAGGCGCTGACGATGTCCGACCGGATCGCGGTGATGAACCTCGGCCGGGTCGAGCAGGTCGCCAATCCCGAGGAGGTCTACGAGCGGCCGGAGACCACGTTCGTGGCGGGCTTCATCGGCGTCTCCAACCTGATGCCCGCCACCGTGGAGGCGGGCGGGGTGCACCTCGACAACGGGCCGACCGTGCCCGCGGCGCAGAACGGGTTCCGCCCCGGGGAGCGCTGCCAGGCGGTCGTCCGCCCCGAGAAGCTGCACATCAACCGAATCGACGAAGCGAGCGACGGAAGCCTGCCGAGCGTAGAGGGCACGGTGGAGAGCTCCGTGTACCTGGGCACCTCGACCCAGATCGTCGTCGAGATCGGCGGCGACGTGCGAATGACCGTCTTGCACCCCAACGCGAGCGAGGCCGAGCGCCAGCGGCTGCCCGGAGGCGGGCTCGCGGGTGAAGCTGAGCTGGCATCCGGACCACATGCACCTGGTGCGAGAGTCCGCGGCCGGGTCGCGAGCGGCCGCGCAGGGAGGCGCCGGCACAGACTTGACAAAGCCACAAGGAGAGGAAACAGTGACGACAAGCCAAAGATTGCGGATCCTGGTCGCGGCGGCCCTGACGCTGGCGGCAGCGGTGCTGATCGCCGCCTGCGGCGGCGACGGCGGCAACGGCGGCGGAGAGGTCCAGGTCGCCCAGGGCGGCAAGCCGTCCGGCGAGGTGACGATCTCCAACTGGCCGGGCTACATCGACCCTGGCAAGGACGGCACCGTCGCCGAATTCGAGAAGACCTACGGCGTCGACACCACCTACATCGAGGACGTCACCGGGAACACCCAGTTCTTCGGCAAGCTGCAGCCGCTGCTCGCAACGCGGCGACTCCGGCGGCCGCAGCCTCTTCGTCGTCACCAACTGGCTGGCGAAGCAGATGTACGACCTCGGCTACCTCGAGCAGCTCGACCACGCCGACCTGAAGACCGTGTTCCAGAACATCACTCCCCAGTTCGTGGACGACGAAACGGACCCGGGCCGCAAGTTCTCGATCCCGTGGCAGGGAGGCCTGACCGGGATCTGGGTCAACACGTCGGAGGCGCCGGAGATCCACTCGCTCAAGGACCTCTTCGATCCCAAGTACAAGGGCAAGGTCGACCGTGCTCGACGAGATGCGCGACACCGTGCCGCTGGTGATGCAGATGCAGGGGGCCGATCCCCAGAACTTCACCACGGAGGACTGGGAGAAGGCGATCGACTTCCTCAAGCAGGAAGCCGACTCGGGCCAGATTCGCCGCTTCACCGACAACGAGCTACACCGAGGACCTGACCTCCGGAAACGTCATCGCTTCGATCGGCTGGTCGGGGGACGCGTCCCTGATCGGCCGCGACGACGTCGAGTGGCGGAAGCCCACCGACGGCTGCGACACCTTCTTCGACCAGATGGTGATCCCGGTCGGCGCCCCGAACACCGCGGCCGCGCTGGCGTTCATGAACTTCGTCTACCGGCCCGAGGTGCAGGCCGACATCGCGGCCTACGTCAACTACGTGACGCCGGTCGACGGAGTGAAGGAGATCCTCGCCAAGAAGGATCCGGAACTGGCCAACGACCCGCTGATCTTCCCGCCGCCGTCGCTGCACGCGCGGCTGCTCGGAGGACCCGAATCCGCCCGGAAGCGCGCAGGACCAGCAGGAGATCACGGAGCAGTTCCAGGACGTGGTCACTGGGTGACGGAGGGTGCCGGCGGCGGGTGTTGAGGCGCCCGATGAACGTTCGCGGATGACCATCCGCCGCCGGCTGATTCCCTACTGGCTGCTCGCGCCCGGGAGCGCTATGGCTGCTCCTCTTCTTCGTCATCCCGATGGGGTTCATGGCGCGAGCAGGCGCTCGAGTCGGGCTCGCTCCTCACGGGAGGCTTCACCTTCACCTGGGAGTGGTCGAACTTCCCCGATTCGCTCTCGGGTAACAGCGAGCAGATCGTGCGCTCGTTCTACTACGCGGGCGCCGCGACGATCCTGGCGCTGCTGATCTCCTACCCGCTCGCCTACGCGATCGCCCAGCAGTCGAGTCGCTGGCGGCTGCTGCTCCTGTTCGCGGTGATCGCCCCGTTCTTCACCACCTACCTGATCCGGACGATCGCCTGGAAGACGATCCTCGCCGACCAGAGCCCGATCGTCGACGTGCTCCAGTACGTGCACCTGATACCCGACGACGGACGGGTGCTCGCCACGTCGGGGGCCGTGATCGCCGGCCTCACCTACAACTTCCTGCCCTTCATGATCCTGCCGATCTACGCCAGCATCGAGCGGCTGGACCTGCGCCTGATCGAGGCCGCGCAAGGACCTCTACGCGTCCTCGACCCAGGCGTTCCTGCGGGTAACGCTGCCGATGACCGCGCCGGGGATCGTCGCCGGCGTCCTGCTCACCTTCATCCCCGCCTTCGGCGACTACGTCAACGCGCACCATCCTCGGCGGGACGCACCAAGACATGATCGGCAACAAGATCCAATCGCTGTTTCTGGTCGAGCGCGACTATCCCGAGGCGGCGGCCCTCTCCTTCCTGATGATGGCCCTGATCCTCGTGGTCGTCGTGGTCTACATCCGCCTCGCGGGCACCGAGGCGTTCATGGGCGAGGAGGAGGAGCGCGCCTGATGCGCTGGCTGCGGCGAAACGCCTTGCGCATCTACGCAGGCCTGGCCGTCCTCTACATGCTGATTCCGATCGTGGTGATCGCGGTCTTCTCCTTCGCGGAGACACCGAAGGACAAGCTCAACTTCGCCATCAACGACGGCTTCACGCTCGAATACTGGCAGCACGCCTTCGCGCATCCAGGAGCTCAACGACGCCCTCCGAACCTCGCTGGAGCTGGCGGCGCTCGCGACCTGATCTCGACCGCGATCGGGACGCTGATGGCGCTGGCGCTCGTCCGCTACGACTTCTTCGGCCGGCGGGCATCGAACCTCCTGATCATCCTTCCGATGGCCACGCCGGAGATCGTGATGGGCGCCTCGCTGCTGTCGCTGTTCATCTTCTACTCGGCGCCGCTGGGGTTCACCACCCTGCTGATCGCGCACGTCATGTTCTGCATCAGCTTCGTCGTGGTCGTCGTGCGCTCGCGCCTGATCGGGTTCGACCGCAGTCTCGAGGAGGCGGCCCGGGACCTGGGGGCCACGCCGGTCCAGACCTTCCGTTACGTGACGCTGCCATTGATCGCTGCCGGGGGTCATTGCCGCCGCCCTGCTCGCCTTCGCGCTCTCGATCGACGACTTCGTGATCTCGAACTTCAACTCCGGGACGACGGTGACCTTCCCCCTCTACGTGTTCGGCGTCGCTCTGCGCGGCATCCCGGTGCAGGTCAACGTGATCGCCACGATGCTGTTCATGGTCACCGCGGTGGCGATCCTGCTGGTGATCTGGCAGCAGCGCCGCGCCGAGCGGATGGCAGCGGTCCGCCCCGAGCAGGAGAAGACGGAGATTCTCCCCGGTCGCGGCGGTCGCGCAGGCCTGATCGGAGGCTGACAGCCCGGCCGGCCTACAGCCCGAGGTCGCGGGCGATGCCGGGCTTGTGCGACTCGATGTACACGAACACGGGATGCGGCGCGCCCGCCGTCCCCACCTGGACCTTCGATCCCTCCGGCGCCTCGCCCGTGAGCCGCTCGGCGATCTCCGTGGCGCGCTCCTCGCTTGCGGCTCCGACCAGGAGGTACTTCCAGTGGCGCCTGACGTCGATGCCCTCGTCGGCCAGGCGGGATGCGAACTCGCGCGTCTCGTGCACGGTCGGCAGGTCGACGCGCACCTCCCACTGGTAGTCCCAGCGCCCCGGCGGCTCCCGTTCGGCCGCCTCCTCGTGCCGCTCGCGCTCCGCGGCGCGCTCGTCGTCGGTCTGGGGCATCGGGACGGAGGCGTCCTTCCACTCGTCGGCGTCCGGATGCCAGCGCGTCAGCACCGTGTCGGCGCTCAGGCCCTCGGCGGCGACCAGGTCGCGCGCCACCCCCTCGGCCTCTCGCGCCTGCTCCTCGGTGGTCGCGTAGAGGAACAGCTTCGCCCCGTCCCGGGTGACGATGACCCGGTCGCCGAGGCGCTTGCGCGCCTCGTCGTCGAGGTCGAGCGAGCGCAGCCGCTCGCCGAGCTTCAAGCCATGCTGCTCGTCGTCGAGGTCGACCTCGACTCGCCACTCGTCGGTCATCGGCGGAAGTCTCTCATGGCCGCGCGAGGCCGCGCCCTCCAGCCGCGGCGGCCGGCGGGTGTCCACTAGCATCGCTGCCGTGGAGGTGCCGGAGACCAGGCTCTTGATCGGCGGCGAGCAGGCCGCCGGCGACGGCGAGCCACTCGAGGTCGAGAACCCGGCCACCGAGGAGACGGTCGCCACCCTCGGCCACGCCCTCGGACGAGCAGATCGCGGCGGCGATCACCGCGGCACGCGAGGCGCAGCGCGGCTGGGAGCGAACCCCCGCGGTCGAGCGCGCCGAGCTGCTGCACGAGGTCGCCGCCCGGCTCCGGGCGCGGGCCGGCGAGCTCGCCGAAGCTGATGACCCTGGAGGGCGGCAAGCCACTGGTCGAGAACTCGGACGAGGTCGGCTGGATGGCGGCCGCGTTCGACTACTACGCGGAGATCGGCCGCGACTCGGCGGGGAGGGTGATTCCCTCGATCGAGGCGACCCAGCTGGCGCTGGTGGTCAAGGAGCCGGTCGGCGTCGTCGCCTGCATCGTGCCGTGGAACTATCCGCTGCTGCTCCTGGCCTGGAAGCTGGCGCCCGCGCTGGCGGCCGGAAACACCACCGTCTGCAAGCCGTCGGAGCTGACGCCGCTGTCCACCCTGGCCCTCGCGCCGTGCTTCGAGCACCTGCCGGCCGGCGCCGTCAACATGCTGGCCGGGGCAGGCGACGTCGGGCGCCCGGATCGTCGGCGACGAGGGGATCGACTGCGTGGCCTTCACCGGCTCGGTCGAGACCGGCAAGCGGATCGCCGCCGCCTGCGCGCAGCGGATCGCGCGGATCAACCTCGAGATGGGCGGCAAGGACCCGTTCATCGTCTGCTCCGACGTCGCCGAGCGGATCGACGTCGCCGCCAAGGGGGGCGCCTGGGCGGCGTTCCTGAACGCGGGGCAGGTCTGCACCTCCGCCGAGCGCTTCTACGTCATGGAGGACGTCTACGACGACTACGTGCAGGCGTTCGTCGACTACACCGGGGGGCTTCGGGTCGGCGACCCGATGGACCCGGCCACGGACGTCGGGACCGATGGTCTCTGCGGTCCAGCGCCAGAAGGTCACCGACCAGGTCGAGGCCGCGGTCGCCGCCGGGGCCGAGATCGTGATCGGCGCCGGCACCGCGCGGACAGGAACGCGGACACTTCTTCTCCCCGGCGGTGGTGACGGGCGCGCCGCCCGAGACCGACCTGCTGCGCGAGGAGACGTTCGGCCCGGTGGCGCCGATCGTTCCGGTTCGCTCGCTGGACGAGGCGATCGAGCTCGCCAACTCCACCCGCTTCGGGCTCGGCGCCAACGTCTACACCCGCGACCTTCAGAACGTGGTCCGCTGCCTGCGGGAGATCAAGGCCGGCACCGTCTGGTTCAACGACCCGCTGACCGACAACGACGCCGGCCCGTTCGGCGGCTTCAAGCAGTCCGGCCTGGGGCGCGAGCTCGGCCGCGAGGGCCTGGAGGCATTCCAGGAGACCAAGCACGTCCACATCGAGACCGAGATCGCCCCGAAGGAGTGGTGGTATCCGTACTCCGAGTCCTCGGGCGGAAAGCCGCCCGACGGGGCGGGCGCCTGAGATGGCGCTGCGCGAGGCCGAGGGATCGGTCGGCGCCCCCTGGGAACGGCCGCTTCGGGGCGTCCTCGACCGGCTGGCGGTCGAGTCGGAGCTGCTGGCCGACAACCCGCTGGGCGACCCGTCGCGGCGGCCGCTTGTACGTGTACCGGCCCCCGGGCGTCGAGGTCGACCACCCGCGACCCTTGCCGTCCGTCTACGTGATCCAGGGCTACTTCGGCCAGCTCGACTCCTGGCTGAGCGCGCGAGCCCTTCGAGCCGATCGTGTTCGAGCGCCTGGATGCGATGTTCGCCGGCGGCGAATGCCCCGACGCGATCGTCGTCTTCGTCGACTGCTGGACGTCGTACGGCGGCTCACAGTTCCTCAACTCGACCGGTACCGGCCGCTACCAGGACTACCTGTGCGACGAGGTGGTGCCGTTCATCGACGAGCGCTACCCGACGGCCGCCGACCGCGACCACCGCGGCATCGCCGGCAAGTCGTCGGGCGGCTACGGGGCGATGGTGGTGCCGATGATGCGCCCCGACGCATTCGGGGCGCTGGCCTCCCACGCCGGGGACGCGCTGTTCGAGTGCTCCTACATCCCCAGCTTCGGCCAAACCGTGCGCACGCTGCGCGACGACTTCGAGGGCTCCTACGACGTCTTCTTCGAGCGCCTGGCCAAAGCAGACCGTTTCGACATGGACAAGTTCGCCGAGCCCCTGATGGAGTACGGATGCGCGGCGTGCTTCTCGCCGGATCCCGATCGCCCCGGCAAGGCGCTGCTGCCGTTCGAGATCGCCACGGGGCGGCTCGTGGACGAGGTGTGGGAGCGCTGGCTGGAGCTCGACCCCGTGCGGATGGCGCCGCGGCACGCCGACGAGCTGCGCTCGATGCGACGGGTCTACCTCGATGCCGGCAAGTCCGACGAGTGGCATCTCGACCTCGGCGCCCAGGCCTTCGCCGCCGAGCTCGAGAAGCTCGGGGTCGACCACACGCTGGAGCTCTTCGACGGCAAGCACGGTGGCCTCACGCTACCGCTACCCCGCCGCGATCCGCGAGCTCGTGCTGGCCCTCGACTCCTAGCGGGTCAGCGGCCGATGTGGATGCCGATCCGCTCCGGCAGCCCACTGATCGCGCGGGTCAGCGGGCCCGGCCGCCGGCCCTCCTCCTCGAGGCGCTCGCGGCGAAGCAGCGCCGCGCGGACGATCGTCCCGCCGGCGTAGCGAAGCGGCTCGGGGGGCACACGAACCCGCGGCGGCTCGACGATCGGCAGGCTGGTGGCCTCGTCGCGGCGGTCCAGCGCCAGCGAGGCGAGGGCGCGCCCGGCGAGGTGCGAGGGTCCGACCCCGTTGCCGGTGTAGCCGAACGCGTAGTGGACGCGGCCACCGTCGACGCTGCCCACCACGGGCAGATGGGTCGGGGAGACGTCGATCGGCCCGCCCCAGGCGTGCTCGATTCGCCTTCCCGCAAGCCCCGGGAAGAAACGAACGAGATGCCGCTTCACCTTGGCGACCACGCTGCGGTCAAGCTCGACGCGGCCGTCGAGGCGGGCGCCCGGCGCGATCCTGCCGCCCCCCCAACCGAAGGCGATTCGTCCGTCCGGCGTGGTTCGGAAGTAGTGGATCATCGCCCGCGAGTCCGTGATGCCCTCACCGCCCGTCCAGCCCAGCTCGGCGACCACGTCGGGGACCGGCTCGGTGATCACCATGTGACTGGAGGTGACGGTCAGTCGCCGGCGCAGCGGGCGGTGGCCGGCCAGCGCCGGGCCGGTGGCGAGCACGGCGGCGCGCGGCGCGCACGCAGCCGCGATCGGTGCGCGCCTCGACGCCCTGGCCCGCCGCGGTCAGCCGCCGGACCCGCGAGCCCTCGAAGATGGTGACCCCGCGCTGCTGAAGGCGCGCGCGAAGCCCGAGCGCCAGGCGTGCCGGCTGGACGGTGGCGGCCGCGGGGTAGAAGGCCCCGGCGCGGAAGATCGGGGAGTCGCAGCGGGCCCGCACCTCGGCCTCGGAGAGCGGCTGGCAGGCGCCCGAGACGCCCAGCTCCGCGCAGGCGTCGGCGACCGCCTGCCAGGAGCCGTCGTGGGCCGGAGCCGTGGAGACCTGAAGGTAGCCGCCGGCGCGGTACCAGGCGTCCACCCGCTGTTCGGTGCACCAGCGTCCGATCCCCTCGACCGCCTCCTGTGCTGCCCGTGTGAGCCGCAGCGCGGGCTCGTCGCCGAAGCGCCGTCGAAGCGCCGGCAGGCCGAACCACATCGCGTTCACGAAGCCGCCGTTGCGCCCGCTGGGGCCCGCGCCGCAGCGGTCGGACTCCAGCAGGACCACCCGCGCCTCCGGCTCGAGCTCGGCGACGAACCACGCCGCCCACATCCCGGTGTATCCGCCGCCCACCACGACAACGTCGGCCGCGAGGTCTTCCTCGAGCGGGAGGAGCTCCGGGCCGGGCTCGGCCTCCTCCTGCCACCAACCACGCGCCGTGTGCCTGGTGGCCACGCTCACCGCGATCGCCGGGCGAGTCTCGCGAACGTGGTGTCTGGAGCGCTCAGCGAGAGGACTCGGCGGCGCGCGTCTCGTGGAGCTCGATCAATTCGCGTTGGACGTTGCGAGGCTTGCCGTCGGGTCGGCGACGGGTCCAGGTTCCATCCGAGCCGAGCACCCAGGCGTTGGTGTTGTCCGCGTGGCAGCGGTCCAGCAGGTCGAGCAGCTGGACGCGGATCTTCGAGTCCTCGACCGGGGTGACCAGCTCGACGCGGTTATAGAGGTTGCGGGGCATCAGGTCGGCCGAGCCGATGTAGACGCGCTCCTCCTCCCCGGGCCGCTCGAACGAGAAGATCCGCGAGTGCTCGAGGAAGCGGCCGACGACGGAAACCACATCGATGTTCTCCGAGACCCCGGCGACCCCGGGCCGCAGCGCGCAGATCCCGCGGATGTTGAGGCTCCACTCGTACGCCGGCCTGCGAGGCTCGGTACAGCGCCCTGATCGAGGGCGCGTCGAGAAGCGCGTTCATCTTCATCCGGATTCGAGCCGGCCGATCGGGCGAGTGCGCCTCGATCGTGCGCTCGATCTCATTCAGGATGCCCTCTTGGAGGTTGAACGGCGCGACCAGGAGCTTGCGGTAACCCCGCGGCCGCGAGTAGCCGGTCAGGTAGTTGAACATCTCGGCCATGTCCGCGCCGATCTCAGGATCGGCCGTGAACAGGCCCAGGTCGGTGTACAGGCGCGCGGTCTTCGGGTTGTAGTTGCCGGTGCCGACGTGCGCGTAGTGCCGGACGCCCTCGCCCTCGCGACGAACGATCAGGATGCACTTCGCGTGGCTCTTCAGCGAGGGCAGGCCGTAGACGACGTGCACGCCGGCCTCCTCCAGCTTCTTCGCCCACCGGATGTTGGCCTGCTCGTCGAAGCGCGCCTTCAATTCCACCACGCAGACGGCCTGCTTGCCGCGCTCCGCCGCCTCGATCAGGGACGGAACCAGAGGGGAGTCGGCGCTCGTCCTGTAGACGGTCTGCTTGATCGCCAGCACGTCCGGGTCGGCCACCGCCTGCTCGACGAAGCGCTCGACGGAGGTGGTGAAGGAGTCGTAGGGGTGATGGACCAGGATGTCCGCTTCCCGGGTTGCCCCGAAGATGTCGGCCTTCGCCCCGTCCTCGCCGAGCAGCCGCGGCTGCGTGACGGGCGTATGAGGCGGGTCACGCAACTCGCTGAAGCCGCTCAGCCCGGCCACCTCCCACAGGTCCGTCACGTCGATCAGGCCGTCGGTCTCATATAGCTGACGCTGGTCGATCTGCAGCGCGTCGCGGAGCTGCTCGCGCAGCCGCGGGCTCGCCTCCCGGTCCACCTCCAGCCGCACGACCTCGCCGAAGCGCCGCCGGCGAACCCCCTCCTCGACCGCCTGCAACAGGTCGTCGGCCTCGTCGGAGACGTCGTAGTCGGTGTCGCGGGTGACCCTGAAGAACGAGTGGTCCAGGATCTCCATCCCAGGGAAAAGCGAGCTCAGGTTGGCGGCGATCAGGTCCTCGAGCGGGACCAGCGTCGCCCCCGACTCGCCGATCTCCACGAACCTCCCGAGCAGCTCCTTCGGCACCTTCACCCGGGCGAGCACCTCGGTGCCCTGGTCGGGGTCGCGGAGCGTGACGGCCAGGCTGAGCGAGAGGTTCGAGATGTAGGGGAAGGGACGGCCGAGGCCGATTGCCAGCGGGGTCAGCGCCGGAAAGATGCTCTTCTCGAACACCCGGTCGAGCTGCGCGCGCTCTTCGAGCGTTCGCGCGCTGGGGCGAGATGATCCGGATCCCGTGCTCGGCGAGAGCCGGGCGAAGCTCACGCTCGAGGCATCGCGTCAGCCGCTCGCGCTGGCCGAGCACCAGCTTGTGGATCGCGTCGATCTGATCGCTGGCGCTCATCCCGTCGGCGCCGCGGGCATCGACCCCCGCCTCCAGCTGGTCGTGAAGGTTCGCGACCCGCACCATGAAGAACTCGTCCAGGTTCGACTCCCAGATCGCGCAGAACTTGACGCGCTCCAGGAGCGGCACGGAACTGTCCTCGGCGAGCTGAAGGACGCGATCGTTGAAGTCCAGCCAGGAAAGCTCGCGGTTGAAGTAGAGAGAGGAATCCTCCAGGTCGGGCGCCGGGGCCGCTAAGTCGGCTGCCGCAGCCTGCTCGACCGCACCTGTCGCGGCCGCGCGTGCTTGCATCGGATCTACTGCGCTCACCCGCCAGCCATGGTACTAGCGCCGCGGTAGCGCTCAGGCGGCTATTCGCTGATCGGGAAGCATCTTGTTCGAGCCTTGGCGGCTCCGATCAACCGCTCACCAGCTGCCCGGCTTCGGCTTCCCCTTCCTGAACAGCCAGACCTTGAAGAAATGGTCGAGGTCGATGCCCGAGTCGGCCTCGGCGAGGTGAATGAAGCTCTTCGTCCCGGCGTTTCCGTACCGGTACTTCCGGACCCAGTCGCGGAGGACCTGGAAGAAGGCCGCGCCGCCGATCTTCTCGCGCAGGGCTTCCAGGGTCATCGCGCCCCGGTCGTACACCGAACTGCTGAAGAGCTTCGCCGGGCCGCCGGGATTGCCGGGCGGCGGGTTCCAGAACCCGGTCGATCTGGCCGGGGTCGCGTACTGCTGCCTGAAGCTCTGCCGCAGGCTCGGGCCGCCGTCATTCGCATCCCAGTACCACGACGCCCACGTGGCGAAGCCCTCGTTCAGCCAGATCTGGCGCCAGCGCCTCGGCGTCACGTCGTCGCCGAACCACTGATGCGCCAGCTCGTGGGAGAGGAGCCCGGTGCCCGGGGCCAGAGGGAACAGGGGCCTGGTCTGGGTCTCCAGCGCGTAGCCCACCGCGGACGTATGGTCGACGATGGCTCCGGTGGCCTCGAACGGATAGGCGCCGAAGGCCGAGCCGAACAGAGCGAGGATGTCGGAGGTCCTCGACAGGCCACCGGGCGTCGCGGGGGACTCGGCGGGATCCACGGCCACGTACGACGGGATCCCGTTGACGTTCGACTGCGTCACCCGGAACCTCCCGGTGGTGACCGTGGCGAGGTAGGTCGCCATCGGCGAGCTCTCGCTCCAGACGAACGTGGTCCAGTGCCGGTGCTCTATCCGGTCCTCCAGCGTGCCGTTGGCCACCGCGGTGGTTCCCCTCGGAACCGTGACCTGGAAGTCGTAGGTGGCCTTGTCGGTCGGATAGTCGTTGCAGGGGAACCAGGTCGGCGCGCCCGTCGGCTCGCCAGCCACGAAGGCGCCATCGGCGGTCGGTATCCAGCCGTACTTGGCTCCGAGGGGATCGCTCAGCGGTCGTGGCCTGCCCCGGTAGCGAATCCAGACGCGAAACCGCTCGCCGTGCCGCAGTCGGGTGCGTGGCCTGATCCGAAGCTCCTGGCCCTTGCGGCTGAAGCGCGCGGGCCTGCCGTCCACCCGCAGCCCCGAGACGTGGAGGTGCCGGAAGTCGAGGTCGAAGCGCTTCAGGTTCCGCGTCGCCCTCGCCCTGATTCTGGCCACGGCTCCGAGATGCCGGCCATGCGGCTTGTAGCGCAGCTCGAGGCCGTAGTGCGCAACGTCGTAGCCACCGTTGCCCGCGTGGGGGAAGTACGGGTCGCCGAGGCCCGCCGACCCTCTGACGTAGGCGCCCGGCGCCACTCCCGGAAGGGCGAGCGCGGCGGTTACGCCGACGGCAGCGGCAACCGCGAAACCGCGCGCCCGCTCAGTCAGCCGTGGGCTCAGACTCGTCCCTCGGGCGCTCAGCGCTGGGACGCCGCGACTCTCCCGCGGCCACCCGCCGGGCCGCCTGGAACTCGGCCGCCGCGTTCGCGGCGCGCGACGCCGCCTCGCGCTCCTGGCGCTCCGCGGCCTCGAGCTCGCGCCGCGCCTTCTCTGCTCGCTTGGCCGCCATGCGACGCTCCCTCACAACGCGGAGGTGCCGACCGACCGCGTGCTCCAGACGCTCCCAGGTGCTTGCGCGCTCCTGCTCCACCCAGAAATCGCAGAACCGGTCGAAGAGCAGCCTGCGGCGCGCCTGCATGTAGACGGTGAGCACCTCGAGGCCGCGGTAGGCGGTGCGATGCTGGGCGCGGGAGGCCAGTCGTGGGTCGAGGTCGAGCGAGTCGGCCGCGCGCTCCCGCACGGCTGCCGCGTCCTCGGCGCGCAGCGCCGCAAGATGCCCCTCAATTCGGGGCAGCATCACATCGCAGTCGTGCAGCTCGCCGAGCAGGTCCTGGAGATCGCGGGCCCGGCGCCGCGCCGTCTGGGCGGGCTTGCCAAAGCAGAACTCGGTGGTCTCGAGGATGTAGCGAAGGCGCTTCGCGGCGATGCGCATGTTGTGCTGGTCGCGGGTGTGCTTGAACTCCAAGGCGGCGGGGGCGAAGGAGCGCATCTCGTCAAGCCGGACGCTGATGATGCGAGCCGCATTGTCCGCAAGGGGCGCGCGCGGGTCGAGCTTCTTGACGTGCCTTGCCTTCACGCCGGAGCGTCCCCAACTCCCTCGGCGGTCGCGACGAGCTCGGAGACGAGCTCGCTCAGGGCGGCCAGCTGCCCCGCATCGACGAACGGCACCAGGGCTTCGTTCGCGTCTGCCTGCTCGGCCCTGAGCCGCTCGATCAAAGTCTCGACGCCGGGCCGATCGGGGGCCGGCATCGCGCCCGCGAAGTCCTCCAGCGCGGCAATCGCCACGTCGCGGTCTCGACGCTCGCCCAGTGCGTCGGCGATCGCCTTCACCTGGCCGAGGGCGGCTCCGAGCTCCTTGGGCGGGAAGCAGGGCTCGAAGATCTCGAGCGCAGCGCGAAGCCGGCGGGTTGCCACCCGCATGTCGTGTACGCGCTCGATGTCGGCGACGTTGAGCACGTCATGGGCATGATCCGCAACCTCCCGCGCTCGCACGGCGACGATCTTGGCTGCGGCCGCGGAGTAGGGATCCTCCGCCGCCAGGTCCGGGATCGGTCGCGCCCGCGCCACGAACGCTCACGATAGCCCGTGCGCGGGCGCCGGCTGGCCTCGATCGGCAGCCCGGCCCTGGCGTTGCACCATCAACGCCGCCAGCTCCTGCTCCAGCTCGGCAAGAAACGGAAGATCGGGGTGACCCGCCCTGAGCGTCTCCACCGTCTGGCGGTAGTGGGCGAGCTTTCGCTCGGAGACGGAGTCGGGATCAGCGTGGAGGTGGGGCATCTTTGCGAGCTTGTCGGCGGCGTAGATGGCCGCCGGCCGCGATCCTGCCGCCGTCACCCTGGCCCGGTGCTCGGCCTTGCGTTCCTCGAACGGCTGGATCCTCTCGTCCTCGGTCATCGCCTTGACCAGCGATGCCACATCGGGCCCGAACCGCTCGGCGAGCTGCGCCGGCTCGCTGTCCGCCGCCTCGACCACGTCGTGCAGCAGGCCGGCCGCGACCACTTCCTCCTCGAACCCCGCCCGGTGCAGAAGGCTCGCCACCTCGATCGAATGTCGCAGCTTGGTCTTGCCGCGCCGCCCCCGATCGCGGTAGGCCTCTCGCGCGAACCGGAGCGCGCCCTCGAGGAGGGCGGAACCTCGGACGAAGTCAGGAGCGGAGAGCTTCTCGTCGTGGAGCACCATGGCGTTTCCCTGACACGGGAGGCTAGCTGCCGTACTTCATCTGTGCCGTAGACCGCGGGCCTGTGCAACGGGCGGGTGCGATTCAGGCGGCGATGGCGCGCGTGGCCCCGTTGGCCGCGCCGTTCAGCAGCGTGAGGATGACGCCCTCGCGGAGCCCTCCCTTGCCGATCTGCAGCGGCTGGCCCAGGAGCTCCGAAAGCTTCTCGAGCAGCAGGACGCCTGTGGGCAGGATGCGAACGCGACGGGGATCGAGCTCGAAGCGCTTGGCCACCTCCAGGATCGGGTCGCCGGTCAGCACGCGGACCGCCCGCTCCAGGGTCTCGTACTCGAGCGCCGCGCCGACGAGCGTGCGGAGCGACGTGGCGCTGCCGCCCACGGCCACGGCCTGGTCCGGCTGCTCGAACTCAACTGCCCCGAAGAAGTCCGAGATGTGATCGCGGATTGCCCGAATCTCCGCCGGCGACGGAGGGTCGTTGGAGAGAAAGTCGTCGGCGAGGGACCCAGACCCGATCTTGAACGACTGGACGGAGCGCAGCCCTTCGGTGACGCTGCCCACGACGACCTCGGAGGAGCCGCCGCCGACGTCGACGACCGCCACATCGCCCTCGACCGGGTGGCCCAGGGTCTTGGTAGCGCCGATGAACGCCAGGCGACCCTCCTCGTGCTCGCTCAGCACCTCGACCTCGACCCCCGCAACGCGGGTGATCTCGGCCACGACCTCCGTGCGGTTGGCGGCCTCGCGAATCGCCGCCGTGGCCACGGTGCGAATCGCCCCGGCTCCCACCTCCTCGGCGAGCCGGACCTGGGTGGCGACCGCCTCGGCGAGCTCGGCGACCTTGTCGGCGTCGATCGCCCCGTTGTGCTGGGAGGCCTTCCCGATCCGCGTGTAGGCGCGCTGCTCCATCACCTTGCGAAGCTGGCCCTCCTGGGGTTCGGCGACGAGCACGCGGGTGGTGTTCGAGCCGATGTCGATCGCCGCGCACAGCATGCAGAGGCGATCTTGTCAGACGGCACGGATGCGGCCATGCCTGGGGGGCGCCGCCGTAACGGCCCGTTTACATGCGGTTCACGGTGGCTTCACGGGGGCCGGCCGCCGGGCGTCGAAACTTGGCTTGGATGCGCGCGAAATGGCCTGCGGACCGGCTTGGCCTGAACGTCCCAAACGACTGGTGGGCCGCCCCCGCGCTCCTGAAGTCGTTCGAGGCGGCGAGCTTCGCGCGCGTTCAGGTCCACGCGCCGCCGCCCTCGGTCCTCTCCGACTCGCGCCAGTGCATGCCGCACGCGACCGCGCTCGCCGCGTCCCTTGCAACCACCGGGCTCGTGCCGGTCGTCCATGCCCCGCCCGACCTCAGGGTGGGAGCTCGCGATGCCGACCGCGCGGCCGAGGGCCTGCTCGCCTACGCGGCCGAGATCGGCGCCACTCACGTCGTCTACCACGCCTGCGCTCTGCCGGACGCCCCGGAGAGCGAGGACGCGCTGCTGTTCGAGGCCCGCTCGCTGGCTGCTCTGTCGGTGCGCGCGGAGCGGCTTGGAGTCACGATCGCGGTCGAGAACCTGGCGCCGGTCTTTCCCGGGCCGGAGCCGCTGTCGGCGAGCCCGATGGTCCTCCGTGGTCTGGTCAACCGGATCGGCTCGGAGCGAATCGGGATCTGCCTCGACGTCGGCCACGCCCACATCGTCGCCGAGCTTCGCCGAACCACGCTCGAGGCCCTGATCGAGCCGGTGCTGGACACCGTGACCCTGTTCCACGCGCACGACAACCTCGGCGCCCGCTGGCAACCCGTGGGCGCTGAGAGCGGCGTCGACCCCCTGAGGCTAGACCTCCACCTGCCACCCGGCCGCGGCACCCTTCCCTGGGAGCGACTCGCGCCACGCCTCGCCGGCCACGAGGCTCCCCTCGTGCTCGAGGTGCATCCGCCGTATCGCCCGCGCGCGGAGGAGCTCCATGGCTCCTTCGCCCGGTTGCTGGGCGAGCGCGACGAGACTCTGGCCGCGGCCTGAGGCCCGGGCGAGCCTAGGAGTGCTTTACGACCAGTCCCTGAAGGATGTCCATCGCTTGCCGCGTACGGTCGATGGCGTCCTCGAGGCCCTGAAGCACGTCCTTCCAGCGAATGACGAGCATCGGGTCGATGCCGCCGTCGAAGAGCGAAGCGACCGCTTCCCGGTAGATCCGGTCCCCCTCATGCTCGAGCCGACGCACCTCGAGCGCCTGCGACTCGAGGTCATCGAAGTGCTTCAGGCGGTCGAGGGCGGTCCTCAGCGCTCTGGCTGAGTCCCGTACCACGCCGCCGAGCTCCTGAGCCTGCTTCATCGGTGCCTCGATCCCGTACACGGCCAGCTCCTCGGAGGCCTCCTCGATCTCGTCGACGACATCGTCGATCGCCTGGGCCAGGGCGTATGCATCCTCGCGATCGAAAGGAGCCGCCCGGCCACGGTGGAGGCGCTGAATGATCTCTCGGGTTATCCGATCGCCCTCCTGCTCGCATCGCGTGATCTCCTGCCGCAGTCCGCGGTCGTCGGGCCAGGAGATGAGCAGCTCGTAGGCCTGCTCGGCGGTCACCTGCATGTTCGCTCCAGCGCGAGCGAAGAGGTCCAAGAGCTCCGACGGCGGTGAGTGCACACGCAGAGCCCTCCGCCGTCGCCATCTTCTCACGGTGTGGAGAGCGCCCACGTTGCCCGGTCTCGACAACAGGGGTCTACGCCGACGAGGGCTGGGGAAGCACGTCCTCGCCCGGGTGCGAGGCGTCCTCGAACTCGCGGAACAGGCCGGTGACCAGGAAGGCGACCTGCTCTCCGACGTCGACTGCGTTGTCCCCGATCCGCTCCAGCGCCCGGGCCACGAGCATCATCGTCATCGCCCACTCGCGGCGGTCGATGCTCGTCGCCGATCTCGATCGCGCAGCTGGAAGCACTCCTTGTTCAGGTTGTCGACCACGTCGTCCTGGCGCACCAGGTCGCGCGCCATGTCCACGTTGCGATCCGCGAAGGCGCGCTTCGCCTGCCGGATCAGGGCGCGCACCGACTTGCCCATCGTCACCAGGTTCTTCAGGAGCCGCTCGTCCGCGGGTGGCTCGTGGCCCGCGATCGGGATCAGCTTGGCGATGTTGACGCACTGGTCGCCCATCCGCTCGATGTTCTTCATCACGTGCAGCAGGGCGGCGATCAGCCGCAGGTCGGTGGCCACCGGGGCCTGGGTCGCGAGCAGCGTCAGGATCGCCTGGTGGATCTCCAGGTAGCGGCCGTCGATCACGTCGTCGTCGGCGATCACCAGCTCGGCCAGCTCGATGTCCTGATGCTCCACCGCCTCGACCGTGCGGTCGAGCGAGGCGACGACGAGGTCCAGCCCGTCGAGCGCCCGACGCTCGAGCGAGGCGAGCTCCTCCCGGTACTCGTGTCTCGCCCGATCTCCATCAGCCGAACTTCCCGGTCACGTATTGCTCGGTGCGGTCGTCATCGGGGTTGGTGAACATCTTGTCGGTCGGCCCGACCTCGATCATCTCGCCGTCGAGCATGAACGCCGTCGTATCGGCGACCCGGCCCGCCTGCTGCATGTTGTGGGTGACGACCGCGATCGTGACCCGGTCCTTGAGCTGCCCGATCAGCTCCTCGATCTTCAGGGTCGCCACCGGGTCGAGCGCCGAGCAGGGCTCGTCCATCAGCAGGACGTCGGGCTCGACAGCGAGTGCTCGGGCGATGCAGAGGCGCTGCTGCTGGCCACCCGAGAGCCCCATGCCGGGGCTCGAGAGCCTGTCCTTGACCTCGTTCCAGAGGCCGGCGGCCTCGAGGGCCGAGTTGACCCGATCGGTGACCTCGCCTCGCGGCGTGCCCGTGAACCGGAGCCCCGCGGCGACGTTGTCGTGGATCGACATGGTCGGAAACGGATTCGGCTTCTGGAACACCATTCCGACCAGCCGCCTGACCGCCACCACATCGACCTTGGAGGCGTGAAGGTCGATGTCATCGAGCATCACCCGGCCCTCCGACCGCGCGCCGGGGATCTCCTCGTGCATGCGGTTGACGCACCGGACCATGGTCGACTTACCGCATCCCGACGGCCCGATGATCGCGGTCACCCGACCGGGCTCGAAGGCCAGATCGACGCCCTTCACGGCGTGGTTTGACCCGTAGTAGGCGTGAAGGTCCTCGAGCCGCACGTGGCGTGTGGCGTGCATCTCCTCGACCCCCGCCGGCACCTGGCCCGTTTGTGGGGACTCGGCAGCCGGGGTCGCCGGCTCGGCCTGGCCCGGACTTCGTGGCATTGTCGTCTCCTCAGGGTCGGCCACGTTCACATCCCTCGGCTCGTAGTTCATCACAGGGCGCTCCATTGCATTCGCGGTTCACCTACCTCGCTGCCCCAAGACGGCGACGCATCCGCGCCGACAGCACTCTGGCGACGATGCTGATCACGAGCACGAAGAAGATCAGGACCAGTGCCGCCCCCCAGGCCTGGGCGTGCTTTGCCGGCTCCGGAGACTCCGAGTACCTGTAGATGATCACCGGGATGTTCGGCAACGCCTGCGAAGGATCGGTCTGTACGAGGTCCGCGAAAACGCTCGTCACCAGCAAGAGGGGCGCCGTCTCGCCCACGGCACGGGCCACGGCCAGGAGCGCACCGGTGATCATCCCGCTGAGCGCCGTCGGCACCGTGATTGACAGGGTGGTGCGCCAGCGGCTTGCCCCGAGCGCCAGCCCCGCCTCCTTGACCGAGCCAGGCACCAGGGTCAGGACCTCGTGGCAGGAGCGCGCAATGAGCGGCAGCATCACGATCGCCAGCGCCACCGAGCCGGCGAATCCGCTCAGCTTGTGTTGCGGAACGACGATCAGCCCGAACACGAAGATTCCGGTGACGATCGTCGGCACGCCGTTCAGGATGTCGAGCACGTAGCGGATTGCAAAGCCGGATCTCTGTCCCGCGAACTCGCTGGTGTAGATCGCGACCAGGATCCCGAACGGCACCGCCATCAACGTCGCGATCCCCACGATGATGGCGCTGCCGACGATCGCGTTTCCGATCCCGCCGGCGCCGAAGTTCGACGTGTTCCCGGTCAGGAAGTCGATGCTTATCTCCCCCGCCCCCTTGACCGCGACGCTGGCGATAACCAGCGCGAGAACCGCGACCGCCAGCAGCGCGGCTGTCCAGGCGCTGATCTCCATGACGCGGTTCACCGCATGGCGGCGCCGCAGATTGCCGCTCTGAGCCAGGAGCGGATGCGCCTCTGGAGGACTCATGCCTCGCTCCCCCTTCCCGAGCGCCCCTGGATGCTGCGCACCAATAGCCGTGCGACGCCGTTGAAGACCAGCGACAGCACGAGCAGGATCACGGCCAAATACGCGAGCGCCGATTGGGTGTCGGGCGTTCCCCCCTGATACTGCGCGGCGATCTGGCCCGCGGCGGACTGTGCCGGCAGGAAGAGGTTCGAGTTGATGCCGGGCGCACCGCCGATCACCTGCGAGACCGCGATCGCCTCACCCACGGCGCGGCCCAGCCCAAGCATGACCGCAGCGATGATCCCCGGTCGCGAGTAGGGGAGGACGACCGTCTTGATCATCTCCCAGCGCGTACCTCCGAGCGCCAGCGCACCCTCCTTGGCTGCGGGCGGCACCGTGGTGAAGATCTCCCTCGTCAGGCTGGAGACGATCGGCACGGTCATGATCGTCAGGATCACCATCGCCGGGAACAGCCCAACTGGCGAGAACTCCCCCGCGAACAGCTTCCCGATCACGGGAATCCAACCCAGTGCGGAATGCAGCGCCGGCTCGATGGTCGACTGCATCGCAGGACCCAGAACCAGGATGCCCCAGAGGCCGAGGATGACGCTCGGGATCCCTGCCAGCAGCTCGACAAGGGTTCCGATTGGAGTCCGAGTGCCTCGTGGGGCAAGCTCGGTGAGAAAGAGAGCGATCGCGATCGACAGCGGTGTTGCGAGGAGAAGAGCTCCAAACGAGCTGACCGCTGTGCCGTAGAGGAACTGGGCAGCGCCGAACTGCCCGTGCACGGGATCCCAGTTCGAGGTCGTTATGAACCCGAGCCCGTTTTCCGAGATCGCGCTCGACGCCAGGTCCACGACCTTGTAGGTGAGGCCACCGAGAATGACGACCGAGCCGATCGCAGCCAGCAGCGTGATCAGGTAAAGGCCCCGATCGCCGGTGCGATCCAACAGCCCGCGCCGCTTGCCACCCAGGGCCGGGCCCAGACTGGCCGTGGCGCTCTCGGTGGTCATGCCGCCCTATCCGTGAACGAGGTCGAGGACACCCGGGGCCTCCACGAGGCCCCGGGTGTCAGCTCTTGCCTCATCGAATTGTCCCGCGATCCTCGCCTCAGCCACCGATCTTGCCGAGCGCCGCCTTGCTGTCGGTGACTACCTGCTTCGGCAGGGTCCCGTAGCCGAGCCCCTCCGCGAAGGACTGCCCGGGGCCGAGCGCGTAGGTGATGAACTTCTTCAGCGCGTCGGCCTTGTCCGTGCTCGTCGGGACGATCACATAGGTGAACGTCGAGTCAGGCCATGCGTTCTTGGCCGAGGCGGGGGGATTGACGATCGAGACACCGCCAGGAGGAACCGACTTCGCCGTCGCAGCCGCCGCGTTGATCGCCGGAATGTCGGCCTTCGGATAGTTGCCGGCCGCGTTCTGCAACAGGGCGTAGTTGAGGCTGTTCGACGTCACGTAGGCAATCGTGAGGTAGCCGATCGCGCCGTCGGTCTTCGAGAGCGCGGCGGCGATGCCGTCGCTCCCGTCACCGCCGATGCCGGTCGGGAACTTGACCTCGGTGCCAACCCCAACCTTGGACTTGAATTCGGGGCTGACCGAGGACAGGTAGTCGGTGAACGCGAAGGTGTCGCCCGAGCCGTCAGTCCTGTAGACCGGTGTGATCTTCGTCGACGGCAGGTTGACGCCGGGATTGAGCTTCGCGATCTCCGGATCGTTCCAGGTCGTGACGTTGCCAAGGTAGATGTCCGCCAATACCTGCCCGGTGAGCTTCAGGTTGTCGGCTGCCCCACTCAGGTTGTAGGCGGGGACCACCGCGCCGAGCGACCACGGGATCTGTATGCAGCCCTTGCACGCGCTGAGCTGATCGGAGGTCATCGGCGCGTCGGACGCTCCGAAGTCGACCGTGCGAGCGGTGATCTGCTCGATCCCGCCACCGGAGCCGATGGCGCCATAGGTCACGGTGTCGCCCGTCTTCGACGCGTAATCCGACTGCCACTTGGACATCATCGGCGCGATGAACGTGCTGCCGGCTCCGGTGACCGGACCACCGGAGGAAGAAGTGGATCCGCCGGAATCGCTGCCGCAGCCGGCGGCAACGATGGCCAGCAGCCCGCAGGCGAACATGGCAAGTGTGGACTTGCGAGAAATCAATTCGTAAGGCTCCTTAGTCGGGTTGGGTCGAGGGCAGCGTCCCAGCGGCCATCGTCGGTCCTGTTACCGCCAAGTGGCCGTCTTGTGAAAAACCTGTGAAACCCGGGCCCTGAAAGGTTTCGCCCGGGCACGAACGGGCTAGGAGTGGAGGCGTTGGGAGCCCGATCGAGGAGGGCTCCGCCTCTCTAGGAAATTGCGGGCTTGGGCGCCTGGACCTCGGGGACTTCGGCCATTCCCTCGCCGACGCCCTCGGAGTCCGGCAGCAGGTCGGCGCCCGGCTCGAGCGGCTGGGGATCGAAGCGGTAGCCGATCCCGAAGTGGGTGTGGATGTAGTCCCACCCGGGCGAGCGCCTTTGAAGCTTGGAGCGGAGCTTGCGCACGAAGACGTCGACGGAGCGGTCGCCGTGGATCATCGAGTAGCCCCACACCCGCCGGTAGATCTCGTCGCGCTCCAGCACCTTGCCGGCGTGCTGGGCGAGCACGTCGAGGAGCTCGAACTCGCGGCGCGTGAACTCCAGGCTCTCGCCGCTGACGTAGGCCTGGAAGCGGTCGGGCATGATCTCCAGCTCTCCCGCGACCAGAGGGCCGAGGTCCTCGCGGGTCTGGCCGCGCCGGTGGCGGCGGACGACGGCCTCGATCCGCGCCATCACCTCCTCCGGGTGGCTGGGCTTCGAGATCCAGTCGTCGGCGCCGAGGCGAAGCCCGCGCACGCGCTGGGCCACCGTGGCGCCCTGGGTGCAGACGATCACGCCCAGGCCGGGGAGCATTCCGCAGACCCGCTCCAGGAACTCCCAGGCCAGCGGGCCGAGCAGCGAGGGATCGACGAGGAGGGCGTTCAGCTTCATCGCCGCCAGGTCCTCGGCCGGCACCGGCCCGGAGAGAATCCGGTACTGGTAGCCGCCCGCCTCGAGGCGCTTGGCGAGCACGTGAAGGAAGCCGGAGTCGTCGTCGATGACGGCTACTCGGAGTGTCACCCCTGGGGCGGTCATAGGTATGGCCGCGAGGCGAGGGCCGGCTGGGCCGACCCTGCCTCGCTCGTCTGAGCCGCACACCATGGTAGTGGCGCCACGGTCGTCATTGTCGCGCCGTTCACAGAACTTTCACAGCCCGCTTCTCGGAATATTCACCAGCGACCGGGCGGACGCAACGAGACTCGGGGCCAACGAGAAGTCCTCTCTCGTGCGGCGCGCGACTCACTCCCTGCCCCGGGTCGCGCGCCTTCTCTTTTCGCGATCAGAACGTCGATCCGCGGACCCCGGTGGCGATCAGCAGCAGCACCGTGATCCCCACCAGCACGCGATAGACGACGAAGATGTCGTAGCTGCGCCGCCGCACGAACGCGAGCAGGCCGGCGATCGCCAGATATCCGGACACCGCCGCGGCGATCGTGCCGATGATCATCGGGCCCGCGACGCCGTCCGGCAACCCCTCCGAAGACCGCCTTATAGGCCTTGTAGACGACCGCGCCCGCGGTCACGGGCGCAAGCAGCAAGAACGAGATGCGGGCGGCAGAGTCGCGGTCGAGCCCCAGAAAGCGGGCGGCCGTGATCGTGATCCCCGAGCGCGACACTCCGGGCGCCAGCGCCAGCACCTGAGCCAAGCCGATATATAGACCCTGCCGCGGCCGAACCTCCTCGAGGCTCTCCCGCTGCGGCCGCCGGTCCGCCCAGCCGAGCAGCAATCCGCCAACGATCAGCAGGATCGCGATCTGCCATGGATCGCCGAGTGATCCTCGATGAAGCTCTCGCCGATCCCGCCGGCGATCACCGCCGGAATCGTGCCGACCACGATCGCCCACGCCACCCGCTCGTCGGCCCCTGCGATCGCGCGCCTGCGAAGCGACGCCCACAGCGCCCGCAGCAGTTGCACGATCTCGACCCTGAAGTAGGTCAACACCGCGAGCAGCGTGCCGGCGTGGAGCGCCACGTCGAAGGTCTTGTTGAAGGCCTCGTCGTCCTTCAGGAAGTCGTAGTCCTGGAGCCAGGGGACGAGGATCAGGTGGCCGGAGGACGAGATCGGCAGGAACTCGGTCAGCCCCTGGACGATCCCCAGCAGCAAGGCCTCGAGGTCGGACATCGGCGCGGGATGCTAAGCGACGACCGCTCGAAGGCGCTATAGGTCGCGCCAACCCGGCGTCGAGCCCTCGACAGGACGCGTCGACGCCGTCAACCAAGCGCGAAGATCACCGTGCAGATCAGGCCCGCGGCGATGCAATAGATGCCGAACGGCGTCAGCCGGTTGGTCTCGAAGAACCGGAGCAGGAACTTGACCGCCAGGTACGTGGTGAGCGCCGCGCACAGGGCCCCGACGAGCGCCGGGCCGCGAACGCCGTCGCCCGCCGAGCCGAACAGGTCCGGCAGCTTGAGCACGCCGGCCGCGCCGATGATCGGCGTGGCGAGAAGGAACGAATACCGCGCTGCGTCCTCGTTCGAGAGCCCGCACAGGAGGCCGCCGCCCATCGTGACCCCGGAGCGCGAGATGCCCGGCACCAGGGCGGCCGCCTGCGCGGTGCCGACGCCCACCGCCTGGCGCCAGGTGAGCTTCGCGATCCGGGCGTCGGAGTCGCCGAGGTAGTCGCCCGGCCGCGGAGGGCGACGGCGGAGCCGCTCGAAGGTGAGCAGCAGGATGCCGTTGACGACCAGGAACGCGGCCGCCGAGGCCGGGGAGGCGAACAAGGAGCGGAGCGAATGCTCGAGCAAGAGCCCGACGGCGCCCGCAGGGATCGTGCCCACCACCAGCAACCAGCCGAGTCGCGCGTCGGTGTCGTCCGGCTTGATCTCGCGATCGCGAAGGGAGCGCCCCAGCCCGCGCACGATCCGCTTCCAGTCGTCCAGAAAGAGCAGCAGCAGCACCGTGGCGGTCGCCACGTGAGTGGCCACGAGAAAGGCCAGGAAGTAGTCGTCGTTCTGGTGGATGTTCCACCCGAGCAGACGCGGCAGCATGACGCCGTGTCCGAGGCTCGAGATCGGAAACGGCTCCGCGATGCCCTGGAGCGCACCGAGGACCGCCCCCTGGAAGTAGGAGATGGGGTGCACGAACGGCTTAGGCTAACCGGAACGCGCGGTGGAGGGGCCGGATTGGAACCAGGCGAAGACGAAGCAGCCGATGCCGAGGATGAGAGCGAGCAGCCCGTGCTTGACGTGGTGGTGGGAGGACCCGGCCTCGTGCCCCGGGAAGAAGGAGGGCAGCGAGCCCGCCGGTTCCGCCCAGTAGATGATCGCAATCACGATCAGGACGGCGCCCGCCGCGATCGCCCATGGAATCAGCTTCCGGTTCTTGGTCATGTGCCCGCCAATCCTTCGGTCCAGAGGTAAACGGCTCCTAAAGGCGACCCTTCCCGGCCCGCCTGCCGTTAGTAGAGTTACCGCCGTGAGCCGGGGTCGCCCAGCCCGAGTTCTGATCGTCGCCGGGGTGGCCCTGGCAGCGTTCATGGTCGGCGCGCCGACCGCACTCGGCGCCGATGGCGTCGGCCTCTGGGGACGCACCGACGACAAGGTGATCACCTTCTTCGCCTTTGGCGTGATGGCCTTCTTCGCGATCCTCGTCACCGTCCTCTCGCTGATCCAGATCCGGCTGGAGAGCCGCAAGGAGCGCCTCCGCCGCGAGCTCGACCGACTTCGCCCACCGGCTGCCCAGTAGGCGCGCCCCAGGTCGCACGCGGTTGATGTCGTCCAAGGTTCGTTACGAGCGGACGGGGGCCGCCGCCGTCTTGACGATCGACCGGCGCGAGCGGCGCAATGCCGTCGACGTCGAGACCGCAGCGCTGCTGCTCGAAGGCCTCCGCGAGTTCGAGGGCGACGACGAGGCGCGGGTGCTGGTGCTCACCGGCGAGGGCCCCGAGGCGTTCTGCGCCGGCGCCGACCTGAAGGCGATGGCCGAGGCGGGCGAGCAGGTGACCTCAGACGTGCTCGACGCGGTGGCTGCCCGGCCCGAGGGGCCGATGGGGTTCAGCCGGCTGACCCCGTCGAAGCCGACCGTCGCGGCGATCTCCGGCTGGTGCCTGGCCGGCGGCCTCGAGCTGGCGCTCTGGTGCGACCTGCGAATCGCCACCGAGACGGCCGGTCTGGGCTTCACCGAGCGGCGCTTCGGGGTCCCGCTGATCGACGGCGGGACGCAGCGCCTGCCGCTGGTGGTGGGCATGGGCAGGGCGCTGGAGCTGATCCTCACCGGCCGCGTGCTGGACGCCGAAGAGGCGCTTCGCTGGGGGCTCGTCAACGAGGTCGTCCCCGAGGGCAGGCATCTGGAGCGGGCTCTGGAGATCGCCGAGGGGTTGGCCGCCTTCCCGCAGACGACGATGCTCTCCGACCGGCGGGCGGCGATCGAGGGCTCCGGGCTGCCGCTCGCCGACGGCCTCGCGCTCGAGGCCGAGCTGGGACGCGCCTCGATCGAGACCGGGCTCCGCGGAGCGGCGCGCTTCGCCGCCGGCGAAGGACGCGGGGCGGCGGGCGCGGGCGTCTAGCCGGACGCAGCCCGTTACCCGGCTCGTCCAACTACCTCGTCGGACGGGGTCCTAATCGGTAGCCGATCCCGGCGTGCGTGTGTATGTAGGTGACATCGGAGCGCTTGCCCGGATAGATCGGTAGACCTCGCCGCAGCCCATCGTGATCACGGCGTCCGCGACCCGCACGAGCTTCGTCGGTCAACGGCTTCGGGGACTCGTGGCGCTCCGGTTGGACGCCCCGTCGCCAGCTTGGGTTGGCTCCTCGTGAGGCATCATGACTTCGGCCGCCTCGTCCGGAGTGATATCCGGGTAGAGCGTCCGCAGCACGCCTATCGCGACCACACCTCCGAACAACTGAGCGACCACGAAGGCCGGCACCGACGCAGGGGCGATCCCGGCGAAGGTGTCGGAGAACATCCGCCCGACGGTGATCGCCGGATTGGCGAAGCTCGTCGAGCTCGTGAAGAAGTACGCAGCACCGATGTAGGCGCCCACGGCCGCCGGCGCCATCGCCCCTCTTCTTGTCCGCGCCAGGGCGAAGATCACCAAGATCAGCCCCAGCGTGGCGATCACCTCCGCCAACAGATGCGCCTCTGACGCACGATGCTTCGTCGAGATGCTCACCGCCGCCAGCGCGAACATCGCGTTGGCGGCGATCGCGCCAGTGATGCAGCCGCATACCTGGGCTGGGATGTAGGCGAGCGCCGCGCGCCAGCGAAGGCCGCCGAAGCTCGCGTCGACGAGCGAGACCACTGGGTTGAAGTGGGCCCCCGAAACGGGGCCGAACATGAGGATGATCGTGAAGAGCGCCGCCCCGGTGGCTGCGGCGTTCTCGAACAGCTGCAGGCCGACATCGCCCGGCGACAGCTGCTGGGCCGCGATTCCCGAGCCAATCACAGCCGCCGCCAGGAAGGCCGAGCCAAGGAACTCGGCGAACAGGCGTCGAGCGAGGGGAGGCTTCATGCCGAAGCCTCGAGGTTCAAGTCGCCACCAGGAGCTTCTCGGCGTATTCGTCGGGGAGCCCCGACTCGGCCACCTGGCCGGCCGCGTACTCGACGTCGTAGGCGAACCGCTCGATCCGTGCCTCCACTCCGTCTCCGCTGGCCTCCAACACGGCGAAGCCTCCCCTGGGGTTTCCGTCCTTGGGCTTCCCCACTGAGCCGCAGTTGACGAACAGGACCCCGCCGTATTCATGGACCCACGGCTTATGGGTGTGGCCGAAGACGAGCACATCGCAGTCTGAGCCCGCGGCGATCCGCTCGAACGTCTTGGCTGGCTTGTCCTCGAACAGGTACTCGTTCACCTTCCGGGGCGAGCCGTGGACCAGGCGGACCCGACGGCCTCCGAGCTCGAAGCGCAGATCGAAAGGCAGTCGGCGCATGTAGTCCTTGGACGCCCGGTTGGTGTGCTCGAGGGTCCAGTAGACGGAAAGCTGGCCCAGTTCGCGATCGTGCTGGTTGGGGTAGGCGCACATGCAGTCCTCCTCGTCGCGGCCGATCGCGTAGTCGTAGTTGCCGTAGATGGTCGAGATGCCGCGCTCTTGAATCAGGTCGCAGACCTCATTCGGCCATGGTCCGTAGCCCACCAGGTCGCCGCCGCAGTAGATCGACTCGACGTCGAGGCGGTCGATCCGCTCAAGCGCCGCCTCGAGGGCCGGCAGGTTGCCGTGGATGTCAGTGATGACCGCGACGCGCGATTCCTCCATGGACCGGTTCCTCAGCTGCTCTATCGCGCGTCTCTGGCCGAGGTGTCGGGAACCTCCAAGTCGGAGAGCAGCGCCGTGACGCGCCCCGCGATCTGATCACGGATCCGGCGGACCGTCTCGAGATCCTCACCCTCGGGGTCCTCTAGCTCCCAGTCCTCGTACCGCTTACCGGGATAGATCGGACAGGCATCGCCGCAGCCCATCGTGATCACGGCGTCCGCGGCCCTGACGACCTCATCGGTGAGGGGCTTTGGAAACTCCTTCGACAGGTCGACCCCCACCTCGCCCATCGCCTCGACGACTGCCGGGTTGATCTGGTCGGCGGGATCGGAGCCGGCGGTTCGCACATGGACCCGGCCCGCGGCGAGCTGATCCAGCAGACCGGCCGCCATCTGGCTGCGCCCGGCGTTGTGGACGCAGACGAAGAGCACCTCGGGCACCTGTTTGGTCATCTTCCCCTCCACCTGGGCGAGGGCTCGTAGTCGTTCGCGCGCGAAACGATGGACGAACAGTGGAACGAAGTCGTGGAACCGGGCCCCTGAAAGGTCCGCCAGCGACTCACTCACGTAGCGCTCGATCGTCTCCGCGGAGAAGACGCCCTGAAATTCCTCGACGAGACTGTCCTTCCCGCGCTCCACGTGGCCGCGTATCTCCGGATCCAGATGGGCGATTTCCAATGACATGTGCCACCTCGGTGCCGTTGCTCCGTCGAACCAACAATATCCATTGACATATGTCATTTCAATTGATATATGTAAATAGATGACTGTCGATTTGGAGCTGACCCCGAAGCAGAAGCGACCCGCAGGGGAGCCATGCTGCGAGCCAGTCGTCTATCCCGACGTCGAGCGGGTCGAGGCCGAGCGAATGGCGAGGGTCGCGAAGGCGCTCGGCGATCCGATCCGGTTGCAACTCGTCGATGTGCTTCGAAAGCACGCCGGCAAGGTCTGCGTCTGCGAGCTGGTCCCGCTCTTCGAGCTTTCGCAGCCGACCGTCTCCCATCACCTCAAGGTCCTGCGCGAGGCGGGGATCGTGGGCTCGGAGCGCCAGGGCCTATGGGCCTATTACTACGTCAACCCTGAAGCCCTGGAGACGCTCAGCGTATGGCTGAGCTAGGAGCGGTTGAGGCCAAGACGGCGCCTTGCTGTTCCCCAGCGACGCAGGAGAGCTGCTGCGAGCCCGAGGCAAAATCAGAGTGCTGTAGCGAAAGTCACGGCGATGGCTGCGGATGCACACCCGGTGGCGTAATCGAGGCGGACGACGTGCACGAGGTCGTCCGGGAGCGCTACGCAGCCGCGGCGACGGCTGCGCGCATGGCGTCGGCGGCGTGCTCCGATGGGGCCGCAATCACCTCCGAGCAGCCCAAGGCGTTCGGCTCGAGTCTCTATGAGAGCGAGGAGCGCGAGGCGCTGCCCGACGCCGCCAAGCTCGCCTCCCTCGGATGCGGCAACCCAACGGCCGTCGCCGATCTCCGCGAGGGCGAAACGGTGCTCGACCTGGGCTCGGGCGGCGGGATCGACGTCCTGCTCTCAGCGCGTCGAGTTGGCCCGGCTGGAAGCGCGTATGGCCTCGACATGACCGACGAGATGCTCGATCTCGCCCGCCGAAACCAGCGTGAGGCCGGGGTCGAGAACGTGGAATTCCTCAAGGGAACCATCGAGGACATGCCGCTGCCGGACGACTCCGTCGATGTGATCATCTCCAACTGCGTCATCAACCTCTCGGGTGACAAGCCTCGGGTCTTTCGCGAGGCCGCCCGAGTGCTCCGCGCGGGTGGCCGCATTGCCGTCAGCGACGTCGTCGCCGACCCCGACATGGATGAGGCCACGCGCCGCGACATGCAGGAGTGGACCGGGTGCATCGCCGGTGCGCTGACGCGCGAGGACTTCGAACGCGAGCTGGTCGCGGCGGGCTTTGAGGGCGTCGAAGTCCAGGAAACGCATCGCGTCCACGCCCAGGCGGCCTCGGCGATCATCCGAGCGCGTCTGCGATCCGGATGAAAACCGGCGAGATTCAACTCAACGACCCCCAGACGCTCTACCGGCGATGGGAGGAGTCGCAGTGGAGCCCCTTCGAGATCGACCTCACGCGTGACCAGGAGCAGTGGCCACGAATACGGGAGACCGACCAAGGCCTCATCCACTGGGCGCTCTCCTCGCTGATGGTCGCCGAGGAACGGATCACAACCAAGTTCTCAGGTCTCGTCGGCGCGCATGGCAGTGAGGAGGAGGCGACCTTCCTCGCCACCCAACAAGTTGACGAGGCCCGGCACATGCAGTTCTACGCGCGCTTTCGCGACGAGGTAATCGACGCTCCGGCGGTCATCGCGGCGCACATCCAGCGCGCCCGCGAGCAGGTCTCTCCAACGTTTCGACGCCTCTTCGACGAGGCCCTTGTGAACGCACACCAGGCCCTGCTGATCTCGCCGGACGACCTGGCGGCGAAAATCCGCTTCGTGACGATTTACCACCTGATCCTCGAGAGCACCCTCGGGCTGACCTCGTTTCGGTTCATCACCGACTACCTGAAGCGTGAGGAGCTCCTCCCCGGCTTCGTCGACGGTTACTCGAGGATCCACCACGACGAGACCCGACACATCGGTTACGGCGTTTGGTTCCTGCGTGACGCGGTTCGCGACCACGACGACGCGGAGCAGACGATTCGCGCCACTCTGGCCGAGCTGCTGCCGCTCGTGGCCGAGTCACTGACCCCGCCTGACCGCGACACCGAGACAGACTGGGAAGCTCTCGGTGCAAGCTCCGACGAGATTCGAGAATTCGCCTTGAGCGGGCTGACACGGCGCCTCGAAATCATCGGCGCACCGCTATAGGGCCTCAGCCCCCCGGCAGCCGGAACTCGCTCAAAAGGCGCTTCTCCGTCTCGCCCTCGATCGTCGCGACGACCTCGAGGTGGCTCTCGAGCGGCGTGCCGCGCAGTTTGGTCGCCAGCAGGTCGTCGACCTGGAAGACGCCGGCGGAGTTGTTCATCTTGATCTCGATCCGCACGGGACGGTCGGTGCCCGCCTCGATCGCCACCTCGTCGATTGCGGCGGCGGACAGGGCGTGGATGCCGACCCGGCCCGCCTCGACCGGGACCCGCGAGCGCCCCTCGGCCATGTCGAGCGCGTCGGCAACCCGCACCACCCCGGCCTCGAGGGTGTACGGCTCGCCTCGGCGCCGGTGGCCGATGATCGCGTGGAGCGCCTCGGAGACGACGACGGTGCGCTCCGGCTCCTCGTAGACCTCGTCCAGGAGCTGGCGCAGCTTCGGCTCGGCCAGGAACAGGCTGTAGGCCTCGTGATCCGTGCGGTGGATGGACATGCCGACGTCGTGCAGCAACGCGCCGGCGGCGACCACGACCTCGGCGTCGCGCCGGCCCATCCCGTGGTCGGTGACCATCACCGGCTCGACCCCGGCCTTGGCCAGGAGCCGCAGCAGGCGCAGCCCGATGTTGAGCACGATCTGGACGTGGACCCAGGAGTGGTCCGACATGCCGAGGCGCTCCGAGGTCACCTGGGCCATGTGCCACCAGGCGCGCAGCTCCGCATCGGCGTTCACCCCCTCGAGCAGCGCCTCGAGCCTGCGGTTGCCACGCGTTGGGGCGCGGACCCTGGCGCGCTCGATCGCCTCCGCGGGAGTGATGCCGCGCTCGTCTGGACCGGTGGGGCTCTCGGCTTCCCTGGCGCCGTCAACGCTCACGAGCGGAGTGTGTCAGGCGCGGCAGCGCGGCGCCGCCCGGCGAGGCGCGGCGAGTGCCGTCTGGCCCGGGGAGTACCGTCGCGAGAAGGATGCTCCGAGGTCGATTCGTCTGCGCGAGCTGCCATGCGCCCCGCCAGGCTGAGGCCGGCCGACCGGTCGCCTAAATGCAGGGCCACGGGTCTGTTGGTGCCCGAATGTACGTGTGATGCGTGCCACCTGGAGCTGATGCGGGAGCACGCCCCATGGCTCCTGCCGTTGCGCCAAGCCAGAATGCGATCTCTGCGCCGGGCAGCCTAGACCGCTCGGCTTCTCGTGGATAGCATCCGCCCGTGGCCGGACTGCTGTCGATAGAGCGTCACGACGAGGTGGCGCTCGTCACCCTGCGCCGTCCCGAGAAGCGAAACGCGCTCTCGATCGAGCTCCGGCTCGAGCTCGCCAAGGCGTTCGCCGACCTGGCCGGCGATGAAGCGGTCGGCTGCATCGTGCTCACGGGCGCCGGGACCGCGTTCTGCTCCGGGATGGACACGACGCAGTTCGGCGGCAACCTCGAGCACCGGAGACAGCTCGTCGAGACGAGCACGGTCGCCTTCGAGGCGGTCGGCAACTGCCGGCGTCCGATCGTCGCGGCCGTCAACGGCCCGGCGATCGCGGGGGGTTTCGCGCTGGCGCTGCTATGTGACCTGAGGATCGCCTCGTCCTCGGCGATCTTCGGCTATCCCGAGCTGCCCAGGGGCATTCCACCCAGCTATGCGGCCGCGCGGGCGGTGCTCCCGGCGACGGTGGCCCAGGAGCTCTGCCTCACCGGCCGTCTGGTGAAGGCGGAGGAGGCGCAGAGGTTGGGGATCGTGCGCGAGACGGTGGAGGGCGACGTCGTCGCCCGGGGCTTGGAGCTCGGCGAGCGGATCGCCGGACTGCCGCGCAAGGCGATCCTCGAGACCAAGCGCCGCACCCTCCTGGAGCGCCGTCACCTGTGGGGATTCCTATTCGACGACGAGCAGCGCGTCTTTCGGCGCGCCCTGCTGGGGCCGGAGTCGGCCGACGGGGCCTTAGAAGAACGGCGAGGCCGCTTAGAGCGCATCCGCAGCCTAGGCGATCGGCGACACGGCCTCGAGGATGTGCGGCCAGACGTACGTCTCCCACAGCGCGGCGAGCACCAGCATCGGGATCGCGACGGCGACGGTCGCCACCGTGGCGGCGAGAAGACTCCCCCACTCCCCCCTTCGAGAAGCGATCGTCCAGGCCGCGAGCGGCAGGAAGAGCGCCGTCAGCTCTACGAGCGCGTGCGGCAGCACCGTCAGCATCAGCACCCCGGTGGAGATGTGGAGCTGGTAGGCGAGCGTGGCCCCGGTCGAGCCCAGCGCGTAGGCCTGCGTCGCCAGCGAGAAGCAGGTCACGGCGACCACCCAGGCGAACGCCACCGGCCTTGCCTTCTCGTGGATCCAGCGCGAGGCCCCGGTGCGCCGCTCGGCGGAGAGCGGGAGCGAGGCTCCCGCGATGAAGCCCGCCACGCAGGCGAACGCGTGGAGCGCCAGGACGAGCGAGTTCCCGTAGAGGATCTGGAGCACCTCTGCGGCGTTCGGGGCCTCGGTGACGCCGGGAATCGAGAGCGGCGTCGGGTCGGGCCGGGCCACCGAGGCGATGATCCAGACCACGCTCGAGCAGCGCGATGGCGACGGCGACGCCGCCGCGGATCCAGCTCCGCAGCGCCGGCCACGGATCGCCGTTCAAGCGCGCCAGCGAGCCCCGCGTCTGGTGCGCCCCCCGTACGAGCGCGTACTGGCTCACGTCCACGGCGTAATCATCGGCAACCCGCGCCCGGGCCCAAAGAACCGGGCCTGCGGCCAAGAGCAGCCTCCTGCGGCCGGGCTGTCCGGTCGGCCGCTACAGGAGCAAGGTCAGCCGCAGATCGGCCACGGACTCGAGCCGCCGCGGACATACAGCAGCGCGGCGCGATAGTCCTGCTCTGCCTCGGGTGCGGCGGCGGGGTCCCCCGATCCGCCGACCGACGCCCAGGTGCCGTAGTCGAACTGGTACTTGCCGCGGTACGTGCCGTCCGCTGAGACGGCGCTTGGGTCGCCACCCGACTCGCAGGAGCCGATCGCGTCGAGCGTGGCGCTCGAGACGCCGACCGACTCGGGCGTCGGATAGCCGCTCGGCGGCGCCCGGGTCGCCCGCTTGCGACGCCTGGGCCCTCTCGACCTGCCGGCGAGCCACCTCTAGCGACCTGGCGAAGCGATGGCCGGGCACGTCGAGGACTGCGGGCTGGGCGCGGTGGGCGCCGCGATTGCGGCCCGCCCGACCGGTGCTTGCCGGTGGGATGGGCCGGGGCGCCGCTGGCCGGGGTCGCGCCGCTGAGGCCCAGCCCCAGGGCGGTCACGGCCGCGATCAGCTTCCTCCATGGGATGGACACTGGTGAACCAACCTCCGTTCGGTGCCTCCCGGCGCCGTTGTGGCGTGGCCGCGCGCCGGCGGCGAACGGCGCGGCACGCCTGTGGCGCCCGCCGTCGCTCGGCGTCGGCCTGACCGGGCCTCCAAGTCCCCTGGGCGGTCTGTTCAGCGCGCCGATCGGCGGCGCGTGCCCGAGGGGCTGTCCGTTGACTGGCGGGCAGAGTGGCAGCGCGAACGAGCTTTTATGTGTGACAACGGTCACACATGTACTACATATGCTTAAACTCTGAAAGGCCCTGTTAGCAGGGATTTTCCTCGTCGCGGCTGCCGCGCGAAGAAAGTACTATGAGCGGTTGCTCAAACTCGGGCTCTGGCGTTTTGCCCTCAAGGCCACGGCGCTAACCTCCCTGCGAGTGGCGGCGCAAGAGCCCAAGCAGAAGACCCGCCCCAAGAAGGGCGAGACTCCGGCGCCAAAGCGCCACCGGGTCATGGACGCGTTGAAGCGGGCTGCCCTTCGGCGCACCAGTACGAGCAGGTAGCCGCTTCCCCCACATGGCTCGGCCGGCTCTATGTGTCGCGCGCCAGGGCTTCCCCGGCCGGCCCGCCTTCGGCACGGCGGTCTCGCACGCGATCCTGAACCGGGTCGCCGCGGGCGAGCTGCCCGCGATGCTTCGCCTCCACCGCCCCGGGCCGATCCTCGCGTTCTCGCGCCAGGATCGCGCCGCCGCGGGCTTCACCACCGCCGTGCGCGCGGCTCGCGAGGGCGGGTTCGAGCCCGTGCTGCGCCTGGCCGGTGGCCGTGCCGCGGTGTTTCACGAGCAAACGCTGGCCTGCTCGTGGGTGGTCCCCGACTCCCGCCCGGAGGCCCGCACGACGGAGCGCTTCAGGGAGATGGCCGAGATGCTCGCCGCCGCGCTCGGCGGGCTGGGCATCGACGCGCGGGTGGGTGAGGTCCCGGGCGAGTACTGCCCGGGCGCCTGGAGCGTCAACGCCGGCGGGCGCACGAAGCTGGTCGGCATCGGCCAGCGGCTGATCGCCGGCGCAGCCCATCGCGGCGCGGTGATCGTGGTCGGCGGAAGCGAGCGGATTCGCGACGTGCTGGTGCCGGTGTATGAGGCTCTTGGCCTGCGGTGGGATCCGGCAACCGCCGGTTGCGTCGAGGACGAGCTCGGCGAGGTCGGCCTGGACGCGGTCGAGCAGGCGATCCTCACGGAGCTGGAAGCGCGCTACCGGCTGAGCGAGCAGGAGCTCGACGCCGCGACGCTGGAGCTTGCCGCGCGGCTGGAGCCCGAGCACCGGATCTAGGCGGGTCAGGGCCCACGGGGACGTCCGCATGGGCGATCCGGTTTCGCAGGGCAAGTGCGCGGGTACGGGGCGGCGACGTGAGGCTGCTGGCATTCAGCGACCTGCACACGGACCTCGGACAGGCGAAGCGCCTGGCTGAGAGCAGCGCTCAGGCGGACGTCGTGGTGGGCGTCGGCGACTTCGCCTCGGTGCACTCGGGCCTCGAGGACACGATCGAGGCCCTTCGCGCGATCGAGGCGCCGGCGGTGCTGGTTCCCGGGAACAACGAGACCGATGAGGCGCTACGCGAGGCATGCGCGGATTGGAGCCGGGCGGTGGTGCTTCACGGCGAGGGGACCGAGATCGACGACGTCCCCTTCTTCGGCCTCGGCGCCGGTGTGCCGGTCACGCCGTGGGACTGGAGCTTCGACCTCACCGAGGAGGCGGCCGCCGAGATGCTGGAGGCATGTCCCGAAGGGTGCGTGCTCGCGGTTCACTCCCCGCCGCGCGGCCACGTCGACGTGGGCGGCGCCGGAAAGCACCTGGGCAGCGAAGCGGTGCTCCGCGCGATCGAGAGCAAGCGCCCTCGCCTGGCCCTCTGCGGCCACGTCCACGAGAGCTGGGGCCAGGAATCCAGAATCGGGCCCACCCGGGTGATCAACCTCGGGCCGCAGGGGATGATGCTCGAGCTCTAGCGCAGAGGGCCCCAGCCGGCGACAGGCGGACCTACGATCGCAGCTCGGCGCTACGGCGCAGGCTACTCAACGCGCACGCGCGTCAGCCAGATCGCGCATCCCGTGCACGCAGCCGACTCAACCGCCGCCCGCGTCCTCCAGCGCGGCCATGGCGGCGTTGCGGCCGTTGAGCGCGATCACCGAGCCGGCGGGATGGGTGGCCGCGCCGCACAGGTAGAGCCCCTGGACGGGCGTCCTGTGGTCGAGTCGGCGGTCCCACATCTGCTCCGGAAGCGCCTCCCCCTGGAAGATGTGACCGCCGGTGAGGCCGATGCGGCGCTCGACGTCGGGCGGCCCGAGGACCTCGAGGTACTCGACGCAATCGTGCACGTCGGGCGCGTAGGCGGCGATCGCGTCGAGGATCTGCTCCCCCACCTCTCCCCGCCGCGACGCCCAGTCGCCCTCGGCGAGCTCGTACGGCGCGTATTGGGCGAAGACGCTCATCGTGTGGCGCCCCGGCGGCGCCACCGAGGAGTCGTAGGCGCTCTGGAAGTAGAGCTCGGCGAAGCCGATCGAGGGCTCGCCGCGCCGGCACGCCTCCGCGGCCTCCTGAGCGGCGTCCAGCCCCGCCGTGATCGAGACCATCGCCCGGTGCGCGTCCACGCCGCCCGGCGCCGTGAACGTGGGCAGCCTGTGGAGCCCCGCGTTCAGCTTGACCACCGGCGAGTCCGTCTGCCAGGCGTCGATCCGCTGGCGATAGGAGGCCGGCACGACATCCTCCCCGAGCATCGCCAGGGTTCGCTTCGGGTCCGCGTTGGAGAGCACGATCGGGGCTCGGATCAACTCGCCGCTTTCGACCTCGACCCCCTCTCCGGGGGCAATCTTCGCCACCGGGACTCCGGCGGCGAGCGTGGCGCCGCTCTCCAGCGCCGCTTGCGCGATCGCAAACGACACCCGGCCCATGCCGCCCTCGACGTACCCCCAGAACGACCCGTGCCCGAGCAGGTCCCCCTGATGGTGCATCAGTCTCACCGACGCGGTGCCGGGGTCGCGCGGGCCCGCGAAGGCGCCGATCACGCCCTGGCCGAAGAGCGCATGCTTGATCCGCTCGTCGTCTATGTAGCGATCGAGCGTGGTCGGCGACCGACTCCTCGAACACGACCGAGATCAGCTCGTCGTCGTGGCCGAGCAGCTCCTCCAGCTCACCCCGGCTGGGCGAGGCGCCCACCCAGGTATCGCGAGGACCGCCGCGAAGCAGCCGCCGCAACCGCTCGAACAGCTCCCCGTAGGCGTTCATGCCGCGGATGTCCCGCTCGGAGAAGCCGTTCTCGCGCAGATGGGTGACCGTGCGCTCACGATCGAGGAACAGCGCGACCGACGTGCCGTCGGGGAGCGGGCACCAGAGGTTGGGGTCGGCCATCAAGACCCGGTAGCCGTGGCGCTCGAGCTCCAGCTCGCGGACGACCAGACCGTCGAGCAGCCCCACGACGTAGGCGCAGGGGCTGATCAGGTAGCGCGGGTCGGGAAACGGCTGCTCCAGCGTGCAGGCTCCGCCGAGCTGCTCCCTGCGCTCGAGCACCAGCACCGAGCGGCCGGCTCGAGCCAGATAGGCGGCCGCCGTCAGCCCGTTGTGCCCGCCGCCGACGACGATCGCGTCCCATTCTCGCGCGCTCAGCTCGCTGAGCGGGGCCGGCAGCCCGACCTTGCCCATCGCGGCGTTGACGTCGAGGACGGCCATACCCCAGCGTACCCGCGGCGCCGCCGGCGAGGCCGGCGTCCTACCCAGCGCCTCCGAAGTCGAGCCGGCCCTCGAGGCGCTGGTCGGCCCCGGGACGCGTGAGCTCGTACAGCGCCAGTCTCTGGCCGCCCGGCGTGCGGAGCGCCGCACACGGTCCGTGCGGGATCCCGAACCGGGCCTCGATCGCCAGGCCGCGTCGCTCGAGCTCCGCCAGGGCGGCTTCCAGATCGGCCACCCGGTAGACGAGCACGGCGGCGTCGCCCTCCAGGTGGTCGGCGAGGAGAAGTCGCGGCTCGCTCCGGCTCAACCTCACCTGCGCGACCCGGGCGCCGAAGGCCTCGATCGCGAATACGACCTCACCGCCGAGGACGTCTCGGTAGAAGGCCAGGTCGGCGACCACGTCCCGGCTGGGCATGTAGAGGAAGTCGAGCGAGTCGAACCGCGCTTCGGAATCCCCGGGAGAGCTCATCGTGGATGGTGAATGGGCCATTCCACGACCCTACGCACACGCGACCGCGAAGCGCGTCGGCGCGAAATGGGCGACGATTGCGCGCTGTGAGCGACGAGCGGGATTCGAGCAGCGAGCTGCCGGGCCCTTCGCCCAAGCCGGGCAAGCTCCGCCAGCGAGCTCGCCGCACCGACGCCAAGCCCCAGCTCGTGGAGGCGGCCAGGTTCATCCGGCAGCTTCTGCCCGGCGACGATCGGTACGGCGACCCGCTGTCGACGACCGGCACCAAGGTCCCGCAGCGGATCGGGCGCGTGGTCTCCGAGGTTCATCCCGAGCGGCCAAGCGCCGTTCGCGAGCTGGGGCTTGGCGCCCTGCAAGCGTGGCAGGCGCTCTCCGAGGCGCAGGGCCGGGGTCGCGGCACGGTGGACGTGGCGATCCTGTTCACGGACATCGTCGGATTCTCCTCCTGGGCGCTCGACGCCGGCGACGAGGCGGCGCTCGAGCTGCTGAGACAGGTCGCCGCCGCCGAGGACACCGCGATCTCGGGCAACGGGGGCAGCCTGGTGAAGCGGCTCGGCGACGGCGCGATGGCCGTGTTCCGGGCCGCCGAGCAGGCCGTTCAGGCCGCCCTTCAGGCGCAGCTCGACCTTGGTGGGATCGAGGTGAACGGGCATACCCCGGAGCTTCGCGCGGGCGTCCACCTCGGGCGTCCACGAAGGGTTGGCGGCGACTACCTCGGCGTCGACGTCAACATCGCGGCGCGGGTCGGCGAGGCCGCCCGGGGCGGCGAGGTGCTCGTCTCCGAGTCCGCCCGCGAGGTCCTCGACCCGGACGCCTTCAAGTTCGGCCGCAAGCGACGGCTGAGCGCCACCGGGGCCCCTCGGGACCTCGCGGTCTGCCGCGTCAGCGTCCGCTAACCGGCGCATATGGCGATCCGACGCGGGTACCATCGCGGCGTTGCGACAGGAGGCTCGCTTCCATCACCCATGAAACCGCAGGGACGTGTGGACGTGGAAGGTGGTCGATGAAACGACACTTGCTCGCAGCCTGTCTTTCGGTGGTCGCCCTGGCGATCGCAGCGGTCGCCCCCGCGGTCGCCTCGGCATGGGCGCCGGCCAGCCAGGCGACCGTGCATCCCGGCGTGATGGTGTTCACGGACGGGGCGCAGTGCACCTCGAACTTCGTCTTCACCGACGGATCGAACGTCTACCTCGGCCAGGCCGCCCACTGCTCCAGCACGGGTGGCCAGACCAGCACCGACGGATGTGACACCGGGTCGTTGCCGATCGGCACGCCGGTGGACGTGACCGGCGCCAGCAAGCCGGGCACGCTGGTCTACAACTCCTGGCGCACCATGCAGGGCAAGGGAGAGGCCGACGCGAACACGTGCTGCCTACAACGACCTCGCCCTGATCAAGCTCAATCCGGCCGACGTCGGCAGCGTCAATCCATCGGTGCCCGGCTTCGGCGGCCCGACGGGCGTCGGCGCTGCCGGGGGGACCGGGTCGACGGTGTACTCGTACGGCAACTCCGAGCTGCGCGGAGGTGTCACGAAGCTCAGCCCCAAGCAGGGCGTCGTGGTCCAGAACACGGGCGGCGGCTGGAGCCATACCGTCTACACGGTGACGCCGGGAATTCCGGGCGACTCGGGCAGCGGCTTCCTGAACGCCTCGGGCCAGGCGATCGGAATTCTGAGCACGCTGCAGCTGGCGCCCGTCGCGGGCTCCAACGGAGTCGGCGATCTGGCCAAGGAGATCGCCTACATGCACGCGAACAGCTCGTTCTCGGGCGTCCACCTGGCGCCGGGAACGCAGCCGTTCAACGCCAGCCTCGCGAGCGCCATCCTCGGCGCCTGAGCTGACCTCGTGCGCCGGCGGCGTGGCCAGCCGGCCACGCCGCCGGCGACGCGCGTCCACACGCCCCTGCCCCGCCGGTCGCGCGGCGGGGTTGGATTCGCGCCGGGCCGGCTATGCGATCCTGAGGCGATGTCCGCAAGCAGCGATCGTCGCGCGGATTCCATGCACGCCAGTCGCCGCCACCCCCGCTCAGATGCGCCTCGGCGCCGTGCGCCTGGCCGTCGCCGACCTCGATCGCGCGCAGCGCTTTTACGAGCAGGCGCTGGGGCTTCGGGCGCTCGATCAGGATTCGGATGCGGTGCGCCTCGGCGCGGACGGCGAGACGCGCCGTCGTCGAGCTCGTGGGCCGGCCCGACGCGCCGCGCCGGCCACACGGCACCACCGGCCTCTTCCACCTGGCGATCCTGCTCCCCGGCCGAGCGGACCTCGCCCGTGCGCTGCGCCGGGTGACCGACGCCGGTTGGCGGTTCACGGGCGCTTCGGACCACCTGGTCAGCGAGGCCCTCTACCTCCACGATCCCGATGGCAACGGGATCGAGATCTACCGGGACCGTCCGCGCGAGCAATGGCGCTTCGTGGACGGCGAGCTGCAGATGGACACCCTGCCGCTCGACCTCGACAGCGTTCTCGGTGAGCTCAGCGGCGCCGACACCGAGGCGAACGGGATGCCCGCGGGAACGCGGATCGGGCACGTCCACCTGAACGTCGCCGAGCTCTCCGCGGCCGAGGACTTCTATGCCGGCGCGCTTGGCTTCGACGTCACCGTCCGCGGCTACCCCGGCGCGCTGTTCCTCTCCACGGGGGGCTACCACCACCAGATCGGCGTCAACACGTGGGCCGGAGAGGGAGCGCCGGCGCCACCACCCGGCTCACTCGGGCTGCGCCGGTTCGAGCTCGCGCTCCCGGGCGCGCCCGAGCTCGAGCAGGTGGAACAGCGCCTCAGCGCCGCCGGGTTCGACGCGAAGCGCGACGGGGACGCGCTGCAGGTCGCCGATCCCTCCGGCAACGGGATCCTGCTCCGGGTAGGTAGGTCGCCCGAACGCGGTTAGGGGGCGAGGGACTGTTCCGCTCCTGAGCTGGGCCGGAGCGGTTCAGCCGCCGGGCCGCACTCGTCGTCGGCCGGAGCCGACAGCCGGCCAAGCAACTCGACCAGCGAGGCGAGCTCGTCCTCGTCGAAGCGCTCGCTGAGCAGCCGCTCCGCCGCGGCGACGTGGCCGGGCGCGCACTCCTCCAGCTTCGCCACCCCCGCCTCGGTGAGCTGGGCGTAGGTGACGCGCGCGTCCTTGTCACATGACGCCTTGCCGACAAGCCCGCCGGCCTCGAGGCGGTCGAGCATCCGCGTGACGCCCGAAGGGGAGAGGCGCACCTCATGGGCGAGATCGATGCGACGCATGACGCCGTCGGGTGCCCTGGCCAAGAGCATCAGGACCTCGTACTCGCTCAGCGTCAACCCGTGATCGGCGACCAGCTGGGCGCTGAGCTCGCGAGTGAGGGCGGCATGGGCGCCGATCAGGCGACCCACGGCCACCACCTGCGAGGATCGTTTCGTGATCAAATATTGCGTAGTCAAGTTTCTGTGCTATAACTTAGTTGACTCATCAAGTTTAGCTCACGAGAGGAGATCATCCAATGACCACAGTACAAGCAGAGACTGCCATCCCAACGGGCGTCTGGAAGTCCGACCCCGTCCATTCACAGGTCGGCTTCGCCGTCAAGCACATGGTCGTGGCCACCTTCCGCGGCACGTTCACCGACTTCGGCGTCACACTGGCGAACGAGGACGGCGAGCCGCGGCTGTACGGCGCCGTCCGCACGGACAGCGTCCAGGTGCGTGACGAGAACCTGCGCGGCCACCTGCTGTCGCCCGAGTTCTTCGACTCCGAGCGCTACCCCGAGCTCACCTTCACGTCGACCGGGATCCGCGCCGACGGCGGCGAGTTGGTCGTCGACGGGGAGCTGACGATCAAGGACGTGACGAAGCAGGTCGAGGCCCGCGGGCAGATCAACGGCCCGGTTGCCGACCGGCCGGCGGCGAGCGGATCGGCATCGACCTCGAGACGCAGGTCGACCGGACGGAGTTCGGCCTCAACTGGAACGCGCCCTATGCCGAGCGGCGGGGTCGCGGTCCAGAACGAGGTCACCCTGACGGTCCACCTGGAGCTCGCCAGGGAGGAGTGACCGATGCGCGTGCTCGCGATCTCGGGAAGCCTGCGGCGCGACTCCCACAACACCCGGCTCCTGCGGGTGGCGGCGCGGCTCGCGCCGCCACCCGCCGAGCTGGAGCTGTTCGAAGGGCTGAAGGACGTGCCCCCCTACGACGAGGACGACGACGGGGACCTCGCCCCCGAGGGCGCGCGGCGCCTGCGCGAGGCGATCGAAGCGGCCGACGCGGTCCTGATCGCCACCCCGGAATACAACTCGTCGATCCCCGGCCAGCTCAAGAACGCGCTCGACTGGGCGTCGCGCCCGTTCCCGGACAACGTGCTTCGCAACAAGCCGGTGGCGGTCATCGGCGCCAGCACCGGCGTGTTCGGCGCCGTCTGGGCCCAGGCCGAGGTGCGCAAGGTGCTGGGCGCGACCGGGGCCCGCGTGGTGGACATCGAGCTCCCGGTGGCCGGGGCCGAAGAGGCCTTCGCAGGCGATCGGCTCGCGGACGAGCAGGTCCACGAACGTCTGGCCCAGATCCTGACCGAGCTCGTCGAGGCCGTGGAGCACCGGCACCTGATGGCCGCCTGACCCGGAACCACGTCGTCCGGTCTCGATAGGCGGCGAAATTCGGCCCACTCGGGAGACGCTATGGTCGGGGCCAGGAGAACGCCCGCCGGCGATGAAGGTCAACGAGAGCGCACCGGCGGTCAGCTCGGCGGAGGTCGAGGTGGCCGCGGATCCGGAGGTCGTCTGGGAGGTGCTGACGGCGATCGAGGCCTGGCCCAGCTGGAATCCGGACGTCACGTCGGCGTCCCTGGAGGGAGAGCTGACCGAGGGCTCCCGCTTCCGGTGGAAGGCCGGGCGGGCCACGATCACCTCGACGCTCCAGCGGGTCGAGCCCCCGCGCCTGATCGCCTGGACCGGCAAGACGCTCGGGCTCAGGGCGATCCACGTCTGGCGGCTGGAGGCGCACGGCGCCGGGACGTTCGTCTCGACGGCGGAATCGTGGGAAGGGCCCGTCGCGCGCGTCTTTCGCAAGCGCATGCAGGAGACATTGAGCAAGGCCGTCGAGGCTGGCCTGGGGCACCTGAAGGCCGAAGCCGAGCGCCGGGCGAGTTAGAGGCTGCCTCAAAACCCCCGCGCGCACGCCTGGCGCCGCGCGGGTCTACCGCGGACGCTCCTTCCGTGGCGAACTGCGGCCATTCTAGTCGCAGCGGTAACCGGCCTATGCTCCCTTGAATGAGCATGGACGCGGCCGCGGCCCGGGCGCTGTTTGCGGCGGCCCCGGTCGCGCGCCTGGCGACCGTGGGCGCCGATCGGCGCCCCCATGTGGTGCCGATCACGTTCGCGCTCGACGGCGACACCCTGTACACGGCGGTCGATCACAAGCCCAAGCGGACCACCCGGCTGCGGCGGCTCGAGAACGTCGCCGCCAACCCGCGCGTGAGCGTGCTTGCCGACCACTACGACGAGCGGGATTGGTCCGCGCTTTGGTGGGTGCGCGCCGACGGTGAGGCCCGCATCATCGCTCCCGACGATCCCCGGCAGACCCGGGTGGCTGCGCTGCTCCAGGCTCGCTACGAGCAGTACCGGCGGCGGCCACCGGCAGGGCCGGCGATCGCGGTCAGCGTCTCGCGCTGGAGTGGTTGGCGGGCCGCCGGCGCTCCGCAAGGCTGACGGGCCCGTCCGCCATCCGCGGGCCGGCGGTCGCTCGCATGCGAACATGGCCCGGCGATGCCCACGGAGCAAGCTGGTGACGAGGCGGCGACGCCGCCGGGCCGCGGGGCGTCCCCAGCGATCTCGCCTGGCCACTTCCAAGCGATCATCGAGTCGGCCGATGACGCCATTTACAGCAAGGATCGGAACCTGACGATCACGAGCTGGAACCCCGCCGCCACCATGCTGTACGGCTATTCCGCGGAGGAGGCGATCGGTCAGCCGGTGTCCATCCTGATCCCCAACGATCACGCCGGCGAGGAGCGGGACATCCTCCAGCGGGTGCTCGAGGGCGGCCACGTCGATCACTATGAGACGGAGCGCCTGCGCAAGGACGGAAGCCGGGTGACCGTCGCCCTCACCGTCTCCCCGATCTCCGAGAGCGACGGATCGATCTCCGGCGCCTCGGTGATCGCGCGCGACATCAGCGAGCGACGCCGCAACGCCGACCGGGCCGCCCTCCTGCAGCAGCTGACCACCGAATTGGCGAAGACCATCGCCCCCGAGGAGGTGGTGAACGTCGCCCTGCGGGAGGCGCTTCCGGCGCTGAACGCCGACGGCGGCGCGGTCGGGCTGCTCGACGAGGGCGGCGCGACGATCCGGGTGGCCGGCTACTCCGGATACTCCGAGACCAGCCTGGCGAACTGGGAGACGTTCTCCATTGAGGCGGACCTTCCGATGTCCGAGGTCGTGCGGAGCGGAAAGGTGGCTTGGGTGGTGGGCAGGGAAGAGATCGTCAGCCGTTACCCGGCGCTTGCGGGAACCGAGATCAGATATCGTCTCCCGGGCGATTGTCCCGCTCTGGGCGCACGGCAGGGTCTTCGGCGCCATCTCGCTGAGCTTTCGCGAAGCCCGCAGGTTCGAGCCTGACGAGCGCGCCTTCCTGGAGGCGATCGTTCAGCAGGCCGCGTACGCGCTCGATCGGGCCCGGCTTCATGCCGCCGAGCAACGGGCCCGCCAGAACCTGGACTTCCTCGCCCGAGCCAGCGAGCTGCTGGCTCAGTCCCTGGACGTCGAGACGACGCTCCAGCGGCTGGCTGCCTTCGCCGTCCCTCGCCTGGCCGACTGGTGCGCCGTCGACCTGCTCACCGACGGAGAGATCAAGGCGGTCGCCGTGGCGCACGCAAACCCGACGAAGGTCGAGCTGGCCCGCGAGCTTCAGCGGCGACACCCGGCCGACCCCGATGCGCCGGTCGGCGCCCCGGCCGTGATTCGATCGGGCGCGTCGGAGCTCCATCCGGAGCTCACCGAGGAGCTGCTGGCGGCCGCGGCGCCCGATGATGAGGCGCTCGAGGTCATTCGCGACCTCGGTCTCGTCTCGGCGATGGTGGTTCCGCTGCGGGCTCGCGAGCGAACCCTGGGGGCGCTGACGCTGGTGGCCGCGGAGTCCGAGCGGAGATTCACCTCGGACGACCTCGAGGTGGCCGAGGACCTGGCGCGCCGGGCCGCGCTGGCGGTTGAGAACGCAATGCTCTACGGCCGAGAGCACCAGGCAGCCGTCACGCTGCAGCGCAGCCTCCTCCCGGACGACCTGCCTCGCCTCCGGGGCCTTCGGCTGGCCGCCCGCTATCTCCCGGCCGGCGTGGGCGCCGCCGTCGGCGGCGATTGGTACGACACGATCGACCTCGCCGACGGACGGCTCAACCTCGTCGTCGGCGATGTGGCCGGGCGCGGCATGCGCGCCGCGTCGGTCATGGGCCAGCTGCGAAACGCCTTGCGCGCTTATGTCCTCGATGGCTGCGAGCCGCAGGAGGCCGTGGGACGACTGAATCGGCTGGCGCGAACGTTCGAGAGCTCCGAGATGGCAACCCTGGTCTACCTCTCGTTCGACCTGCGGAAGCGCCAAGCCGAGTGTGTCCGGGCAGGACATCCACCACCGCTCCTGCGGCACCCGAATGGCGAGGTCACCGAGCTCGCCATCGAGGGCTCGCTGCCGATCGGGGTAAGCCAGGGACCATGCCCGACCACGACCGTCCAGATCGAGCCCGGGAGCCTGGTCCTCATGTACACGGACGGTTTGGTCGAGAGGCGCGGGGATGGCATCAAGCCGGGGCTCGACAGGCTGAAGCGGGCGCTGCGAGCGGGGCCAGTCGAGCCGGAGCCGTGCTTAGATTTCGTCCTTCATGCGCTGACCCCAACGGGCTCCGAGGACGATGTAGCACTGCTGCTGATGCGCGTTGACCGGACCACAGACGAGCCATTCGAGCTGACGACGCGGGCGCATCCCTCGGCCCTCGCGCCGATCCGCCGCGCTGTCGAGGCTTGGCTGGCGGATCAACGGATCGACCAGAGCGACGGGTGGCCAATCGTCGCCGCCTGCAACGAGGCCTGCGCCAACGCCTCCGAGCACGCCTACGCGCCATCGGAAGCCGGGTCGATCGAGGTCGAGGCGCGGAGGGAAGGCCCTCGCATCATCCTGGTCGTGAACGACCACGGCCAGTGGCGCGCTCCCCGTGGCCGAAACCGCGGCAGAGGCTTCACTTTGATGAACTACTTCATGGACCGCGTGGACGTCGAACGATCGCAGGGGGGGACCACGGTCCGCATGGAACGCACGCTCGGCAGGGGAAGCGAGACTTGAACGGCCACGAAGTCGCCCGGGTGGAGCACGAGCCCAAGGGCACGAGCGTGATCGTCAGGATCGTGGGCGACGTCGATGCCGCCAACGCGGCCGGCGTGCGCGACGACATCTCTCGCCTGCTCACCAACCACCACATGGGGCTGGTCCTGGATCTGTCGCGGACCCGCTACCTCGACAGCGCCGGCATCCAGATGCTCCTCGACCTCTCGGAGCGGCTGCGCTCGCGCGGACAGAGCCTCTCCCTCTACGTGACGCGCGAGCAGCCGCTGCGGCTCACGCTGTCGCTGTTCGAGCTGGAGCGGGCATTCCCGGTGGTCGACTCGCTGGACGAGGCCCTGGCGAAGATCGATTCATCGCCCGGCTGAGCGCAAACCAGGCGATCAACCCGCCCGACCCAGCTCAATCCAGACGTCCGCGCCGCCATCGGGCGTGTTTCGTGCCGCCGCCTGACCGCTGTGGGCCTGGGCGATCGCATCGACGATCGCAAGGCCAAGCCCGGCTCCGCTCTCCGACCTCGCGGGATCGGCGCGCCTGAAGCGCTCGAACGCATGCGGAAGGAACTCCGGCGGGAAGCCCGGACCGGCGTCGCTCACATGAAGCTCGACCCCATCGTCCCTCGCGCGGGCCCACAGGCGGATCTCACCGTTCCCGTGGCGCAGCCCGTTCTCGACCAGATTGGCGAGTGCCTGCTCCACACGGGCAGGATCGGCCTCGACGGTCAGGCCGTCGGGATCGTCGACGACGAGCGATCGACCCGCCTCCCGGGCGGGGCCGCCGAGACGGCTCCGAACCGCGGCGAACACGTCGCGCACCTCGACTGGCTGGGCCTCGATCGACAGCCTGCCCTTGTCGGAGCGAGCCAGGGTCAGGAGATCCTCGGCCAGCTGCGAGAGACGATCGGCCTCCTCGATCGCCGAGGCGATCGCGCCCCGCAGCTCCTCCGGGCTCTCTCCGTACCGCAGGGCCAGCTCGAGCTCCGTCCTGTGCAGAGCCAGCGGGGTGCGCAGCTCGTGACTGGCATCGTCGACGAACGCTCGCTCGCGCTCCACGGCCGCCTGGAGCCGATCGAGCATTCGATTCAGGGTCTCGCCCAGCCGGCGAAGCTCGTCGGAGGCCGGCGGAAGCGGGAGGCGCTGGTCGGCTTCGGCGGCCGAGATGTCGGCGGCGCGCCGGCGCATCGCGTCCACCGGGCGAAGCGCCGCCCTCACGGTGCCGTATGCCGCCAGCGACGCCAACAGCAGCACCACGGGCCCGCCGATGAGCAGCAGCGTCGACAGGCTCTGCAGGGCGGCGTCGCGAGCGGCGACCGATGCTCCGACCACGACGATCAGCCGGTGCCGCTCGAACCCGATCGGGGTGGCCAGCAGGCGAACCGGATCGTCGTCGCGCGTCTGAGCGCCGGTGCGCTCCACGAAGACCGGCCCTCGCCGCGCCCGATCGATCTCGGCCCGGTTGAGGACGGGTCGGCCGGTCTTCCTTCGCTGGACCTGAGGCTCGAACAGCCCACCCCGCCATGTCAACACCTGGGCAAAGCTCGCGCCCTGCGCCGAGAGGACGCTTTTGACCGGCTCACCCAGCCGGAACTCGCCGGCTTTGATCACTGAGATGAGGTCACCGGCGCGCGAGGAGAGATCCCGGTCGGTCGACTGGTCGAGGTTCGCCTCCAGCCGAAGCCGGAGGAACAGCCCGATCCCGGCCAGCACCACGACCATGATCCCCGCGAAGACCAGGGTGACCCGCAGCCTGATCGGCAGCCGATTCAGCCCGTCCCCTCCTCCTTGAGGCGGTAGCCGACGCCGCGCACCGTCTCGATCGTCTGGACCCCAAAGGGCCGGTCGATCTTGCGACGCAGGAGCCGGATGTAGGAATCGACGATGTTGGAGCGGTTCTCGTAGTCGTAGTCCCATGCGTGCTCGAGGAGCTGGAACCTGGACAGGACCTCGCCCGGCCGGCGCATGAAGGTCTCGAGGATCGAGAACTCCTTCGGCGACAGGCCGATCTCGGCCTCACCGCGCCAGACCTGTCGCCGCGCCGGATCGAGGCGCAGGTCGCCGATCCGAAGCTCGGCCGGCCGCTCGATCGGGCCCCGCCGCACCAGAGCGCGCAGGCGAGCCAGGAGCTCGGCATAGGAGAACGGCTTGGTCAGGTAATCGTCGGCGCCGCCATCGAGTCCCGCGACACGGTCCCGAACCGAGTCGCGCGCGGTGAGCATGAGGATCGGAGTCCAGACACCCGCTTCCCGCAGACGGCGGCAGACCTCGAAGCCGTCGATCCCCGGGAGCATCAGGTCGAGGATGATCGCGTCGTACTCGGTGGCCTGGGCCCGCCCGAGGGCGTCTTCGCCGTTGCCCGCGACGTCGGCGGCCATGCCCTCCTTCCGAAGGCCGCGCCTGATCAGGCTGGCCATCTTCAGGTGGTCTTCAACGATCAGGACGCGCATTGCCTCATCCCACGGGAGCGTGGCGCCGCAAGATGAAAGAAAGATGACAGCTCGCTTTCACGACCCTTTCATCCGCGTTCGCAAGCGTTCCGTGGACGATGCCCAGCCGACCGAGGAGGAGATCGCAGTTGATCGAGCGCTTGACCGCGACGGCAGCCGTCCTGGCGGTGATCGCCGCCGGCTGCGGCTCTTCGGACGGCGGCAGCTCGTCATCGACGAGCGCGGCGGTGACGTCGCCCTCGGAGCTGGCGCCCGTCCAGGGCAAGTACGCCCCATCGATCGACCCGGCGAACTTCGTCGCCGCGATCGACAACCGCTACTTCCCCCTCAAGCCGGGAACGGGCTTCCACTACGAGGGAGTCGCCGAGGACGGGACGACGCCGCAAACCGACGACGAGATCGTCACGCACCAGACGAAGAAGATCATGGGCGTCGACGCCACCGTCGTGCGCGACACGGTTTCCTCTCGGGGCAAGCCGATCGAGAAGACGTTCGACTGGTACGCCCAGGACAAGGACGGAAACGTCTGGTACATGGGCGAGGACTCGCGCGAGCTACGGCACGGCAAGTTCGTGAAGGTGAGCGATTCCTGGGAGGGCGGAGTCGATGGCGCGCAGCCCGGGATCATCATGCCCGGCGACCCCCAGCCGGGCGAGGAGTACCGCCAGGAGTACTACCCCGGCTATGCCCTCGACCAAGCCCGGGTCCTGGGGAGCGGCGGTCACGTCAAGGTGCCGTTCGGCTCCTACAAGGACACCCTGCTGACGGACGAGACGGCCCCGAAGCTGGACCCCGGTGTCCACGAGCACAAGTATTACGTCGCCGGTGTCGGCGACATCAAGGAGCAGACGGTGGCCGGCAACCACGAGCAGATTCAGCTGGTCCGCATCACGCACTGAGCCGTCGCCATCGGTGGCGCCGCGCCACGGCGGCGGCAACGATCGCCTACGGCGTGCGGACCGGAGCGCGCGGGTTGCGCGCCGGCGTCCTGGGCCGGCCGCGGGTGTAGTCGCGGAACTGGCGTTCGAAGTCCGGCCACCAAGGCGGCTCCGGAGTGTCGGCCTCCGAGCCCCCGTCGTCGCCGCCGTCCGGGGCGCGGAGGACGAGGTAGGCGGAGACGCTGAACAGGAAGGCCAGCCAGAGCATGGCGAACACGAACGAGTTCGCGGCCGGGGTGGGCCAGGAGATGGCGACGGCCAGGGTCGCCCCGTCGACGAGGAAGCACAGAAACGAGAGCCCGAATCCAAGCCGTGCCGAGCCCAGCAGCCGATGGCCCCGGCGTGCCGACCGCAGAGTCACGGCCCAGACGATCACCGCGGGCCACAGGACGAGATGGACCCAGGCCGGAACCTCGAGCGGCGTTCCAGTATGGGCCAAGCCAGACATCGCGGTGGACTCAGTGGGACGGTTGTCGAACCGGCGTATCCACGCCCCGATTATCGCGCTTTGCCTGGCAGCGCGTCAGTCACGTCACCGTCGTGCCGGGCGGCCCGGCGCGGCGGGCCGAAGCCCTCCGCGCCGCCCGAGCCGCCAGCGCCTAACGATCCGAGTGGACCGTCTCGCTCGAGTCCGGCTTGCAGCCGGGAACCCTCCCGGCGCGAGCGTAGTACTTGCCGCCGGACAGGCCCGTGTTTCCAGTCGACCACTCACCGTGGTTGCCGTCCAGCTCCGAGGTGTCGGAGGCGATCTTCTGGTCACTGCTCGGCCGCTGGTGATGGCCCGACTGCTTGTACAGCACGACCTTCCGGTTGTCCGCGCACTTGTGCAGCCTCTTGCTCTTCACCTTGCCGGAGAAATCTCCGTTCTGCACCTCGATGGTGACTTTCGTCCTCGCCGCATGGCGCGCCTGCGCGATGCCGGTCAGGACGACCGCACCACAGATGGCCAAGGCAACGACACTGAGTAGCAGCTTCAGTCTCAAGGACTCCCCCTTTGCTCCGTAGTTTCCCCGCGCTCTGCTGGCGAGCGACGGTACCACGGCCGGGTGAGCGAGGCGTCGGCGGGCGCTGAGTCCTCGCCGCGGGCACAATTGCCCGGCGTGATTCTCGGACTGGGGCTCGCCTTCGCCTCCGCATTCGCGACGAACGTCGCCTTTCTGCTCAAGCAGCGCGGCGCGGCCTTGGCACCGTCGGTGCGCGTCAGGCACCCGCTGCGAAGCGCCGCCGACCTCTTCGGCTCCAGGTTGTTCGCGCTGGGCTGGGTGGTGGCCGTAGGCGCATGGGCGCTTCACGTCGGCGCCCTCGCGCTCGCGCCGCTGTCGGTCGTACAGGCCGTGCTGTCGGCCGGGCTGGTCTTCCTCGCCGTGATCGCCGAGCGCTTCTTCGGCTTCGCCCTCGGACGTCGCCAGTGGACCGGCGTGATCATCACGACCGTCGGGCTGGCGCTCATCGCGCTCACCCTTGGGCCGCGAGGCGACGCGGCTCCGGGTTACGCGCTGGCCGCGTTGATCGCCGTGGAATGCACCGTCTTTGTCCTCGCCACCGGGCTCGCCGTCGCCTCCAGCTACCACGGCATCCTGCGCGCGAGCCAAGGCCTGGTCCTGGGCGCCGCCGCCGGCGCGCTGTTCGGCGTTTCCGACATCGCGCTCAAGTTCCTCACCCACGCCGTCCAGGACGGGGTGCTCGAGCTGATCAGCCCGTGGACATTCGCCGCCCTGGCCGCCTCGGTGGTCGCCTTCTATGCCTCGGCCCGCAGCCTGCAGATCGGCCCAGGCGTCGAGGTCATCGCGCTGACCACGGTCGCGGCCAATCTCACCGCGATCATCGGCGGCATCCTGGTCTTCCGCGATCCGATCGGGACGGGGCCGGTGGCGATCACCGGGCGGATGATCGCGTTCGTCCTCGTCATCGCCGGCGCGGCCCTGATCCCCGCCCCCCACCGGGTGGCTCGCCGCGTAGCGCACGAATGACCCGGGATCGGCATCCCGCGGGCGACGCGTCATTCCGCGCCGCTATCGTCCGTTCGGTGCCCGGTGTGAAGCCGACCGAGGCGAAGCTCGGATGACGATCGCGATCATCGTCGTGGTTGTCGTGGTCGCCGTCGTCCTCATTGGGCGCTTCCTCTGGGTGCCGAGCCGCCGCAAGAAGTGCTCTCGCTGCGGCGAGCGGAGCCCCCTAGAGGCCGAAGTCTGTGAGCACTGCGGCCACGTCTTCCACGTCCGCTGATGATGGAGACGGCGGGAATCGAACCCGCGTCCCTGGTTTCAATGCGAAGGCTTCTACAGGCATAGCCGGCGCTTTGTCTCGCCTTCCGGGTCCGCGCCGGCGGGTGAGTCCGGAAGACCAGTCCCCTGAGAAGTCCCCTGGCGGCGAGGACGAGCCGCTTCGGGCGAGCCCGTTTCTGAAGCCGGGGCCCCTCCCCACGGGCCGAGGGAGGGCCGACTCTCACCTACTTAGTTTGAGCTAAGTGGCGAGGGCGAACTCATGGTCCGCACGTATTGGTTGGTCCCGGTGTTTAACGAGGCCTCCGGGAACCTCGACCTGCAACCGTTCGCACGGATCGACCAGATCGAAGCCTGTCGTCCCCGTGCTATGTCGTATGACGATTCTACCGCTCACGCTACATTTACTGAAGTATCGGAGAATGGACGCCTGATGCCGGACATCGCAACCGAGAGCCTGGGCTACGAGCCGATCCAACCCGGGTCGGGGCGTCCCGAGCGACCGGGCCCGCTGAAACGGATTGGCGGAGCGATCGCCGCGCTGGGCCTCCTGCTCGCCAAGCTCGGGACGCAGGCGAAGGCCCTGATCCTGCTCCTGCCGAAGCTGAAGCTCTTGACGACGTTCGGCTCTGCCCTCGTCTCGATCGCCGCCTACGCGCTGATCTGGGGCTTTCCGTTCGCGGCCGGCTTCGTCGCCCTGCTCTTCCTGCACGAGCTCGGGCACGTGATCCAGCTGCGCCGGGAGGGTGTGAAGGCCTCGGCGCCGATGTTCATCCCCTTCCTCGGCGCCGTGATCGCCGCCAAGTCGATGGGGCGCGACGCCGCCGCCGAGGCGCGGGTTGGGCTCGCGGGCCCGGTGCTGGGAACCATCGCGACGCTCGTGCCGCTGGGCATCTGGCTGGCCACCGGAAGCGACTTCTGGCGAGCTCTCGCCTACATCGGCTTCTTCATCAACCTGCTGAACCTGCTCCCGGTGCTTCCCCTCGACGGGGGACGCGCGATGGCCGCGCTGAGCCCCTGGATCTGGCTGGTCGGCCTCGCCGCGCTGGCCGCGCTCGCCTTCTTCTTCCCGAACCCGATCCTGTTCCTGGTGCTGGTGTTCGGCGGCATGGAGAGCTGGCGGCGCTGGAAGCTTCGGAACACGCCGGAGGGCCGCGCCTACCACGCGATCCCCACCCGCACCCGGGCGCTCGTCGCCGCCACCTATCTGGGGCTGGCGGCGCTGCTCGCGGTCGGGGTGGCGGAGACGTTCCTGTCGCGGGGAATCACGAGCGGGTAACGCCCCTCGGACGGGTACGGGGGACATCGGTCACCCTTAGATCCCGGTGAAGCGCCTCTTCCTCCTGCGGCACGCGAAGTCGAGCTGGGATGACCCCGGCCTCGACGATCACGAGCGGCCCCTGGCCCCGCGGGGGCGGCGAGCGTCGAAGCTGATCGGAGAGCACCTGCGGCGGGAGCGCATCGAGCCGTCACTCGTGCTGTGCTCGTCGGCGAGGCGAACGCGCGAGACCCTGGAACGGGTCATGCCCGCGCGGGGCGGGACCGCCGTCAGCGTCGAGGACGGGCTGTACACAGCGTCGAGCGAGGGTCTCCTTCAACGGCTGCGGGAGGTGCCGCCCGACGTGGAGTCGGTGATGCTGGTCGGTCACCAGCCGGCGATCCAAGAGCTCGCCCTCGACCTGGCCGGCGATGGGCTCGACCTCGCCCGGGTGAGGGCGAAGTTCCCCACGGCGGCTTTGGCGACCCTGCTGTTCGCCGGCGACTGGAGCGAGCTCGGACCTGGAAGGGCCGAGCTGGTGGCCTTCGTGAAGCCGAAGGAGCTGACATCCGAGCCGTAACCCAACACTAGGAGAAGCGAATGAGCGAACGCGAATTCGACGTCGTAGTGATCGGCGCGGGCCCTCCAGGGGAGGTCTGCGCCGGTCGACTTGCCGCGGGCGGGCTCGAGGTCGCGATCGTCGAGGGCCACCTCGTCGGCGGCGAGTGCTCGTACTACGCGTGCATGCCGTCGAAGGCCCTGCTGCGCCCGGCCGAGGCGCTAGCCGAGGTGCGACGAGTTCCCGGCGCCGCGGAGGCGGTCACGGGGAGGCTGGACCCCGAAGCGGCGCTCGCCCGCCGTGACGAGGTGATCCACGACCTCGACGACTCGGTGCAGCTTCCCTGGCTGGAGGAGCGGGGCATCGAGCTGTTCCGCGGGCATGGGGCACTGGACGGCGAGCGGCGCGTGAAGGTCGGCGACCACACCCTGGCGGCTCGCAGGGCCGTCGTCATCGCCACCGGATCGGGGGCGACGATTCCTCCGATCGACGGGCTCGCCGACGCGAGGCCATGGGACAACCGCGATGCGACGACGTCGAAGCGGGTCCCGAGAAGCCTCGTGGTGCTGGGGGGCGGCCCAGTCGGCGCCGAGATGGCCCAGGCCTGGCGAAGCCTCGGGGCCCAGGTCGCTGTGATCGAGGCGATGGACCGCCTGCTTCCGAACGAGGAGCCGTTCGCCGGCGAGCAGGTGAGCGACGCCCTGCGCGAGGCGGGCGTGGACGTGCGGGCCGGCGCCAAGGCCTCGGCCGTCCGCGGCGAGAGCGGCGAAGTGACGGTGGAGCTGGAGGGGGGCGACAACCTGAGCGGCGAGCAGCTGGTGGTGGCGATCGGCCGCTGCGCCCGCACCCAGGGCATCGGCCTCGAGACGGTCGGCGTCCACGTCGAGCGCTGGCTCGAGGTGGACGACCGGCTCCGGGTCGGTGGCTGCGACTGGCTGTACGCGATCGGCGACGTGAACGGCAGAGCGCTCCTCACCCACATGGGGAAGTACCAGGGACGGATCGCCGGCGACAACATCCTGGGCAAGGAGGTCGCCGCGACGGCCGACAAGCAAGGCTCTCCGCGGGTCACCTTCACCGACCCCGAGGTCGCCGCGGTCGGCTACACGCTGGCCGGGGCTCTCGAGGCGGGGATCGACGCCCGGGCCGTCGACGTCGAGACCTCGGCCACCGCCGGGGCGAGCTTCCACGGGCGCAACATGCCGGGGACGACCAGGATCGTGGTCGACGAGGAGCGGCGGGTGCTGGTCGGCGCGACCTTCGTCGGGCCCGAGACGGCCGACTTCCTGCACGCCGCGACCATCGCGGTCGCCGGCGAGGTGCCGCTGGAGCGCCTCTGGCACGCGGTGCCCGCGTTCCCCACGCGCAGCGAGGTTTGGCTCAAGCTGATGGAGAGCTACGGGCTCTGAGCCGTGCTCAGAGCGTCAGCTTCTGCTTCAGCTCGACGAGGACGTCGCGCGGGAAGCCGACGATCTCGTCCAGCTCGTCAAGCGACTTGAAGCCGCCCAAGCGATCGCGGTAGGCAAGCACCCGGCCCGTCTGCGTGACCGACAGCTTCAGGCGGCGCAGCTGGTCGTAGGTGGCCTGGTTGAGGTTGAGCTTGTCGCCGGCGGGCGCCGAGGATGGTACGGGGGAAGGCGGGGCCCAGGTCGGCGGAGGGAGGTCGGCGGAAGGCTCGGCCGGCGACGCGGCCGACGGGTTGGCTGGCGGATCGGCCGGCGGTTCGGCCGGCGGGTCGGCTGGCGGGTCGGCCAGCTCGACGACCGGGTCGGGCTTCTGCGGCTCGGCTGGCGCCGCGGGATCGTTGGCCTCAACCGTCTCCGCCGACGGGGGCTGCGGCGGTGGCGGGGTTCGCTGTGGCCCGGGAGGCGCAGGTGGAGGCGGCGGTGGCGCGGGATGGGACTCGGGGTTGGGGGAGGCGGCTCGGGCGCAGGCGGCTCGGGCGCAGGCGGGGCCGGCTCGAGCGGGAGCCCGGGTAGCGGCGGCCTGCGGGCCCAGCTCGGCGATCCTGTTGACCGTCTCGCGAGCGCGCTGCTCGGCCTCGGAGGCACGCTCCTCGGCCTCAGCGATCCGATCAAGCATCTCCTGCAGGCGCCGCTCACGCTCGATCTCCTCGGCCTTCAGCTTCGCGAGTCGCTCGGCCCGCACCGCCCGGGACTCGGCCTCGCTGGCGCGCGCCTCGACCTCCTCGAGCCGCTTGGCGGCGCGCTCGAGCGCGTCGGCGGTGCGGTGCTGCTCGTCCGCGAGTCGCGACTCGGTCAGTTGCAGCTGGCGGGCCAGCTCCTCCTCCGTGAGGAGGTTGTCCTCGGCCCCGCCTGGCTCGGCCAAGAGCGCGTCGCGGTCAGCCTCGCGCTGCTCCACAGCGGCAGCTTGCGCCTCGACCGCCTCCAGGCGCTTCGCGGCCTCGTCAGCCTTGCGGGCGCGCTCCTCGGCTTCCGCCCCCGCCCTCTCGACACGTTCCTCCGCCGCTCGCTGCCGTTCCTCGGCATCACGGATCCGCCGCTCTGCCTCAGCGGTGATTCGCTCCTCCTCGTCCGCCGCCGCACTCTCGTCGCGCCCATGCTCGGCCTCCTCCAGGCGAGCCAGCGCCGCCCGTTCAGCCGCATCGCGGACCGCGCGCTCCTCGTCGGCTGGCAGCGCCTCGGCTCCCGCGGCCTGCGCGGGCTCCTGCGTCTCCGCGGGAGCGACCTCCTGCGGCTTCGACTCAACGGCCGGGGGCTCGGGCGCGGGCGGTTCGGACGGGGGTTCGGGCGCGAATTCGGCCGCGGACGGTTCGGCCGGGGTTCGGCCGCGGGCGGTTCGGCCGGCGTCAGCCCCAAGACCTGGGTCCCAGCCAGGGCTGGCTCGGCGACCTCTGGCGCGGTCGGCGGCGCTTGGGCCGGCGGCGGCTCGGCTGCGGGCTCCTTGCCGTCCCCCTTGCGAGCCTCCCGCTTTGCGCGGCGCCCCTCCTGTTGGGTGCGCCGCTGCTCCTCGCGCGCCTTGCGTCGCTCCTCGAGCACCCTCGCGCGCTCCTGCTTTGCGCGCTCGCGCTCCTCGGTCCGGGCGGCACGCTTCTCATGGCGTTGGCGCCGGCGGCGAGCGGAGCGCGGCTCTTTTTCGGTCGGTGTCTCGACCGGCTTGGGTGCCGGTGCGGCCGCGGGCGTTTGCGGGGTGGCGCTTGGCGGCTTGGGGGTCTGGCCCGCCTCCTTCTTCGCCCGACGCTCGGCCTCCTGGGCCTGGCGCTGCTCCTCCTTCAGCTTCTGGCGCTCGGTCTTCGCCTGCTCGCGCTCGGCGAGCTTGCGGCGCTTCTCCTCCTCGTCGCGGCGCCGGCGCTCTTCGCGTTCGCGCTTGCGGCGCTCGCGCCGAGTCTCGGGCTTGGCGGGCGCAGGTTGCGCAGGGCCCGACGCGGGCGCCTCGGGCGTGGCCGAAGATCCGCCCGTGGAAGGAGGGGGCGTGGACGCGGTCGAGCTCTCAGGCGCGGGCTGCTGCGGGTCCGAGCCCTGCTCCTTCGCGTCGTCGCCTTCCTTGCGACTGAGCTTGAACGAACGCATCACCCTAATCCTCGCATGCGAAAGGCCTGCATGTGGTCAACGAAGCCGGCGGCGGTGCTCACGCTCCACCTCGCGCTGGAGATCACGGTCGCGGATCTGGTGCCGACGGTCATGCTGCTGCTTGCCTCGAGCCAGGGCCAACTCCACCTTCGCCCACGGGCCCTTGAAGTACATCCTGGTGGGGATCAGGGTCAGGCCGCGCCGCTGGCTGCGACCCACGAGGCGCTCGATCTCATGACGGTGAAGCAGCAGCCTGCGGGGCCGCTCGGGATCGTGGTTTGCGCTTGCGGCCGGAGCGTAGGGCGGGATGTGGGCGTTGCGCAGCCACACCTCGCCGCGCTCGATCACGGCATAGGCGTCGCCGAGCTGCGCCTTGCCCTCCCGCAATGCCTTGACCTCGGTGCCCAGCAACTCGATCCCGCACTCGAACCGGTCGAGCAGCTCGAACTTGTGCCCGGCCCGGCGGTTGGTGGCGACGTCGCCGGACGCGGGCTTGCGCGCACCCCGCTTGCCCTTAGCCATCCTCGCCCCCCTCTCCCGGCACGAGGTCCACGCGTCCGCGCGGAGCGTCGACCGAATCCACACGCACGGTGATCGGGTCGCCGAGTCGCAGCGCGCGGCCGCTCCGCTGCCCCACCAGGGCGGTCTCCGTTTGGTTCAGGTCGAACCGCTCCTCTCGCAACATCCTGACGGGCAGCAGTCCCTCGTAGGCGTCCCCGAGCTCGCCGCCGAAGCGCACGAACGCGCCCGCGCGGATCACACCGGAGATCTCGCCTTCGAAGCTGCGCTTCCAGCCCGACTCGAACAGCTCCCGGCCGAGCAGGAAGGACGCGCAGACGCGATCGGCGTAACGCTCGATCGCCGTGGCCTCGCGCTCGCGCTCGGAGCAGCGCCAGCCGGCATCGCTCACCGCCCGGGGGTCGGGCTCGTCCTCTCCCGCGCCGACCGCGGACAGGAGCGAGCGGTGAGCGACGAGGTCGGGGTAACGACGGATCGGCGACGTGAAGTGTGCGTAGGCGAAGCTGCCCAGCCCGGCGTGGCCGAGATTGCGCTCTGAGTAGTAGGCCTGCTTCAAGGAGCGGAGCACGAGAGATGTATACGCGTCCCGGCCGTGCCCGCGCCGCGCCGCCTCGCGGGCCACGGCGCGGCTGATCTCGCCCGCGAGCTCGCCGGCCTGGCTCGGGGACAGCCGCTCGGGCAGCGGCGGCGTCGGCACGTCCAGGGCGGCGAGCTGCTCGACGAGGAAGGCGATCCGCTGGGGCTCGGGCTGCTCGTGGACCCGATACAGGGTTGGGACGCGGCGCTGCTCGCAGAGCTGGGCAACCCGCTCGTTGGTGAGGATCATCAGGTGCTCGATCAACCTGTGGGCCTCCGTCTGGGGGACCGAGCGGGCGCCCGTCACGTTACCGTCGGCGTCGAAGCTGAACTCCGGCTCGAACGACTCGATCTCCAGCGACCCCACGGGCCGGCGGGCGGCGAGCGCGGCGGCCGCGCGGCGGGCCAGGCCCAGCGGGACTGCGACCTGCGGCGGCGGCTGGGCGCGGCCGTCGAAGAACTGATCCAGCTGGTCGTAGTCCAGGCGGGCATCGGAGCGGATGCGGCTTCTGTAGAAGCTCGCCGACCGAGGCTCGCCGTTCCCGTCGAGGACGATCTCGGCGGTCACCGCGAGCCGGTCCACCCCCGGGGCCAGGCTGCAGGCGCCGTCGCTCAGCGCCTCGGGGAGCATCGGCTCGACCGACCCTGGCACGTAGGTGCTCGTGCCGCGCGAAAGCGCCTCGGAGTCGAGCCCGCCACCGGGCCGCACATGGGCCGCGACGTCGGCGATGTGGATCCAGAGCCGTATGCCGTCCCCCTCGGTCTCGGCCGAGACGGCGTCGTCGAAGTCGCGAGCCGTCGCCGGGTCGACGGTGAACGTGGCGAGGTGAGCGAGCTCGCGGCGCGCCAGGGGAGCATCGCGCGCCGCCACGGCGGCATCGTCAGCCTCCGACTCGAGCCCGGCCGTGAAGCCTCGATCCAGCCCGCGGTCCCAAAACAGCGCGGCGACCACGTCGCGCGCGCTCTCGGCCGAGCCGAGCGCACGCAGGGCGCGTGCGCCGCCCGGGCCGAAGTCGACCAGCCCGATCTCGCCGGGCCCCAGGTCGATCGAGCCTCGAGCGAGGGCCACCCGCGGCCCGCGCTCGAACAGCGGCTCGGCCAGCTTGAAGCGACCGCGCCGCTCCACGGTCGCGACCCGACGCCCGAGCGCCCCGCCGCCTCGGCGAGGCACTGCTCACCTGTTCTCGACGGCCATCTTCTCGGCGAGCACCGCGAGCGCCTTGCGCAGCGCCTCGTCCTGCGGCGTCTTCGGATCGTCCACGGCCGTGACGTCGGGTTGGATCCCCTTGCCGGTGAGCGAGGTTCCGTTCGCCGTGAAGTACTGACCCACGGTGAGGTCCAGCGCCCCGCCCGCGCCCAGGTGGATCACCTCCTGGAAGGTGCCCTTGCCGAACGAGCGCGTGCCGACGATCGTCGCCAGGTGATGGTCCCCGAGCGCCGAGGCGAGGATCTCGGCGGCCGAGGCGGTGTCGTGGTTGATCAGGACCACGGTCGGGTGGTGCGGTAGCGGGTCGCCGACGGCGTCGTAGTCGTGATGGCCCATCGTGCGGCTGTCGGTCGAGACGACCAACTGGCCCTTGGCGAGGAAGAGGCTCGCCGACAGCACGCCCTCGTTGAGCAGCCCGCCGCCGTTACCCCGCAGATCGAGCACCAGCCCCTGCGCGCCCTGACGGTCAAGACGCTCGATCGTCGACGCCAGCTCTCCGTGCGCCCCCTCGCTGAAGGTCGGCGTACCGGACATAGGCGACCTTGCTGGTGCCAGCTCGCTTGATCTCTCCCACCGCCACCGGGACCGCCACCGAGGCGCGTTTGAGTTTGACGTTGCGGGCCCCGCCGCCGGAACCGGAGACCACCCGCAGCTCCACCGTCGTTCCGGGCGGTCCCTTGATCCGCGCCGTGGCCACGTCGGCGGGGACACCCGCGAGCGAGCGCCCGTCCACCGCGGTGATCAGATCGCCCTCCTTGATCCGGGCACGCTGGGCCGGCGTGCGCGGCAGGACGCTCGCCACCCGCAGCCCGCGCCTCACGCCGGTGACGGTCAGGCCGACGCCAGAGAAACGGCCCGAGGTCGCCGACTCGAACTCCTGCAGCTGGTGAGGGTCCAGGTAGTGCGAGAAGTGGTCGTCGTAGCGCTTTCGCAGCTCGCGGACGATTCCGTCGACCGACGCGTTGTCGAGCTCTGAGCTCTCGCACCGGCTTGAAGTAGTCGTCGCGGATCACCTGGCTTGCCTCGGAGGTGAGGTCGGAGCTGCCGAGGTCCCCCGTGATCGCGGCGATCAGCGCCGCCACGCCGAGCGCCGCCACCGCGCCGGCGCCAAACGCCATGATGAAGCCGCGGCGACGCTGAGCCTGCGGCCCGCCCTTCACCGGCGCGGGTCCGATCCTGCGCTCAAACGCGGAGGAAGCGACGCAGCGTCACGCCGCTGCCGAGTGCGGAGACGACAACGGCCGCAGGCCATCAGGGTGGCGATCAGCGGCACGAAGCCGATGGTCGAGAAGTTGTCGATGAGCACGAAGTTCTGCGAAAGCGGGTCGATGATGGTCAACTTCCCGACCAAGAGTATGCCGACGGCGAGCCCGGCGCCCGCGAGCCCGACGATCAGCCCCTCGAGCACGAAGGGCCAGCGGATGAACCAGTTCGTCGCGCCGACGAGCTTCATCACCTCGATCTCGCGGCGCCGTGCGTAGATCGACAGCCGGATCGTGTTCGCGACCAGCATCAGCGACACGACCAGGAGCAGGACCGCGATCACCGAGAGGATGATCTTCACCGCATTGGTCACGGTGCGAATCTTGTGCGCCAGCTGCTGCGAGTTGCTGATCGTGTCGATCGCCGGGCTGATCGGCTGCGGCTTGCCGCTGGGCCCGGGCGGCACGATCGCCGACTGGATGGAGTTGAGGTTGTCGGGGTCGTCCGGATAGACGTTGATCGAGGGAGGCAGCGGGTTGCCCTTCAGCTGGCCGAGGCCCTGGTTGAGCGGACCGTTCCCGACCTCCTTGCGCAGGACCTTGAGCCCGGCGCCCTTCGAGATGTATTGGGTGCGCTCGACGTGCGGAATCGCGTCGATCTTCCTCTTCACGGCGAGTGCCTGCTTCTTGGTCGCGTCCGCATTGAGGAAGACGCGGAGCGCGAGCTGTTGACGGACGTTCTCGTTCGTGGCCGAGCTCGCCTTGATCACCGGGAATGAACACGCCGAGCAGGAGCGTCGTCAGCACGACGGTGACGATCGCGGCCAGGCTCGGCGCCGCGCTGCGGCGCAGAGCCCGGAACGCCTCGGCGATGAAGAAGAAGACCCGACCCACGTTGGGCTCCCCCTAGGACCCCGCCGTGGGGCGATAGGGCTCGCCAGGCTCGTCGTCGAGCAGCTCGGCAGGCTCGCCGTTCGTGTGGCCCTCGCCGACTCCCATCTCGGCGCGCACGCGGAGGGCGAACTCGCTCGTCGACTCGTCGGCGTAGCCGGCGGTGGCCTCGTCGCGCACCAGCCTTCCCTCGTCCAGCGCCAGCACCCTGCGGCGCATCTTGTCCACCATCTCGCGGTCGTGGGTGGCGACGAACACGGTCGTGCCGGTGCGATTGATCCGGTACAGGAGCTGCATGATCCCGATCGAGGTCTCGGGATCGAGGTTCCCGGTGGGCTCGTCGGCGAGCAGCAGCGGCGGGTGGTTGACGAAGGCTCGCGCGATCGAGACGCGCTGCTGCTCCCCGCCCGAGAGCTGGTCCGGGTAGTTGTGGACCTTGCCCTGCAGGCCGACCAGGCGCAGGATCTCGGGGACCTTGAGCCGGATCTCGCGCCGGCTGCCGCCGGTCACCTGAAGCGCGTAGGCGACGTTGTCGTACACGCTGCGGTTGGGAAGCAGCTTGAAGTCCTGGAACACCGTGCCGATGCGCCGGCGCAGATGGGGAAGGCGGCCGGTCGGCAGGCGGTTGATGTCCCGGCCCGCGATCCGCACCTCGCCGCTGGCCGGCTCCACCTCGCGGATCAGCATCTTGATCAGCGTCGACTTGCCGCAGCCGGTGGGCCCGACGACGAACGCGAACTCGCCCCGCCGGAGCGCGAAGGAGACGCGCTCGACGCCGACGTGGCCGCCGGGGTAGACAACGGTGGCGTCGCGCAACTCGAGGATCGGCGGCGGCGGCCCGGTGCGGTCAGGGGACGCGTCGCCACGCCGCGCCCTGCGGGGCGGCTGGTCCCGGACGGCGTCGTCGCGCCGTCTTGCGCGTGTTCTGAGCAAGGCCATGCCAAGCCTGTTTCTTCGACGCTCGCCGCAATCCTGCGCCGGCCCCCTGCAGCCGTCGAGCCCGGCAGAGCGTTCGCGGAAGGGTAGCGAAGACGGTGATGAGCGCCTCCCAGCGGTGCCCAGGCTTGACGGCCGTCGTGCTCAAGCCGGGCACGAGGCGGTTCTGAGCCGAGGGCTCAGATCCACTGGGGCCCGAAGAGCGGCGGGCGCGAGACGATCGGCTTCAAAACGAGCGCCTCGCGGGCGCGGTCGGCGATCCCGCGGGCCGTGAGGCCGAAGTGCTCCATGCAGGCCTCGCCGGTGCCCGAGAGGCCGAACTCGTCGCCCATGCCGACCGCGAAGATCGGCACCGGGTGCTGCTCGGCGGCCAGCTGGCGAACCGCATCGGCCAAGCCGCCGACCACGCGGTGCTCCTCCGCGGTGACCGCGACGCCGGTCTTTGAAAGCGACTCGAGGACGGCCTCCGACTGCAGGGGCTTGATGATCGAGACGTTGAGCACCTCGGCCTCGACCCCGTCCTCATGCTCGAGCGACTCGGCCGCCTCCATCGCCCGCCAGACCATGTGGCCGGTGGCGATCAGCGAGATGTCCTTGCCCTCGCGCAGCACGTCGACGCCGCCGCCGAGGCTCTCGGGGATGTCCTCGTAGACGATCGGCGTCGCCGGGCGGCCAAAGCGCATGTACATCGGCTCGTCGCGCTCGTACGACTCGAGCGTCGCCCGGTAGGCCTGGTTGTAGTCGGCGGGGACGACCACGGTCATCCGTGGCATCGCCCGCATCAGGGCGAGGTCCTCGATCATCTGATGCGAGGCGCCGTCCTCGCCGAGCGAGACGCCGCCGTGTGAGGCGCCGATGCGGATCTTGAGCTCGTTGTGAGCGATGCCCAGGCGTACCTGGTCGTAGGCGCGCCCGGCGGCGAAGATCGCGAACGTCGAGCAGTAGGGCACCTTGCCGGTCGCCGCCAGGCCGCAGGCCATCGACATCATGTTCGCCTCGGCCGCGCCGACGTTGAAGAAGCGCTCGGGGAAGCGCTTGCCGAACTTGATCGACTGGGTGGAGACGGCGAGGTCGGCATCGAGCGCGACCACGTCCTCGTGACAGCTCGCCCAGCTCGGCGAGCGCGTCGCCGTACGCGTGGCGGGTCGCGATCGGCTCGGTCTTGGGCTCAGCCTGAGCAGGCATCGGCTACGCCCGCTCTTCGTTGAGGGCCTTGGTCTGCTCGTCGAGCCTCGCCATCAGCTCCTCCAGCGCCTCGGCGGCCTGCTCTTGGCTGGGCGGCTTGCCGTGGAAGCCGAAGCGACCCTCCATCGAGGAGACCCCCTTGCCCTTCTTGGTCTGAGCGACGATCGCGGCGGGCTTTCGGAGCGTGCGGCTGCGCTCCAGCGCCTCGACGACCTGCTGCATGTCATGGCCGTCGATCTCGATCGCGTCCCAGCCGAAGGCCTCGAACTTGGCCCGCACGTCGCCGACGTCCATGATCTCCTCGGTGGTGCCGTCGGTCTGCAGGTGGTTGTAGTCGACGATCGCGGTCAGGTTGGGGACGCCGAAGTGAACCGCGGAGGTCGCCGCCTCCCAGGTCTGTCCCTCCTGGCAGTCGCCGTCGGACAGCACCCCGAACACCTGGGCGGTGTCGGCGAGGCCGTCGAGGCGCAGCGCCAGGCAGATCCCGATGCACATCGACAGGCCCTGGCCGAGCGAGCCGGTGGAGACCTCGACCCCGGCGGTGCGGCGCATGTCCGGATGCCCTTGGAGCTGGGCGCCGATCTGCCGCAGCCCCATCAGGTCCTCGAGCGGGAAGTAGCCGTGCTGGGCGAGCGCCGAGTACTGGATCGGCGCCGCGTGGCCCTTGCAGAGCACGAACCGGTCGCGGGCCGGCCATTCGGGGTTGTCGGGATCGTGACGGAGCACTCGGTAGTAGAGCGCGGTCGACGACGTCCGCCGCCGAGAGCGATGAGTCGAGGTGGCCTGACTTCGCCACCGCGAGCATCCGAACGCAGTCGAGACGCAGCACGGTCGCCCAGCGCTCGAGCTCGGCGATCGAGGGCTGCGCCTCGATCCGCTCCGCCAGCTTCGGGGGCGGCTTGGGATCCGGCACGGGCGTCAGATGGGTCACGTTCGCGAGGTTAGCGGCGGAGGCCATGCTGGTGCCGAGACTATGAGCGGACCTGGACGGAACCGTCCGCCCGGATTCTCGGAGAAAGCGGGTTCGGTGGCCTGTGCTCCAGTCCGCCGGATCGCCTTCCCAAAGGCGACAAACCCGATCGGCTTAACTACGTACCAAGCGACCATCATCGACGGAGGAGGAGAAGACGTGAGCACGACCGACGACCTGCTGAAGAACAACGAGAGCTTCGCCCAGAGCTTCGACAAGGGCGACCTGCCGCTGCCTCCCGCAAGGAAGATCGCCATCGTGGCGTGCATGGACGCCCGGCTCAACCCCTATCCGATCCTGGGGCTCGAGTTGGGCGATGCCCACGTGATCCGCAATGCCGGCGGCGTGATCACCGACGATGAGATCCGCTCGCTGGCGATCTCCCAGCACCTGCTCGGCACCGAGGAGATCATGCTGATCCATCACACCGACTGCGGAATGCTGACCTTCAACGATCAGGAGTTCGCCGGCAAGCTCGAGGGGGAAACGGGCCAGCGGCCCCAGTGGGATGCGCGCTCGTTCGATGACCTCGACCAGGACGTCCGCGACTCGATCAAGCGCATCAAGGACAGCCCGTTCATCCCGCGCACCGACAGCGTCCGTGGCTTCGTCTATGCCGTCGAGACCGGGGAGCTCCGCGAGGTGAGCTGAGCCCTGGGCCCCTCCTCGCTATAACGGTGTCGGTGAGGAGGTTCGCGCGAACGGCTGGTGTTCTGCTGGTCGCCGCCCTGGCCACCGCGGCCGGGGTGCTGCTGATCTCCGGCGACGACGAGAGCGACAACGGCGGCCAGCCCGTGGGCGAGTCGCCGGCCTCGCCGGCGCCCGCCACACGACGACCACCACGACGTCGGAACGGCGCCACCAGACCACCCACCGGGCCACCCATCACGCGAGTACGCACCGTGAGGTCCACCAGGCCGTGCGGGAGTCCACGGCGCCGCGCCTCGACCCCGGCCAGCGTCAGGTCGCGCGGGTCGTTCGCGCCTACGTCGGGGCGCTCGACGCGCGCGACGGCGGGCGAGCCTGTGAGCTGTTCGTCCCCGGCGCCCTTTCCGAGGTCCACTTCCCCCGCGATCGCGGCACGTGCGCCCGCTCGCTGTCGGCCTCGATCGGATACAGGGACCCGCGCGGCTTTCCCGTCTATCGAGAGCTCGCGGGTCGCGCGCATCCCGGCGGTCGCCGATCGAGGGCTCCGCGGCGCGCGGGTCACCGCGACCACGGTGACCCGATTCGCCGACAACCGCGAGCCCTCGGTCGAGGACGACCTCATCTACCTCCGCAAGCAGGGCGACGCGTGGCTGATCGCGAAGCCGAGCGCGACGCTCTACCGCGCGATCGGGGTCGGAAACATCCCGCCGCAGGTCCTGGCGCCGCCGTAGCGCGCCGGCAGCGCGTTCGCCTGAGCGGTGCGGACCGAGACGATCTTCGGTCCGCCGTGGCCGAGCAGGGTGACGAAGCCTCGCCTGCCCGAGAGCGCCGTCGACCACAGCATCCGGTCCGAGCCGTGCGAGTAGATCCTGTGGCCCGGCCCGTGACCGCCCAGGCGCTTCAGCATCAGGCGTTGGCGGAGCTTTGGCGGCGTCGTCTTCTGGGGGCTCTGGCGGGCACGGTCGACGCGAACGTAGAGCAGGCGCTTGCCGTGCACGGAGGGATTCAGGAGCTCGGCGGTTCGCGACCGGAGCACCGTGTCCCGCCTTCCCGAGCTGCAGGTTGCGCCGCTTGATCGAGTTTCCGCGGCGCTTCGAGACCGCGTAGAAGACGCCGGCCGCCGTCGAGGCTCGGGTGACCGATCTGGACCGGCCGCGACACGGAGGCGACGCCCCTCACCTTGCCGGGATTGGCGGGGTGCCTGAGCCGCCGCGCCCTGAGCGCATAGCGCCCGCCGTCCACCGTCAGGTAGGCGAGCCAGCCTCGCGAGATCGCCAGCGCCTGGGCGTTCGGCGCGGGGACCGAGCCGATCGGTTCGCGGTTGTAGCGGTTCAGGATCTGGATCTGGTCGCCGCCGGAGATCACCGCCGCGTACGGTCCGCCGACCGCCGGGTCGCGCCCTGGCAGGTCGTGGATCTGGCCGCCGGAACCGCAGAACCCCGCGCGCGATCGGGCGCTGGAAGGCCAGCGCCTTGCCGGTCGCCGAGGGGTCCGCGCCGTGTCCCGACCTCGGTTCGCGCCGCCGTCGCGGTGGCTGGTGGCCAGCGCCGCGGCGACGAGGCCGAGGGTGAGCGCGTCCCCGAGCCGGAAGATCCGGTAGAGCGCCGGCCGCTCGGCCATCAGCTCGACGCACCTGATCCCGAGCGCGCGTGTCCACGACCGGGGCGACCGCCACGACCGGGATCGCCCGGCCGATCCCGAACGCCGCGCCGATCACGAACGCCTGCGCTGGGATCGCCGAGGGCAACGCTGATCCCCGCCAGCGCCCAGACGCCGAAGCTGAGCACGAAGGTCGTGAACCCGAGCCCGAGCAGGACCCCGTAGAGCGCGGACGCGAGCGGCAGCGGCATCGTCCAGCGCCACCCCTGCGGGAGCTGCCGGCGGATCTGCGGCACGATCCGCATCCCGCGGGCCTCGGCGGCGGCGGCCGCGACCGCTATTGCGGCCGCCACCAGCATAGGCGAGTCGGCCGCCGGCGCCGTGCATCGCCTCGCCGAGCGCCGACAGGGACCCGAACGTGACCACCCCGCCGAGCACAGCGCCCAGGAGCGAAGGTGGCGCAGGCGGCGATCGTGGTCCAGCGCCTGCCACCGTCCCCGGCGAGCCCGATCGTCTCCACCATCGAGAACCCGCAGGGCGACCAGGCCCCGGTGAGGCCGATCAGGAGCGGCGGCGACGGCGAGGCTCAGCTCGAGGACGCTCATGGTCGATTCACCATCCCGCTCGGTGTCCTGACCCTTCCGCTCAGCATGGGACGTGGGTCTGGTAGTAGGTGACGCAGAAGACCTTGCGGCCGTCGTAGCAGTAGCCATGCAGCGCGGCGTCGCCGTTGATCCGCCGGTCGTGATGGCGCGCAGCAGTCCCAGAGCTTGCGGACCGTCCCGCCGCAGCACCGGTACCAGGCGCCCTGAAGATGAGCCTCGAATCCGTAGGTCTTCGCGGTCTGGTCGCAGACCTTGGTTCGCGGCGCCGGCGGGAGCGGCAGCCCGTCCGGGTCGCGCTTCAGGTCGCCGTCGTCGTGAGATCGGCAAGCCCTTGGCGTTCACGAGCCGGCCGATGTTGTCGACCGGCCTGCCGTCGCTGGGACGGATCGGGAAGCCGCGCGCGTCGACCCGCGGGAGGCCGAGCGGGTGGATGCAGGAGCCGGTCGTGAAGGTGTGGCCGCAGAAGTGGAACGCCTCGGCGTCCCCGGGCTTCACGGCCTTGGCGACGACCCCGCCAACGGTCGCCGCAAGCAGCCCGGAGCCGACCCGCGCCAGGAACCCGCGGCGCGAGGTGTCGCCGGCCAGCGACTCGAGCGCCTCGCCGATCCGGTCTCGCTCCGCCATCAGCCACCCCCCGCGACGAGGTCCGGCCGGCGCCGCTCGGCGGTGGCGAGCACGCTCTCGAGCTGGGCGAGGTTGTTGAAGGTCCCCTTGGCGAGCACGGTGCCGTCCGGATCGAGGGCGATCGCGAACGGGCTGCCCGGGATCCGAAGCTCGGACCACACGTCCCGGTCGGCGACCTCGTCGAACGTCTGGATCGCGACCGCCGGGTGGTCGGCCAGCGCGGCGATCGCGGGCTCGAGCCCGCGGCAGACGCGACAGCCCTCCGAGGTGAAGACGGCGAGCGCAAGCGACGCGTCCCCGGGACGCGTCGAAGCGCTCGATCGCCTCCACCCGCTCGCCGAGCTCGGGGCCCTCCTCGGGGATCTCGAGCGCCGCGGCGGGGCCGAGCCGCAGCCGGAGCATCCCGACCTCGCGGGCCAGCGCCAGGACGGCGACCGCCGAGGCCCAGGCACATGAGCAGGGCGACCACCAGCCCGAGCCCCAGCCACTCATCGGTCGACAGGCTCCGCTCGCGGCAGCAGGGGAAGAGCGGCGAAGCCCGCGGCCAGGGCCAGGTTTCGGACCACGGACGTCCAGCCGACCGTGGACCGGGAGCCGAAGCACGCGCAGGGCGCCCCGGCCCGCCCGCGCAGGATCGCGCCGACGAGCGCCGCCGCGAACAGGGCCATCAGCCCGGCGGCGAGCCAGGCGGCCTCGTCGCTTCCCGCCGCGATCCCGATCGCCAGGCCGAGCTCCGTGGCGACGAGGATCGCCCAGCCGATCCAGCGCAGCCACTCGCCCTCGACCTCGAACGTCGCCAGTGCCGCGCGGCTCGAGCCAGGGCTCGCGAGCTTCAGCATCGCCGACCCTGCCAGGACGAAGGCGGCTACGAAACGGGCAATGAGCCCGAACACGCCGTCAAGCTAGCAGGGCCCGGCGCAGGAATCCACGCCGGCTGGCGATCAGCCGATCGCGACCATGCGCTCGATCGGGATCCGAGCGCGCTCGGCGATCTGCGTCGGAACCTTGACCTCGAACTTCAGATCGCGCAGCGAGTCGCGCAGCTTCGGCAGCGTGATCATCTTCATGTACCTGCAGAAGGCCATCCGGTTGGCCTCGACGAGCCGCGCTCGCGGTGCCGCCTGCTGCAGCGGGTAGAGCATCCCGGTCTCGGTGGCGACGATGAACTCGCCGTCCGGGTGCTCGCCGACGTGGCGAAGCATTCCCGAGGTGGACAGCATGTGGACGCCCTCGGCGTCGACGTCGCCCGAGGCGACGAACTCCATCGCCTGGGTCGAGCAGCCGCACTCGGGGTGGATCAGGAACTCGGCGCCGGGGTGATCGGCTCGGGTGCGGTCGATGTCCTCGGGCCGGATGCCCGGCGTGCACGTGGCACTCGCCGTCCCAGACGTGGAACCGCGCGTAGCGCGCCGGATCGTCGGTCAGCCCGGTCTCGCGGGCGACGAACGAGCCCAGCCACATGTCGGGGCCGAAGAGGATCTCCGTGTCGGCGCCGTGCTCGCGCCAGATGTGCTCGACCACCTGGACCGCGTTCGCCGACGTGCAGCAGTAGTCCGTCTCGGCCTTCACCTCGGCCGAGGTGTTGACGTACATGACCACCAACGCCCCCGGGTGCTCGGCCTTCCACTGGCGAAGCTGGTCGGCCGTGATCGACTCCGACAGCGAGCAGCCGGCGTCGGGATCGGCGATCAGCACGGTCTTCTCGGGAGAGAGAATCGAGGCGGTCTCGGCCATGAAGTGGACGCCGCAGAACGCGATCACGTCCGCGTCGGTGGCCGCTGCCTCGCGCGAGAGGCCGAGCGAGTCCCCCATGTGGTCGGCCACGTCCTGGACCTCGGGCAGCTGGTAGTTGTGGGCGAGGATCACGGCGTTGCGCTCCGCGGCGAGCGCGCGGACCTCGTCCGAGAGCCGCTCGATCTCCGCCGGCGACAGATCGGCGGAGGGCGCGGGCTGGACTACCTGGAGATCCTCCATCGCGGTGCTCCAATCGCCCCGGCTGGCCGGAGCTCCAAAGCCTATGTTCGCCGGCCCGACTGACTTTGACGGCCAGCCTCGAACCAGGCGAATGAACCGCTTTCAAGTCTAGCTGGCGCGCCTCCCTAGGCTTAGGCTCATGCCCGAGCTCCCCGAGGTCGAGATCACCGCGCGCCGGCTTGGCGCGTCGCTGGCCGGCGCGCAGGTGGAGTCGGCGCTGGCCCCCGGAATGGTGGCTCTGAAGAGCATCGACCCGCCCCTCGCCGTCCTCGCGGGCGGCGCGATCTCCGGTGTGCGGCGAATCGGGAAGATGCCCGTGGTCGACTTCGACCCCGCGGAGGGCGCCCTGGGAGCGGGGGATGGCGCCGGCTCCGCGGAACCGCTGTCCATGCTCGTCCATCTGATGTCGGCCGGCCGCCTGCAGCTGTTCGACAAGCGCGCCTCGCTTCGCGACCGCACGGCCCGAGTGCTGGTCCGGCTCGCCGACGGACGCGAGCTGCGCCTGCGCGAGTTCGGCACCAAGCAGCGCGCCTGGGCGAAGCTGCTTCGCGCGGCCGAGCTCGACGGCGACGAGATGGTCGCCACGCTCGGGCCCCGAGGCCTGGCCGGCGCCGCCGCTCGACGTGCTCGCTCAGCGGATCGACCAGCCTCGCCACCTGCACCCGATGCTGCGCGATCAGCGGGTGATCGCGGGCATCGGCCGCTCGTGGGTCGACGAGATCCTCTGGGAGGCCGCACTGTCGCCGTTCAAGCAGGGATCGGAGCTCGACGGCGAGGACGTGGACCGCCTGCACGCCGCCCTCCACGTCCTCGGCGACGCGATCGATCGCTACGAGCAGGTGATCGCGGAGCGGGTGCCGGACAAGCTGCCGATGCCGCTCCAGGTGCACCGCCGCCAGGGTGAGCCCTGCCCGCGCTGCGGCGCCACCCTGGCCGCGGTCCACTTCGCCGAGCATCTCACCACGTACTGCCCGGAGGAGCAGACCGGCGGCCGGGTGCTCAAGGATCGCCGTCTGTCGCGGCTGCTGAAGTAGCTGGGTGCCGCGTCAGCGGCGGAGCAGCTGACGCGTGAGGGCGCCGCCGACGGTCAGCGGGTGGTTGAGGGCGGTGGCCAGCCTGCCGCTCAGGGACACGGGGTCGCGGGCGATGCCGAGCTGCCGCAGGATCGTGTTGGAGTCGAAGTAGACGCGCTCGCATACGAGACGGTCCTCCTCGAACACGAACACCGCGGCAAACCGCATCTCGAACGTGCGGCCGGTCGGGGGCAGCCCCCGCAGCGGCCCGTCGTGGGTTCCGAGCAGGTTCGCCTCGACGATCACCGCGTCGTCCGCGTGGTGCAGTGCGAGCAGCTCGTTGCGCTGGTCGGGGAACGCGGTGCGCGTGTCCTCGAAGTAGCGCGCCACCTCCTCGCGGCCGTCGTAGACGTCGCCGGTGCCCACCAGCTCGTAGCGCGGGTGATCGAAGGTCTCGATCGTCGCCTCGTAGTCGTGCCGGTTCTCCGTCTCCATGTGCTCGATCACGAGCTCCTCGCGCTTGCGGCGCAGCTCCTCGGTGACGGCCATGCGGCGACTCTATCCCCTGGGGTCGTTTGCAAGACGGGAGCCGATGGAGGAGCCTTGCCCTGATGCAATGGAGGCCGAGCGGTGATGGTGGCGCGTCCGACATGGCGGGGAGCGTGGGCGGCGTGAGCGACACGGCGCCGTCCGGGCCCGAGCCCTCCGGGAGCATCGTCTCCGGGACGATCTTCGCCGGGTATCGGATCGAGGCCGAGATCGGGCGCGGCGGCATGGGGGTCGTCTACCGGGCACGCCACCTGGCGCTCGATCGCGAGCGGGCACTGAAGGTGATCTCGCCGGCGCTCTCCACCGATCCCCACTTCCGTGAGCGCTTTCAGCGAGAAGCGCGGCTGGCGGCTTCGCTGGAGCATCCGAACGTCGTCCCCGTCGACCACGCCGGGGACGAGGGCGGCGTCCTGTACCTGTCGATGCGCCTGGTGGAGGGAAGCGACCTGCGGCGGATCGTGGAAGCCGAGGGACCGCTGGACGCCAGGCGGGTCTCGCAACTGCTCGCCGGCGTCGCAGCAGGGCTCGACGCCGCCCACGAACGCGGCCTGCTCCACCGCGACGTGAAGCCCGCCAACGTCCTCGTCGAGGGCGTGAACGGCTCAGAACGCGCCTTCCTCACCGACTTCGGGATCAGCCGGATCGCGGGCGGCGGGGGCACGGTCACCGCCTCCGGTGAGCTCCTGGGCAGCCCGGACTACGTGGCGCCCGAGCAGGTGGCCGGCGACCGAGTCGACTACCGAACGGACGTCTACGCGCTCGGATGTCTGCTCCACTTCGCGCTTACCGGGCAGCCACCGTTCCCTCGCGACAACGACCTGGCGAAGCTCTTCGCCCACGCCAACGCGCCCCGCCCCCGGCCCTCGGAGCTCGTGCCTGGCCTGCCGACCGCGCTGGACGGGGTGGTGGCGCGCGCGATGGCCATCCGTCCCGAGTATCGCTACGAGAGCGCCGCCGAGCTCGCCGCGGACGTGGAGAGCATCGTCCGCGGCGCGGAGCCCGTGGTGGCGGACGCACCGCCGCCTCGCGCTCCCCGCCTCCGAGGAGGCGCCGACTCGTCGCCTGCCGCGACCCCGTGGCCGCCGCACGGGGGCGATCGTCGCCGCCTGCGTCGCCCTGGCGCGTGGCGGGCGGCGTCGCGGCGCTGCTCCTCAGCGGGGGCGAACAGGGTGGTGGGTCAGCCAGTTCCGGCCCACTCCCGGTGGCCACGGTCCAGGTCGGCCGAGGGCCCACCGGCCTCGCGGTCTCCCCCGCCCGCCTCTGGGTGGCCTCGAGCGGCGCCTCCGCGCTCTACGCGATCGATCTGGCCACCAACCGGCAGTCGCGACCGCCGGTGCCGGCGGGCGGTGATCCGGTCTCGGTTGCGGTCGCCTTCGACTCGATCTGGGCCCTGAACCGGGACTCGAGCACGCTCCTGCGCCTGGAGCACTTGAACAGGAGCGCCCCGATCGAGATCCCCGTCGGCACCAATCCCTCGGACGTGACCTTCGACAAGCACTGGGTCTGGGTCGCGAACCAGGGCGACGACACGGTCTCGCGAATCGACCCGGACACCAATCAGGTCGACGCCACCGTCGACGTCGACTCCGGTCCCAGCGGAATCGCGACGGGAGCCGGGGCCGTCTGGGTGACGAACGCCGGCGGCGACTCGGTGTCCAAGATCGACCCCGGGCAGGCGAAGGTGGTCGGCAAGCCAATCCCGATCGGCCAGCGGCCGAGCGAGCTCGCGGTGGGCCACGGCTCCGTGTGGGTGACGGACCTTTCCAAGGGCACGGTGACGCGTATCCACGCGAGATCCATGAAGGTGGGCGACCCGATCAAGGTGGGTGACCGCCCCAGCGCGGTGGCGATCGGCGTCGGCTACGTCTGGGTCGCGAACGGCGGCGACTCGACCGTGAGCAGGATCGATCCGAGGGCGGCGGCGCTTGCCGGCCCGCCAATCCCGGTCGGAGGGGACCCGGCCGATGTCGCAGTCGCCATGGGCGCCGTGTGGACGGCGAACCTCGACGACTCGACGGTGACTCGGATCAGGCCGTAGGGCCAGCCTCCAGGTCGCGCGGGGAGACGACGCCGCTGCGCACCGCCAGCTCGGCAAGGCGGATGCGCTTCTTGTTCTGTGGCAGGTCACCGACCTCGAACCTCTCGAACAGGGCCCGAAGGTTCGCCTTCACCGCGTCGACGCTGAGGAAGACCTCTTCCGCGATCTGCTTGTTGGTCGCCGGCGTGGCGAATTCGCTGCCGGAGCCGAAGGGCCGGCACAACGCCACCAGCACCCGGCGCTGGGTCTCCGTGACGCCTCCGACGTCGGGCCCATCCTTCGCCGGGACGGTCTCGTCGGCGCCCGCTCGAGAGGGAGCCCGAAACAGCACCAACGTGTCCCCGAACCGCAGCACGTCGCCGTCGCGCAGCCGGCGCCGTCCGACCACGCGCTCGCCGTTCACGAACGAGCCGTTTCGGGAGAGCCCGTCGTCGGCGAGCGTCCACTCCTCGCCCAGGCGCTCGAGCTCGGCGTGGACCCGCGAGACCTCGGCATCGAAGGCCACGCTGACGTCGGCCGCCTCGCTGCGACCGACGCTCAGGCGGCGTCGATCCGCCCGGAGCCTGTAGATCAGCTGCCGTTGCTTCTGGTCGCGATAGACGAGAAAGGGAGCGCCGCGCCGCTCGGCGTCGATCCGCTCCTTGAGCTCGCCGGCCGTCTCCGCGGGTACCGGGCCCCGTGCCACGCAGTCAGGATAGGCACGCCGGTCACCGTCGGCGGTAGCCGATGTAGCGGGCGAGCACGAAACGGCCCCAAGCCGGACTGGCCTGCCGATCCGCCCTAGGGTGGGACTCCGTACACCTACGTTCGAACACACCGTGCGACTGAATCGGCTACTTCAAGCGGCAGGGATCGTGTGCGTGACCGGCGCTCTCGGCGCCGCCCTCGTGCAGGTTCTCGCCGAATCCGAAGGCGCCCGCGCCGCCCAACCCGCCCCCACGGTCCTGGCCGCGACGAGCGGCAGCTATTCGGAGACGCGCAAGACGATCCCGATCACCAAGAGGGCGAGAGCCGATCGGCGGGTGGTGATGTCCATGAGCGCGCGCAGGCTCCCGGACCTGAGCGCCGGGGACAGGCTCAAGCTGACCGCCGAGCTTCAGGTCACGCTCGACTGCCACAAGCGGGCCGCGAGCTGTGCCGGGCGTCCCTACCTCTTCAACCCTCGGGTCGGCTCGCAGCTCGTGCTCGCGAGGGGACCGAGTGCCACCGGCGGCCCGGGCGCCACCCCCGTGTCGAGCCGGCACGTGATCCGCTGTCGTGGAAGGCCCCTGTCGAGCCGCCAGCACCACTGTGTGCTCGTCTTCACCCACGCCTCGTTCGATGTTCACCGCCTTGGGGCGCTGCCCTGCAGCCCCGGGTCCTGCCGCGTGAACATGGTCATCGATGCGAGCAACAGGCATGCGCGCCGCGGGGACAAGCTGGTGATCGGGGCCAACAAGCCAGGCGGGAGGATCGTGCAGGACCGGGGCAGGATCAACGCGATCCGCCTACGCCCCGGATCGCAGCCGCCGCCGCCCATGAAGGTCACCCGCAAGCGCCGGCACCGCTCGGTCCCGCTGGACGCGACCCGCACGGTGGTCCTCTCCAAGCGCCTCGCCGGGCTGAGAAAGGGAGCGCAGCTCGCCGTCGTGGCCTCCTACAGGGCGGACGTCTCGCAGCTTCGCTACAGCGCCAGGGTGACGACTCACCTGATCCTCGCCCGCGGCCCCCGGGCCACCAAGCCCAGCCCGAGGGTGGCGAGAATGTCCTCCTCGCTCCAGGGCCAGATCGCAGAGGCAAACGGCTACAACTGCACGAAGGTGCAGACGCCCTGCCGCTATACGAAGGTCGGGGTGCTGCGAATGCGGCGGGACGCCCGCAACCGCGCCGGCCACCGGATCCCGCTGTACGTGAACCTGTTCGTGGTCAGCAACCCCAAGCGCGCCAGGGGGCATTCGGGCGACCGGCTCGCCATCCTGCCGCACCCGAAGCTGAAGGTGGCGCGCTACAGGCCTTCGCTGCGCGGCTGATCGATCTGCGGATCGCCCGAGGCGCGGCTGGCGAGCAGCCGAAGATGATCCTCGAAGCACGCCCGCCAGGCGACGCGCATGAACACGGACTCGTGGTGCGGGTGACCGCCGCCGTCCCGAGCCTCGTCCCACATCTCGTGAACGCGGGCCGCGTCGAACCACTCCGCCCAGCTCGATTCGTCTGAGATCAGCTCCCCCAGCTCGCCGGCGTGGCGAGGCTTCGCCCAGATCCGATCTCGGTTCATCTCCCGCGTTCGGCCCGCGCCCGACTGAAAGAAGGGAATTCGCTTCCAGCTCGGCACCAGCAGGCCGACGACGCGCCGATGGAGCTTTGCCTTCAGGCGCTGCCTCGGGGTGAGGTCGAAGCACGCCCGGATGAACGCCGGCGTGGCGCAGGCCGAGTAGCGGTCGTTGCGGCTGCCGAGCCCGGCGCGGAAGGACAGGCGCTGGGCGAGGTAGTAGTAGTCGAGCAGGTTCGGGCCGGCGACCCCGTATGAGCGACCCACCTCCAGGGTGCGCTCGATCTCGCCCGAGGTATGCGCCGTAGGCCGCCTCCGTCGCGGCGCTGTGGCGCCGGCGTCCGGCGCGCTCCAGGCGGCCGACGAGCTCCGCCGTGCCTCCGGCGCGAAGCTCTGAGAGGGTGGCTCGTGAGTAGTAGAAGCCGTGGCCCAGCTCGCCCCCGTGGCCGGTGACGAGGGGCCGCGGAAGATTTCGCTGCGGAAGCCTCACCGTCGCCTGAAGGGCCGACATCGGGTTGGCGATCCCGTCGTGCATCAGGTGAATGGCGCCGATCCGTTCGCGCAGGTGCTCGCCGGGCTCCCCCTGCTCGGGCGCCGCGATCGTGTGCGCGGCCGGCCGCCCGGCGGCGGCGATCAGCTCGCGAGCGAGCTCGGCCTCCCCCGGCTCGATGTCCATGGTCCGAAACTCCGCATCCACGCCGCCTGCGATGAACCCTGCGGCTGAGACTCGGGAGTCGCGCCCGCCGGAGAAGTTGACCGTCGGCTTCACGGCCCACACGGAGTCGATCGACCGGGCCAGACCTGCGACCTGCCCGGCGGCGTCGCCGGCGGAGCGGCGGAAGGACGCCCGCCGGGGCTGCACGAGCCTGCTGACGGCGTCGGTCTGCCGGCGGGACACCTGAGCGGCGCCCGCTGGGCCGCCGGCCTTGCGCGCGACGATTGCCGTTCCGGGCGCCACCTTGCTCGCCCCCCGGATCGGCGTGGTCTCGCCGAGGAACCAGCCGGTCGCGGCGTGGATCGCCCAGCCCTCGGGGTCGGCCGCCGGCGCAACGCCGGCGAACAGCGGTAGCGCGCCCAGCCGGTTCGACCAGACCAAGCCGGCGTCCGTGCGGAGCTCGTACAGCCTGGCCGTGGCGATCGCGTCGTTGACGATGGTCAGCGACCCGGCCCTGTCGTCGTGCACGGCGATCACGAACGGCGGGTTCAGCAGCGCCAGGCGGTCGGGATCGGACGCCAGGGCCTCACCGACCTGCGCCGCCGCAGCGGGAGCATCGGCGTCGCCGACCACCCGCTCCCACCCGGTGATCGCGTTGGTGGACGCCACCGCCAGGCCGGCGCGCTCGGTCCACAGCGGCCAGCGCAGGCGGTCGTCGGCGGGGTGCCACAGGGCCATCCCCACCGCCCCGTCGACCCGGGCGTGCGCAACCAGCGGCTCGCCGTAGAGCGGGCCGTAGTGGGCTTCGACCCGGCTGAGGCCGGCCGTCACCCGCTCGACCCCGACCTCGCGATCGAAGGCATACGCCACCCAGGTGTTCTGGATGTAGCTCACCGATCGGCCGGCTCCAGAAGCATGCTGAGGTCGAGGGCGGGGGCGGAGTGGGTGAGGGCGCCGACCGAGACGAAGTCGACGCCGGTGGCGGCGACCTCCGCCGCGTTGTCCAGGGTGATCCCGCCCGAGGCTTCGAGGGTCGCGATGGGGCCGTGCGACTTCGCGGCCGCGTCCCTCGCCGCGACCGCGGCCCGCAGCGCCACGGGGTCCATGTTGTCGAGCAGCAGGCGGTCGGCGCCGGTGCCCAGCGCCTCCTCGATCTCGTGGGCGCTCCGGCATTCGACCTCGATCTCGCGCTCCGGCTCGGCCTGGCGGGCGCGGCGCACCGCCTCGGCGAGACCGCCGGCGAGGGCGACGTGGTTCTCCTTGATCAGCACCGCGTCGTGGAGGCCCATGCGGTGGTTGCGACCGCCGCCGGCCGCGACGGCGGCCTTCTCCAGCGCCCGCAGCCCCGGGGTCGTCTTGCGCGTGTCGAGGATCGCCACGCCGGTTCCCGCGACGGCGTGCACGAACCGGGCGGTCAGCGTCGCCACCCCCGAGAGGTGGCAAATCAGGTTCAGCGCCGTGCGCTCGGCGGCCAGGAGCGCTCGGGCCGGGCCGCTGACCAGCGCCACGTCGGCGGGGACCGAGTCGCGCCACTCCCCCTCGATCGCGATCGCCTCGAGGCCTGGGGCACCGGCCTGGGCAAAGGCCTCGGTGGCGACGCCGAGCCCGAAGACGACGCCTGGCTGCTTTTGCACGATCCTCGCGTTGGCCCGGGCGTCCGCCGGAACGGTCGCCTCGGAGGTGATGTCACCCGCCCCCAGGTCCTCGGCCAGTGCCCGGGCCACGAGATCTCGCAGCTGTTCGCGATCCGGCATCGGCGCAACCGTACCGCCGGCCGCCCGCCGCACCGCCGGCCCTACGCGTCCGCGAACAGGGCCATCGTCGCCGTGAAGCCGTGGAGGAAGTTGCGGCCCCCCACCGGCCCGATCTCGCCGGCGCAGAAGAATCCGCCGGCCGGGACCCCGAGGGCATCCTCGACCGCCGACGCGTCGTGGTCGGGCACCTCGAACATGTGTGAGCCGCGGCCGTTGCAGGTGAACAGCAAGACCCCGGCCGGCCGCGTCGAGCCGAGCGCCTCAACCTGGGCGCGCAGCGTCTCGCGCAGGTCCTCGTCGGCGGAGGCGCCGTCGCGGATGTGCATGCGGACGGTCTGCCCGACCCGTACCCGCTCCCCGAGCGCGATCGTCCCGGCCTCTCCGTCGGCGGCGATGATCGGGCGCACCAGGAAGTCGCCGCGCCGGTACTCGGGCTGGTTCTCGTCGATCACGATGCCGAGCATCAGACCGGAGGCGGCGAGCTGCTGCTCGCGCGCGTCAAGGCCGGTGAGCGCCTCGCGAAGCCGCTCGATCGCGGGCCTCGAGGCCAGCTCCTCGATCACGTTGCGCTCCGCGGCCGTGATCGTCATCTCCGGGCCGACCGGGGCGGCGCCCTGAGACACGCACGGCAGGATCGGCACCCCGGAGAGCGAGCAGGCCACCGCGCCGCCGGTGAGCACGTCGCCGTTTCGAAACAGCGACGCCGAGCCGGCCGCGGAGGCGCTCGCGAGGCCCCCGAGCACCGGCATGCCGGGCCGCAGCTCGTCCAGCCGGTCCAGCAGCGCCTCGGTCGCGAAGCTGTACGGGTCCGCGAGCAGGATCATCGTCTGACCGAGCTCGTCCGCGTCCGGAACTCCGAGCACCGCGTGACCTCCGGCGTCGGCCTGCTCGACCTCGAAGTGATGGGTGGAGACCTCGGCGCCCGGCATCGAGGCCGCCCAAACGACCGCGGCCGGCCCCTCCTCGATCTCACGGCCGGCGCCGACTACGCCGCCGGCCCCGCAGCCGATCAGGTGGCGCGGCTGGAGATGCTCATGGACGGTCGACAGGATCCACTTGCCGTGGCCCAGGTGGGGGGCGCCGGCGAACAGCAGGCAGAGATCGCAGGGACCATCGAGCTTCCGGGCCGCATCAAGCGATGCCTCGGAGAAGGCCTCGACCGCGTCGAAGCCCTCGGAGCAGCCCACGGCGACTCTGACGGCCACGCATGAAACGTAGCGCGCGGCTGCCCCCGCCTCGAGCGGGCGGAGCTAGGCGTCGGTGGCGCTCTTCAGCAGGTACTCGCGCACGAACCCGTCGAGGTCGCCGTCGAGCACGCGCTGGGCGTCGCCCACCTCGTGGCCGGTGCGGTGGTCCTTGACCCGCTGGGTCGGATGCAGCACGTAGCTGCGGATCTGCGAGCCCCAGCCGACGTCCTTCTGCTCGCCGCGCTCGGCCGCCAGCTCCTCCGCTCGCTTGCGCTCCTGGAGCTCCAGCAGCCGCGCCCGCAGCAGCCGCATGGCCACCGCCTTGTTCTGCGCCTGGGATCGCTCGTTTTGGCACTGCACGACGATCCCGGTGGGCAGGTGGGTGATCCGCACCGCGGAGTCGGTCTTGTTGACGTGCTGCCCGCCCGCTCCCGAGGCGCGGTAGGTGTCGACGCGCAGGTCCTCCTCGTCCAGGTCCACCTCCACCGCGTCGTCGACCAGCGGCCCCACGTCCACCTCGGCGAAGCTCGTGTGACGGCGATGGGCGGCGTCGAACGGCGACAGGCGCACGAGGCGATGAACGCCGCGCTCGGCGGCGAACAGGCCGTACGCATTCTCACCCCGGGCGATGAAGGTCGCCGACTTGAGGCCGGCCTCGTCGCCGGGGGATGCCTCCTTCATCTCGACCTTGAAGCCGCGCCTCTCGGCCCAGCGCAGATACATGCGCAGGAGCATCTCGTCCCAGTCCTGCGAGTCGGTGCCGCCGGCCCCGGAGCGGACCGTGACCACGGCGTCGCCTGCGTCGTAGCGGCCGTTGAACAGGCGCGCCTCCTCGAGCGTCCCCAACCGCTGCTCCAGCGAGCGAAGCTGGGCGTCGAGCTCACCGGCGAGCTGGGCGTCGTCGGCCGCCAGCTCGGAGAGCTCCTCGAGGTCCGCCAGGTCCGACTCGAGCGAGCGGAACGTCTGCAGCCTGCGCTGGGCTGCGGCGTGCGCCGCGGACGTGCGGGCGGCCTGCTCGGAGTCGTCCCAGAAGCCGGGCCGCTGCATCTCCGCCTCGAGCTGCTCTATCTCGGACGCGAGCTTGGCGGGGTCAAAGGTAGTCCGCGAGCAGCGTCAGGCCCTCGCGGACCTCCGCGAGCCGCGCGGACACGCTCTCTCGTGGAGACGGCCTCGGCCATGACCCAGAGCTTAGAGGCCGTCGACCGCACGCCGGCGCTCCGCCTCGACCTGGTCGCGGAACGCGCAGCCCGCCACGTGATCGTTGACGAGCCCGCAGGCCTGCATCAGGGCGTAGGCGGTCGTCGGCCCGACGAAGCGAAAGCCGCGGCGCTTCAGCTCCCTAGCCAGAGCCTTGGACTCGGGGGTCGTGGACGGGACGTCGTCGTAGGAGCGTGGCGCCCGCTCCCGGCTGTCGGGGCGAAACGACCAGATCAGGGCCGCCAGCGACTCGCCTTCATCGCGAAGCTCGGCGACGGCGCGCGCGTTTGCGATCGCCGCCTCGATCTTGGCCCGATTGCGGACGATCCCCTCGTCGGCCAGTAGCCGCTTCACATCGGCGCTTCCAAATGCCGCGACCCGGTCGATCTCGAATTCGGCGAATGCGGCCCTGAACGCCTCACGCTTGCGAAGGATCGTCAGCCAGGAGAGGCCGGACTGGAACGCCTCCAGGCAGAGGCGCTCATACAGGCCCCGGTCGTCGACCACCGGGCGGCCCCACTCACGGTCGTGGTAGTCGACGTACTCGGGCGCCGAGACGCCCCAGCGGCAGCGCAGCCGTCCGTCGGCCCCCCGAGCGAGCGGGTCGCTCAAGCTTCCTCGGTCCGCACCCCCGCCGCCTGCAGCGCCTCGTCGCGATCGTCGAAGCACTGCCAACGCGTGATCCGCCCGTCGTCGCCGATCGTCGACACGATCGTCAGGTCCTGGGCGTCGGCGACCTCTTCACCCTCGCGCCAGAACCACTCCCGTTGCGCGAATCCGATCTCGTGCCTGCCCTCGATACGGACTGCGGCGAGGGCGAGGCGCTGGCGCAGATCGCCCTCAGCCTTGCGGGTGGCCCAGAGGCGCGCCTCCTCGTGACCGATCAGAATCCCCCGCGAGGTCTGAAGCTCGACCTCCGGGTCGAGCACTGCGACCAGGGCGTCCAGGTCCTGGTCGTTGAAGGCTTGGACGAAGGTGCGGGTGGCGTCGCCGCCGTTATGCGCCATGGCACTTCTTGTACTTCTTGCCGGAGCCGCACCAGCAGGGATCGTTGCGGCCGATCTTCTCCCGATCGGCCTTGACCACCGTGGCCGGGTTCTCGGGCGGGGCTTGGCCGTCCCCGCCGCCGTTGCCTTGGCCGTCGCCGGCGACCGCCCCCGGGGCACCGGCAACTCCGCCGGCGACTGACCCCGCCGCGGCCGCAGCCCCCGCGGCCTCGCTGATCGCGGAGGGCTGTTCGGGCCCTCCGCCCGCGTACTGAAACTCCTGCGGACCGGCGGGCTCCGGCTCGAAGTCCGCGGGCTCGACGGTGACCTCCACGTGGTAGATGACCCGCGCGAACTCCCCCCAGATCGAGTTCATGAGCTCGTGGAACATCGTGAAGCCCTCGTTCTTGTAGGCGACGAGGGGGTCGATCTGGGCGAAGCCGCGCAGGTGGATGCCCTCGCGCAGGTAGTCCATCTCGTAGAGGTGCTCTTTCCAGCGGTTGTCGATGATCTGCAGCAGGATCTGCCGCTCCAGGTGGCGCATCAGCTCGGCGCCCAGCTCCTGCTCGCGCCGCTCGTAGGCGGCCAGGGCGTCCTCGGACAGGACACGGGCGATCTCCTCGCGGTCCTGGGTGGCGACGTCGAGCTGCCCCAGATCGGCGCCGAGCGGCCACAGCTGAGCCGCCTGGGTCTGCAGGCCGGCGAGGTCCCAGTCCTCGAACACCTCTCCCGGCGTGTACTCCTCGACCAGTCGCTCCACGACCTCGCCGATCTCCTCGCGGGAGACGTCGGACATGTCGCGCCCCTCGAGGATCTCGCGCCGGTACTTGTAGATCACGCGGCGCTGCTCGTTCATGACGTCGTCGTACTCGAGCACCCGCTTGCGGATCAGGAAGTTCTGCTGCTCGACCTTCTTCTGGGCGTTCTCGACCGTGCGGCTCAGCATCTTCGCCTCCAGCGGGTACTCCTCGCCGTGCTCGTCGACGGGGCCCAGCCGGTCGAGGATCTTGTAGATCCGGTCGCCGGCGAACAGGCGAATCAGCTCGTCCTCGGCCGAGAGGTAGAAGCGCGACTCGCCCGGGTCTCCCTGTCGACCGGAGCGGCCGCGGAGCTGGTTGTCGATGCGCCGCGACTCGTGGCGCTCGGTGCCGCAGATGAACAGAGCCCCCGCCTCGATCACCTTCTCGCCCTCGGCCTCGCACTGCTCCCGGAACCGGGGCAGAAGCTCGGCCAGCTCCTGCTCGTAGCTCTCGTCCTCCGGGGAGACGCCGAGCTTGCGCAGCTCCGCCTTGGCCATGATCTCGGGGTCGCCGCCGAGCTTGATGTCGACTCCGCGGCCCGCCATGTTGGTGGCGATCGTCACCGCGCCCACGCGCCCCGCCTGGGCGATCGTCTCGCCCTCGCGCTGGGCGTGCTCGGGCTTGGCGTTGAGGACGACGTGCTCGATGCCCTGGCGGGTCAGCTCGTCCGAGAGCATCTCCGACACCTCGACCGAGATCGTCCCCACGAGGATCGGCTGGCCGGCCTCGTGGCGGTCGGAGATCTCCGAGACGACCGCCTTCCACTTGCCCTGCTTGGTCTTGTAGATCTGGTCGTTGTGGTCATCGCGGATCATCGGCACGTTGGTCGGGATGTCGACCACCGGCATCTCGTAGATCTTCATGAACTCCTGCGCCTCGGTCAGCGCCGTGCCGGTCATCCCGGAGAGCTTGTCGTAGAGGCGGAAGTAGTTCTGGAGCGTGATCGTCGCCAGGGTCTGGTTCTCCTCACGGATCGAGACGCCCTCCTTGGCCTCGATCGCCTGGTGCAGCCCCTCCGACCAGCGCCGGCCCTCGAGGATGCGGCCGGTGAACTCGTCGACGATCTTCACCTCGCCGTCGATCACCGCGTAGTCGTCGTCGCGGTGGAAGAGCGACTCGGCCTTCAGCGACTGGATCAGGTGGTTGACCAGGGTGCCGTGCTCGGACACGTAGAGGTTGTCGACGCCCAGGAAGCGCTCCGCCTTCGTCACCCCCGGCTCGGTCGGGGCGACGGTCTTGTGCTTCTCGTCGTACTCGTAGTCGAAGTCGACGTCGGTGGTGTCCTTGTCCTCGCCCAGCGACTTCAGCTTCTCCTTCGACGGCACCCCGACCAGCTGCTTGGCAAGTCGGGCGAAGGTGAAATAGAGGTCGGCCGCGGCCTCGGGGGCGCCGGAGATGATCAGCGGCGTGCGCGCCTCGTCGATCAGGATGTTGTCGACCTCGTCGACGATCGCGTAGGCGTGCTCGCGCTGGACGCAGTACTCGAGCGCGCTCGACATGTTGTCGCGCAGGTAGTCGAAGCCGAACTCGGAGTTGGTCCCGTAGACGACGTCGCAGGCGTAGGCCCGCTTGCGCTCGTCGGGATCGTGCCCAGACTGGATCACGCCGACGCTGACCCCGAGCGCGTCGTAGATCGGCGCCATCCACTCGGCGTCGCGGCGGGCCAGGTAGTCGTTGACGGTGACCAGGTGGACGGGCGTTCCGGCAAGCGTGTTCAGGAACACGGCCAGCGTCGCCGTCAGCGTCTTGCCCTCGCCGGTCTTCATCTCGGCGATCGCGCCGTCGTGCAGCACCATGCCGCCGATCAGCTGCACGTCGAAGTGGCGCTGGCCGAGAGTCCGCCGCGCCGCCTCGCGACAGAGCGCGAACGCCTCCGGCAGCAGGTCGTCGAGCGGCTCGCCGTCGCGGGCCCGCTCCCGGAGCTCGTCGGCCTCCTTGCGGATCTCGGAGTCCTCGAGCAGCTCCATCTCCGGCTCGACGCGGTTGATCGCCGCGACCCGCCGCTCGTACTCCTTGAACTGGCGCGCCTCGCCCAGGCGCAGCGCGCGATCTATAAGGCCCTTCGCCACGGACTCTGAGGGTAGCGGCCGGGCGAGCTGGCCGGGGGCGGGCTTGGACCTATGCCTAGCTCGAGGCGCCCGCGGGGCGGGTTGAGAACGCCAGCCGCCAATCTTCGTGGCTCTCTCCGTCGATTGACAGCCGCCACTCGTACCGGCCGCCGGGCGGCAGCGGGAGCGCGCCGACGTTGATGGCGAGCGGCACGTCGATGGGGATTCCTGGCTTGACCCCCGGTGGCCTACCGACCTCGAAGGCTCCCTCGATCACCACCGGCTGGGAACCCTCCGCCTCGGTCTCCAGCACGATCGACTCCCCGTCGCTGTCGATGAGCTCGACGCGGAAGGTGTGCTCCACGTTGGTGCGGTCCCACGGCACCTGGATCAAGACGGCGATCGCAGAGGGACTGGGTGCGGGGCCGGTGACCGACCAGCCGCCGCCGAGTATGTAGAGCTTTCCCTCCGCGGCCTGGGCAGCGTCGGCCAGCATCATCGTCGCCTTCACCAGCGCCATCCTGCCACGCCCTGACGCGGTCGTGCTTCGGGAGCGTCCCCCGTCAGGCCGCGCGGCCGCGCAGGCGGGACATCAGCCGGCGGGTCTGGGCGCGCTTGCGGCGCTTGTCGCGATGCCGCTTCACCTGGCGGCGCAGGTCCTCGGCCAGCGCGTGGATCGAGTGGAGCATCTCGGGCGAAGCCTCGCTGGCGCGCAGCGTCACCCGCTTCAGATGCAGCGTGGCCTCGGCGACCTCGCTGTCGGCGATCGACGGATTGCGCTCCTCTCTCAGCTCCACCTCGAGCACCGCCAGCTCGGAGACCTGCTTGCCGATCCGCGCGAAGCGCTTCTCGACATGGCGCCGAAGCTCGTCGGTGACCTCGGTGTTCCGTCCCCTGACCTCGATCCGCATGCGCCCTCCTCTCGTCTGTGCAGCCCCAGGCTGCATGGCGCGGATCCCTGGATAGGGTCGCGCTTCTGCGGTCGAAAAGCAAGCCCATCCGCTCACCCCGACCGAGCGAAGGTCAGCGCCACGACCCGGCGGCAGCCGCCGGACCGCAGCGCCCGGGCGCAGGCACCCAGCGTGGCGCCCGTGGTGACCACGTCGTCCACGAGCACGGCGGCGGAGGGCGGCGGGCCGGTGAGGCGCACGCGCGGTGGGAAGGCCAGCCGCTCGGCCCGCGGCCGTCCCACCTGGCGGCGCCCCTGCGAGCGCCGCAGGCAGAGCCCGAGCGGCAGGCCGGTCTCGACCCCGAGCGCCGCGGCGATTTCCTCCGCCGCGTCGAACCCTCTTCGTCGCCGGCGCGCCGGGGCGGGCGGGACGGGGACGATCACGCCCGTGAAGCAGGCCGGCCGGCGCTCGCTCGGCGATCACCGCGCCTGCCCGCCTCGCAAGCCGAAGCCGTGCCGCGAACTTCAGCGCCACCACCAGATCCCGGGCCACCCCCTCATACGGTGCGGCCGACCACGCCGCGTCGAGCCCCGGAACCGGCGTCGAGCACGGTGCCAGGCCATGCAGCCCGGACTCGCATCGCTCGCATAGGTGCTCCCGCGGGCCGCATTCCCGCGCGCACACGGCGCAGCGCGGCGGCACGACCAGGCCGAGAAGCTCCGCGAGCATGAGTGCCGATCGTGGTCGCTCGCGTCGAACGCGTGGCGCGCAGACCGTCGCGAATCGCGCCCGTTTCAGCGCCTAATTGCTGAAGCGATAGCCGCAATGCCGGCAGCGGCGGGCAGTGGTCGCAAGGCGCTTGCCGCACCTGTGGCACGGCCTCGTGGGCGGGCTGTAGACGATCACCGAGCCGACGCAGAAGACAAGCGCCACGATCATCGCGACGTAGATGACGACGGGACTCAAGGAGTGCCATAGGTTCTCACGGGACCGGACTCGGCGAGTCAGGGGGCCGGTGCGACGATGCGAAGTGCCGGCGGAGCAACCAACGGCCGTTATTCGAACACCGCCCGCTCCACGGCCCCGACCTCGGCCTCGCAGCCGACCACCGGGGGCGCCTTGCCCAGCGCGGTGTCCGGGTCCTTGAGGCCGTGGCCCGTGAGCACGCAGAGGACCGAGGTCGGCGGCTCGCCGCCTTCGGGGGCCGGCAGCCCGTGAGCCAGGATCCCGGCCACCGACGCGGCGGAAGCCGGCTCGCAGAAGACGCCCTCGCGCGAGGCGAGCAGTCGGTAGGCGTCGAGGATCTGCTCGTCGGAGACCGCCGCGATCCGCCCGCGTGAGCCGGTGACGGCGTCCATCGCCTCCTCCCAGCGCGCCGGGTTGCCGATCCGGATCGCCGAGGCGATCGTCTCCGGCTCGGCGATCGGCTTGCCGTGGACCAGCGGCGCGGCCCCCTCGGCCTGGAAGCCGTACAGCACCGGCGCCGCCTCGTACTCCCGGAAGCCCTGCCACCAGGCGGTGATGTTGCCCGCGTTCCCGACCGGGATCGCGAGCGCGTCCGGCGGCCCGCCGAGCTCGTCGCAGGCCTCGAACGCGGCCGTCTTCTGACCCTCGATCCGGTACGGGTTGATCGAGTTGACCAGCTCCACCGGGTGGCGCCTCGCCAGCTCGCGCACGATCTCGAGCGCCTGGTCGAAGTTGCCGCGCAGGGCGATCACGCGCGCCCCGTGGATCAGCGCCTGGGCGAGCTTGCCGATTGCGATCTTCCCCTCCGGGACGATCACCGCCCCGCGCAGGCCGGCCCGCGCCGCGTAGGCCGCCGCGCTCGCCGCGGTGTTCCCGGTGGAGGCGCAGATGATCGCCTCGGCGCCCGCGCCCTTCGCCCGCGACACGGCGACCGTCATCCCCCGGTCCTTGAAGCTTCCGGTGGGGTTGGCACCCTCGAGCTTCAGGTAGACGCTCGCGCCGACGCGGTCGGAGATCACCGGCGCCTCGACCAGCGGCGTCGAGCCCTCGTTGAGGGTGACCACCGGATCGTCCGGCTCCAGCGGCAGCCGGTCGCGATATCGCTCGATCAGAGGAGCCGGCATCTCACCCGGACCCTAACCCGGACCTGGCGCCCGGCGTCGGCCTCGGCCGCGCGCCGGATTGCCGGGGTCACACGAACTCTTCCTCGATCACTCGGATCGCGCGTGGCTGCGCGCGCATGAACTCCAGGGGCGCCATCTCGTCGAGCGCCTTGAAGAACTGCGACTCCGGGCCCTCGTGCATGACCATCACCAGCCGGGCGTCGTCTCCCAGCCCCCGCTGAACGACGCTTCGCACCGAGACCTCGTTGCGTCCCAGCACGTCCGCGACCCGCGCCAGCACCCCGGGCCGGTCGGCCACCTCGAGGTGGAGGTAGAAGGAGGAGCTGATGTCGCGCACGATCTGAAGCGTTGCGCGAGCCGCGTGCACGGGAGCCCGGCCGGAGAGGATCGAGACCACGTCGCCGAGCACCGCGGACGCGGTCTCGACCCCGCCCGCGCCCGGCCCGGACATCGTGATCTCGGTGATCGTCGGCGCCTCCACCATCACCGCGTTGAACGGCCCCTCGACCGGCGCCAGGGGGTGACGCGGGTACAGGAAGCAGGGAAACACGCGAACGCTGATCCCGCCGTCGCGGCGCTCGGCGACCCCGAGCAGCTTCAGCGACAGCCCGAGCTCCTTGGCGTAGGCGATGTCGTCGGGCTGGATCTCGGTGATCCCCTCATAGGAGACGTCGGCCAGCGCCACCGGCGCGCCGAAGGCGAGCCGCGCGAGGATCGCCATCTTCGCCGCCGCGTCGGCCCCGCCCACGTCGTCGGAGGGATCCGCCTCCGCGTAGCCCAGCTCCTGGGCGCGCCGCAGCGCGTCGGCGTAGGAGGCGCCGGTGGTGGCCATCTCGGAGAGGATGAAGTTGGTGGTCCCGTTGACGATCCCGAAGACCTTGGTGATCTCGGTCGCCGCGAGGCTCTCCTGGATCACCCGGATGACCGGCACCGCTCCGGCCACCGCCGCCTCGAAGCGCAGCTGGACGCCGCTCTCGCGGGCGGCCTCGAACAGCTCGTCGCCGAACTGCGCGATGAGCTGCTTGTTGGCGGTCACCACGTGGCGTCCCGCACGCAGCGCCCGCAGCACGTAGTCGCGCGCCGGCTCGGTACCGCCGATCAGCTCGACGACGATCTCCGAGGCCTCGAGGATGGCGTCGAAGTCGCCCTCGGAGCGACGCAGCACGCCGGCGATCTCGGGTCGCCGTCCGGCGGCGGCCGCGATCACGTCGGCGCGCTGAGCGAGCAGCTCGTGGAACGCGTCCCCCACCGTGCCACGGCCGAGGAGCCCGATGCGCACCGGGTCGCTCACTCGACGTCCCGCGCGATCAGGTCCTCGTAGGTCTCGCGACGCACGACCAGCCTCGCGTCGCCATCCCTGCAGAACACCACCGGCGGGCGCGGGACGCCGTTGTAGTTGCTGGCCATCGCGTACCCGTAGGCGCCGGTGGCAGGGGTGACCAGGATGTCGCCCGGGCGAGGGTCGGCGAGCATCACGTCGGTGATCAGGATGTCGCCCGACTCGCAGTGCATGCCGGCGACCGTCGCCAGGGTGTCCGGGGCCTCGTCCGCGCGGTTGGCGACGATCGCCTCGTAGCGCGAGCCGTAGAGCATCGGGCGCAGGTTGTCGGACATCCCGCCGTCGACCGAGAGATAGGTCCGAACGCCCGGAATCTCCTTCACGGTGCCGATCTCATACGCGGTGACGCCGGCGTTGCCGACCAGCGAGCGCCCGGGCTCGATCAGGATTCGCGGCACCGGGTCGAAGACGCGCTGAACGCCCCGCACCTTGACCTCGACGTAGCTGTCGATCGACGGAGGCCGATCGGCGGAGGTATAGGCGATTCCAAGGCCGCCGCCGACGTTGAGGATGCGGCACTCCCAGTCGCCGTCGGCGAGCTCGGCCAGCGCCTCGATCGCCGCCGCGTAGGGCTCGAGCTCGAAGATCTGCGAGCCGATGTGGGCGTGCAGCCCGACCAGTCGCAGGTGGCGAGACGACCGTACCTCGGCGATCGCCCGGGCCGCCAGGCCGTCCTCGAGCCCGAAGCCGAACTTCGAGTCGAGTCCGCCTGTCTGCACGTAGGAGTGAGTGCGTGGGCAGGATGCCGGGGGTGACCCGGATCAGAACGTCCTGAGAGCGGTCCAGGACCGCGTCGAGGCGGGCGATCTCGCCGAACGAGTCGACGATCAGGTGACCGACGCCGGCGTCCACCGCATACCGAAGCTCGGCCTCGGTCTTGTTGTTCCCGTGCATGTAGATGCGGGCCGGGTCGAGACCGGCGTGTAGCGCCATGTGGAGCTCGCCACCCGAGGCGACGTCGACGGACAGCCCCTGCTCGGCGCAGAGCCGGTAGATCGCCGTCAGCGGGGCGGCCTTGCTCGCGTACAGAACCTCGAAGTCCTCGGTGCGGGCGCCGAAGGCGTCGAGGTAGGCGCGCGCCCTGGCGCGGATGTCGTCCTCGGCGTAGATGTAGACGGGCGTGCCGAACTCGGCAGCCACCTCCACCACGTCGCAGCCGCCCACCTCGAGGTGGCGGCGCTCGTTGACACGGCTCCCCACCGGGTACACGGGCGAGCCGTCGACGATCGATGCTCTGGCTGGTGGCGCTCATGCGGCCTGCCATTGTGACGGGGCAGCGCGGCTACCGGCGCGCGGCGACGACGTAGCTTGCGCAATGCGATGAGCAGGACCGTGTCCGGGCCGAGCCAGACGGGGGTGCACGAGGGGCGGCCCTACCTGCTCTGGCTCCCGGAGTCGCCTCCACCGTGGCCGGCGATGGTGATCGTCCACGGAGCGGGGTCACGCAAGGAGAACCACGGCGACTTCGGCCGGGCCTGCGCGGCGAGCGGCTGGGCGGCGCTGGCCTTCGACCAGCGGGGCCATGGCGAATCCGAGGACGGGATGAGTCCCGCGGCGCTGGGCGACGTCGGCAAGATGGCGCGCTTCCTGGCGGGGGTCCAGGGTGTGGACGCGGACAGGGTCTGCGTCCGCGGCTCGAGCATGGGGGGCTTCATGGCGATCCAGGCTGCGGCGACGGCCGATCAGATCGCCGGGGCGATCGCGATCTGCCCGGCGGGAGCGGAGCATCTCCTGCGGGGACTTCGCGCCGGCACGCTCGAGATGCGGATCGATCCCGGCGCAACCGAGGCACTCGAGGCCTGGCTCGCCGAGCACGACCTGCGCCAAGCGGTCGAGCTGATGGGCTCCAAGCCGCTGCTCTTGATCCACGCCAGCGGCGACGACCAGATTCCGTCGGACTGGTCCGAGGAGCTCTACGCGCGGGCCCGCGACCCGCGCAAGCTGATCCTGCTGCCGGGGGGCCACCACCGCTCCGCGCAGCACGACGCCGGAGCTCCATGGTGTGGCGCTCAGGTGGCTGGAGCGAAACCTGCGCTCAGGCGCTTAGCCGCCGAGGAGGCCGCCGCTCGAGCCGCCGGCGGCGCCGAGAACCTGGTTGGTCACGCCGCTCACGGCCCCACCGACCTGGTCACCCAGATGAGGATTGCCGGCAGCCCCGCCCGCTTGGTTGAGGGCGCCGGTGGCGGCGCCGTCGACGGCGCCGGTGACGCCGCTGGTCGTCCCGGACAGCGTTGGTGCCCGCGGCGTTGTCGACGCCCTGTACGGCGTTGCTGACGGGACCCGAGGCCGCCGGAGGCGGGGTGGGCGCGGACGGGACGTCGGGGACGTCGGGCGAAGTGACGCCGGAGCCGCTCGGACCGGTGGACGCCGGACCGCTCGGACCGGTGGAGCCGCCGCCGGAACGGCGCCGCCGCCCGAAGGCCCGCCACCGGAGCGGCCGTTGCCGCCGGCCGGAGCCGTCACGGGAAGAGCCGCCCGACCCGCCCGAGGAGGTGCCGCGCCCGGAGCCACTCGCACGTGAGCCGTGGGCAGGATCCTTTCGTCACCGCGGAGTGCGCCCCGCCCAGGGCCGACGCCGCCGACTTGGCCGCCGTGGGCGTGGGCGTGGAGCCGAGGGACGCGGCTCCCGAGCCGTCGCTGGACCCTCCGAATGGGACACCGTTGAAGGCCACGAAGGCTGCCATCGACAGAAAGACGACCAGGGCGCCCGCGGTCAGCGCGCGTGGTCGCGCCAAGGCCGACCAGGTAGCCGCGCAGGTGAGCCCGTAGGTGAGAGGGGCGCGGAGTCGACTCGGTGTGGGCGAGCGTGCTCATTCGTCTCGATCGGGATACCCACTCGGCTGCCGTCTACACGGAATCGACGGCGCATTACAGCGAATCGAGGGCGTATCGGTGACGGATCTGGGTCCCTACCAAAGGACCGTAATCAGCTCCAGGAACGCGCGCGACGAGGTGGCGGACGGGGCTCCGCAGATTTGGAGCGAAGCTTCGGTCAGCCGCCGAGCAGGCCGCCGCCCGAGCCGTTGGCGCCGCCGAGAACCTGGTTCGGTGGCGCCGCTCACGGCCCCACCGACCTGGTCACCCAGGTGGGGATGGCCGGCAGCCCCGCCGACTTGGTTGAGGGCGCCGGTGGCGGCGCCGTCGACGGCGCCGGTGGCGCCGCTGGTCGTCCCGGACAGGTTGGTGCCCGCGGCGTTGTCGACGCCCTTGCACGGCGTTGGTCACGGGGCCGGAGCTCGACGAGGGCGACGGGGCTCCACCCGGTTGCCGCCGCCGCCGGGATCGGTCGAGCCGCCGCCGGGCAGGTTGCCGCCGCCGCCCGAGATGCCGCCGACCGAGTGATCGTTAGCGCCGCCGGAGTTGCGCCCACCGCCCGAGCCACCCGGGCCGGAGCCCGAGCCACCGGCGCGGGAGCCGGGGGCCGGATGCCTGGCGACCGCGGCGCGCGCGGCCCCGAGGGCGGCCGCCGCGGTTGCGGGCGGGGCGCCGGCGTTCGAGCCGAGGTAGGCGGCGCCGGCGTCGTCGCTGGACCCTCCCAACGGAAGCCCCTTGAAGGCGACGAAGGTGGCCAGCGAGAGGAAGACCACCAGCGCGCCGGCGGTCAGCGCGGCGGTCGCGCCGAGACCGGCGACATAGGCACGCAGATGAGCGCGCAGATGGCCGAGCGCGGGGTCGATGAAGTGTGCGTATAGGTGGTCATCGGCTGATCCCGTGCCCGGATGACCGAGCGTAAACGGACCGAGCGCGACGCGCGCCAGTCAAATCGTCCGCCAACCGCACTCACTGGAGTTTGGCCTCGACCGGCTCGCGCGTCTAGGGCAGGTAGCCCATCGGGTCGACGACCTGGCCGTTGACCCGCACCTCGAAGTGAAGATGGGGGCCGAAGCACAGTCCGGTGCAGTCGGAGATGCCGATCACCTGGCCCTGGCTGACCTGCTGACCGACCGAGACGGAGATCGTCTCCTGGTGGCCGTAGCAGCTGGAGAGCCCTCCGCCGTGGTCGATGCAGGTGTAGTTGCCGTAGCCCCCTTCGGGCCCGGCGATCGAGACCGTGCCGTCGGCGACCGCTTGGATCGGGGTACCGGTGGGCACGCCGATGTCGATTCCGGGATGGCAGGCCTCCCACGGGCGCGGCTCGCAGAACGGCGATGTGATCGGCCCGCTCACCGGCCAGATGAACCCGGACGAGCTCTCTCCCTGCACCGGGCCGGCCGGGGGCGCCGCCGGCGCAGACGACGCCGCCTGGGCGGCCTGAAGCTGGGCCTGGATCTGGCCCTGGATGTCGCTGAGGTCGCCCTCGAGCCGCTGCTGGGTGTCCTGGACCTGCGACAGGGCCTGCTGGTCCTGCTGGCGCGCCGCCGCCAGATCCGACTGCCGGGCCTCGAGCTCGGCCTGGGTCCGCTCGAGCTCGGCCTTCTTGGCCGCGATCTCGTCGCGCGCCGCCCGCACCCGCACCACGGTCTCCTTGGTCTGGTCGCGAAGGTTGCGGACGCGCTCCGCGATCGAGCTGTCCTGAGACTGGATCCGCGACAGGTACTCGTAGCGGTTGAGCAGGTCGTCGAAGCCGTTCGAGTTCAGGATCACGGTGAGCGCATCGGGCCGGCTCGTCTCGTAGATGGCCACCAGTCGCGCCCTCAGCACCTTGAGCGAGCGCTTGAGCCGAACGCGGAGGACTACGAGCCGATTCTTGGCCTGCTTGAGCTGGGCCTCCTTCTTTTGCAGCTCGGCCTGGACGATCGCCTGGCGGTTGCGCAGCGTCGCCACCTCCCCGCGCAGCTGGTCGAGCCGATCGCCGAAGCGCTGGATCGTGCTGGACAACACCGCCCCTCGCGACTTCGCGTGCTCGAGCTGCGCCTGCTTCTGGTCGAGCTTGGACTGGAGGTCCGGAGGCGGGCGCCCCGGCCGTGGCCGTCAGCACGGCCGCGATCGCAGCCACGGCGACCAGGGCGACCAGCGCCAGGCGGCGTTCAAGGTGGGTTCGAGTGTGGGCTTTGCTCATCAGTTCCTCGTTGGCCTACGGGGTTAGCTGACGGGCTCGCGCGGAGGAGTCGCGCTTGGCGTGTCGGGCCGGGGTGGCCACTTGCCTTTCGCCCCTGGGGATCTGGTTCCCCCGCTCCGCTCGCTCAGGCACGGGCGGATTCGGCACAAGTGTGGGCGGCAGGGTATCAACCGCGAGGCTTCTGTGAGCAGTCGTTAACAGACGTTATGCCTGCTGCAAGCGGATTTTCACCGCCTCAGGGGCACTTTCGCCGCTAGGCCGAGCCGGGCTCGGTCTCAACCTGGAGCAGGGCGTCGTCGTCCGCCTCCTCCTCCATCTGGAGCGTCGTGTGCTCGATGCCGTAGCGGTCTCGGAGCACGAACTCGACCTCGCGCCGGGCGCGATCGCGGTCCTGGCCACCAGCGACGACGACGTGTGCCGCGAGCGCCTCGAAGCCCGCCGTGACGGACCAGACATGGAGCTCGTGCACGGCTCGCACGCCGTCCACGGAGCACACCGCGCGGGCGACCGCTTCCACGTCAACGCCCGGCGGCGCGGCTTCCATCAGGACGTCGAGCGGCTCGCGAACGAGGCGGACCGACGAGGCGAGGATGAGCGCCGCGATCGCGATGCCGATCAACGGGTCGATCGGCCTCCAGCCGGTGGTGAGGATCACCGCGCCCGAGACGATCACCCCGACCGAGCCGAGCGCGTCCGCGGCCGAGTGACGGAGGACCGCCTCCAGGTTGATGTCGTCCCGCTGACCCCGGGCGAGCACCCAGGTGGCTGCCGCGTTTCCGGCCAGCGCGACCACGCCGATGATCAGCACCCCGGCGCCCTTCACCTCGGGAGGATCACCCAACCGATTCACGGCGGCGACCACGATCAGCACCGCGATCGCGACCAGCGTGACACCGTTCACCAGGGCGGCAATCACCTCGCTGCGCTGGTAGCCGAAGGTCCGCCGGGGCCCTCCGGGCCGCGCGGCGAGGACGCCCGCCAGCACCGCAAGCCCGATCGCGGCGAGGTCGGACAGCACATGGCCGGCGTCCGCGAGCAGGGCCAGCGAGCCGGTGAGGACGCCGCCGATGACCCCCGCGGCGATCAGCGCCGCGTTGATCGCGGCGGCGCCAAGCATCCTGCGCCGGTTGCCGGCCCGGCGCGCGGCTAGCGCATCCGGCGCACCTGGCCCGGCACCGCGCTCGATTCCCTGGCCCTGGGCATGAGCATGGGCCATCGCCCCGAGCTTAGAGACATCCACGGGCGACCTCTTGCGTGCGTGCCGGAGCGCAGTTCGCCGTCGCCCCCGTTGCCGGAGGGTGCCGGTCCGGGCGCTGAGCGCAACGCTCCAGCCCCCGAGCCGCTCTGGGTCGGTTCGCGGTCGCCGCCGAGGCCACCCGGTCCTCCGATGTTGAGAGTGTCCGGCGGCCGGGCAGCGACGGCTCGGGTGCCGTCTTGCAGCGTGCCCTCGGAGACCACCGCCGTGATCAGGAGGAAGGCGGCGAGGGCACCGGCGATCAGGGCGAGGGCCGCCCCTCCTCCGAACAGGTACGTGCGTATGGGGACCATCGTCCTCCGGCCTTTCGCTGGTTGGCTTTCCGACCGAAGAGCAAGCGACAGCCCCAGGACAGCCCGTCGCGCTCACCCATTGGATCGGGATCTGCGCGAAAGGTCCCGCGCCGGATCGCGGAATTTGGACGATTGGACGAGCCGGCAGGTCAGGCGGCGCTGGTGGTCGGCTCGGTGGCCGACCGGCTGGCGCCGTTGCTCGACCCAGCCGTCGCGGCCGTGCCGTCGCCCGACGCGCGCGAGCCGTTGCCAGCGCTGGCGGCGGACTCGATCGCCTGGGCCGCAACCTCGGCGCCCTGCTTGAATCGCTCGCGATACTCGGCCGCCTGCATCCGCGAGACGACCATGCGCTGGACCTCGGCCGTGCCCTCGAACAGCTGGTAGATCTTCGCGTCGCGGAACCACTTCTCCAGCGGGCAGTCCGTGGTCTGCGCGACAGGGCCGACGAGGTCCATACAGGTGCGGGTGGCCCACATCGCGACGTCGCCGCCCTTGAGCTTCGACATCGAGCCCTGGCCGCCGGTCATCGGCATGCCGTTGCGACCCATCCACGACGCACGCTGGACGAGCAGGCGCGCCGCCTCGATCTCCGTGGCCACATCGCCAAGGCGCTGCTGGATCCACTGCCGCTGGAGCGGCGGCCGGCCGGCGGTGGAGCTCTCGTCGAGGTACTCGCCCACCGGGTCCACCGAGGCACCGTTGTCGAGATAGGACAGGGTCCACTCGTAGGCGGCCTGGGCGATCCCGAGCGCCGACGCGCCCACCACCGGCCGCGTCAGCTCGAAGGTGGCGAGCGCGTTGGAGGCTCGGCCGGAGGACTCGCCCGAGCGGGCGCGCTCGAGCTTGCGCTCGAGCTTCTCCATGCCGCCGAGCAGGTTCTCGACCGGGATGCGGCAGTCCTCCAGAATCACCTCGGCGGTGTGAGAGGCTCGGATGCCGAGCTTCGACTCCTTCTTCCCCTGCTTCGAGGCCCGGCGTGCCCTTGGGGATCACGAAGGAAGCCTGGCCTCGGTGGCCGAGATCCGGGTCCACGGTGGCGACCACCACGTGGACGTCGGCGATGCCGCCGTTGGTGATGAAGACCTTGGTGCCGTCGAGCACCCACTCGTCGCCGTCGAGCTTCGCCGTGGTGCGGAGGCTCTTGACGTCGGAGCCGGCCTGCGGCTCGGTGACGGCGTAGGCGCCGAGCTTGACCTCGCCATCCGACCCGAAGCACTCGGGAACCCACTCTGGCGATCTGCTCGGGAGTGCCCGATGCGGCGAGGCCGGCGGCGGCGAGCGCCGAGCCCGAGATCGCGAGGGCGATCCCCGCGCACCCCCAGTGAAGCTCCTCGGCGTAGATGACGGAGATCTGACCATCGCGGTCGTTGGCCATCCGCTGTAGGTGCTCCATCCCGTGAAGGCCCCACTCGCGAGCGGCACTCATGACCTCCCACGGGGTCGACTCGTCCGCGTCGTGCTTGGCCGCCACCGGGCGAATGACCTCGGCCGCGAACCTGCGGCACAGAGCCCTGAACTCCCGTTGCTCGTCGCTGTATCCGAAGTCCATCCTGCCCTCCGTCCTGGTCACCGGAAATGCCCGGCGCCCCCGAATGTCGTTTCGACTGACTGGTCAGTCAACCAGCAGCCAGTCTACCCCTCGTTCATGCGGACAATGCCGGTTTGGCCGGGGGCGACGCGGCCGGCCGGGTTCAGACGCCGCCGGTATGTTCACCTCGTGGTCGCCGACTGGAGACGACGCCTCGCGGTGATCGTGGGGGTCCTGGTGGTGCTCGGCGGCGTCGGCGTCGGCGCCTACTTCCTGGTCGACTCGCTGCGCGACGACGAGAAGCAGCCGGCACCGGCGCCGAGCATCGTCGTCCACGAGCAGCAGGCGCCGGCGACCCAGGATCTCGGCTTCCCGGCGTTCGCGACCAAGAACACCACCCGCGTCGCCGGTCTCGACCCCGTCGCCGACGCCGCCGGCGTGGCCCTCGCCGTGTTCCCGTCGGCCGGGGGCGTCGACGGGCCCCGCCGCCGTCAGCCTGGTCGAGGACAACGACTGGGCCTCGGGGATCGCCGCGGCCAGCCTCGCGGCGCAGCCCATCGGCGCCCCGATCCTGCTCACGGGCACGGACGACATTCCCGACTTCACGGCGGAGGCGCTGAGCGCGCTTGCCCCCGCCGGCTCCGCGAAGACCGACGGCAAGCAGATCTTCGCGATCGGCTCGGTGACCGCCCCGCACGACCTCGAGACGCGGCGCGTCACCGGGTCCACTCCCGCCGAGATCGCCGCCGCGATCGACCGGCTGCGCCAGAAGCTGACCGGCGCCAAGCCGCAGCACATCGTGCTCGCGAGCTCCGACCAGCCGGCGTACGCGATGCCGGCCGCCGGCTGGGCGGCGCGCTCGGGCGATCCGGTGCTGTTCGTCTCGAAGGATGCGGCGCCGAAGCCGACGCTCGCCGCGCTTCGGCGCGACAAGCGCGTCCCGGTCTACGTGCTGGGCCCAGCCTCGGTGATCTCGGACAAGGCCCTCGAGCAGGTGCGGAAGGTCGCCCCGGGCGCGCAGCGGATCGGCGCCGAGGATCCCGTGGAGAACGCGATCGCCTTCGCGCGCTACGCGAGCGGCAGCTTCGGCTGGGACGTCAACGACCCTGGACATGGATTCGTGATCGCGAGCGCCGGCCGGCCGCTGGACGCCGCGGCGGCCGCGCCGCTGTCCGCCAGCGGCGATTGGGGGCCGCTGCTGATCACGGATGACCCGGGGCAGGTCCCCGCCGCATTGCGCGGATATCTGCTCGACGTCAAGCCCGGGTACGTGAACGACCCGACCCGCGCCGTCTACAACCACGTCTGGCTGATCGGCGACCAGGACGCGATCTCGGTCGGCTTCCAGTCGCAGGTCGACGATCTCGCCGAGCTCGTACAGGTAAGGTCCGGCAGCGGAGGCGGGCTCGGGCCGCCGCCGGGAACCCCGGAGCACGAGCAGGGAAAACCGTGAGTCAGACGAGGAGCGACAACCCGTGAGCGAGGCCGAGCGACCCGATCGGCTGGCCAGCGGACGCCGGATCACCGTCGAGGACATCCGCGCGCTGGCCGGCCCCGCCACGCCGCACTTCGCGCTGCAGATCCGCAACCGCATCCAGCGCCTGATCGAGGGGCTGCCCGCCGACGACCCGGTGCGCATCGAGGGCGAGCGTCACATCGCGCGTCTCACCGAGCTGGCGCAGCACTCGGGCGAGCCGCGCGGGGTGGGGCCGGGCACGCCCGCCGCCCACTGACGCCGGAGCGCCTGCATGCCGACCGGCGAGCGAACAGGCGGCGACGGGCTCAGTCGAGCGCGCCAGCTGCTGGCCACAGAGGCCGCCGCGAAGGCGCAGGACCCCAGGGCGAGCGCCACCGGCTACCTCGACCTGCTTGGCGGGGAGCTGGAGTCGACCGGCACGGCGCAGGACCTGATGACGACCCGCTTGGTGCCCGCGATCTACGAGCGCTACTGGCGCCCCGCGCTCGCCCGGGCCGTCAAGGGCGTGACCGGACCGGGAATGGCCGAGGAGGTCCGAATCGCGCGGCTTCTGCTCGGCCTCGGCCCCGGGGACGTCGTGCTCGACGTCGCGTGCGGGCCGGGAAACTTCACGCGCGAGTTCGCGCGCGCGGTGGGCGACGACGGTCTGGCGGTGGGGATCGACGCCTCGAGGACGATGCTGGCCCGCGGCGTGGCCGAGCTCGAGGCCGCCGGCCTGAGCAACCTGGCCCTGATCCGCGGCGACGCCACCGCGCTTCCGTTCCGCGACGGCGTCTTCGACGGCCTCTGCTGCTTCGCCGCCCTGCACCTGTTCGCCGATCCGTTCGCGGCGCTCGACGAGATGCGGCGGGTGCTTCGTGCCGGCGGCCGGATCGCGATCATGACCTCGATCCGCCGCCAGCTGACCCTGCCGCCGCTGAAGCCGCTGATCGAGCGAGCCAGCGGCATGCGGGTGTTCGAGTCGGACGAGATCGTGGAAGCGCTACAGGAACGGGGCTTCGAGAACGTCCGCCAGCGCCTCGCCGGCCTGGTGCAGTTCGTCGGCGGCCGCCTCGCCCCCTAGCCGACGGCCGGATGGCCTTGGACGCTCAAGGCTTGCGCCCGGAGGCGATGTTCGCAGCCACCGGGACCTCGAGCACATCGCCCGCCCGGTAGGGCTCGACGACCGCGTCGAGGGCCTCGCGGATCCCCGCCTGCACGGCGTCGGACTGAGCGCGAACGAACGTCGAGCCGCGCACGCTCCCGCCCATGAAGCCTCGCCAGAGCTCCTCGGCGTCCGCGATCCGATGCACGAGCTCGACGGGCTCGACGGCGACCTCGCGCCAAGCCGGCGCCCTCGAGCAGCCCACGGAACTCGGCCTGGTCGGCGAACCGGTAGCCGTCCGGCCCGGAAGGGATCCCGGCGGCTCGCTCGTCCTCCTCGACTCCCGCCGCCTCGATCGCCTCGGCCGATCAGCCCCATGACCAGCATCCGATCGGGCCGCTGCCACACCGAGAAGGCGAGGTGGCCACCCGCGACCAGAACCCGAGCGGCCTCCGCGAGGCCGCGGTCGGGCTGGGGCAGATGGTTGATGACGAAATTGCCCACCACGGCGTCGAAGCCGCCGTCCTCGAGCGGGAGGTCCTCGGCGTCGCCAACGGTGAACTCGAGCTCGGGGTGATTGCGCCGGGCGAGCGCAACCATGCCGTCGGCGATGTCGATCCCGAGCGGGATTGCGCCCCTGGCCTCGGCCCGCTCCGCGACATAGCCAGGGCCGGTCGCGACGTCCAGCACCCGATTGCCGTGACGAACGCCCGCGGCGTCCAGAAGCGGCTCGGCGAAGCGGCTCGTCACCTGGCCGCTCAGCTCCCCGTAGGTTCCCGCCTGCGCCGTCCAGCCCCGGGCCTCGAATTGCTTGAAGTTCGCAGCGTCGGACTCGCTCATCGGGGACGTTCAGGCTATCGGGGAAGGCGCCACAACGCAGGCGCTCGCGCTCTCAGGCGGGCGCGTTGTCGAGCGAGCGCCACAGATACAGGCAGGCGAGGGTCCGGTGCGGGCGCCACGGCTCCGCGATCCGCTCCAGGTCCTGTGGGCCGGGCAGGTCGTCGAGGCCATAGGCGATCTGGACCGCCCGCCGGATCCCGAGGTCGCCCGTGGAGACCACGTCCGGGCGGGCGAGGTGGAAGATCAGGAACATCTCGGCGGTCCAGCGCCCAATCCCCTTGATCTCCGTCAGCCCCGCGATCACGTCCTCGTCGGCGAGCTCGCTGAGGTGGTCCAGGTCGAGCCGCCCATCCTCGACCCGCTCCGCGAGGTCCTTGAGGAAGCCCACCTTCGACCACGAGAGGCCGGCGTCGCGCAGCGTCTGTCCGTCTGCCTCGATCAGCTGCGCGGGCGACGGCGTCTCGTCATCGAAGGCCTCCGTAACCCGTCCCCAGATCGAGGCGGCCGCCTTCGTGGAGAGCTGCTGACCCACAATCGCCCGCGCGAGCGCCTGGTAGGCGTCGGGGCGGCTGCCCCGCCGGTCGGTGTCGGGATCGATGGGCCCGCGCTCGTCCATCAGGCCCCGCAAGACGTGATCGACGGAGCGCAGGTGCTCGTCGGCTTCCGTCAAACGCGTTGGATCAGCGTGCCGGTGCCGAGGCCGCCGCCGCAGCACATCGTCACCAGGCCCATCTCCTTGTCGGAGCGCTCGAGCTCGTGGAGGAGGGTTGTGATCAGCCGGGCGCCGGTCGATCCCAGCGGGTGGCCGAGCGCGATCGCGCCACCGTTCACGTTCACCCTGTCCATGTCGGGCTCCAGCTCGCGCCGCCAGGCCGCGACCACGGAGGCGAACGCCTCGTTGATCTCGATCAGGTCGATGTCGCCGATCTGCATCCCGTTGCGCTCCAGGATCTTCTTGCGTCGCGGGAATCGGGCCGGTCAGCATGATCACCGGGTCCACTCCGACCGTGGTCTCGTCGACGATCCTGGCCCGCGGCTTCAGCCCCAGCTCGTCGGCCTTCTCGCGGGTCATCAGCAGCACGGCGGCGGCGCCATCCGAGATCTGCGAGGAGTTGCCGGCCGTGATCTTGCCGTCCTCCTTGAAGGCCGGCTTCAATGCCGAGAGCTTCTCGAGGCTGGTGTCCGGGCGGATGCCCTGGTCGGTCACGTAGGTGTCCCCGTTGACCGCGTACGGGATGATCTCGCGCTCGAAGCGCCCCTCCTCGGTGGCCTTGGCGGCCAGCTGGTGGGAGCGCAGGCCGATCTCGTCGAGCTCGGACCGTGGGATCTCCCACTTGTCGGCGATCATCTCGGCCGAGATCCCCTGTGGCACCAGGTTGTAGTGCTCGAGCAGCTCCGGGCTGAAGGCGGCGCCGTGCTCCTTCATCACCTCGATGCTGTCCGCGAAGGAGATGTGGCCCATGTGCTCAACCCCGGAGCCGATGGTCACGTCGTGGACCCCGGAGGCGATCAGGGCGGCGCCGAAGTTGACGGCCTGCTGGGCCGAGCCGCACTGGCGATCGACCGTCGTCGCCGGGGTCTCGATCGGCAGACCGGCCTCGAGCCACGCGTTTCGGCCGATATTGAGGCCCTGCTCGCCGAACTGCTGCACGCAGCCGGCGATCACGTCGCCCACCTCGGACGCGTCGATGCCGGTCGCGCGCGATCAGCTCCGAGTAGGTCTTGGCGAGCAGGTTGGACGGGTGGACGTCCTTGTAGTAGCCCTTCTCCTCGTGACCGCGGCCGATCGGGGTGCGCACCGCTTCGACGATGACCACCTCGCGACCCTGGAACTTGCCGTTGCTCGCCATCCGGAACGCCTCCGTTCAGTCGTTCGCGCGCTGATCCGCGCCGCCTGAATGGACGATAGCCGATCGGTTGACTGACCAGTCAACCAACGGCCGAGCTCACTCGAATGTCGCCTGACGGCGCCACACGACGATGCCGCGGGCGCTTCCGGGCTACTGGCTGGGCAGCGGCGAGCCGGCCGCGATGAAGAACCAGACGGCGAGCGCGGCTCCGGCCAGCAGCACGGAGGTCACGATCACAGTCTCGAGCACGTTCGGGCCCTGGAGGTTCGGACGCTCGTCGCTGAGGCTCTTGCGCCATGCCGGCAGGTAGCGCGTCGGCAACTTGGCGCTGCCCGTGATCCGCACGTAGAGGCGGTTCAGCCGCGACAGCGCCCAGGCCATCGCGACGATCGAGCAGACGATGCCCACGAAGACCACCATGTAGGGGCCGCCGGACGGCGTCTGGGAGGGCGAGACCCTCGACCCGATCCAGATCCATCCGAACGGGATCAGCGTCCACATCGCGACCGCCCCCAGCATCATCACGGCGATCACGAAGGTGGCGGCCATGCCGGCGGCGGCGGTCGTCGGACCGTGTCGCCTCTCGGACTGCGCCATGTGCGGCAGGGTACCCCTCGGCCCCAGCGGCCCGATCCCGCCGGGCGTGATAGTAACCACCGTGGGTGACCGGCTCGGACGGATACAGGCGTCCCGCGATCGCCGGCAGCGGGATGATCGGCTGCGCCCTGGCGGCCTGCGCATCGGCGCTCGGCGAGGTGCGGCTGCTGGCCAGAAGCGACGCCTCGGCCTGGCGGGCGGAAGAGCGCGCCCAGGCCAGACTGCTCGAAGGTCGAGAGCGGGAGGCCGGACCGGATCCGGGTCACCACCAACCCATCCGACCTCTCCAACTGCGACCTCGTGGTCGAAGCCGTGATCGAGGACGTCGACGCCAAGGTGGACCTGCTCCGCGAGCTCGGCGATCACTGCCCCGAGGCCGACCTGGCGACGACCACCTCGTCGCTGCCCGTGGCCGAGCTGGCGAAGCGAAGCGGGCATGCCGACCGGATCTTCGGCTTTCACGTCTTCAACCCCGTGCAGCAGATGGAGCTGGTGGAGCTCTGCATCTCTGAGGGCGTCCGCGAGGGCGTGCGCGAGCGTGCCCGCGCCTGGGCCCGAGCGCTGGGCAAGACGGTGATCGAGGTTCCCGACCAACCCGGCTTCGTCGTCAACCGCCTGCTCTTTCCCTACCTGTTCGACGCCGTGCGGCTGATGGAGCGCACCGGCATGGATGCCGCTGACGTCGACTCGTGCATGCAGCTGGGTGCCCGCTATCCGATGGGGCCGCTGCGCCTGCTCGACTTCATTGGGCTCGACATCGCCGCGGCGATCGGCGAGAGCCTGTTCGCCGACACGGCTGAGGACCGGTACCGCGCTCCCGGGCTGATCGAAGAGCTGATCGGCGACCGCAGGCTCGGCCGCAAGAGCCAAGCCGGTTTCTACGAGTACGACTGAGAGCAGTACGACTGAGAGCTAGGCGGCGGTCCGCTTGCGCTTGCCGGCGATGTCCCAGATCACGTCGGCCTCCGAGATCCCCTGACGGCGAGCCGCCTCGCTGATCTCGTTCCAGGGAAGCTGGGCGTCCGGAAGATCGTCCCAGCGGGCCAGGTCAAGCGCTTCCAGCGCCCCCCGCAGCGCGGGCCCCAGATGCTCTTCGGCGCGAAGGACGGCCTTCAGGACCTCGAGCTGCTTGTCGGTGAGCTTCACCACCCACATCGTCGCCCCTTAGGTAGATGTGCCGGACCGTTCGCAACCTAGAGCCGTTTGCGGACGGAAGCCGGGGGGTCTGAACGCCGCTAATTGCGGGTTTGAGCCTCGCCAGTGCCCGTCTGGCGGGGAAATTCGCCGGTCGCGGACGGGTGGATGCGAACCGCGACGATGCGGTTGTCTCTCACCGACTCGACCCTGATCTCGTATCCGTTCGCCTGGATCCTGTCGCCGCGCTTGGGCAGGCGGCCAAGCTCCGAGAAGACGTAGCCGCCGATCGAGTTGAAGGCGTCCGAAGAGACCGGAAGCTGGATCCCCACGTCCTCGAGGTCGCCCAGCGAGACGTGGCCCCGCGCATACCAGTCGCCGTCGGTGAGCTGCCGCATGGAAGTGGCCCGCGGGTCGGTCTCGTCCTCGATCTCCCCCACCACCTCCTCGAGGATGTCCTCGACGGTGACGATGCCCACGGTTCGACCGTATTCGTCCGACACCACCGCGATCGAGCTGCGCTGGCGCTGCAGCTCGGCAAGCAGATCGTCGAGCGGCTTTGTCTCGGGGAAGATCGGGACCTCGCGGATCGCCGACTCGATCGAAGTCTCAGGCCCCGCGTGCATGTAAAGACGGGCGAGGCTGTTGTTGTGGACCACGCCGCGAACGCGGTCCGGGTTGTCGTCCTCGATGACGATCAGCCGGGTATGGCCCGAGGAGACGCAGCGCTGCAACGCCTCCTCGACCGTTTCCGAGGCATTGACGGTGATCACCGCCGGGATCGGGGTCATCACCTCTCGCGCTTCCTGCTCGTGCAGGTGGAAGACGCCGCCGAGCATCACCGCCTCTCCGGGGTCGAGCGATCCACCGGTCTGTGACTGGGAGATGATGATCTTCAGATCCTCGGAGCTGGCCTGCTCATCCAGGGATGCCGGGGCTCCGAACAGCCCCACGATCGAGTTCGCGACCTTGGTCAGCCCCAGCGCGAACGGCGCGCTGATGACCCGGAAGGCGCCAAGCGGCCGCGACAGTCGCCTCGCCGTCGTCCTCGGCCCGCGGAATCGCGAGCAGCTTCGGGGTCAGCTCGCCGAACGTGATGTGGATGGAGGTGACAAGGAGGAAGGCGAACGTGACGGAGATCGTCACGGCGACCGCGTGCGAGAGCCCGCCGAACACCGGCTCGAACAGCTTCGCCAGCGCCGGCTCGCCGAGGAACCCGATCCCGATCGACGTCAGGGTGATCCCCACCTGGCAGGCGGCGATGAACTCGGCCATGCGGTCGATCTGCGCCAGCGCCTGCCGGGCACCCCGCTCGCCCTCGTTCGCCATCGCCTCGAGTCGCGCCCGCCGCGAGCGCACCAGCCCGAATCTCGGCGGCGACGAAGAGCCCGTTCAGCGCCACGAGGAGCAGCAGGACGATGAGGAGCAGGACCCTCACGGCCGCCGCAAGGCAGGCCCGCCCGGACTACGGGCGTCGCCTATGTCCTTGGTACTTCGAGGAGGGTGGTCGTCGTCCACGAGGACGATCGAAAGGTACCAGGGCCTTACGCGGCTGATCCGGGAGGCCGGCAAGCATGGCCGCCAACGCCCGCGCTCGCGAGGCCACCTGTGAAAGGGCCGCGGGCGGGCGCCGCACTAGAGTCCAGGCGAATGTCTGGGGACGCACTGAAATCGCCAACGGAGGCTGGGCGCGAGGCGGCGGTGCGAAACGAGCAGGACCGCACCCCCTACCTCGACGCGATCGTCGAGTATGCGGAGCGCCGCCCCGGGCGCTTCCACGTCCCCGGGCACAAGGGGGGCTACGGAGCGGACCCTGCGGCCATCGACGCGCTTGGCCGGGCCGCGTTCGACCGTGACGTCCCCGCGGGGATCGAGGGGATCGACGTCGGGCCCGACTCCCCGTTCCAGCAGGCTCAGCGCCTCGCCGCGAAGGCATGGGGCGCGCGGCAGGAGCTGGTTCCTGATCAACGGCGCCTCACAGGGCAACCACGCCACCTGCCTCGTGCTGCGCCACGCCGGCACCCGGGTCGTGGTTCAGCGCAACGTCCATTCGAGCACGATCGACGGGATCATCCTCGCCGGCCTGGAGCCGACCTTCGTCGCGCCCGAGCTCGACGACGATCTCGGCGTCGCCCACTGCCTTACTCCGGAGTCGCTCGCCGGGGCGCTCGACCGCTCACCGGACGCCGTCGCGGCGCTGACCGTGTCTCCCACCTACTTCGGCGCGGTCGCCGACGTCGCCGGGCTGGCGGAGGTTTGCCACGAGCGCAACCTGCCGCTTGTCGTCGACGAGGCCTGGGGCGCTCATCTGCGGTTCTCGCCGCTCCTGCCGGCGAGCGCGCTGGAGTGCGGCGCCGACCTCGTGCTCTCCTCGGTGCACAAGCTGCTCGGCAGCCTGACCCAGTCGGCGATCCTCCACCTCGGCCCGGATGGGCTGATCGACGAGGACGTGGTCGACCGCTGCGTGACGCTGACCGAGTCGACCAGCCCCAGCGCCCTGCTCACCGCCTCGCTCGACGCCGCACGCCGATACGCCGCGATCAAGGGGCCGGAGCTGCTGGCCGAGACCCTCGCGGGCGTCGAACGGGCCCGGGCCGAGGTCCAGCGCATACCGGGGCTCGACGTGCTCGACGAGCGATTCGTCGGTCGCCCGGGAGTGCACGGCTGGGACCCGCTGCGCCTGGCGGTCGACGTTCGAGCCACCGGCAGCACCGGGACTCGGCTGGCCTCGCTGATGCGCGAGCTGGACGACATCAACCTCGAGCTCGTGTCCGAGAACGTGGTCGTCGCGGCGTTCGGGATGGGAGAGGACGCGGGGCGGAGCGCGGAGCGCTTCGTCGCCGCCCTGCGCAGAGCGGTCGAGACGCTCGGCGCCGAGGCCGGGCTTCCAAAGCGGCCGTTCACGCCACCGCCGCCCTGGGGGAGCCTGGAGGCTCCCCCGCGCGAGGCCTTCTTCGGGCCGCAGGAGGTGGTGCCGTTCGACGAGGCCGTGGGGCGCGTCGCCGCGGAGTCGCTGGCCGCCTACCCGCCCGGGATCCCGAACGTGCTGCCCGGAGAGCGCTTGACACAGGAGACGGTCGACTACATCCACGAGGTGGTCGAGCATGGTGGCTGGGTGAGGGGAGCAGTGGACCGAAGCCTCCGCACCATTCGGGTGGTCAGCGAGTGAGCGACGACACGACGCGGCCCCGCAGCCCGAGGCTGCCTGGGGCGTCGACTCCGAGCACGGACGGCTGCTGGACGTCCTCGTCTGCCCACCCGACAACTTCCGCTGGCTGCCAACCAGCGCGATCTCCCGCGCGACGCTGGAGAGCGGACGGCGCTTCGACGGCGACCTGGCGCGGCGCCAGCACGCCGCGATGGTCGCGGCATACGAGGAGGCGGGCGTGCGAGTCCATCTCCTGGAGCCCGACGCGACGCTGCCGTATCAGGTGTTCGCACGCGACTCGAGCGCGATGACCACGGGCGGGGCGGTGATCACGCAACTCCACCAGTGGTGGCGCCGCGGCGAGTACGCGGCCGCGATCCGCTTCTACCAGGAGAACGAGATCCCGATCCGCGCCATGATCACCGCCGGCGCCCTCGAGGGCGGTGACGTGATGATCCTCGAACCGGGCTGCGCCGTGATCGGCGCCGGCGAGGCCCGCACCCAGGAGCAGGCCGCCCGCCAGCTCGCCGGCTGGCTTGCGGAGGACGGCTGGGAGGTCCGGGTGGAGCCGATTCCCGAGCGCTTCGTCCACATCGACGTGCTACTCGCTGTGCTCGCGGAGCGGCTGGCGGCGGTCTGCGCCGACGTCCTCTCGGCCGGATTCGTGACCTGGCTTCGCGACCGCGGCTTCGAGCTGATCGAGGTCCCGGCTGACGACGCCTTCCAGCTCGGCGGCAACGCGATCTCGCTCGGCGACGAGCGCGTGCTGTCGATCCATGGAGCGGACGCCCTGAACGCGCAGCTGCGCGCCCGCGGGCTGACCGTCTCAGAGCTCGACCTGTCGATGTTCACCCTGGGAGGCGGCGGCGCCCACTGCCTTGCGCAGGCGCTTCGCCGCCGGCGCGTCGGGGACGGATGAGCGACGAGCCGGCGATCGACGCCGCCCGGGTGATCGCCGACCTGCGCGAGCTCGATCGCCGCACCGGCGGGACCGACGGGGCCCAGCGCGTCTGCTGGGGCGCCGGGTGGCGCCAGGCGCGCTCGCTGCTGGGCGAGCTGCTCGGCGAGATCGGGCTCGAGGCCGAGCCCGACCCGGCCGGAAACCTCTGGGCCTCGCTGGAGGGTGACGCCGAGCCCGCGCTGGCGCTTGGCTCCCACCTCGACTCGGTGCCGGAGGGTGGCTGGCTCGACGGTGCGCTCGGCGTGATGGCGGCGCTCGGCGTGCTCCGGGCATGGGCCGGCGCCGGCGCCCGCCCGCCCCGGACGCTGGCGCTGGTGGACTGGGCCGACGAGGAGGGCGCGCGCTTCGGCCGCAGCCTGTTCGGCAGCTCCGCGTTCTCGGGAACCCTCGAACCGGCCGCGCTGCGAGACCTGCGAGATGCGGATGGCGGCGTGCTCGCCGACGTGCTGGCCGAGAACGGCGTCGACCTGGATCGGGCGCCGCAGGCGGCCAGCCGCCAGAAGCGGCTGGCCGCCTACCTCGAGCTCCACATCGAGCAGGGGCCTGTGCTCGAAACCGAGGGCGTGCGGGCGGCCGCGGTCAGCGGCTGCGCCGGCGTCGAGCGCCACCGCTTCCGCTTCAGCGGTCAGGCATCGCATGCGGGAACGACCCCCATGGACCGCCGGCGAGACGCCGGCCTCGCCGCCGCCGAGATGGCGCTGCGGGTGGAGGAGATCGGAAACAGCCATGCCGGGGTCGCGACCACCGGCGTGCTGACGCTGCGCCCCGGGATTCCGACCGCGGTGGCTGGTGAGGCCGTGCTGCTGGTCGACCTGCGCCACCCCCGGGCGGACGAGCTGGCCGCGATGCTGGCCGAGGCCCTCGCCGCGGCGCAGGCGGTCGCCGCCGCGCGCGGTTGCGAGGCCGGCTCGGAGCCGGTCTGGCGAATCGAGCCGATCCCGTTCGACCCCGAGCTGGTGGCGGCAGCGGGCCGGGCCTGCGCCGAGGCCGCGGGCTCCGACCGGGTGCTCCCGAGCGGCGCGCTACACGACGCCGCCGAGGTCGCGCGCGTCCTGCCCGCGGCGATGGTCTTCTGCCCCTCCACCGGCGGCATCAGCCACGCCGTGGAGGAGGACACGCCCGAGTCGGACCTGGCGGCAGGGATCGAGGCGTTCGGGCTGCTCGCCAACCGGGTGCTGGCCGACGGTTAGGTTCACGCAGGTCGGGCTCGGTCCAGGCGTGCGATCGCGTCGGGCACGCCCTCCTGGGCGGTGGGAAAGCGAGGTACCCAGCCGAGCTCGGACTTGATGCGGGCGTTCGAGCTCCTTGCAGACCGCGTCACGGCGCGGACAGGATCGGCGCCGGCTGCGAGGCGAGCGAGCCAGGTGGGGATGCGGCGCGGAGAACCCTTGCCGAGGGCCGTTGCGGCGAGGGCGACGAAGTCGTAGAAGTGGATCGGCTCGTCGTCGACGACGTGGTACAGAGCTCCGGCGGGGGCGCGCTCGGCTGCCTCGGCGCAGGCGCTCGCCACGTCCTCGACCCTGACGACGTCCCACCAGTTCTCGCCCGATCCGATCACCGCGAACCGGCCCGGCTGACGCAGCCGGTTGACGAACTCCTCCACGAACCAGCCGCCCGGGCCGTAGACGTGGCTGGGCCGGATGATCACGTGCTCCAGCGAGGATTCGCGCAAAAGACGCTCGCCCTCCTGCTTGGAGCGACCGTACTCGGTCTCGACCGGTAGCTGCGTCTCCTCGTCCAGCAACGCCCCTTTCGCATCCCCGGTGACCACGGTCGAGGCAAAGACGATCCGGCGCACGCCGGCGGCCTCGCAGGCGGCGACCAGCACGCGGGTGCCCTCGACGTTGACCTCGCGGATCTTCGCCGCGTCGCGCTGCGACGCGATCTCGGCCGCAAGGTGGACGACGCACTCCGGCGCGGCGGATTCAACTGCACGGATGAGGGATCCAGCATCCGTCAGGTCGCCGGCGACCGCGGCCGTGCCCGACGGCTCGGAGCCCTTCCGGCGGACCAGGGCGTGGACCTGGTGGTCGCGCCCGAGCAGCTCTGCGCAGACCGCTCCGCCGAGGAAGCCACTGGCGCCCGTGACGAGGAGCCTCACGCGGTGAGTCTATGTCGCGATGGCGCGGCGGCGAGGGCGCTCGTCGCGCCGCCGGCGCTCTCGGGTGAGCTCGGCAAGCCCGCTCGCTCTAACCTCCGTCGCATGAGGGAGATCATCGGACCACCGCTGCGGGCGGCGGCCTTCAGCGCCTTCATCCTCGGCCTCGTCCTGCTGCTCCTCAACCCGCCGTCGTTCGCGGGGCTTGGTGGCCTGCTGACGCTGCTGGTCGGTGCTGTCGCGATCGTGCTCGTCACCGCCTGGGCGACCGTGGCCCTGATCGGCAACGAGATGCCCGAGCCCGAGTTCCGGCGGCTGGTCGACCGCAGCGAGGCTCTGGCCTCGCTACCGCCCCCCGATCGGCCGCCGAGCGAGTTCGACGAGCTGGTGATGCAGGCGCTGGACGACCTGCCGGAGCGGTTTCGCGAACTGATCGAGCGCACGCCTGTGGTCGTCTCCAGCCGCGGTCACGAGGAGCACGCCTACGGCCACTACATCGGCGGCACCATTGCTCGCGACATCTACCCCGACCGCATCGTCATCTACCAGGACACGCTGGAGCGCGACTTCGGCCACGATCCAGAGCTGCTGCGGGCGCAGGTCGAGCGCACGGTGCGCCACGAGCTGGCCCACCACCTGGGCTGGGATGAGAGCGGGGTACGCGGCCTCGGCCTCTGAACGACGCGCGCCGTCCCGCACGAGCGCAGCGAATAAGCTCCGCCGCGCCTGGGAGCGGATCGCCAGGGCTTCACGAGAACCACCGGAGGAGGACTGATGGCAGTAGCGATTAGAACCACCGACTTCCCAGAGGGGGTCGGCACGGACATGTACGACGGGGTCAATGCCGAAATGGACATCGCGAACAACCCGCCGGAGGGCATGATCTTCCACTGGGTCGGTGAGGTGGACGGAAAGTGGACGATCACCGACGTCTGGGAGACGCCGTGAGGCATACGACCGCTTCCGGGAAGAGCGACTCTTCCCGGCGATCCAGAAGGTCTCCGGCATGGACCCGGCCAGCGGTCCCCAGCCGACGCTCACCGAGTTCGCGGTCCACAACTACGTCAAGCCCTAGCGGCCACGGGACGTCCCGGCCCGGGCCGACGCCCGCCGTCGGACGAGCGGCGCAACCGAGAGCCGCGTTACGAACCGGGCGAGCCCGAGCGATGCCGCACGCCCGCCTCGGCGAAGGCTGCCAGCTCGGGCTGGGCGACGATCACTGAGCCCAGGGCGTCGTCGATCGCGCCGAGCACGTCGTCCGAGAGCTCGACGCCCGATGCCTGGGCGTTGCTGTGTACCTGCTCCGGGCGCGAGGCCCCGGTGATCGCCGAGGCCACCTCGGGGCGTCTCAGAATCCAGGCGAGGGCCAGCTGAACCATCGTCAGGCCCGCCTGATCGGCGATCGGCCGCAGGCGCTGGACCGCCTCCAACAGCTCGTCGCGCATGTAGCCCTGGATCGGGCCGCCCATCTCCGCGTCGCTGGCGCGAGAGTCGGGGGGCGCCGGTTGGCCCGGCGCGTACTTGCCCGTCAGCAGGCCCTGGGCGAGAGGCGACCAGACGATCTGTGAGATGCCATGTTGCCGGCAGAGCTCGAAGACCTCCGCCTCGGGCGCACGCCAGATCATGTTGTACTGCGGCTGGGAGGAGACGAACTTCGCGGCGCCCGGCACGTCGAGCCCGGCGCGGATCTGTTCCGGCGTCCATTCGCTGAAGCCGATGCAGCGCGCGCTGCCGCGCTCGATGGCTGCGGTCAGCGCCTCCATCGTCTCCTCGATGGGGGTCCGAGCGTCGAAGCGATGGCACTGGTAGAGGTCGACGTAGTCGGTCTGCAGGCGGGCGAGCGAGGCCTCGAGCTGCTTTTCGATCTGCTCTGCCGAGAGCCCGCTGTCCGTCTCCGACATCGGGAAGTAGACCTTGGTGGCGAGGACATAGCTCTCGCGCGGATGCCGGGAGAGGATCTCCCCCCAGGCCTCCTCGGCGGCGCCGACTCCATAGACGTTCGAGGTGTCGAAGAAGTTGATCCCGGCCTCGAACGCGGCCTCGGTGCACGCCTTGGCCTGCTCCTTTCCCACCCCACCCGAGTACGTGAGCCATGAACCGAGTGAGATCTCCGAAACCTGGAGATCGCTGTCGCCGAGCCTGCGGAACTTCATGGTGCTGCTTAACCCGGGCGCCCGCCGGTCCCCTCGCGGCGCTCCTGCTCCTCCTGGGTGCGCTCGGCCCAGGGAATCGCCTCGAGGCGCCCGGCCGGAATCGGCTCCCCGCTCTCGACCGAGAAACCGTAGGTGCCGTCCTCGAGCCGTTTCTCGGCGCGCTCGACGCCCTCCAGCTCGTCGCGCAGCTGCACGGCGAGGGCCTCGTCGACCTCCTCCTCCTCGATCACCTCGCCGTCGTCGGTCAGGTTCGTGGCGGTGTCGATTTCATCGAGCTCACTCGTTCGCCGCCGCTTCAGGTCGGCGAGCGAGCTCTCGATCCGCCCGCGCTCGCGCTGCAGGAGCTCGCGGGCGTGGCCGTCGTCGATCGGGGGCTCCCTCTTGCTCATCTGCTCATCTCTCCTGTCTCAGCATTGGGCGGTGTGGATGGGACTGTAGGCGAGTCCCCTCGGATGGCCTGCCGTCCCTCACTCCAGCCACTCGGTCTCCATGCGAGCCACCGGGTGGATGCTCACCTGGCGGTGCGTCGCCGAGCGGCTGTCAGTCTGCCGGCACGCGTCCCGCCACGGCGTCCGCCGTGGCGCAGGTCGCGATCGCGAGGGAAAGGTCCGCGGCGGGCACGTCGCGAAGCGTCGGGTGGGTGAGGTCGAGCTCGATCTGCGGCAGGGACTCCTCGTCGAGGCCGAGGCTCGCGGCGCCGCTCGCGACCAGCTCGGCCCACAGGTCGCCGGAGGCGGACAGCAGCCCCTCGCGGCTCTCGCCATGGCGGCGAGCTCCTGTCTCGAGCTCCCGGACCTCCTCGAACGGGTCGACGCGGACCTGGGAGTCGCTGCCGATGGCGATCCGGACGCCTGCATCCCGGTAGGCGAGCGCAGGGAAGTGGCCGTCGCCCAGGTTTCCCTCGGTGGTCGGGCAGGTGATCACGATCGTCCGGGTCGACGCCATGAGGGAGACGTCCTGGTCATCGACGTGGATCCCGTGGACGACGCTCGTGCGGGGGCCCAGAAAGCCGGTCCTGGCGAGCAGGGCGATCGGCGAGCAGCCGTACTCGGCGCGGCACGCATCGACCTCGCGCCGCTGCTCCGAGGCGTGGACGTGGCGGACGATTCCCCGCTCGTCGGCGTAGGCGGCGATCCGCTCGAGCCAGCTCGAGGGGACCGCGCGGACGCTGTGGGCCGCCACCCCGACGTCGACCTCGGCCCTTTCGGCCGCCCAATGGCGCAGCCGGTCGAGCCGCGTCAGGAAGGTCTCGACGTCGGGGTCGCAGAACCGCCGCTGCGCCCCCTGGGGCTCGAGGTCGGCGCCGTCCCAGCCGGCCCGGGCGTATGCAACCGGGATGAGCACGATCCGAAGCCCCTCCGCGAGCGCGGCTTCGGCGACGGCGATGGCCATCTCGTTCGGGTCGTCGTACGGCGTCCCGTCGGGCTGGTGGTGGACGTAGTGGAACTCGCCGACGGCGCCGTAGCCCCAGCGAACCATCTCCTCGAAGGTCGCCGCGGCCGCCTCGTGCATCGAGCCCGGGTCGAGCGACTCCGCCAGCCGGTACATGGCCTCGCGCCAGCTCCAGAAGTCGTCCCTGGCCGCGGCGCCCGCCGGCCGCTCCCCGACCCCGCGGAGGCCGCGCTGAAACGCGTGCGAGTGGGCGTTCGGCATCGCCGCGATCACGTACCGGCTGGCTGGCTCAGACATCGAAGCGGGCTGCGGTGTCTGCGCGCGCGTAGATCAGCTCACCCTGGCGGAAGACGGCCAGCACCGGGTTGTGGCCGAGCCGGTAGGGCAGCTGCTCGATTGGCGCGTCGAGGAGCAGCAGGTCGGCGCTCTTTCCGACCTCGAGCGAGCCGAGGTGCTCATGCAGGCCGATGACCCAGGCGGCGTTGTGGGTCGCGGCGAGCACCGCCTCGCGGGCGGTCCAGCCATAGCGCCTGACGGCCAGGCCGATGACCAGCGGCATCGAGACCACCGGCGAGGTCCCGGGGTTCGCGTCGGTGGCCAGTGCGCAGATCGCCCCGGCGTCGGCGAGCTCGCGGGCCGGCGCGGTGCGCTCGGCCGCCATGAACTCGGCGCCCGGGAGCAGCACCGCGGCGCACTCACTCGCCGCCAGCGGCGCGAGGTCGTCGGGATGCAGGCAGGCCAGATGGTCCACCGAGCGCGCCCCGTGCTGGAGCGCCACCGGCACCGAGCGGTTGGTGTGGAACTGCTCGACGTGGCATCGCAGGGCCAGCCCTGCCTCGGCCGCGAGCCCGCCGAGGCGGGCGAGGTGCTCGTTGGAGAACGCGATCGACTCCACGTAGATGTCCAGGGCGCTCGCGTTCGTGTCCTCGGTCACGCGTGGCAGCAGCGACTCCACCTCATCCATCCACCCGTCCGCGCTGTAGCCGGGCGGGACAGCGTGGGCAAGCAGCGCCGTCGAGACGGTCGCCTGGCTGACCAGGGGGTCAAGCTCCGCTGCCAGGCGCAGGGCCCGCAGCTCTCCTTCGGCGGAGAGGCCGTAGCCGCTCTTGCACTCGAACGCGGTCGTGCCCCAGGCCAGCATCTCGTCCGCCAGCGACTTCGCCTGGTCGAGGATCTCGGCGTCGCCGGCCTCGGCCAGGGCGGCGGCAGACGCGGCTATCCCTCCCCCCGCCCGAGCGATCTCCTCGTAGCTCGCGCCGCTCACCTTGAGCTCGTACTCACTCGCCCGCCAGCCGGCGAACGGAAGGTGCGTGTGGCAGTCGACGAAGCCGGGCACCACCGCGCAGCCCGACGCGTCGACGCGAAGCTCGGCGCCACCGTCCTCGAAGGCGGCGATCCGGCCGTTTTCGATCGTCAACGGCACGGGGTCGAGGCGAAGCTCCGCGGCGCGATCGTGACGAAGGAAGGGCAACCCGTCCTCCGGGGGCCGCACGACCTGGGCGGCTCCGGTCAGGCAGATGGTCTCGGCCCGGCCTGCGGGCGAGCTCACACCGGGGCCTCTCGGTCGCGCATCGGGATCCGCACGCCGCGCCTCGCGGCGACCGCCAGCGCCCGGTCATAGCCCGCGTCGGCGTGTCGCATCACCCCAGTCCCGGGGTCGGTGGTCAGCACCCGCTCGAGCTTCTGCGCGGCGAGCTCGCTCCCGTCGGCCACGCAGACCATGCCGGCGTGGATCGAGCGCCCGATCCCGACGCCGCCCCCGTGGTGGATGCTCACCCACGAGGCGCCGGCGGCCGTGTTGACGAGCGCGTTCAAGAGCGGCCAGTCGGCGATCGCGTCCGACCCGTCCACCATCGACTCGGTCTCCCGGTAGGGAGACGCCACCGAGCCGGCGTCGAGATGGTCGCGGCCGATCACGATCGGCGCTCGAAGCTCGCCGGAGCGCACCATCTCGTTGAAGCGCAGCCCGAGCCGCTGGCGCTCGCCGTACCCGGCCCAGCAGATCCTCGCCGGCAGCCCCTGATATGCGATCCGCTCGCCGGCCAGCCGGATCCAGCGCTCCAGGGCGGGATCGCCGGGGATCTCCTCGAGCACCGCGCGGTCGGTCGCCTCGATGTCGGCCTCCTCGCCCGAGAGCGCCACCCAGCGAAACGGGCCCTTTCCCTCGCAGAACAGGGGCCGGACGTAGGCGGGGACGAAGCCCGGATAGGCGAAAGCACGCTCGAAGCCGCCGAGCTGAGCCTCGGCGCGCAGGCTGTTTCCGTAGTCGAACACCTCTGCCCCGTCGTCGAGGAAGCCGACCATCGCAGCGCAGTGCGCCGCGCAGGCAGCCCTGGCGCGGCGCACGTACTCGTCAGGGTCGGCCTCGCGAAGCTCGGCGGCCTCCTGGGGGGTCATCAGGTTCGGTACGTAGCCGTTCAGGGGGTCGTGGGCCGAAGTCTGGTCGGTGACGATGTCGGCCTCGAATCCCATCCGGCGCAGCTCCGGCAGGACATCGGCCGCGTTGGCGCACAGGCCGACGCTGAGCGGGCGCCGCTCGGCCCTCGCCGCCTCGCAGCGGGAGACCGCCCCGGCGAGGTCATCGACCTGCTCGTCGAGATACCGGGTCTCCAACCGCCGCCTGATCCTCTGCGGGTCGACCTCCACGCACAGCGCGACGCCGCCGTTCATGGTCACCGCCAGCGGCTGCGCGCCCCCCATGCCGCCCAGGCCGGCGGTGAGCGTGATCGTGCCGGCAAGCGTGCCGTCGAAGCGGCGGCGCGAGATCTCGGCGAAGCACTCGTAGGTTCCCTGCACGATGCCCTGGCTTCCGATGTAGATCCACGAGCCCGCGGTCATCTGCCCGTACATGGTCAGCCCGAGCTGCTCGAGCCTGCGGAACTCCTCCCAGGTCGCCCACTCGGGGACCAGGTTGGAGTTGGCGATCAGCACCCGGGGGGCCCACTCGTGGGTGCGAAAGACGCCGACCGGCTTACCCGACTGGACCAGCATCGTCTCGTCGTCGCCGAGCGTGCGCAGGGTGGCGACGATCGCGTCGAAGGCCTCCCAGGACCGGGCCGCCCGGCCCGTCCCTCCGTAGACGACCAGCTCGTCGGGCCGCTCGGCGACCTCGGGGTCGAGGTTGTTCATCAGCATCCGCATCGCCGCCTCCTGCTGCCAGCCGCGGCAGGAGATCTCGGCTCCCACCGGCGCGCGCACCTCCCGTGGGCCGCTCACTCGAGCTCCCCGACCGCACCCTCGACGGCGGACAGGAGGCCGGAGGCGACGAGCCCCTCGGCGGCTCCGAGCTCAGGGGCGAGCCACCGGTCGGGTCCGGTGCCCGGGACGCCGGCCGCCCTCACGGCTGCCAGCGCCGCACCCGTGCCGGCGCCGGGCTCAAGCGGCGCCCGCAGGTCGAGGCCGCGAGCGGCGGCCACCAGCTCGATTGCGAGGATGCCCGCCAGATTGGCGATCGACGTGCGCAGCTTGCGGGCCGCTCCCCAGCCCATGGACACGTGATCCTCCTGCATCGCGCTCGTGGGCAGCGAGTCGACGCTCGCGGGCGCCGCGAGGCGCCGGTTCTCGGCGACCATCGCTGCCTGCGTGTACTGGGCGAGCATCAGCCCGGAGTTGACGCCCGCCTCCTCCACCAGGAAGGCCGGCAGGCCCTGCGAGCGCGCCGGGTCGAGGAGGCGGTCGGTTCGCCGCTCGGCGATCGCCCCGACCTGGGCGCACGCGATCGCCAGGAAGTCGCACGCCGCGGCAACCGGCGCGCCGTGGAAGTTCCCGCACGACTCGACTCGGCCGTCCGGAAGGATCATCGGGTTGTCGATCGCCGAGGCGAGCTCGGCGTCCGCAACCCCGCGAGCGTGAGCCAGCGTGTCGCGGGCAGCGCCGTTCACCTGCGGCGCGCAGCGCAGCGAATAGGCGTCCTGAACGCGCGGATCGTCCGCGCGGTGGCTGGCGACGATCGGCGAGCCCTCCAGCAGTCGTTGCATGTTCGCCGCGCTCGCCGCTTGGCCCGGCTGGGGCCGCAGGGCGATCAAATCCGCGGCGAAGGCGCGGTCCGTCCCCAAGAGCGCCTCGACCGACATCGCCGCGGACACGTCGGCCACGCCCAGGAGCCGCTCCAGATCGTCGATGGCCAGCGCCAGCATGCCGAGGATGCCGTCGGTGCCGTTGATCAGCGCCAGGCCCTCCTTCGCGGTCAGCGTCAACGGCTCGAGCCCCCGGGCAGCCAGCGCCTTCGCTGCGGCGAGGCGCTCGTCCTTGCGCGCGAACACCTCGCCTTCGCCGATCAGGGCCAGCCCGCAGTGGGCCAGCGGAGCGAGGTCGCCGCTGGCCCCGAGCGAGCCGTGCTCCGGCACGACGGGGGTCAGCCCGGCGTTCAGCATGGCGAGAATCGCCTCGGCCACCTCGGGCCGCGCGCCCGAGTAGCCCATCGCCAGGGTGCGGGCGCGCAGCAGCATCATCGCCCGCACGACCTCGCGCTCGACCGGCGGTCCCATGCCCGCCGCGTGAGACCGGAGCAGGGCGCGCTGAAGCTCAGCGCGACGCTCGGCGGGGATTGGCGTCGTCGCGAGCGAGCCGAACCCCGTCGAGACGCCGTAGACGGCCTCGTCGGAGTCGGCCAGGCGCTGGACGATGGCCGCCCCATCCGCCATCGCCTGTCGCGCCCCTCCGGTCAGCGCGACCTCGGCGTCCTGGCGAGCGACCGCGACCACGTCACGGAGCCCGAGCCCCTTGGTCGAGAGCTCGATCATCGTCGCCAGGCTACCCCCGCAACGGCCCGTCACGCGTGCGGGGGATCCAGCGGAACGACGCGAAAGCGCTGCTCGCCAAGCCGCTCGACGCGAGTGGCGAGCGGCTCGCATGCCTCGGTCAGTCGCATCGCGATCCACTCGGCGTCCGCTGCCTCGGCGAGCCGGGTGTGACAGAAGTCGAGGGTGAGGCCGATGAGCTCCAGCTCGGCCTGCGGGTCGCCGGGCCTCCAGAGGGCCATCAGGCCCAGGTCGTTTCGCACCCGCCGGTCGACTGCGTAGTCGTCGAGCGCGTCGCCCAGATCGAACAACAGCGGACCCCGCCGTCCCCACCCGGCGCCGTGGAACACGTGCGCAGAGTGGCCCGCGACCAGGTCGGCGCCTGCCTCCTGTAGCTGCTGCGGCCGCCCGGCGCTGCCAGCTCGCCGGGTCGGTGGTCATGTTGGGACCCCAGTGGGGGAAGGCCACCACCAGGTCGCACTCCCTCTCGAGGCGGCCCAGCTCGTCACTCAGCCACGCCGGGATCCCGCGCCCAAGGTCGCCATACGCGATCCCGGGAGAGTCCCGATCGGCCGCGAACTCGCGCGGATGGTCGGAGACGGCCACCAGCCCCAGCCGCAGGCCCCCGGCCTCGACGATCGCGCCGCGCCGCGCCTCGGATTCGCCGCGACCGGACCCGGCGACGGCGATGCCGGCCTCGCGAAGCAGCTCGAGCGTCTCGATCAGCGCCTCGGTCTCGTAGTCGAGCGCGTGGTTGTTGGCGAGGCCGACCGCGCGAACGCCGATCGCCTGGAGCGAGCGCACGGCTTGGGGCGGCCCGCGGAAGAAGAAGGGCTTTCCCCGGACGCGCGACGTCGGCTCACCGCGCGAGGAGATGCAGCACTCGAGGTTGCAGACCACCAGATCGCAGGAGCGGCAAAGCTCGCGGACCTCGGGAGCCCAGACCTCCTCCGGCGGCGCCTGGGCGAGCCGCTTGCCGACGGCGCGCCCCAGCATCACGTCCCCAAGCAGTGCGATCGTCGGCGTCACACGGGCTGGCTACCCGCCATGCACCGCGTCGCCGCCGTGCTCCTCCAGCGTGTTGCCGATCGGTGGGATCGGGCTGTCGCGAAGGATCCGCGCCATGTGCAGGAGGTTGTGCGCGCACCAGGAGCTCGTCCGCTGCGTATATGCGTGCTCGGGCCCGCCCGCGTCGAGGTACGACGGACCGGGGCCGGCGTCGCCGACCCAGTAGGTGTCGGCGTTGGGCGGCACCACGCAGCCCAGGTGGGTCATGTTGAAGAGGGTCGACTCGGCGCAGGCGTGGGCGCCGTCCTCGTTGCCGGTCACCACCACGCCCGCCACCTTGTTGTAGAGCGGGTACTGCCCGACCTCGTTGCGCTCGTCGTAGGTGCCGTCGAGTCGCTCGATCACCAGCTGGGCCACGGACGAGCGGTGGCCGAACCAGATCGACATCCCCATCAGCAGGATGTCGGCGGCCTTGATCTTGTCGAGGATCTGCGGCCACTCGTCGCCGTCGCCCTCGTCGGAGGTGACCCCGAATGGGATCGCGTAATCGACCGGACGGAGCATCTCCGTCTCTGTGCCGTGCTCGGATAGCAGGCTGAACACCCGCGCCATCAGAGCCTCCGTGTGCGAGACCCCCGGTGACTTCTTCAGGGTGCAGTTCAGCCCAAGCGCCTTGAGGCCGGCGCCGGCGTTCGCGTCTAGCTCCGCCACTTGCTCTCCTTCCTGTAGCTCTCCCGCGACCGGTTGCGGTCGCAACATATCCGCAGTCGCGCGGGCGGCCAGATCGTTTCGCGTCGTATCAATAGCCTTGGAGCCGTGAGCGCGTTCGAGCAGGTCGCCGGGCTGTCGATCGAGGTCGAGTCGTATGAGCTCGAGGGGCACGACCGCGAGTACTCGCCCCAGTTCACGCGCGGCTCCACGGTGGTCAGGCTGCGGGGCATGGGGCAGGAGGGCATCGGCGAGGACGTCGTCTACGACGTCCTCGACCACATCGCCCATCGCGACGCCGGCCCGGTCCACGACCTCAGCGGGCCGAAGACCCTGGGCGAGCTCTGCGAGCTGCTCGGCGAGCTCGACCTGTTCGCCGCCGCGGCGCCCGTGCGCGAGGCCTCGCGCCACTACCGTCGCTGGGCGTACGAGAGCGCGGCCCTGGACCTGGCGCTGCGACAGAACGGCGTCCCGCTGCACGAGGCGCTGGGACGCGACCCCAGACCCGTCAACTTCATCTGCTCCACCCGCCTCTCCAGCTTCGAGGAGGACTCCCACTCGAACACCGACCCGGTCCGCCGGCGGCTCGAGAAGTACCCGACCCTGCGTTTCAAGCTCGACCCCGAGAACGACTGGGACGCCGAGCTGATCGCGGAGCTGGCGGAGATCGCCGGGGTGGACGTCCTCGACCTGAAGGGGCTCTACCGCGGCACGCCGGTCGACGTCGAGACCGACCCCGAGCTCTACGGCGCCGTCGCCGAGGCCTTCCCCGACGCCTATCTCGAGGACCCCGACCTGAACGACGAGACCCGGCCCGTGCTCGAGCCGCATGCCGACCGCATCACCTGGGACGCGCCGCTTCACTCGCTCGCCGACATCGAGGCGCTCGAGCGCCAGCCGCGGGCGATCAACTCGAAGCCGTCGCGCTTCGGCTCCCTGAGCGAGCTGTTCGGCGTCTACGAGCACTGCCGAGCAGCAGGGGATTGCGATCTACGGGGGCGGCCAGGGAGAGGTCGGGCCGGGACGCGGCCAGATCCAGTACCTGGCCTCGCTCTTTCACCCCGACACCCCCAACGACATCGCCCCCTCCGGCTACAACGACCCGGCCGTGCCCGACGGCCTGCCCTCCAGCCCGCTCGACCCGGCGCCGTCGGCGACCGGGTTTCGCTGGGGCGAGTGGGCGGACCGCTAGGCCGGCGCGCCCTTCGAACGGTTGCGCGGTTAGCCTGCGCCCCAACGAGACGAGGAGATCCGATGCCAGAGAAGCCCTTCGCCGACGCGCTCAACGAGCAGATCGCCAACGAGTTCGGCGCCCACCAGCAGTACATCGGCGCCGCCGTCTACTACGAGTCAGAGACGCTGCCCCGCCTGGCCGCCTTCTTCTACCGCCAGGCGGTCGAGGAGCGCAACCACGCGATGATGATGGTCCAGTACCTGCTCGACGCCAACCAGGAGGTGCGGATCCCCGACATCGAGTCGAAGCTGACCCGCTTCGACGATGTCGTCGCGCCGGTAAAGATGGCGCTCGACCAGGAGCACCGGGTCACCGACGAGATCAACGCGCTGTTCAAGCTCGCCCGCGACAACGGCGACTACCAGGCCGAGCAGTTCATGCAGTGGTTCGTGAAGGAGCAGGTCGAGGAGGTCTCGACGATGACCGACCTGCTCAGCGTGGTTGAGCGCTCCGAGGACAACGCGCTCCTGGTCGAGGAGTACCTGGCCCGCGAGGGCCTCGGCGAGGAGGGCAACGACCCCACCGCCCCCCCGCCGGCCGGCGGCGCGCTGTAGATCTCCGTGGGGGCGATGACGCCCCGGACGGTTCAGCGCACCTACCTGCTGCTCCTGCTCGGGAACACGCTGGCCGCGTCGTTCATCTGGGGAATCAACACGATCTTCCTGCTCGACGCCGGGCTGTCGAACCTGGAGGCCTTCGCGGCCAACGCCTTCTTCACCGGCGGGATGGTCCTGTTCGAGGTGCCGACTGGGATCGTCGCCGACACCGTGGGGCGGCGCATGTCGTATCTGCTCGGCACGGTCACTCTGACCGCGTCGACCTTCCTCTACGTGCTGCTGTGGCAGATCGAGGCCCCGTTTTGGCAATGGGCGGTGGCGTCGATGCTGCTCGGTCTGGGGTTCACGTTCTTCTCCGGCGCGGTCGAGGCGTGGCTGGTCGATGCGCTTACCGCGACCGGCTTCACGGGCGAGTTGGAGTCGGTGTTCGGGCGCGGCCAAGTGGTCAGCGGGGCGGCGATGCTGAGCGGCTCCGTGGCGGGGGGATTCATTGCCCAGCAGACCAGCCTGGGGGCGCCGTTCGTGCTCCGCGGCCTCGTCCTGATGGTGATGTTCGTGGTCGCGTTCAGGCTCATGCACGACATCGGGTTCACCCCCGAGGAGGGCGGGCGGCCGCTGGCCGAGATGCGAAAGATCGCCTCTGCCTCGATCGAATACGGCTTGCGGGTGCCCGCGGTGAAGTGGCTGATGCTCGAGGCCCTGTTCACCGGCGGCGTCGGGATCTACGCCTTCTACGCCCTCCAGCCGTACCTGCTGGAGCTCTATGGCGACCCGCACGCCTACCAGATCGCCGGCCTGGTGGCGGCGATCGTCGCGGGCGCGCAGATTCTCGGCGGGATGGCGGCGCCGCGGATCCGCCGGCTCTTTCAACGCCGCACCTCCGCGCTGATCGCCACCGCGGGGCTCAGCGTGATCACGCTCGGCCTGATCGGGATCGTCGACAGCTTCTGGGCGGTGATCGGCCTGATCGTGGTCTGGGGGCTCTTGTTCGCGGCCACGATGCCGATTCGCCAGACCTACCTCAACGGCATGATCCCGTCGCGACAGCGGGCGACGATCCTCTCGTTCGACTCGATGATGTCCTCCACCGGCGGGGTCTGGGCCCAGCCGGTGCTGGGTCGGGCCGCCGATGCGTGGGGGTACGCGCCGTCCTACCTGATGGGAGCGGGGATCTCGGTCTTGGCGCTGCCCTGCCTCGCCCTTTCCAGACGACAGAACGATCCCGCTGACACGCTCGAGGTGGCCGACGTGCAAGCCGCTCCGGAGCCCGCCTGAGCCAGATAGTCCCTGGATGCTCAGGCCGAGGTCAGGCGGCGGTGCGCTCGGGCTCGCCGGGCCGGGCCTGCGGCAGCAGTGCCACCTCTCGCGTCAGGTCGTTGGCGCTTCGTCTCGGCACCGACACCGCGAAGCCCAACGCACCCGCCCCGGCGATCAGACAAACGAGGAAGGCCAACGTGAACCCGGAGGAGGTGGGAAGGCCGGCGGCGTCGAGGTTGCTCGCCAAGAGCGTCGCGGCCAGTTGCCCGCCGAAGGCGCCGCCCAGCGTGCGGGTTACGGAGTTCATCCCGGTGGCCACGCCCGTCTGGTCCTGGCGCACGTTCTGCACGATCAGGTTTGCCATCGCCGAGAAGGAGAGGCCGATGCCGATGCCGAGCAGACCTGCCGCGACGTAGATCTCCGTCTCCTGGCCGCGGTTGGCGACGAGCAGGATGTAACAGGCGAGAACGAACAGGGCGCCGCCGATCAACGACCCGCGCGAGCCGATGCGGCGCTCGAGGACTCCCGCCATCTGCCCGATGACCACGATGGCGATCGTCGCGGGCAGCAGGAAGAGCCCGGCCGCCGTCACCGAGGCGCCGAAGCCGTAGCCGGTGCTCGCCGGCTCCTGGACCAGCTCCGGCAAGAGGATGAACGACGAGTACATCCCCACACCGATGAGGAAGGCGACGGTGTTGGTGGTCCAGACGCCGCGGATCGCCATCATCCGCATGTCGACCAGCGGCTCGCGCGAGCGCAGCTCCTCTCGCACCCAGGCGGCGATCAGCACCATGCCGAGGGCAAGCAGGCCCAGCGTCTTCGGCGAGCCCCAGCCCCAGGTGCTGGTTTCTGTGATCGCCAGGAGCAGCGCCGAAATGCCGGCCGTCATCAGTCCCGCGGCGCGGTAGTTGATCTCGGCCGGCGACTTGACCGGCGACTCGGGGATGTAGCGCCTGGTCAGAAAGGCGGTGGCCACGATCATCGCCAGCGGGAACCAGAACAGCCAGTGGTAGGAGAGGTTCTCGGTGACGATGCCCGCGAAGACCACGCCCGCGCCACCACCGATTCCCGAGCAGGGAGGAGACCAGGCCGATCGCACCCGGGACCCGCTCGTTGGGGAACTCGTCGCGAATGATCGAGAAGGCGAGCGGGAAGATGCCGCCGCCGGCGCCCTGGATGACGCGACCCACGATCATCAGCGACAGCGAGGAGGCGATTGCCGAGATGAACGTGCCGAACGCGAGCAGCATCAGCACGATCATCAGCAGGCGCTCCTTTCCGTACATGTCGCCGAGCCGGCCGATGATCGGCGTCGTCACCGAGGCGCTCAGCAGATACGCGGTCAGCACCCAGCCGACGGCGCCCTCGGACGTGTGGAGGGAGCTCTGGATCTCCGGCAGGGCGGGCAGGACCAGCGACTGCATGAGCGCGTAGGAGATGCCACCCAGCGAGAGGACGGCGAGGATGACGCGTGGGCTCGTGCTGTCGACGCGCTGCAAGATTCAGTGACCCTAGCAAATCATTGGCATACGCGAAGGGTTGGTTCGTGGTAACTTTCAACGCGTGCCAAAGAACACCAAGGAGATAGCGCCGCCGGGAATCGCCCAGCAGTGGCCCACGCTCCTGATGATCAAGCTGGGCCGGATCACGATGCACCGCTTCACCGAGGCGCTGGCGCCGTTCGGAGTGCGACCCCGCCATGTCGCGGCCCTGATCGAGCTTCGTGACCGTGGGGAGCTGACGCAGCAGTCGCTATGCGGGCAGCTGCATCTGGATCCCACCAATCTCGTCGCGATCCTCAACGAGCTCGAGCAGAGAGGCTACGCGACGCGCCGCCGCGATCCCGAGGATCGGCGCCGACACCTGGTCGAGGTCTCCAAGAAGGGGATCGCGGTGATCGACAAGGTCTCCGAGGTGATGGACGGGGTGGAGGAAGAGCTGCTCGAGGGCCTCGAGCCCGCCGAGCGCGAGCAGCTGGAGGTCCTCCTGACCTCGATCTGGGAGCGAAGCGGCGGCTACGAGGCATGGGCCCAGGTGGCGGCCGATGCCGAGGCCGACGCCAAGGCTGCCTAGACCCCGCCGGGGTTGGCGACTTAGTGGCGCATACCGCCACTAACGCGCCATCGGCGACGTCACCCCCCTAGGTAGCGAGCAACCGCGAAATCGTTCGTTCGATCGGTGCCGAAGCCGACGCCGGCCGCGACGATCTTGCCATCCCCTTGGAGAGCCATCCCGAGCGCGCGATCGTCGCCCCCGAAATTGGTTAGCTGCCTGCCGTCTCCGGAGAAGCTCGGGTCGAGCGAGCCGTTCGCGTCGTAGCGGGCGAGGGCGAAGTCGCTGTTGAGGCCGCCGGCCCCCGCCACGACGATCTTCCCTCCCGCCTGGAGCGCCACCCCACCTGCCGCGTCGTCCCCCCCGAATTCGGTCGTCTGCTTGCCGTCGCCGGAGAAGCTCGTGTCGAGCGAGCCGTTGGCGTTGTAGCGGGCGAGGGCGAATTCGCTGTCGTTGCCGTTGGGATTGGTGCCGCCGGTCGCCCCGACGGCGACGATCTTGCCGTTCGTCTGGATCGCCATCCCGGTTACCCCTTCGCCAGGGAATCCGCCGAGGCCCCCGAAGTCGGTGGTCTGCTTGCCGTCCCCGGAGAAGCTCGTGTCCAGCGAACCGTTCGGGTTGTAGCGGGCGAGGGCGAAGTCGTGGTGGACCACGTCCGCGCCGGCGCCACCGGCCCCCACCACGACGATCTTGCCGTCCGCCTGGATCGCCACTCCGCTCGCCCGGTCGGTGCCCCCGAAGTCGGTCGTCTGCTTGCCGTCCCCGGAGAAGCTCGTGTCGAGCGAGCCGTTGGCGTTGTAGCGGGCGAGGGCGAAGTCGTTCGCTCCGCCGCTGCCGCCGTAACCGACCACGACGATCTTGCCGTTTGCCTGGATCGCCACTCCGCTCGCTACGTCGAAGGGCCCGAAGTCGGTTGTCTGCTGGCCATTCCCGGAAAAAGTCGGGTCGAGCGAGCCGTTCGAGTTGTAGCGGCCGAGCGCGAAGTTGCCGCCGTCGGCGTCGTCGCCGGGCACATCGTCCGTCCCCACCGCGACGATCTTGCCGTCGCTCTGGAGCGCCACTCCCAACGCCCCGTCGGCGAACCCGCTCGTCTGCCTTCCGTCCCCGGAGAAGCTCAGATCGGGCGAACCGTTCGCGTTGTAGCGCGCGAGCGCGAAGGCGCCCTGGGAGGAGAAGCCGCTCACGCCGAACGAGGTAGTGCCGACCGTGACGATCTTGCCATCGGGCTGGAGCGCCACGCCGTTGACGTACGTCGGAGCCCCCGAACTTGGTCGTCTGCTTGCCGTCGCCGGAGAAGCTCGCGTCGAGCGTGCCGTCGGGTTGTAACGGGCGAGGGCGAAGTGGCTGATGCCGGACTCATCGGCCGTCCCCACCGCGACGATCTCTCCGTTCGCCGGGGCCGCCACTCCGGTTGCCCCCTCGCCGAATCTTCCGCCGATGCCCCCGAAGTCGGTGGTCTGCTTGCCGTCCCCGGAGAATGTCGTGTCGAGGGAGCCGTTCGGGTTGTAGCGGGCGAGCGCGAAGTCGCTGTGGACGGCGGTTGCCACCGCACCGGTGGCGCCAACCGCGACGATCTTGTCCGTCCGCCTGGAGCGCCACTCCATGCGCCCCGTCCAAGCTCCCGAAGTCGGTCGTCTGCTTGCCGTCGCCGGAGAAGCTCGTGTCGAGCGAGCCGTTGACGTTGTAGCGGGCGAGGGCGAAGTCGCTGTCCGTCCCCCCACTCCCGCTGCCGGCCGCGACTATCCTGCCGTCGCTGTCGAGCGCCACCGCGTTCGCGTTGCCGAAGTCCCCGAAGTCGGTCATCTGTCTGCCGTCGCCGGAGAAGGTGGTGTCGAGTGAGCCGTTCGGGTTGTAGCGGGCGATCTTGAATCCCGGCGCCGCCAACGGCGACGATCTTGCCGTCGCCCTGGATCGCCACTCCCCTTGCCTCATCGCTTTCGAAACCGAAGTCGGTCCTCTGCTTGCCGTCTCCGGAGAAGGTGGTGTCGAGCGAGCCGTTCGGGTTGTAACGGACGAGCCCAAAGTCGTTGGGACTCGCGTGACTGGTCGCGCCAGCGACGCCAACAGCGACGATCTTGCCGTTTGCCTGGATCGCCACCCCATTGGCGCCGTCTCCGGTGACGACTCCGCCCAAGTCCGTCGTCTGCTTACCGTCTCCGGAGAAGCTCGTGTCGAGCGAGCCGTTCGAGTTGTAGCGGGCGACCGCAAAGTCGCCGGGCTGCGGCGCCGACCACGACGATCTTGCCGTCCGATTGAAGCGCCACCCCGATCGCGCCATCATCGCCCCCGGTGCCCGCGAAGTCGGTCACCTGCCTGCCGTCCCCGGAGAAGCTCGTGTCGGGCGAGCCATCCGCGTTGTAGCGGGCGATCGCGAAATCGGAGGGGCCCTCAGCGAAGTTGAGGCCGACCGCGACGATCTTGCCGTCCGGCTGGCGCACGACCGCCGCCGCTTGGCTCTCACCGGTAAGGAAGTCGGTCCGCTGCGTGCCGTCTGTGGAGAAGGTCGAATCGAGGTCCCCCGGGGCGGCTTCCGCCGCCGTCGAAAACAGTGCGCCCGCCACAATCGCGACAAGCACCGTCCCGCTGGCTCTGAGCAATGCGCGGATCCTCCCCATGCTTCTCCTCTCCCCCGCCCCTTAGGGCCTCCCGAGTGAACCTACATTGACGCCGCGGGGATGTCAAACGCGGCGAACGCAGCAATCTGAACGGGAGCGACGGGACTCGAACCCGCGGCCTCCGGCGTGACAGGCCGGCGCTCTAACCAGCTGAGCTACGCCCCCGGACGAGGTCTGATTCTACGGAGCGGCCCGCCCACGCCAGCCGCAGGAATATGTTTTCGCGATGCGGCTCGTCACCTATCGCTCCGATCGGGGGCCTCGGGCAGGGCTGCTGCGCGACGACTCGGTCCTCGACGTGTGGGACGCGCTCGGCGGCGAGGGCTCGACGCGTCCGCCACCTCCTCGCCTCCGGCCGCATCGCGGACGCGGCCGAGATCTCCGGCGCAGCCGGTGCCGCTCGAGCAGGTCGAGCTGCTGCCCCCGGTCCCGGACCCGGAGAAGATCGTCTGCATCGGGCTCAACTACCGCGCCCATGCCGCCGAGGCGGGGATCGAGCCGCCCGAGCGCGCCGACCTTCTTCGCCAAGTTCCGCAACGCGCTGGCGCCGCCGGGCGCCACCGTGCCCCTGCCCGGCGGCCAGCGCCAAGGTCGACTTCGAGGCCGAGGTCGCGTTCGTGGTCGGGCGGCGCGCGAAGGACGTCGCGGAGTCCGAGGCGCTCGACCACGTCGCCGGCTACATGCTCCTCAACGACCTCTCGGCCCGCGACCTTCAGTTCGCAACCCCGCAGTGGATGCCGGGCAAGGTGTTCGACGGCTCGGCGCCCTGCGGCCCGGCCCTGGTGACGCCCGACGAGGCCGGGCCCCACGAGCGAGATCTCCTTCTCGCTGACCCTGAACGGGGAGCAGATGCAGGCGGCGTCCACCGACGACCTGATCTTCTCGGTGCCGGCGCTGGTCGCGCACCTCTCCACGCTGATGACCCTCGAGCCCGGCGACGTCGTCTCCACCGGCACGCCGGCCGGCGTCGGCAGCACCCGCGAGCCCCGCGTCTGGCTGAAGCCCGGCGACGAGATCGTGATCAGCTCGCCGACCCTGGGCCGGCTGGAGACGAGAATCGGCTGAGGCCCTCGCCGCGCTGCGCCACGAACAGGGCCGCGAGCACCAGCGGCAGGAACCAGACGACGTAGAAGTAGAACCAGTGCGTCGCGCCGACCTGGACGGCGATCAGCACCGCCGCCGCCAGCGCGGCGACCTGGGCCGGCGTCTTTCGCGCGGGCCACAGCGCAACCGCGAACGCGAGGGCGATCGCTCCCGCCCGCACGATCGGCCGCAGGAAGTCGAGCGACGGCGCCAGGCCCCAGACGCTGAACGGCGAGCTTCGCGAGGCCTGGTAGCCGAGCGTGCGGTCGTAGAGCTCGTGGAGGCCGCCGTCGGGGAGGAAGGGCAGCGACCAGGAGCGCGGTGACCGCCACGAAGGCGATCGCGAAGACGATCGCGGAGCGCCAGCGGCGCTCGCCGGTGCCGGTGGCGAACAGCGGCGCCAGCGCGGCCGACCCGAACTTCGCCGCGGCGCCCAGCGCCACCATCGCTCCCCGGGCTGGAGGCGAGGTCAGGACCAGCATCGCCCCCACCACCGTCGCCGCGATCAGCGAGTCGTTCGCGTTCGCGTTCATCGTGTAGAGCGTGAACGGGTAGGCGAGCCACGCGAACGCGAGCGCGATCCCGAGCGTGCGGCCGTCCCGGCCGGGACGCAGTCGCCGGCCGAGCGCCAGCAGGCCGAGCGCCGTGAGCAGGTCGAAGGCGATCGCCGCCGCGTGGGCCGCCGGCACGTCGCCCCAGTGACCGTGCCACGGGAAGGCCGCCTCGAAGGGCACGTAGGCGATGTAGTTGAACGGCCCGTAGACGTCGCCGCGGATTCCGACGCCGGGCGCGAAGTCGCCGTTGTAGAGCTCCTGCCCGTGGGTGACGTGATCGGCGCCGACGACGCCGGCGACCCCGATGTCGATCACGTGTGAGTCGGCGACGTTGAGGGCGATCCGCCCGCAGGCCAGGACGACGGCGGCGATCGCCAGCCACCTGACCCCGAGCACCGGGATCAGCGGGCCGGGGCGATCCCGCGGGCGGACGCCCACCCACAGCATCCGCGCGAACACGTAGCCCAGCACCGGGTAGGTGAGCGGCACCGAGGTGGTGATCTCGCCGCGGTTGAAGAACAGCAGCGAGACGCCGAGCCCCAGCAGCACGAGCAGGTCGAGATGGAGGAGGCGGAAGGGGCGCCGCGGGTCGAAGAACGGCGCCAGGAACAGCAGACAGAGCGGCAGCCAGACGTACGGGGCGTTCACCTTCTGGGCGATCGCGCCCGAGTAGCCGCGGGCGAGCGGAGCGTCCAGCTGCTGGTCGTGCCACGCGCCCAGCACCTGGCCGGTCTGGTCGTCGACGACCGCCTGGGCGACCTCGGCGCGGCTGCCCGCGGACCCGGTGAAGTAGCTCACCTGCCAGTCGGCGCCGCGCTCGAAGGCGATCGCCCGCATCTCGGGGCTCTCGGCGCGCTCGTCGCGCACCGCCGCGGCGCCGTCGGCGATCCGGATCGCCTCCCGGCCGCTGAGCTCGAAGCCGGCTGGCGGGCGCCGCTCGGATGGGAGGCTTGACGAGCGGCGGCGGCAGCTCGCCGCCGAACGGCGGCTCGTTGGCGAAGTTCTCGTTTGCGGCCGCCGGCGCCGGCGCCATCAGTGCCACCGCCACGGCGGCGAGCGTGGCGATCAGCAAGTCAGGTGAAGCGCCGCCGCCACGGCCGCCGGGTTTCGGATCTCCAGCTCCTCGAAGCGGGCGACTGCGTCCTCCGTCGGCAGCGCCTCGACCTTCACCCCCCGCTTCTGGAGCGCCTCGATCACCGAGGGATCGGGCTCCAGCCGGCTCGAGTATCCGCAACCGACGATCAGTCGCTCCGGGAGCTCGTCGAGCACGTCCTCGAGGTCCTGGATCACGAGCGAGTGACCGTCCCGCCGCCACCAGTTGCGCAGCACCCGGTGCGGGAGCACGATCACGTCTCGATTCAGCTCGACGCCGTCGACGACCACACGCCCGGGGCTGTAATTCTCAATCCGCGCCACGATCGGCCTTCGGCTCGATCGTAGCCGGTGATGCTTCCTCGCCCCCGGGCGGCCTTGCGATGGGGGGTGCGGGTCCGCCCAGAAGACCGACTCGGAGCAGAAGCGCGTCGGCGTCGGCTGGAGAGAGCGCCTCGGAGAGCAGGTGACCCTGGCCCAGATCGCAGCCCAGCTCGAGCAGTCGCTCCCGCTGCTCGGGCCGCTCGATTCCCTCCGCGACCACCGTGAGGCCGAAGATGTCGGCCAGGTCGACGATCGCCTGCAGCAGGGCCGGCTCGTCGTCGGATTCGCCGATGCCGTCGACGAACGACTTCTCGATCTTGAGGTTGTCCAGCGGCAGCCGGCGCAGGTAGCGCAGCGACGAGTAGCCGATGCCGAAGTCGTCGATCGCCAGATCGACGCCCAGCAGCTTGAGCGCATCGAGCTGCTCGATCGCCGTCTCGAAGCTCTCCATCAGAGCGGTCTCGGTGATCTCCAGCGTGAGGCCGGACGCGTCAAGCTGGGCGGCTGCGAGCGCCTCCGTCACCTCTGCCACCAGTCCCGGCTCGCGCAGCTGGGCTCCGGAGACGTTGACGCCGATCTGCAACCCCGGATGCCCGGGGTATCTGGCGCGCCACAGCGCCCCCTGGTGACAGGCAGTCCGCAGCACCCAGCGGCCGAGCTCGCGGATCACGCCGCTCTCCTCGGCCAGCGGCACGAAGTGCTCCGGCAGCACCATGCCTCGCCTGGGGTGCCGCCAGCGGACCAGCGCCTCGACTCCGGCCACCGCCCCGCTCCGCAGGCTGAAGATCGGCTGGTAGACGAGCACCAGCTCGTCGTGCTCGATTGCCCGCTTCAGGTCGACCTCGAGGTCCAGGCGCTCGACGATCGCCGTGTGCATCCCGGGCTCGAAGATCGCGTAGCGGCCCTTGCCGCGGCTCTTGGCCCGGTACATGGCCAGGTCGGCGTCTCGAAGCAGGGTCTCGGGCTCCTTGGTCCCGGCGGCGATCCCGATGCTGGCGCTGATGATGAACTCGCGCTCGCGCAGCTCGAACGGCGCCTCCAGCGACTCGAGCAACCGCTGCGCGGCCCGCGCGGCGTCGCCGGGCTCGCGCAGCTCCTCGAGGAGCACGGCGAACTCGTCGCCCCCCAGGCGGGCGATCGTGTCGGCCGGCCGCAGGCAGTCCGCGAGTCGCTCGGCGACCGAGACCAAAAGACGGTCGCCCGTGCGGTGCCCGAGGCTGTCGTTGACCGTCTTGAAGCCGTCGAGATCGCAGAACAGCACGGCGACCGGAGTGCCGGTTCGCTCGGCGCGGGCAACCGAATGGCGCAGGCGATCGACGAACAGCGATCGGTTGGGCAGTCCGGTGAGAGAGTCGTGAAGAGCCTCGTGCACCGCTTCCTCGACCGCTCGGGCGTGGTTGAGGGCGAGGCTCGCGTGCTCGGCGAAGGAGAGCAGCACCTGCTGGTCGCGGGAGTCGTACCTGCGGGCCCGCCGGCGCGAGCCGACGGCCAGGCTCCCGATCGCCTTGCCGCGCTCGTTCACGGGTGCCGCCATCGCCGCCGTCAACCCGTCGGCAGGGAAGTCGCGGGTTTGGTCCGGCGATGCGACCCCACCGACCAGATCTGCGACGACGACCCCACGCTCGCGCATCGGCGCGCCCCCCCAGGCCCGCGGCGACCGGCTGATGGCGGCGTTCGGTGAGCAGCTCCCCGTCGGCGCCGACCGACGCGACCAGCGTGGTGTGGGCTGGATCGTCAGGATCGGTGAGGCGCAGGGTCCCGACCTCGTCCCCGAGCAGCTCGCAGGCGCCCTCGACCGCGGCCTCCAGCACCTCGTGGACGGGCAGCCGATCGACGATCCCCCGCTGCAGCTGGGCCAGTCGCTCCAGCAGCACCTGACGTTCGCGCAGCGCCCCGAGCAAGCGGGCGTTCTCGCTCGCCTGGCGCTCGGAGCCCGAGCGCAGGGCGCGCTCGTTCTCCAGCAGCCTCAAATTGCGCAAGCCGAGCGTCAGTACCCGGCCCATTCCACGCAGCAGGCCGAGCTCGTGGGCCTGCAACGGCTCGTCGGCGCGACGAGCCACGACCAGGTGCAGCGGCCGGTCGTCCTCCAGCGGCACCGAGACGGCCTCGCATTCCCCTGCGCCCGGCACGGAGAGCACATGCCTGCTCCCGTCGGCCACCGCCACCAAGAGCTCGATCGGGACCTCGCCCTCGGCGAACCCGACGGCGGCGATCACCGCCCCGCCGCGCACCAAGGCGGCGACCTCGGCGTCGAGCACCTCCGCCACGTGCTCGATGCCCTTCCTGGTCGCCGTCCGTTCGTCGTTGAAGCACGAGATCAGGGCCAGGAACTCAGCCAGCTGCTGGGTAGGCAAGCTCGCGGTTTCCGAAGGCGGCGGGTCGACGCCGGTCCCGCGCCTCCTCCCGGGATTCATCGGAGCAGTGTACGTCCGGTGAGGAGCGCTGACCACCGGTAACCGTCAACGCTCATTACTTGGTAGCGCTACCAGCACCGCGGGGCTGTCGCCCGGATCGCGGCCGAAATGAGGGGCCGGCCAGGTGAAGCTCGTCTAACGCTCGAATGCGGGCGGGATCTCGTCGCGCACCGCGGGCAGCGAGGCGGAGCGCGGCGCGTCGGCGCTGGCCGAGCGCGCCGCCAGGCGCCGCGAGCCCCTGCTTGACCAATTGACCGTCTTCGGCGCCACGGCGAGCAGGGCGTGCCACGTCTTGGCCCCGATGTGGCCGTCATCGACGAACCCATTGGAGCGCTGGAAGCGCTTCACCGCGCGCCGCGTCTTGCGCCCGAAGTAGCCCGTGACCGGAACCGACTCGCCGGCGCCCCGCAGGTGCTCCTGCGCCCAGACGACGAGGTCGCCACGACTGCCCTTCGAGAGCGGCGGATAGTCGCTGCCACGTGCGGTGGATGCCGGCGACGCCCCTGTCGATGTTGCGCCCGAGCGCCCGCCACTCGCGACTGTTCGTCTCCTGCCATGACCACCAGCTGACGCCGCCGAGGCCGTAGGAGATGGCCATCCGCCGAAAGCGCTGGATCTGGCGGAGCGGCGGATTGTCGTAGGTCTGCCCGAGCGGGTAGATCGCCCGGCGATAGACGCGATTGAACCGGAACGTGTGCGCGTAGCCCTCGGCAACCGTGGTCCCGATCGTGTGCCAGTAGAGCTGGGGCAGGTTGTAGTGCGCGCCGCGGGGACCGAGGAAGACCGAGTACGGGAACGCTGGGGTGATAGTCGACGTAGGGGAAGGTGGCGAGCGCGGTCGGGAAGCCCGCCCCGATCCTGTTGCGGAGCTTCTTCATGTAGGTGTCCGCCGCGGCGTAGCGGCCCTCGTAGCTCGACTCGGCGTCGATCACCAGGCAGTCGGCGCCCTTCCGGACAGCCCCCGCGCCGCGCCTCGCCTCGGCGCTGGGATGAGCGCCGTAGACGAACTGCCACCCGCAGACCCGCAGATGGCGGGAGTGCAGGTAGGAGACCAGCCCGCGGGTGAACTGGCTCCAGGAGCTTGACCCGTCGGAGCTCTTGATGTAGACGGTCTCGATCCCGTGGCGGTGCGCCGTGTGCGCGATCCGGGACAGGTCGCCGCCTCTCGAGTCGCTGACGTACCAGATCCACATCCCGTCCCCGCGGTAGGGGCTCGCGGGTTTCCCGCCGCGGTGGGCGTGGTGCGACCCACCCGTTCCCCCGCCGGAGGCGGACGCAGCGCCGTCGCCTGCGGGCGCCGCCCCGAGCAGGATCGCGGCAGCCGCCGCCGCCGCGACGCCGGCAAGCGCGGCCCGGCGCGCAAGATGCACGCCCATTACCGCCTTGAGCCTCTCCCCTCGGCTCGGGCTGGAGCTGGGAGCGTCCATTTCTCCTTGGCGACGCAGCGACGGGCTCGCCCGCAGGGTCGCCTTCGCGAATTTGTAGCGCGTTACGCGCCGCGCCGTGACCCGGTATCGGCAGCCAGGCACGATCGCGTGAGCCCACCGCCCCTTCGCGGGCTCAACTTCGGGGGCTCAGGTGGTTCGCCCGCGCCAACCGCTGATGAACATGAACAGGGCCAGGATCGCAACGAGGGCCGGTCGTCGTTTCCCGTCTACCCACCGTCGAGGGGCGGAATCGCTGCGCTCAGAGGATCATCCAACGGGTGCTGGATCGTGGGCGACCGGCGCGCCTCAGCTCGTGCGGGGCTCAGCCGCCCAGAAGACGAGTGGGACGGCTCCAAGCGGCAAGCGCCTACTCCCGCAGCCCGGCGGCTTCGAGGGCCTCCTTCCAGGTGGCGAACGAGCGAAGGCGCACGACGAGGCCGTCTTTGATCGTGTGGATCCAGGCCGCCTCGGCGTTGACCTCGACGCCGCTTCCACCTCCCCTTCCGTGGAAGGTGCCCAGGGTGAGCACCCGGTCGTCAAGCTCCTCGATCCGCTCGACACTGACCGTGATCTTCTCCCATGCGGCCTGGAAGGCGCCCCAAAAGTCCACGAAGCCCGCTGGACCGCGATAGACCTGCTGCGTGTCCATGAAACGACCCGATGGGTTGAACTCAAACTCAGGCGCGAGGTCGCCGAGTATCCCTTCGAGGTCACCGCTGCTGAAGGCGTCGAGCCCCCGCAGCACGATCTCCACGTTCTCCTGCGACATCGCCGCGCAGTATCTCGCTACCGGCGCGGTGGAAACCACGCCGAGCGGGCGCCAGAGCGAGGCGGTGCCCATTGGTCCGGTGGACAACCCCCTGGCTCAACCCCTGTGAAAGCTCAGCCTCCCAGATAGCGGGCAAGCGCGAAATCGTTGGTTTGGTCGGTGCCAAGACCGCCACCCACCGCGATGATCTTGCCAGCGTGAAGCGCCACAGCGGTCGCCTCGTCCGTGCCGCCGAAATCGGTGGTCTGCTTGCCGTCCCCGGCGAAGGCCGGATCGAGGGAGCCGTTCGACTTGTAACGGGCGAGGGCGAAGTCACTACCGCTGGGCCCTTGGCTCGCCCGGCCGGTCACGACGATCTTGCCAGTTGCGTCAAGCACCACATCGTCCGCCTCATCGAAACCGCCGAACGTGGTCGTCTGCCTGCCATCCCCCGAGAAGGTCGTGTCGAGCATCCCGTTTGGGTTGTAGCGGGCGAGGGCGAAGGAAAACCCACCAGCGAGACCGACCGCCACGATCTTGCCATCCGCTTGGAGCTCCACCGCGTTCGCCAGCGTAAAGCCGCCACTCGTCGTCTGCCTGCCGTCGCCGGAGAAGGTGGTGTCGAGCGTCCCGTTTGGGTTGTAGCGGGCGAGGGCGAAGCCCGCGGCGGCACCGCCGACCACGACGATCTTGCCGTTTCCCTGGAGCGCCAACCCGTGCGCGTTGTCGCCACCACCCCCGAAGTCAGTTGTCTGCTTACCGTCGCCGGAGAAGGTCGTGTCGAGCGTCCCGTTTGGGTTGTAGCGGGCGAGCGCGAAGTCGAAACTGGAGCTTCCGCTTCCGCCCGCAAAGCCCACAGCGACGATCTTGCCATTCGCCTGGAGCGTCATCCCAGTCGCCCCGTCGTTGGTCTTGAAGGCGGTCGTTTGCTTGCCGTCGCCTGAGAACGTGGGGTCGAGTGACCCGTCGGGGTTGTAGCGAGCGAGCGCGAAGTCCCCACCCGTGCCGCCGCGCCCGGCCACAACCACCTTGCCATCACCCTGGATTGCGACCCCGCTCGCACCATCGAAAGCTCCGAAGTCGGTCGTCTCCCTGCCATCGCCGGAGAAGCTCGGGTCGAGCGACCCGTTTGGGTTGTAGCGGGCGAGCGCGAAGTCGCCACCCGCGGTGCCAACGGCGACCAGCTTGCCGTCGTCCTGGAACGCCACCGCGCCTGCCCCCTCGTCGCCCGCGAAGTCGGTGGTCTGCTTGCCGTCGCCTGAGAACGTGGGGTCGAGTGACCCGGCGAAGTCGTAGCGGGCGAGCGCGAAATCGCTGCCGAAAACGGCTCCGAAGTTACGGGTCAAACCGCCCGCGATGATCTTGCCGTCGCCCTGGAGCGCCACCCCGAATGCTCCGTCGAAGTTCCCACCGAAGTCGGTCGTCTGCCTACCGTCGCCCGAGAAGCTCGGGTCGAGCGACCCATCGGGGTTGTAGCGGGCGAGCGCGAAGTCACGGTCGGTGCCGCTGAACCCGACTGCGACGATCTTGCCGGTTCCCTGGACCGCCACCCCTGTCGCCCCGTCGGAGTCCCCCGCGTAGTCGGTCGTCTGCGTACCGTCGCCGGAGAAGCTCGGGTCAAGGGAGCCATTGGACGTGTAGCGAGCGAGCGCGAAGTCATCCCCGGTCGAACCAACCACGACGATCCTGCCGTTGCCCTGGATCGCCACCCCGGTCGCCTGCTCATCGATCCCGGCGAAGTCGGTCGTCTGCTTGCCGTCGCCGGAGAACGTAGTGTCCAGCGAGCCGTTGGACGCGTACCGGGCAAGTGCGAAGTTGCCGCCGCCGCCAACCGCGAGGATCTTCCCGTCTCCTTGGAGCGCCACCGCCGTAGCCCCCTCGAAGCCGGGGAATGCGGTCGTCTGCTTGCCATCCCCGGAGAAGCTCAGGTCGAGCGACCCGTTCGGGTTGTAGCGGGCCAGCGCGAAGTCGCCGGAATCACTGCCGCTCACGCTTCCTACCGCAATGATCTTGCCGTCCGCCTGGACCGCGACGCCGTTCGCCTCGGCAAGGCCCGAGAATCCGGTCGTCTGCTTGCCGTCGCCGGAGAACGTCGAGTCGAGCGAACCGTTCGGGTTGTACCGCGCTAGCTCGAAGCCGCCGGTGTCCCCGCCACCGACCACGACTATCTTGCCGTCCGACTGGAGGGCCACCCCGTTGGCCTGGTTGTTGAGGCCTCCGATGTCGGTCACCTGCATGCCGTCGCCGGAGAAGCTCGGGTCGAGCGAGCCGTCGGGATTGTCGCGGGCAAGCGCGAAGTTGTGATCGGTGCTGCCGACCGCGACGACCTTTCCGTCCGGCTCGCGCACGATCGCCGCCGCGCGGCTGTTACCGAAGCCGAACTCCGTCGTCTGCTTGCCGTCGCCGGAGAACGTCAGGTCGAGGTCCCCTGGCGCGGCTTCGGCGCCCGCTGAGAAGAGGAGGCCGATCAAGAGGGCAGCCATGAGCGCGGCGCCGCTTCTTAGCCCTCGCGCCCTCTCCACCCTCGCTCCTCTCCCCCCAACCTTGGACGTCCAGGCGAACCTATCACCGGCGCCCTGGGCAAACAAGCCGCTGCCCGACCTCGTGGGCGAGGCCCGCCGATGGGCGGTGGCGGGCTCGAACCGCCGACCTCCTGCTTGTAAGGCAGGCGCTCTCCCAACTGAGCTAACCGCCCGGCGTGGTGATTATGGCTTGCCGATGCGGGATTCGGGGTTCGGTGTTCGCACGCTTAGGAGCCTCGACCTGCTCCGCCGCTCCAATTCTGCCTCGAGTTCTGCTCCGACATCGCCGGCGTGGTATCTCGCGAGCGAGCCCCCCTACTCCCTCAGGCCGGCGGCTTCGACGACTGCTGATCACCTCGACAGGCTCACCGGTCGGCTTCATCCAGCGGCAGGCAGACGCTTTGCGCTGGGCCGCGAGGTTGGATTCCTGACAATGAGCTGATCCGCGCCCTGAACCCAGCGGGAGTGGCGCCCGTAACACTCGCCGAGAGCACCTCCGCCTGGGGAGGGGAGGCATGTGCTCCGTTGTTCCATCCCGAGCTACAAGGAGGAGATCATGGAACAGCAACCAGACCAGGCGGAAGGTACGACCCGACGCTCGCTCTTGGCCAGGGGAGCCGCGCTGGGAGCAACGATCGGCGCTGGGGGCCTGTTGGCCGAGGCGTCGCCGGCCTTTGCACATCATCACGGCCATCACGGCCTGACGCGCAAGGACGCGGACATTCTCCGCTTCCTGGCGGCTGCCGAGCTCATCGAAACCGATCTGTGGCAGCAGTACAACGAGCTCGCCGGCATCCAGGACAGCGAAGTCCCCGGCGGAACCGGGAACCCGGCCTACCACGACGCCGTCGCGGTGCTGGACGAGGACATGGACCAGTACATCCACGACAACACCGACGACGAGATCAGCCACCACACGTTCCTCAACGCCTACCTCAAGGCGCACGGCGCGGAAACGGTCGACCTGGACGAGTTCCGCACCCTGCCGAGCAGCAAGGCGACCGGCGCGCAGCAGATTGGACGGCTGACCAACCTGATGCAGCTGACCGTCAACACCAGCTTCTGGACCCGCTACCGCAGCGACTCCCAGAACCCCGACTTCGGCGACACCCTTCCCCAAGCCATCCCGGACCTCGCCGTCGGTCAGCATCCGGCGATTCCCCGAGACGACGGCGACCTGACGCCCAAGAAGCACCTCCAGGCGATCGCCAACACGGCGGGGTTCCATTTCGCCTGGGTCGAGCAAGGCGGCACCAGCCTCTACGCGGCGCTCGCGCAGCGGGTCACCCACCAGGAGGTGCTGCGCATCCTGCTCAGCATCGGCGGCAGCGAGATCATGCACTTCCAGACCTGGCAGGACAAGGCCGGCAACGCACCCGCGCTGACCGACCCCAAGACCGGGTTGGTGTTCCCGGACCTGAACGCCGACGGCGAACTGACCCAGACCAACCTGATCATGCCCGAGCCGACGATCTTCCTCGATCGCAAGTTCCCGATCGTCTCGATCATTCGCCCCACCGAGACGAAGGGGGCGGCGATGGGCACGGTCAAGGCCTTCACCGCCGATGGGCTGTTCATCGGCCAATCGCCGGAGTTCTTCGACGTGCTAGAAGATCTGGCGAAGGCGGCAGACAAGGCCCACCACGGGAAGCATGGCGATTAGCGATGGTGTAGGGGCGCCGTCTACGCTAAGCAGCACTTCATGGGTCGGGTCGTGTCCGGGCCGCCATTGTCCACGCAGAACGCGCTCCACCCAATCGCCTCGCCGCGCCGAGCGCGCTGAGCCAAAGGAGATTTCCTATGCCAAATGTCGGACCGGTCGAAGTGATTGTCGTTGCCATCATCGCTTTGGTCGTCTTCGGTCCTAAGCGCGTGCCCGAGCTCGGTAGCTCCATGGGCAAGGGGATTCGCGAGTTTCGCGCCTCGATCTCGGGCAAGGACAGTGACGGCGAGAAGCCCGAGATCGACCAGCGCGACCATGGGCCGGCCGAGCGTGTCGAGGGCGAGGTCGTAAACGAGCATCGCTCCTAAGCCGCAGCTCGTCTGGATCCGTCAGCGTGTGACGCCCGCCACGCCGCATCCCGCGAGGGCCAGTGCCTCAGTCGACCGACGGCAGCATGTGCGTCAAGCCGACGCTTCTGGACGGCGTTGGCGAGCTCGTTGGCCTTTCATCTCGGGATACTTCTTCCTCGAGTGCCTCGAGCTGGGGTTCGTTGCAGGCCTGCGAGAGCGCCTGGTGCTCATCGGCGCGGCGGCGGTTGAGCTCTCCCTCCATCTCGGTTTGCAGCTCGCGGTAGCGGGCCTGGTGCTTCGTGGTGATCCACCGATGCAGGGTGGTGTGGGGAACGACGCGGTAGCCGGCCTGCCTTACGACTTCCCCGCGGCGCGGGTGTTCCCGCTGGCGATCGCCGCCGCCTGCAGAGCGCGGTCGATGTCGACCTCGCAGTAGTGGTTCGTGGTTAACTCGGTGAGCGGGCCTGGATGTCGTCGCGTCCGGTCGTGGCGCTTCGCCAAGGCGTTTGTTCCGACGCGATCGAAGAGTAGGCGCGCCTGGGACTGAAAAGGCAGAAAGCCACGCGTCTGCCTGAATCGGCGGATATCGGCGCATATCGAGGGATATTCGGCCTCGCATCCGAATGCGGCGAAACCGCTCTATCAAGCGCGAAGGGCGGCATTTCGCCGCCCCTGCGTTGCTGCTTGTAAGGCAGGCGCTCTCCCAACTGAGCTAACCGCCCGGCGTGGTGTGATTATGGCCCGTGTTGGCTTTCGTCACTTTGCACCGCATCAGATCGGGTTTAGGTGGGTTATTACGGCGATGGGACACTGGGACAGAACCCGCGAGGCCGGGCCGCTCACGGTCCAAGTCGAGCAGGCCGGCGACGCGCTCATGGTTCGCGCAACCGGGGATCTCATTCGCTCCACCGCCCCCACGTTCGAGGCGGAGCTGCGAATGGTTATCTGCGGTGGCGCCTCAACCGTCGACTTGGATCTGGGCGGCGTGGGGCTCATCGACTCCACGGGCCTTCAATCCATGATTCGCGCTGGCAATCACACGCTTCGGAGAGGTGGCCGGCTTCGAATGCGGCATGCCTCGACGTCCGTCCGGCGCGCGATCGAGCGTGGCGGCTGCCAGCAGTTGCTTCCGCTGGTCTGACTCGGGCGTCGTTCTCGCCGGCCTCACGAGCGCCACCACCTGAGGTAGCGCCGGGGAACGGCGGGACCCGGCCGGCTACTCGGTCGTGGGAGGGTTGGACGGGGTCGGCACCTCGATCCCCAGCCGCCGGTAGGCCGAGACCGAGTAGGCCCTGGGACGGGCGTGAAGGATCGGGTCGTCGGAGAGCTCGATGCCATCCACGATCCGAACCGGGTCGAAGACGTCGATGCGGCCCTCGGACTCGGGGTCGTCCACGATCCCGGTGACCTCGAGGCGCCCGGCGACGACCAGCTCGCGGTCGTCCGGCCAGACGGCGGTGGCGTCGTCGAGAGGGTCGTCCTCGGTCGGAATCTGGAGCAGCAGCTCGAACCCGGCCGGACCGCCACCGAGGCGCTCGGCGAGCTCCTCGCGCAGGTAGTCGCGCCCGCGCTCGCGGGCCTCGTCGTCGGGGATGTGGGCCTCGCCCGCCTCGGGCCGCCAGCGGTACCGGACCCAGGTCCCCTCCCCGGCAGCGTCCACGAGCTTGAAGGTGTGCGGCGAGCGGTAGGCAAGCTGGGCGAAGCTGGCGGGAGGCTCGGTCCCGATCGTCGCCTGGATCGCCGGCTGAGACTCGGGGTGCGCGGCAAGGAAGGCGCCCAGCTTCTCCATGTCCGGTTGGCCCGTCTCGGGGTCGGGGCGCCGGAGGCGCAGCAGCTCGAGGAACTCCTCGGCTGTCCGGGTGACGAAGGCGGGGTTGCTGGTCGCGAGGATGTCGGTCTCGTCCCCGTTCTCGGGACGGAGCTTCACGGCCATCCCGCGCGCCTCGCGTCCCGCATCGTGGGACTCAGGGTCGCCGCTGCCGTTCGAGAATCGGATCAGGGCCGCAACGGCGTCGCCCTGCAGGTGGGCGGCGCGGCAGAGCTTCGCGGCCTCGGGCGTGGCGGAGAAGCTCCCCTCGCACCAGATGCCCTTGGCATGCAGGGCCCGGCGGTGCGGGTGAGATCCGTAGATGGCGTTCGCCGCATCGACCAGCTGCTCGTAGAGGTCACCGTCGTTCGTCATCGCGCGCACCGTATCCCACCAGCGCCCCCGCGGCGAGGTCACACTCTCTCCTGTGGTCATCGAAACCGAACGGCTGCTCCTGCGCCCTCTCGCACCGGCAGACCTGGACGAGTTCGTCGCCCTCCATGAGGATCCCGAGGTCGCTCGCTTCGTAGGAGCGTGGGAGCGGGCCGACGCCGAGGAACGCCTGCGGGCAGCCGAGCGCGAGTGGCTCGAGCGCCGCCACGGCCCGGTCGCGGTCCTCGACCGGGTGAGCGGTCGGTTCCTCGGGCGAGCCGGTCTCAACTACTGGCCGCAGTTCGAGGAGACCGAGGTCGGCTGGGTGCTGCGCCGCGACGCGTGGGGCCGGGGTTATGCGACCGAGGCCGCCGGCGCCTGTCTCGACTGGGGCTTCGCGACCCTGTCGCCGCCCTACTTCACCTCGATGATCCATCCCGACAACTCGGCGTCGATTCGGGTGGCCGACCGGTTGGGCATGACCCCCCTTCGCGCGGACGTGTTGCGCGCCAGCCCGGTCGTCGTCTACGCGCTGAGCCGCGAGGACTGGTCGCGCGGTTCGAAGCGGGAGCATCGAACCGGATAGCGTCCCCGGCATGGACCTCGGGATCTCCGGGAAGACCGCCCTGGTCATGGGGGCGAGCCGCGGGATCGGGCGGGGGGTCGCCGCGGCGCTCGCCCGCGAGGGCGCCCGGGTGGCGATGGCCAGCCGCTCGCGCGAGCGCCTGGAGGCTGCCGCCGCCGACATCGACGGGGAGACGGCCGTCTTCGCGGCGGACGCCTCGGACCTCGATCGCCTCGCCGCGCTGCCCGGAGAGATCCAGCAGGCGCTGGGCCCGGTGGAGATCCTGGTCACCAACGCGGGCGGCCCGCCGCCTGGCGGCGCGCTCGACAACCCTCTCGACGACTGGGAGGCGGTCTACCGCTCGCTGGTGCTCGGGCCGCGGGTCCTGATTCAGGCCGCCGTGCCCGGAATGCGGGAGCGCGGCTGGGGACGGATCGTCAACGTCGGCTCCAACTCGACCCGCGAGCCAATCCCCGGCCTGGCGCTGTCGAACTCACACCGTATGGCCACCGTCGGCCTCTTCAAGACCCTGTCACGGGAGGTGGCCGCGGAGGGCATCACGGTCAACACGGTGGCAACCGGTCAGATCCGAACGGATCGGCTGACCGAGCTGCTCGGCTCGGAGGAGCTTGTTGAAGAGCGGGCTCGCAGCGAGGTCCCGGCCGGCAGGCTGGGAACCCCAGAGGAGTACGGCGACCTGGTGACCTTCCTCTGCTCGGAGCGCGCGGCGTATCTGACCGGAGCGGTGATCCCGCTCGACGGCGGGCTGCTGCGTTCGGTGTGAGGGCTCCACCGCCGGCGGTTCGAAAACCACCTCCATTCCAGCGCCTGATTTGATTTCGCCGCCGTGACCTGGATCGCAATTCCCTTCGCTGCGTTCACCGTTCTTGCAACCTTCACCGGGGGACTGATTGCCCTGCGCCTCGCGCACTCGCTGCCGACGGTGATCGCGCTGACGGGAGGCATCGTTGTAGCGGTCGCACTGTTCGACGTGCTCCCCGAGGCGATCGACAACGTCGGCGACGCAAACCGGGCCACCGCCTTGACCGGCGCCGGCTTTCTCGGCTTCTTCCTGATCGAGCGCCTGCTGGTCCTCCACCATCGCGACGACCCGGATCAGGCGCGTGCTCATCACCAAGTTGGCTCGGCGGCCGCGGTTGGCCTTTCAATTCACAGCTTCATCGACGGCCTGGGCATCGGCCTCGCGTTCAACCTCGACATCACGACCGGCATCATCGTCTTCATCGCCGTCGCCGCGCACGACTTTGCCGATGGCCTGAACATGGTCAGTTTCGTGCTCAGCCAGTCGGGAGACCGACGAGCGGCCATGCGCTGGCTCCGGATCGATGCCATCGCACCGCTGATCGGCGCGATCGTCGGTGCCTCGCTGAGCGTCTCAGAGAGCTTCCTCGGTTACGTGTTGGCGGTCTATGCAGGCTTCTTCATCTACCTGGGGGCGACGGACCTTCTGCCGGAGGCCCACGAGCACGCCGCGTGGGAGCGGGTCGGACTGACGGTCGCCGGGTTCGTGTTCATCTTCGGCATCACGCGCATCGCCGGCGTCTGAGCGGCGGTATCAGGCGGTTGCCCGGGCCAGGCTGCCGCGGGATGCCTTCACGGTCAGCCACGCCGCCCCTCCGGCGACCATCACCAGACTGATCAGCTGGGCCTGCGTGAGCCCAAGCAGGACGTGGTCGTTGCGACGGAGGAACTCGACCAGAAAGCGCTCGGTTCCCGCCAGCACCAGGTAGATGGCAAAGAGGACTCCGGTCTGGAAGCGATCGCGCAGGCGCCACAGCAGGTAGGCGACGAGCCCCATCGCGAGGGTCTCGTAAATCGGCGTCGGGTGAACCGTCTCGTCGATGGGCTTGGTGCCGTGCGGGTACGCCATCGCCCAGGGGCCGTTCCACGCCTTACCGTAGTCCCCGTCCCCGGAGACCTGGCAGCCGATCCGGCCGATCGCGTAGCCGAGCGCCAGCGGTGCCGCGCAGAGGTCGAGGAGGGCGGCGTTGAACATCCCGCGCCGCCACGCCCAGAGGCCAACACCGATCGCGCCGCCGATCGCGCCGCCGTACCAGACCAGACCCGAGCCGGAGAAGATGTTGCCGAGCAGGTCATTCTTGACGGAGTCGTAGTTCTCGGCGATGAAGTCGAGCCGCGCGCCGACGAGGCCGCCGACCAGGCCGTAGAGGATCAGCTCGTAGGCCCAGTCGGTGGGCTTCCCCCACTCCTTGAGCCGCCGGGCGACCACCGCGCCCGCGGCAATGAAGGCGAGCGCGAACATGATCCCGAAGGACTGCAGGGTGACCGGGCCTAGGTGGATCTCGGGTTGCATGGGCGCTCGAGGAAGGCTCTTGCCGTGCGCTTAACGGAAGCTAAGCACCGGAGTGGGTCCGCTCGCATCCGAATCGAACCGATAGCCCCGGGGGGAGTCGAACCCCACGCTTCCAGGTTGAAAACCTGGCGTGCTAACCGTTACACCACGGGGCCGCGGAACCCGGAGTGTAGGCGGCGACGAAGGGTGCGTTTGGCCCCCTATAGCGTGGTCAACTGCCGTTTCGTCGCGCTCGATCGCGACGCCGCTTGCGGCGTTCAGGGCACCAGGAGCTCGAGCAGCGCCTTCTGGGCGTGGAGGCGATTCTCGGCCTGGTCCCAGACCGCGGATCGCTCGCCGTAGAGGACGTCCTCGGTGATCTCCTCGCCTGGATGGGCCGGAAGGCAGTGGAGGACGATCGCCCGTTCCGACGCCGATGCGAGCAGCTCGTCGTTCACCTGGAAGGGGGCGAGATCGGCGCGGCGGCGTGCCGCGTCGGCCTCGTCGCCCATGCTCACCCAAACGTCGGTGTAGACCGCATCGGCGTCGGCGGCCGCCTGGCGCGGATCGTCCGTGTCCAGCGCTGCCAGCCCCGGCTCGATCCGGTAGCCCTCCGGGGAGGCAACTCTCAGCTCGATGCCGGCCGTCCGGCCGAGGATGCCCAGCGAGCGCGCGACGTTGTTGCCGTCGCCGACGTAGGCGACCCGCAGGCCTTCCAGAGCCCCGAAGCGCTCGTGGAGCGTCAAGAGGTCGGCGAGCGCCTGGCAGGGATGGTGGTCGGGCGTCAGCCCGTTGATCACCGGCACCTCCGCCGCGTCGGCCAGCTCGGCGACCACCTCGTGCGAGCCTGCCCGCACGACGATCGCCTGCACGTAGCGCGACAGGACCCGGGCGGTGTCCGCCACCGACTCGCCTCGAGAGAGCTGGAGCTCGTCGCCACGCAGGACCAGGGGCGTGCCGCCGAGCTCGGCCACCCCGACCTCGAAGGACACCCGCGTACGCGTCGAGGGCTTCTCGAACATCAGCGCGATGCTCCTGCCGGCCAGTCCGTCGGCCCCCTCGCCGCTCGACCGCCCCGCCTTGAGCTCGAGCGCGCGGTCGAGCAGCGCGCTCAGCTCCTCATGCGTGAGCTCCTCGCCGGTGAGGACGTGCCGGGCCATCGGAAGCGGAAGATGGTATGGCACCACCCATGGAGATCCGCGCCATCACATGGAACCTCTTCCACGGCCGCGACTTCCCTGGAGACCCGGCGCTTCACACGTGGCGCTCGCGCCTTGGGCGAACAACCGAGCGAAACGCCACCCACGTCCAGGTCAACCGGGAGCTCCGCGAGGAGTTCGCCACGGTCCTCTGCGCGGCGCGGTGGGACGTGGCACTCCTGCAGGAGTGCCCGCCGCGCTGGTCTGCGGCGCTGGCCGCCGCCTGCAGGGCCGAGGCCCAGCGCTCGCTCACCTCACGCAACTGGCTTGGCTCCGCGCGCGGCGCGCTGGCTCGCTGGAATCCCGACCTGCTCGGCTCCTGGGAGGGTGGCTCGAACCTCACGCTGGCCAGAGGCCCGGATCAAGGGCGCCTCGTCGACCATCGAGAGCTGGTGCTGCGCCGCCGTCCGGAGCGACGGACCGTGGCCTTCGCCAGGCTCGGCTCGGGGCTCTGCGTGGCGAACCTGCACGCAAGCACGAGCCCCGCCAGGGCGGAGGCGGACGTGCGCCGTGCTGTCGAGGCGGCCGTCGCCTGGGCCGCCGATTCGCCGCTGATCCTCGGCGGCGACTTCAACCTGCGGCCGAGCCAGACGCGGCTGTTCGAGGAGCTCGCGGAGGAATTCGGCCTCAGCGCACCGACCGGCCCCGATGCCATCGACCACCTCCTGGTTCGAGGGCTCGAGACGGTTGAGGGGCCGACGGCCTGGCCGCCCGCGGCGCGGGAGCTGCCCTGCGACGCGCCTGCGCCTGCGACTCTCGGATCATGCTCCGGTCGAAGCGAGATTCGCCACCCGAAACGGTTGACCCACGCCCGGAGCATGAGATAGTCAGCAGGCCCGGTCAATCCGCGGGCTCAAACCGCTACTAGGAGGAGATTGATGGCGACTAGATCGAGCGGCTCCGGGTCGCGCAGGTCGAGCAGCTCCAGGTCGAGCAGCTCCAGGTCGAGCAGCTCCAGGTCGACCGGCTCCAGGTCGAGCGGCTCCAGGTCCGGCACCAAGGGCACACGCGCCGGCCAGCCGAAGCCCTCTACGCGGCCCTCGGCGACAACCGGGCGCAGCGACAAGAGCGTCGAAGCGTTCCGGGATGCGCTGGAGCGGAGCGTCACCCTGTCGCGCGACCGGCTTCAGGAGGTCGTGGACGACGCGGTCCGCCGCGGTCGCATAACTCGCGACGACGCCAACGAGCTGGTCAGCAGCATGATCACCCGCGGCCGTTCCTACAGCGACGACCTGGTCAAGGAACTGGAGCGGCTGCTCGAGCAGGCGCGGCGCGAGATCCAGTCGCGAACCCGCCCGACGCGACGGCGCGCCACCCAGGCCGCCGGCCGAGTGTCGCGCGCCGCGCGCGACGCCGCGGACGCGCCGCTGGCCCAGGCCGACCGCCTGCGGCGGCGAGCCGGGGTCACGGCCGGAGGCCCGATCACGGCCTACGACCAGCTCACGGCCCCGCAGGTCAAGGCCCGGCTGAAGGACCTCGGCCCGGCCGAGCTGCGGAAGCTGCGCACACGCGAGAAGAACGGCAAGGCGCGAAAGACCGTGCTCGAGGCGATCGACCGCCAGCTGAAGTAGCGCCAGCTCAAGCGGCCGGCGGAACGAGCTCGGTGGCCATCACCGTGAAGTCGAGCTCTTCGCCGAGCGTCTCGGCGAGCAGCTCGGCGGCGTCGAGCCGCTGGCCGTGGATCCACAGCGAGCGCAGCCACTTGCCCGCATCGGGCGAGGCGAACCAGCTCGGCCCGAACCGCTCTTCGAGGGCGGCCCGCCATCGGGTTTCAAGCGCCCACGCACGCAGATAGCAGGCAGCGTAGAAGCCGCCATCCACGTCGGCCAGCCAGCTGGCCCGCGGCCAGGGAATGCGGAGGGCCTCGGTGAGCAGCGCCGCGTAGCGACCGGGCATCTCGGCAAGCGCCGCGGAGTGGCCGTGCAGCTCCAGCTCGTAGCGGAGCTTCGCGGCGTAGCGGCGCACGAGCACCAGCTTGAAGGCGCGCGTGTGAGCGGCCGCGGGCTCGGGATCCTCCACCCCGAGCTGGTGGCGGAGCCAGTAGCGGTCCTCGGTCAGGTGCTCGAGCAGGAACGCGAACGACTCGGTCACCGAGTTGTCCCCCAGATGCCGGAACTCGAACGCCAAGCCAGGGTCGGTGTTCGCGTAGTGCTCGACGTGGCCGCCCTCGTGGAAGAGCGTGCCGTAGTCGTCCCGACCGCCCGTCGGCGCGATCACGAGATAGATCTCGTCCGGAACGCGGGGGGTCGAGCAGAAGGCGCGCGGATGACTTGGTCGGGCGCGATTCGGCGTCGAGGTGGACGTTGGTCTGGCGCCCCAGGTCGATGCCGAGCCCGGCGAGCGTGTCGGCCAACGAGGCGACAAGCCGGTCGGCCGGGAACGCGGGGTCGAGGTCCGTGGCCCGAAAGAAGCGCGGCAGATCGGCACGGCCAAGCTCCCCCAGCGGGGGCATTCCCGTGCGCCGAAGCTGGGGATCGACGATCTCCGCGTAGGCCTCCTCCGTGGCCTGGAGGAATGAGGCGGCCTGGCGCGCCAGCGCCTGGAGGTCGATCCCGCGAAGCTCGGCGTAGGCGGAGGCATAGCTGGGCCAGCCCAGCGCCTGGCACAGCTCGTGGGCGCGTTCGAGCGCCGCACGGTGAAGCGGGTTCAGCCGCTCCACCAGGACGGCGTTTCGCGCCTCCTCGAGCGCCGCCCGGCGGTCCGGCTCCGGCTCGTTGGCCTGCTCGATCGGCACGGCGCGATACGGGACCGGCCCGTCTCCCGGGTCGATCTCCAGTGAGGCTTCGAGCCCTGCCAGCTCCGCGGACTCGGCACGGGTCTCCAGGCCCAGCAGTCCGTCAAACGCGAACTGAAACAGGTAACGAAGCCGGCGCTTCTCCTCGTCGCCCCTGGCGACGGCCGCCAGCCCCCTCAACCGCTCCACGTCCGCGCTTGCGAACAGGTCCGCGTACTCATCGTAGATCGGCTCGATCTCGAGGTCGGGCCGTTGACCCGCGAGGTGCTGGTAGTACGCGCGGCTCAGTTCCTCGGAAAAGCGTTCCGCCCGGCGCCGGTACTCGTCGAGGTCGAAGGTCAAGGGGCTGCAACGATAGGGGCGATGGCGACGCAGGCGACACACGAATCTCCGCGCCCCCGGCACGGTGATGAGCTGGTGGTCCAGATCGATTCGATCGCCCAGGGCGGCCGCGGGGTGGCTCGCGCAAACGGCTATGTCGTGTTCGTCTCGGGGGCGTTGCCGGGCGACCGGGTCCGGGCCCGGCTGACGAAGGCGAAGCGCAGCTTCGCCGAGGCGCAGGCGATCGAGATGATCGACCCAAGCCCGGATCGGGTTCCCGACCGATGCCTGCACGACGGCGAGCCCTGCCCCGGCGCGCCCTGGCAGGGGCTGCCCTACGAGCGCCAGCTCGACGAGAAGAGCGAGCAGATCGACGCCGCCCTGCGCCGCCTCGGCAAGCTCGACGGCTTCGACCTCGAGCCGGCCGAGCCCGCCGCGCAGCCATGGCGCTACCGCAACAAGCTCGAGTACTCATTCGGGGAGCAAAACGGCCACCTGGCGCTCGGCTTCCACCGCCGCGGCAGCTGGGCCGACGTGATCGACGCCGAGGACTGCATGCTGGCGTCGGAGCGCAACAACGAGGCGCGCAACCGGGTCCGCGAGTGGGCCCGGGGTGAGGGGATCTCCGCCTACGACCCGCGCCGCCACACGGGGGTGCTGCGCAACCTCGTGGTCCGCGAGGGCCGCCGCACGGGGCAGGTGCAGACGCGGCTGGTCACGGCGCCGGCGAGCCTCCCCCAGCCCCCGGTCGACCTGCACACCGTGGTCGAGGGGCCCGGCGGCGGGACCAACGGGCCGACCGGCGTCCTCGGCGAGGAGTTCCTCGCCGAGCGGGTCTCGCAGCTCGAGCTTCGAGTCTCCTCCTCGGCCTTCTTCCAGACCAACACCGAGATGGCGGAGCGCCTGTACGAGATCGCCGCCGGCTACGCGGGGCTCTCGGGACGCGAGCGCGTCTTCGACCTCTATTGCGGGATCGGGACGATCGGCCTCGCTCTCGCGCGCCGAGCCGGTGAGGTTTGGGGCATCGAGACCGTCCCCGAGGCGGTCGCCGACGCCGAGGAGAACGCCCGGCGCAACGGGATCGCCAACGCGCGTTTCATCGTCGCCGATGTGCGCCTTGGAGTTCGGCCGCTGCTCGAGCGGGCGGGCCGTCCGGACGTGGTCGTCGTCGACCCGCCCCGCGCCGGGCTCTCCAAGAAGGTGATTCGGCGCGTGATCGAGTGCGGGGCGCCCCGGATCGTCTACGTCTCATGCAACCCGACCACGCTGGCCCCCAATGCCTCGCAGCTGACGGACGCCGGCTATAGGCTCCAGCGCGTGCGGCCGGTGGACATGTTCCCGCAGACCCCGCACGCCGAGTGCGTGGCCCTGCTGGAGAAGGCGGCAGGTGACAGCTAGAGGACGAAGCATGGGCCGCTCCGTACCTGCTCCCCGCTGCCTGCGCCGGCGATGAGCGCTCGCGGCTTCGGAGTCGCGGCGGGGCTCGACCCGGCGGTGGCGACCCCCCTCGCCGAGCGCTGCGAAGGGCTCGGCTACTCCTCGGTGTGGGCCAACGACCACCCGGCGGCAGTCGGGCTGGACACCCTGGTGGCCTTCGCCGAGGGCACCCAGGCGCTCGAGCTGGGAGTAGCCGTGATGGCGCTGGATCGCCACGAGCCGGCCGAGATCAACGCGAAGGTGACGGACCTGGGCCTCGACCGCGAGCGCCTGTGGATCGGAGTCGGAGCCGGCTTCTCACAGCGGCCGCTGACCACCATGCGCAACGCCCTTCCGGCGCTGCGCGAGGCCATTCCCGGCGTCAGGCTCGTGCTCGCGGCGATGGGCCCGAAGATGTCCGCGCTCGCCGGCGGCGGCTTCGACGGCGCCTTCTTCAACTGGATGACCCCGGAGTTCGCCGCGCGCGCCCGAGAGCAGGTCCATGCCGGTGCTCGCGACGCCGGGCGCAAGCCGCCGCCCGTTCTGGGCTACGTGCGCACCGCCGTCGGCCCCGACGCCGGGGAGCGACTCGCCAAGGAGGAATCCTTCTATCGCGATCTCCACGACGGCTACCGGAACCACTTCGCACGGCTGGGCGAGCCGCAGGGAACCGTTGGCGTCGCCGAACCCAACCGCGAGGGAGTGCAGGCGGAGCTGTCCAGGTATGACGCGCTGGACGTGGTCGTCGTGCGGGGCCTGGCGAGCGCGACGCTCGAGGGGATGGCCGCGCTCGCCGAAGCTGCCGCGCCATGAAATCAATCATCTAGGCTGCGGGGCATGGAGCTCGAGGAGCGGTCGATCGAGGAGTTGCCCGAGCGTTGCGAGAGCTGCCGCGCGACGCTCACCGGTGCCGAGAAGCAGCGGATCGTCGACGATGGGGCAAGCGCCGCGCTCTGCACGACCTGCGCCGCCGAGGCGATCGCGCTCGGCGACGAGGATTCCGAGGCGGGCGACGCCGCGTATTAGCCGCCCGCTCGGGAGCGCAACCGGGCAACGGTCACCGGAGCTGCACGCCCTCGTGCCGCCCTTGCGTCGTGTGCCTTAGTACGGCGGCAGGTCCGAGTACCAGTCGCCGAGCGCCCGGAAGGCCGTCCAGAACTCGCGCTTGGACTCCTCCGAGTCGAGCGACTCGTCGATGTCGGGGACGTACAGGGCGTCGATCGTCGGGGTGAATCGCTGCACTTCCCCAACCCCGGCTTCGAGTGTGCTCGACAGCGGCACGTCGACGTCGTTAAGGGTCTCCAGGGCCCGCTCTCCCATCACCACGATGATCCGTGGCTGCACGATCGCCAGCTCCTCGACGATGCGCTCGATGCACTCCCCGCCCGCCAACGACGGGTCGGCAACCGGGCACTTAACGCACAGCGTCCCGTAGACGACCAGGGGATCGATGTTGAGGCGCTTGAAGCTCTTGCGCAGCGCGTTCCCGGCGCGGCCGTAGAACGCCACTCCCTCCTCGATCTCCGCGGCGCTGGGGGCGAACTTGAGCAGGAAGACGTCTGCCTGGGGGTGGCCGGAGCCGAGTACCGGCATCAGGTTGCCGCGAGGGCAGTGGGAGCATTCCTGAAGCCCGCGGGTCAGCTCGTTGAGCTCGCGGATCGCGCGCTCGAGGTATTTCTCCTGGATCTCGTCGTCGGTCGTTGGCACGTCGGCTCTTCCATTGGCTCCAGTGGCTGTCCGTTGGCCCACCTTCTTTGACGGCCCCGGCACCGCTCCTTCAGCGTGCATCACGGCTTGCCTCGCGAGCGCCGCCGGGACGCCCGGCGCGTAGCTGCGGACCCGCGTGGCCGCGGCCGGCCGCCCTTGACCGGCCGGGCCTCGACCGGGGTCACCGCGCGGCGGGTCCCGCTCGACCTCCCCGTCTGCAGCAGCTTCAGCGCCTGGACGTAGATCAGGTTCTTGTGCTTGCGGACGATGTCCGCGTCGCGCATCGCTTCGAGGAACTCCTCCGGCCCGTCGAAGTCGTGCACCCGGATCATCACGCTGCCCAGCCCCTGGGCGACGTGGCTGTCCGAGCCGGCGCCGGGGACGATCCGGTACTTGGCGGCGAAGCGCTCGGCCTCCTCGTTGAAGGCGGTCAGCGCAACCCGCGGATTGAAGACCTCGAGAATGTCGATCTCCTCGACCATCTGCAGGAGGTGCTCGTAATCGGGCACCGAGTGCAGCCGATCGAACGGGTGGGGGACGTACACGAGCCCGCCCTGACCCCGGATCTCGGCGATGGTCTCGTCCATGGTCAGCCCTCTGGGGATCTTCTCCTCGAGGAAGAGCCCGATCACCTCGCCCTGCTCCGCGGTCTTCACCTCCTCGGCGACGATCACCTTGATCCCTCCCATCTCCTCGGCGACCTGGCGCGCCGCGAGCGCCCCCGAGATCTCGTTGTGGTCGGTGATCGCGATCGCGCCGAGGCCACGGTCGCGTGCGGTGGCCAGCAGCACCTCGACCGGGGTAGCGCAATCAGGCGAGTGATCCGTGTGCATGTGGAGGTCGACGTGGATCGAGCGCCGCCGCGAGAGCCGGCCACGTATGGCGGGGTTGCCGCGCGGGTCGTGGCGGCGGGCGCACAGTCGCCGATAGATGTCCTCGACCTGATCGGCCACCGACCCCCAGGTGGGAACCGCGTCGCGGCCTGCGCGCGCAAGCTCGCCGCGCAGTCCGGGCTCCACGATCAGGCGCTCGAGCTGGCCGGCCAGGGTGACGGCGTCCCCGGGCGGGAACAGCAGGCCCCGCTCGCCGTCGCCGGTCAGCTCCTCGTAGATCGGCAGGCGCGAGGCGACCGGGACCGCTTCGGACGCCAGCGCGCTGCGAACCAGGCCCGGAGCCGTTGAAGGCCCGCCGGAGGCGACACAGACGACATCGGCCCCCGCGACGAGCTCCTCGGGCGAGGTCTCGCGCGGGCCGACGGCGTGGACCCGGTCGCGCAACCGGCGCGCGACTCGGACCTCGTCACCGTCCGGCCGCCAGACCGCCGCCTCCCAGGCGAGCTCCAGGGGCAGGCGCCGTAGCGCCCGCAGGAAGAGCCGCAGCGCGCCACGCTCCTCCTGCAGGCAGAAGGCGATACGTACGGGCTGCGCGGCATCGGCCTCCGTGACCGTGTCGGAATCCGGGCTTCCCGGCCACCAGCCCTCAACCTCCCGATCCGCCCCCGGCGTGACCAGCTCGTAGGCGCCCGGGAAGAACCGGCCCATCAGGTCCGACGTCGTCCGGGAGCTCGCCGTGCGCGCGTCGAGCCGACCAAAGAAGATCTCGACCAGCGGCCGAGCCACCTGCGTGGAGAGGATGCGCTCGGTCGGCTCGTGGAAGCTCCCCACGTTCAGAGAACGCGAGTGGCGAAGTGCGACGGAGGCCGCGCTGGGCGCGAACGGATCGTGGACATGGACGATGTCCAGCTCGAGCCCGCCGAGCAGCTCCTCGAGCGGGCGGCTAAGGTCGATGGGCACCGGGGCCGCGCGCGGGCGCGGGCCGTGTGGCATGGCCAGGCTCGATCCCACGGCCAGCACCGGCGGTCCACCATCGCCTCCGGCGGTCTCCCCCTTCCAGGAGCCGTCGAAGAGGGCCGCCGGCCGCTCACGGGCAGCGCGGATCACACGGCGCGACTCGCGGACGGCGGCCCTCGAGGTGGCCGGAGCCGCCACCACGACCCTGTGTCCGCGCTCGGCGAGGCCGGCCGAAACCCCGGACACGAACTCGTTCACCTCGTGTGGCGCTCCCCAAGGATGGGGGCTCACCTGGGCGATCGACAGGCGCTCGCGGGCCACCGTCGCAGCTTAGAGGCTGCCTCAAAACCCCCGATCGCACACCTGGGCGGAGCGGATCTGCGCCCGCCCGGCGCGGTCTACGTCTTGGTTTTCAGCTCGGAGGCGCGCTGGCCGGCGGGCTTGCGCGCGTAGGCGCGTATGAACTCCTCGGTCAACTCTCGGGCCTCGTCGTCGGGTCGCTGCGTGTGGGGCGACTTCATCAGGTAGCTCGAGGGCCCGTCGAGCTCGCCCGAGATCCCGTTGTTCAGAGCCAGCTTCACGATCCGCGTCGCGTCGATCACGATCCCCGCCGAGTTCGGCGAGTCCCAGACCTCGAGCTTCATCTCGAGGTTGAGCGGCACGTCACCGAACGATCGCCCCTCGAGCCTGATGTGGGCCCATTTGCGGTCGGTCAGCCAGGCCACGTAGTCGGAGGGGCCGACATGGACGTCGCCGGCCGGCAGCTCGTGGCCGATGATCGAGGTGACGGCGTTGGTCTTCGACTCCTTCTTCGAGGCCAGCCGCTCGCGCTCCAGCATGTTGTAGAAGTCCATGTTGCCGCCCACGTTGAGCTGCGAGGTGCGCTCGAGGCGCACGCCGCGGTCGTGGAACAGACGCGCCAGCTGCCGGTGGACGATGGTGGCGCCCACCTGCGACTTGATGTCGTCGCCGATGATCGGCAGGCCGGCATCGTGGAAGCGCCCCGACCAGTAGTCCTCGCGGGCAATGAACACGGGCAGGCAGTTGACGAACCCGACGCCCGCCGCAAGGGCCTGCTCGACGTACCACTTGGTCGCCTGCTCGGAGCCGACCGGCAGGTAGCAGACCACCACGTCGGCCTTCGTCTCCCGGAGGATTCCGACGATGTCGGCGGTCTGGCCCGGAGCCTTCGTGATCTTCTCCTTCAGGTACTTGCCGAGGCCGTCGTGCGTCATCCCCCGCTGGACGGGCACTCCGAGGGGCGCCACGTCGGCGAACTTGATCGTGTCGTTCTGGCCTGACCAGATCGCCTCCGACAGATCCTTGCCGACCTTCTCCGCGTCGATGTCGAACGCGGCCACGAACTCGATGTCGCGCACGTGATAGCCGCCGAGGTCCACGTGCATGAGCCCCGGGACCGGCTCCGCGGGGTCAGCGTCCTTGTAGTAGGTCACCCCCTGGACGAAGGCGTTGGCGCAGTTGCCCACGCCGACGATCGCCACTCGGACCTTGCCGTCGTCGAGGCGGTGGCCATTCGTGCTGGCGCCATTGTGTGGTGCTTGGTCTTCGGTGCTCATTGCGTGCGAAGTCCTCCTCGCGGCGGGGTCGGGGCTCCTACTACCGCATAAGCCGCTGTCGGGTTACACCCCTTCCAGGGTCCTGAGCTCGCGCCGCACGTGCCACACGCGCTGCCCCACGGTGAACGCTGTGAGCGCCGCCATAGCGTAGATGGCCGGCGCCAGCAGCTCAATGTCGAATACCCCGGCGCCCTTGGCGAACACGAGGCCGATCGACAGGATGACCACCCGAACGGGCCTGGTTGCAACCCCGACCTTGCATTCCACGCCAAGCGCCTCGGCCCGCGCGCGGGTGTAGGAGACGGTCAGCGAGCCCAGCACGGTGATCACGCAGGCCGACGCGGCGACCGCGTCGCCGCTGTCGGCGAAGTACCAAGCGACGGCGGCGAGGACGATGCCCTCCTCGATCCGGTCGAGGGTCGAGTCGAGGAAGGCCCCAAAGAGCGTCCCCTTGCCCGACATGCGCGAGTAGCGCCCGTCGAGCGTGTCCATCACCGAGCCGACGATGAAGGCAACACCGGCGAGAAAGAACAGCCGCTGAGTCACCAGCACGGCCGCGGTCAGGTTGAGGATCAGCCCGCTGAGCGAGATCGCGTTCGGCGTCAGGCGTGACTGGATCAGCCGGCCCCGAGCGTAGTCTCGAAACCCCTCGGCTGTCCGAACATCCCGCAGCTCGCGTGCCGGCGGTGCACCGGGCTCGTTCATGCCGGGTGACGCTAGCCGGTCTGGGCCGGCAACGAAGTTTGCGGCTCAAGCGGGGGCTTGCTCGGGCGCCTCGCGCCAGGACCAGGCGTCCGGGCGCAGGCGCGCGACTTGATGCGCCGTCACGGCCGCCAGGCAGGCCACGGCGGCTCCCGCGGCGGCGTCGAACCAGAAGTGGTTCGCGGTCACGACGATCACGAAGAAGACGAGCAGCGGGTAGCCCGACCAGAGGGCGCGTGCCCAGACGCTGCGGACGAGGTTGATAGCGGGGACGGCCACCATCAGCGAGAAGGCGATGTGCATGCTCGGCACCGCCGCATAGGGGTTGACGAGGACGCTCGCGAACGAGGAGTCCTGCTTCATGTTCGTGAACGAGGCGATCGTGTCGGTGAACCCCGCGCCCGGGAACATTCGCGGCGGCGCCGTGGGGAACAGCGTGTAGCCCACCAGGGCCAGGACCATCGCGACTATGAACATGTTGCGCACGAAATTGAAGTTGTCGTTGCGGAACAGGTACAGCCAGGCCAGGAACGAGAGCGTGATCACGAAATGGCTGTTGAAGTACATCCAGTTCGCGAGGTCGATCACCCACCGATGTGAGATGAACGCCTGCTGGAAGCCGGGCTCGAAGAAGGCGCCCAGCGAGCGTTCGAGGTGGATCACGTGGGCGCCGTTGGCCAGCGCGACCGCCTGACGGCCATCGGCGATCCCGCGCACCAGCTGGTAGCCCTGATAGACGAGCAGGAAGAGGACGAACTGGCGCAACAGGTCGCCCCAGCCATGCGGCAGGCGTCGGCCGAGGCTCCCCGGGAAGCGACGGACGGTGTGGACGAGGTGACGCACCGCGTTCGGATTGTAAACGGGGCGTGAACCAGGCCGCATGCGAGCCTATTCTCGAACTGTGCCCTGGAAACCTCCCTCGAAGCGCCGTGTGCGCGCGATCCGCGACCGGCTGCGCGAGCTCTACGGGCGGCCGGTCAATCACCCGCACGGCGATCCCGTGCACGAGCTGGTGAAGACGATCCTCTCTCAGAACACCAGCGACACGAATCGCGACGCGGCCTATGAGCGCCTGCGGGAGCGGTTCGACACCTGGGAGGAGGTCCGGGACGCGCCGGTCTCAGAGGTCGCGGACGCGATCCGGCCCGGGGGCCTGTCGGTGACCAAGTCCCCGCGCATCCAGCAGGCGCTGCGCGGCTGCGGCGAGGAGATCGATCTCTCCTGGCTCCGCGACGCGCCGCGCGATGAGGCGATCGACTTTCTGACGTCGCTTCCCGGGGTGGGCCGCAAGACGGCCGCCTGCGTCCTGATGTTCTCGTTCGACCGTCCCGAGATTCCGGTCGACACGCACGTGTACCGCGTCGGGGAGCGCTTGGGGCTGTTTCGGGAGCGCGCATCGTTTGAGGAGGCGCACGACGAGATGCTTCGGGTGGTCGACCCCGAGGACGCCTACGAGCTGCACATCAACCTGATCCGCCACGGTCGCCAGGTGTGCCGGCCACGGCCGCGCTGCGAGCAGTGCGCGCTGCGTCGAATGTGCCCCTACTGGCGTCGACTTGGCCCCTCTGGGGCGTCAGCATCCTGACACAGGGGCAAAAACCGATTAAAGGATTTCTCCAAACGGTCGATACCTTAGTGTTGGGCTAAAGGTTTCCCGCTCGGCTGCCGATAGGCCCATCCAAGAGGGGTCCTCGCTCAGACCCCGGCATAGGCGGGTGAGGGCTCGCCGGGAGGCCCAAAATTGGAGGAGGCCAGTTTGAATACCGAAGATGTTTTCGCCCGCGGCGCGGGCGCAGGTTTACGTGGGCGCGCCCGCCTTGCGGTCGCGGTCCTGGCGGGCGCGGCCGCCGTGGCCCTGCTGGCACTGCCGGCGGGAGCCCAGGCCCAGGCCAACCAGGTCAACGTCAAGGTCATGACCCGCAACCTCTATCTCGGGGCAGACCTGACCCCCGCGATCCAGGCGGCCAGCAGCAACGACTTCGTCGACGCCAACGGCCAGATCGTTCGCGACGTCGACACGAACAACTTCCCGACCCGCGCCAAGGGACTGGCGCAGGAGATCCTGCAGAAGAAGCCCGACCTGGTCGGGCTTCAGGAGGTGTCGCTGTGGAGGAAGGGGCCCCTCAACGACGGTGCCCCCTTCACCTGCAACGGCACCGAGGATGACAACCCGCCGTTTGGCTGCAACTTCACCGCGTCGACCGTCAGGTACGACTACCTGACGGATTTGATGCAGCAGCTGAACAAGAACAACAAGCTCTACAAGGTCGTGATCTCCCAGCGGGAGTTCGACTTCGAGGCGCCCACCGATTACAACGGAGTGCCGGGAGACGGCGATTCACCCGCCAACATGAACGGCGAGGAGAACGACCGGCTGACGATGCGCGACGTCATCCTCAAGCGCCTGAACTCGGGCGTCGTGACGACGAACGTCAAGGCCGGGCACTTCCGCCATCTGTACGAGCCCCAGATCGCCGGCCTGGTCACGGTTCACGTCTTGCGCGGCTGGACCCAGGCCGACGTGACCGTTCGCGGCAGCCACAAGTTCCGGTTCGTGAACACCCATCTGGAGGCGTTCGGCGATCCGACCATCCGCCGGGATCAGGCCAGGGAGCTGGTCCAAACCGGTGGTCCGGCGACCGGCACGCTGCCGGTGATCCTGCTCGGCGACCTGAACTCCGACGACGACACGGTTCAGGACGGCGACCGACTCGCCTACAAGGTGTTCTCAGATCACGGGTTCCGCGAGCGGAGCACTGCGAATCCGCTCGGCTGCTGCCTCAACGCCGACATCATCACCCAGGGAGGCGGCGGCAGCGTCTCCGACTTCGACCACCAGGTCGATCACGTGCTCACCAACGCACCGCAGTTGGTGACGCTGCAGAACTCGTCGGTGACCGGCCGGCAGCCCGTGAACGGATTCTGGGACTCCGATCACGCCGGGCTGTTCAGCACGTTGCTCGTGCGATAAGCGCCGCCGGCGCGGGTTCCGCGTCGAGGAGTGCTGAGGTTGACGGTGCCTCCTCCAGCCTCAGCGCCTCGGCGCGGAGCTCGGCCGGACGATCGGTGCAAACCGCGTCCGGCTGCGCCAGCTCGGTAACCCGGGCGAGCAGCTCGGCGTCGTTGATGGTGCCGCTGCTGACGCTGAGACCGGCCAGGCGGAACACCGAGACGAGTCGTGGCGCCAGCAGGAAGTGCTCGACCGAGACCCCCGTGACGCCGCGGCTCACGGCCCACGCGGCCAGCGCCTCTGGCGCATAGTCGGCCCACACGACGAGGCGCGATCGCAAGCCGTGGGCAGCCGCCGTCGCGCAGGCCGTGGAGTGGAAGCTGATCAGCTCGAGGCGACGCCGCTCGGGGCCCCGCCCGTAGCGCTCGCAGAAGACCTGCGCCGTGCGGCGGGCGAGCTCGGGGTCGGCATGTGCCTTGATCTCGACCTGGATCGGCAGGTCGTGGGGCGCCGCGTCCAGGAGCTCGTCCAGGGCCAGCGGCCGCTGGGCCGTTGGCTGGCGGTAGTGATCCAGAAGACGCGCGCCGCGGATCTCGGCGGCGCGGCGCTGGTGCGCCCAGCCGTCGAGGGTGGTCCCCAGCGTCAGCAGCGGGTCGTGAAGCAGGAGCAGCTCGTCGTCCGACGTCAGGCAGACGTCGGTCTCGAGTCCGTCGACGCCGGATGCCAGGGCACCGGCCAGGGCCGCGGCGGAGGAGTCGGGTCCATAGGCGCGACCCAGACGATGTGCGTAAAGGGGCGGGATCGGCATATGGACATGGCACTAAACGCCCGGCCCGCCGGTGTTACGCGAGTGTGACCGGCGTCACTCGGCGGCGGCCAGCATGGCGATGATGCGTGGGTGGCCGTCGATCAGCGGCGTGTCGACGATCTTCACCTCGGCGAATCCGGCGTGGTGGGCGAGGCGAGCCAGGCTCTCGCCGCTGAAACCCCAGTACACGAAGTCGTCGCGCGCGTAGACCTCACCCCCCGCCCAGACATGCATCGCGCCCTCGCGCTCCAGCTCGGGGCTGACGACCCCGTACGTCTCCAGGAGGACGTACCCGGCTCCCGCCAGCCTGCGCCGCAGCACCTTGAGCAGGCCGAGCGGGCTCTCGACCCGGTGCAGGATCCCGAAGCAGAAGATCACGTCGAACGGCTCGTCGAGCTGGTCGAGCTGGAATGCGTCGAGACGCCGGTATTCCACCTCCGAGTCCAAGAGCTCGGCAACCGCACGGAAGCCCTCGCCGCCCTCGAGCTCGACGCCCCACCGAGCGAGCACCCATTCGCGGTACTGCTCGTTGTCCACGGCGACCACGCGTCGTGCGCCCCGGGCCTCGGCGAGGAAGGCATAGAAGCCGTCGAACGTACCCACGTCGAGCACGCGCTTGCCGGCGAGGTCCTCGGGCACGACGGGAATGCGATAGCGGTGGTCGCGCGCCACCCCGGGCGTGTACAGGGAGCCCTCGTCGAGCGAGAAGGTGTGAAACCACAGCGGAACACGGTCGAGGACCGCGCGTGCCGCCGCCTCGTCCGCGCCAATCGGCAGCAGGTCGGCGACCTGGCGCTCGGCTCGCGTGGGTTGCGGTAGCCGCTCGCGGATAGCCGTTTGGTCTTGCTCTCCCATCACCGATCCAGGACTCGAGGATCAATTTCGCGGACCGGCTTGCCCGAGGCGTGGACCGGTCCCAAAGCTCCTACCCGTGGGAACGAGGCTCAGCCCGATTAGCCCTCTGGTTCTGTGCCCGTACCCCCTTTTAGGTATACCGCACGTGTGGCGGAATCCAAAATCGATTCGCCTCCCCGTGCCGGCGGCGACAGTGCGGCCGTTAGTATCTCGGCGCCGCCGGCTCCGTCGAGCGCCGGCGGAAGCGAATGAGCAAGCGGCCCCTCGTCATCTTCGGCATCCTCGCGGTGATCTGCGTGGTCGGGCTGCCCTTCTGGGCGCTGGCCAAGGTGGGGTCGAGCGACGCCTCTCCCGAGGGGTCCGTACCCGCCAGCGACCGTCAGGGACTGGAGCTGTTCCAGATCAACTGCGGCGCCTGCCACACCCTCGCGGCCGCCGGCACGGACGGCATCGTCGGGCCCGACCTGGACGTGCGATTCGGGACGGGCTCAAAGAGCTCATTGGAGAAGTCGACCTACTCGACGGTCCTGACGACGATCCAGAACGGCCTCGGCGGCCGCATGCCGAAGGGCATCCTGCGGGGTGCCCAGGCGAAGGCCGTTGCCCAGTTCGTCGCCGGCAACGTCCAGTACATCCCCGGGCCCTGAGCAGACGGGCTCCTGCCCGCGCGGCAACCCGGGCAAGCCGGCGACGGGATCAGGGCCCAAGCGAGCGTCCGGCCGCGAACGGCGGGTTTCCCCCGAGGGCCCCTTGAGCCGCGGCATACATCTGCTAGCCTAAGACTCAGATTTCTTGTAGGAACGACTTAGAAGGAGCGCCCAGTGGCAAAGACTATCGGCATCGACCTCGGGACGACCAACTCCTGCGTAGCGGTGCTCGAGGGCGGCGACGCGGCCGTGCTCGAGAACGCCGAGGGTGGTCGCACGACCCCATCGGTGGTCGCTTTCACGGACTCCGACGATCGGCTCGTCGGAACCGTGGCCAAGCGCCAGGCGGTGATGAACCCCGAGAACACCATCTTCTCGATCAAGCGCTTCATGGGTCGCAAGGAGGCCGAGGTCAAGGAGGAGGAGACGATCGTCCCGTACAAGATCGTCCCCGGGCCGAACGGCGACGTCCGCGTCGAGGCGGGCGGCAAGCAGTACTCGCCGCCGGAGATCTCGGCGATGATCCTCGCAAAGCTTCGGGCCGACGCCGAGGCGAAGCTGGGCGAGAGCGTGGACTCGGCCGTGATCACCGTTCCCGCCTACTTCAACGACGATCAGCGCCAGGCGACGAAGGACGCGGGCAAGATCGCCGGGCTGGAGGTGAAGCGGATCATCAACGAGCCGACCGCCGCCTCGCTCGCCTACGGGCTCGACAAGGAGGCAGACCAGACGATCCTGGTCTTCGACCTGGGCGGCGGGACGTTCGACGTCTCGGTGCTCGAGATCGGCGACGGGGTCTTCGAGGTGAAGGCGACCGCCGGCGACAACCACCTGGGCGGTGACAACTGGGACAAGGCGATCGTCGAGTGGATGGTCGCCGAGTTCAGGCGCGACCAGGGGATCGACCTCTCGGCCGACAAGAACTCCCTGCAGCGGCTCTACGAGGCCGCGGAGAAGGCGAAGATCGAGCTCTCCACCACGCAGGAGACCCAGATCAACCTGCCGTTCATCACCGCCGACGCGAGCGGTCCGAAGCACCTGGAGATGAAGCTCACCCGCGCGAAGCTGAACGAACTGACATCCGAGCTGCTCGAGCGGATCGTCTCGCCACTCAAGCAGGCCCTGTCCGACTCCGGCGCCGACATCGACCACGTCGTTCTGGTCGGCGGCATGACCCGGATGCCGTCGGTGCAGGACAAGGTCAAGGAGCTGACCGGCAAGGACCCGCACAAGGGCGTCAACCCGGACGAGGTGGTTGCGATCGGCGCGGCGATCCAGGCGGGCGTGCTCGCCGGCGACGTCAAGGACGTGCTCCTGCTCGACGTCACGCCGCTCTCCCTGGGGATCGAGACGAAGGGTGGCGTGTTCACGAAGTTGATCGAGCGCAACACCACGATCCCCACCCGCAAGTCGGAGATCTTCTCGACCGCCGAGGACAACCAGCCGTCGGTCGAGGTTCACGTCCTGCAGGGCGAGCGCGAGATGGCCGCCTACAACAAGTCGCTGGGCAAGTTCCAGCTGACCGGGATCCCGCCGGCTCCACGCGGCGTACCCCAGGTCGAGGTCGCCTTCGACATCGACGCCGACGGCATCCTGAGCGTCTCGGCCAAGGACCTGGGCACTGGCAAGGAGCAGAAGATCGAGATCAAGGGCGGCTCTGGCCTCGCGGAGCAGGAGGTCGACCAGATGATCAAGGACGCCGAGTCCCACGCCGAGGAGGACCGGCGCCAGCGAGAGGTCGCCGAGGCCCGCAACCTCGCCGAGAATGCCGCCTATCAGGCCGAGAAGCAACTGGGCGAGATGGGCGACAAGATCGGGTCATCCGACAAGGAGGAGATCGAGAAGGCGATCGCGGACGTCAAGGGCGTGCTCTCGGCCGACGACGCCGAGGAGATCAAGGCGAAGACCGACGCCCTCCAAGCCGCCTTCCACAAGGTCTCCGAGCAGATCTACCAGGCGGCCGCCGAGCAGCAGGCCTCTGCGCAGCCCGGCGCCGACGGCGCCTCGACCGACGGAGCCGCGGGCGAGTCGGAGGAGGAGGTCGTCGACGCGGAGGTCGTAGATGACGAGCGCTCGTAAACCCGCGGGCGCTCCAGAGGAGGAGCGCCGGCCCGCCGGCGCTCCGGAGCAGGTGGGAGAAGCGGCGGCGAGGCCCGGCACCGGCGCACAAGGCGGCCCGGAGGACGAGTCCGCGGCCGCGGTGGACGCCGATCTGGATGCCCTGCTCGCAGACGTCCGGCGGGAGCGCGACGAGTACCTGGAGATCGCCCAGCGGGCCCGCGCTGACTTCGAGAACTACCGCAAGCGCGCGGCCCGCGACGCGCAGGACGCGGAGCGGCGCGGCAAGGCAGCCCTCGCCCGCGAGCTCTTGCCGGCGCTGGACAACCTGGAGCGTGCTCTGCGCGCCGCCGGGATCGATCTGCAGCCCGAAACGATCGCCGACCAGGGCGGGGGCGAGCCGCCCAGCGAAGAGGTCTCCGCACATGAGGCGTTGGCCCGCGGCGTAGCGCTCGTGTATGGCGAGCTGCGGCAGGCGCTGGAGCGGGCCGGGGTCGAGACCTACGACCCGACCGGGGAACGGTTCGACCCAACCCAGCACGAGGCGCTGTCCGTCCGTACAGGTGACGAAAGCGTGGAGGCGGGAGTCGTCATCGAGACGCTCGAGAAGGGCTACCGCCTCGACGGCCAGGTGCTGAGGGCCGCACGGGTGGTCGTGAGCGAGTAGGACGACCGATGCCGCCCAGCGACCTTTACTCCGTCCTCGGCGTTTCGAGCAAGGCCAGCGCGGACGAGATCAAGAAGGCGTACCGAAAGCTGGCCCGCCAGTACCACCCCGACCGCAACCAGGGCGACAAGGGTTCCGAGGAGCGCTTCAAGGAGGTCCAGGAGGCCTATGACACGCTCTCCGACCCCGAGAAGCGCAAGCAGTACGACGCCGGGGGCATTTCGGGGTTCGGCCCGCGCGGCTTCGGCGGCCGGGGGGTCACCTCCGACCTCGGAGACATCTTCTCGACCTTCTTCGGGCGCCGGGGCGGCGCCAGCCAGGCACCCGTCCAGGGGCGGGACCTGGAGACCGAGGTGTCGCTGTCCTTCGAGCAGGCGATGGACGGCGCCGAGGTCGCCGTGACCGTGCCGAAGCAGGCAACCTGCGCGACCTGCGGCGGCAGCGGGGCGAAACCGGGCACCGCGCCGACCATCTGCCCGCGCTGCGGGGGCCGCGGCATCGACACCGAGAGCCAGGGCTTCTTCTCGATCAGCCAGCCATGCCCGCGTTGCGGCGGGCGGGGCGAAGTGATCGAGAGCCCGTGCGAGACGTGCGCCGGCTCCGGGCTGACGATGCAGCGCAAGCGCTACCGGGTCAAGGTCCCCGCCGGGGTCCGCGACGGCAGTCGCATCCGCGTGGCCGGCAAGGGCGAGGACGGGCCGCGGGGCGGCCCGCCGGGCGATCTCTACGTGATCACGCGGGTCTCGCCGTCGGCCGTCTTCAAGCAGCGCCCCGACGGCAATCTCGAGGTGACGGTGCCGATCACGATCGCGGAGGCGATCCAGGGATCGACGGTGGAGGTCCCGACGCTCAAGGGAACGAAGCGGATCCGGATCCCAGCCGGGACCCAGCATGGAACCGTCCAGCGGCTGCGGGGCGAGGGGCCCCCGAAGACCGGTGGACGCGGGCGCGGCGACATCCTCTACCGGCTCGAGATCGAGGTCCCGCGCGATCTCACGCGCGAGCAGAAAGCGGCCCTGGGCGACTTCGCCAACGCCATGAACGACCACGATCCCCGCGAGCGCCTGCTTCGCGATGCGTCCGAGCGGAAGTAGGGGCGGGGGATGGACCCGGTGGTGAGTTGGCGGTTCACGTCCGCGCCGACGTGCAAGGTAGGCGGGTCGTGAGCGACGACCGCAAACGACGGAGCAAAGGGGGCAAGGCCGAGGTGACTGCCGCGTTCGACGAGCGGCGTGGCGTGTTCATGATCTCGGTGGCTGCGGAGCTCGCGGAGATGCACCCGCAGACCCTCCGAATGTACGAGGCGCGGGGCCTGATCACCCCTAAGCGCTCCCCGAAGAACACTCGGCTGTACTCGTTCGACGACGTCGAGCGCCTGCGCCGCATCCAGCGGATGACTGCGCAGGAGGGGCTCAACCTGGCGGGGGTGGAGAGCGTGCTCGAGCTCGAGGGACAGCTGGCCCGGGCCCGGGTCGAGCTCGCCAGGATGCGCGACCGAGCGACACAGCTGGAGCGGCAGATGCTGGCCGAGATCGACCGGGTGAAGCGATCCTTCCGGGCGGAGATCGTTCCCTACGGCGCCTACGACGCCGGCGACCTCGTGCCCCGCACGGCCGCGCAGCCGGTGCAGATCCCGGTCAAGCGGCCGGGTCGAAAGACGCAGCGCGAGTAGTCTCAATTCTGGCCGCTCGAACCGCCCCGATGCTCGGGATAGCTCGCCCGGTAACCGCGGAGGCGGGCCATGGCGGCAAGCGGCGGGAAGAGCAGGCGCTGCACGGCCGGCGGCGGCCGCGTGACGACGAAATAGTCGCGCACCTCCCAGAGGGTGAGCACGGACTGCAGCAGGGGCGGTCTGCCGCGCCTCGTCAGCTTGCCGTCGGAGGCGAGCCCGAAGAAGGTCGCAAAGAAGGTCTCGACTGACTTCAGTCCGGGTCGGTACTCGCTGATCATCTGGAGCTCGTCGGGACCGCCATTCCTGAAGATGTGCGAGACACCGACCGGGACCGTGACCGCCTCGCCGGGCTCCGCCGGACGTTCCTCCCCATCGATCCGGAAGATCGGCGCGCCCCGAACGACCTGGAACCGCTCCTCCTGAAGCGGGTGGAAATGATCCGGGCCCACCCACTCGCCCGGCCCAGACCGCACCCGGATCTCCATCCGGGTCAGCTCCCCACCGGTCTCCCCGGCGATCGCCAGCATGGTGATCCGCTCGCCCGTGTGCGGGTTGGAGTAGCTTCGGCCGCGATCGCTGTCGTCGGGGATCACGATCGCCGTAGTATCCCTCGCGACCGACGGGAGCTGAGCCGTCTTGAATCTAAGTCACTATGACATAGATTTTCTTTACATTCGCCTATAAAGCCGCTAAGCTCCAGGCATGCAGCCAGACCGCTTCACGATCAAGTCCCAGGAGGCAGTGGCCGCCTCGCAGCGGCTCGCTTCCGAGCACCGTAACCCGGAGGTCGTCCCGGCACACCTCCTCCTCGCCCTGCTCGACCCCGGCGAGGGCCTGGTCGTGCCCGTGCTGCAGAAGGTGGGCGCCGACGTCGCCTCGATTCGTCAGCGGGCGCTGGCGGAGGTCGAGGGCCTCCCCCGCATCAGCGGCGAGGCCGACGCCGAGGTTCGCCCCTCCCAGACTTTCGTCGGCACTCTGCAGCGCGCCGAGCAACAGATGGCCGGGCTCGGTGACGAGTACATCTCCACCGAGCACATCCTGCTCGCCCTCGCCGACAAGGCATCGGAGCTTGCCGCGCTGCTGCCCGACCGCGAGGCACTGGCCAGGGGAATCGCCGAGGTGCGCGGCCCGCATCGCGTCACCACGCCGAACCCCGAGGACACGATGCAGGCGCTCGAGAAGTTCGGCCGCGACCTGACCGAAGAGGCGGAGCGGGGGAAGCTCGACCCGGTGATCGGCCGCGACGAGGAGATCCGGCGCGTGATCCAGGTGCTCTCGCGGCGGACCAAGAACAACCCGGTGCTGATCGGCGATCCCGGCGTCGGCAAGACCGCGATCGTCGAGGGACTGGCGCAGCGAATCGTCGCCGGCGACGTCCCCGAGAGCCTTCGCGACCGCCGGGTGATCGCGCTCGACATCGGCGCGCTGCTCGCTGGCTCCAAGTATCGGGGCGAGTTCGAGGAGCGGCTGAAGGCGGTGCTGAAGGAGATTCAGGCCGCCCAGGGGCAGATCGTCCTGTTCATGGACGAGCTGCACACGATCGTCGGCGCCGGGGCGGCCGAAGGCGCGATCGACGCGGCAAACCTGTTGAAGCCGATGCTCGCCCGCGGCGAGCTGCGCGCCGTCGGCGCCACCACGCTCGACGAGTACCGCAAGCACATCGAGAAGGACGCTGCCCTCGAGCGCCGCTTCCAGCCGGTGGTGATCGACGAGCCCGACGTCGGCGACACGATCGCGATCCTGCGCGGGCTCAAGGAGAGATACGAGGTCCACCACGGAGTGCGGATCACCGACGCGGCGATCGTCGCCGCGGCCACGCTGTCGGAGCGCTACATCGCCGACCGCTTCCTCCCCGACAAGGCGATCGACCTGATCGACGAGGCAGCATCGCGGCTGAAGATCGAGATCGATTCGATGCCGACCGAGATCGACGAGGTCGAGCGGCGCATTCAGCAGCTCGAGATCGAGCGCGAGGCGCTGAAGAAGGAGAAGGACGAGGCGTCGGTGGCGCGGCGGGAGGCGATCGAGGCCGAGCTGGCCGAGCTGCGCGAGCGCTCGGGCGAGATGAAGGCGCGCTGGCAGAACGAGAAGGGGGCGATCGAGGCGATCAAGGAGGCCAAGTCGCGGCTCGAGGAGGCAAATCGTGAGGCGGAGCGCGCGGAGCGCGACGCCGATCTGGAGCGTGCCGCGCAGCTTCGATACGGAGAGATCCCGGAGCTCGAGAAGACCGTCGCCGAGCAGCAGGCCCGGCTCGCCGAGCTCCACCGCGACGGCGGCTCGATGCTGACCGAGGAGGTGACCTCCGAAGACGTCGCCCAGGTCGTCGCCAAGTGGACGGGGATCCCGGTCTCCCGATTGATGGAGGGCGAGGTCGAGAAGCTGATTCACATGGAGGAGCGTCTTCACGAGCGGGTGGTCGGCCAGGACGAAGCGGTGCAGGCCGTCTCCAACGCCCTGCGCCGATCCCGCGCCGGGCTCGCCGACCCGAACCGCCCGATCGGGGTCTTCCTGTTCCTTGGACCGACCGGGGTCGGAAAGACGGAGCTGGCACGGGCGCTGGCCGAGTTCATGTTCGACTCCGAGCAGGCGATCGTCCGCCTGGACATGTCCGAGTACATGGAGAAGCACACGGTCGCGCGGCTGATCGGCGCGCCGCCCGGGTACGTGGGTTACGAGGAGGGCGGCCAGCTGACCGAGGCCGTCAGGCGCCGCCCTTACGCGGTCGTGCTCTTGGACGAGATCGAGAAGGCCCACCCCGACGTGTTCAACGTCCTCCTGCAGATCATGGACGATGGCCGGCTGACCGACGGCCAGGGCCGCACAGTCGACTTCAAGCATTCGATCCTGATCATGACCTCGAACGTCGGCAGCCAGGAGATCGCGGCCGAAGCGATCGACGAGCGGCTGCGCGAGCGGATCGAGGAGATCCTCGCGACCACGTTCAAGCCGGAGTTCCTTAACAGGGTGGACGACACGGTGATCTTCCACCGTCTCAGCCGCGCCGATCTGGGCCGGATCGTCGAGCTCCAGGTCGATCAGCTCACCGGCAGGGTGCGTGAGAAGGGGATCGAGATCGAGCTCACCGACGACGCGCGGACCCTGCTCGGCAACCTGGGATACGACCCCACCTACGGGGCCCGGCCGCTGAAGCGAGTGATCCAGAAGCAACTGATCGACCGGCTGGCGCTGAAGCTGCTCGAAGGCGAGTTCCGCGACGGCGACACCGTGCTGGTGGATGCCGAGGGCGGCGAGCTGACCTTCTTGAAGACGCCGGTGGCCGCGCCGCATAAGGCCGCCGCCTAGCGCCATATCGCCGGGCGGGCCGCTAGAGGGAGCGTCGTCGCTCCGCCGCCGTCGCCCCGGCCTCCAGGATGCGCACCGGGCGGTCGAGGCGGCGCCTCACCTCGTCGACGTCCTGCCGGCGGCCGGGACCGGTGACGAACACGACCTCCTGGGCCGGGAACGTTCGCAGCGCGTCCTCGACGGCCTGGACCGGGTCCGCGTCGCCCACCTGGCCGTGCGCGTCGACGCCGGCCGCCGCCAGCGTGGCTAGCGAGACGGCGAGCCGCCGCTGCGCATCCAGACGCGCCTTGCCCAGGTCCGAGAGCCATTGCGCCACCCGCGTGTTCAAGGCCGGCGCCAGAACCAGGGCCTGCGGGTCGCGGCTGGGATCGGCGCCCGTGGCCCGAGTGCCGGCCCTCGCGATTTCGGCGATCGCCCCGGCGATGCCCGGGTCCTCGACGGCATCGGTGGCCACGACCAGCAGCATGTAGCGGTCACCTGGCGACGCTCCGACCTCGATCTCCTCGTCGAAGCGGGACCGTGCGGCGACCACGACGATCGCCCCGGCGGCAAGCGCTCCAACGGCGAGCCCGGCACCGGGCCCGGCGAGCGCGAAGGAGGCGATCGGAGGCGCGATCAGCGCGATGACGATGAGCGGCAATGCCCAGGGCTTCAGCTGGATGGGCTCGAGCTTCTTCACCTCGACCCCCTTACCCGATGGCTTCAGCGCGCTCGTACGGCGCGGCGAACATGCGATGGCAAGGTAGGCTCAGGCTATCCCAGGCAAAAGGAGGAGGAGATGCCCACATTCATCATGCTGACCCACCTGACCTCGAACGGCGTCAAGACGATCAAGGACAACCCGGGCCGGGTCCAGGAGGTCAACAAGGAGGTCGAGCAGCTCGGCGTCAAGGTCCTGAACCAGTGGGCCACGCTCGGCGAGTATGACTTCGTGAGCGTCGTCGAGGCACCGGACGAGAAGACGATGGCGAAGGTCTCGATCGAGCTCGGCTCGCGCGGCACGACAACCAACGAGACGATGGCGGCGATCCCGGCCGAGGAGTTCACCAAGGCGCTGTGAGCGTCCACCTCGGCAAGGGTGCCCGGATTCCGGGCGATGCGCTGACGAATTGAGATGAGAGTTCTGGTCGTAGGAGGCGGCGGGCGTGAGCACGCGATCGTCCAGGCGCTGGCGCGGTCCGGTGGCGCGCCGGAGCTGCTGTGTGCGCCCGGCAACGCCGGCATCGCCGCCGAGGCTCGCTGCCTCGACCTCGGCGCCGAGGACGTCCGCGGAATCGTCTCGGCTGCCGCGGCCGAGGGCGTCGACCTGGTGGTCGTCGGCCCTGAGGCGCCGCTGGTCGCCGGGCTCGTCGACGCTCTCGAGGCGGCCGGAATCGCCGCCTTCGGTCCCCGAGCCGAGGCGGCGCGGATCGAGGGGTCGAAGGTGCATGCCAAGGACCTGATGGCGGCGGCGGGGGTGCCCACCGCCGCTCACGCGGTGCTCCGCTCCCACGAGGAGATGCTCGACCATCTCGCCCGCGCCGCCTATCCGGTGGTCTTGAAGGCCGACGGGCTGGCCGCCGGCAAGGGAGTGATCATCGCGGCGACGCAGGCCGAGGCGCAGCAGGCCGCGCACGTCTTCTTCGTCGAGCGCCGGTTCGGCGACACGGAGGTCGTGCTGGAAGAGCACCTCGAGGGGGAGGAGCTGTCGCTGCTGGCGCTGTGCGACGGCGAGAACGTCGTGCCTCTGGCCCCGGCCCGCGACTACAAGCGGATCTTCGACGGCGACCGCGGGCCGAACACGGGTGGCATGGGCAGCTATTCACCGGTTCCGGGATTCGATCGTGCCCGCACCGAGGAGATCGCCGACGCGGTCCACCGACCGATCGTGGACCTGATGCGGCGGCGCGGTACCGCCTTTCACGGGGTGCTCTACGCCGGCCTGATGATCACCCCGGGCGGGCCGAAGGTGCTCGAGTTCAACTGTCGCTTCGGGGATCCCGAGACGCAGGCAGTGCTGCCGCGGCTGCGCTCCGACCTGGTCGAGCTGTGTCTGGCCTCGCGTCAGCCCGGCGGGCTTCAAGGCGCCGGCGCGGAGTTCACCGAGGAATGGGCGGTGACGGTCGTCCTCGCCTCCGGCGGCTATCCGGGCTCCTCGTCGAAGGGAGACGAGATCAGGGGACTCGCAGACGCGGCCGCGATCGATGGGGTCGAGATCACCCACGCGGGAACGGCGCTCCGAAACGGCGAGACAGTGACCGCCGGCGGCAGGGTGCTGAACGTGACCGCGCTGGGCTCGACGCCCGGCGAGGCGCGGGAGCGCGCGTACCAGGCGGCTGGGCTGATCTCGTTCGCCGGCATGCAGGTGCGCACCGACATCGCCGCTCGAGCGGTCGACCCGGTGGCGACGGCGTAGACAGCCGCCGGACTTGGCGCGAGAATCCCGCGAGAAGCGAAGGGAGAACGATCGATGGAGATAACGGAGCCCGGTAGCCCGAGCGGCGGCAAGGCCAAGGCGGCCACGCTCGAGCCGATGCCCGGCGTGGAGGCGGCGTTCGAGGAGATCGAGGTCGACGCGCCCCTGGTCGGGATCATCATGGGGTCGGCGAACGACAAGCCCAAGATGCAACCGGCCGGCGAGTCGCTGCACGAGGCGGGCATCCGCTACGAGGTGCGGGTGATGAGCGCCCACCGCGACCCCGAGAGGGTGCGCGAGTACTGCTACGCGGCCCGAATGCGGGGCCTCAGGGTGGTCATCGCCGGCGCCGGGATGTCGGCCGCGCTTCCGGGCGTGGCGGCCGCGCACACCGACCTGCCGGTGATCGGCGTCCCGCTCACGGGCAAGGCCCTCGGCGGGCTGGATGCCCTGCTGTCGGCGGTGCAGATGCCACCCGGGGTCCCCGTTGGCTGCGTTGCAATCGACGGGGCCAGGAACGCCGGCTTGCTCGCCGCCCGGATAATCCACTCGTAGCTGCCAATAGTTGTCCCGCCGGCTCCTGTGGTCGGCGTTCGGCCGGCGAGGTCGTGGCGATGATCAGCCGTTACACCCGACAAGAGATGGGCGCCGTATGGACGCCCGAGCGACGAATGGAGACGTGGCTCCAGGTCGAGCTGGCCGCCACCGACGCCTGGGCCGCCGAGGGCGTGGTGCCGGCCGAGGCCGCCAGGGCCTGTCGCGAGCGCGCCGCGTTCACGGTGGAGGCGGTCAACGAGCGCGAGCGGACCACCGGTCACGACGTCGCCGCGTTCGTCGACGTGGTTGCCGAGCAGGTCGGGCCCGACGGCCGCTGGATCCACTATGGCCTGACGTCGTCGGACGTTCTCGACACCGCACTCGCGCTCCAGCTTCGCGCGGCCGGCGAGATCGTCCTGGCGGGCGCTCGCGCCTACCGCGAGGCGCTGATCGAGCGGGCGCTCGAGCACCGCGACACCCTCAACGTCGGGCGAACCCACGGAGTCCACGCGGAGCCGACGACGTTCGGTCTGCGCGTGGCGGGCTTCGCCTTCGAGGCCGACCGCAACCTCCGAAGGCTCGAGCGAGCCTTCGAGGGCGCCCGGGTGGGGAAGCTATCCGGCGCGGTCGGCACATACGCCTCAGTACGGCCCTCGGTCGAGCGCCGGGTGATGGAGGAGCTCGGTCTGCGCGCCGAGGACGTCTCAACCCAGGTGGTGCCGCGAGACCGCCACGCCGAGCTGCTCGGCGCGATCGCGCTGGCGGGCGCCGGGCTGGAGCGATTCGCGACCGAGGTCCGCAACCTCCAGCGCACCGAGGTCCGCGAGGTCTCCGAGCCGTTCGGAGCCGGCCAGAAGGGCTCCTCCGCGATGCCCCACAAGCGCAACCCGATCCTGACCGAGCGGCTGACCGGGCTCGCCCGCGTCCTGCGCGGATACGCCCAGACGGGCTACGAGAACGTCGCGCTCTGGCACGAGCGGGACATCTCCCACTCCGGCGCCGAGCGGGTGGTCCTCCCCGACGCCACCATCCTGCTCGACTACATGCAGCACCTTGCCTCCCGGGTGACGCGCGAGATGACGGTGCACGTCGACCGGATGCGCAAGAACCTCGAGCTGACCCACGGAGCGATCTACAGCCAGCGAGCGCTGACCGCACTGGTCGAGTCGGGAATGGACCGCGACGCCGCCTACCGGATCGTCCAGGAGTCGGCACAGCGCGCCTGGGACGAGGGCACGAGCTTCCGGGATCTTCTGGCTGAGCAGCTCGCCGTCAACCCCGCCGCCCCCGGGGTCGACGATGAGGAGGCGGCGGGCATCGATCTGGAAGCCGTCTTCGACCCCTCCGCCTACCTCACCCACCTGCCCGAGATCTTCGAGCGACTCGAGCGGCTGCGGGACTAACCGCGGGCGCTCGAAGGTGCCCACCAGCTCGGCCGAATCGAGCACGTGTCCCTCGATGGCGCGTTCGAGCGCGTCGCGATCAGCGCCCGGCTTCAACTCAGGCGCCGCGTCCAGGGCGAACAGCCGGAAGAAGTAGCGGTGCGGCCCGTGGCCCGGAGGCGGGCAGGGACCGCGGTAGCCGGGGGTTTCGAAGCTGCTCGGTCCCTCGCCCGCAGGGGCCGCGCCCTCGGCGAGCTCTCCGGCCCCCGGGTCGATCCCCCACGCCACCCAGTGCGTGAAGGTGCCCGACGGAGCATCGGGGTCGTCGCAGATCATGGCGACTGAGCGCGTTCCATCGGGCAGGCCGGACCAGGCGAGGGGCGGCGAGAGGTCCTCGCCCTCGCAGGTGTGGCGCCGCGGAATCTGGCCGCCGTGCTGGAACGCGTCGCTGGTCAGCGTCAGCTCGCTCATACCATCTGCTCTTACCCGATCGACGTGCTGGTATTAGCGGCTCAGCCGGTTGTCGCCATCTGGGCTGCCGGATGCCGCTCGACCAGCACCGCCGGGGTCCCGTTTCGCGGCGACAGGGTGACGTTGCGACGCACAATCGGCTCGGGGCGCGCGGTGGCCGAACGGAGCTCGGCCGTGCCGAGCACGGTGCGCAGGACGACGCGCATCTCCAGCTGGGCGAAGGCGGCGCCGATGCAGCGGCGGGTACCACCACCGAAGGGGATCCAGCTGTATGTCTCCGGGCCGCCGTCGAGGAAGCGTTCAGGGCGGAAGACGTGAGGATCCGGATAGGAGTCCCGGCGAGTGTGGGCGAGGTATATCGACGGCATCACCACGGTGCCCTCGGGAAGCTCGTAGCCATCGAGCTCGGCGGGCACGCGCAGCTCGCGGCCGACGAAGGGGACCACGGGGCGCAGGCGCAGGGTCTCCTCGATCACCGCGTCCAGGTACTCGTGACCGCCCTCCGCCAGCTCGGCCCGCAAGCGCTCGAGCTGCCGGGGGGCGCGGAACAGGAGGTCGAATGCCCACGCGAGCCCGGTGGCCGTCGTCTCGTGGCCTGCCATCAGCAGGGTCATCAGCTGGTCGCGCAGCTCGGCGTCGCTCATCGCCGAGCCGTCCTCGAAACGAGCGCCGACGAGCAGGGACAGGATGTCCTCGCGGGACGCGAGGTCGGGGTCGTCGCGGCGTTCGGCGATCTCCGCCAGAAGGATCTCGTCGGCCTCGGCGAGCATCTCCCCGACTCGCCGGTAGGCCGGCAGCCGGCGCAGGCGGTCGACCGTCATTCCGATCGCCCTCGGCGAGCGTGTGGTGGCGAGGATTCCCACCAGGGTGCGACGCAGGAGCTGCCGCCGCTCGTCGTCCTCGACCCCGAACACCGCCCGCAGAATCACCTCGAGCGTGATCGCCTGCATGCTGTCCTGGAGCGGGAAGCGGCGCCCGACTGGCCACGACGCGACCTCACGCTCGGTCGCCTCGGCCATCACCGCCTCGTAGGCTCGCATCCGCTCGCCGTGGAACGGCGGCAGCATCAGCTTGCGCCGGCGCAGGTGCTCATCCCCCTCGAGCAGGAGCAGCGAGCGCCGGCCGAGAACCGGAGCCAGGACGACGTTGCGACCGGGCGCGATCGTGTTCTGGCGATCGGCGCCGAACAGGCTCTTCATCGACGCCGGGTCCGAGATGAAGACCAGAGGGCCGACCCTGAGCACCCGGGCCGTGAACGTCTCGCCGTAGCGGCGCCGGCAGGCCTCGAAGAACGGCACCGGACGGGCAACGAGGCGCGCCGTCTGAAGCGCCGCGGGCGCGCTGGGCCCCGGAGGAAGGCTCATCGGGTGCGTGCGAACCGCTCGACGGCGGCCAGCAGCTCGCGAACCTTCTCGTCCCCCTCGTCCCCACCGCGGGCGACGGCATCGCGCACGCAGTGGTTCGTGTGGTCGGCGAGGAGCTTGAGGGCGACGCCGTCCAGCGCCTTGTCGACGGCGGCGATCTGGGTCAGCACGTCGACGCAGTAGGCCTCGTCCTCGACCATCCGCCGCACCCCGCGCACCTGTCCCTCGATCCGCGCCAGGCGGCGCAGCACCGCCTCCCTGTCGTCGACGTAGCCGGGCGCGGGCGTCTGCTCGGTCATGGCGAGGAAGTATATACGGGTAGGGGGTATCTGGTCATCGAGACGCGCCTCCTCCGCGCCGACCGCCCCCACCTCCGGCGACACGATCCCCCGGCGTCGCAGGTCCACCCTCCCATCTCGCTGCCGGGGGCGTTGTTAGCATCGGGCAAGTCCCATGCCGAGCCCCCTCGCCGAGCTTCGACTTCACTCCAGCGGCAAGGTCCGCGAGATGTACGAGCTGGATGGCGACCTGCTGATGGTCGCCTCCGACCGGATCTCGGCGTACGACGTGATCATGCCGAACCCGATACCCGACAAGGGCCGGGTGCTCACCCAGATGTCGCTGTTCTGGTTCGACAGCACCGGCGGAATCTGTCCCAACCACTTCCTCTCGGAGGAGGTCCCCGAGGAGGTCGCGGGCCGGGCGATCCGCGTTCGCCGGCTGGAGATGTACCCGGTCGAATGCGTGGTGCGCGGGTACCTCTCCGGCTCGGGGTGGCGCGAGTACCGCGAATCCGGCGCGGTCTGCGGGATCGAGCTGCCGGCCGGCCTGCGGGAGTCCGATCGTCTTGGCGAGGCGATCTTCACGCCCGCGACCAAGGCCGAGGTGGGCGACCACGACGAGAACATCGACTTCGAGCGCGCCGCCGAGATCATCGGCGACCGCCCGCTGTTGGAGGAGCTGCGGCGGGTCTCGATCGAGCTCTACGAGCATGCAGCTGCGCATGCGGAGGCGCGCGGCATCATCCTCGCCGACACGAAGTTCGAGTTCGGCGCCTCACCAGGCGCCGAGGTGGTGCTTGGCGACGAGGTCTTCACCCCCGACTCCTCGCGCTTCTGGCCGGCCGACGAGTACGAGCCCGGCCGTTCGCAGCGCTCCTTCGACAAGCAATATCTGCGCGACTGGCTGGACCAGATCGGCTGGGACCACACTCCCCCGGCACCGGAGCTCCCGGACGAGGTGGTCGCCAACACGCGGGCGAGAGTACCTCGAGGCCTACGAGCGCATCACCGGCAGGCCGCTGGACTAGACGGCCTCCCCTCCGCCCTCAGCCCCTACCTCAACGCTTCGATTGGCGAGTAAGTGGCGGTATGCGCCACTTTCTCGCCATCTTGCGCAGGCGCGGAGCCTGGGCGAGGCGCGGATTGGGGCAAGGCTCAGAGCTCGTAGCCCAAGTCGGTCAGCAGGTCCCCGGCGACGCTCTCGAACGCCTGGCGATCCTCGGCCGACATCTCGGTCCTCCACCGTCCCACCCGGCTGGAGCTCGGCGGACTCGAGACCAGCTCGTGCTGGCGCTTGCGCTCCTCCGCCGTGATCGTTCCGCCCCCCATTGGATGGAAGTCGCGCATCACCGTCTTCATCCGGTCCTCGGCGCCGCGGTGGTACTCGAGCATGCCGCCGTCCCATGGCAGGTCGACGAAGTCGGCGATCCGCCGCAGGAGCGGCTCGGGTTCGGCGACCAGGTCCTCGTACCTGACCTCGATGTACGTACCCCGGCGCAGCCGCTGCGCCCGGCGCCGCGCATGCCCCAGCTCCTCGACCCATTTCGCCGCCGCCGCCTGGACGTCGCCCGGCCCCCAGCTCACCTCGCTGAGCGACAGAGCGACGTCGCGGCCGTCGCGGATCAGATGGATGAAGTGCGCCTCCGGCAGGGCGCGCTGGATCCGCCTCGCCTTCCACGTGTACGGGGGTGACTTGTCGCCCCAGCGCGGCTTGCCCTCCTGAGCCGCGTATGCCTCGTAGAACGAGCGGGCGGCGTCGCCCGCGGTCAGCGGATCGTGATCCGCCATCCGCCGCTCGACCTCCAGGGGATCGAGATCGATGTCTCCCCAGCGCGGATGGCTGACGATCAGCTCCATCGCTCGCTCGCGAAGCTCGGCGCCCTCGATTCCCTGCTCGACCCAGCCGTCGAAGTGCGTGAACAGCCGCGGGAGGAAGTGGGTCTCGGGGGGGATCGTCAGCTGTGGGTGCGCGTCCAGCATCAGCCGCAGCAGCGTGGTGCCGGAGCGGGCGATCCCGACCACGAAGGGCGCTGGCACCCGACCGGTGTCGCGGCGGCCGTGACCGAACCTGACCCCCAGCCGACGAATGCCCCGCCGGCGAATGCCGTCGAGCAGTCCCATGGGTGACCGTTACTGTTTCACGTCTGGTGGACCGGCTGAGGCCCTGGAACGAGCCCCTGGAGATCCCCGAATGCCCGCCGGGGTGGGAGACGGGCCCTCCGGCGTACGTCGGGATCGGGGCTCAGCGCTGCGGGACTAGCTGGTGGTACGACTCCATGCGCCGCCACCCGCGGATCAGGCGCTCGCCGCTGGGCAAGGAGGTCCACTACTTCGATCGCTTCTGGCGAGGGGACGCTCCCGACGACATCGCTGCCGAGTACGCGTCGCTGTTTCCGCGACCTCGCGGGCAGCTGGTCGGCGAGTGGACCCCACGCTATCTGCCGGACTTCTGGTCGATCTCCCTGCTGCGCAGGGCGGCCCCTGACGCTCGGCTGCTGGTCATGCTGCGCGATCCCGTGGCGCGCTATCGGTCGGCGGCCGCGAGGCTGCAGCGGATGGCCGAGGAGCGCGGAGAGCGGGTGCGGCTGCCCTCGATCGGCGACGCGACATGGCGCGGGTTCTACTTCCAGCAGCTGCGCCACGTGTTCGAGCTCTTCCCCAGGGAGCAGGTGCTCGTCCTGCAGTTCGAGCGCTGCGTCCAGGACCCGGTCGCCCAGATGCACCACACCTGGCGGTTCCTCGGCGTCGACCCACCCGCGAAGACGCCGGACCGCCTCTTGAAGCACCGCCAGGCGGGCAGTGGCACTCCAGAGCTGAAGCCGGACGTGAGCGAGGAGCTCGCCAAGCGCTACCGGGAGGACTCCGCGCGCCTGGCCGAGCTGTGCCCGGAGATCGACCTGTCGCTGTGGACGAGCGTGGCCGGCGAGGGCCGCACCCGTAGCGACGCCCCGGTCGACGCCGCGGTCCCGTGACCGCCGCTGCCCTCGCCTAGCCGGCGGCGGCGCCGGCCCGAAGCGCACGCAGGTAGTCCCGCAGCCGCGTGTCCTCGATTAGGTCGTCGCGGCCCGGCCCGGTGACGACCTGCCCGTCGTAGTGATCGCGAAGCTCGCCCTGCTCCCACAGCTCATACAGGCGTCGCCAGGTGCGGCCGGTGCGGTGCGGAAGCTCGGGATTGCGCGCGTACGCGCGACCGCCCTTGACGATCTTGTTCTCGAACTGGGCGTAGGTGCGCATCGGGAAGTGCAGGATCTCAATCGAGCCGTCGTCGACGCGTCCCCCGAGGTCGGGTCCCTCGACTCTGTGGTTGCCCTGGACCACCGTGATCTCGCGGTGGGCGCGGTGGGCGACCTTGGGCGGCAGCGGCTTGCCCAGCGGGTTCAGCGACTCGCGCTCGCGCGCCGTCATCCGCTCCCAGAACCGGCGTCCGTCCTCGGGGCACGGAGCGAAGTTGGTGCGATGGGCGACCACGATCCCGACCTCGTCCCCCAGCCCCTCGAACGTCGAGGCGAGCGTGCCGGAGCGGGGCCACCAGAACTCGTCGGCGTCGTTGTTGATCACCCAGTCGGCTCCCTCCGCCGCCGCGAGCCGCGCCATTCGCGTCACCCAGCGCCCCTGTGAGTAGTCGTCGGCCGGTTCCAGCAGCAGGCGCACCGCCCCCTGCGCCTCGTACTCGCGCAGGATCTCGACGGTGGCGTCCTCAGAGCCGTTGTCGGTGACGATCACCCGGTCGACTCCCTGCGCGAGGTGGAAGTCGAGGTTCTCCCTGACGATGTCCTCCTCGTCGCGCAAGAGCAGGGTCATGACCAGCTTCATGAGGTGATTCCTAGCAGTTCAATTGGGCCTCGAGTGCGTCCCTACAATGGCCGCCCTTGACCGAGGCCCGCCCCGCAAATTCGGCGATCCGCGTCGTCATGGCATTCAAGATCCGGGACGAGGGGGACATGCTCGAGCACAACCTGCGGTTCCACCACGCGCTGGGGGTGGACCACTTCATCGTCACCGACAACGGCTCCGCCGACGAGACGGTGGACATTCTGGCTCGCTACGCCGAGGCCGGTCTGATGACCGTGATCGAGGCGCCAAACACGGACTACCGGGAGCAGGGCGCGAAGTGGATGACGGACATGGCGCGGCTGGCGGCGACCGAGCTCGAAGCCGACTGGGTCGTGCACACCGACGCCGACGAGTTCTGGTGGCCGATCGAGGGCTCGCTGTCGGAGACGCTCGCCGCGGTCCACGATCGCTACGGCGTCCTCATGGCCCCGCGGTGCGAGTTCATCGGCAGGCCCGACGGTCCCGGCTCGTTCGCCGAGCGGCTGACGATCCGCGAGGCCCGGTCCCGCTACCAGCCCAAAGTGGCGCACCGCGCCGACCCGGACGTCGTCTCGATCGATAGGGGACCCCACGACGTCGCCGTTGTTGGTCCTTCCGGGGACGTGACCGAGACGATTCGCCCGCCCGGGCGGCCGGTGCACCGCGTGATCCGCAACCGGGAGCTGGGGGCGAGCGCGTGGCCGGAGGAGGACACGCGGCTGGTGTGGGCGCCGTGGTGGCCCGTGAGGATCCTCCACTTTCCGGTCCGGTCGTCGGCGCAGTTCGAGCGCCGCACTCAGATCGCGATCTTCGAGGGCATGTTCCCCGACCGGGGGCGGTTCCAACGCCTGCGTGAGCACTACGAGGAAGGTCGCTTCGACGAGCTCTACCGTGAGCTCATCTTCGACGAGTCCGAGGTCGAGGCGGGCCTCGAGACGGGACGGTTGGTCGTCGACGAGCGGTTCGCCCGCATGCTGGAGCGGTGCCCCGATCCACTCGCCGGCGGGCCGTCGGGAACCCTGCGCGTCGAGCCCTCGCCCGAAGAGCTCGAGCACGACCGGGCCGAGCTCGAGTTCGACGCGATGTACGTTCTCGCGCGCACCAGCCGGTGGCTGATGGTCAATCGGGATCGAAACCGGGAGCGGCTCGTGAAGGTGATGGAGCAGCGCGACGCGGCCCAGGCGCGAGAGCAAGGGCTTCGGCGGCCGGCGCGAGCCCGGGGTCTCCGCCCCTGGACACGGCTGCGGCGCGCCCTCGGGCGACGGCGAGACTAGTGGTGCCTCCCACAAACGTCCGCGCCGACGGCTGACGCCGCCGGTTGGGTACTGGCTATCGTGTCGCCGATGTCGCGCTACCTGGTCACCGGATGTGCGGGGTTCATTGGATCCACGCTGGTCGAGACGTTGCTGGCCGAGGGCAGCCAGGTCGTGGGCGTCGACGCCTTCACGGACTACTACGCGCGGGATCGAAAGGAGGCGGCCATTGCCACGGCGGCGTCACACCCGGCTTTCGACCTCGTCGAGCAGGACCTCGCCGAGGCGCCCCTGTCCGACGAGACGCTGGAAGGAGTCGATGGGATCTTCCATCTCGCGGCCCGTCCGGGCGTGCGCGCGAGCTGGGGCGAGGGATTCGAGCCGTACGTCCACGACAACCTGCTCGCCACGCATGCCGTTGCCCGATCCGCCTCGCGACGCCGGGTGCGCGTCGTGTTCGCCTCCTCCTCGTCGGTCTACGGTGACGCGCTGGCCTACCCGACGCCCGAGGATGCAGTGCCCGCCCCGGTGTCGCCCTACGGCGTCACCAAGCTGAGCTGTGAGCACCTGCTCCGTGCCCACGCCAGGAACTTCGAGCTCGACTGCGTGGGCTTGCGCTACTTCACCGTCTACGGGCCTCGCCAGCGACCGGACATGGCGTTCGCAAGGCTCATCGGGTCGCTGGTTGGCGGACCCAGCTTCGAGGTCTATGGCGACGGCATGCAGTCCCGTGACTTCACGTACGTCCAGGACGCGGTGGCGGCGACGATCCTTGCGATGCACAACGCCCCACCGGGGGCGATCTACAACGTCGGTGGGGGCAGCGAGGCAACGCTGCGTGAATCGGTCGCGATCGTGGAAGAGCTGAGCGGTCGCACCCTCGACATCCGGTACGCGGACGTGGCGGCCGGTGACGTCCGCAGGACGCTTGCGGACACCGCGCGGATTCACGCCGAGGTCGGGTGGGAGCCCTCGGTCGACCTTCAGACGGGGCTGGCCAGCATGCTCGAGACCGCCGGGGTGATCGCCCCCGGGGGCCGGAGCACCGACTCGAGATGAGTCGTTAGGAGGCAGGGCTGTGCGCCTTGCCATGACGATCCTCGTCCGCGACGCCGAGGACCTGATCGAGACGAATCTGCGCTACCACAAGGCGCAGGGCGTCGATCTCTTCCTGATCGGCGACAACGGGTCGACCGATCGCACCCTCGAGATCCTGGAGCCCTACCGAGAGGCGGGGCTGGTCGAGCTCTTCTACATCGAGGGAGACGCCCACCACGCGTGGTCAGCGGGTCGGACGATGCTCGCCCGCAAGGCTTATGAGCTCGGCGCGGATTGGGTTGTGCACGACGACCACGACGAGTTCTGGTGGCCACTGACGGGGACGCTCAAGGAGGCGCTCGAGGCGATTCCCGAGCGGTTCGGGCTCGCCTCTGCCCCTCGGACGGAGTTCATCGCCCGGCCTGGCGAGGGGTTCTGGCCCGAGCGCCTCACGGTGCGAGAAGCTCGCTTCCGTCGCCCGCCGAAGATCGTCCATCGCACCCATCCGCAGGTCAGGATCAGGCAGCCCCACCCGGTGGACATCTGGATCGATCACGGCACCTCGCCACGCGACGGCCTCGTCGGAAGGCCCGTACGTCGCGCCCGCGAGGCGCACTCCGAGTCAACCGAGCTCGAACTGCTCCTCGCGCCCAGCTTCTCGATCGGCGTCCTTCACTTCCCGGTTCGCTCGCTGGAGCAGTACACGCGCCTCGTCGGACTCGCCGTCGCCAACGGCGACTTGGGTCGCGACGAGGACACGCGAAGGGTGCGGGACGCCTACCGAGCCGGGCGGCTCGAGGACATCTATCGGGAGATGGCGTTCGAGGAGGACGAGATCGCCGGGGGCATCGATACCGGGAACCTGGCGGAGGACACCGGCTTTCGCGACTACCTGCGGGCGTGCCCGGACCCGCTGAGCGGCGAAGAGGGACCGGGGCCGCTGAGCGAAGCGCTCGGCTGGTCGCAGGAGCATCGCGAGCGCGCGTTGGCGGAGCTCGAGGCGGACGGCATGTACACCCTCAGCCGCTACCTGCAGACGATCGCCTATCGACGACTGAGCGACCGTCAGCTACGCGCCGAGGCGCGCGGAGCCCAGGAGCGCCTCGAGGAAATCGAGGCGACCAGGTGGTGGCGGATGCGGCCCCGCTATCGCTTCGTCACTCACCCGTTGCGACGCGCCTGGAAGCGTTGGAGGAGGCGCCTGCGGCGATTCAATGACACCTCGTTGGACAATGGGACCCCGCCTGGAGACGTCACCTCACGGTGAAGCTCGCAATGACCATCATGGTCCGCAACGAGGCGGACGTGATCGAGGACAACCTCCGCTTCCACCGGGCGCAGGGGGTCGACTTCTTCATCGCGCTGGACAATGGCTCCACCGACGGCACACGGGAGATTCTCGAGTCGTATGAGCGAGCCGGCATCCTGAGCGTGGTGAGCATGCCGGGTCCGCTGCTCAAGGTCCTGAAGAAGGGCACCACCCAGATGGGGCGGATGGCGCACGAGATGGGAGCGGACTGGGTGATCCACAACGACGCCGACGAGTTCTGGTGGCCGCTGACCGGGACCAACCTCAAGGAGGCGCTGGCGGCGATCCCCAACCGCTTCGGGATGCTACTTGCGCCTCGAACCGAGTTCCTTCCCCGGCCGGACGGCGCCGGCTCGTTCGCCGAGCGCCTCGTGATCCGCGAGGCACGCTTCCGGCGGCCGCCGAAGACGGCCCACCGTGCCCACCCGCTGATCAAATTGTGGACGACCCATCCGATCGACGTCTGGGTGAATCGCGGCTCCTCACCGCGTGGCGGCCTGGTCGGAAAGCCCGCCCTGCGCGCCCAGCCGACTCATGTGGAGGAGAACGAGCTCGACCTGGTGCTCGCTCCGGAGTTCCCGATCGGGGTCCTGCATTTCCCCTTCCGGTCATTCGAGCAGTACCGAAGCAAGGTCGAGGTCGTCGACGACAACCACCTGTTCGATCGCAGCGCCGAGGCGGGGGAGATCCGCAAGGCCTACGAGAGCGGCCGACTGGTGGACGTGTACGAGAACCTGACCCTCGATCAGGAGACGGTCGGCCATGGCCTGGCCGAGGGCTGGCTGGTGGAGGACACCGAGTTTCGCGACTACCTCCTCGCATGCCCCGGGATCCTCGAGGAGGCAGAGTCGCCGCCTGCAGCCCGGGCGTGGCCCGAGGAGCGACGCCGGGCGGCGCTGGAGGACCTCAGAGAGGACGGGATGTATGCGATCAGCCGCTACATGCAGACCGTCGCCTCAAAGAAGCGCAAGCGGCACAGGCAGGTTCGCGAGCTGAAGCGGCTGCGCGGAGGCCTGAGGAGATCCGAGCGCCAGGTCCCACGGCTCCAACGCCGGCTCGAGCGCCGCTCCCGGCAGCTCCGAAGCATCCAGGAGAGCCGGTGGTGGAGACTGCGGCCGCGGCTGCCGAAGCCGCGCCGCGCCGGCCATTAAGTTGGTCGGGTGAGAGCGAAGATCCTGATCCGGCCCAAGCAGGGGATCCTGGACCCGCAGGGCAAGGCGATCGAGCGCGCGCTGCCGGCCCTCGGGTTCGAGGGCGTCTCGGAGGTGCGTGTCGGACGTTTGGTCGAGCTGGAGGCCTCCGATCCGAAGCGGCTTGGTGAGCTGTGCGAGAAGCTCCTTGCCAATCCGCTGATCGAGGACTACGAGATCGAGGTGGAGGGTGCGGACGGTGGCTGAGATGAAGTTCGGCGTTCTACAGTTCCCGGGCTCTTGCGACGAGCGCGACGCGGTGCGCGCCTGCCGCCGGGTGGGGGATGCGCGCCTCGTGTCGCACGAGGACACCGAGCTCGAGGACGTCGACGTCGTCGTCGTGCCCGGGGGGTTCTCGTACGGTGACTACCTGCGAGCGGGCGCGATCGCCCGCTTCGCGCCGGCGATGGAGGCGGTGGCCAGGCACGCCGCGGACGGGCGGCCCGTGCTGGGCGTCTGCAACGGCTTCCAGGTGCTGTGCGAGGCGGGGCTCCTGCCGGGAGCGCTGTTGCCGAACACCTCGCTTCGCTTCGTCTGCCGGCAGGTGGAGCTGGTCGTGGAGTCGGCGGCAACCCCGTTCACGGGCGAGTGCCGGTCATGCGAGCGGCTCTCGATCCCGGTCAAGCACGAGACCGGGCGGTACTTCGCCCCGGCCGATCAGCTCGACGAGATCGAGGCTCGCGGCGGCGTCGTGCTTCGCTACGGGCCGGGCCAGAACCCGAACGGCTCGGTGCGGGACATCGCGGGCGTGGTGAACGAGCGGGGGAACGTCATGGGGCTGATGCCCCATCCCGAGCACGCCGTGGATCCGCTGACGGGCTCGGAGGACGGGCTGCGGATCTTCGCCTCCCTGGCCGCCTCGGTGGCAACGCGGGACCCCGAGCCGCTCAAGGCGTAGGCGAGAGATCCTTGGCGTCGTCGAGCAGGACCGGCGCCTTGATCGCCGCCAGCTCCCCCCCGCGGCCGGGATCGATCAGCTGGAGGTAGAACGTCTCGTCGCGCTGGATCAGCTCGAAGACCTGCTCGTTGACCCGAGCCAGCTCCTCGCGGAGCGCATGCCGGTAGCGGCGCACGGGGTTGATCATCTTCCGCACACGGCCCGCGAGCCCCTTGCGGGGGAGCCGCGCGGCCAGCCGCCCGCGCAGCGTCGCGTTGAGCCTGTCCTCGACCGACGCCCGCCACAACCTGCCTCCGGCGGTGAGGCGGAAGCCGCCTCCGTGGTGGTACACGAGGTCCTCGTAGACCCCGAATTGGAGCGGGTGCGGGTTGACCTTGTTGGTGCGCAGCATCGGATACCACTCGATACCGGCGTCCTCGAGCAGGCCGAGGAGGTTGCCACCCACGTCCGTGACCTCTTTGCCCTGCGGGTTGATCCATGTGTGCCCGCGACGCCAGTCGCCCGGCAGCTCTCGCCAGAACCCCGCGGTCGTGGCGCAGAAGGAAGGATGCGGCTGGCGGTCGCCGTTGTTCTCGTCACGGCGCACCGCGACCAAGGGGTAGCGCTCCAGCTTCGACCGCAGGAACGGCATGATCGGGGCGACGGGGAAGGCGTCGCCGTCGATGAAGATGATCACCTCATCCGGGTCGGCGGCCTGCGCGACGAGGTCCCCAAGCAGGGTCAGCTTGAGCTCGTGCCGCTCGACCGGCACGTCGGTGGCGTAGAAGAACTCGTGCGCGCGCGCCCGCAGCTCCTCATCGAGCCATGCATAGACCTTGTACGGCTCGTCGACGTTTCTCTTCAGGTAACGCAGCTGGACGTCTATCCAGCGGTCGGAGCGCCAGTGGACGGTGGCTATATGGACCAAGCGGGCGCTAGATTAGACCGGATGTCTCCCTGGCGACGCGGATTTGCCTCGGAGCTGCGCGGAAAGACCCTCGTGACGGTGCTGGGGATGCATCGGAGCGGCACCTCGGCCGTTGCGGGGACCGTCCAGGACCACGGTGTGGAGCTTGGGCCGGTGTCGAAGCGAGCGCGCTTCAACGCTCGCGGCAACCGCGAGATCCGCGAGCTCAACCAGCTGCACAATGCGATCCTCGAGCGCAGCGGCGGCTCCTGGTGGGAGCCTCCACGGCGGGTGCGTCTGCGGCGCAGCGACTTTCGCAGGCGCGACGAGGTCCTGGGCGCGATTCCCGGCGCGACGATCGGGGTCAAGGATCCCCGCATGCTGGTCGCCCTCGAGCTCTGGCGGGATCTCGACCCGAAGCCGATCGGGGTGATCCGAAACCCGGTCGCGGTTCGGAAGTCGCTCGAGCGGCGCGCCCGTGAACGGGCCGAGCGCCACCCGCAGCTCTCCGGGGCGAGCTGGGAGGAGCTCTGGGTGACCTACAACCGGGCGCTCCTGGAAGAGCTGGACCGAGAGCCGTTTCCGGTCATCGACTTCGACCGCCACGCCGATCTCGACGCCCAGGTCCGCGCCGCCCTGGCGTTCCACCAGCTCGAGGCGGGCGCCGAGTCGCGCTTCTTCGACCGGGACCTGGTCGGCCAGCGCGTCGACGAATGGCGCCCCCAGATCATCTCCGCCGAGGCGCTCGAGCTCTGGGACGAGCTGGCACGCCGCTCGCTGGCGTACGGCTAGCGCCGGGGCAGCCACGATACTTGGGAAGTGACCACCACGAGCGAGACGAGGCACCGCGAGCTGGGGCTGACGGACTCGGAATACGAGCGCATCCGCGAGCTCCTGCGGCGGGATCCCAACGAGGTCGAGCTGGCGATGTTCTCGCTGCTGTGGTCAGAGCACTGCGCCTACAAGCACTCGCGGAAGCTGCTGCGCCGCCTGCCGACCGACGGGGCGCGCGTGCTGATGGGCCCCGGCGAGAACGCGGGCGCCGTCGACGTCGGGGGCGGCCACGCGATCGCCTTCAAGGTCGAGTCCCACAACCACCCGAGCGCCGTGGAGCCCTTCCAGGGGGCGGCGACTGGAGTCGGCGGCATCCTCCGCGACGTCTTCGCCTTGGGGGCGCGGCCGATCGCGGTTCTCGACTCGCTGCGCTTCGGCGAGCTCTCCTCGGAGCGCTCCCGCTACCTCCTCGACCGGGTGGTCGCCGGCATCGGCCACTACGGCAACTCGATCGGCGTTCCCACGGTGGGCGGCGAGATCTACTTCGAGGCGCCGTACGAGCAGAACTGCCTGGTCAACGCGATGTGCGTGGGCCTGGCGCGCACGGACCGGATGGTGCGTTCCGCCGCAGCCGGGCCCGGGAACGTCGTCCTGCTGCTGGGGGCCTCCACGGGCCGCGACGGGATCGGCGGCGCCTCGGTGCTCGCATCGGCGGAGCTCGCCGCGGGCGAGGAGAAGCGGCCCACCGTTCAGATCGGTGACCCCTTCGAGGAGAAGAAGCTGATGGAGTGCTGCCTGGAGCTGCTCGATCGTGAGCTGCTCGTGGCCGTCCAGGACCTGGGTGCCGCGGGCCTCACCTCGTCCTCCGCCGAGATGGCCTCGGCGGGAGGGGTGGGGATCGACCTCGCCGTGGACCGGGTGCCCCTGCGCGAGGCCAACATGGAGCCGCACGAGATCATGATCTCGGAGTCCCAGGAGAGGATGCTCGCCGTGGTCGAGCCCGCGGACATCGACGAGGTCGTGGCGATCTGCGAGCGCTGGCAAACCGGGGTCGCGGCGATCGGCGCGGTCACCGAGACGGGACGGATTCGGGTCATGCGCGGGGACGAGCTGGTCGTGGACCTGCCGGTTTCGGCGCTGATCGACGCGTGTCCGCTCTACGACCTCGAGCCCGAGCAACCGAGCGACTGGCTCTACGGCAACCAGGTCTCGCTCGACCGTGGCGCCGATCCGCACGCCGTTCTCACGGCCCTGCTGGCCACCCCCAGCATCGCTTCCAAGCGCTGGGCGTTCGAGCAGTACGACTCGATCGTCCAGTCCCGCACCGTGCGCCGGCCGGAGTCGGCCGATGCTGCGGTGCTGAGGCTCGACGAGACGGGAGGGGCGATCGCGGCCGCGATCGACGGCAACGGGCGGCGGGTCGCGTGCGACCCGTACCGGGGCACGATCGAGGCGGTGCTGGAGTGCGCGCAGAACCTGGCCTGCGTGGGCGCCGAGCCGCTGGGGCTGACCAACTGCCTGAACTTCGGCAACCCCGAGAAGCCCCACGTCGCGTGGCAGCTCGACCGCTCGGTGCAGGGGCTCGCGGACGCTTGCGCGGCGCTGGAGGTGCCGGTCGTGGGCGGGAACGTCTCTCTCTACAACGAGACCGAGTCGGGACCGATCTATCCCACCCCGGTCGTCGGCATGGTCGGCGAGCTCCCGGATCCAGAACGGGCCGCGGGCATGGCTCTGCACGATGGCGACGCAATCGCGCTGGTGGGGCCCTTTGCCCCATCGCTCGCCGGCTCGGAGCTGGCGAAGCTGCGCGGAGACCTCGCGAACGGGCTCCCGGGCGTCTCGCTCGAGCCGGTGCGTGGGGCGATCGAGCTGGTTCGCAACGCCGTCCGCGCTGGAACCGTGAGCTGCGCCCACGACGTCAGCGACGGCGGCCTCGGGTGCGCCCTGGCGGAGTGCGCGATCGCGGGCGAGGTGGGCGTGCGCGCCGACCTCGATCGCCTCGTCGAGCTCCGCGGCGCGTCGGGCGAGGCGTGCCTGTTCGGAGAGGGCCCGGGAGGGTTCGTGGTCGCGGGAGCGGCCGCCAAGCTCCGGGCCCTGGCCGCCGCGGGCGCACAGCTGGGCGTCGAGGTGGTTCCCATCGGTGAGGCGGTCGGCGATCGAATCGAGATCTCCGCCGCGGAGGCCGACGTCTCGCTGCCCCTTGCCGCCGCCGAGCACGCCTGGCGCTCGCTGGGGCCCGCCTAGCGCCCCCAAAACAGGTGTGGCCCGTCTCACCCTAGGGTGGATGGGGCAGGCTGGTTGTGCCTGCGATCGTTGCGGTATGGGACCGAGCCGATCGCAGAGGGCCTCCGCGACCTCGTTCGCTACCATCGTCCGCTCGCGGGCGTGGTGCCGGGGACTACACGCGCGCCCTCCGGCTGCAGTGGCATGCCGACGCCGCTCCGCCGCAGCACTTCGAGCCGCCTTCGGATGCCAGCTCGCTCTCACCACAGGATCGCGCTCATCTGCGCCGCACTGTTCGCGGCGGCGTACCTGGCGACCGCCGGCCCGGCACTGCCGGGCGGCCCTGAAACGGCCCACGCTGCCGGGCCCGACCGGCCCAACATCATCTTGATCCGGACCGACGACCAATCGCTCGGCGAGCTCGACCGCCACACGATGCCGAACACGATGCGGCTGCTCGCCGCGCAGGGCACGACCTTCACGGACTCCATCGTCACGACGCCGTTGTGCTGTCCCTCTCGCGCGGCCGTGCTGACGGGACAGTACGGTCACAACAACGGCGTCCTCTCGAATCACCCTGGCTATCCCGCGCTGAAGGACAAGGGGAACACGCTCCCGGTCTGGTTGCACCACGCCGGGTACCGCACCGCCCACCTCGGCAAGTACCTGAACCGCTACAGCGAGACCGCCCCCCACCCAACCGACGTGGCGCCGGGCTGGGACGAGTGGGACACGGCGCTGAGCGGGGAGGGGCCTCGTTACTACGGCTATGCCCTGTCTCGCAACGGGCAGCGGGTGACCTACGGCGAGCACGCGCGCGACCACCTGACCCGTGTGTTGAACCGCGAGGCGGTCAGGCTGATTCGCACTTACACGCCGCGCCAGCGGCCCCTCTACCTGCAGCTCGACCAGCGAGCCCCGCACATGTCCACGGGGCCCACCCGTGGGCGATGCAACCGCTCTCAGCCGCAGCCAGACCCGCTGGACATCCGTCGCTTCGCCCATCGGCACCTGCCCATGCCTCCGTCGTTCAACGAGGACGACGTGAGCGACAAGCCATCATTCATCCGCGACCGTCCCAAGCTCGACCAGGATGCGCGCCATCGCATGCGGCTCACCTATCAGTGCGCGCTGGCCTCGCTGAAAGGGGTCGACCGCGGAACGGCCGCCATCTACAAGGCCCTCAAGCACACCGGCGAGCTGGGCAGGACCGTGATCATCTTCACGTCCGACAACGGCTTCTACTTCGGCGAGCATCGGCTGCGCACCGGCAAGGCACCTCCCTACGAGGAGTCCATACGGGTGCCGCTGGTGATCCGCATCCCCATTGCGTACCGCAATGGGGTCGCCCGGACTCCCCGAAGCTCCGAGCCCGTGGCGAACATCGACCTGGTTCCGACCATCCTGCGGCTGGCCGGCGCTCGGCCGTGTCGCTCGAAGAGCCATTGCAGGACGATGGACGGCCGCTCGCTGCTGGGGCTGCTCAGGGGAAACACCAGCGGTTGGCCCGACGATCGAGGGCTCCTGCTGGAGCTGAACCAGTCCGCGGGCGGAAACGCGGGGGTCTGCACCTACCAGGGGGTTCGCGTCGGTGACCGGATCTACACCGAGTACAGCTCGATCGCCGATCAGGCCACCGGGACCTGCCAGCCCGACAGCGAGCGCGAGCTCTATGAGCTCGGAAGCGATCCCTACGAGCTGAATAACCTGGCCGGTACGCCGGCGCATGCGTTCGAGCAGGCGCAGCTGTCGAACCGCCTCGACCAGCTCCGCGACTGCGCCGGCATCGCGGGACGGGACCAGCGCGTCAACGGACGGCCGTTTTGCGAGTGATGCGGCGGCTGACCTCTTCCGCGCCGCTTCGCTCTCGCGGACGGATCGCGCTGGGCGGCGCTGCGCTCCTGGCGGTCTCCGGGATCGGACTGGCTTCGAACCCGTCCATCGGCGGCCCAGCCCCAGCGCGCGCCGCGGATGGCGAGCAGCCGAACATCGTCCTGATCCAGTCCGACGATCAGACGTTCAGCCAGTTCACCCGGAGGGTGATGCCGAGGACGAAGCGATTGCTCGCCAGCCGCGGGACCATCTTCACCGACTACATCGCCACGACCGCGCAGTGCTGCCCCTCCCGCGCATCGCTGCTCACCGGGCAGTACGCCCACAACCACGGAGTGACCTCGAACAACATCGGGTACGGGGGACTGATCGACAAGGGGAACGTCCTGCCGGTCTGGCTCCAGCGGTCCGGCTACCGGACCGCTCACGTCGGAAAGTTCATGAACGGCTACTCCGCGACCGTCGGCGATCCGGCCGCCGTCGCGCCCGGCTGGGATGACTGGCAGACGCTCTTCAGCGGGTCTGGCCACTACTACGACTACTTCCTCTCGAACAACGGCCGCAAGGTCCATTTCGGCAAGCGCAACCGCGACTTCGTCACCCGTGTCCTGCAGCGCAAGGCGGTGCAGATCGTCAAACGCCGAATGCCGGCGCGCCGGCCTCTCTATCTGCAGCTCGACGAGCGCGCTCCACACCTCGCAGGCGGAAACAGGCCGGGCAGGTGCGGCGGCATCGTGCCCGAGCCCGACCCGCGGGACATCCATCGATTCGCCGGCGCCTCGGTGCCGTCCCGCCCGTCATTCAACGAGCGCGACATGCGCGACAAGCCGGCGTTCCTGAGGTCGGCGCCAAGGCTCGGTCGCCACGATCGTGGACACGTGAAAAAGCACTGGCGGTGCGCGCTGGCATCCCTGGTGGGCATCGACCGGTCCGTCTCGAGCGTCTACCACGCCGTGGCGAAGACCGGCGAGCTGAACCAGACGGTGTTCATCTTCATCTCCGACAACGGGCAGTTCTATGGCGAGCATCGGGTTCTGGAAGGGAAGGTGCTGCCGTACGAGGAGGCGCTGCATCTCCCGCTGGTGATCAAGGCGCCGAAGCGCTACCTGGGCCCGGCGCCGCGCGTGAAGAAATCCCGCAGGCCGGTGGGCAACATCGACCTCGCGCCCACCATTCTGGACCTGGCCCAGGCACAGCCATGCCCGCAGACCGAGGCATGCCGGACGATGGACGGACGCTCCCTGATGCCCCTGCTGGGGAGCTTCGGGGGCTGGCCTCGCCAGCGTGGGCTGCTGACCGAGTTCCGAAAGGCCAACGCCGGCCGCTATGCGACGTGCCAGTTCGCCGGGATCAGGACTCGGAGCGCCATCTACATCGAGCACTCGCGCGTCGTCGACCCTCGGACGCGCCACTGCGTCTCCGCCGATCAGCGCGAGCGCTACGACCTGAGAAAGGATCCCTATGAGCTCCACAACCGGTGCTTCGGCGGCAACGCCGCCAACTGCCCGTCCGATAGCACCCAGGCCGACCTGGAGGCCCGCTTGAGCCGACTCCGCGACTGTGCCGGCATCGCCGGGCGTGACCAGCGCGTCAACGGGCGGCCGTTCTGCGAGTGAGGCGGCGCCCCACCCGGTCCGCGCCGCTTCGCGCTCGCGCACGGATCGCCCTCGGCCTCTTGGCACTGCTCGCGGCCGTCGGGCTGGGACTGGCCGCGTCCGCTCCCTCGAGCGGCGACCTCACCGGTGCGCGCGCAGCCCCGCTCGGCCGGCCGAACATCGTCCTGATCCAGTCCGACGATCAGACCATGCGTCAGTTCACGAACAGGGTCATGCCGAACACCATGCGGCTGCTGAAGCACCATGGCACCACCTTCACCGATTACATCGCCACGACCGCGCAGTGCTGCCCCTCCCGCGCATCGCTGCTCACCGGGCAGTACGCCCACAACCACGGAGTGACCTCCAACGCCGCCGCCTACCCGGCGCTGATCGACAAGCACAACGTCCTCCCCGAGTGGCTCCGGGAGGCGGGCTACCGGACCATGCACGTGGGCAAGTTCCTGAACGGCTACGTGCAGTTCGCCGACCCGCCCTCCCGGGTTGCCCCCGGCTGGACCGACTGGTACACGGTTCTGAGGCCGGGGACGCACTACTACGACTACCGCTTGGGGATCAATGGCCACGTCCGCCATCGTGGGCACAAACCCCAGGACTACATCACCCGCGTGGTGGGCAAGGACGCCACGCGCCTGATCAAGGCACACGCTCCCCAGCGGCGACCGTTCTATCTCCAGCTCGACGAGCGCGCTCCGCACGTCGGCCTTCAGAATGACCCGTACGGCTCCTGCGACCGCACGGCCATCCCCGATCGCCGCGACGAGAGGTCGTTCCGCAAAGCGCCCCTGCCCCGGCCTCCCTCGTTCAACGAGAAGGATCTGAGCGACAAACCGGGTTTCCTCAGGTCGGCCCCACGCCTGAGCGCTTCCGAGAAGCAGAGGATTCGGCGGCACTGGCAATGCGCCCTGGCGTCGCTCGTCGGTGTCGACCGTGACGTCGGAAAGGTGTTCGACGCGGTCAAGAAGGCAGGTGAGCTCAAGAAGACCGTGTTCATCTTCATCTCCGACAACGGGTTGTTCTATGGGGAGCACCGCATCGCCAGCGGCAAGGTCCTCCCCTATGAGGAAGGGCTGCGGCTCCCGCTCGTGATCCGGATGCCCAGGCGCTACATGGGCGGGGCCAAGCGTGTGCCGCTGGTCGGCAAGCCCGTCGCCAACATCGACCTCGCGCCGACCATCCTCGACCTGGCGGGGGCCCGGCCCTGCTTGCGAAGCGGGACGTGCCGGACCATGGACGGGCGCTCGCTGATGCCACTGCTGACGCGGTCGGGTGGCTGGCCGCACGATCGCGGCCTGCTGACCGAGTACCAGGTGGCGGACGCCGGGCGCTACGCGACCTGCGAGTTCGCGGGGATCAGGACGAACGACAACATCTATGTCGTGCACTCGAGGGTCGTCAATCCAGCCACGAGCAAGTGCATCTCGGCCGACCAGCGGGAGCGATACAACCTGAAGAACGATCCGTTCGAGCTCGAGAACCTGTGCGCCGGTGGAAACGCCGCCAACTGCCCGAACAGCGCCAAGCAGGTCAACCTCGAGGCCCGGTTGAATCAGCTCCGCGACTGCGCCGGCATCGCCGGACGCGACAAGCGGGTCAACGGCCGGCCCTACTGCGAGTAGCCGGCGGGCGGCGGGCCGATCCGCGGCCATTGCTACCCTGCCGTTGCAGGCGGATTCTGCCTGGCTCGCCAGCTCAATCTCTCAAGCAGAGAAGGCCCACATGATCCCGACCGAGCGGCCTATTCCGGACCGCGATGGCCCGCGTGATGAATGCGGGGTGTTCGGCGTATACGCACCCAGGCACGACGTCGCGCGGCTCGCCTATTTCGGGCTCTACGCGCTCCAGCACCGCGGCCAGGAGTCGGCGGGAATCGCCACCTGCGAGGGCGGACACATCACCACCCTGCGCGAGACGGGGCTCGTCTCGCAGGTGTTCGACGAGGAGAAGCTGCGGGCGCTCGAAGGCGACATGGCGATTGGACACGTCCGCTACTCGACGACGGGGGGCGGCTCGTGGGAGAACACGCAGCCCGTCTGGCGGGACGACGGGCGCGAGCTGGCGCTCGCCCACAACGGCAACCTGACCAACGCCGTCGAGCTCTACAACGAGCTGCGCGAGCAGGGGCTCTCGTTCCGCGGCACGTCCGACTCGGAGATCATCGCCGCGCTGCTCTCGGTCGAGGAGGCACGCCCGATAGAGAACGCGGTCGAGGCCGTGATGCCGAGGCTCGAGGGCGCCTACTCGACGGTGGTGATGACCAAGCGGGCCGTGGTCGCGTTCCGCGATCCACACGGCGTGCGGCCGCTGTCGCTCGGCAAGATCGGCGATCGCTACTGCGTCGCCTCGGAGAGCTGCGCCTTCGACATCATCGGCGGGGAGTTGCTGCGTGAGGTGGCGCCGGGCGAGCTGATCTCGCTTACCGAGGGCGGGATCGAGACGCGGCAGGTGGTGCCATCCAGCCGTCCTGCCCACTGCGTCTTCGAGCACATCTACTTCTCCCGGCCGGACACCCGGCTGGAAGGCCGGGTCCTGCAGCAGGTGCGCGGGCGGATGGGCGAGATCCTGTGGCGCGAGTCACCCGTGGATGCCGATCTCGTGATCACGGTGCCGGACTCGGGCAACCCCGCGGCGAACGGCTTCGCGCGGGCCTCGGGCATCCCCCAGGACGACGGGCTGATCAAGAACCGCTACGTGGCCCGGACCTTCATCCAGCCCGGGCAGGAGCTGCGCAAGCACGGCCTGCGGATGAAGTTCAATCCGCTGCCGGAGATCGTCGCCGACAAGCGCGTGGTCGTCGTGGACGACTCGATCGTGCGCGGCAACACAACCCGCCAGATCGTCGGCATGCTGAAGGACGCGGGAGCGAAGGAGGTGCACCTGCGGATCTCCTCGCCGCCGATCCGCCACCCATGCCACTACGGGATCGACATGTCGACCCGCGAGGAGATGATCGCCCATGGCAGGACGGTCGAGCAGATCGCCGGCGAGCTCGGCGCGGACTCGCTCGCCTACCTGTCCATGGAAGGGGTGTATGAGGCAATCGGCACTCCCGCGCAGCATCACTGCGACGCCTGCTTCACCGGCAACTACCCGCTCGGCGACGGCGGCGAGGGCAACGGCAAGTTCGCCCTCGAGGACATAGACGTGGTGTCCGCCGCTCGCTGAGGCTCGCTGCGTCGCGCTCTGTGTCCCGGGATAACGTAGAGCTCGTCCGGCGCGACCGCGACGAACGGGTCGAGTGACCGCGTTTCGCATTGCCGTCCTCGCCTCCGGGACGGGGACCAACCTGCAGGCGATCCTCGACCGGCTGCACGGCCGGGATGGGATCGAGGTGGTGGCGGTGGCCTCGAACAAGCCCTCCGCCAAGGCGCTGGAAAGGGCCTCGGGCGCCGGCGTGGAGACGGGCGTCTTTCGTGCCGCGGACTACCCCGACCGCGCCCAGCGGGATGCCGCGATCGCCGGCTGGCTCGAACAGCGAGAGGTGGAGCTGATCGTCCTCGCGGGGTACATGGAGCTGCTCTCGCCCGAGTTCGTGCGGCGATTCCGCAACCGGATCGTCAACGTCCACCCGGCGCTCCTGCCCTCGTTCCCCGGCCTCGACGCGGTCGGGCAGGCCCTGGCGCATGGCGTACGCGTGACGGGGGTGACGGTGCACCTGGTCGACGAGGGCGTGGACTCGGGGCCGATCCTCTTGCAGCGAGCCATCGAGGTGCCTTACACTCGCGATCGCGCCCAACTGGAAAAGGAGATCCACCGGGTCGAGCACGAGCTGCTACCGGAGGCGATCCGCCTGATCGCCGCCGGGGCCGTCGGCATGGACCCGGAGAATCCGCGACTCGTGCACGTAGATGTCGGGACACGTCAATAGGCATGGCTGATTCGGTCACGACCGGCGGGGGACGGGAGGCGTCGACCTCCGTGGAGGGGGCGATCCGGGTGCGCCGGGCCCTGATCTCCGTTTCCGACAAGACCGGGATCGTCGATTTCGCGCGTGGGCTGGCGCAGCTGGGAGTGGAGATCTTCTCCACGGGGGGCACCGCCACCGCGTTGCGCGAGGCCGACCTCGAGGTGCGCGACGTCACCGAGCTCACGGGGTCGCCGGAGATCCTGGACGGTCGCGTGAAGACGCTGCATCCGCGGCTGCACGCGGCCCTGCTTGCGGTGCGCGACGACCCCGAGCACATGGCCACGCTCGAAGCCGAGGGGATCGAGCCGATCGACCTCGTCTGCGTGAACCTCTACCCCTTCGAGCGCACGGTCGCTCGACAGGACGTGAGCGAGACGGAGGCGGTCGAGAACATCGACATCGGCGGCCCGACGATGATCCGGGCCGCAGCGAAGAACCACCGCTTCGTCGCGGTGGTCGTGAAGCCGGAGAGCTACGACGCCGTGCTCGCCGAGCTGGAGGACTCCGGTGGCCGCGTCTCCGGAGAGACCCGGCACTGGCTGGCCAACGAGGCGTTCGCGTTCACGGCCGGGTATGACGCGGCGATCAGCCGGTGGTACGGGTTGCGCTACGAGGCCTTCCCGGGGCACTGGGTGATGGCGCACGAGAAGTTCCTCGACCTCTCCTATGGCGAAAACCCGCATCAAAAGGCGGCCCTGTACGTGGAGGTGGGAGCTCGCTCGCACGTGCTCTCACGCGTGTCCAAGCGTCATGGAAGAGCGCTCTCCTTCAACAACGTTCTGGACCTGGACGCGGCGCGCCGCGTGCTGGACGACTTCGAGCCGGCCACGTGCGCGATCGTCAAGCACAACAACCCCTGCGGCGTCGCGATCGCCGACCACATCGGTGAGGCCTATGAGAAGGCACTCGCCTGCGACCCCCTTTCGGCATTCGGCGGCGTGATCGCGCTCAACCGCCCAGTGGACCGGGCGCTCGCCGAGCGTCTCCACCAGCACTTCGTCGAGGTCCTGATCGCCCCCGGGTACGACGAGGATGCGCTGGAGGTGCTGAAGCAGAAGGAGGCGGTGCGACTTCTCGAGGCGATCGAGCAGCGAAGCTATGAGCCGCGGGAACGCGACGTGAAGCGAGTGCGAGGTGGGCTCTTGGTGCAGGAGCCCGACCGCATCGACGATGGCCGGGAGTCGCTGCAGATCGTCACCGAGGCGAGCCCCGAAGAAAATCAGTGGGAGGACCTGTGGTTCGCGTGGAAGGTGTGCAGGCACGTGCGCTCGAACGCGATCGTGATCGCCAAGGACGGGGCGACGCTGGGGATCGGCGCGGGGCAGATGAGCCGCGTGGACTCGGTGACGATCGCGCTCTCAAAGACGCGCGATGCTCGCGGCGACGACACCGACGGGCTGCTCGCGGGGTCCGTGGTCGCCTCGGATGCGTTCTTCCCGTTCCCGGACGGGCCCCAGCTCGCGATCGACGCCGGGGTCACCGCGCTGGTCCAGCCGGGTGGATCGGTGCGGGACTCGGAGGTGATCGCCGCCTGCGACAAGGCGGGCGCGGCGATGGCGTTCACGGGGCGCCGCCACTTCCGTCACTAGGCCGGGGCGCGGGACAAACGCGATGCCCGAGCTGCACGTGCTTCGCGTCTTCTGCGGCGAGGGCGGGGGCGGGGGCAATCCGCTCGGGGTCTTCCTCGACGGATCCCAGGTCCCGGCAGAGCATCGGCAGGGGATCGCCCACGAGCTCGGGTTCAGCGAGACGGTGTTCGTCGACGACGGCGAGCGCGGCGAGATGCGCATCTTCACACCGGCCGTGGAGCTGCCGTTCGCCGGGCATCCCGTGGTGGGAACGGCCTGGCTCCTGGCCCGCGAGCGCAGCGCGGTGACCGCGCTGCGGCCGCCAGCCGGCGTGGTCCCGGTGCGCACGGACGGCGGGCTGACCTACGCCGCCGCCCGCCCGGAGTGGTCGCCGGAGTTCGAGTTCATGCAGGTCTTGACGCCGGCGGATGTCGAGGCCCTCGAAGGGCCTCCGGAGGGCCACGACGCGGTCGGGGTTTGGGCGTGGGTCGAAGAGGTTGCGGGCATCGCTCGCGAGCGGGTCTTCGCCCCGCGCTACGGGATCGCCGAGGACGAGGCCACCGGATCCGCGGCGATCACCCTCTCTGCCCGGCTGGGCCGGGGGCTGGACATCCGCCAGGGCGCAGGCTCTCGGATCCTCGCCCGGCCCCTCGACGACGGAATGGTGGAGATCGGCGGGCGGGTTGAGCTGGACGAGGTGCGTTCACGCTGAGGGCTTCCGTCGCCGGCCCCGGCGCTCAGCGTCCTGCGCGAGACCACGCCTCCAGGGCGTCCACCACCTCGGCGAGCCGGCGACCCCTGTCCGTCAGGCGATACGCGCTGTGGGGAGGGCGGCCCGGGCTCAGGCTGCGCTCGATCACGCCCGCCGTCTCCAGCTGCTCGAGGCGCTCCGACAACGTGCTGGGGGAGATGCCCGGAAGGGCCTGCCGGAACTCGTTGAACCGTGCAGCCCCGCTATGGCAGGCATAGATCGTGGCCAGCGACCAGCGGCGCTCGAGCAGTGCCGCCGCGCGACGTACCTCCACCGGGATGGGGCTGCAGCTACGACACCGCGGCGACATCGGCCAGCCCCGCACCCGACTCAGCCGGCTCCAACGCCAGCGCGAGGACCTCGTCGATGGTCATCACCAGATGGAACTCCATCTCCTCGCGGGCGTCCGCGGGAATCTCCTCGAGATCCGCCCGATTGCGCTCCGGCAGAATGACCGTCGTCAGCCCGGCGGCGCGGGCGGCGAGGACCTTCTGCTTCACGCCGCCGATCGGCAACACGCGCCCCTGCAGCGTGACCTCGCCGGTCATCCCGACCGTGTGGCGCACCGGGCGCCCTGTGAGCAGGGAGGCGATCGCCGTAGCCATCGCGACCCCGGCGCTTGGGCCGTCCTTCGGGATCGCTCCCGCCGGCACGTGGAGGTGGAACTCCCGCTGAAAGCCAGCCTCATCGAGGCCCAGCTCGGTCGCGTGGGAGCGCACGTAAGAAAGAGCGATGCGAGCCGACTCCTTCATGACGTCGCCAAGCTGGCCGGTGAGGACCAGCCCGCCTTCACCCTCCATCGCGGTGGCTTCGACGAACAGGACGTCGCCGCCGACGCCGGTCACCGCCAGGCCGGTGGAGACACCCGGTATCGCGGTCCTCTCGACGGCCTCCTGATAGAAGCGTTGTCGGCCCAGCGCATCCCGGATGGCGTCGACGTCGACGGTCACGGGCGGGGTGGACGCGTTGGAGGCGACCGCGGTGGCGATCCTCCGAAGCAGCTTGCCGAGCTCACGCTCGAGCTGACGAACCCCGGCTTCGCGCGTGTACTCGGTGACCACGGTGCTGAGGCGATCGTCTCCGACCGTCACCTCGTCGTCCCGCAAGCCGTTGCGCGCAAGCTGTCTCGGCCACAGGAACCCGCGGGCGATGGCGACCTTCTCCTCGGTGGTGTAACCGTCGAATTCGATCACCTCCATGCGGTCGAGAAGCGGTGCCGGGATCGTGTCGACGATGTTCGCGGTGGCGATGAACACGACCTCCGAGAGGTCGAGCTCGACGTCCAGGTAATGGTCGCGGAACGAATGGTTCTGGGCCGGGTCCAGGACCTCGAGCAGGGCGGCGGAGGGATCCCCACGCCAATCCGCGCCAACCTTGTCCACCTCGTCCAGCAGGATCACCGGGTTCATGGTCTCGGCATCGCGCAGCGCCTTGACCAGCCGGCCGGGCATCGCCCCGATGTAGGTACGGCGGTGCCCCCGGATCTCCGCCTCGTCGCGAACCCCGCCGAGCGACATGCGGACGAACTCGCGTCCAAGCGCGCGGGCGATCGATTCGCCGATCGAGGTCTTGCCGGTTCCGGGCGGCCCGACGAGGGTCAGGATCGCTCCCGAGCGCTTGTCGTCCTCGACGTCGCGTTCCTCCCGCAGCTTGCGCACCGCGATGTACTCGACTATCCGCCGCTTCACGTCCTCCAGGCCGGCATGGTCGGCATCCAGGACCTGGCGGGTGACGGCAGGATCGAGCCGCTCCTCGGAGCGCTTCGACCAGGGGACCGAGAGCAAGGTGTCGAGGTAGGTGCGGATCATGGATGTCTCCCCGGACTGCTCGCCCATCCGCTCAAGACGGCGCAGCTCCCGGACGGCCTGCTCCTGGACGGCCTCGGGCATCTCGGCCTCCGCGATCTTCCTCTCGTACTCCTCGACGATCGAGGCGTCGTCGTCACCGAGCTCCTTGCGGATCGACTCCATCTGCTTGCGCAGGAAGTAATCGCGCTGCTGCTTCTGGGCGCCGGACTCGACGTCGTCGCGGATTCGCTTGCGGACCTGAAGTTCGGCCAGGCGCTCGCGCTGCATCTGGAGCGAAAGCTCGAGACGCTGGGTCACGTCGATCGTCTCCAGAAGGCGCCGCTTGTCGGCCACGCTCAGGTCGGGGCTGTAGCCGGAGGTGTCGGCGAGCGCGCCGGGCTCGCTGATCGAGCGCAGGAAGGCGCCGACGCGGCCATCCGTTCCACGCAGCTCGAGGATCTCCTCGACCACGGCGCGGTACTCGCGCTCGAGCTCGCTTGTCCGCTCGTCGGTTGGGGTGCCGTCGTGGATCTCCTGCACCTCGACGCGGAGCCTTCCGTCGGCGCCCGGCGTTGCGGCGCCCGCCAATCCGCGATGGAGCCCGACCAGGGTGGCCACCTCGCCGGCGCCCGGCAGCCGGGCCGTGTCGAGCACCTCGGCGACCGTCCCGACCTGGGCGTAGTCGTCGCCGTCACGAGGCAGCACGAAGACCCGCTTCTCGTCGCCGACCTCGGCAGCCAGAGTGGCGGTCATGCTGGGGAACAGGACGGTGTCGTCAAGCGGAATCAGGAGCAGTTGCATGGCTTCCTCACTACGAAAGTTGGACTTACTTCAACTTCTAAAGCATTGTAGCGAGGGGGATGCGCGAGCTCGACCGCGCGAGCAGTGGGGGCGCTGGGAATCGAACCCAGACCAGCAGATTAAAAGTCTGCAGCCCGACCTTCGGGCCACGCCCCCAAGCTCCGGACTGTAGACGCTCTCGCAGTCACCAGATGCCTAGGATCCGGTCGCAAGTGGCGCCCAGGAAGCTCACCGAGTACGAGGGGAAGCGGTCGTTCGAGAAGACACCCGAACCGCGGGGCGGGAAGCAGCCGAAGCGTGCCAAGGGCGACCGGTTCGTGGTCCACGAGCACCACGCTCGGCGGCTGCACTGGGACCTGCGGCTGGAGCGTGACGGCGCCCTGGCATCCTGGGCGCTGCCGAAAGGGGTGCCGCAGGACCCGAAGGAGAACCGGCTCGCCGTCCACACCGAGGACCACCCGCTCGAATATCTCGAGTTCGAGGGGAAGATCCCGAAGGGGGAGTACGGCGCCGGGACGATCGCGATCTGGGATCGGGGCACGTACGAGACCGAGAAGTTCCGCGACGACGAGGTGATCGTCACCTTCGCCGGGGAGCGGGTGCAGGGGAAATACGCGATCTTCCAGACCGACGGCGACAACTGGATGATCCACCGCATGGACCCGCCCGTCGACGCCGAGCGGGAGCCCATGCCGCGCCAGCTGAAGCCGATGCTCGCCACCCTGTCGATCCGGCTGCCGCCCGACGAGGAGGCCTGGGCATACGAGATCAAGTGGGACGGGGTGCGGGCGATCGCCTACTGCGAGGGCGGCCATCTGCGGCTCGAGAGCCGCACCCTGCGTGAGATCACCCCGCACTACCCGGAGCTGCGGCCGCTCGCCGCCGTGCTGGGCGCCCGCGAGGCGGTGCTCGACGGCGAGGTGGTGGCGTTCGACGAGGACGGCAGGCCCAGCTTCGAGCGGCTCCAGGGCCGCATGAACCTGGCCTCCGATGCCGCGGTACGGCGCCGGATGGGCGACCGCCCCGTCACCTACCTGATCTTCGACCTGCTCTACCTCGAGGGCCGTTCGCTCGTCAATCTCCCCTATACCGAGCGCCGCGAACGGCTGGAGGAGCTCGAGCTCGACGGCCCCAGCTGGCAGACGCCCAGCCACCACCTCGGGGAGGGAAAGGCGCTCCTGCAGCTGACCCAGGAACGCGGCCTGGAGGGCCTGGTGGCAAAGCGCCTCGACAGCCGCTACCTCCCGGGCCGCCGCAGCCGCGCCTGGCTGAAGGTGAAGAACATCCGCAGCCAGGAGCTCGTGATCGGCGGCTGGCTCGGTGGCCAGGGCCGGCGGGCGGGGACGATCGGCGCCATCCTGGTCGGCTACCACGAGGACGAGGGAGGGGGGCGCCTCCGCTACGCCGGGCGCGTCGGCAGCGGCTTCACCGACGCGGAGCTGGAGCGTCTCGCCGGGCTGCTGGAGCCGCTGCGAACCGAGCCGAGCCCCTTCGAGGGTCGGCAGCCCCCCAAGCAGTCCGTGTTCGTCGAGCCCCGGCTCGTCGCCGAGATCGCCTTCCGCGAATGGACGGCGGCGCGCACCCTGCGCGCCCCCGTCTACAAGGGCCTGCGGGACGACAAGGACCCGGCGGATGTCGTGCTCGAGCGCGAGGAGCCGCCGCCCGGCGCGTAGCCGCGGCACCGGCGCGGCGCCGCTCGGCGCCGCTTAGGCCAAAATGGGCGGGTGACGATCGCTGCCAAGGCGGATTACGCGGTGCGGGCGATGATCGAGCTCGCCGGCGGCACGGAGGAGAGTCCCGTGCCTGCCGAGCGGATCGCCGCCGACCAGGAGATTCCGCCGCGGTTCCTCGACCCCATCCTCACGGAGCTGCGTTACGCCGGGCTCGTGCGGGGGCGTCCCGGGGCCGAGGGCGGCTACTGGCTGGCCCAGCCTCCTGAGGACATCACCCTCGCCGAGATCATCCGAGAGGTCGACGGCCCGCTGGGGAGCGTCCACGGCCAGCCGCCCGACGAGCTCACCTTCCTGGGCGACGCGAAGCCCCTCCGGGAGGTCTGGATCGCGCTGCGGGCAAACATCCGCGAGGTCCTCGAGTCCGTCACCATCGCCGACCTCGTCAGCGGCCAGCTTCCGGAGCCGATCCGCAGGATCGCCAGCGACCCGGGCGTCTGGCAGGCCGGCTAGCCCCACTATCCGGATACGTCGGCGGGATCCGGGCTGACAACTCGCACCGTGTCTCCCGCCGAGCGCTGGTTCGGCTCATTGATCTGGGCGCCGGGCGGCGGGGAGACCGGACCCTTGAGCAGCGGGTCGTCGGTCCGTTCCATCCACTCGTCAAGCCGCTCTCGCAGCGACGCCAGCACGTCCACGTAGCGGGGGTCACCGGCCACGTCGCGGGCCTCGCTGGGATCGAAGACGAGGTCGTAGAGCTGCTCCTCCGGGACCAGCTGCTCCCCCCAGCCGTGCTCGACGAGCAGGTCCTTGCTGGCGCTGTCGTCGCAGTTGGGAAGCACGGGATGACCGTAGTCGTCGAACCGCCGGATGTACTTCCAGCGCTCCGTCCGGACCGCCCGGACGGGCTCATATGCGGCGTGAAAGGTCATCTCGGCGAAGATCTCGTCGTGCAGGCGATCGGTCTCGCCGCGAACCAGCGGCAGGAGCGAGGCACCCTGGAGCCATGGCGGATGCTCGATGCGCGCCAGGTCGCAGATCGTCGGATAGACGTCGAGGTGGGTGACCATGGCGTTGAACACCTTGCCACCCGTGAACCCGCCCGGTCCGCGCATCAGCATCATCACGCCCAGCCCGCGATCGAACAGCGTCGCCTTGGCGCCTGGAAACGCGAGACCGTGATCGGTGGTGCAGATGATCAGCGTGCGGTCGGCGAGACCGAACTCGTACAGGCCGTTCAGCACCGCCCCGATGCCCTGATCCAGGGATCGGGCGCTGGCCTTGAACGCCGCCATGTCCTGCCGGGTCCGCGGAGAGTCGGTGAGATTCGGCGGCGGCAGCGAATACAGCGTGTCGCGGACCGAGGTCGGCGCCGAGAACTGCCTGTGCGTCTCGAAGAAGCCGACGGAGAGGAAGAACGGCTCGGGGCAGTCGCTCATGGTCGTGAGCGCGGTCGGGGCGACGTCGCCGGCGCCGTTGGTGTCGAGCTCCATCACGTCGTCGTAGCCGATCACTCCCGCATCCCGGGAGATGTGCTGCTCGCCGATCAGCGCCGAGTAGTAGCCGGCGGCGTGCAGCGGGTGAACGACGTGCTGGCCGTAGTCGTTCAGGGACCAGCCGCGATGCGCCAGCCCGAGCATGCCGTTGTTGTGGCAGTACTGGCCCGTCAGCAGGGATGCCCGGCTGCCGGAGCAGGTCGGGGCGGCGCAGAATGCGTTGCGGAACAGCACCCCTTGATCGGCCAGCAGCTGGATGTTCGGCGTCGGCACCTGATAGCCGTACGGCTGGACGTAGCGGCCCGTGTCGTGGGAGTGGACGTAGAGGATGTTCGGCGGTCGCTGGTTGTTCCCGCTCGGCGCGCTCATGCCGGCTGCGGCACGACCGGGACCAGGTCGAACTCCGTCCCGAGCTTGATCTCGCTGTAGCGGCGAGTCCAGTCGTCGTTGAGCTCGTCCGACTGCGGCTTCATGCGCGGCTCGAAGCTGAAGTCGTGGGGCGGCGAGATCTCCAGGCGCTCCAGCACGCTCAACGTGCTGACCCCGGGATCGGCGGCAAAGTTCTCGTACAGGACCAGCACCGGCCTGATCCTGGAGTGCTCGAAGAACGCGTCCCACAAGGCCTCCTCGGCGAGAATCCTGTCGAGCAGGTGCGCGATCGCGCGGTAGTGGAATCGGAGCTGCGGCCGGTGCTCCTCGATGAAGGCCTTGTACGGGGGCGTCCCACCTTCGCCGACCCCGGCATCGTGCTCCTGGGCCTTCTCCTGGCGCCACCTCGCGGTCTGGACGGCCTTCCAGAGCGACACGGCCTGGCGAACCTTGTTCGCCCGCACCACCCGAACGAAGGTCAGGTTCGGGAACACCGTCGGCATCAACTCGGCCAGCGGCAGGTCGCGGTAGCGGGGGATGTTGCGAAGCAGGCTCACGAAGTCGCCGAAGTATCCCCACATGAGCTTTGCCCCGAACATCCCGTTCGGCGTCGTTCCGGCCTCCATCGCCCACTCGAGATAGCGGTCGTAGGCGGTCCGGCTCCACAGCGGCGACCGGGGAGGCGGGTCGTCCGCGATCGAGCGCTCGCCAAGGTGGTCGAGGATCGACGGATCGTCGATGCCCGTGAAATAGTCCTCCGGGCGGCGAGGCCTGCCGCTGTGCAGGAGCGCCTCGAAGTACTCCTCCGGGCTTCCGGCCACCCCGGTGGCCTTCAGCGCCTGGCAGACGAGCGTGCTTCCGCTACGGGGAGTGGCGCAGACGAGGTACGAGCTCTCCGGAATCATCCCGGCTCATTTGACGATGGCACCGCTCAGGCCGCCGCCAGCTCCTCGGTCCTCGACTCGCCATTCGGCTCGAACACCTTGGCGTGCCGGGGCCGCGCGTAGACGATCTGGCCGGCGGCCAGCTCCATCAACTCGGCCTCCGCCAGAGTCATCTGCGCCCACAGCTGCTCCCCGTCGGCGAGCAGGAGCTCCACCCGTGCCTCGAAGCCGAGGTGGACGATCCGCTCGATCATCGCCTCCTCGGCCTCCGGCGCCGGCACCTGCAGGATCTCGAGGTCGTGAGGGCGGATGAAGAGCGCACCGCGCCGGTTGACCGGCCCGACGAAGCCCATCACGAACTCGGTCTTCGGATGGTCGTACAGATCCCGGGGCGCGCCGGTCTGCTCGATCTGGCCGTCGTTCATGACCACGATCTGCTCGGCGACGTCCATCGCCTCCTCCTGGTCGTGGGTGACGAAGATGGTCGTCACGTGGACCTCCTCGTGGAGGCGGCGAAGCCACACTCGCAGCTCCTTGCGAACGTTCGCGTCGAGCGCCCCGAAGGGCTCGTCGAGGAGCAGCACCTCGGGCTCGACGGCGAGCGCCCGGGCGAGCGCCATGCGCTGGCGCTGCCCGCCCGAGAGCTGGGACGGGTAGCGATCGGCGAATCCGTCGAGATGGACGAGCTGCAAGAGCTCCTGCACCCGCTTGTCGATCTCCTTCCTCGGCCGCTTGCGGATCGACAGCCCGAAGGCGACGTTGTTCTTCACGGTCATGTGCTTGAAGGCGGCGTAGTGCTGGAACACGAAGCCGACGCCGCGGTCCTGGACCGGGACATGCGTGGTGTCGCGGTCGGAGATCACGACTCGACCCCCGTCGGGCTCCTCGAGCCCGGCGATCACACGCAGGAGCGTCGACTTCCCGCTGCCGCTCGGACCGAGCAGCGCCGTCAGCGAGCCGTCCGGGACATCGATCGAGACCCCGTCCAGGGCGACGAAGTCGCCGAACTGCTTCCGTACTCCGTCAACCGAGATGCCCATCAGGCTGCTTCCTTTCTCTTGAAACTGTTCATCGCGACCAGCGTCGACACGGCGATCAAGGCGAGGACCAGGGACGCCGTGTAGGCCCCAGTGGTGTTGAACTGGCCGAACTCCCGCCACACCCACAGCGGCGCGGTCTCCGTCGATCCGCTGACCCGGCCGGAGACGATGGCGACCGCGCCGAACTCGCCCAGGGCGCGCGCCGTCGCCAGAACGACTCCGTAGGCGACCCCCCAACGGATCGCCGGCAGCGTGATTCGCCGGAAGGTCTGCCACCAGTTGGCTCCCAGGGTCTGCGCCGCCTGCTCCTGCTCGTCGCCGATCTCGTGCAGGACGGGCACCACCTCGCGCACGACGAACGGCAGCGAGACGAAGATCGTCGCCAGCACCATCCCCGGGAGGGAGAAGAGGATCTGGATCCCGTTGTCGAGCAGCCAGCCGCCGAACCAGCCCTCACGGCCGTAGAGCAGGTAGAGCGAGAGCCCGATCACGACCGGGGAGATCGCGAACGGCAGATCGACGGCCGCATTGAGCAGTGCCTTGCCGCGAAATTTGGTGCGCACCAGGAGCAGCGCGCAGGCGATTCCGAAGATCGTGTTCGCCGTCACCGCAATCGCGGCGATCAGGATCGTCAGATAGAACGCGTGCAGGGCGTCGGGTGTCGTGACCGAGTCCCAGGCGGCGCCGGCGCCGTGCTCGAAGGCACGGTAGAAGATCATCCCGACGGGGATCAGGAGCAGCATCGACAGGTAACCGACCGCGAAGAACCGCAGGCCCAGCCTCGAGGCGGTGCGACTAGCGGGCATGGCGAAGGCTCCAGTGAGTGAGGCGCCCGATCAAGAGCAGGACGACGAGCGCGATCACGAGCAGGGTGACCGAGACCGCCGCCGCGCCGGTCGTGTTGCCGCTCTCGATCTGAGCGAAGATGAACAGCGAGGAGACCTGGGTCTTGGGCAGGTTCCCCGACAGCAGGACCAGGGAGCCGAACTCGCCGATCGCCCGCGCGAAGGCCAGGGCGGCGCCGGCCAGGATCGCCGGGGTCAGGTTGGGAACGATGACCCGGCGGAAGATCGTCAGCGGCCCGGCGCCCAGCGACGCGGCTGCCTCCTCCATCTCACGGTCGAGCTCCAGCAGCACCGGCTGCACGGCGCGGACGACGAACGGCAGGGTGACGAACAGGAGCGCCAGCACGACGCCGGCTCGGGTGAACGCGACATTGATCCCCACCGGGCTGTCGCTCCCGTAGAGGGCGAGCAGGGTGATCCCGGCGACGACCGTCGGCAGGGCGAAGGGCAGGTCGATCACCGAGTTCAAGATCCGCTTGCCCGGGAAGCTGTCCCTGACCAGCACCCAGGCGATCGCAGTGCCGGTGATCACGTTGATCAGGACGACGATCACCGAGGCAATGAGGGTGAGCTTCAAGGCCCGAATCGCCAGCGGCGATGTCAGGGACGTCCAGAACGCATCCAGCCCGCCTCCCGTCGACTTGGCCACGAGGGCCGCGATCGGGATCAGGACGATGATGCTCAGGTACGCCGTGACCAGGCCGCGCCCGAGGGCAGCGCCCCCGAGGCGCGGCAACCTGGCCGGCCTCGGGGACGCCGCCGCACGGGTGCCGGCTACGGACGTCATGCCGTAGCCACCCCCAGGCTCTCCGGAGCCAAAGGCGTCACCCGGTGGAGACCCCCAGGTCGCTCTCGATCTTGGCGACGCTGCCGGTCTCCGGATCGAAGAACTCGGTGTTGGCCTTCTCCCAGCCGCCGATGCTCGGATCGTCGACCGTGAACAGGCCGGAGCGGGGTCGGGAACTTGTTCTTGTTCTTGGCGAGCACCGACTTGTCCACCGGCCGGTAGCCGCCGTCCGCCCACAGCTGCTGCGCCTCCGGCGTCCACAGGAACGTGAGGAAGTCCTGTGCCTGGGTGGAGGCGTCGGTGGTGGTCGCCGCCGGCGTCTCGATCAGGATCGTGTCGTCGGGGATGACGTAATCGAGGTCCTCGCCGGCCTTCTGTGCCTCGATCGCGTCGCTCTCGTAGGACAGCAGGACGTCGCCCTTGCCGCTCGTGAACGCGGTCAAGGCGTCGCCTGCGCTCCCCGGCTGGACGACGGCGTGCTCGAGCAGCGTCTTCAGGAACGCCAGCGCCTCCTCCGGGGACTTGCCCTCCTCGATCTGCGCACCGTAGGCGGCCAGCAGATTCCACTTCGCGCCCCCGGAGCTGAACACGTTCGGGGTCACGACCTCGACGCCGGGCTTGACCACGTCGTCCCAGGTCTTGATGCCCTTCGGGTTGCCCTTGCGGACCACGAACACCACCACCGAGTCCTGGACGATCCCGTGGAACTGGTTCTGGTCCCAGTCCGAGTCGACGATCCCGGCGTCGACCAGCGCCTGCATGTCGGGCCCGGTCGATAGGTGGACGTAGTCGGCCGGCTGGCCGGCGATGACCGCCCGCTGCTGGTCGCCCGAGGGGCCGAACGAGCTCTTGAACGTCGCCCCGTCGCCCTCCGAGGTCTTCTGGAAGGCCGGGATGAGGTCCTTGTCGTAGACGGTCTCGGGGGTCGAGTAGGCGACCAGGTTGATCTCTCCGCCCGAGCTGTCCGACGACGAGCTGCCGCAGGCGGCAACGGCGACGCCGAGAACGAGCGCCAGGGCCGCGGCCAGCGCGATTCGACCGGCCTTGGACGAGGTCGCGTCCATCACACCGCCCTGCCGGCGGCCTACAAGCTCGCGAAAGCGATCCATTTTCAGTTTATGCCTTTCTCGATTGATTTAGTTTGAAATTCGCCGGGGCACCGTAGCACAAGCCCCGTGCAGCGGTAAGAAGCGTTACGTGGGTGAGGTAGGCCGCCGCCTGTGGCGCTCCGCCGCGCTTCAGGCACGCGTAGGCGGGTTCGCGCCGATTGGCAGGCGAGCGGTCGGGTTAGTGGGGCGGCGGCGGCGGCCGCGCCGGTGAAATACGGTTGTGGTGTGGCCCTCCACCCCGCCGAGAATCGCGGCTATCGCGAGCTCTACCTGACGGGCGGCCAGGCCGCGAAGCGCCTCGGCCGGCTCGCCCTCGCATTCGACGGAACCCCTGGTCGCCAGCCGCTGGACAAGGCGGCCGACTCGATCGCTCGGCTGCTCGAGGAGCTGGGCCCTTTGACCGCACGGCACGACCTCCACGGTGGCGTCGCCGCCCAGGGAAGTGGGTCGAACCTGGGGGCGGTGCGGGGCGCGGTCCTCGACCGCTTCCTGGAGCGCAACCAGGCGCTTCGGCTGGCGGTCGACGACGTGGAGCACGTGACCACTCTGCTCGCCTACCTGGCGAGCGTCAGCGACGCCCGGGGCGACACGAAGCTGTCCGAGTTCTGCGGCTCGTGGGAGCGGAGGCTGCGCCGCCAGCTGAACGCGATCCGCAAGGCCGCCATCGAGCTGGGCGGCGATCCGGACGGCGCCGTCGAGCCGCTCGACGGCTCTGCGGCGGGCCGCGCCGCCCACCGCCTCGCCTGGACCGTCGGCAGTGTGGGCGAGTGGACCGACCGGCAGGTCGCGCGCCGAAAGCGAGGGTGAGACCGCGCCGGCCGCGTTGGGCGGTTTGGCGCATTTTGCGTAGAGCCTTAAACGCCGTTGTGCAGGGATTAGTAGGCTTTAGGCAGTTCGCGGGTTTGAGGAGCGCCGAGCGAACCTACACGAGGAGACCAGGGATGGGCTTCCGCAGCCACTAAGGGCTCGTACATCCGTCCAAGTCCCCACCAGCGCCAACCGATCAGATAGGGTTGTGCGGATAGGTGTACGTTGAGGTGCGCCCCGAACGGATGCGAGGGAGCACGGTAGAGACATTGCGAAGTTGGCGCGGGGCAACCCCCGGTAAGGGGCGTATGGCCGTCGCAGCGAATCTCGGCCCGGCGGGCCTGGCGATAGCCCTGTTCGTGGTCCTTTCGCCGCCGGCAACCTGGGACCAGCCGGTGCTCCTCGTGGCGCTCGCCGCAATCGCCGCAATCGCCTTCCTCGCTGAGGCTCGACTGAAGACGGTGGCCGCGCCGTGGGCCCTGGCCTATTTCGATGCCAGCATCGTGCTGGCGCTGGTGACGCTCGTAGTCGCCGGCCCCCTGCCCGCGCTACTCGTGTGGATCGTTCCCGACACGCTCAGCCGTTTCGTGATCCGCCAGGACAGCCCCTGCTCACCCGGTCACGTCGCGACCGTGAGCAGCTTCGCGCTCGCGGTTCTCGCCGGATACGGGGTGCTTCAACTCGCTGCCGCGCCGTCGATGGTGGCAGCGACTCCGGCCCTCCTCACCACGGGTCTGGTCATGTACTCCGTCAACTTCCTGTTCGCACGGCTCACCTTCGCGCCCTTCTACCAGGGCTACCGGCCGAGCGTCCTGATCCGCACCGAGTTCGGCGACATGCTGCCGCCGTTCGCCGCCATGCTGGTGCTGGGACTCCTAACCGTGGCGCTGATCGGGCCGCTGGGGGTATTCGCGCTCGCGCCGCTCGCGATGGTCGTCGTGTTGCCGCAGCTGGCGCTGGCGGCCCTGGCTCGTGAGCGCTCTGTCGCCCGGCTGACGCGGGCCCAAGCGATGCAGCTCTACGCGGCCGCGATCGCGGACGCCCTCGCCCTGCCGCGCAAGGAGCGGCGTACGGTCTCCTGCGCCGCCGCGGTGCTGGCCCAGGCCACCCCGGAGGAGCTCGAGGTCGGCAGGTGGCGGATCGAGGACCTGCACGACGGGATCCTGGCCGCCCTCCACGTCAACGAGCGGTGGGACGGGACCGGATGGCCCGCGGGGCTTTCCGGCTCCTGGACGCCGCTCACCAGCCGCGTGCTCGCCGTCGCCCGGGCCTGGAGCGACCTGACCGCCGGCGGCACGGTGGAGCTGTCGCACTCCGAGGCGCTCCTGGACCTCACCCTGCGCGCCGGCGAGGAGCTCGATCCCGAGATCGTCAACGCCGCCGAGCAAGTGGTCGCGGAGGAGCAGGGCTTCGTTCGCTCGCCGGGGTTCCAGCCGCGCCTTCACCGCGTGCCGCTGCCTCGCCCGGTGCGGCGCGCCAAGCTCCCGACGGTGCTCGCTCACTTGACGAAAGCGGGCTAGGAGCCGCTGGCAGGGCCGCCTGGCGGCCCGAGCTCAGCCGAGGTCGGGCAGCCCCTGGTCGGGCGTCGACGCCTGTGCGTGAAGCTTGCGCGGGATGCGCCCTGCCCGGCGAGCCGCGTAGCCTGCCTCGACCGCCTGGCGCATCGCCCGGGCCATCCGCTCCGGGTCCTTCGCGCGGGCCACGGAGCTGGAAAGCAGCACCCCGTCGCAGCCCAGCTCCATTGCCAGCGCCGCGTCGGAGGGGGTGCCGATCCCCGCGTCGAGGATCACCGGCACCGCGGCGCGCTCGACGATGATCTGGATGTTGTACGGGTTTCGGATCCCCATCCCCGAGCCGATCGGGGAGCCGAGTGGCATCACCGCGACGCACCCGGCGTCCTCCAGACGGCGAGCCAGAATCGGGTCGTCGTTGGTGTACGGCAGCACGGTGAAGCCCTCGTCGACGAGCTGCTGGGCGGCGTCGATCAGCTCGACCGCGTCGGGGAACAGCGTGCGGTCGTCTCCGATCACCTCGAGCTTGATCCAGTCGGTCTCGAACGCCTCGCGCGCGAGCTGAGCCGTGCGGACCGCGTCGCGCGCCGTGTAGCAGCCCGCCGTGTTCGGCAGGGCGAACAGCCCCAGGCCGTCGATGACCTCCAGCGCCGACCCGCGAGCCAGCGGATCCACCCGCCGCAGTGCCACCGTGACGATCTCCGCCCCAGAGGCAACCAGCGCCCGCTCCATCGCCTCCAGCGAGCGAAAGCCGCCGGTCCCGACGATCAGTCGCGAGCCCCATGTCCGCCCACCGAGCTCGAACGCCGCCTCCTCGGCGGTCCGCTGCTTGCCGTCTGCGCTCTGCGGTCTAGCCACCCTGCACCGCCCGTACCACCTCCACGGTCTGGTCGCTCCGAAGCTCCCTCTTCCCCCACTCCCCCCTGCGAACTACCTCGCCATCCACGGCGACGGCGACGCCGCGGCTGTCGCCGTCGGCTCCCGCCTCGGCCACGGCGTCGGCGACCGTTGCGCCCGCGGGCACCTCGGTGGGCCTCCCGTTCAGCTCGATCATCACCGCTGCGCCTCGTCGATGGTCGGCGCAGCGACCAGGCCGGGGGCGCTCTCGCCCGCGAAGCGCCCCGGGTGTGCGACCTCGGCCTCCGGCGGCAGGGGGTCCTGGGCGAGCAGGGCGGCGACCGCCTCGGCGGAGATCGGCGTCAGCAGGATGCCGTTCCGGTAATGCCCGGTGGCCAGCACCAGGCCGTGCAGAGCGCCCGGACCTACGAGTGGAGCGTTGTCCGGGGTCCCGGGTCGCAGGCCCGCGAGGGTCTCGACCAGCTCCAGCTCCGCGACGTCCGGAAGGGCGCGGTAGGCCTCGCGAAGCAGCTCGTGCACGCCACCGGCGGTCACCTGGATGTCGAAGCCGCGCTCCTCGACCGTGGCGCCGACGATCAGGCGACCGTCGGGACGGGGCACCAGGTACACGCGCTCGGAGGCGACGATCCGCCGGCAGACAGGCTGGTCCGGATTCCCACGGAGGGTGAGGATCTGGCCCTTCACGGGACGAACCGGGGGGCGCGCATGCGGCGGCAGCCATGGCGCGGCTCCCGACCAGGCGCCGGTGGCCAGGACCACGTGCTCGGCCCGATGCTCGCGCCCGTCCGCGGTGATCACCCCCGTAAGGCGTCCGTCGTCGGTGAGGACGTCCGTGACCTCGGCCTCGACGAACACCTGGCCCCCGCAATGCTCCACCGCGGCGGCCAGGGCAGGCACGCAGAAGGCCGGGGTCGACGGCCGCCTCACCCGGCGCATGAACGCCGGCGGCGCAGGCCGGCGCGAGTCCCGGCTCGAGGTCCCTGCAGGCACGCGGGGGCAGCCACTCGACCCCGAGGTCGAGCGAGTCCATCAGCTCGTGGCGGCGGCGCAGCTCCTCGGACTCGTCGCGATCGAGGGCCACGTGAAGCGCGCCGCAGGCCTCGTAACCGACCTCCAGCTCGCTGTCGGCGGCGAGCTCCGCCGCGAACCCCGGCCAGGCTCGGGCGGAGGCCAGCGCCAGGCGGACCAGCGCCTCCTCGCCCCAGCTGGCTTCGCCGACCGGGGCTAGCATCCCCGCCGCCACATGGGAGGCTCCGGCGCCCGGGTGGTCCCGCTCGAGCACCCGAACGCGCACCCCCCGGCGCGCCGCCCGCCACGCGCAGGCCAGCCCGATCGCCCCACCGCCGACCACCAGGGCGTCCAGGCCCTCCGGGGCGCCGTCCACGGCGCGCGATCGCTTCAGCGGGACGACGACGTCGTCGCGCTTGCGTGCTGGCCTTTGAGCGTCCTCGGGCACGGTCGCCTTTCTTCGTCTCGGGCCGGCAGTTCCGCGCCACCATTCCTGCGCCGGCATTACCCGGATCAGGTTCAGACGGTCGGCGGCCGGATGCCGCCCTCTCAGCCCCAGCTCACGGGGCTCCCGTTGTGCGTCCATGGTACTCCCGTGGCTGCGCGATACTGCGATCGATGGCCACGGACCGCGCTCAGCGGCTGCGCATGCTCGAGGCGGCGCGGCTCTACTTCGTCTGCGAGGGCCTCCCCGCGGGCGGCGACCCGGGCCCACTCCTCGAGGCGGCGCTGCGGGGCGGCGCGGACATCGTCCAGCTGCGCGAGAAGTCCCCGCGCTGCGCCGAGGAGCTGGTCTCGCTGGCCGACGCCTTCCGCCGCGCCGCCGCCGAGCACGGCGCCCTGTTCATCCTCAACGACCGGCCCGACCTGGTCGCTGCCTGCGGCGCGGACGGCGTCCACGTGGGCCAGGACGACATGCCCGTGCCCCAGGCGCGTGAGCTGGCCGGCCCCGAGGCGCTGGTCGGGCTCTCGACGCATTCACCGGAGCAGGTCGAGGCGGCGTGCGCGGCCCAGGGCGATGCCCGCCCCGACCAGCTCAGCGTGGGGCCGGTGTGGGAGACGCCAACCAAGCAGGGACGGCCCGGGACCGGCCTCGAGCTGATCGAATACGCGGCCCGCGACGGCGACGATCCCATGGTTCGCCATCGGTGGGATCGACACCGGGAACGTCTCATCGGTCGTCGCCGCCGGCGCCCGGCGGATCGTGGTCGTGCGGGCGATCCGCGACGCGGCTGACCCGGAGGCGGCCGCGCGCGGCCTGCGCGAATCGCTCCAGGCCAACGTGGCGGCACCGCGCTGATGGCCAGCCGCGAGCGAAGGCGGGCGGAACGCCAAAAGCGCAAGGCGCGCTCGGCCGACCGGCGGTCCCAGATCGCCGCTCGCTACGCAGAGAGGAATCGCGTCGCCCGCGAGGTCCTCGAGCCCCTGTCAGAGGATGAGCGCCCGGCGGTCGTCACCGCGGGCGCGGTGATCTCCGGTTTGATCGGAGCCTCCGTCGTCATCGCCTACCTGGCGGGTGCCACCGTGAACGGGGAACGGCCCGCCATCCTTCAGGTGATCCCGCCGGCCGTCCTGATGGGCGTGATGTCGTTCGGCATGTGGCGGGTCCGGTACTGGGCCGTGCTTGGCTTTCAGGCGGTCCTCGCCCTGCTCATCCTTGCGGCGGGGCTTGGGCTGGTGGCCGCCGGGAGCGCCGCGCAGCTGGCCGGCAACCTGGCGCTGATCGCGATCGCGGGCACCCTCTTCTACTTCATGATCAAGGCCTTGGCCCGCATCCAGATGCCCGAGCGCGCCCCGCGCGAGTAGGCGGGCCAGTTCCCTTCTTCGAGGTTGTCTCAGAACTCCCGAGTGTGCGCGCGGGGGTTTTGAGGCAGCCTCTTATAGAGTCGAAGGGATGGCCAATTCCTACGACGTGATCGTGATCGGCGGTGGCCCGGGCGGCTACGTGGCCGCGATCCGGGCGGCCCAGCTGGGCCGCAAGACCGCCGTGGTCGAGAAGGACAAGCCCGGAGGGCGTTGCCTCAACTACGCGTGCATCCCGGCGAAGACGGTGCTCCACAGCGCCGAGGTCTACGACCAATCCGTGAACGGGGCCGAGCTCGGGGTCAAGGTCGATGCAGCGAGCATCGACTGGAAGGCGGTGGGCGCCCGCCGCGCCAAGGTGTCCGACGGGCTTTCGAACGGCGTGAAGATGCTCTGGGACAAGAACAAGGTCGAGATGATCTCCGGCGAGGGCTCGCTGACCGGCGACGGCAACGTCAACGTCGGCCGCGACACCTACGAGGCCGCCGCCGTGATCCTGGCCACCGGCTCGGTCTCGCTGGCGATCCCGGGCGTCGAGTTCTCGGATCGCGTCGTCGACACCTGGGGCGCCTGGTCGCTTCCCGAGCTGCCGAAGAGGATCGCCGTTGTCGGCGCCGGCGCCTCCGGCGCCGAGATCGCCTCCGCCTACGGGCGCTTCGGGACCGAGGTGATCCTGATCGAGATGCTGGACCAGATCCTCCCGGCCGAGGACAAGGACATGGCGCGGGTGGTCGAACGCGCCTTCAAGAAGCAGAACATCACGATCTCGACCGGCACCAAGGTGGAGAGCGTCGATGTCGGCAAGCGCTCAGTGAAGGTGAAGTACGGCGATACCGACGCCGAGGTGGACTATCTGTGCATCGCCGGCGGCCGGGCGCCCGACACCGAGGCGCTCAACCTGGGCGAGGCCGGAGTCGAGATCGAGGACAACCGGAAGATCAAGGTCGACGAATACCAGCGCACGTCGAACCCCAAGATCTACGCGATCGGCGACCTCGTGGGCCAGAAGGCTCTCGCGCACAAGGCTTCCGAGGAGGGCGTCGTGGCGGCGGAGCTGGCCGCCGGCGTCGAGACCCACCCGATCGACCAGAGCCTGGTCGCCGGCGCCACTTTCTGCCAGCCGCAGGTCGCGAGCGTCGGAATGACCGAGGCGCAGGCCAAGGATGCCGGCCACGACGTCAAGATCGGGCGCCTGAAGCTCGGCGCAGTCGGCGCCTCGCCGATCTACGACGATCGCGACGGGCAGGTGAAGCTCGTGGTGGACTCCGAGTACGGCGAGATCCTCGGCGCTCACATCGTCGGCAACCGTGCCTGCGACATGATTCCCGAGCTGGTCGACACGATGGCGCTGGAGGGCGGCTACCAGGAGCTGGCCCGGATCGTCCACCCGCACCCGACGATGTCCGAGGCGATTCTCGACGCCGCCCGCGCCGTCGACGGCTGGGCGATCCACCAGTAGGCGCCGTACGAGCGCCGTCGGCGCCGCCTATCTTGGTCGGGATGAGCGATCTGCCGGATCCCTACGTCCTTCCAGATGACCTGCCGGCGCCGGAAGACGACGGGGCCGCCGATCACCTCGAGGGAGCGGCCGTCCCGTTGCTGTTCCTGCCCGCAACCTCCGGGGGCCAGATCAACCTTGCGACGGCCGCCGAAGGCACGCTCGTCCTCTATTGCTACCCGCGCACCGGAAAGCCGGGCGAGCCGCTGCCGCCGGGCTGGGACCAGATCCCCGGGGCGCGTGGCTGCACGCCCCAATCATGCGCCTTTCGCGACCACTTCGCCGAGCTGGATGCGCTCGGGGCAAGCGTCCTCGGGCTGAGCGCCCAGCCGCCTGCGGACCAGATCGAGTTCGCGCGGCGGGTCGACCTCCCATATCCCGTGCTCAGCGACCCGGGACTGGCGCTCGCCGAGGCGCTGCGACTCCCCACGTTCGGCGTCGCCGGCATGCGGCTCTACCGCCGCCTCACGCTGATCGCCCGCCGCGGGGAGATCGTCAAGGCCCTCTATCCCGTCTTTCCGCCGGATCGAAACGCCGCCGACGTCGTCGCCTGGCTCTCCTCGCACCCAGGCTGATGGCGGATCCCGATCGCCCCGTCTTTTTCTACGACCTCGGCTCGCCCTACGCGTATCTGGCGGCCGAGCGGGTCAACGCGCTGTTCGCCGAGACCTGCGGCGAGCCGCCGGAGTGGCAGCCGATCCTGCTCGGCGCCCTGTTCAAGCGCTTCGGGCGCGACTCGTGGGCCAACGGCCCAGGCCGCGAGGAGGGGGTGCGCGAGGTCGAGCGCCGGGCCGCCGCCTATGGCCTGCCGCCAATCGACTGGCCACAGCCCTTTCCCGCGAACACGCTCGTCGCGATGCGCGCCGCCACCTACGCGAAGGAGATCGGCCGCGCGGTCGCCTTCTCGCTGGCGGCGTTCCGGCAGGCCTTCGCCGCGGGCCGAGACCTGACCGAGCCGGACAACGTGCTGCTTGCGGCCGCGGCCTCCGAGCTTCACCCGCGCGCCATGCTGGCCGCGGTCGACCGGGATTCGGTCAAGCGGACGCTCCGCGAGGCGACGGACCGCGCAGGGGACCGTGGGGTTCGCGGTGTCCCCAGCGTGCTGGTGGGCGATGAGGTCTTCTGGGGCGACGATCGCCTGGACGAAGCGGCGGCGGCGGCCGCGGATCGCCGTCGCGGCGACCACGCGTTATCGTGAGCGGCGGTGGCTGAGGAGCGCACGAAGACGGCCGAGCCCCACGTAGCCGGCGATGGCAAGGGGGCAGCCGCGCTCGCGCTTCCCGACCAGGCCATCTGCCGCGAGTTGCTGGAGACGATGGCGCTGATCCGCCGCTTCGAGGAGGAGGCCGGGCGCCAGTACCAGCAGGCGAAGGCCGGCGGCTTCCTGCACCTGGCGATCGGCGAGGAGGCCACGATCGTCGGCACCACCTCCATGATGCGTCCGGATGACTACCTGATCGGCACCTACCGCACGCACGGTCACGCGATCGCCCGCGGCACCGACCCGAAGCGCGTGATGGCGGAGCTCTTCGGGCGCGAGGACGGCTGCTCGCGCGGCCGGGGCGGCTCGATGCACATCTTCGACCTCGAACGCAGGTTCATGGGCGGCTACGGGATCGTCGGTGGCAACCTCCCGCTCGCCGCCGGGCTCGCCCTGGCATGCGACTACCGGGGCGACGACCTGGTGACTGTCTGCATGTTCGGAGACGGCGCCTCGAACACCGGCAACTTCGGCGAGACGATGAACATCGCCGCGCTGTGGAAGCTGCCCATCGTGTTCCTGGTCGAGAACAACCTCTATGGCATGGGGACGTCGATCGAGCGCCACTCGGCGGTCACGGACCTGTCGCGCAAGGCCGAGGGGCTGGGCGTGCCGGGTGTCCGCGTCGACGGCATGGACGTGTTGGCGGTGCGCGAGACCGTCGCCGAGCACATCCGCATGGCGCGCGAGGACCGCCAGCCCACCCTGGTGGAGGCCTTCACCTATCGCTACCGTGGCCACTCCGCCGCCGACCCCGAGGTCTACCGGACCAAGGAGGAGGTGGAGGAGTGGCGCCAGAAGGATCCCGTCAAGGTCTTTCGGGACCGCCTCCTCGCCGAGGGCGTGATCTCCCAGGATTACCTCGAGGACCTGCGTGACCGCCTCGAGCGGCGGGTGTTGGAGGCGGTCGAGTTCGCCGACAACTCGCCCGAGCCGCCGCTGGAGTCGCTGTACGACCACCTGTACGTGGTCGGCGACCAGGTGCGCGGCTGGTACGCGGTTGACGAGCGCACCCCAGAGCCGCACCGCGGCGAGGAGGAGCGCGAGGTCGGAACGGGGGGCGAGGCCAGGAAGCTGGCCGAGGCCGGAGCAGCCTACGCGGGGCAGGAGAGCCGGAGGGGGCGCAAGCCTCGCCAGGCGACCGACGACCGAGACGCCGCCGACGCGCTCGAGGACGAGGATGACGACTAGATCCTTCGGGAGGCCGGCTTGCCGGTGATGCGAATGCGGGAGGCGCTCAACCAGGCGCTCGCCGAGGAGATGCGCAGGGATGAGAGCGTCTTCATCATGGGCGAGGACGTCGGGGTCTTCCAGGGCGCCTTCAAGGTCACCGAGGGCCTGCTCGACGAGTTCGGCGAGCGGCGGGTCCGCGACACGCCGATCTCGGAGAACACGATCGTCGGCACCGGCGTCGGCGCGGCAATGGCGGGCCTTCGCCCCGTGGTCGAGCTGATGACCGTCAACTTCGCCCTGCTGGCAATGGACCAGATCGTCAACCACATGGCCGCGATCCCGTACATGTTCAACGGCCAGGTCCGCGTGCCGCTCGTGGTCCGGATGCCGGGCGGCGGCGGGCATCAGCTCGGCCCGACGCACTCGCACAGCCTCGAGGCGATGTTCCAGCAGATCCCCGGGCTGCTCGTCGCCTCGCCCTCCACGCCGGCCGACGGCAAGGGGCTCTTGAAGGCGGCGATCCGGGACGACAACCCGGTGATCTTCATCGAGCACGAGACCCTCTACGGCATGCGCGGTGAGGTTCCCGACGACGGTGGCGAGCACATCGTCAAGTTCGGTGACGCGGCCGTGCTCAGCGAGGGGGACGACGTGACCATCGTCGCCATCCTGCGGATGGTGGACGTGGCCGAGAAGGCGGCGAAGACGCTGGCGAACGAGCACGGCGCCCACGCGGAGGTGATCGACCCGCGCACCCTGCGACCGCTCGACCTGGACACCATCCTCGACTCGGTCCGCAAGACGAACCGATGCGTGATCGTCGAGGAGGGCTGGCCGCACGGGGGCGTGGGCGCCAATATCGCGGCCCTGATCGCCGGACAGGCATTCGACCACCTCGACGCGCCCATCCAGCGCGTCACCGGGGCAGACGTGCCGATGCCCTACTCGAGGCGGCTGGAACAGGCCGCGATCCCGCACCCGGAGCATGTCGTGAGCGCCGCGCTGGCAACGCTCGAGGGGGCTGGGTAACCAGGTGGCGACGGACATCGTCATGCCGCGTCTCTCGGACTCGATGGAGGAGGGCACGGTCCTGCGCTGGCTCAAGGCCCCCGGCGACGAGGTCTCGGTCGGCGAGGAGCTGGTCGAGATCGAGACCGACAAGGCGAACATGGTCTACGAGGCGCCCGGCGCCGGGACGCTGGTGGAGATCATCGCCCAGGAGGGCGACACGCTGCCGATCGGCGAGGTGATCGCGCGCGTGGGCGAGGCCGGGGAGAAGCCTTCCCAACCCGCCGCCGTCCGGGCGGCCGATGGCGCGGGCGCCGAACGCGAAGCCCCCTCCTCGGCGACGGCCGAACCCCCGTCAGCCTCCGGCCAAGCGCCTGCTCGCGCGGCTCCCGAGACCCCCGCGGAAGCTCCGCCAAGAGAGGATGGAAGGGCCAAGGCGTCTCCTCTGGCCCGGCGAATCGCCAAGGAGAACGGGCTCCAGCTCGCGGCCATCGCCGGATCGGGGCCCGGGGGACGGATCGTCAAGGCCGACGTCGAGCGGGCGATCGCCGCCGGCCCGGCTGCGGTCGCTCCCGGGGCGCCGGCCGCCGCGCCGTCACCGGCCGCCCCCGCCGAGGCGACCCCGGGGGCGCGCGAGCGGCCCGAAACCGCCAAGGGAGCCGTCTCCCAGGAGGACCTGACGAAGCTCCAGCAGACCGTCGCCCGGCGGATGGCCGAGTCGAAGGCCACCGCGCCGCACTTCTACCTGTCCGTCGAGGTGGACATGAGCCGTGCGGTCGCGGCGCGGGCGCGAATCAAGGCGGCCGCCGCCGAGGCAGACGTCGTGCCGTCGTTCAACGACATGGTGGTGAAGGCGTGCGCGATCGCGCTGCGGGAGCACCCACGCGCCAACGGCGCCTACCGCGACGGGCGCCTGGAGCTCTACTCCCGCGTCAACGTGGGCGTCGCGGTCGCCGCGCAGAACGCGCTGGTCGTGCCGACCGTCTTTGACGCCGACCAAAAGGGCCTTCGGCAGATCGCGTCCGAGACCCGGGCGCTGGCCCAGCGCGTCCGCGACGCCACCGTGACTCCGCCCGAGCTCTCCGGCGGCACCTTCACGGTGTCCAACCTCGGGATGTTCGGCATCTCGAGCTTCGCGGCCGTGATCAACCCGCCCCAGGCGGGAATCCTCGCCGTCGGGGCGATCGTGGAGCAGCCCGTCGTCCGAGACGGCGAGATCACCACCGCCCACCTGATGACGCTGAACCTGGCATGCGACCACCGGATCCTCTACGGCGCCGACGGCGCCAGGTTCCTCGACCGGATCCGCCACCTGCTCGAGGAGCCGCTCGGGTTGGCGCTCTGAGAGCTTCCGGCGCCAAGTGGGCCGAGGCAGCTTCCGCCGCCAGGTGGGCCGAATTTGTTGTCCATAGGCCACGAAATTCGGCCCACCTCGGGTTTGTGACCCTTAGAACCCGTAGAATCGGGTAGCAGTTCACACATAGGGGAGGAGAGGCGGAACCCTCGCCTCCCCCGTCCGTAGGCACCGCGATCGGAGATCCCGTAGCGGTGACAACTGGCCCGGTCGGTGGAGATCCCACTGCTCGGCCCGAGCGAAAGGCGGACAGGAGATGGAGACGAGCGACGCGAGCGCTGTCGCGGATCAGCGCCTACGCGATGTCGCGCACTTGCCCTTGACGCGGGAGGATCGGACCAACCTCTTCCGTTACATGGTGATGATGCGCGACTCCGAGGAGCGCGCACTCACGCTCTATAAGCAGGGCAAGGTGCCCGGCTCCTTTTACGACGGGCGCGGACAGGAGGCGATCTCGGTCGGCGCCGCCTTCGTCCTCGCGCCACGGGATCGGACCTGCATCCTGCATCGCGACCTCGGTGCACATTTCGTCCGAGGAGTGACCCCCGACCGCTACCTGGCCAACTACATGGGGCGCTCGGGCGGGGTCACCGGCGGCAAGGAGGGCAACATGCACTTCGGCGACCGCCAGCTCGGCTCGGTGGGAATGGTCTCGATGCTCCCCGACATGGCCCTGGTCGCGAACGGTATGGCCCTCGCATTCAAGCTGCGCGGCGAGCCCCGTGTGGCGTTGACCTTCTTCGGCGAGGGCTCGACCGCCAACGGGCAGTGGCACGAGGCGATGAACTTCGCCGGCATCTATCGGCTGCCGGTCGTCTTCATCCTCGAGAACAACCGTTTCGCGTACTCGACTCCCAACGAGCTCGAGTTCGCCGTCGACCCGGTCGAGCGGGCACATACCTACGGGTTCCCGGGCGTGAGCGTGGACGGGAACGACGTGGAGGCGGTGTTCGCGGCGACGCGTGAGGCGGCCGAGCGCGCCCGTGGCGGCGGTGGCCCGACGCTGGTCGAGTGTCAGACGATGCGCATGCACGGCCACGGCGCCCACGACGACATGCGCTACGTGCCCAAGGAGATGTTCTCGGAGTGGGAGCGGCGCGATCCGATCGACCGTTACGCCGAGCGCCTCGTCGCCGACTACGGCTTCTCGACGGAAGAGGTCGACGGGGTCCGCTCCGAGGTCCGCGCCTACGTCGAGGAGTGCGCCGCTACGGCGCTCGATTCGCCGATGCCGGATCCCCAACTGGCCACCGAGGGTGTCTTCGCCGACGCCTGGGAGCCGATGGGCGACGGCCAGGCGCCGTGGTCCCACTGGAGCCAGGGCAATGGCAACGGGAGGGCAGCGTGACCACCGCCGCCATAGCCGCCACCGGAACGCGCGAGATGACCTATCTGCAGGCGATCTCGGAGGCGCTCCGCCACGAGATGGGCCGCGATCCTTCGGTCTTCTGCATCGGTGAGGACATCGGCGCCTTCGGCGGTGCGTTCAAGGTCACGGATGGGTTCGTGGAGGAGTTCGGCGCGGATCGATGCCTCGACACTCCGCTCGCCGAGAACGCGATCATCGGCGCGGCGGTCGGCGCCGCCGCGGAGGGGTTGAGGCCGGTTTGCGAGATGCAGTTCGCCGACTTCATCGCCTGCGGCTTCGACCAGCTCGTAAACGTTGCCGCCAAGCTCCACTACCGCCAGGGGATCGCCGTCCCAATCGTCATTCGGCTGCCGTCCGGCGGCGGCTTCTCCGGCGGTCCGTTCCACTCCCAGAACCCCGAGGCCTGGTTCTTGCAGACGCCGGGCCTCAAGGTGGTGACACCGGCCACCGCCGCGGACGCCAAGGGCCTTTTGATCAGCGCCATCCGCGACCCCAACCCGGTCTGCTATCTCGAGCACAAGGGGCTCTACCGTCACGTCAAGGGCGACGTGCCCGAAGGGGAGTTCACCGTGCCGATCGGCAAAGCCCGGATCGCCCGCGAGGGCGCCGAGCTGAGCGTGATCGCTTACGGCTCGAGCGTCCACCTCGCGATGCAGGCCGCGGAGGAGCTCGGTGAGGAGATCGAGGTGCTCGACCTGCGCTCGCTCTGCCCGCTCGATCGCGACGCGATCCTGGCCAGCGTTCGCAAGACGAGCAAGGCCCTGATCGCCCACGAGGCGACGCGCTCCTGCGGCGTCGGTGCCGAGGTCGCCGCGCTGATCACCGAGGAGGCGTTCGAGGACCTCGACGCGCCGGTGCGGCGGCTGACTGCGCCGGATGTGCCGATCCCGTTCAGCCCGCCTCTGGAGCAGGCGGCTCTGCCTCAGCTCGAGGACATGAAGGAGGCCTGCCGTGAGCTCCTCGCCTACTGAGCAGCCAAAAGCACATCCCGCAAGGGACCCGGCCGAACCGGACGCGGAGCGGAGGATTCGGCCGGAATCAAGATTCTGATGCCCCAGATGGGGGTCTCCGTCGCGGAGGGGACGATCGTCGAGTGGCGCAAGCAGCCCGGCGACTGGGTGGAGGCCGACGAGCCCGTATGCGACGTGACGACCGACAAGGTCGACGTCGAGATCCCCTCGCCGGCCAGCGGCCGCTTGGAGCGCATCCTGGTGAAGCCCGGGGACACCGTTCCGGTGGGGACGCTGCTGGCCGAGATCGACGCGGCGGCAAGGCCCGGTGAGGCCCACCCCGCCGAGCACCATGAACCGAAGCCGGGACCCTCCCAGCCGGTGGCGGAGTCGCCGGCGGCCGGCGGCCGGCGACCCGCGGCCACGCCCGAGCCCGCACCGGCGGCCGCCAACGGCGAGGCGGACCGGTCCCGTTTCCACTCGCCGGTGGTGCGGAGGATCGCCGGCAAGCACCGCGTCGACCTGTCCCGGGTCCAGGGAACCGGGATCGGCGGACGCGTACGAAAGAAGGACGTTCTGGCCTACCTCGAGTCACACGAGGGCGCGCCTCGAGAGGCTCCGCCCGAGCCTGCGCTCCACACCGAGTCCCCCTACCAACGCGAGGAGGCGGAGGCGCCCGCCGCGGCGAGCGAGGCCGCGACCGAGGGAGCCGCGGCTGCATCGGCGGCAGGCGCCCCGCCCCCGCGACGAGTCGAGGAGCTGGCGCCGGGGCGGCGCGAGCCGATGTCGCCGATGCGCCAGGCGATTGCCCGTCACATGGTCGGGAGCCGTCGCACGGCGGCTCACTGCACGACGATCGTCGAGGCCGACTTCTCGCGGGTCGCCGCGCGCCGGCGGGAGCTCCGCGAGCAAATGCGGCGCCGCGGCGTCAACCTCACCTACCTGGCGTTCGTGGCCCGGGCGACCGTAGAGGCGCTCGAGGAGCATCCGCGGCTCAACGCCTCCGTGGATGGGGACGAGATCACCTACTACGACGACGTCAACCTGGGAATCGCCGTGGCCCTGGAGGACGGCCTGATCGTTCCGGTGATCCGCCGGGCGCAGCGCCTCAGCCTGGAGGGCTTGGCCGCCGCGATCGCCGACCTTGCCGAGCGCGCCCGGGCGAAGCGCCTGGAGCCCGACGACGTGCACGGCGGCACATTCACGATCACGAACCCGGGGCAGTTCGGCGCGGTGCTGGCGACGCCGATCATCAACCAGCCTCAGGTCGCGATCCTCGACCTCGAGGCGATCGTGAAGCGGCCCGTCGTCATCGAGACGCCTCGCCTCGCCCGTTCCGCGTCCGGGGGCGAGGCGGTCCCCGACGGGACGGACGATTCGATCGCGATCCGGCCGATGACCTACCTGTGCATGTCATGGGACCACCGGGCGCTGGACGGCGCCGACGCGGCCCGTTTCCTGGGATCGGTCAAGGAGCGACTGGAGGGATGGGGGGTGAGCCCGTGAGCGTGAGCGTGAAGCGCGGGGCCAACGGACACGTGGCGGCGGCTCGGGCCGCCACCGAGCCCGACGCCCACGCCGCCGAGGCCCTGACCACCGCCGTCCCGCCGGTCCACTTCGACCACGAGGACCTCGTCGTGCGCAAGGGACGGCGCAGCGGCCGGTACGTGATCGTCGCCATCCACTCGACCGCCCTCGGGCCGGCCCTTGGAGGCGTCCGTCTGTGGCACTACGAGGCGACGGTCGACGGTGCCCGCGATGCCCTCAGGCTGGCGAGGGGCATGACCTACAAGGCCGCGGCGGCCGGGTTGGAGCTCGGCGGGGGCAAGGGAGTGATCTGCGCCCCGAAGGGAGCGCCTCCCGTCGGCCAGGACCGCCGTGCGCTGCTGCTGGACTTCGGCGACACGGTCGAGTCGCTCGGCGGCCGCTACATCACGGCCGAGGACGTCGGCATCGCCGCCGAGGACCTGGTGGTGATCGGCGAGCGGACCGGCCACCTGACCGGGCTGCCGCCCGACCACGGTGGCTCCGGCGATCCGAGCCCGTTCACCGCGCTCGGCGTCGAGGCCGCGATGCGCGCTTGCGCCAGGGAGCGCTTCGGCTCGCCGGACCTGTCCGGCCGCCGGATCGTGGTCGCCGGCCTGGGCCATGTCGGCTCGAACCTGGCTCGGCGGCTGGCCCATGCCGGCGCCGACCTGGCCGTCTGCGACATCGACGTGGCGAAGCGCAGGCTGGCACGCGAGCTCGAAGCCGAATGGATCGAGCCCTCGAAGGAGCTGGAGACCGAGTGCGACCTGTTGGCCCCCTGCGCGCTGGGCGGCGCGATCGACGCAGCCAACCTGCCACGGCTGCGCTGCCAGATCGTCTGCGGGTGCGCCAACAACCAGCTCGCCGACGAGGGCCTGGCGGACGCTCTGGCCGAGCGGGACATCCTGTACGCGCCCGACTTCATCGTCAACGCCGGCGGCCTGATCCACGTCTACAAGGAGATCCGCGGCTACTCGGAGCACGAGGCTCGCCAGCTCGCGCTCGGGATCGAGGTCAATCTGAACCGCATCCTTGCGACGGCCGCCGAGCGCTCGATCACGCCGCTGCTCGCGGCGCGGGAGCTCGCCCAGGAGCGCCTCGACGCGGCACGCCGGGAGCCGGCGGCCGCCGCATGACACACTGAGACCTCCGTGGACCAGGTTTGGACCGTCCGGGCCGGCGAGGTGCCCTACGAGGAGGCGCGCGAGGCGCAGAAGCGCCTGGAGGCCGCGCGGCAGGCAGACGAGCTGCCCGACGTCCTGGTGCTCCTGGAGCACCCGCCCGTGTACACGAGGGGTCGCCGCTCGACCCCCGACGAGCTGCCGATGGGCGAGGACTGGTACCGGACGCAGGGGATCGAGGTGCGCGAGACCGACCGCGGCGGGCGGGTCACCTACCACGGACCGGGCCAGCTTGTCGGCTACCCGATCGTGTCGCTGAAGCCCTACGGCGACGACGTGCATGACTACATCCGCCGCATGGAGCGCCTGATCATCGCGGCCCTGTCCGATTGGAAGGTGGAAGCCGAGGTCGTGGATGGGCTGACCGGCGTCTGGACGCCGGACCGGCACAAGCTCGCCTCGATCGGCGTGCACGTGAATCGCGGCGTCACCACGCACGGCTTCGCGATCAACGTGAACAACGACCTGCAGCCCTTCGAGTGGATCGTCCCGTGCGGAATCGAGTCGTGCCGAATGACCTCGCTGGCGCGCGAGCTGGGCGCCGAGCAGGACATGGATGCCTTCGCGACCACCGTCCGCGACCGCTTTGGCGAGCTGTATGAGCGTCGAGTGGTGGAGGTGACCGCCGCCGAGCTGAGCGAGCGCCTCGGCGACGTCGAGGCCTTTGCCGGGGCCACGCCGGCGCTACGGTAGGAGCGATGGAACCGACGGCCCTACACGTGACGCGCTCGCGGGCCAATCCGGGCGGCACGCGGGTGGCCGAGGGCCGCCCGTTCCGGGAGCGCAAGCCACCCTGGCTCAAGGTCCCGGCCCCGGGCGGCCCCACCTACCGCCACCTGAAGTCGATGATCCACGAGCAGAACCTGCACACGGTGTGCGAGGAGGCCAACTGCCCGAACGTCGGCGAGTGCTGGGAGCGCGGCACCGCCACCTTCATGATCCTCGGTGACGTCTGCACGCGCCGCTGCGGCTTTTGCAACGTCCAGACCGGCAAGCCGACCTGGAACGACCCACTCGAGCCGATGCGGGTCGCCGCCTCCGTGAAGCGGATGGGCTTGCGCCACGCCGTGGTCACCTCCGTCGACCGCGACGACCTGCCCGACTACGGCGCCAGCGCCTTCGTCGGAGTCATCCGCTCGATCCGGATGCTGGCGCCCGATTGTGCCGTCGAGGTGCTGACTCCCGACTTCCGCGGACAGGAGATGCCGCTGGCGAAGGTGATCCACGAGAAGCCGGACGTCTTCAACCACAACGTCGAGACGGTGCCGCGCCTGTATCCGAAGGCGCGCCGCGGCTCGGACTTCACGCGCTCGGCCCGGGTGTTGAGGCTGGCCAAGGAGATGGGCGGCGAGGAGGTGGTGACGAAGTCCGGGCTGATGGTCGGACTCGGCGAGACCTTCGAGGAGATGACGGAGGCGTTCGGGATCCTCCGCGAGCACCGCGTCCAGGTGCTCACGGTGGGCCAGTACCTGCGCCCCACCGAGCAGCACCTGCCGGTGGTGCGCTATTGGCACCCGGACGAGTTCTCCGCCCTGGAGCAAGCGGCCTACGGGCTCGGCTTCGAGTCGGTGGCCGCCGGCCCGCTGGTCCGCAGCTCCTACCACGCGGACGAGAGCGCCCGCGAGGTCGCGGACCGCCGGGCTGCTGTGTGACCCAGATCATTGACTTTTGCCGCCTCCGCCTGGAGGATCGCCGTGAGATCGACCCGACAAGGAGGAGAGATGGCTGAAGCATTGGCGCAGAGCGCCGCCGACGAGCTGCGTGCGGACTTCACCGGCGACGTGATCCTGCCGGACGATCCCGGCTACGACGAGGCGCGCAAGGTCTTCAACGGGATGATCGACAAGCGGCCGGCGGTGATCGCCCGTTGCGCGAGCACCGGCGACGTCGTTGCTGCCGTCAACCTGGCGCGTGACCACGAGCTGGTCGCCGCGGTGCGCTCCGGCGGCCACAGCGTCGCGGGGATGAGCATCTGCGACGACGGCATCCTGATCGACCTCGGCGGCCTGAAGCGGATCGACGTCGATCCCGATCGCCGCACGGCGAAGGCTGGGGGTGGCGTCCTCTGGGCCGAGTTCGACGCCGCGACTCAGGAGCATGGTCTGCACACGCCTGGTGGGCGTGTGAGCACGACCGGCGTCGGCGGCTTCACCACGGGCGGCGGCTATGGCTGGACCTCGTCGAAGCACGGACTCACCTGCGACAACCTGATCTCGGCGGAGGTGGTGACCGCCGACGGCGGAGTGCTGACGGCGAGCGCAGACGAGAACCCCGACCTCTTCTGGGGCATCAAGGGCGGCGGCTGCAACTTCGGCATCGTGACGACGTTCGAGTTCCGCCTCCACCCGCTGGGGCCAATCGTCCTCGCCGGGCTGGCCGGCTGGCCGGTGGAGAAGGCACCGGAGGTGCTACGCGGCTGGCGCGACCGCGTCGAAGACGCCCCGGACGAGCTGTCGACCGGCTGCGTGGTGCTCACGGGGCCGCCCGAGGAGTTCGTGCCCGAGCAGCTGCGCGGGAAGCCGATCGTCGGCTTGGCGGCGATGTACGTGGGTGATCCCGAGGAGGGAGCTGCCGGTGATGCAGCCGCTCAAGGACCTCGCCCCCGACTTCGACATGATCGGGCCGATGCCCTACACCGCGTTCCAGGCGATGCTCGACCCGGGCAACCCGCCCGGCCTGCGCAACTACTGGCGCGGCGAATACCTCTCCGGGCTGAGCGACGACGCGATCGACACCTTCGTCGACCACACGCGGACGCCCGTCTCGCCGTTCACCCAGTCAGTGCTCTTCCGCGTCGGGCAGGGGGTGAAGGCCGTCGCCGAAGATGATGCGGCCATCTCGCACCGAGACGCCGAGTACATGGCCCATCCGCTGGCGGTTTGGGAGGACCCCGCCGACGACGAGCGGGTGATCGGCTGGGTGCGCGAGCTCTCCGAGGCGATGCGTCCGTTCGAGACGGGCGGCGTCTACCTCAACTTCACGCCAGAGGACGACCGGGTCCGCGACGCCTACGGCGCCGGCAAGTACGAGCGGCTGGTGGAGCTCAAGGACAAGTACGACCCGGAGAACCTGTTCCAGCACAACCAGAACATCGCGCCGAGCGCGAAGGCCGGCGCGGCCGCCTGAGCAGCAGTCCGGGCCCTAAGCGCCTGCCGCCGCGATAGCTCGGCGGCAGGCGGGTACGGGCTCTTCCCTACTGCTCGGAGTGAACGGTCCTGCTGAAGTCCGACCTGCAGCCGGGCTTCTTGCCGACGTGGGCGTAGAACCTGCCCTGCTTGTCGGTGTTGATCGACCACATCGAGTCGGGACCGTTGGGCTGAGCGGTATCGGTGCCGATCTTCGTGTCATGACGCAGGCGGTGGTGGTCCCCATGCTGCTTGAACAGGCCGACGTTGCGGCCGTTCTCGCACCTCTCCTGCCGGCTGCTGTGCACGTAGCCGAAGAAGCCGCCCGACTGAGCCTCAATCGTGACCTTGGTCTTCGCAGCATCCGCCAGCGCGATTCCCGCCATCGCGACCACGCCGCAGACAGCGAGAGCCGCGACAATCCAAATTGCCTTCGATCTCAAGTCTCCCCCTTGAATAGATTCCCTTGCCACGAGCCACCCTACACGGGTTCACTCGGGTTGATGGCAGGGGTTTGGCTGGGGGCGCAAGGCCGTGGGACCGGCCAACTAGGCTTGCGACCCCTTGATCCCGCTCAAGGACAACATCCCCACGGCGCGGTTCCCGATCCTCACGGTGCTGCTGATCGCCGCCAACATCGTCGTCTTCGCCTGGCAGCTCCACTTCCCCACAGGTGACTTCTCCAACAAGGGCTTCCGCCAGCTCGGTGTCCCGGAGAGCGACCAGAACACCCTCGAGTACGGAGCGATTCCGTACCGGCTCACGCATCCGGGCAAGGACTGCGCCGTCGGGGTGGTCTCAACCGAGGCGTCGCAAGCCGACGTGGTGTGCCAGGGGACCTCGCAGTACAAGCAGGCCCAGCAGCTCGCGCATCAGCACCGCGCGCCGTTCCAGCAGCTGGATTCGCCCCCCTGGTGGGCGACCGTCTTCACTTCCATGTTCATGCACGGCGGCATCCTGCACATCGGCTTCAACATGCTGTTCCTGTGGATCTTCGGCAACAACGTCGAGGACTCGATGGGCCGGCCGCGCTTCCTGCTCTTCTACCTGACGGCCGGGATCGTCGCCGCGTACGCGCAGGCGCTCCTGGACACGAACGCCACCGAGCCGGCGATCGGGGCGAGCGGCGCGATTGCGGGCGTGCTGGGCGGTTACCTGCTGCTCTATCCGCGCGCTCGCGTGCTGACGCTGGTGTTCATCATCTTCTTCGTGACCCTGATCGAGATCCCGGCGGTGATCATGCTCGGAATCTGGTTCTTGCTCCAGTTCCTGCCGGCGATCGGGCAGCTGGCGACGCCGGACGTGTCGACAACCGGCGGCGGCATCGCCTACTTCGCCCACATCGGTGGCTTCCTCTTCGGCCTTGCGGCGATCAAGCTGTTCGCGAACCGTTACCGCTCGATCGGTGCCGGGCAGCCGGCGCACTGACGATGCGTCGGTGTGTCTGCCGGTGTGCCGGAGCCGAGCGTGCGTAACGCCTTCCTTCTGGTGGCGCTGACTCTTCTGCCTGCTGTTCGGGGGGATGACGGCGGCCGTCGCCGCTCAGTCGGGCGTCGACATCTTCACGCTCATCTCGTTCCTGATCATCGTCATGCTCATGCTCGCGGTGCTTGGTGCGCTGCGAAATCCACCCGGGGACTAGCTCGCAGGAACGGAGACCGGGCCATTCGCTGACGCGCCCGCCGTCGCAAAGCGTCCGCCGAGCGGATAAACGTATGCGGCAGTGTCCAAGCGCGCGCTCGTCGCGGCGGCCATCGTGCTGGCCGCCTCCTGGGGCTTCAGCCTCCTGGTTCTGGTCGATCCCGATCTGCTCGGGTCGGGCGGCCGAACTGCCTCGCCGGCTGCTGCCCGGGCCGCCTCGCCCCCGGCAGAGCCCGCGACGCTCGGGTCGGGCTCCGAGCGGCGGCCTGTCGCGCATGAGTCTCGATTCACCCTTCCAGCGCCCGTGGGGCCGTTGCCGGTCAAGGTCGAGTTCGCGCATCGCCCGCGCGCCGGCATCCTGTTCGATGTTCACAGCGGGCGGGTGCTGTGGCAGCACGACCCGGGGCGGAGGCTCCCGATCGCCAGCCTGACGAAGATGATCACGGCGCTGATCATCGCCAGGCGCGACCGCCCCGACGAGCGGGTTCTGATCACGCCTCAGGCGCTCGCCTACGAGGGGTCGGGAATCGGGGTCCTCCCGAAGGGAAAGAAGGTGCCGCTGCGCGACCTCTTCGACGGGTTGCTGCTGGTCTCCGGCAACGACGCCGCGATCGCCCTGGCCCAACACGACTCCGGCAGCGTGCCGGCGTTCGTCAGGCGCATGAACGACTGGAGGCGCCGGCTCGGGCTCCGCTGCTCGCGCTTCTCGAGCCCGAGCGGGATCCTCGACCAAGGGAACTACTCATGCCCCCGCGACCTCGCGGCCCTGGCCCGCGCCGATCTCGCCAACCGGCGCATCCGCCGGGTGGTCGGCGCCCGGCACGCGCGATTCCCGTTCCCCATCAAGGGCGGCTACCTCGACCTCTACAACAACAACCCATTCATCCTCATGGGCATGAAGGGGATCACCGGGGTGAAGACCGGCTACACCGACGCCGCCGGGCGCTGCTACGTGACGACCCGGCGCCGCAATGGCCACGAGCTCGGCGTCGTCCTCCTCGACACGCCCAATCCCCTCGACCAGGTGCCGGCGCTCTTGCGCGCGGGCGCGCGGGCCGTGGAGGGCTGACGGAGCCTGACTCAGCCGGCGAGCCACTCGTCGAACGGGTCTGGCGCGGCGAGCGAGGAGAAGTCGCCGTCGTCGCGGATCTGCTTCGCGGCGGCCGCCATCGCGCCGACCGCCACCCAGGTCAGCCCGCCCCCGACGCTGATCCGCCGGCCGCCGGCGTCGACGATCTCGCTCATCGACAAGCCTGGATGGGCGAGCACGTTGACGGGCTTGGCCGTGGCCTCGCACACCGCTCTGATCTCATCGCCGCTCCGCAGTCCCGGCGCGTACAGCACGTCGGCGCCGGCCCCCTCGTAGGCCACCAGGCGGGCGATGGTGTCGTCGAGGTCGGGGTTCCCGCGAATGTGATTCTCGGCTCGCGCCGTGAGCGTGAACGGAAAGCTCAGACGCCTGGCCGCCTCGGAGGCCGCGGCCACTCGCTCCACCGCGTGGTCGAGCTCGTAGATCCTGCCCTCGGGGTCGTAGTCCTCGATCGACCCCCCGACGGCCCCGGCCTCGGCGACCCGGGTGATGGCCAGCGCGGCGTTCTCGGGCTCGGGCGCATGGCCATTCTCCAGATCGACGGAGACTGGAAGGCTCGTTGCCTGATCGAGCGCCCGGGCGTGCTCGACGACCTGATCGAGCGTGGCATCCCCGTCCAGGCGCCCCAGCGTGAACGCAAAGCCGGAGCTGGTGCTCGCCAGGGCCTTGAACCCGAGCGCCGCCAGGACCCTGGCCGACCCGGCGTCCCACGGGTTCGGAATGATGAAGGCCGCGCCCTCGTGCAGGGCGCGGAACTCTGCGGCTTTCTGATCCTGCGTCGGTTGCAAGGCGACCTCCTATTGGCTCGTGGCGAGCGGTTCGGATGGAGCCAGCGGGACTCGAACCCGCGACCTCGTGCGTTGCAAACCACGCGCTCTCCCAACTGAGCTATGGCCCCGTGCAGGGCATTCTAGGCCCGTGCGTGCGCCTGCCGGAGGCACGTGCCGGCTGCCAGCGTGGGGTCTCGGCGCGGCTCGCCCCGAGGGCAAGCTTGTGCGAGGATGACCTGGTAAGGAGCCGATTTCGGAGGTTGGGATGGCGAAGACGGAGACCGAGACGCCGGTAGGCGAGCGGGAGCAGCCCGACAAGTCGCCGCAGGCGGTCGAGGAGGCCGAGGCCGCGGCGGTGGCCGCCGGCGGAGTGAAGCCGGGGCAGCGGGCCGAGGTGTCGAACCTCGACATCGTCCGCCACTACTTCGAGATGGCGGCCGACCGCCTGAAGCTCGCCGACGACCTACGGGTCGTGTTCTGGACGCCCTACCGGGAGGTCACCGTGCAGATCCCGGTGAAGCTCTCCGACGGCAAGATCCACGTCTACTCGGGGTACCGCATTCAGCACAACGGCGCCCGGGGCCCGTACAAGGGCGGCGTCCGCTTCCACCCCGAGGTCGACGTCGACGAGATCCGGGCGCTGGCCTCCCTGATGACCTGGAAGACCGCGGTCGCCGGGGTGCCGTTCGGCGGCGCCAAGGGCGGCGTCAACTGTCCCGCCGAGCAGCTCGAGCGCTCCGAGCTCCAGAAGATCACGCGCTCCTTCATGGACAAGGTCGAGAAGGTGCTCGGGCCAACCCGCGACATCCCGGCGCCGGACGTCAACACCAACGCCCAGGTGATGGCCTGGATGATGGACGAGTACGGGAAGCTGCACGGCCACACGCCGGCGATCTGCACCGGCAAGCCGATCGCCCTCGAGGGCTCCTACGGTCGCGAGGCGGCGACCGGCCGCGGCTGCGTGTACATGTTTCGCGAGGCGGCGCCGCACCTCGGTCTCAGCCCGGCCGACACCACCTTCGTCGTCCAGGGCTTCGGCAACGTCGGCTCCTGGGCGGCGCGGATCATGCAGCAGCTCGGCGCCAAGATGGTCGCCGTCTCCGACGCCAACGGAGCGATCCGAAGCGACGGCGGGATCGACGCCAACGCGCTGCAGGACCACATCGCCGCCGGCGGCAAGATCGCCGACGTTCCGGGAGCCGAGAAGATCGATCCCGACGACCTGGTCGCCGTCCCGTGCGACGTCTTCATCCCGGCGGCGCTCGGCGGCATGATCCACGAGGGAAACGCCGCCCGCATGCAGTGCAAGGTGATCGTCGAGGGCGCGAACAGCCCCACCACGCCCGCGGCCGACCAGATCCTCCGTGACCAGGACGTCTACATCATCCCCGACGTGATGGCGAACGCCGGCGGCGTCGTCGTCTCCTACTTCGAGTGGGTGCAGAACCTCCAGCACTTCCGCTGGGACGAGCGCGAGGTGAACGACAAGCTGGGCACGATCATGCGCCGCGCCTATCGCGAGGTCTCGGCGCGCGCCCGCGAAGAGGGCATCGACCTGCGCGAGGCCGCCTACCTGGTCGGGATCGAGCGAGTCGTCGAGGCCGCCCAGACCCGCGGCTACGTCTAGTCCCCACTAGAAGCAGGCTAAAAATCAAAATCCTTGGGCTTGCCCTGCTCGAACCACAGCTCGTCGTCTTCGGGAGCGTCCTTGAGGAACTCGGGCGTGTCGGCGAGGACGTCCTCCTCGTCTTCGGGCTCGCCCTCAGCTGACGTCTCGTCCTCCTCGGACGCGGCCCCTGGCTCCTCCTCCGAGGGCTGGAGCTCCTCGGCCGGCTCGGGGCCGGGCTCCTCCGACGGCGGAGCCTCCTGCGGCGTCGGCCCTCCTGCTCCGGCAGCGCATGCTCGACCGTGTCGAGCGTCTCGATCGGGGGCTCGTCTGGCGGGGGTCCCTCCTCGGTCGGCTCCAGGTCGAGCTCGCCGAGCTGCGGCTCCGCCTCGACAGTCTGGTCGTAGATCGCCGTCTCGGCCTCGGCCGGCGGCCTCGTCGGCCGGCGGCGCGGCCGGCTCGCTTGAGGACTCGGCCTGCGGGCCTTCGCCGGGCAGCGGCTCTTCCGCGGTCTCCTCAGGCGGCCTCGACGGCCGGCTCAGGCTTCGGCGTGCTCGCCTTCGGACGGCGGCGCGACCGGCGCCTCCGGCGCGGCGGGGGGCTCGGCGACGGCGCCCTCATGCGCGACGCCGTTGCCTGACTGCTCCGCTGCCTCGCCCTCGTGCTCGGGGAAGTCAGGCTCGCCGGGCCGGGTCGGCGGCCCGAACGCCTCGTCCTCGAGGCGCTGAAGCTCCGAGTCGGTGGCGCCGCGCTGGCGCTTCAACTCGAGGTGCTCGCGAATCGCTTCGTCGAGGATTCCCATCGCTATCGGGAAAAAGACTACTGCCCTGTCCTGGGCATGCCGGCACGCTTTCCTGCATGGTCGCCGGTACCCGAATTGCGGGCGGTCGTACCTGGTTTCAGGTTCGGCTTACGGCTCGCCGAGCTCAGGAACGGCCCGCGGCCGGTGCTCCGCGCGACCACCCTGTTCTTCCCCGCGCGCTTCGCCTCGTACAGCGCCGCGTCGGCCGCGGCGATCAACGCTTCCCCGCCGTCGGCGGAGCCGGGCATGGAGGCCGCCCCGACGCTCGCGGTGACTCTCACGGCCCCGGCGCCGTCGCCGCGCGACACGTCCTCGGCCTCGATCCGGACGCGAATCCGCTCCGCGAGCTCGAGCGCGCCGTCGAGCCCGGTCTCCGGCAGGGCGACGGCGAACTCCTCGCCGCCGTACCGCGCGGGCTCGTCGACGCCGCGAGACTCGAGATGGAGGACGCGGCCCACCATGCGCAGAACCTCGTCGCCCTGCAGGTGGCCGTAGGTGTCGTTGATCTGCTTGAAGTCGTCGATGTCGAGCATGATCAGCGACAACTCATGGCCGAAGCGCTCGGCCCGGGCCGCCTCCTTCGAGATCAGCTCCCGGAAGCGCCGGTTGTTGGAGAGCCCGGTGAGCTCATCGGTCACCGCCTGCTCCGAGACCAGCTCGTGCAGGGCGATGTTCTCGATCGACGACGACACCTGTCCGACGAGGTAGAGGAAGACCTCGCGCTGGGCGGCGGTGAACGGCTCGCCCCGCCGGGCTACGGTCATCACCCCCACGTTCGCCGGCGGCTCGCTCATCTGCCGGAGCGGGCTCGCCAGAGCGAAGACGCCGTTGCGCTGCGCAGAGACGAGCTCGTCGTCTTGGAGCGCATCCACCTCGGCGGCGCCCGCGAGGTCCCGGATCGCCTCCGACGGCTCCCCTGCCTCGGCCTCCGCTCCATCACGGCCGCTCAGCGCGATCGTCCCGTACTGCGCCCCGCACGCCCCCAGCGCCGTCTCGACGACCACCTTGAGCAGACCTTGGCGATCGAGGCCGGAGGCGAACGCCTCGCCGATTCGTCGCACCGACCGGTCGACCTCCACCTGCTGGCGGCGCAACTCCTGCATCTGGGCGCTGAGGCGGTCGCTCATCTTGTTGAACTCGCTGGCCAGGCCCGCCATCTCGTCGTCTCCGAGCACCGGCACCTTGCGGCTGAAGTCACCCTCGCCGATGCCCCGCGCCGCGTCGAGCATCGACCGCACCTGCCCACCGAGCATGCGCAGAAGCATGGCCACGAAGACCACGGCGATGGCGAAGAACACCACGAGGGCGGCGACGACCACGGGGCTCGAGGAGAAGAAGCCGCCCGACTCCACCGGGCCGAACAGCGAGAGCTGAAGGTTCCCGGGACCGGGTAGGTCGGCCGTCGCGGCCCGCAGGTTGTCCCCGGCAACCTCGACGTCACCGGAGTGCCCGCTTGGCGGCAGGTTCGCGCCCTTCACCGTCAGGGTCGAGGAGACCGGCCCGCCGGCGCCCACCACCGTTCCGTCGCGTCCGGTCAGATGACGCACGTCGTCGAGATAGCCGGACGCCGTCGTCGTGGATGCCGTGAGCGAACCGACGCTGCCGCTGGGGTCGGTGAGGTTGAGCTCGTAGGTGGCGACGGCGCCGCCTGGTCCGACCCTCGCCACCCGGTGCCCGCTCGGACCGCGGATCACGAGCGACTGGATCCCGCTCTGCCCCGCCAGGCTGCGAGCCGTGCCCTCGATCCGCGCCGGATCGCCCGAGCGAAGCGCCGCGCCCACCGCGGGCTCGTTCGCGAAGCGCTTCGCGGCCCGCGCCGCAGCGGAGGCGTCATCCCGGTACACCGAGAGCGCCGCGTCCAAGCCCGCCGCCAGCCGCGCGTCCGCCTTGGCGCTCCCCGACTCGCTGGTCACCTGCTTCACGAGCACGGCGACGGCGATCATCGGCAAGACGACGATCAGCAGGAAAAAGAGAGTGAGGCGGCCCCGAAAGCTCACGCTGGCACCCATCAGCTTAGATCGGCAGCACCACGCCTGGCGATGAACGAGACACGGTTGTCATCGTGCAGACCGGGACGAGTTGCGAGATCGCGTATGCGTGAGGCCATGTGCCATCCACGGCCATTCTCGCCGATCCGCCGCCGGATCCGTCGAGCTTCGACGTCGCTGGCTATAGTCGTCCGGCATCAACCCTGGGGCTATAGCTCAGTTGGGAGAGCGCCTGGATCGCACCCAGGAGGTCGGGGGTTCGAGTCCCCCTAGCTCCACTCGACGAAACCGCCGGCGGCGGCAGCCGTTGCATTCGAGCGAAGGGAGAACTCATGGGCCAGGATGAAAAGACCTACGAAGGGCAGTGCTACTGCGGCGCTGTCACGATTGCCGTCACGGGCGATCCGGAGGGCGCCGGCTATTGCCATTGCGCCGCCTGTCGGAGCTGGTCCGCCGGCCCGGTCAACGCATTCACGCTCTGGAAGGCCGAGGCGGTCGAGGTGACCCAGGGAGAAGACCAAATCGGCGAGTACAACCAGAACGAGCGGAGCTACCGGCAGTGGTGCAAGGCGTGCGGCGGCCACGTGCTGACGCGGCACCCGCAGTGGGGCTTGGTCGACGTCTACGCGGCGACGATCCCTGATTTTCCGTTTGCACCCGGGGTGCACGTCAACTACGAGTCGACCGTGCTGCCCATGAAGGATGGCCTCCCCAAGCTCAAGGACTTCCCCGAAGAGTTGGGCGGCTCCGGCGAGACGCTCGCCGAGTAGCAACGGACCGGCCGGAGCGCTACTCCGACAGCCCCGCGGCTTGGAGGGCCGCGCCCCGATCCATATAGCCCTGGATGCGGACCACCCGTCCTCCACTCACCGCAATGACAACTGCCGTCTTGCTTTCCAGCTCGACTCCGCTGCCTCTACCGCGCCGGTATTCGTGCAAGAGCACAACGACGTCGTCGCCAGCGTCGATGAACTCCTCTGGCTCCAGGCGGCGCTCTTCCCACGCCTCCAGATCCTCAGCCTCGAACTTCTGGTCGATCTCGGACTGACCGTGGGCTATCTGGCCCTCTTGAAGCCCGCCGACGGTGCCGAGGAACTCGACCTCGGGATCGACCAGCTGTGCTGACTTTTCCTGGTCCCCTCCCAGGAACGCCTCGAAGGCCTCCCGAACGATCTCCACGTTCTCCTGCGACACCGCCCGCGCAGTATCGCGCTCTGGCCCTGAAACCGGCTGAGTAGGAGGCGTTATGGTCCGGGGCCAGATGCCGTACGGGCTGAGCGAGGCGGAGATCGAGTGGGTACGCGAGGGCTACCGCATGTTTCGCGAGGGCGATCCGGCGTTCATGGACCGCTTCGAACCCGACGCCAAGTTCATCTTCCCGGCGACGCTGCCGTCGGGGGGCACCTACGACGGGGCGTTCGCGGCGTTGGAGTTCTGGACCACGGTTGCGGAGCTGTTCGAGAATCCATATCCCGATCCGGAAGAGTTCCTGCGGGTCGGGGATCGCCTGATCGTGCTCGGGACCTGGCGGGCACGCTCAGCCCAAACCGGGGACGAGATCGCCCTTCGATTCATTCACTGGCAACGCCTGAACGATGAGGAAGCCACGTTGATGGATCAGAAGATCGTCTCCGTCGAGGTCTTCGTCGACACGGCCGCGTACCTTCAAGCGATCGGGCCCGCCGCTTCCGGATAGCGGCGTTCGCCGCGCCGAAAAATGGAACTGGAGATCGCCTACGCGAAGAGCCGTGGCCTCAATGTGGCCTATTCGCTGACCGGTGACGGCCCAATCGACCTCGTGCTGGCACCAGGGTTCGTCTCACACCTGGAGGCCGGGTTCGAGCTGCCCGCGGTCGAGCGTGCTGTTCGGCGGCTGGCGAGATTTGCGCGGGTGATCTCGTTCGACAAGCCCGGGACGGGCCTGTCGGATCCGATCGACGGCCCCCAGACGCTCGAGCATCGGATGGAGGATCTGACGGCGGTCCTCGATGCCGCGGGCGCCGAGCGGCCAGCGCTGTTCGGAATCTCCGAGGGCGCTCCGATGAGCGCCCTGTTCGCCGCAACGCACACCGATCGCACCCAGGCTCTGGTCATGTACGGCTCCTACGCGAGGGGGTCGGCAACCGATGACTACCCATGGGCCCCTGAGTGGGATCAGGTCGAGGCCGCGGCTGAGATGATCGACGCCGAGTGGGGCCAGGGAGTGTGGCTCGACGTCTATGCGCCGAGCGTCGCCGCCGACCCTGAGTTCGCGCGCTGGTGGGCCCATTACCAGCGCGTAGCCGCGAGCCCCGCGATGGCGAAGGCCGTCGTTCGGCTCGCGGCCGAGATCGACATCCGCGACGTGCTCCCGGCGATCTCCGCGCCGACCCTCGTGCTCCACCGCAGCGGAGACTTCCTGTGGCCGGTCGAAGGCGCGCGCTTCGTCGCCGAGAGCATTCCCGGTGCGCGACTCGTGGAGCTTCCGGGCGAGGACCACTTCCCGTTCGCCGGCGACGTCGATCTGCTTCTGGATGAGGTCGAGGCATTTCTGACCGGGACCCGCCATGCGCCGGAGCCCGACCGCAGGCTGCTCACCGTGCTGTTCACGGACATCGTCGAGTCAACCGAGCAGCTCGCCAAGCTGGGGGACCGAAGCTGGCGCGAGCTCCTCGAGCGCCACGACGCCCTGATCCGCGCCGAGCTAAAGCGCCATGGGGGCCGAGAGATCAAGACGACCGGGGACGGCTTCCTCGCCACGTTTGAAGGGCCTGCGCGTGCCATCGAATGCGCCCAGGCGATAGTCGCGGGCGCGGGATCCCTCGGGATCGAGATTCGTGCCGGCGTGCACACTGGCGAGTGCGAGGTGGTGGGGGACGACGTGGCGGGGATGGCCGTGCACATCGGCGCACGGGTCGGCGCCTTGGCGCGCGCCGGAGAGGTCTGGGTGTCCGGCACCGTCAAGGATCTCGTCGTCGGCTCCGGCATCGAGTTCTCGGAGCGCGGAACGCGCGAGCTGAAAGGCGTACCCGGGCGAGTGGCCGATCTATCGAGTCGAGGGCGCCGAAACGACTCGCAGCAACTAGCGTTCCGGTCCGAGCAGCGCCCGGAGCTCGCCTAGGAGTCGAGGGTTCGAGAATCCCCCCGACAGACGGGCGGTTGTGCTCGCACTTGGGTGCGGATAGGCTCGCACCACGGTCTTCGAGGTCGCCCACATCGCCGGCATCCCCATCGAGGAGATGGCGCTCAGCATGGCGCCGGTCGCGGCGACGGCCGGCGGCTTCGCCTTGATGCAGGTGTCCCGCGCGAGGTCGGGTCGTGCCGCGAGCCCTCGGCGAGGAGTCCGCAAGGGTAGGGCTAAGGAGGGGTCGCGGAGGCCAAAGTGACCCTCCAGGTTCACACTCGGTCGGGCGAACGACAGGCGACCTTGAAGGTGCGCCAGAGCGTTTCCCAGTTGACGCGCCCCGAGGTGACTCGTCTCAGGAGGACGATCAAGGCGGCGCTTGACCGGCATGACAACCGCGGATACCAGTTCTTCGCCGGATGGCATGGGGTTCCACTGGGAATCTGCCAGCACCACAACGAGCTGTTTCTCCCCTGGCACCGGGGCTATCTCTACCACTTCGAGCTCGCCCTTCAGGACATCGACCCGAAGGTGACGATTCCGTGGTGGAACTGGATGGACGAGCCCGGGATCCCGCCGGCCTATGAGCGCCGACGGGTTGGGGGCACCGCCAACGTCCTGGCGAGCGCTCCGATTCGGCCGCTGGGCACTCCCCGGCAGCCAGGCTGGCCACGCAAGACGCATCGTGATCCAGGAGCACCGACGCCGCCAGCCTTCCCGGCGCCCTTGCCGCCGCCGCTTCGGGAGGCTCAGTTCCCGGGAACCACCGGTGGCGCTTGGGAGTGGATGATGTCCTCCCCTTCCTACTCGCAGTTCATGCAGCGTTGCTGGCGAGTTCACGACAACGTCCACGTCTGGGTCGGCGGAGAGATGAGCGATGCCAATTGGGCAGCCTACGATCCGCTGTTTTGGGCCCATCATTCGATGGTCGACCGGCTGTGGCGGATCTGGCAGCACAGGAACCCCGGGGCTCGACCGGGCCACCGGACCCTCGGCGAGCCGATGACCTTTGCCCGGGAGCCCTCGATGAAGGTCCGTGAGGTTCTCGACGTGAAGGAGCTCGGATACGAGTACGCGGCGCAGAGCGCCAGCGCGGAAGGGCCGGCCTGATGCAGCGCTGGACGACCCCGACGCCGACTTCGATTGCCAGTTGACTTCGCCACGGTCAGTCGACTCGACCTCGAGTTTCTCAACGTCCACCGCGATGAAGGCTCGTTTACCGCCTTCGTCTACATCAACGCCGACGAGGCCTCCCTCGATGCCGGCCGAGACGACGACCGGTTCGCGGGGTCGTTCACGGTCTTTGCTCCCACCGAATGCTGGGGCGGAGAGGGCCACTGCGACTGGGATCGGGGGCCGGTCAGCTCATTCGATCAACGCCCCCCACACCACCTGACCCCGATCAACGTGTCGATGGACGTCACCGAGACGATCAGGCGACTCGGCAATCCCCGCGAGCTCGTGGTCACCGTCGACGCCGCCCGGCGCACCGATCCTGACCGGGCCGAGGGGGTGCTCCGCTTCGAGCGCCTCACGGCGCTCGCATATCAGTGATGCGCGTCGGGCCTAGCCGCCGAGGTCCCTGTTCTCCGGGACGAACTTGTTCGCGGTGAAGATCGCGCCCTGCGGATCGGCGATCACGGTCATCCTCACCCAGGGGGCATCGAGCGGCGGGACGATCACCTGGCCACCCAGCTCCGCCGCTCGATCCGCCGTCGCGTCCGCATCGTCGACCGCGAAGGTGACGTTCCAGTGCGCGGGGACATCGGGCTGGTCGTCCGTGATCGGGTTGATGGAGGCGACGACGTCTTCGAAGCCCTCGGGCGCGCTCACCTCGGCCATCTGCTTGCGGAGGTCGGGGTTGTCGCGCTCGAGGTAGTCGCCGTAGCCGGGCAACGTCCACATCCCGGCCCCGCCGCCCAGGGAGAGCGTCCGCCAGCCGAACACCGAGCCGTAGAAGGACCTCGCGCCTTCGGCGTCGCGGGTGTTCAGGCCGTTGAAGTTCAACGAGCCGTTCTCGTTGACGATCCGCGCGCCCTTGTGCTCCTTCGCCTGCCAGACGCAGAACGCGGCTCCTTCGGGATCCGTGAACACCGCCATCCGGCCCGCGTCCATGACGTCGAAGGGCTCCATCACGACGCTTCCGCCGGCATCTTGAACCTTCGACGCGGTCTCGTCGGCGCTCTCGACCCAGACGTAGGTGTTCCACATCGCCGCGGGCGGAGCGCCCTCGGGCACCGAGCCGACGGCGGCGACATCGCCGCCGCGGATGCGGCCGATGAGGTACTTGCCGTCTGAACCCGGCGGCATCACGTCCTCGAACTCCCATCCGAAGAGGCCGCCGTAGAAGGTCACCGCGGCGTCCGGATCGGGCTGGCTGGTGTCGATCCAGCACGGGACGCCGGGCAGATATCCGTTTCGCTCGGGCATTGGCACTCCCTTCTGCTCGTTGACATCGCCATGCACCCTACGCACGATCACATCGTTCTCGAATTCCGCGGGGCGAGCAGCTCGCCACGGTTTCGGACGTTGCGAGCCTCTCAGTCCGAGGCCTCGCTGGCCCTCAGAGCGGCGACGTGCGCAGGGTTGATGCCGACGGAGCTCTCGGTGCCCTGCTCCTTGAACCAAGCCAGCCGGGCTTGACCTGATCGAGCGGCATCCGAGAGCTTCTTCTCGACCTCGTCCAAGCTCCCCTCCACCGTGAAGATGTCACCGCTCGGCAGCCTGACTTCCGCGTAGCCCACTGGGAGGAGGCATGGTACGTCAGGCAGCCGCTTCGGAGGCTCCCGAATAGCGCAGCGAGCCGGGCGTCGTGAGCGACTCCCCGGTCTCCAGCAGGGTCTTGAGGCCGGAGAGGATCTGCGGCCAGCCTCCGTAGAGCTCGGGGTGGGCGTCCTCGGGGAGCTGGTCGGCCGTGACGGTCAGCTGGCATGAATCGCCGACCGGCTCGATCTCCCAGGTGACCCTCGAGGTCCCAGCGGCCTTCACGTCGTCGCTCCACAGCGCGGTGAAGCTCTGGACGAGCCGGCGCGGCGGATCGACCTCCAGGTTCTCACCCGTCGCGATCTCGATGACCCCGGGGACCGAGGCCGTGTAGCCGGAGCCGGGCGTCCAGTCCGAGTTGGTCTGGACGCCGAAGCTGTACCTGGCCCTCATCTCGGGGTCCGTGATCGCCTCCCAGAGGCGCTCCGGCGTCGTCTTGATGTAGATCTCGAAAACCTTCTCCATGACTTCCTCCTCGATGCTCTTCTTGAGCCCGCTGAGCGTCGCGGCCCAGGGCTCGGCGTATTTGCTCACCCACCTGTCGTGGACGAGCCGGATGGGGACGGGGTTCAGGAAGTGGAGCTTCTCGCGACCGCGCCGCTTGGTGGTCACGAGGCCAGCCTCCTGGAGCACCCGCAGGTGCTTCATCACGCCGAAGCGCGTCATGGGCAGCCGCCCCTCCAGCGCGCTGAGCGTCTGCCCGTCCTGCCTGAACAGCTGGTCGAGCAGGCTCCGGCGCGTTGGGTCGGCGAGGGCCCTGAACACCGCGTCCATGCCGCGGATCATACGTGACTGTTTGGTCACCTGTCAAGCCCCGCCGCCGAGGGGCGGCGGCAATCCGCGTTGACCCCTTAGCCTACGGCCGCGAATGCCAAGCATCGAAGAGCTGGTCCCTCCCCAGCACCTCCTTCCTGACTACGCTCGAAGCCGCAGCTACACGGCGGCTGGCGGGCGCTTCCTGGACACCGCGGCGTCCCGCGGCCTGCAACCCCATCATCGGGTGCTCGACCTCGGCTGTGGAGTGGGGCGGTTCGCGGTTGCGCTCGCCGGCTACCTCGACGAGCGGGGGAGCTACGTCGGCGTCGACATCCACAAGCGCTCGATCAAGATCTGCCGAAAGTACATCGGGCGGCAGCTCGACAACTTCAAGTTCAGGCGCGTCCGACCCCTCGACGCCGCCGAGTTCCGATTCCCGTTCAGGGCCGCGTCATTCGACTTCGTGTTCTCCAACTCGCTCTTCACCCACCTGCTCCCCGAGGTGGCCGAGAACTACCTGATGGAGATCGGCCGGCTGCTTCGGCCCGGCGGGCGAACCCTCAACACGCTCTTCCTGCTCAACCCCGAGTCGCTCGCCCGGCTCGACTCGGGAGACTCGCCCCAGGGGACGACGCATGAGTTCGGAGACGGCCTGGCGCGGGTGAAGCGGATCGACCGGCCCCAGGGATGGGTCGCCCACGACGAGGGCCGCGTCCGGACGTGGCACGAGCGCGCCCACATGCAGATCGAGGATCCGATCCGCTACGGCTCCTGGCCCGGACGGGAGTCGTCCGGCCCCGGCTTCGGCGAGAAGGACATCGTCGTCGCGGTGAGGGCCCGGCGCGGGATTCGCCACCTCTTCGTCCGGGGCACGAGCCCTACCTAGGCGGACGGCCGCACCGCCCCCTCCCCACCCGAGCCTCAGCGCCGCTTCCTCGGCGCCGGAACGCCGAGCAGCGCGGCCTCGACCTCCCTCAGGCGGTCGACGTCGCCACGTATGCCGGCGACGGCGTCGTTGAACAGGAACGCCTCGGCCAGTTTGACGATCGCGTAGGCGAGCGTCGACGTGCTCGACGGGAGGCTCGTACCTGCCGGCACGGACCTCCTCCTCGATCAGCCCGGCGATGCTGGCGACGATCCGCGGCTGGAGAGTTCCGGCGCCGGAGGTGATGATCCGCAGGGCGGCGTCGCGCTCGGCCTCGACGAAGTGACGCAGGGCGGGAGCGTCGGCGAGGCTGCGATTGAAGCGGTCGAAGGTGTCGAGGAGCGCCGTGCCGCCCCGCCCCCGGGCCTTCGCGCGCGCGTCGGCGAGCAGCGGCTCGGCCGCTTCGAAGAGCACCTCGCCGATCAGCTTCTCGCGCGAGCCGAACCAGCGGTAGATCGTCGCCCGCCCGAGGCCGAGCTCGTTGGCGATCGCCCTGAGGTCGACCCGCCGGCCCCGCAGGTAGCGACGCATGGCCGCCGCCAGCACCTCCTCGCGGGTGGCGGCGGGAGGGCGGCCGGGCGGCCGGACGCTCTGGGGGCTACCCATCGAAGGGAAGTTAGCGACGACCGATCTATGCTGCGCCTCGGAATGGGTAGGCACCGGTTGCTTCTCGTGCCCTGGCTATCGGAGCTGGAGTGGCGGATCAAGCCACTGCTCCAAAGCTGGGCGGAGGTTGCGACCTTCGATGCGCCCGGCGTTGGAGATGAGCCTGCGGCGGCGGAGCTGACCCGCGAGGTGGTGGCGAAGCGGGGCTTGGACGAGCTCGACCGGTTGGGCTGGGATCGGTGCACGGTCGTGGCGGACGAATTCGGCGTTGGGACCGCCGCTGCCCTTGCGAGCGAGCGACCGGAGTCCATAGTCGGGTTGGCGCTCGGTCACGCCTGTCTGTCTCACCGGCTCGAAGGAGGGCGCCCGCCGATCAACCCTTCCGTCTACGAGGCGTTCATGCAGGTGGCGCGGATCGACTATCGGACGTTCGCTCGCCACCTCACCCAGGTCTCGCGCGGCGGATACGACGACGAGCTCGCCGAGCGCTGGGTGCGGCGAGTGCCCACGCAGATCGCCGTGGGCTACTACAACGGCGTGACCTCCGCCGAGCGGCCCTTCGGAGAGCTCCTGGAGGATCTCGAGGCGCCTTTGCTCTTCAGCAGGCACGACGGCTGCATCATGTTCACGCCGGAAGGATTCACCGACGCTGCCGCCGCGTTTCCGCGAGCGACGGTGATATCGGACGAAGTAAAGCCGACCGCCAGCGAGAGGTTCGCCGCGTCCTTGCGCTCGTTCTGCGAGGACCGAGAGATGCAGACGAGTTAGCCGAACGGAAACCCGGAGCCGTCGCCCCTCACGAGTGAAACGCGGCCAGCCGCTCGGCCTCCACGTCCAGCTCGCGCCGCGCCGCCGCGGTGAGGCGCCCGAATGGCTTCAGCCGCACCCGTCCCTTCTCGTACTTCCAGGTCCCGGCCACCTCGCCGTCGACCAGGAACGTGTGCACCGAGTGGGGGGTCTTGGTGTTGAAGACGGCCGGCCGGTAGCGCTCCGGCAGGATCCCGGTTCGCCTGGCGTGCGCCAGCAGGGTCGCGTCCCAGACCGGGAGGAACCGCGCGGGCGCGGGAGTCTCGGGATCGGGTAGGGGCGCGCGGGGAAGGTCGAGCAGCTCCTCGCCGTCCTCGGCGCGGAAGCGGCGCAGGCGAAGGCGCTCGAGCGCGGGCGCGATCTCGTTCGGCCGCAGCCCGGCCCAGTCGGCGATCTCGCTTCGCGAGGCCGGGCCGAAGCCGCCCAGATAGCGGCGCACCAGAAGCTCGGTGGCTTCCTGGGGGGTCACCTCCGCCGGTCCCAGCCACTCCTCGGCCGCCGCGTACAGGTCGGCCCGGCGTCGCTCCCAGGTGCCCGACGGCGGCGCCCGGACGAGCTCCAGCCACAAACCGACGCCGTTCGTCACCGCGCTTCCCTTGCCGAGGAGCCGGTCGATCTCGGCGCGGCGCAGCGGCCCGTCGGCGAGCCGGGGCCGCAGGCGCCTGGCGAGCGCCGCCATCTGGCGCGCGCTCGGGGCCCCGCGGTGGGTCCGCAGCCACCCCTCCCTGCGGCGGGGCAGGATGGCCAGCGCGAACGGCCAGTAGTCGCCCGCGGAGGCGAGGTGGATCGTCGAGCGCATCAGCGTTCCCTGGACGACCGCTCGCCGCTCGAGCGCCCGCGTCAGATCGTCGCGCTGGAACCCCTCGACCCTCGACCAAAGCCCGATGTACATCGAGGGGGCGTATTGGGCCTGCAGGCCACCGACACGCTCGAGTGCCCGGGGCAGCGGCGTTCGCGCCCGCTCGAGCAGGAGCTGGCGGGCGAGCAACGCCCGGTTCAGCTCGCGCTGTGTGAGGGTCCGCGCGGTCGGGGCGATGCCGCCAAGCTACACGGCCAGCTCAGGGGCGCGGCGGCCCGAAGCGCTGCGTCAGGCTCGGCTCCGTCAACCACGCCGAGAGCGGCTCGGGCGTCGGCTCCACCAGGGGCTGGCGCGGGTCCAGCAGCCTGGGCGTGCCCATGCGCCAGTCCCCGTCCTTGAAGACGGCCTCGGTCACCAGCTCCGCGAGGTCTCCCGGGCGACCCGGGCCGCCGAAGCCGAACACTCGCTCGGGGCCAAGGACGGCGTTGGCCTCGGCCCGGCCTTTCACGAGCCGGCGGTAGTCGTTTCGCTCCAGCTCGCCGGTGTGGGCGTCGAGTGCGTCCAGGATCTGGCGCAGGCGCTCGGCGCCGAAATAGGCGATCAGGGTCGGGAACGGCAGGTCCGCCCACAGCCCCCACATCCACCACGCCGGCGAGGCGTCCTTGAGCGGCGACAGGGCGTCGAGCGCCGCACGGCCAACCACCTCGTGACCGGGGTGGCGGTCGTGGGGGCTCGGGGAGAACACGATGTCGACCGACTCCCGCAAAACGAGCGCCGAGATCAGCCCGGCCAGCTCCACCTGAGCCGCCTCGAGGTCGTCGTCCGAGCCGATCGCAACCGGGGGACTCGGGACGATCAGCTCGAACCCGGCGCGGCGACAGGACTCCCGGACCTCTGCCTCACGGCGCTCGTGATCCTCCGGCCGCCCCAGGCCGCAGGCGACGTTGACGACCCGATGGCCGCTCGCCTGGAGCTCGAGCATGGTCGCGGGGCCGCCCGTCACCTCATCGTCCGGATGGGGTGCGAGATGGAGCAGGGTCCGGCGGACAAACGGGTTGCCCGCACCGCTGCTCGGCCCGCTGGCGATCATTCGCTCTGCTGCAGCCTATTGCTGGTAAACAGGCCCGATGCGACCCGCGGCAGAGCAGGTGATCCTGGTCACAGGGGCGACCGACGGTCTTGGCCGGGGCCTGGCGGGCGAGCTGGCGAAGGACGGGGCCACGCTGCTCATCCACGGCCGAGACGACGCGCGCCTGGCCGAGGCCGCCGACGGCATCCGCGCCGAGAGCGGGAACCAGAAGCTGCGCACCTACCGGGCCGACTTCTCATCGCTCCAGGAGGTGGGCGACCTGGCCGAGCGGATCGAGCGCGATCAAGACCGGATCGACGTGCTGGTCAACAACGCGGGGATCGGCTCCACGCTGCCCGGCGGCGGCCGGCGGATGGAGAGCCGCGACGGCCACGAGCTGCGCTTCGCGGTGAACTACCTGGCCCACTTCCTCCTCACGCGGCGGCTGGCGTCGCTGCTGCGGGCGTCCGCGCCCGCCCGGATCGTCAACGTGAGCTCCGCCGGTCAGACGGCGATCGACTTCGAGGACGTGATGCTCCAGCGCGCCTACGACGGCACGCGGGCGTACTGCCAGAGCAAGCTCGCCCAGGTGATGTTCACGTTCGACCTCGCCACCGAGCTTCGTGACGCAGGGGTCACCGTCAACTGCCTGCACCCGGCGAGCTACATGCCAACCAAGATCGTCATGGACGCTCGCGGCAGCGCCATCAGCACCCTGGAGGAGGGGCTGGACGCGACCATGAGGCTGGCGGCAGACGCCGAGCTCGACGGGGTCACGGGCCGCTACTTCGACGGGCAGACCGAGGCGCGGGCGCACCCCCAGGCGTATGACCCGGATTCGCGCCGTCGCCTGCGGGAGCTCAGCGAGCGCCTGGTCGGCCTAGGGCCCTGAGGACGCCGCCGACACCGCGCCCAGGATCTTGTCGCCGTGCGGGCTCCCCAGCCCGGTGCAGGCGTCCCATCCGGGTCCTGCCCGGTAGTCGCCGTTGTCGCCCGAGACGATGTCGCGAAACCCCTCCCTGCTGAGCGGCTCGGAATACAGCACCGGATTCAGGAAGCCCACCGGACTGCCCACCTGCTGGTTCATGAGCGCGATCAGGCCGGCATACAGGGGAGCCACGGCGCTGGTCCCGCCGACCACCGCGTCGCGGCCGTGGACGCGGACCTTGTAGCCGGTCCCCGGGTCCGCATCGCCGGCCACGTCGGGCACGCCGCGGCCGACCTTGTGCTCCGGGTTCACCGATGGGGGCACCCCCGCGCCCTGCTGGTAGGGAGGGGGCTCGAAGAACTCGCTGACGCCGCCGCCGGTGGCGTCGCCGGCGGGCTCGTGCCAGACCACCTCGTTCGTGATCTGCGCGTCAGTCGACTCCAGGCGGGTGCCGCCGCAGGCAAGCACCCACGGGCTCGCCGCCGGGAAGTCGACGTGCGCACGGCCGTCGCCCACTTCGTCGTTGGAGCCGTCGTCGCCAGCCGCGCAGCAGACCGAGACGCCGAGTGCCGCGGCCTCCATGAACGCCTCGTCGTAGGCCCGCAGCGCCTGCGGCGGCCACGCCTTCTCGGCTTCGCCCCAGCTGATCGAGATCACCGATGGCTCGTGCTCCGCGTCGTGCACGGCGGTGGTGATCGCGTCGAGGAAGCCCGCCGTGGTGTTCGGCGCGAAGTACACGACCATCCTGGCGCCGGGGGCGACGGCGCCGACGACCTCGATGTCGAGCATCACCTCGCCGTCCGCGCTCTGCGGCCCCTCCGGGACGTCTCCCGTGCCGTCGAGGGACACCGACGAGACCTCCGGATGCGGGGAGATGCCGAGCTCGTCGAAGTAGGTCTCGAGGTCCTCGGGCGTGTAGCTGCCGCCGAGCTCGATGATCGCCACCGTCTGGCCGGCGCCATCCGAGCCGGTCGGGAAGTCGTAGAGCCGCGCCACCTCGTTCGGACCGTAGGCATGCGTCGCCGCACGAGGCTCGGCGCCGTCCCTGGACAGGTGGCGAATGTGAGGCCGGACCTGAGGGCGATCGTCGAGTCCGAACACCCCCTCGACCACGTCGGCCAGCTCGGCCGGCACGTAGACCGGCCCGACCCGCCCCCGGAACACGCCGAGCTCGGGATGCTCATAAAGCGCCAAGTCGACCCCGAAGGCGGCGCTCATGTCACCGATGCTGCCGCGCAGCACCACCGTGCGCCGCGGCCCGCTCGCCTCCACGACCTCGAGGCGGCGGGCGCGGGCAAACTCCTCGACCCTCTTCAGGTCTTCGGGATCGGCTCCGAAGCGCTCGGCGAACTCATCGCGCGTGAGCTGCCCGGGCCGCGAGCCGATCGCGGCGAGGGCATCGGGGTCGTCGTCGGAGCTCCGTCGCCGCACGGTGAGCGTGACCTGCATCTGTCGCTGCGGGTCGACGTCGCCGACCTGGCGGGCGTCCTTGAGCGGCGCTCGCTCGCTGCCGCGAAGCTCTACGTCGTCTTCGGACCGGGCGATCAGGAACCTCCTTCCACGCGCTGGCGCCGCGGCATTGAATCGGGGACGTCCCTTCCGCCGCGCCACTTCCGCGGCGGGCCGCTGTCCGGCAACCCTCGCATTTGCCCGCGGTCGAGTCAAGCGAGCGACTGCGGTGATCCGCGGAGCCTGTGACCAGCTCGCCCGCGATCGGGCGGCCAGCGGGCGTCCCGACCGGGATACTTCCGGGGACCGTGTCGGAGGACCACCTCGACATCGTGCGGCGAAGCTTCGACGCCATTTGTCGCCGGGACCTCCCCGCGCTTCTCGAGCTCTACGACGACGAGGTCACGATCCTGCCGCTTACCGGGACCCGCGTCGAGTCCGGCGGCTACCGGGGACACGAGGGCGCCCTCAACTACTTCGAGGAGGTCGATGCCGTGTGGGATCAAATGCTGCCCTACGCGGATGACCTGAGGGAGGTGGGAGACGCCGTGGTCGTGATCGGGGGTTGCCGCGTCCGCGGAAGGGAAAGCGGGGCCGAGGCGAACACCGCAATGGCCTGGGTGATTCGCCTTCGTGACGGCAAGATCGCCAGCACCCGGGCCTACCCTGACGCCGAGAGCGCCCTCTCGGCCGCGAACCAGCAGGCTTAGCCGGGCGACCCGACGATGAACGAGCTCCTGCTCGCCCGGCACGGCGAGACCGAGTGGAGCGCCAGCGGGCGCCACACGAGTCACACCGACCTGCCGCTGACCTCCGACGGACGCCGGCTGGCTCAGCGGCTGGCCCCGCGCCTCGCCGAGCGCCGGCTCGCGCTGGTGCTGACGAGCCCGCTGCGCCGCGCTGTCGAGACCTGCGAGCTCGCCGGCCTCGGAGGTTCCGCTCAAACCCTCGATGACCTTCGCGAATGGGACTACGGCGACTACGAAGGAATGACCACCGATGAGATCCACGGGCGGCGGCCAGGCTGGAGCCTGTGGCGCGACGGCTGCCCGAACGGGGAGACGGCCGCGGACGTGGGGGCGCGGGCCGACCGCGTGATCGCCCGGGTTCGCGCTGCCGACGGTGACGTCGTCGCCTTCGGCCACGGCCACATGCTGCGCGTTCTCGCCGCCCGCTGGCTCGGGCTCCCGCCCCCGGACGGCGCCCTGTTCGCGCTTGCCACCGGAACGCTGAGCACGCTCGGCTACGAGCACGGGACCGCCGTGATCCGGAGCTGGAGCGAGCTGCCGGGCCCCTCCTAGACCAGCCGCACGCGAAATTACATCGGTCTGGGCGCCGCCATCTACCATCTCGCGCCCATGCGCATCGACGAGCTCTTCACCGCCGACGGGCCCGTGTTCTCGTTCGAGTTCTTCCCGCCGCGCACGCCGGAGGGCGTGGAGACCCTGTTCGAGACGGTCCAGGCCCTGAAGCCGCTCGAGCCGGCGTTCGTCTCGGTCACCTACGGCGCCGGCGGGGCGACCCGGGACGGCACGGTGGAGATGGTCACCAGGATCAAGCACGAGCACGGCCTGGAGGCGATGGCGCACCTGAGCTGCGTCGGCGAGACGACCCAGGGCCTGGTCGAGATCCTCGACCGGCTCGAGGCGGGCGGGATCGACAACGTGCTCGCCCTGCGCGGCGACCCGCCTCGCGGTGAGGCCGAGTTCAAACGCCCGGAGGGCGGCCTGGACTCGGCCGCCGAGCTGGCGGGCTTCATCCGCGAGCGCTACCGGTTCGCGATCGGCGGTGCCTGCTTCCCGGAGGTCCACCCGGAGGCGCCGAGCCTCGAGGCCGACCTCGCCTACCTGAGGACGAAGGTGACGTCCGGCGCCAGCTTCCTGATCACCCAGCTCTTCTTCGACAATCGCATCTACTTCGACTTCGTCGACGCGGCGCGCGCGGCCGGGATCGAGGCCCCGATCGTCCCGGGCGTGATCCCGATTGCCAGCTACGCCCAGATCGTGCGCTTCTGCAAGCTCTGCCAGGCCTCGATCCCGCAGCCGCTCGCCGAGGCGATGGACGCCCTGGGAGGCGATCAGGACGCCGAGGCCGAGCTCGGCATGACCTACGCGGCGCGCCAGTGCGAGGAGCTCCTGGCCGGCGGCGCGCCGGGAATCCACTTCTACACCATGAACAGGGCGCCGGCGACGCGTGCCGTGCTCGGCGCGCTTCGGGTAGGACGGCCGTGGGAGCGGGCCGCGTGAACGCCGAGCCGGCTTTGCCAAGCAGCCCGGCGTCCGCGGGCCTCAAATAGACTCGGCTGATGGCTGATCCCGACGGCTCCTTCCGCTACCGCGACTACCGCATCGCCTACGACATCCACGGCGAGGGCGACCGTGCGCTGGTCCTGATTCACGGCCTGCTGATGAACCGGCGGATGTACGACCGCCTGGCGCCGGAGATGGCGTCGCGTGGCAACCGGGTGATCACCGTCGACCTGCTGGGCCACGGCGACTCCGACAAGCCCGACGACATGCGCCTCTACTCGATGAGCTCGTTCGCCAGTCAGGCGGCCGCGCTGGTCGACCATCTCGGGCTGCGCGCACCGGTGGTCGGAGGGACGTCGCTGGGCGCCAACGTGACCCTGGAGCTCGCGGTCCACCATCCCGAGCGGGCGGGCGGTCTGTTCATCGAGATGCCGGTGCTCGAGGACGCGCTGCTGGGTGCCGCGATGATCTTCACGCCGATGCTCCTGGGCCTGCGCCTCGGCAAGCCGCTGCTGACCGCCCTCTCGCAGGCCCTCCAGCGGGTGCCACGCACGCACTACCTCGTGGACGTCCTGCTCGACTGGCTGCGGCGAGACCCCAATGCCTCGCGGGCCGTTCTCGAGGGAATCCTGTACGCGGGCGCGGCGCCACCTTCCGAAGAGCGACAGCTGATCGAGCAGCCGGCGCTGGTGATCGGCCATCCCAACGACCCGCTTCACCCGTTCTCGGACGCCGGCATGCTGGTCGAGGAGCTGTCCAACGCCCGGCTCGTCAACGCCAACTCGATCTTCGAATGGCGCATCACCCCCTCGCGCCTGAACGAGGAGCTGGCGCGCTTCCTGGACGAGGTCTTCGCCGAGTCCGAGCAGGGGGCCCGCCCGGCGAGCGCCGCCGGCGACCTCGCCGGCTAGGCCCCAAACCAGGCATCCGCTACGCTGGCGCGCCCGATGGCGACCCGCAAAGAGGAGAAGGCTCGCCTCCGCGCCGCGCGGCTCGAGGCGGAGCGCCGCGAGGCGGCCGGCGCGCGGAAACGCTTGATCCTCGGCTACGCCGTCGCCGGCGCGCTGACCGCGGCCGTCCTCGCCGGGATCGTGGTCGTGATCGCGAGTGGTGGGGGCAGCTCCGGCCCCAAGGAGCCTGCCGCGGCCCACATCGACACCGCGACGGGCAGCGTCAACGGAGTCGCGCCCGATGCCCGCAACGGCACCCCTCCGCCGGCGGTCGTCAACCTGGACCTGACGAACGCCGCTCGCGAGGCGAACTGCGACCTGCGGCTGAACCTGCGGGATGAGGGCAACTCGCACGTTGCGCCCGGAACCCACATCACCTACCACACCAACCCGCCAACCTCGGGGAACCACGTGACCACCCCCTTTCAGGAAGCCGACGGGGCTTACAGCGAGGAGCCCGACTCGATCGACTTCGTCCATTCCCTGGAGCACGGACGGATCGAGATCCAGTACGCCCCCGACCTCCCGGAACAGGATCAGCTGGCGCTGAAGGGCGTGTTCGACGAGAGCCCGTCGGGCATGCTGATGTTCCCGAACCGCCAGATGCCGTACGAGGTCGCGACCACCGCCTGGACGCAGCTCATGGGATGCAAGACCTACGAGGGGGCGAAGACGCTGGACGCGATCCGCGACTTCCGCGACCAATACCGCGGCCGAGGCCCCGAGACGCAGGTCCCGATCACCCCATAGGCGACGCTCACCCGCGCCGCTTCTCCTCCTCCCTGCTCGCGCGGCGCTCGCGCAGCGTGGTCGCGATCGCCGACCACAGCACGATCAGCACCGGCAACGCGTACAGGGGCCAGAAGTACCAGTGGCCGAGGTGTGCAAGCGGCAGGATCATGGCGATCAGGCGTTGGACTGCGACAGCAGGAACAGGCCCAGGCAGGTGAAGGCGACCATAACGAGCAGCATCCACCGCTGCGACTGCGAGGCGCGAACCCGGTCGCCGTAGACGGTGATCGCCTTGTCGTGGGCGAGCATCAGGCCGGTTACGTGCCCGATGACCAGCGCCGCGACCTGCACGTACCAGATCGTGTTGGCGCTCAAAAGGCCGTAGTCGATCCCGCTGGCCGCGGTCCCGAACAAGTCGGACCCGTCCCCGAGCGGATCCGAGAGCAGGTAGGTGAACTGGGCCTGCTCGCCGAACACGAACAGGCTGAAGTAGTGGGCGACCAGGTACGCCACCCCGATCGGGATCAGGGTGTGGGCGAAGCCGCTACCCAGCGATCTGAGCGACGGCGAGCCGCGCACTGTCCGCATCCCGCGCACGCCCCCCCAGTAGATCCCCGCCACCCCGGCCAGTGTGATGGCGAAGAAGATCGACTCCGAGGTCCTGAAGGCGGTGGTCGGCCCCAGCCCGATGTCGGTGAGGCGGTTGAACAGGCTGCGGATCGGCGACTGCCACAGCCCCTCCTGGGCGCCGTCAAACGTCGTGTTGCCGATCGTCGCGACGACGAGCGCAATCGATCCGGGAATGAACCCCCAGCGGGTCGCCGCCTCCAGCGGGCGGCGGGTCCCGAGCCGCCCCTCGCGCACCTCGAGTGGAGCCAGCTGCGAGAACATCCCGTAGTAGACGGAGAACGTCTCCCCCCGCTCCAGCCAGGTCTCGACTCCGAACAGGAGCATCGCGAGCAACGTGTAGGCGGTGTAGGCCAGGGTCGCGATGGCGACCGTCCTGGGTTGCAGGCCGACGGCCTGAAACCCGCTGGTCCCGTAGACCAGCTCGAGCCACACGAAGGCCACGATCCCGGCGACCGCCGGCCAGCGCCCCAGTCGCTCGGGATAGCGGAGCGGGGCGGGACGCGCCTGTCCGGCGACCAGGCGGAACACCGCGCCCACTGCTCGCGCGATCGCGCGCCACGGGTTGAAGGCCCGAAACACATCCCCGAGCAGGATGCTGAGGAGGACCATGCCGAGCAAGAAGGTCACGAAGACGAAGGTGACCGCGAAGTTCAGGTTCGGCTCGTCGGTCCCGCGGAGTCCGGTGTAGACGACCACGCCGAGCAGGAAGACGCCGATCGCCCCGGTGACGATCTGTGTCGCGAGCGCGGTCACGGGGCGCGAGAGCCGCTCCGAGACCGGCCGCCAGTGATCGGAGGAGAACTTCGAGTCGCGCCAGGCGACCGAGAGGGCGACGAACGAGACGATCAGGACGATCGACGCCCCCCACGCGAAGAGCCACGCCGGGATCGGCAGGTCCTGCCGGCCGATCAGCAGCCCGTGGGCGACCGGCAACAGCAGGGAGATCACGGCGTCACCTTCAGCTCGGCCACCTGGACCCCGGTCTGCTCCTCGCCATTCACCAGGTGATGGACCTCGATCTCGAACTCTCCCTCCGCGGTCGCCGGGAAGTCGAACTTCGCGGTCTGGCCGGGCTTCACGTCCTTCTCCAGCTCGTAGCCGTGCACGTGGACCTCGGCCGGGACGTCCGGCGTGACGTCGAAGCGGACGTGGTCGCCCTGGGCGACCTCGATGTCCCGCACGCCGCCAACCGGGGCGCCCTCAGTGAACGTGATCTTCGTGAGCCCGGTGGTCGCGCTCGAGGAGTCGCCCCCGTTGTCCTTCAGGACGACGAACAGGACGACCGCCACCGCGATCGCGCCCGCGGCCAGGGCGAGGCTCACCTTTCTCGATTGCATGGTTGCTCCTTTCCGCGCGGACGGATCCGCGCAACGGTCATCGGCCCCGGGCCACGCCCGCAGCGCCGATCAGCCGGCGGGAAGGAGCGGGGGTGGGCGCCGGGCGAAGCCGAAGCCCAGGTTCAGCGACGCCAACGACCGCCCAGCCGTCCAGACGTGTGGCCGGGCGACGGTTGCCGGGCGCCGAGCTGAGCGCCGCCGGGCCGTGGTCCGAGCCAGGGTCCTGTCGACTCCGCGGAGCGCGAGGCAGGCCACCGAACACAGGCCGCCGATCGCCAGCGCCAGCGGCAGGAAGACCCAGCCGCCGTGAGCCCCGACGGCGGACAGCCCCGCGGGATGGCCGGCGGCAATCGCGCCCTCGGTCAGCTCCTGGGCGCAGAAGATCGCCGCCAGCGCCAGCCCGTACACCGCCGCCGTGCGCCGAAAGGCGGCGGCGGCTGGCTCATGTGCCGGGCGGGCCGCAGGCGCGAGCGCACTGGCCATGAGCGTCGCCAGCAACGTGGCAAGGGCCAGGACGACGAGCGCGCCCCCCAGGTCGGACATGTAGCCGTGCCCCTGCTTCGCGAGTGCTTCCCCCGCCCCGTGCCCGTAGGCGAGCAGGTAGCGGAGCTCGTGAACGGCCAGGGCCCCGAGCGAGAGGAGCGAAGCCCCCCTGGCGATGCGACTCGTGCGGCGCAGCGCGTCCACGGCGCGCGAGTCTACGGAAGGCTATGGGGCGGAGGCGCGGTAGAGCGGGAAGAACCCGGAGTCGGCGCGGCCCTCGCTGAGCCGCTCGTACGCGCCGGGGTCGCAGACGATCTCGTGCGTATGGAAGGGAAGCTCGCCGTTGGCGAAGCCGCGCTTGAAGTCCTCCAGGCCGTCGCCGGCCTGGACGCCGCCTCCGAGGTTGAGGGTGACGCCGAGCTCGCCGGCGAGCTCGATCATCGCCTCGACGACGTTCTTGAACGGAGAATCGCCGAGGTGGGCTTCGGCGGTGCCGCCGAGGTAGTAGTGCAGGAGGCCATCCGAAAGGGCGGCGATTGCCACGGCGGCGGTGGCGCCCTCGGGACTGCGACCGAGCAGGAGCCAGGAGCGCTCGAAGCCAAGGATGGTCCCAAGGTAGTCCGGGTCGAAGAAGTAGCGCTCGGCCGCCTTCGCCCGACGCATCGTCTCGGTGTAGGCGGCGTGGAAGCTCGCCCGCTCCTCGACCGAGGTCTGGGGCCCCTCCAGCACCTCGATCCGGTAACCGAGCTTGCGGTTGCGGCGGATCTGCTCGCCGAAGCGCGAGCGTGTGCTGCGGCGGCGGGCCGGGTCGTGGACCTGGACGACCGAACGCGGCGTTGCCCGTGCCAGGCAGGGCTCCTTGCCCAGCCGCTCGCGCGCGAAGACGCTCACCAGCCCGGTGCTCGACCAGTCGATTCCGGCGGGATCAGGGGGCGAGCCGGCCTCCCGGTGCACCGCGGCGCCGGGGTATCCGTAGGGCGAGATCGCATCCGACAGCCCGGTGCCGGGGATCTCTCGGACAAGCACGGGAAACGCGATCGATGCCGCGGCATCCTGGATCCGCAGCGTATGGGTGACGCCCTCCGCGTCGTAGAAGGCGCGAGAGCGGAAGAAGTCGGCCGTCTGGGCCGCCTCCCCCCGGTCGGCCACCAGTTCGGCTCGCGGGGACTCGGCGGTCAGCTCCGCCCGTCCTGGAAACCGGCGAACTCCTCGGGCAGAAGGCCCCAGACCTCGTTGTCGATCGCTTCGTCGCCGCGGCGAATCGCGCGGCGCATCACTCCCTCGCGCTTGAAGCCGAGGTGGGTGACCACCTTCTGCGCGGCCCCGTTGGTGGCCGGGATCTCGGCGTGGATCCGGTGGGCGCCGTACTCCTCGAAAGCGTGCACGCACGCCTGTCGCTCGGCCTCACGGGCGACGCCCTTGCCCCACGCCTCCGGATCGCCGACCAGCACCGCAAGCTCGGGCCCGGTGTCGCGCTCCAACCCGAACAGGGCCACGAATCCAACCGGCGCGGTTCCCCCGTCCAGCAGGATCGCCCACTTGCGGTCGCGGCTTGGGTCCATCGCCCGCTCGACCCATCCACGGGCGTCCTCCTCGGTGAAGGCCTGTCGCTGCCCCACCAGGTCGGCCGTCACGCGCGGGTCGTTGAACCAGCGGTGCGCGGCCGTCGCATCGCCCGGCTGGAAGTCGCGGAGCTCGACCTTCGCCGACATCGGGCGCACCCTACCTACCGGTCCAAGTGCGACCCTCGCCGAAGTTGACCGTCACGACCGGATGCGAACATGTGTTCGTGCCGCGCGAGGCCCAGATCCTGCACGCCGACCTGGACGCCTTCTACGCCTCGGTCGAGCAGCGAGACGATCCTCGTCTCCTCGGTCGCCCGCTCATCGTGGGTGCGGGGGTCGTGCTTGCCGCCAGCTACGAGGCCAAGGCACGCGGCGTCCGGACGGCGATGGGTGGTGCGCAGGCCCGGCGGCTGTGCCCTCAGGCGGTGGTGGTGCCGCCCCGGATGTCGGCGTACGCCGAGGCAAGCAAGGCGGTGTTCGAGGTCTTCGAGCGAACGACGCCGCTGGTCGAGGGGCTCTCGATCGACGAGGCGTTCCTCGATGTTCGCGGACTGGAGCGGATCTCCGGCTCGGCGACCGAGATCGCCGCACGGCTGCGGCGGGAGATCCGCGAGCGAGTCGGCCTGCCCATCACGGTCGGGGTGGCGAGCACCAAGTTCCTGGCCAAGGTGGCGAGCGGAGTGGCCAAGCCTGACGGGCTGCTGGTGGTGCCGCCCGGCGGCGAGCTCGGCTTCCTCCACCCGCTTCCGGTGGAACGGCTGTGGGGCGTGGGCCCGGTCACCGCCAGGAAGCTGCAGGAAAAGGGCATAGCGACCGTCGGGCAGGTGGCCAGGCTCGCCGAGGCGGCGCTCGTCTCCATGCTTGGCCAAGCGGCGGGACGCCACCTCCACGCGCTCGCGCACAACCGTGATCCGCGGCGGGTCCGCGGAGGCCGCCGCCGACGCTCGATGGGGGCCCAGCGCGCTCTTGGGCGCTCACCGAGGTCGTGGAACGCATTGGACACCGTCCTCGTCGGTCTGGTCGACCGCCTCGCCCGCCGTCTGCGGGCAGCCCGGCGGGTCTGCCGCACGGTCACGCTTCGGTTGCGCTTCGACGACTTCTCTCGAGCGACTCGATCGCAGACGCTGCCGGAGGCGACGGCGCAGACCCAGACGATCCTCGCCACCGCCAGAGGGCTGCTCGCCACGGCCATGCCGATGATCGAGAGTCAGGGCATCACGCTCCTCGGAGTGGCCCTCGCCAACCTCCAGGACGACGGCGCGATCCAGCTCGCGCTGCCGCTCGATCACGCGCATGCGAGCGCTCTCGACGCCGCGCTGGACGACATCCGTGACCGGTTCGGGTCGGCTGCCATCACCCGGGCCGTGCTCCTCGGCCGCGACCAGGGACTGACCGTTCCGCTGCTTCCCGACTAGACCGTTTCCGCGTCAGCTATCCGTACAACCCGTGACCCGTCAGCAGGAGGCGGGCGGTGCGGCCCAGGATGCGCAGGTCGAGCGCCGCCGAGCGGTGATCCACGTACCAGACGTCGAGCTCGATCCGCTCCTCCCACGGAATCCCGGCGCGACCGTTCACCTGCGCCCAACCGGTGATCCCGGGCCTCACCTCGAGCCGGCGTCGCTGGCGCGGCGTGTACAGCTCCACCTGGGCGGCGAGCGTCGGACGGGGGCCTACGATCGCCAGCTCGCCGCGCAGCACGTTGACGAGGTTGGGAATCTCGTCAAGCGAGACGCGGCGGAGCAGGCGCCCGACCCGCGTGACGCGAGGATCGTCCTCGAGCACTGGCGTACCGACGCCCACCGGGTCGGCCCCAAGCTGCATCGTCCGCAGCTTGTAGAGCTCGAACTCCCGCCCGTCCTTGCCGACGCGGCGCTGGCGGTAGATCACCGAGCCCCGCGAGTCGAGCTTGATCGCAATCGCAGCGATCCCGAGGATTGGGCTCGCGAGCGCCAACCCGATGCCGGCGAACGTGACGTCCACGATTCGCGGCAGCCCTCTCACCGTGTGCCCTCGGCCTTGTCCCAGGTCGCGGGCACCCCTCGCCGCACGTAGTCCCAGAGGCCGGCGGCGCTCGCCGCGGTGACCGCGACGTAGTAACGAGCGAGCCGGAAGGCGCGAAGCGACACCACCGGCGCGAGCGCCGCAGCCGCAAGCAGAATGAGCTGTGCCGCGAGCGTGACGGCGTACACCCAGCCGTGCCCGAGGAGCGCCAGGTTCGTTCCCAGCGCGATCAGATGGAGGATCGGCGACGAATAGCGCAGGGCGCGGTGCGACAGGATCTCGAATGCGTATGCGGGCCCGTAGCCGCGCGGCGACAGCATTCCGTGCCGAAGCATCGTCGCCCAGGCGCCGGCAAGCATCCGTCGCTTGCGCCGGAACTCCGAGCCGAGCGTCGCCGCCATCGGCTCGCGGGCGACCGCCCGTGGCTCGAAGACGGCGCGCCAGCCTCGCTTGGTGAGCTCGTACGGGAAGGAGATGTCCTGGCCGCGGGTTGGCTCGAGCGCGATGTAGGCCTCACGGCGCACGGCGTTGATCGCCCCATTGCCCGCGGTGACGCCGGCCAGGCGCGATTCGAGGGCCCGGACGGCCGTCTCGTAGCGCCAGTAGACGCCTTCCTGGTTCTCACCCCCCTCTCCCTCCAGGCGAAGCTGGCCGCAGGCGTAGCCGATCCGCGGATCGGCAAGGCGGGCCACCAGACGGCCGAGTGCGTCGGGCTCCCAGGTCGAGTTGGCGTCGGAGAAAGCGAGCACCTCGCCCCGCGCCCTCTCCACGGCGGCGTTGAGCGCCGAGACCTTGCCGTCCCGCGGCACCTCGAGCACCAAGTCGGCGCCGGCCTTCGCCGCCCATTCGACGGTATGGTCGGTCGAGCCGTCTGAGACGACGACGACCTCGAGCCGCTCGCGCGGATAGTCGAAGGCCAGGGTCGAGCGGACCCAGCGCGCGATGCTTGCCTCCTCGTCGTGCGCGGCGACGATCAGCGACACGCTGGGGCGCGGCTCGGCCACCTGCGCGGCGTCATCCTCGGGCCCGCGAAGTCGCGCCAAAAGCCACAGGAGCGTCGGGTAGCCCGCGTGCGTGTAAACGAGCAGGCCGGCCGAGACCCAGAAGGCGATCGCGACGGCCGTCACCCGATCAGCTCCCGATAGAGCGCCAGGGTCTCGGCGGCGACGGCATCCCAGGAGTACGGTCCGGCCGCGGCCTCGCGGGCGCCGACCGACAGCCGTTCGCGCGCCGCGGGATCGGCGAGCAGCTCGTTCAGCGCCGCGGCAAGCGCCTCAGGGTCGCCGGGCGCCACGAGCCGCCCCGCCCCGCGCTCGGCCACCTCCCCGAAGCCGCCGACGGCGCTCATCACGATCGGCTTCGCGAACGCCAGCGCGACGTAGAGGACGCCCGACTGCTCCGCGTCGCGGTGGGGAAGGACGACGACGTCGGCGCGGCGGAAGTAGGCGGGCAGCTCCTGGTCGGAGACGAATCGAGGCACGAAGCGAACCCGGCCCGCGGCGCGCGAGGCCAGCTCGCGCAACGGGTCCAGGGACATTCCGAGGGGCCTGCCGACCACCCACAGCTCGGCTCCCTCGATCGCGCGGAACGCCTCGAGCAGCACGTCGACGCCCTTGTAGGGGCGGATCAGGCCGAAGCACAGGATCACGGGGCCCTCGACGGCGGCCAGCTCGTCTGGCAGCGGCAGGGCGTCCGGAAGGCGAGTCAGGTAGTCGAAGGCGCCGTGTGGGATCACGCGGACACGCTCGGGCGGGATGCCGGCCTGATCGCGCAGGCGCCGCGCCCCGTACTCGGACAGGGTCACGATCGCGTCCATCCGGTCCCAGAGGCGGCGCAGGCCCCGGCCCGGGCGCTCGCGCCAGGCCTCCTCGCGAAGCCAGCCGTGGGCCGTCAGCACCCGCGGCCGCACGGCGGGCAGAAGTAGGCTGTCGAGACCGGGCACCGTCAGCCACTGATAGTGGACCAAGTCGGGGCGGCCTCCATCGCTGCGGTAGCGGACCATGTCGACGAGGTGCTCAGCGAGCTTCAGAGCCCGCCGGCCGCGCGCCCGTGAGCCCGCCCCGGCGGAGCGTCGATAGAAGGCCTCGCTCACGCGGTAGCCCTCCGCGGCGGGGACCGGCCCGTGGGTGAAGCGGCTCGTCACCAGCTCCACGTCCGTTCCGGCTCGCGCCAGGGCGGCGCACAGCGAGCGGTCATATGGCGCGGTGTAGGCCGGGGGATCGACGATCTGAACGCGCATCCGCAAGGATTTTGGTTGATGGAGCTGTCCTACTGCGTGGTGAACACCAACGGCCGGGAGCTCCTGCTCACCTGCATGGAGGCGATTCGCCGGACCCACCCCTCCGGGATCGAGCACGAGGTCCTGGTGCTCGACAACGCCTCCGACGACGGCTCGGCGGAGGCCTTGGCGCGCCGTTTTCCGGAGGTCCGGCTGATCGCCCGCGACCGCCGCGCCGGCCTGGCCGTGAACAACTCGCTGCTCCTGCGCGAGGCCGGCGGGCGCTTCTGCCTGTTGCTGAACGAGGACTCCGAGATCCTCGAGGGCGCCGCCGCGGCCCTGCTGGATGCGCTGATCGCCGATCCCCAGGCGGCGGCCGCGGGGGCTCAGCTCCTGGATCCCGACCGCAAGCCGATTCCCTGCGCGTGGCGGTTGCCCGGGCTCGGCACCGCGGCCGCCCAGGCGCTGTTCCTGCACCGCCGGCTGGTCACCCAGGACAGCGGCACCCACCCCGGCGATGGCGGGGTGCGACCGGTGGGATGGGTCCAATCGGCAGCGATGCTCGTACGGCGCCAGGCCGCGGAGGAGGTGGGTTACCTGGATCCCGACTTCTTCGTCTACTCCGAAGAGGTGGACTTCCAGAAGCGGATGCGCGACGCCGGCTGGCGCATCCTCCACGTCCCGGCCGCCCGGGCGATCCACCACGAGCAACTCGCGACCGACCGCTCGGCAGGTGCCCGGCGCGTGGTTCAGTTCCACCGCGGCCGCGCGATGTACATGCGCAAGCATCACTCGCGCCCGGTCGCCTTCGCAGCCCGCCTCCTGTGGGCGTGGTCGTACGTCCCCCGCGCCGTCGCCGCGGTGTTCATGCCCGGACACGAGCCCGGCTGGTACTGGCTCCACGCCCGCAGCGCCCTCTGCCCCACCCGCGGCGAGGGGATGCGCGAGGCCGCGGAGGCCTACAACGCCCAACTTGCGTCCCGCCAAGCGACTGGGGACGACGGCCAGGGCGCCGGTCGCGCGAGCGAACCTGCCGCCCCACCGGCCCCCTAGGCGCTGTCAGGCGCCGCCCCGGTCCTCGTCGCGGGAGGCGGCCTCGTAGACCTCGGGGCCGATCCGGGGGCCATCGCCGGGCGCGCGCTCGGCGCCATCGGGCGCCGTCGCCGCCTGCAGGCTGCGGGCTCGCGCGGCGATCGCGGAGGGGCGGAGCATCGCCACCAGGTTCGAGCGCTCCTCCTCGTGGAGGAACCCCGTCGCGAGCAGCGCCGCAGGGTAGACGAGCCAGAGCACGGTGCGGCTGGCGAGGCCGATGAATCCCGACGTCGGCAGCAGGGCCTCACCGGCGCCGATCAGCGCCGCCGCCGAGAGCACGACCAGCGCCAGGCGCCGCCACTCGTACGGGACGGGGAACAGCCGCTGCGTGAAGGCGTACATCAGCACCAGCACCACCACGTAGGAGGCCACCAGCGCGATCCCCGCGCCGACGATGTCCAGGGATGGCACCAGCGCCAGGTTGAGGGCCACGTTGGTCGCCACGGCGGCGATCGTCGCCGGAAAGCTGAACTCCGTGCGACCCGTGCGTCCCAGGATGACCACCATCGCCAGGTAGAGCGCGTACAGGGCGATGCCCGTGGCCAGCAGGCCCACAGCCCGGTGCGAGCTGAAGAAGTCCGGTGCGGCAAGCAGCCGCACGATCCAGCGCGACTCCAGCCACAGGCCGATCACCCCGAAGGCGAGCAGCGCGGCGATCCAGGTGAAGATCACCGCGTAGGCGCGCCGTGCCTCCTCGTCGTCCTGGATCGAGTAGGCGAGCGGCGGCCAGGCGAGCTGGATGCCGCGTGCGAGCACCTGCATGCCCTGCGCGAACTTGACCGCGAGCGCGTACAGCCCCGCCTCGGCCAGCCCCGCGAATCGCACCAGGATGATCCGGTCGATGAAGTTGAGCGAGTAGAGCGACAGCTCGGCGGGCATCGTCGGCAGCCCGAACCGGAACATCCGCCGCAGGAGCCCCCAGTCCGGAGCCAGCGAGAGCCGGCGGCGCTGGTGCCACAGCATCCCGACCACGAACACGGCACCGGTCCCGAAGGTGCCGAGCAGGATGCCGCTCGCCCGCTCGCCCTGGACGACGATCAGCCAGACCGTGAACGGAATCGTCACCAGGACGTTGGCCACGGTGATGCCGAAGTAGGCCCGCGCCCGCTCGTCGAGGCGCAGCAGGGTGAGCGCGTACTCGTACAGGGTCAGGGTCCAGAGCCCGAGGATCGCCAGCCGGGCAAGCCCGGCATCCGTGTGCTCCAGCAGCGCCTGAGAGATCGGGCCGGCGAACGGCAGGGCGATCAAGGCGACGGCCGTCGCTCCCCAGAACAGCGACGCGAAGCCGGTCGAGACGACCCGCTCCGGGCGCTCGCCGGCGAGGTAGTAGAAGCGCAGGATCGCCTCGATGACGCCCAACCGGACGACGATGCTCGCCGCGATCACCGACGCGAGCATCACCTCTGCGGCGCCGTAGTCGCTCGGGGTCAGGTAGTGCGTGTAGATCGGCAGCAGGAAGACCGCGATCAACTTCGACACCACGCTGGAGGCCGTGTACGCGGCCCCGGTCGTCGCCAGCCGGCGCAGGTACTCGAACATCTGGATCTAGAGGAGTGTCGCCACCTAGACGGCGGCTGGTCGAGGATCGCGCGGGGAGCGCGGGCGCCCCGAGTCGCCGACGGCACCGGCGGCGGCCGCGGAAGCGGTCGCCTGCCCGGGCTCGCCGCAGCGCGACGCCCAGGCCGAGCAGCGCCCAGGTCGCCGGGTCGATCGTGAACGCCGCGTAGCCGAGGCTGTGGACGACCATGGCCGCGAAGCAGGCGGCCGTCGCCGCGCTCGCCACGGAGCCGCCCGCCCCGGTGAACAGGACGATCAAGGCGAGGACGACGAGAGCCACGTAGACGACGAGCCCGATCCCCCCCTGCTCGGCCGCGACGGTGACCGGCTCGGTGTGGGAGACGGTCGTCTTCGCGCGTTCGATGTGGCGGGAGAACGCGGCGCCGAACGAGCCCGAGCCCCAGCCCCAGACGGGACGGTCCCCCGCCAGCGTGATCCCACCCCTCACCAGGTCCACCCTGCCGCTCGTCGTCGTGCTGCTCGACTCCGCCGAGCCGACGTCCGTGTGGCCGGTTCCGCTGACGAGCAGGAAGATCGCGCCACAGACGAGGATCGCGGCCCCGCCCGCAAGCGCCCATCGAACGCTCCAGCGCAGCGCCGCGACCACCAGCAGGCCCGCGAGCAGCGCCCCGAAGCTGGAGATCGAGTAGCTGAGCGCGAGCGCCCCGAGCAGGATGCCCGCGACGATCGCCGCGACGATCGGGAGCCGGGTGCCGCGCGCCCAGGCCAGATAAGCGCCGAGGGCGACCAACGTCAGGGCCAGATCGCGGCCGAAGAGGTTCGGGTCGTAGAACAGCGAGTTGACCCGGAAGTACAGGTGGAGCTGGTTGGACTGGAGCAGGTCGCCGCGGCTGAGGAGCAGGTCGCGGGCGGCGTACTCGGCGAACGCGACCCCGGCGAACACGAGCGCCATCCCCGCGACGGCGATCAGCACCCCGCCCAGGATCCGGTCGGTCCAGCGCACCTCGCCGAGGAGCATGAGCATCACCGCGAACGGCACCAGGAAGAAGCAGGCGTTCTCGATCGCGTTCGAGACATCCGCCGAGTAGGCGGACTGGATCGCGTACAGCAGGAGCGTCGCTGCGAGCACGCGGTAAAGCCAAACGACCTCCGGCCGATCGGCAAGGCTTCGCGTCGAGGCTTCCTCGCCCGGCTGGCCGTCGCCGGCCGCGGCCCGCTCGCCGGCCAGCGCCGAGTACGCGAGGCTCACCAGGGCGGCGGCGATCACCAGATACAGGGGGACGAGGAGGTGCGACGTCTGGCCGCCCAGATGCACCGGCACCCGCAGCGGCAGGACCGCGAACACGCTGACCGGGAACGCCCAGCGGAAGCGGCGAAAGATGGCCGCGCCGACGCCGACCGCGATCACCACCACGGTCAGGATGACCGCGAGCTTCGCGGGGTGGTGCCGCAGGTCGACGAGCCGAGTCGAGTGCCAGACGTCCCCGGCCACCAGAACCGGCGCCGCGATCAGCGCCACGGCGGCAGCTCCGTAGCGAATCCGCGGGTCCCGCGCGACGAGCGAGACCGCGGCCCCGCCGCACGCCACCAGCATCCCCAACAGCTGGAGCGCGGACGCGGTCATGGGCCGCCGGCTCTGACGATCGCGATGCGCCGCGGGTAGACCATGTCGCGGTCAGAGCCGGGGAGGATCACCCTGAGCCGGTATCGATGATGGGGGTTGGGCAGGGCTCCCTCCGCGTTGCGCCCGTTCCAGGTGAATGAGACCGGCCGATCGGCGACCAGCGGGCCCCGGTAGAGGGTGCGAACCACCTTCACGTTCGGACCAACGATCTGGACCGTGGCATCCGGGTCGCTCTCCCGAACGAAGAACCGCATGCGAGCCACGCGCCTGGGCCCCTGTCCCTGCGGCGAGATCTTCGTCGTGAAGTGGGTCACCTGCAGCGCCAGGTCCGGGGTTCGCGCGTGGAGGATGGCGGCCGTCGTGAGCACCGATGCGACGAGCAGCGCGACGAAGAGAACGGGACCGGTGCGGCTCACTTGGCGCGGTCCGCGCCGGCGATCACGACCACGTCCGCGCCCCCGGCCGTCTGCTCCGTTTGCCGATCGATCGGTTGCACCGGCTTCACCCCGAGGTCGTGCGCCACCTTCTTGGCGGCCCGCTGCTGCCCCCGCTGGTACATCACCACAGTCTGGTCGAACTGGTCACGGCTGTTGGTCACCGTGCCGAGCTTGAAGCCGTTCACCCGCACGTCGTCGCCCACCTTCGCCGCCAGCCCGGGCGCCGAGGTCCCGTTGAGCACCGCGACCTCGACGTCGCCGGGCACGACCGCCCCCGGCCTCGGTCCGTGCTTGGACCCCTCATCGCCGCCCAGGAGCTCCCCGGAGCCGAAGATCGCCACCAGGCCGAGCACCACCGCGGCCGCCGCCACCGCGGAGAGAACCCCTGGCTGGCCGATGCGGCCGACCAGCCGCCGCCAGCGCGGATGCGGTTGCAGCGCGGCCCGCTCCATCGTGATCCGCTCCAGGGCCGGGCGCTCGTGGGTGACCCGCTGCGCCGGCGGGAGCGGCCCCGCCGGAGCCGGCGTCGCCGACGCCGGCGGTGCCACGGCGGTCGGCGCCGTGGCTGCCTGCCCGCCGGCGTCGGCCTCGCTCGGCGCCTGCGGCTTGGGGCCGAACACCGCCTCCAGCTCGGTCTCGGCTCGATCCAGGAGACCCTCGCTCGCGGCGAGATCGGCTGCCGGATGGCCCGGCTCGCGCTCCATCCAAGCGTGCAGGCGCTCCAGGTCCCGCCGCTGGGAGAAGAACAGGGGCAGGAGCAGAACGAAGGCGGTCATCGCGCCAAGCGAGACGTACGCGGGCAGGTCGCGGGCGATGTTGTACACGTCTGCGACGGGCACCTCCATCGCTAGCCGCTCCCGCCGCCGAACTGCGCGTCGTCGAGGCCCAGGCCCAGCGCCAGCGGGGCGCCCTTCGCAAGCGCCGCGACGTCCGCCGTCATGGCCTTGGTCGGCGTGTCTCCGAGCTTCGGCTTGATCGCCTTCGCCAGCTTCTTGGCCTGCGGCTCGTGCCCCGGCGCGAACATCGCCACCGTCTTCGCGATGCTCGAGCCCGCATTGGCGACCGTGCCGGTCTTGTACCCGGCGTCCTTCACGACCTGCTTGGCCACCAGAGCGGCGAGGCCCGAAACGCCCGTTCCGTTCAGCACCGCCACGTGGGGCTTCGCCGAGCTTCCGTGGTCGTGATGCTTGCCGTCATCCCCGCCGACGATGCCGAAGCCGCTGGTCAGCACGCCGGCCGCGACGACCAGGATCGCGACGACGGCCAGGACGTATCGCCCATCGACGGGAAGCCGCCGGTCGAGCGCCGCCAGTCGGAGACTGACCGCTCCCGTCAGCCGCGTCCACGCCGCGCCCAGCCTTCCCTGCGGAATCGCCTCCTCCTCCTGGCCTGCGGCGTCCGCGGCCTCCGCCTCACCTCGCGAGGCCTCGGCCACCGCCTGGACGGCTTCCGCCGCCTCCTGAGCGCGCTCGGGAGCCCGGCCGGCCCACTCACGCAGGCGGCGGATGTCGCGCGCCTGCTGGAAGAGGAGGAAGGCCAGGGTCGCCAGCCCCACGAAAGCGACGATGCCGAGGATGGGCCCGATCGACTCGATCACGTGCATCAGTGCGGGCGCATCTTAGGACCCGCGCAACCCGGCGCCGTGACCGGGTCCCGGCAGGGGCCTGTCCTCAGCGCGGGGCGTCGGTGCCCGAGGCCGGGGACTCCGTCGCCGCCGCCGTGGAGTCGGAGATTCGCTCCGTGACCACCTCGACCACGCGATCGGCCAGCCCGGCCTCGTCGCCGCCGGCGACGAGGCCCTCGAGCCGCTCGATCGAGCGCTCCACCCACGCCGGGTCGAGGGGTTGCGTCCGCACGGCCCGCACGATGCGCTCCGCACTCGTCGGCTGCGCGTGCTCGTCGACGTTGAACAGCTCCTCGTGGATCTTCTCGCCCGGGCGGGGTCCCACGAACTCGATCGCCACGTCCTCGTCGGGCTCATATCCAGCCAGGTGAATCATGTTGCGAGCAAGATCGAGGATCCGCACCGGCTCGCCCATCTCGAGCACGAAGACGTCGCCGGACCTCGCGCCGAGATCGCCCGCCTGGATCACCAGCTGCACGGCCTCCGGGATCGTCATGAAGTACCGGGTCATCTCGGGATGGGTGACGGTGACCGGGCCGCCCTTCTCGATCTGACTGCGGAAGATCGGGACCACGCTGCCCGACGACGCCAGCACGTTGCCGAAGCGGACGATGATGAAGCGTGTGTCGTGGTGGCGATGGCCGTCCGCCTCGACAATCCATTCGGCCATCGCCTTCGAGGCTCCCATGACGGTCCGGGGATTGACGGCCTTGTCGGTGGAGATCAGCACGAACCGCTCGGCGCCGGCGGCCGCGGCCATGCCCGCCGTGACGCGGGTGGCGATCGCGTTGTTGCGCACCGCCTCGAGGGGATTCGCCTCCATGAGCGGCACGTGCTTGTAGGCGGCGGCGTGGAAGACGATGTCGGGCTTGAAGCGCTGCATCACCTCCAGCATCCGCTCGCCGTCCTTGCAGTCGGCGAGCACCGCCTCGACCCGGGTGAAGTGCCATTCGTCGAGCATCTCGCGATCGATCCGGAACAGGTTGTCCTCGGCGTGGTCGAGCAGCACCAGCAGCTTCGGCCGCACGCGGGCGATCTGGCGGCAGAGCTCGGCGCCAACCGAGCCGCCCGCCCCCGTGACCATGACGATCCTGTCCTCCAGGTATGCGCCGACGCGCTCGAGCTCGATCACCACCGGATCTCGTCCCAGCACGTCCTCCACCCTGACCTCGCGCAGCTGCCGGGTGAGCTGGACGCCGCCGCGCAGGAGCTCGAACACCGTGGGCAGCGTGCGCACGGTGATGTCGCGCTGGCGGCAGGCCGCGACGACCTTGGCACGCAGCACGCCGGGCGCCGAAGGGATCGCGATGACCACCTCGTCGGGCGCGGTGCGGTCGAGGATCTCGCCGATCTCGTCCGTCGAGCCGAGCACCTTCATCCCCACCGCGTGCATGCCGCGCTTGTGAGGGTCGTCGTCCACGAAGCCGATCGCGCGGGCGCCCAGGTTCGGGTTCAGCCGCAGCTCACGCACCACCATCTGCCCGCCCGACCCGGCGCCCACGACCAGGACGCCGCGGGTGCGGCGGCGGCGCGTGGCTCGGTCAGGCCGCTCGGCGATCATCCGCCTCGCGAGGCGAGCGCCGCCAAGCAGGACGACGGTGAGCAGGAAGTCGAACACGACCACCGACCTGGGAAGGTTGTAGGCGTAGGGCTTCGCGAGGGTGAAGATCGCCACCAGCAGCCCGCTCGCCACGGCGGCGGCGCGGACGACGGGCCACAGGTCGGGAAGCTGGAAGTAGCGCCACCACTTCTGGTTCAGGCCGAGCACGCTGAACAAGGTCGCCTTGCCGAGAGCCACGAAGGCGACCGTCCCGGCGAGCATCGTCCAGTAGCGGTCCGGGATCCCGCCCGGCGAATCCAGGAAGCGCAGCTGAAAGGCCAGCGCGAAGGAGGCGGCCGCGAGCAGGGCGTCGGCTGTGAACTTCAGCGCCCATCGCCGGTGCACGCCGTCCGTCGCCTGCCGCCTCAGATAGGCGCGCAGATTGCCCCTGGCGACGCCGCGCCAGCCCACGCCCTCACCGTCCGGCGCGCTGTCAAGCACGCCCGGCTCGGCGCGTTCTCGGTCAGGTTGGCGTTCGCTCGGCACGGTACGACGGTACCCACCGCGGGGGGCGGCGGCGGCGCAACATCCCGGCGAGTGTAATGCTGATCGCGCATGACCGGTGACATTCTCGACCCACTCGTCCGTGCCGCGACGGACATCATCGACGCCACGGGCTTGGTGGGCGTGTTCGGCCTCATGACCCTGGAGAGCGCCTGCATCCCGATCCCCAGCGAGGCGATCATGCTGTTCGCGGGCTTCAACGTCTCGGAGGGCAACCTGACTCTCTTCGGGGTCGTGGCCGCGGGCGTGCTGGGAAACCTCGCGGGCTCGCTGATCGCCTACGCCGCGGGCTATTACGGGCGCATCGAGCTGCTGGACCGCAACAAGCTGATCCACGTCAACCGCCGTCATCTCGCCTCGGCCGACCGGTGGTTCCAGCGTCACGGCTCGGCGACCGTGTTCTTCGCTCGCATGGTGCCGATCATCCGCACCTTCATCTCGCTGCCGGCCGGGGTGGCAAGAATGCCGCTGGGGCGCTTCGTCTTCTTCACCGTCGCCGGCTGCATCCCCTGGGTCCTGATGCTCGCGATCGTCGGCCGGGAGGTCGGTGATCGATGGGACCAGTGGAAGGACCACCTGCACTACGCCGACTATGCGATCGTCGCCGCGATTGTGATCGGCATCGTCTACCTGATCATCCGGCGGCGTCGCGGGAGCGCCGAGTGGGAGCCGACGCCCCCGGCCTGAGCCCGGCTCGGGCGGTGGCGCTGGGGGCGGTCCAGGGACCGGCCGAGCTGCTCCCCGTGTCCAGCTCGGCCCACCTCTCGCTCCTGCCCTGGTTCGCCGGCTGGCGGTGGCAGGAGCTCGATCCCGAGACCCGCAAGACCTTCGAGGTGGCGCTGCATGCCGGCGCGGCGGCCGCGTTGCTGATCGGGCAGCGTCGCATGATCGCGGAGGAGCTTCGCCTGTTCGACGCCAGGCGCGCCGCGGTGGTTGCGCTCTCCTTCGTGCCGCCGGCGATCGTCGGCTACCGGTTCGAGCGCCAGATCGAGCAACGCCTGGGCGGCCCGCGCGCCACAGCCGTGGGGCTCGCCGCCGGAGCCGCCGCGATGGCGCTCGCCGACCGCCGTCCTCAGCAGCGCGGGCCGGGTGACGTCAGGCCCGTCGACGGCCTCGCCCTGGGCGTCGCCCAGGCCACCGCGCTCGCTCCCGGCGTCTCGCGCAACGGCGCGACGCTGGCGGCCGCCCGTTGCCGGCGCTTCACGCGCACGCACGCCAACCTGCTGTCGCGCACCGTCGCCCTGCCGGTGATCGTCGGCGCAACCCTGCTCAAGGGGGTGCGCCTGCGGCGCCGTGGCGTCGAGCCCGGCCTGGGTCGAGCGATGGCCGCGGGCGTCGCCGCCTCCTTCACCTCCACGCTCGCCTCGCAGAAGTTGATCGACCTGGTCGAGCGGGACCGCGCCCTGTGGCCGTATGCGGCCTACCGGATCGGGCTGGCCGGCGCCGTGCTCTATAGGCTCGCCCGGCGATGAGCGATGCCTATGCACGCGCCGGCGTGAGCCAGCAGGCGGCCGGCAGCGCGGTCGAGGCCCTGGTGCGCAGCCTCCGCGCGATCCACACGGGAAAGCCCTCGCGCGTGGTCCCGCTCCCGGGCCACTACGCGAGCGTGCTGCGGCTCGACGACCGCACCGGGCTGGCGCTGTCCACCGACACCGTGGGCACCAAGATGGTCGTGGCCGAGCGACTGGGCCGCTACGACACGATCGGAATCGACTGCGTGGCGATGGGCGTCAACGACGTGATCTGTGTCGGGGCGGAGCCGATCGCGCTGCTGGACTTCGTCCTCACCGAGCGAGCCGACCCCGGGATCTGCGAGCAGCTCGGGGTCGGGCTGGCGCGTGGAGCCAACCTCGCCGGCATCGAGATCCCCGGTGGCGAGATCGCCCAGGTGGCGGACATCGTCTCGGGCCACGAGCTGGGCGGCACCTGCGTCGGGCTGGTCGATCTCGACGCGATCGTCACCGGCGCCTCCGCCGAGCCGGGCGACCCGGTGATCGGCCTGCCCTCCTCCGGCCTTCACTCGAACGGCTACACGCTGGCTCGCAGCGCGCTCGACGGCGTCTCGCTGGACGACGGACGCCTCGACCGTCCGCTGGGCGACGTCCTCCTCGAGCCGACCGAGATCTACGTGCGGGCGGTCCTCGAGCTGCTTCGCTCGCCCGTCGACGTCCGCGGGCTTGCCCACATCACGGGGGACGGCCTCAACAACCTGCTGCGGCTGGAGGCCGAGGTCGGGTACGAGATCGACGCCCCGCTCCCCGTGCCGCCGGTGTTCGGCCTCATCCAGGAGCTCGGCCAGGTCTCCGACGACGAGATGCACGAGGTCTTCAACATGGGCTGCGGGTTCTGCTGCGTGGTCGCTGCCGATGACGAGAACGCAGCGCTCGAGTCGCTGCGCGGCCATTACCCCGATGCAAGGCGAATCGGCCGGGTCACGGACAGGACCGGCGCAGGTGACGAGGGCCTGACGATGCAGATCGCGATCCTGATCTTCGACGGCCTGACGGCGCTGGACGCGATCGGCCCCTATGAGGTGCTCTCCCGTCTGCCCGGCGCCGAGCTCCGCATCGTCGCCAAGGAGGCGGGGCTCGAAGCGGACCGACACCGGCGCGCTCGGCGTGGAGGCCGACCTGGCGCTCGACGACCTGGAAGCCCCCGAGGTGGTGCTGGTCCCCGGCGGCAAGGGCAGTCGACCCTTGATGCGTGACCCCGAGGTGCTCGAGTGGTTGCGTTCGGCGCACGAGAGCTCCACCTGGACGACCTCCGTCTGCACCGGCGCCCTGGTGCTCGGCGCCGCGGGAATCCTCGACGGCAAGCGCGCGACCACCCATTGGGCCTTCCTGGACCACCTTTCGGAGTTCGGCGCCGAGCCCGTCGCCGAGAGAGTGGTCGAGGACGGCAAGGTGATCACGGCCGCCGGGGTCTCGGCCGGGATCGACATGGCCCTGACGCTGGCCGCCCGGATCGCCGGCGACGAGGTCGCGCAGGCGATCCAGCTCGGGATCGAGTACGACCCGGACCCGCCCTTCGACGCCGGCTCGCCGTCCAAGGCATCTTCCGAGGTGATCGGGATGGTCCGAGGCGCCGAACGCGGGCAGTCCAGCTGATTACCTGGCCGGATCCGATTCCGGCCTCCCGATCGCGATAATCGGGGGCATACTGGCAGGCAGGATCCGCGTAATCGCGAACCGTTACGGTCCTTGTGAGCGGTGAAACGTAATCACGCTGGAACCAGGGAAGAAATCGCGCCCGAAGCGCGGCGCGCGCCGGTTCGGGCGCCCCGGGCCGCCGGCATGATGGCGCCCAAACGCGGCGACCGCCCGCGGTATGCCCAGGAGTCCCCGGTTGGTTCACCGAAAATAGCTGGCAGATGAGCGAGGAAGGCACAACGGGTCTTGCCACCAGTCTGATCGGGACCGTGCTGTCCGGGCGTTACCGCCTCGAGTCGAAGCTCGGCAGCGGCGGCATGTCGACCGTCTACCTGGCGCGTGACGAGACGCTTCAGCGCTGGGTCGCGGTGAAGGTCATGCACCGCGAGATCTCCGACCAGCCGGACCAGCTCGAGCGCTTCCGCCGCGAGGCCCGCGCCGTCGCCCAGCTCTCGCACCCGAACGTGGTCGCCGTGATCGACGCCGGGGAGGACGGCGGGTATCCGTACATCGTCCTCGAGTACGTCGAGGGCGAGACGCTGAAGCAGCGGATCGATCGGCTCGGGCGCCTGCCGGTCGACGAGGCGGCCGCCTACGGGATCGAGATCGGCCGCGGGCTCGCCGCGGCGCACGCCCAGAGGCTCATCCACCGCGACGTCAAGCCGCAGAACGTCCTCATCGACGCCGAGGGCCGGGCGAAGGTGACGGACTTCGGCATCGCCCGGTCGCTGGAGTCCGACGGGCTCACCAAGACGGGCCGGGTGCTCGGCACGACCGACTACGTCGCGCCGGAGCAGGCGATGGGCCAGGGCGTGGACGCCCGCATCGACATCTACTCGCTCGGCGTCCTTCTGTACGAGATGCTGACCGGCGAGGTCCCGTTCCAGGCGGACACCCTGGTTGGAGTGGCGATGAAGCACGTCAACGAGCGGATGCCGGACGTGCAGGAGCGCCGCCCCGAGATCTCCTCGGCGCTCGCCGCCGTGATCGAGCGCGCGACGGCGAAGGAGCCGAAGAAGCGCTATCCGGACATGATCGCGATGCTGGCGGACCTCGAGGGGGCGCTGGAGGTCGAGGTCGCCCGCAGCGGGACCTCGCACGGCGAGGCGACCAGCGTGCTCGACGCGGTGCCATCGCGCCGCAGGCTGCTGACGCCCAGGCGGGTCTCGGCGGCAGGGGTCCTGCTGGTGCTCGCGGCGGTCGTGGCCGCGCTCCTGATCGCGGCGCTGACGGGGAACGACGAGCCGGCAACCGGGAACGGCGGCAGCACCTTCGGGCGGGCCGATCAACCTTCAGCAGCGCCCAGGCCTTCGACCCCCCGCCCGGCGACGGGGAGGAGCACAGCTCCGACGTCAGCCTGGCGATCGATGGGAATCCCGACACGACCTGGACGACCGAGACCTACGACGGGTCGCCCATCATCGAGGACGCGGTCGGCAAGCCCGGCGTCGGGCTTGATCGTGGACGCGGCCAAGCCGGTGACCGGCAGGACGCTCACGATCCGCTCGGACACGGGCGGTTGGAGCCTGGAGGTCTACGGCGCCGCCACGGGACCGCCCACGACCCTCCAGGGTTGGGGCAGCCCGATCGGAAAGGCCGACAACGTGGGCACCGACCAGACGGTGGAGCTCACCGCGACGAGCCCCTTCCGCTACTACCTGCTCTGGATCACCAAGCTCGCTTCACGGCGAGAGCGGCTACAACGTCGCGATCGGCGAGGTCGAGCTCTCGAGCTAGCAGCGCCGAGGAGCCGCTCAGAACTCGAATCCGCGCCTTGTCTCGTACCGCTCCAGCGCCAGCTTGACCAGCCGGTCGCACAGCTCCGCGTAGGGCACGCCGTCGGCCTCGAACAGCTTTGCGAACACGCTGGTCGACGTGAAGCCCGGGATCGTGTTGAGCTCGTTGACCAGGACCTCGCCGTCGTCGCGGACGAAGAAGTCGCAACGGGCGAGGCCGGAGCCGTCGATCGCCCGGAACACCTTCGCGGCGAGCTCGCGGACGCGCGCCGTCTGGGCCTCCGTGATCCGCGCCGGGACGATCAGGTCCATGCCGCCCTCGGAGTACTTGGCCTCGTAGTCGTACCAGTCGGCGTGCGCGACGATCTCGCCCGGCGGCGAGGTCTGGGGCACCTCGTTGCCGATCACCGAGCACTCCACCTCCTTGCCGCCGCCATGCGCCTCGACGATCACCCGCGGGTCGTGGCGGCGGGCCAGCTCGATGGCCTCGTCCAGCCCGCGCTCCGGGCTGGTCACCTTCGAGATTCCGACGCTCGAGCCCAACCGAGCCGGTTTGACCCACAGCGGCAGGCCCATCGTCGCCACCTGCTCACGCCAGCCGTCCTCGCCGACCTCGCAGAAGCCGACCTGCGGGATGTCGTGGAAGGCGAGGACCCGCTTGCAGATCAGCTTGTCGATCGCGACCGCGGCGGCGAGCACGCCGGGCCCCGCGTAGGGGACGTCGAGGCATTCGAGCAGGCCCTGCACCGAGCCGTCCTCGCCGAACGGGCCGTGGAGCACGGGAAAGGCGACCTCGGCGTCGAGCAGGCCGCCCCCGGCGCGCAGCGCGATCTCCTCGCCGTCGTAGGTCCAGCGTCCGTCGCGCTCGAGCAGGACGCCGATCACCTCGTGGCCCGCGACCCGCAGGCCGTCCGCGACCGAGGCGCCCGAGTTGAGTGAGACCTCGTGCTCGCTCGACCGACCGCCGCTGAGCACCGCGACCCGCATCAGGGCGTGGGTGTGGTGGAGGTCGTCGTCGTTGACGTGGTCGGCGGCGGCGCCGTGAACTTGCCGACGAAGATCGTCACGAACTCGCCGCGCCGCAGGCGCGTGCCGGCGCTGGGCGATTGATCCAGGACGGTGCCGTCCTCGTTCTCGTCAGTGGTCGTCCGCTTGACCATCCGAACGCTCAGCCCGGCCGTCTTCAGGTCACCCTTCGCCTGGTCCTTCGACTCCCCCACTACGTTCGGAACAAACGCCGTGCCCGCGCCGTTCGAGACGACCACCGTGACCGTCGTGTGCTGCTTCACCGTGCTCCCCGCCCCGGGGTTCTGGGCGATCACCTCGCCCACCGGCGCGTCGGAGTCGCGATTCTCGAAGTCGGGGATCAGGCCCGCGTCGCGGATCGCGGTGTCCGCGGCGTCCTGCTGTGAGCCGATCACCGGCGGCACCTGGACCAGCTTGGGACCGGTCGACACGAGCAGGGTGATCGGCTTGCCGCGCTCGAGCTCGGCACCGGCCTCCGGGACGGTGGCGATCGCGAGGCCCCTCTTCACGGTGCCTGACGAGCGCTGCTGTTCCTTTGGCCGCAGCCCGGCATCCCTGAGCGTCTTCAGCGCCCGTTTCTCGGGCTTCCCCGCGACGTCCGGCACCGGGACCGTCCCCAGCCCGGTGGACACCGTGATCGTCACCGTCGAGCCCTTGTCGGCGCGTGACCCGGCCGTCGGATCCTGCTCCAGGACGATGCCGGGCTTGGCGTCGTTGGGCACCGACTTGACCGCGACCTCGAACCCGGCGTCCTGAAGCGTCGCCTCGGCGCTCGGCTGCATCTTTCCGATCACGGTCGGCACCAGCACGGACTCGGGGCGGGTGAGCGCGTAGGCGAGCACGCCGCCGGCCAGCAAGAGGAGCAGCGCCAGGGCGATCAGCCTCGCGGGGGTGAAGAAGCCCCGGTGCTCCGGAGGGCTCTCGGCCGGCGGAGGCGCGCGGGAGGCGCCCCCGCCGCGGCGGCCACGGCCGCGTAGGAGGCCGTGTCGCCGAGGGACGCGCCGCTCGGGTCGGCCTCGGCGGCGTCGAGCGCCGCCAGGAACTCATCGGTGGATGCGAAGCGGTTGGCCGGATCCTTGGCGAGCGCCTTCAGCACCACCGCGTCGAGGGCGCGCGAGACGGCGGGGTTGAGCTCGCTGGGCGGCCGGGGGCGCTCGGAGACCTGCTTCAAGGCGACCGTCACCGGCGACTCGGCCTCGAACGGGACGCGCCCGGTCAGGGCCTCGTACAGCAGCACACCGATCGAGTAGATGTCGGATGCGGCGGTTACCGGCAGCCCCTGGGCCTGCTCCGGCGACAGGTACTGGGCCGTACCCAGCACCGAGCCCGTCTGGGTGATCTCCGAGGCGCCCGCCCGGGCGATCCCGAAGTCCGTCACCCTGGCGCGCCCCTCGGCGTCCACCAGCACGTTTTGGGGCTTGAGGTCGCGGTGGACGATCCCGTGGGCGTGGGCGTAGCGCGCCCCCGCCAGCACCTGGCGAACGAGCTCCACCGCCTCGGGAACCGACAACCCACGCTGGATCAGGTCGTTCAGCGAGGCCCCCTCCACGTACTCCATCGCGATGTAGTGGCTGCCGTCGTAGGTGCCGCGGTCGAAGACGCCGACCACGTTCGGGTGCTGCAGGCCGGCGGCCGCTGACGCCTCGCGGCGGAAGCGCTCCACGAACTGCTCGTCCTGGGCGAACCGCTCGTGCAGGAACTTGAGCGCCACGCGCCGGTCGAGCATCGTGTCCTCGGCGAGCCACACATCCGCCATCCCACCCGAGCCGAGCCTGCCGAGCAGCTTGTACCGCCCGGCGACCAGCGTCTCTGCCTCGAGCTTCATCGGTTGATCAGGCTCTCCATCACCTGGGTCGCGATCGGCCCCGCGACCTCGCCGCCGAAGCAGCCCTGGCAGCGCTCGAGCATCACGGCGACGGCGACCTGCGGGTTGTCGGCCGGCGCGAAGCCGATGAACCACGGCCGGTTGATCCCCGCCGCGGGATCGATCTCGGCCGTGCCCGTCTTGCCCGCGAACGACTGCCCGCCGACGGTCAGGCCCGCCGCGGTTCCCTCCTCGGTGACGTTGGTCATCATCTGGGTCAGCTCCGAGGCCGTCTGCGAGCTCATCACCGTCGCCTGGTCGTGGGGGTCGAGCTTCTCGACCGTCCGCCCATCGGGGTCGGTGACCTGCTGCACGAACGTCGGCCTCTCGAGGACGCCGCCATTGGCCACCGTCGCGGCCACCTCGGCCATCTGCAGCGGCGTGACCAGCAGCCGCTCCTGGCCGATCGCCACCCGGCCGATGTCGATCGCGTCGTTCGGCCCGAGCAGGGTGCCGGTATCCGTGTTGTAGACGCCGCTGGGCGCCATCTCGCTGTCCGGGTAGCCCAGCTCCGGGTCCTGATTGAACCCGAACCGGTCCATGTACTTGAACATCGTGTCGTTGCCCAGCTTCTCGCCGACCTGCGCGAAGTAGGTGTTGACCGAGTGGGTGAGCGCGGTGGTCATGTCGATGTCGCCGAACTCCTCGCCGCCGGCATTCGACAGGGGCACGCCGCCGATCACCTGCGGCGAGTGCCCGCTGAGCACGGTGCCCGGCGTGAACTCGCCCGAGTCGAGCGCCGCGGCGGCCGTCACCACCTTCATCGTCGAGCCGGGTTCATACGTGCTCTGCGTGGGCCGATTGACGAGGGGCGCGCTTTTGTCCTTGTTGAGCTGCTTGAGGGTGGTGGCGTCCTTGACCAGGTTGGGGTCGAAGCCGGGCACCGACGCCATCGCCTCGACCGCCCCGGTGGAGGGGTCGATCGCCACCACCGAGCCTCCCGCCCCGCTGGATCCGGGTGTCGAGGCGATCGCCGACTGCAGGGCCTGCGTGGCCACCCCCTGCGTCTGCGCGTCGATCGTCAGCGTGACGTCGTCCCCCTCCTGCGGGACGTCGCGGAGCTGGTCGATGATCGAGGTGAACTCGTTGCGCTCGCCGGCCAGGAAGCCGTTCTCGAATCGCTCGATCCCGGTCCGGCCCGCCTGGATGAAGTTGTAGCCGACCGGGTTTCCGAACTCGGAGCCCTGCGGGTAGTTGCGCACGTAGACCGGGTGCTTGCCGCCGCCCACCGGGGAGCTCTCGGCGACCGTCACCCCGTCCGCGGTCTTGATCGTTCCGCGCTTGACCGTCTGCTCGACGATCAGCGGGCGGCGGTTCTGGGTGTTGTCCTTGAGGTTGTCGGAGTCGAACACGGCCCAGTAGGACGTGAACCCGACCAGCGCGGCGAAGAGCAGCAGCATGAGGCCGTACAGGCGGACGATGGGGGCGTTCATGCGGGCAGCGCCTCCCAGTCGCCTGGGCGCTCACCGGGTGGGGCGGCCGGGCGGCGAGCGTCGTTGGAGATCATCAAGAGCAGCCCGAGCAGGATCATGTTCGCGATCACCGAGCTGCCGCCGAAGCTGACGAACGGGAGCGTCACGCCTGTGAGCGGGATGAATCGCACCACGCCGCCGATGATCACCACCGCCTGCAGCGCGAACACCGCCGTCAGCCCAGCCGCCAGCAGCTTCGAGAAGCCGTCGCGCGCCATCACCGCCGTCTTCAGGCCGCGGGCGGCGATCAGCGCGTAGATGGCCACCAGCGCGGAGGCGCCGAACAGGCCGAGCTCGCTGACGATCAGGGCGTAGATCTCGTCGGTGTGCGGCGCCGGGAGGATGCTGCCGCAGTCCGGGAACGGCTGCGTGCAATGGGGCGCGAACGGCCCCGGCAGCTTCAGCAGCGACTCGCCGAGGCCCTGGCCGAACAGGCCGCCGTCGGCCTGGGCGAACAGCGATTGCTGGATCTGGCCCGCCCCGGCGGGCGCATTGCGTGCCCAGGGGTCGAGCCAGATGTCGACACGCTCGCCGACGTGGGCGATCGCGTGCTGCATCACCCAGGCGCCGACGAAGAACAGGACCAGCCCGGCGACGACGTAGGAAAGGCGCGCCGTGGCGACGTAGAGCAGTGCCAGGAAGGCGCCGAAGAACATCAGCGAGCTGCCCAGGTCGCGGATGTAGACGAGCATCACCATCGACGCCCCCCAGACCACGAGCAGCGGCCCGAAGTGCTTCAGCGGCGGGATCGTGAAGCCGGCGACGCGGCGAGCGGAGACGGTGAGCAGCTCCCGCTTCTCGTGCAGGTAGCTGGCCAGGAAGATGACCACGCAGATCTTCGCCACCTCGGCCGGCTGGAAGGAGAGCGGCCCGAGGTCGATGCCCAGGTAGGCGCCGTTCACCTGCGAGCCGATCCCGGGCAGCCGCGGCGCCAACAGCAGCAGGATGCCCACCGTCGCGATCAGGTAGCGGTAGCGCTCGAGCACGTGGTAGTCGCGAACGAGCAGGATCGTCACCGCCAGCAGGCCCGCTCCGGCGACGAAGATCGACGCCTGCTTCAGGGCCAGGGTGTCGTTGATCCGAAACAGCATCACCAGGCCGATCGCCGCGAGCAGCGCGCAGAGCGGGAACAGGTACGGGTCTGCGTAGGGCAACCGGGCTCGAATGAACAGGTGGACGCCCAGGCAGACGGCGAGGAAGTAGCCGCCGTAGATCAGGCTCAGGTCCCCGATCTGGCTCGACTCGACGATGAACACCGCCGTGAACCCAGCGGTGACCAGCAGGGCGACGGGGAGCAGCGCCAGGAGCTCGCGGTTGCGCGCGCTCACTGCCCGCCTCCGCCGCCGGCACCGGCACCCGACCCGTTCTTCTTCGCCGCGCCCTGCTGCCCACCGCCCGCCTGGCCGGCCTTCTTCTTCCCCTGGTGTCCCCGCTTCGGCTTGTGGACCGGGGGCTCGGCGGCCACCTGGAGGTCGTCGATCAGGCTGACGGCGTCGGCCCGGGAGCGCAGCGTGTGATTGGTGGCGCTGTCCTGCCGGCCCGCGGGGATCGCGGCGACCTGGACCGGGGCGGCGTAGACCTCCGAGTAGAGCTTGATCCCCAGCGGCAGGTCGTACGGAAGGCCGCGATAGAGCGCCACCCGGCCTCCAGAGTCCGTGCCGAGGAAGTAGACGTGGTGCAGCCCGTAGACGGCCCCTCCGGCGATCACGGCCACGACCGCGACCCCCGCCAGCGACTTGGCGAGCCGGCGGGGCCACCTGCGGGGACGAGTCGGGGCGGTGGCACCGAGGGCAGCTCGCTCGCGCTCGATGGGCCTCGCGGATCTGCCCGCCTCGGCGTCGGCGGCTTCCGCGGCCAGCGCACCCGCGGTCAGCCCGGCCTCCTCGGCGGCCGGGCCGATCAAGGTCGGCTGCTCCTTGACCTCGGCCCCCACCGCGGCCTCCTCCAGCCGGAAGGCGACGACCGTGATGTTGTCTCGGCCGCCGGCTTCGTTCGCCTGGCGGACCAGGCTCGACACCGCGTCGTCGAGGCTGTCGGAGCTGGCCAGTGTGGCCGCGATCCGGTCCTCCCGGAGCATCGTCGTCAGGCCGTCGGAACACAGCAGGTACACGTCCCCCGGCCGTGCCTGGTAGGTCATCGTGTCCACCTCGACCTCGCGCTCGGGCCCCAGCGCCCGGGTGATGATCGAGCGTTGCGGATGGTCCTCGGCCTCCTCGTCGGTGAGCCGGCCCTGGCGGCGGAGCTCCTCGACCAGGGAGTGGTCGGACGTGAGCAGCTTCAGCTCGCCGTCGCGAAACCGGTAGGCGCGACTGTCGCCCACGTGGGCGAAGCTCACCTCGTCGTCCTCGACCAGCGCCGCGGTCAGCGTCGTCCCCATTCCCGAGCGCGAGGAGTCGGCCTGGGCCAGGCGGTGGATGCGGGCATTGGCCGTCCTGGCGATCGCCCGCAGGTAGGCCTCCGGAGACTCCTCGCCGCGCTGCACCGGCTCGAACGACTCGGCCGCCAGCCGCGAGGCCACCTCGCCGGCCTGGGCGCCGCCCATTCCGTCAGCTACCGCGAACAGCGGCGCGCGCGCGAAGTACGCATCCTCGTTGGCGTTCCGCTGGCGTCCCGTGTCGGTGCGGTGGGCCTGCTCGGCGATCCGCAGCATCACTCAACTCCCGGGTCCCTCGAGCTCGAATCGAAACTCCGTGTCGCCGATCCGCACCTCGTCGAGGTCGTTGAGCTTCGCCTCCCCATCGAGACGCCCTCCGTTCAGGAACGTCCCGTTGGTGGAGTTCATGTCCTCAACGTAGTAGTTGGCCCCGCGGGAGTAGAGGCGCGCGTGCACCCCCGAGGCGTAACGGTCCTCGATCCTGACATCGGCATCGGCCGAGCGCCCGATCGAAAGCCCCCCGAACAGGTCGAACCGCTCGCCGGGCTCGAGGCCTCCACCGCGCGTCACGACGAGCGAGGCGTCCGTGGCGGCGGCCCGGCCACCCGGGCCGATCGGGTGGAATCCCGTCCCCTCGGGGGCGGGCGCGGTCGTGCGGCGCAGCTCGCGAAGGGCGCTCCGCGCCACCCAGAACAGGAAGAGGTAGAGGACGGCGAGGAAGCCGAACTTGAGCGCTACCGCGATCGGCTCGGTGTCCATCGCCGGGCTATTGCTCGATGTCGAAGGTAAACCTCGTCGTGCCGAGCGTCACCTCGTCGCCGGGCGACAGCCGGGACCGATCGACACGCCGGTCGTTGACCTTGATGCCGTTCGTCGAGCCCAGGTCGACGACCTGCCAGTCGCCCGTCGAGCCGCGGCGGAGCTCCGCGTGCTCCCGCGAGACGTTCGGGTCCGAGAGCACGCAGTCGGCGCCGCGCGAGCGCCCAAGCACCGCCACCGGGCCGTCGAGCACGTAGCGGCGATCGTCCAGGGTGACGATGGCCTTGGTCTCGATCAGGCGCCCGCCGGGCCGGCGCCGCTCCTTGCGCGACTGCTTCGGCGGAACGGTGTAGACCATCGTGTGGCCCTCTTCCCCCTGCGATGGCGTCCTCGCCCTGACGGGCGGGCGGCTTCACCAGCCGGGTCTGGATCCCGAACTCTCCCAGCCGCAGCCGCTCGTCGGTCTCCAGCTTGACCTCGGGGCGCGTCATCAGCGCGTAGTCGTGGCGCCGCGCGTGCTCGAGCAGGTACCCGGACAGCTCCTGCTCCAGCGAGCGCTCATATCCCTCCAGCCGCTGACGGTCCTCGGCCGACAGCCAGACGGTGTACTGGTTGGGGACGTAGACGCGGGACACGGAAGCAGTCCGATGGGCATCCATCTCCTTCGCCAGCTTGCGAGCGAGCTCGACGGGCTGCACCTGCGACGAGAAGGCGCGGCTGAACACCCCTTCGACGAGGTTCTCGATCCGTTGCTCGAGGTTTCGAAGAACGCTGATCCGGAAGCTCCTTTACGCGGGCCATGCAGCGAGAATGAGGCTTGCGCGACAACTGCGCTGTACGCGCCGGGACAATCCTAGGTGGTCGCTGCGGCCGGCACGGTCGTCGGTTACCGGCCGCCTCGGCGCAAAAATCAGGCCATTCCGCCCGGCCCGCCGCCTTGAATCGCCGGTCGCGCCCGGGGAATCGGCGCCGGCCGGCCGGCGGGCCGAGGTGGGCGGCGGCGGAACTCGAGGATGACGGCCACCAGCGCCGCCGCCGCGATCAGCAGTGGGCGGCCGCTGAGGCCGCCATCGGCGACGAGACCGAGCGCGGCTTCGAGTCCCGCCGACCACAGCAGAACCCCCAGCAGGGCCACGGCGACGTGACCGGCTCGGAGCACTGCTCCGAGCGCGACCGCGGCCAGCGCGAACACGACGGCCCCGAACAGCGCCTCCGGGGTCAAGAGCGGGGACAGCAGCGCGCTGGCGGCCTCGGAGGTGGAGCGGCTCCAGCCGTGCGGAGCCTTGTGGATGAGGCCCAGGCGAGACCCCAGTCCGAGCGTCGCCGCGCCCACCAGAAGCCAGCACCAGCCGAGCGCCGCCAGCGCCGCGCGCTCGAGCGCCGCCCCACGCGACCCGGCCACGGCCGGGTATGCCGGGGCGGCCGACAGGGCGCCGAGCAGGGGCGCGAGGACGGGGAGGGGGGCCCATGCCAGGCGGGAGGCGACCAGGATGGCCGGGGCGGTGAGCGCGCCCAGGACCAGAGCAAGTCCGGGCCGCCCGAGCGGAGCCGCCACCAGGGTGACCGCCAGGCCCCACGCGGTCAGCGCCACGAGCTGGGAGGCGCGCAGCCAGGCAAGCTGGGGATCGCGGGGCTCGGCGTCACGCGCGGCGGGCACCGGGCGCTCACCGTTCAGCGACGGAAGCGCGGCTTCGAGACGGTGGTGAAGCTCCGTGAGCGGGGGCCGCGCCTCCGGCTCCGCGCTGCAGGCAGGCGTCCACGCACGCGGTGAGGCTCTCGGGAAGCTCCGGGCGGTAGGCGCGAAGCGGGGGAAGCGGTCCCGCCGATCTCCCTCGCGGTGTGGGCCGGCGTCGCCCGCGCCACGGGATTCGTGCCCGCCCACAGCTCATACAGCGTCAGGGCCAGCGAGTACACGTCGGCCGGCTCGCCGGCGACCTCTCCCTCGGCCTGCTCCGGTGCCATGTAGGCGAGCGTGCCGACCACCTCACCGGTCGCCGTCAGGGCCGACGCACCCGTCAGGGAAGCGATCCCGAAGTCCATCAGCTTCGCCCGGCGACCGACGCCGTCGTCGGCGCGCACGATGACGTTCTGCGGCTTGACGTCGCGGTGGACCACGCCGCGGTCGTGCGCATGTGCCAGCGCCTCGCAGACGTCCGCGCCGAACTCGCGCGGTCTCGCGATCGCTGAGATCCCCGCACCGAGCCAGCTCCGCCAGGGTCGCGCCCTCGACCAGCTCGCTGACCAGGAGCGCGCGGTCGCCTTCCGAGCCAAGCTCGTACAGCGTCACGATGCCGGGGTGGTTGAGGCGGGCGGCCGCCTGCGCCTCGCGGACGACGCGCCGCGCGTCGGCGCTGGCGATCTCCTTGACCGCGACGTGCCGCTGCAGCCGCTCGTCGAACGCCCGGTAGACCGTTCCCATGCCTCCCGACCCAACCCGGTCGATAACTCGGAACCGTCCCATGACGACCTCACCCACCACTTCCGGTCCAGCTTCGCCGTGCATGGCCCGGACCCTCCAACCACGCCGCAAGGCTTCGTGCGCGCCGCCTCTGCCTGGCAGCCTCCGGGGCAGGGGTCATACTCTCGGCGTTGAACGCACATGGTCTCGGCGTTCAACGCACGGGACCGGAGGCTGACCTTGGCATTCCTCGACGAGGAAGACACAGTCGCACCCCGCGGTGGCGGCGGACCGCCGTACCGCCGCGCGGGCGATCATCAGCGCCAGATCATGGTGCGCCGCGCGGTCGGCGTCGGCGATCGTCGTCCTGCTCCTGATCCTGATCGTGCTGGGGATCAGGGGCTGTCTCAACGCCCGCAAGGAGCGCGGCTTCGAGAACTACGTCTCCGACCTCAACGCGATCACGGCCCAGTCGAAGCAGCTCTCGAACGACTTCTTCAAGCGCCTCAACGACCCGGGCAACCTCAGCCCGCTCAGCTTCGAGGCGGAGATCAAGGCCGATCGTGGAACCGCGGAGAGCCTGGCGAGCCGGGTCGAGAGCCTCAACACTCCCGACGAGTTGAAGAGCGCCCAGAACGAGCTCAACCTCGCCTTCCAGCTGCGCCGCGACGCCCTGACCGGAATCTCCGACAACATCTCCACGGCGCTCGGCAACCAGGGCCGCACCCAGGCCGTCAACGCGATCGCCGGCTACATGAAGTACTTCCTGGCCAGCGACGTCCTCTACCAGCAGTCCCAGGCGCAGATCGATTCCGGCCTCAAGGACCAGGGAATCGACGAGAAGGCGCCCGACAGCGTCTTCCTGCCCTCCACCGACTGGCTCGACCCTCTCAAGGTCTCATCCGCGCTCGCCCTGGTTTCCGGCGGCAAGGAGACGACCAGCGGCACCCACGGCCTGGCGCTCTACCAGACCACGGTGAAGCCGGGCGACGTGAGCCTCGACCCGAACAGCGCGGCGACGATCACGCGGCAGCGGACCGCCGGAGGTCGACGTCCAGGTGCAGAACCAGGGCGATTCCGAGGAGACCGACGTCGGCGTCAACTTCCAGCTCACCGGCGGCACCCAGACGATCTCCGGCGAAGGGACCATCCCGCGGATCGCCGCCGGCGGCATCCAGACCGCATCGATCCCGATCCAGCCGGCCCCGGACACCGGTCAGGCAGCTGACGCTCGAGGTCACCGTGACGCCGGTCCCGGGCGAGCAGATCGCGGACAACAACCGTTCCACCTACCAGGTGACGTTCAAGTAGAGGCGGCCGGTCGGCCGCCGCTGGCCTCCATAGACTCGGGGGCGCTTTGGCGATGCGCGTCGCCTTCCTGGGCCCGGCCGGCACCTTCTCCGAGGATGCCCTGCGCGCCGCCGCCGGCGAGGCCGAGATCGACGCGCGGCCCGCCCCAACGGTCTACGACGCGATCCGCGCCGTGGCCGAGGGCGAGGCGGAGCGGGCGCTGGTCCCGTTCGAGAACTCGATCGAGGGCGCGGTCCGCTCGACCCTCGACACGCTTGCCTTCGAAGCCCCCTCGGTGACGATCGCCGGCGAGCACGACCACCCGATAGCGAACAGCCTGATCGCTCGCACCGACCTCCCCCTGGAGCGGATCGAGGTGGTGCTCTCCCATCCCCAGGCCAGCGCCCAGTGCGCCCGCTTCATCCGCGAGCAGCTGCCCGGCGCGCAGGTGCGCGCCGCGCCCAGCACGGCCGAGGCCGTGCGCGAGGTCTCCGTCAGCGACGAGCCCTGGAGCGCGTTGGGAGCGGCGTCCGCGGCGCGCATCTACGGCTGCGTCGTCCTTCGTGAGGGAGTCGAGGACACGCCCGACAACGTGACCCGCTTCGTCTGGATCGCGCCGGCCGGCACCAAGCCCGCGGGTGGCGGGCCCTGGCGCACGACGCTCGTCTTCTCCGAGCTCGGCGCCGACCACCCGGGTGCTCTGGTCGAGGCGCTGACCGAGTTCTCGAACCGTCAGGTGAACCTGACCCGGATCGAGTCGCGGCCGCGGCGGCAAGGGCTCGGTCGCTACATGTTCTTCATCGACCTCGACGGGGCCGAGGACGAGCCGGCGGTCGCCGAGGCGATCGAGGCGCTGCGGGGAAAGGCCGAGTCGGTGCGAATCCTCGGCAGCTATCCGGTGGTTGCCAACGGGATCCCGGGAAGCTAGACGAGCAGGGGCGCCGTCTACAATCCTGGCGCTATGGACACGCAGGACGACCCTCACGTAGGGCTCCAGGGCCCCCGGGCTTCGGAGCGTGAGAGGGTTGCGCCGCCGGCGGGAGATCCCAGCGGCAACGGCCACCGGCCGAGTGTCAGCGCCAACGGCAACCGGCTGAACGGCCACCGGCCACACGTCGCCATCGGAGGCCGGGTGCTCGTCCTCAACGCGAGCTATGAGCCGATCAACGTCTGCAACGTTCGCCGCGCCACGGTTCTCGTGCTCAAGGAGCGGGCCGAGGTCATCGAGCTCGGCGAGGGAGCGCTCCACTCCGAGCGCCTCACGTTCGACCGCCCCTGCGTGATCCGCCTGATCCGATACATCCGCATCCCGCGCGACGTGCATCGGCGCAAGATCACCCGCAAGGCGGTGCTCGCGCGCGACGCCTGGACCTGCCAGTACTGCGGGCGCCAGGCGACCGGCCTCACCGTCGACCACGTGATCCCTCGCAGTCGCGGCGGCCAGTCGGTGTGGGAGAACATCGTCGCCTCGTGCGCTCCCTGCAACCGAAAGAAGGGGAGCCTCACGCCGCGGGAGGCACGGATGCACCCCCGCAGCCGGCCGCGGCCCCCGGGGCCGACCGTCTTCATCCGTCTCGCCAGCCCGAGGGTCCCGATCGCCTGGCAGCCCTACCTGGCGACCGCATAGCGAAGGGCCGCCCCGAGGGGCGGCCCTTCGTCAAGGTGCGGTATGGGAAGCGAGATGGGAATTGACGGCGGGGCGGGACTTGCTCCCCGCCTTCCCTGCTCGCCGGTGCCCGGGGTGGATTCCGCCGGGCGGCCCGCACGGACCCCCTAGCGGCCCTGCACCTCCGGTGTCCCGAGAAACATGTGACTCAAGTTAGGACCACCTCCTTTCTCCGGTCCCCCGATTGAATCAAAAGCGGCAGTCGACTTGCGGCCCGGGCGGCGGCCGGTTGGAGGCGATCGCGGGCTGCTACAGGCGATCACGGGCCCGCGCATATCCCTCCGCGAACTCCCGCATTGCTCGGAGCCGCCAGACCCCACCCGCCACTCGGGGCGCGAGCGCGTTCAGCAGGATGAGCGGCCGGACCGGGCGGTTGTTGACGATCACCTCTGCCAGGTTCTTGCGAATCGCCCGCACCACCGCGTCGCCGACGGACTCGGGCGGCACGGTTCCCAGCGCGCGAGGCGCGGACACGCGATGCTCGAGGCGCCCGAACATGCCCACCCTGCTGACGAAACCGGGACAGATCGCCGAGAAGCCAACCGGCTTGCCGGCTCCATTCTCGGCTCGCAGCGCGTGGGTGAAGCCAACCACGCCATGCTTGGTCGCGGCATACGACGCCAGGTACGCGGGCGCCACCTTGCCGGCAAGCGAAGCCATGTTGACGATGTGGCCGCGCCGACGCTCGAGCATCCCGGGGAGGACGATCCGGGTCAGATCCATGACCGCCAGCAGGTTGACCGTGACGATCGCCTCGAGCTCCTCCTCGGTGGTGCGCAGAAAGCTTCCTCCGAACTCGAGCCCGGCGTTATTGACCAGGATGTCCAACGGACCGAGCGCCTCGGTGGCCCAGGCCGCAAGGCGCCGGCGCTCATCGGCATCGGCGAGGTCGGCCGGCTCACACTGGACCTCGACGCCGCGGCCGCGCAGCTCGGCCGCCAGGTCGTCCAGGCTGACCCCGGGCAGGTCGGTTAGGGCGAGGTTCACCCCTTCCGCCGCGAGCGCTCGAGCGATGTAGCCGCCCAGGCCGCCGCCGGCGCCGGTGACGAGGGCGTTGCGGCCGCGAAGCTCATCCACGGCCGCCCAGACTATCCCGAGCGCCTCTTTCCGGGGCCGCCCCTGCCAGGGTCCCGCGTGCGGGCCGGCTTGCCGTCGGCCTCCGCGGCCTCCACCGGCTCGTCCGCCGCCACGGCGAGGGGCTCGCCGCCGTCCTCGGACGCGCCGTTCTCCTCCACCGGGGCGCTCGACTCGACCACCAGGGCGACGGCGCTGACCCGGTCGTCGTCGCGCACGTTCATCACCCTGACACCCTGGGTGGCACGCCCCATCTGCGAGATCCCGCCCGCCCTCGTGCGCTGGACCATGCCGTTCTCGGAGATGAACAGCAGATCCTGGTGCTCGCGGACGATCAGCGCGCCCGCCAGGCCGCCCTTCTTCGGCGTCAGCTTCGCGGTCAGCACCCCCTTTGTGCCCCGCCCCTTCACCGGGTACTCGGCGACCGCGGTGCGCTTGCCGTAGCCGTTCTCGGTCACCACGAAGAGCTCGGCGTCGTCGCGGGCGATGTCCATGGCCAGCACTCGGTTCGCCTCGCGCCCGATCTTGCCGGCGACGTTCATCCCCCGGACGCCGGTGGTGTCGCGACCCATCGGGCGCACCGCCTTCTCCGAGAATCGCGACGCATGGCCCGACTTCGAGACGAGCAGCACGTCGTCATTGCCGGAGGTCAACCTGACCTGGACCAGCTCGTCGCCGTCCCGAACCTTGATCGCGATGATCCCGTCTGCCCGGATGGGCGTGTTGTAGGCCGTGAACTCGGTCTTCTTGACCTGTCCCTTGGCGGTCGCGAAGACCAGGTACTTGCCCTCGCTGAAGTCGCGGGTGGGCTTCACCGCCATCACCCGCTCGCGGTCGCTCAGGGGCAGCACGTTGACCAGGGCGCGGCCCTTCGAGGTGCGTGAGCCCTCCGGCAGCTCGTAGACCTTGAGCCGGTAGACCTTGCCGCGGTTCGTGAAGAAGAGCATCCAATCGTGCGTCGAGCAGATGTGCAGATGCTCGATGTAGTCGCCCTCCTTCAGATCCATCCCCATCACACCGATGCCGCCGCGGTGCTGCTGGCGGTAGGTGGCCAGCGGCAGCCGCTTCACGTAGCCGGAGCGGGTGATCGAGATCACCATCTGCTGGTCGGCGATCATGTCCTCGATGTTCATGTCGCCCTCGAAATGGGTGATCTCGGTGCGCCGCTCGTCGCCGTAGCGCTCGTCGAGCTCGTCGAGCTCCTCGACGACGACGCCATCGATCCGCGCCGGATCGCCGAGGATCGCGCGCAGCGCGGCGATCCGCTCGATCAGCTCGGCGTGCTCGGAGTGAACCTTGTCCGACTCCAGCGCCGTGAGCCGCGAGAGACGCATGTCGAGGATCGCCTGGGCCTGCTCCTCGGAGAGCTCGTACTCGTCGATCAGGGCGGCGCGGGCGGTGTCGGTGTCGGCCGAGGAGCGGATCAGCTGGATCACCGCGTCGAGGTTGTCGAGCGCGATCAGCAGCCCCTCGAGGATGTGGGCCCGGGCCTCGGCGCGGCGCAGCTCGTACTGGGTGCGCCGGGTCACGACCTCGCGCTGGTGGCCGACGTAGTGGTGGATCAGCTCCTTGAGGCTGAGCGTTCGCGGCACCCCGTCGACCAGGGCCACCATGTTGAAGCCGAAAGAAGCCTGCATCTGCGTGTGCTTGAAGAGCTGGTTGAGGACGACCTCGTGCGGGTCGCCACCGCGCTTCAGCTCGATCACCAGCCGCATCCCGGAGCGGTCCGACTCGTCGCGCAGGTCGGAGATCCCGTTGATCTTCTTCTCCCGGACGAGGTCGGCGATCTTGGTGATCAGGCCGCCGTCGCCGCCCTTCTTGACCATGAACGGCAGCTCCGAGACGATCACCGCCTCCCTGCCGCCGCGCAGCGGCTCGATGTGGGCGCGGGCGCGTATGCGCACGCTGCCGCGGCCGGACGCGTAGGCGTCCCGGATGCCCTCGGCGCTCATCATGGCCGCCGCCCGGGAAGTCGGGGCCCTTGACGTGCTTCATCAGCCCGGGGAGGTCGATCTCGGGGTTCTCGATGTAGGCCTTGACGGCGCCCACAACCTCCCTCAGGTTGTGGGGCGGGATGTTGGTCGCCATCCCGACCGCGATCCCCGACGAGCCGTTGACCAGCAGGTTCGGGAACCGGGCCGGCAACACCAGCGGCTCCTGCTGCGACTCGTCGTAATTCGGGCCGAAGTCGACCGTGTCGGCTTCGATCTCGCGCAGCATCTCCGTCGCCAGCCGGGCAAGGCGGGCTTCCGTGTAGCGCATGGCGGCCGGCGGATCGTCGTCGATCGAGCCGAAGTTCCCCTGCCCGTCGACGAGCGGGTAGCGCAGCGAGAAGTCCTGCGCCATGCGGGCGAGCGTGTCGTAGATTGCGCTATCGCCGTGGGGGTGGTACTTACCCATCACCTCGCCGACGATGAAGGCCGACTTGCGGTAGGGCCGGTTGGGCTGCAGCCCCAGGTCGTGCATCGCGTAGAGCACCCGGCGGTGAACCGGTTTGAGCCCGTCCCGGACGTCGGGCAGCGCCCGGCCGACGATCACGCTCATCGCGTAGTCGAGGTACGACGAGCGCATCTCCTGGGTGAGCTCGCGTTCCTCTATGCGCCCGGTGAGGGCCTCCAGTCCGCCGGCTTCCATCACGTAACTCCGGCGGCTGCTCGCAGGGAGCCGAAGGCGACCGGTGATCCGAGCTTGCTCGGATTACTGCGCCACCGCCGGATGAGGGCGCTACCGGACGGGCGAATCCACACGTCAGACATCCAGGAACCCGACGTCCTTGGCGTGCTTCTCGATGAAGAGCTTGCGCGGCTCGACCTTGTCGCCCATCAGGTCGGCGAACACCCGCTCGGCGGTCGACGCGTCATCGATCGTCACCTGCTGCAGCGTCCGGCTCGAAGGATCCATCGTCGTCTCGCGCAGCTGATCGGCGTTCATCTCGCCGAGGCCCTTGAAGCGCTGCAACGCGACCCCCTGGCGCGCCAGCTCGAGGATCGCGCGGCGCAGGCCGTCGAAGGAGGAGGCCTCGCGGCGCTTGTCGCCGAGCGTCACCTGGAACGGCGGCCGGCCGACCTGCCTGAGCAGCTCGCCGTGCACCTCGACCAGATGGCGGTACTCGTTCGACTTGAACAGTCCCGACGAGAGCCGGTGGGTGCGGGCCAGCCCGCTCGCCCGGTGGACGGCCTTGACGACGAGCTCGTCGTCGGTGGACGAGATCAGCTCGGTCTCGTACGGCTCCTCCTCGGGATCGTCGGCCTCGACCAGCTTCTTGACGCCGGCGATGGTCGCCGCGCCGGCGTCGAGGATCTGCGATTCCGCCAGGAAGGCGACCGTCTCGTGGCCGAACCCCGCCTGCACGGAATCCGTCCACCCCTCGTATTCCTTGTAGCGCCGGTTGAAGCGCTGCCAGCGCGCCTCGGTCAGCTTGTGCGACTTGCCGTTGGCGTCGGCGAGCTCGAACTCCTCGAGCTTGTCGCGGAGCAGGATGTCCTCCAGCTCCGACTCCTTCTCGACGTAGATCTCCTGCCTGCCGTTGCGAACCTTGTAGAGCGGCGGCTTGGCGATGTAGACGTAGCCCGCCTCGATCAGCTCCGGCATGTGCCGGTAGAGGAAGGTGAGCACGAGGGTGCGGATGTGGGCTCCGTCGACGTCGGCGTCGGTGGACAGCACCAGCTTGTGGTAGCGGGCATCGTCGAGGTTGAACTCCTCGTCGCCGATGCCGGTGCCGATCGCCGTGATCAACGCCTGGATCTCGACGTTCTGGAGCACCTTGTCGATGCGGCTCTTCTCGACGTTGATGATCTTGCCGCGCAGCGGCAGCACGGCCTGCGTGTTGCGATCGCGAGCCTGCTTCGCCGAGCCGCCGGCCGAGTCGCCCTCGACGATGAACAGCTCGGTGAGCGCGGGATCGCGCACCGAGCAATCGGCGAGCTTGCCGGGCAGGGTCGAGTTCTCGAGCGCTGACTTGCGGCGGGTGAGGTCGCGGGCCTTGCGCGCCGCGTCGCGGGCGCGGGCGGCGTCCACGGCCTTCTGCAGGATGCGCCTGCCCTCGCTGGGGTTCTCCTCCAGGAACTCGCCCAGCTTGCGGTTGACGGTCTCCTTCACCAGGCCCTCGACCGGCGGGTTGCCGAGCTTGGTCTTGGTCTGGCCCTCGAACTGCGGGTCCTGGAGCTTCACCGAGATCACGGCTGTCAGCCCCTCGCGGACGTCGTCGCCGGTCAGGTTCTCGTCCTTCTCCTTGAGCAGCCCCTTCTGGCGGGCGTAGGCGTTCAGCGTGCGGGTCAGCGCCGCGCGGAAGCCCGAGAGGTGGGCGCCGCCCTCGTGGGTGTTGATGTTGTTGGCGAACGAGAACACCGACTCCTGGTAGGAGGAGTTCCACTGCATCGCCACCTCGACCTGGCCGTCCTGCGGTCTCGTTCTCGAAGAAGATCGTCTTCCGGTGCAGCGCGTCCTTGTTCTCGTTCAGGTGCCTGACGAAGTCGACGATCCCGCCCTTGTACTGGAAGGTGTCGTGCTGCCCGGAGCCGCGCTCGTCGATCAGGTCGATCTTCAGGCCGCGGGTCAGGAACGCGGTCTCCCGCAACCGCTCCGACAGCGTCTGGTAGTCGAGCACGACGTCCTCGAACACCTCGGCGTCGGGATGGAAGGTGATGATCGTCCCGGTCCCCTTGACCTTCTCGCCGCGCTTCAGCTCCCCCTGGGGCTCCCCGCGCACGTAGTCCTGCGTCCACTTGTAGCCGTCGCGGCGCACCTCGAGATGGAGGCGCTCCGAGAGCGCGTTCACGACCGACACCCCGACCCCGTGCAGGCCGCCGGAGACCTTGTACCCGCCGCCGTCGCCGAACTTGCCGCCCGCGTGCAGGGTCGTCATCACGACCTCGGCCGCAGGACGCTTCTCCTTCTCGTGCTCCTCGACCGGGATGCCGCGGCCGTCGTCGGCGACCGTGACGCCGTTGTCGGGATGCAGGGTGACCGAGACGTAGTCGCAGTGGCCCGCGATCGCCTCGTCGACGGAGTTGTCCACGACCTCGTAGACGAGGTGGTGGAGGCCTCGCGGGCCGGTCGAGCCGATGTACATGCCGGGGCGCAGCCGAACCGCCTCGAGGCCCTCGAGGACGGTGATGTCCCTGGCGCTGTAGCCGTCGCTGGCCGCCCGGCCCCTGGTGCCGGGCTTCGCGGTCTTCTTGGGGGCGGGCTTCGCGCTACCGCCGGCCCGGGCCTTGCTTTTTGCCACTCAATCCTTTCGGTTCGCTGACGCCATGAGAAACCCTGACGCCATGAGAAACCCCGACCGCCGCGGGCGCCGCCGGGAGGGCCGGCCGGGCGGTTCGGGGCATGCGTCCAAGTTCACATAAGGATATCAGGAAACGCCCCCGGAAAACCGGGCGGAATGTAACGAAATCCCTGCAATTCACGAATAAAAGAGGCACAGGGCGTCAATCGCGGTGGCGCGGCGCGTCGGCGGTGAAGCGAAGGGCCGCGACGGGGGCGTCGATCGCATCCGGATCGGCCTCCGAGAGGGCCCCGTTGAGCCGCTTCAAGCAGCTCCGGGTGGAGCAGGTCGAGCTCCTGCGCCCAGGTCGCCGAGCGGCAGGCGATCGTCACCACGCCGTCGCGCTCCGCCACCGGCTCGGCCTCGGCCGCCACCTGGGCGCCGGCGGCGGTCGGCCAGGCGCTCTGGGCCGCCGCGAGCAGCGTCCTCGGCTCGGCGTCGAGCCCGCGCCTCACGGAGCGCGGCGCCGAGTGGGCGAGGCATGCGCCGGGGGCTCACGCGGCGAGTGGGCGTGGCGCTCGGCTGCTCGCCGGCTGGCGCCGTGATCGCCTCGCCGCGGCGCAATGCCACCTCGGTGCGCGCGTAGCCGCCCGGGTAGGTGATCCGGCTCGGTCGCCGTCAGCACGGCCTGGCCGCCGCCCTCGGCGAGCCGGCGCGCGAGCTGGGCACGGCGACGCGCGTCGAGCTCGCTCATCACATCGTCGAGGAGCATCAGCGGGGGCCTTCGACCCGCCTCGAGCAGAGCGCGGCGCTCGGCGAACAGCAGCGCCAGCACCGCCGTGCGTTGCTCGCCCTGCGAGCCATAGCGGCGCAGCGGGCGTCCGTCGAGCGAGACCGCCAGCTCGTCGAGGTGCGGGCCGTGGGCCGTGTAGCCCCGCGCCAGGTCCACGGCCCGGCGCTCGCGCAACTCGGCCGCCAGCTCCTCCGGCCCGGCGGCTTCGGTGCGCGGCAGGTAGCGCAGCGCGGCGGCTCCCGGCAGACAGAGCTCGGCCGCGGCCTCGGCGAATCCCGGCGCCAGCAGGTCGACCGCCTCGCGCCGGGTTGCGATCAGCTCCAAACCGGCCGCCGCCAGCTCTTGCTCCCAGGCGACCAGCGAGTCCTCGGGAGCGGCTCCGCGCCGGATCCGGCCCAAGAGCGCGTTCCGCTGGGCGAGCGCCCGGCCGTAGCGCCGGCGCAGCTCGGCGCGCCCCGGCCACAGCGCCGCGCACAGGCGGTCGAGATGCGTTCGGCGCACGGCCGGAGGGCCCTTGACCAGCGTCAGACGGTCCGGCAGGAAGATCGCCAGCGGAGGGCGCAGCTCGTAGTGCTCCGCCGTGACGGGGCTGTCGTCCACGAGATGGCGCCGCTCGCCGGAGCGATCCAGCGACCAGAGGAACCCGCGTGTCTCGCCGCCGTCCGCCACCTCGACCTCGATTCGCGCCAGCTGCTCGCCGAAGGCGATCGCCTCGCGCTCGTTGCGGGTTCGGCAGGACCGCCCGCTGAGCGCCAGGCAGAGCGCCTCGAGCGCGTTCGTCTTGCCGGCGCCGTTCGGCCCCCACAGCAGGGTGATCCCCTCGCCCAGTCGCAGCTCGGCCGGCGCGAGGTTGCGAAAACCGAGCGTCCGGAGCCGCGGTGACGCGCATCGACCCGAGCCTCAGACGTTGAGCCGAATCGGCATCACGAGGTAGCTGAAGTCCTCCCTGCCGACCGGCTGCAGCAGCCCTGGCCGCAAGGGTGAGCTCAGCTTGATCGCCAGCTCGTCGCCGTCGACGCTCTCCAGCCCCTCGATCAGGAACTGCGGGTTGAAGGCGATCTCCAGCGGCTCCCCCGAGTACGGCGCCGGCAGCGCCTCGCTCGCGTCGCCCACCTCGGGCGTCTCGGCGCCGACCGTCAGCTCCCCCTCGGCGAAGGCGAACCGCAGCGGTGCGTTGCGCTGCGCCAGCTGGCTGATCCGCCGGGCGACCTCGAGCAGCTCCTCCCGAGGCAGCCTGCACCTCGTGCTCGAACGACTCGGGGACCAGCTGGCGCCAGCTCGGGAACTGGCCCTCGATCAACCGCGAGAAGAGCACCACCGAGCCCGCCTGGAACACCGCCTGGTTGCGGGCCAGGGAGATCGACACGTCGTCGGGCCCTTCCTGGGCGACGATTCGCGCCAGCTCTCGCAGCGCCCGGGCAGGGACGTTCGCCTCGATCGGCTCGGGCAGCGCCTGCTCCAGCTCGGTGTGCTTGACGCTCAGCCGGTAGGAGTCGGTTGCGACCATGGTCAGCCTCGTGCCCTCGGCTTGGACGAGAACGCCGGTGAGGATCGGCCGCACCTCGTCCCTCGAGGCGGCTCGCGCCACCCGGTCGATCGTGTCCGTCAGCGGTCCGGCGGGCAGCTTTGCTCCGTCGGCCGTGAACTCCGGCAGGCGGGGAAAGTCCTCGGCCGGCAGCGTTCGGAGGTGGAAGCTGCGCACCACCCGCCGTCAGCTCGACGTCGCGCTGCTCGGTTCGCAAGGCCATGGTGACCTCGCCGCTGGGCAGGTTGCGAACCACATCCCCCAGGAGACGCCCGGGCAGCAGCAGCGTGCCTTCGGTCTCAACGGAGACGTCGGCGAGCTTCATCGTCAGGCCGATCTCGGTATCGGTGGCGGCGAGGACGAGTTCGCCCGAGCCGGCGGTGAGCTTGACGCCGCTGAGTGACGGCAGCGTTGAACGGGTGGACACGGCACGGCCAACGAGCTGAAGAGCGGCGAAGAAGGTGTCGCGAGAGATGGAGAGCTTCATGGAGTGATCTTGCATCTTCCTATCTATCTCAGATGTATTGACTGCGGTGGATGGTTGTGGAGAAGTGGAGCTCATCGTGGGATGGTGCGCGATGAGTCGGCGGATGGCTGGTGTGGAGAGTCGAGCGGCTGGTGGAGAGATCGCTGGTTCGGGGGTCGGTGGCGTCAGCCGGCGTGGCGAGAAGCTGGCGGGCGCGGTGCAGAACCGTCGAGGTCTCCGAGTCGGGATCGAGGCGGCTCGAGACGATGCGAACGGCGTGCAGAACGGTGGTGTGATCGCGGTCGAACTCGCGCGCGATCTGCGCGAGTGAGAGGGAGGTGAGATCACGAGCGAGGTACATGGCGAGCTGCCGTGCTCGTGAGACCCGTGCGGTGCGCCTGGGCGACAGGAGATCCTGCCGGGAGACGCCGAGCACGGAGCAGACGGCCTCCTGGATCGCGTTGACGCTGGGGGAGTCGGCGCCGCTGGGGGCATCCGTCGGAGGGAGGCCGCCGCCGGGCGACTGATCGAGCGCCTGGCGAGCGAGGGCCGGGGTCACCGGCTCGCTGAGCATCGAGGAGACGGCGGCCACGCGGGTCATCGCTCCCTGGAGGCGCCGGACGTTTCCGATCGCCTGGCTGGCGATCTCCTTCAGCGCCGCGGGGTCGTGGAGCTCCAGCGGGCCCTCGACGGCCATTCGCCACAAGAGCGCGGTTCGGGTGCGAAGGTCGGGGGACCCGAGCTCGACGCAGAGGCCCCAGCCGAAACGGTCACGGAGGCGCTCCGCGAGCCGCGCGAGCGCCTCGGGCGGACGGTCGCTGGAGAGGACGATCTGCTTCCCCGCGGCGTGAAGCGCATTGAACGTCTGGACGAACTCCTCCTGCGTGTGCTCCTTGCCCTCGAGCGCCTGGACGTCGTCGATCAGCAGGGCGTCGAGCTTGCGGTAGCGCTGCTTGAAGCGCTCCGGCCCGTCCTTGCGAAGGGCGCCGACGAACTCGGTCGTGAACCGCTCCGCGGTCGTGTAGTGAACGGTCAGCTCCGGGCGCCGGCGGCGCAGGTAGTCGACGATCGCGCCCAGCAGGTGCGTCTTGCCGAGCCCGGGTGGGCCATGCAGGAACAGCGGGTTGTACGCCTCGCCAGGCAGCTCGGCGACCGCCAGGGCGGCGGAGTGGGCGAGCCGGTTGCCGGAGCCGATCACGAAGCGCTCGAACGTGTGGGTCGGATCGAGCGCCAGTGACTGGACGGAGGTGGTCCAGCCGGCCGCCGTCGCTGGCCTGGCCGCCGCCTGCCCTTCCGCGACGAACTCGACCCGCTCGAGCTCGGGCGCGGTGTCTCGAAGCGCCGCTTGCAGGACGCCGCGGTAGCGGCGCTCGACCCAGGTGCGCGTGGTGTCCGGGGCGGCCAGGTGGAGGGTGCCCGACTGCGCGGACACGGGGCGGAGCGGCTCGATCCAGAGCTGGAAGGTGGATGCCGGGAGGCTGGCCTCGAGCGCCTCCCGGACGCGCTCCCAGATCGAGGCTAGATCGTCTGAGAGGGCTTCCGAAGGCACGACGGGCGATCATAGATGCGAGAGCGGGGCGTTCCGAGGAGGCTCGGAGCGCGAGCCCGCATTTCGCGAGGAAAGATCGGATCGCTGCCGCTTCGCGACTTCCGTCGAGCCCCGAGGCGGCCCTATACTCCGGCGCCGGTCGTGAAGCGGACTTACCAGCCCAAGAAGCGAAAGCGGGCCCGGACGCACGGGTTCCGCGCTCGCATGCGCACGCGCAGCGGCCGCCAGATCATCAAGCGCCGTCGCCGCAAGGGTCGCAAGCGGCTGACGCCGTGACCCCCCGCGAGCGGCGCAGGCGCGGTCGCCTGTCGCGCAGCGGCGACTTCGACCGCGTGTATCGCGAGGGCCGCTCCCACGCCAACCGCTTCCTGGTCCTCTACGCGTTTCCCGCGCAGCGAGCCCGGACGACGATCACGACGAGGTTCGACTCGGGGTCTCGGTGAGCCGCAAGGTCGGCGGCGCCGTAGAGAGAAATGCCGTGAAGCGGGCACTGAGAGAGGCGTTCTGGTCGCTGGACGACACGCTTCCGCGTGGCCACGACTTCGTTCTCGTCGCGCGTCCCGACGCAGCCGGCCTGGTCGAGCGCGACGGCCCCGGCGGGGTCGCGACCGCGCTCGAGGAGCTGGTCGCAGAGGCCGGGCTGACGGGCGGAACCGTCTAACTTGGAGCCGTAAAACGTGAAACGCGCGCCGCTTTCAATCGTTCTCGCCCCGATCCGCCTCTACCAGCGCGTGATCTCGCCGGCGCTCCCGCGCCGCTGCAAGTACGAGCCCACCTGCTCGGCCTACGCCGTGCAGGCGATCCGCGAGCTGGGCGTCTTCCGCGGCACGATCCTGGCCGCCTGGCGCCTCGCGCGCTGCAACCCGTTCAGCCACGGCGGCTACGACCCGGTCGAGGCGCGCCCGCTCTTCAAGCCGAGGCGAACCGCGGACGACCGCGAGGCCCGGCCTGATGCTCCCCGTCGCCGGCATCCAGACCATCTTCCAGCCGCTGATCGACGTCGCCAACTCGGTCCTCACCTTCTTCCACGACGACGTCGGGGTCAGCTGGGGGGTCTCGATCATCCTGCTGACGATCGTCACCCGGCTCGCGATCCTGCCCCTGTCGCTGAAGCAGATCCGCTCGATGCGCTCGCTGCAGGCGCACCAGCCGGAGATCAAGAAGATCCAGGAGAAGTACAAGGACGACCGCCAGCGCCAGCAGCGGGAGATGATGGCGTTCTACCAGGAGAACAAGATCAACCCGTTCGCCTCCTGCGTGCCGCTGCTCCTCCAGCTCCCGGTCTTCCTGTCGCTCTTCTACCTCCTTCGGAGCGACGAGTTCTCGCAGGAGCTCGCCGCCAGCGGGGATCCCGAGCTTCCTCGGCATCACCCTCGACGAGAAGGCCACCGGCGCGGCGCTGATCATCCTGATCGCCCTCTACTTCGTGACCATGGTCGGCTCGACCTCGATCATGGCCGCCTCCGCCGAGGGCAACCAGCGCCTGATGATGTACGCGCTGCCGGTCTTCTTCACGCCGTTCGTGATCAACTTCCCCGCCGGCCTGCTCGTCTACTGGATCACGACCAACGTGTGGACGATGGGCCAGCAGTGGGTGGTGAAGCAGGTGATTCCACCACCACCAAAGCCGACCGAGGTCGAGGAGCGGGCGGCGAAACCCCCGCCTCCCCCGCCGCGCAAGAAGAAACGCCGCCGCTGACCGCGATCCGCGCGGGAGCAAGGGGCCGCTGCCCTCGACCCACGGCTGGGTTGGCGACGGCCGAACCCATCTGCATTCGACGCGCTGCCCCCGTCTCCTGCTCAATAGACTCGCCCGGTGGCGAGCGACCCCGAAAGCGGCCTGCCGGCGGAGCCCGCCGAGCGGGTGCGGGCGATCCTCGAGCGGGTCGTCGATGCGCTGGACCTCGAGGCGGACGTCCAGGTCGACGAGGACGCCGAGCAGATCGTCGGCCGCGTCGACGGCGAGGACGTGGGCCTGCTGATCGGACGCCGCGGCCAGACGATCGACGCGGTGCAGCTGCTGTGCTACCGGGCCGCGTTCCGCGGCGTCCAGGAGCGAAAGCGGGTGGTCGTGGACGCCTCCGGCTACCGGGAGCGACGCCAGGAGGCGATCGAGCGCCAGGCGGATCGCGCGGCCGACCGGGCGTTCAAGACCGACAAGGAGATCGAGCTCGAGCCGATGACCCCAAGCGAGCGTCGCGTCGTCCACCAGTACCTCAAGGATCGCGCCGGGGTCGAGACGTTCAGCGAGGGGGAGGAACCCGAGCGCTGCGTGATCGTCGCCCCCCTGCTCACCGATTGAGCGCATCGGCGAGCGCCGCGGCCCAGCTGTCCGACCAGGCCCGCGCCGCGCTGGCAACGGTGCTCGAGCTGCTGGCCTCCGACCCGCACGCCCCGAGCGCGGTGCGCGACCCGGAGCACGCGTGGCGTGTCCACGTGGCCGACTCGCTGACCGGCCTCGAGGTGGAGGGGCTGAGCACCGCGCGGCGCATCGCCGACGTGGGAGCCGGAGCCGGCTTCCCCGGGCTGCCGCTCGCGGCCGCGCTGCCCGACGCCCGGGTCGACCTGATCGAATCGACGCGGCGAAAGTGCGACTTCATTCGCCAGGCGATCGGGCGAGCGGGGATCGCCAATGCCCAGGTCGTCTGCGAGCGCTCCGAGACCTGGGCCGCCGAGCGCTCCGCCGCGGGGAGGCCGCGAGGCTTACGACGCGGTCACCGCCCGCGCGGTCGGCCGGCTCTCGACGCTGGCCGAGCTGGCGTCCCCGCTGCTGGCCCCGGGGGGCACCCTGGTCGCCTGGAAGGGCCGCCGGGATCCGGACGAGGAGGCGGAGCTGGAACGCGCCGCGGCCCGCGCTGGCGATGGAGCCGGTGGCGATCAGATGGGTGGGCCCGTATGCGGGCTCCCGTAACCGGCACCTGCACGTGATGCGCAAGAGTGGGCCGACCCCCGACGGCCTTCCCCGGCGCCCGGGGCTGGCCAAGAAGCGGCCCATGGGTGGTCGCTGACGGTTCCCCGTCGGCGGTCGTGGGTAAGGTCGCGGGCCGTGGGCTCGGTCTACGCGATCGCGAATCAGAAGGGCGGCGTCGGCAAGACGACGACCGCCGTCAACATCGCCGCCTGCGCCGCGTCGAGGGGCAGCCAGGTGCTGCTCTGCGATCTCGACGCCCAGTGCAATGCGACCGTCGCCCTCGGCCTGGGACGGGACGTGCGCCCCTCCTCCTATGACTGCCTGACCGGCGTGTGCTCGGTCGCCGAGGCGGCACGGCCGGCGGGCCCCGACAACCTGTGGATCGCGCCCGCGAATCGCGACCTCGCGGGAGCCGCGGTCGAGCTGCCGCGAATCGAGGGCTCCGAGCGCCACCTGCGCGACATGCTGGGCCCGGTCCGGGAGCGGTTCGGGATCACCCTGCTGGACTGCCCGCCGTCCCTGGGCCCGGTGACCCTGAACGCGTTGGTGGCGGCCGACCGCGTGATCGTCCCGGTGCAGGCCGAGTACCTGGCGCTCGAGGGGCTGGTGCAGTTCCTCGAGACGCTGGACCTGGTGCGCCGAGACCTGAACCCGGGCCTGGTTCTGACCGGCATGGTGATCACCATGCACGACGAGCGAACGAAGCTGGCACAGGACGTCGAGCGTCAGCTTCGCGAGCACTTCGCCGAGCTCATGTTTCGCACGGTCATTCCGCGCAGCGTCCGGGTCGCCGAGGCCCCGAGCTTCGGCCTGCCGGTGGTCGCCCATGCGCCCTCCTCTCGCGGCTCGGTCGCGTACCGCGAGCTGGCGCTCGAGCTGGCCGAGCGCGAGCGGGCCGACCGGGTGTCGGTGGAGCGCGTGGAGATATCTAAGGCTAAAGTTGAGGTAGATGGTTATGAGTAGGCCCGGGATGGGCAGGGGCCTGGCGGCCATCCTGCCGGATGCGCCCGCCGAGCAGTCCGAGCTGCGCGAGCTGCCGGTGGAGTCGATCCGTCGCAACCCGCGCCAGCCGCGAACGCGCTTCGGCCCCGACTCGATCAAGACGCTGGCCGCGTCTTTGGCCGACGCAGGCGTCGTCCAGCCGCTGATCGTCCGCCCGCTGCGCGACGGTCGCTACGAGCTGATCGCCGGCGAGCGCCGCTGGCGGGCGGCCCGGGAGGCCGGCCTGCAGACGGTGCCCGCGATCGTCAGGGACGAGGCCGAGCCGGAGCGCCTGCAGACCGCGCTGATCGAGAACATGGCGCGCGAGGACCTCAACCCCGTCGACGAGGCGCGCGCCTGCGCGGCGCTGGTCGAGGATCTCGGTCTCAGCAAGGAGGCGCTGGCGCGGCGGCTGGGCCGCAGCCGCCCGTCGATCTCGAACCTGATCCGCCTCCTCGACCTTCCCGACGACGTGCTCGACCTGCTCGCGCAGGGCGAGCTCAGCGAGGGTCACGGCCGGGCGATCCTCCAGGCCCCGGGCAACGAGGCGCGCCGCGCGCTCGCTCGCGAGGCCGCGGCGCGCGGCTGGTCGGTCCGCGAGACCGAGCGCCGCGCGAAGACGGCCGCCGCCGGCAGGCGTCCCAAGCTCGTTCCCCATCCCGACCAGGAGGCCGCGCTGGCCCGCGCCGAGGAGGCGCTCGAGTCGGCGCTGGGCACGGGCGTGCGCGTCCGTCCCGCTCGCCGCGGCATCCGCGCGGAGCTCCACTTCGACGATCTGGACCAGCTCCTGGCCTTCGCCCGGGAGCGCGAGCCCGGCGGCTGATCGCCCGCTCCCCGACGTCTCCTCCCGAACCCTCCCCCGACGTCTCCCCCCGACCTCCCCTCAGGCGACCTGGATGCCCTCAGCACGCATGTCGTGCATAACTCGGTCCACGTGCGACCCGCTACGGCGCCAGCCGCTCGAGCCTCCAGCCGTCCCGCGTCGCGCGAGTACCGGAAGCGGTCGTGGAGGCGGCCGGCCTGGCCCTGCCAGAACTCGATCTCCTCGGGGCGGAGCGCGTAGCCGCCCCAGAAGGGCGGGCGCGGGACGTCCCCACCCGAGAACCGTTCCTCGATCTCGCCCACCAGGGCGTCCAGCGCCTCGCGGTCGGGCAGCGGCTCGCTCTGGGGCGAGGCCCAGGCGCCGATCTGGGAGTCGCGCGGGCGGGACGCGAAGTACTCGTCGGACTCCGCCTCGGGCAGCCGCTCCACGGGCCCGCGGACCCGCACCTGGCGGTCGAGCTCGCGCCAGTAGAGGACGAGCGCAGCCCGGTGTGTCGCCTCCAGCTGTCTTGCCTTGGCCGACTCGAGGTTGGTGAAGAATCGAAACGCCTCCGGACCGAAGCCCTTGAGCAGGACCATGCGAGCGTCGGGCGCGCCATCCGCGTCCACGGTCGCCAGGGTCATCGCAGCCGCCAGCGGCACCTCCCGCTCGGCCCGCTCGTACCACTCGCGGAACTGCTCGATCGGGTCGTCGGCCAGCGCCGAGCGGTGAAGCGGCGGCATGTCGGGACGGCGCGGCATCGACGGCGCCAGCCTAGTGATCGGAAGCCGACCGTCCTCGCGCCGTCGACGGTGCCGGCTTCGCGCGGCCCGCACACCTTGTGGTGGACCACGTTCCGTCCCCATACTGGACGCAATCCGGTCCAGGTCGACCCCCGCCGTGACCAGCGAGTCGCCGACCAGCGGGCGCGAAACCCCGGCCTCGCCACCGTCACCCGCGGACTCCTAGAATGGGCCGCCGGGGCGATTAGCTCAGTCGGTCAGAGCGCCTCTCTGATAAGGAGGAGGTCCCTGGTTCGAGTCCAGGATCGCCCACTGTCTCCGTCGGCCGCGGGGGGACTCTCACACCGCTCGCCTGCGGCTCGCTGGAGTCCAGGATCGCCCACTGTCTCCGCCGGCCGCGGGGGACTCTCACACCGCTCGCCTGCGGCTCGCTGGAGTCCAGGATCGCCCACTGTCTCCGTAGGCCGCGGGGAGCGTCGGCGTTGCGCGGACCCCTACACGTGGGCTCGGTCCGCCGCGACCCGCTGCATCGCGTCGAGCGACTGCTCCAGCCAGTTCCGGAAGTAGCGCTTGCCGGCGACGAGGTCGAAGATCCGGTACTGGAACTTGCCCGGGTCCATGCCGAACCTGGCGTCGACGAAGGTGCCGTCCTGGGCCTCGGTCAGGAGCATGTGCACGAAGGTGCCGGTGTTGACGCAGCGGATCAGGAGCTCCTTGCAGTCCTCCATCTGGTCCACTCGGAGCAGCATCTCGTCCTTGCCCACCGGGCCTTGGACGACCTCGCGGTAGGTGCAGCCCGGCTCGAACTCGTCGCACTCAACCTGGAGCACACGCGGCCACCACTCCGGGTGCCGGTCGACGTCCTCCAGGAGCTCCCACACCACCTCGACGGGAGCCTCGATGAAGGCCTGCTGGCGAGCCTCGGACATGGGACCGATTATCGCGGGTGCGCCCCGATGTTGGCCTGTCGGGGGCGACATGAGGGGTCGAAGTGGCGCCCGGCAGCGCGTTGGCCAGTGGTCCAACCCGCTCCTATAATGGCTCGCAGGCCAGGCGACGGCCCGGGAGATCACTTTGCAGCAGATGCAGATCTATGGCGTGAGCTTCGACATGGTCGGCAAGCAGCCGATCGTCTTGCTGAAGACGGTTGATGGGAACCGGTTCCTCCCGATCTGGATCGGCCACCCGGAAGCCGCCGCGATCCTGATGAAGCTCCAGGGCGCCTCGACGCCTCGCCCCATGACCCACGACCTGCTCTCGGACCTGCTCGAGCAGCTGGACGCCAAGTGCGAGCGGGTCGCCGTGACCGAGCTTCGCGACAACACGTTCTATGCCTCGATCACGATCTCGATGAACGGCTCCGAGCTCGAGATCGACTCCCGCCCCTCGGACGCGATCGCGCTTGCCGTCCGCACGCAGGCGCCGATCTTCGCCGCCGACGACGTCATCGACGAGTCCTCGATCGAGTTCGAGCACGAGGTCGAGGACACGGAGGAAGTGGTCGAGAAGTTCAAGGACTTCCTCGACCAGGTCACGCCCAGAGGACTTCGCCAAGGGCGAGGAGTAAAGGGCGACCCCGGTCAGCCCGCCGTTGCGGTGGCGCGCGCTACCGCCAGTTCGAGGATCCCGCCACAGAGGTCCTCGAACGAGATCCCCGCTGCCTCCGCGGCCATCGGGAACAGCGAGGTGTCCGTGAGCCCCGGGATCGCGTTCGCCTCCAGCACCTCGGGGCCGCCTGGCCCGAGGATCAGATCCACTCGCGCGAAGCTCTCCAGGCCGAGGGTGTCCCAGGTCCTCATGGCAGCGTCGAGCACCGCGCCCTCGGCGACTCCGAGCTCCGCCGGGCAGAGGTATTCGGTGCGACCGATCTCGTAGCGGGCTTCGTAGCTGAAGCGGTCTTCCTCGCGGGGACGTGCCTCGACCACCGGCAGCGCGATGCCGTTCAGCAGCGAGACCGCCAGCTCACGCCCGTCGACGTGTCGCTCCAGCAGCACCCGGTCGTCGTAGGAGAAGGCGGCGACCAGCGACTCGGGGACCTCCTGCGCGGTCGCGGCAAAACGCACCCCCAGCGAGGAGCCGCCTGCGGCAGGCTTGATCACGAGCGGGAAGCCGAGGCTGCCCTCGATCTCCTCGAGAGCGTCGGCCGCGCCGAGCTCCCGGAAGGCGAGCGCGTTGAAGGCCGCCCAGTCGGGGGTCGGTACGCCGGCCGCTCGCAGGTCGTGCTTTGCGGCCACCTTGTCGATCGAGCTCGTGCAGGCGCGCACGCCCGGCCCCGTGTAGGGGATGGCGAGGATCTCGAGCAGCTCCTGGACCGTCCCGTCCTCACCGCCCTGTCCGTGGAGGGCGATGAACGCGGCGTCCGGTCGCTGCTCGCGAAGGGTGGCCACCAGGTCTGCGCCGACGTCCAGCGCGACCACCTCGTGGCCCAGCGAGGCGAGCGCGTCCTCGACCCGGGCGCCGCTTCGCATGGAGACCTGGCGCTCCAGCGACCTGCCCCCCTTCAGCACGGCGACCTTCATCGCCCGGCTAGGAGTCCTCGCGTCGTCGAAGCGGCACGACGTCACCTGGCCTTGGAGGGAGGTCCTGAGTGCCGGACGTGGAGCCTTCGGCCGGCCCGGCCGGCAGCTTGTGCTCGCCGGTGATCGTCTGGTACAGGCCGACCTGCTCGCCCACCACCTTGCCGATCCGGCGAATCCCCTCACGGATCTCGTCCTCGTCGGAGCCCGAGAAGTTGAGCCGCATCGAGCTCGTGCCACTCTGCCCGTCGACGTAGGCGGCGGCCCCGGGAACGAAGGCGACGTTCTCGCGGAGCGCCTTGGCGAGCAGGTCGGAGGTGTCGATGTAGGAGGGCAGGGTGGCCCAGACGAACATGCCCCCCTGGGGCCGGGTCCAGGTCGCCTGCTCGGGGAAGTGGCTGCTCCAGCGCCTCGAGCATCGCGTCCCGCCGCGACCGATAGACGTCGCACAGGCTGTCGACGTAGGAGCGCCAGCGATTCTCGGCGAAGTACTCGAGCGCGAAGTACTGGGCCAGGGTCGACGTGCAGAGGTCGGTCGCCTGCTTGCCGAGCGCCATCTTGTCCATCACCGGCGGGGGCGCGACCGCCCAGCCAAGGCGGATCCCGGGCGAGAGGATCTTCGACAGCGTGCCGATGTAGATCACGTAGTCGCCGCCGTCGAGGAGGTACAGCGGCGGCTGCGGCTCGCCCTCGTAGCGGAGCAGGCCATACGGGTTGTCCTCGACCACCAGGACCTCGCGCTCGCGGGCCAGCTCGACCAGGCGCCGCCGGCGCTCGCCGGAGAGGGTGACCCCGGCCGGGTTCTGGAAGGTTGGCACCGAGTAGATGAACTTCGGCCGCCGCCCATCGCCCTCGAGCCGGTCGAGCAGGGCCTCCAGCTCGTCCACCTTCATCCCCTCGCCGTCGATCTCGATCTGGTGGGTCTCCGCCTGGTAGGAGCTGAACACCGGGACGGCCCCGGGATAGGTGGGCGCCTCGCAGATCACGGGGTCGCCGGGATCCACCAGGGTCTTGGCGATCAGGTCGATCGCCTGCTGGCCGCCGGTCGTGACGATCACATCCTCGGGATCGGGCGCCATGCCCTCGGCGCCCATCACGTCCCGGATGGCCACCTTCATCGCCTCGAAGCCCTCGGTGGGCCCGTACTGGAGCGCCTCCGCGGCCGACTCCTGTGCGATCCGGGTCATCTGCGCGGCGAACGTCTCGGGCGGGAAGGTCGAGGTGTCGGCCTGGCCGCCGGCGAGCGAGATCACCTCGGGCCGCGCCGTGATCGCCATCAGGTCGCGCATCGCCGAGGAGCGCATCACCCGGGTGCGCTCCGCGAACAGGTCCGCATAGCGCTCCAGGTCGCGCGCCGTCTGATGGGCGCGGCGGTGGGCGGGGAGGGAGCGCTCGCGCGGGCGGGGTCGGAGAATCCTGCGGCTCGGGCATCGCGCCAAGTGTGCCGCAGCCGGCCGAGAGGTGCTGCGGAGCGGCCCGGCGATGCAACCGAACGGTGCGATCGCGCGGCTCCGGGTACAGTTCGCCATGTGCTTCGGGTGCGGGTAGGGATGGGAATGGTGTTCGCTTGCGTGGCCGTGGTCATGCTGCCGGGCAGCGCGATCGCCGCCGGCGACTCCCTCTACCAGGGCCCCGGTCCCCGCGCCCGGCCCGAACATCCTCTACAGCGCCCCGGCCACCGCGCCCCAGCTCGAGAACGCCGGCGACTGGCACGCGAAGCCGATCCTGATCTCGGGCGCGAGCGCCTACCGCCAAGGCGAGTTCCTCTACCAGGACTATCCTCTACGACGATCACGGGGCTCGCGGGGCCAGTCGCGATCCTGGCGATCCCCGCACGTCGAACGACAGCTTCTCGCTGCCGAACGGCACCTACACCTATCCGACCAACCCCGCCTACGCCAACAACGCCGCGGACCTCGTCGAGCTTCGGGTCAAGCCGGTGCCGAGCGCCACCAACTTTCGGATCACGCTCAACAGCCTCACGGATCCGTCGCTCGTCGCCACCACGATCGCGATCGGCAGCTCGCCCCAGCCTCGCGCATTCCCCTACGGAGCCAACGCAACCGCGCCCGCGCAGTTCTTCCTCACCGTTCACGGCGACCACGCCGACCTGCGCAACGCCGCCACCGGCCAGCTCGTCGACTCCGGCGCCACAGGTCTCGATCTCGCTCCGGCGCCGCCAGATCCGGGTGCTCGTCCCGCATCAGGCGTGGAACCCCGGCCAGCAAACCGTTCGCCTCGCCGCTGGGGTCGGGCTCTGGAACAAGTCGGCCAACCGGTACCTCGTGCCGGGCGTCGCCGCCGACGCGACTCACCCCGGCGGCGCCGCCGGGCTCTCCAGCCCCACCGCCTTCTTCAACGCCGCCTTTCGCTTCAACGAGCCCTGGCAGCACGTCTTCCCTCCCACCACCGTGTTCGGCAACCCCGCCTGGTGGCGCGACCGCGCGCAGGGCACCGCGCTCGCCCAGGGTGACCTCAGCCCGTTTCACGCCGACGTCGACTTCGCCAAGCTCGCCGCCGGCGTCACGGACGACATGCACGGCAAGCCCCAGGGTGTGCCGACCAGCGGCCCGATGGACCGCATCCTTGCCAGCCACTTCGAGACCAAGCAGGGCGCCGACTACTCGACCACCTGCGGCAACGCCAACGACTGCCAGGGCGAGCTGCGTGGCCGCCTCCAGCCCTACGCGATCTACGTGCCCAAGAAGCCCGCGCCTTCGCGCGGCTACGGCCTCACCCTGCTCCTGCACTCGCTCGGCGCCAGCTACAACCAGTTCGCCGACAACCGAAACCAGTCCCAGCTCGGCGAGCGCGGCCCGGGATCGATCGTGATCACCCCCGAGGGCCGCGGCCCGGACGGCTGGTACTACGGACACGCCGGCGCCGACACCTTCGAGGTCTGGGCGGACGTCGCCAGGCACTACCGGCTCGATCCCGGCTGGACGGCGATCTCCGGCTACTCGATGGGCGGCTACGGCACCTACAAGTTCGCGACCCAGTTCCCGGACCTGTTCGCCGGGCGAATCCGGTCGTCGGCCCACCCGGGGCTGGGCATCTGGGTCCCGCCCGCCCCTCCGGAGCCGGGTGGCGACGCCAGCAACACCAACCGCATGCTCGCCTCGGTTCGCAACATCCCGTTCCTGATCTGGGACGGCACCGAGGACGAGCTGGTGCCCGTGCTGGGCGCCGACGACCCAGGCGCAGACCTTCGATGAGCTCGGCTACCGCTACACGTACGACCTGTTCACGGGCGCCGACCACTTCGCCCTCGCGCTCAACGACCAGTACGCGCCGGCGGCCAGCTTCCTCGGCACCTACCGGGTCGACCGGAACCCGGCACACGTCACCTACGTCGTCAACCCCGAGATGGACTTCGCCGCAGCCGGCACGGTGGCCGACCATGCCTACTGGCTGTCGGGCCTGAAGCTCCGCGACTCCAGCGGGAATGCTCCTCTGGGGAAGGTCGACGCGCGCTCTGAGGCCTTCGGACACGGCGACCCGGCGAAGAACCCGACCCAGACCAAGCCCGGGTCGCTCCAGGGGGGCAACCTGGCCGCGATGCCGTACGTGGAGCGATCGAAGAGTTGGGGCGCCGCGCCGCAGACGACCGCTCGGAACGTCCTCCATCTCGATGTCCAGAACCTCGCTCAGGTCACCGTCCAGCCCGCGCGGGCGCGTCTCAGCTGCCACTCGACGCTCGCCGTCACCACCGACGGCCCGCTGACCGTCACGCTGGCCGGCTGCGGTCGCACGCTCCACTTCGGCGGCCCGTAGGCGGTCACGGCTCGCCGCGATCGGGGCTCGGCCAGCTTCGTCGCTAGCCTTAGCCACGCCCGTGGACCTCTTCCTAGCCACCTGCCAGGGGATCGGGCTGGCGCTCGCCGCCGGCACCTTCGGCGGCGCCTCCGGGCGCCGGGGGCCGGTCGGCTTCCTGCTCGCTGCCGCGGCCGCGATCGGCGGCGGGGTCCTGTTCGGTGCCTCGCTGGCCACCGCCGGCCATCCCGCCTGGCCTGGCTGGCCGGTTGGCGCGGTGCTCGCCGTGTTCACGTTCGGAATCGTCAACGGCGTCGTCGCCGGCGCCCAGGCACGGCACGAGGGCGCCTCGTCGATCGGGCTGATCGTCGCGCTGGGAGCCCTGGTCCTCGCCGCCCTGTCGCTGTTCGTGGAGCCGGTCGCGCTGGTCGCGCTTGTGGCGAATCGTTTGGCTAGGCTCCGCCCGCCGACGCCGGGCGCAGCGCAAGTACGAGGGCCTGCGAGTGCTCCGGTGAGGCCCGCGCCTTCGCCGCCGTCAGACTCAGATCGATGCACGTCTCTCGCAAGCTCTGCCTGATCGTCGTCGACTCGCTCCGCACCGACATGCTGCTGCGCGCGGTGGCCGACGACCTGGCGCCCAACTTCGCCACCCTGCTCGAGCGCGGCACGCTGATCGGCGACTGCGTCTCCGCCTTTCCGTCGGTCACCCCCGTCGCCTGCTCGGAGATCGCCACCGGTGTCGGCCCGGACGGGCATTGGATCAGCGGCATGAACTGGTACCACCGTGCCGAGCATCGGTACGTCGAGTACGGCTCGTCGTTGGAGGCGACGCGCGCCTTCGGTCTGTTCAGGACCCTCTACGACACCGTCTACAACATGAACATGGCCCATCTCTCGCACGAGGTGGAGACCGTGTTCGAGCGCCTTGGCGACGCCGGGGTGCGGACAGCGGTGACGCCGTTCCTGATCTATCGCGGCCGTCGGCGCCACGAGCTCAGCCTCGAGGGGCTGCTGCGCCGGGTCGCGGTGGCGGCGAAGTTCCGACACGCGGTCTGGGGACCCGACGAGCTCTTCTACGGCGAGCTGTACGCGAGCCGCAGGGTTCCCTGCAAGCCCACTCTGGCGCGGCCCGGAACGCGAGACACCTACTCGGCCTGCGTCGGCCGCGAGCTGGTGCGCGAGGACCTCTACGACTTCCTGCTCTTCTCGCTTCCCGACAACGACCACCACACTCACACGCACGGGGTCGAGGCGATGCTGGACTCGATCTCCCACGCCGACCGCAGCCTCGGCGAGATCGTCGACGAGGCAGGAGGAATCGATGCGTTCCTCGATGCCCACGCGGTGATCCTGATGGCCGATCACGCCCAGACCGACGTCGACACGGCGCTGCCGCTGGCGCAGGCGCTGGGCGAGGACTGGCGGGTGCTGGCGCCCAACGCCGAGCAGCGCTCCTCGGCCGAGCTTGCGGTCAGCCCGACGGCGCGGGCGGCGGGGATCTACCTGCTGGCTGAAGGTGGGCGGCGTGCGGGCACGCACGCGGGAGTGCGCGCCCGCCTTCGGAGCCTCGACGGCGTCGACCTGGTGGCCTGGCTCTCCGGTGACAACGGTGCCGAGCCTGAGGCGGTGGTCGAGAGCTCGCGCGGCGAGCTGCGCTTTCGACCCGGCTCGCAGCACTCGGATCGGCGCGGCGTCGGCTGGGACCTCGAGGGCGAGCCCGCCGCGCTGGCGCTCAATCGGCGCGACGACGGCTGGCTGCGAGCGACGCCGTCTATCCGGATGGGCTCGCGCGGCTGTGGTCGGCGCTCACCGTCGCCGAACGCGGGCGATCTGCTGGTCTCCCTCGAAGAGGGCTACGAGTGCGTGGACTGGGGCGGCGCCACGCACGTCGGCGGCGCCAGCCACGGAGCGCTGCTGGCGGGGGACTCGCTGGGCCCGCTCGTCCTCTGCGGCCTCGAGCCGGGGGTGGGGGAAGCCCGCGAGCAGTGGGCGCTGCGTGACGTCGCGGCTCTGGTGCTCGCCCACTTTGGTGTCGACGGCGGCGCGCCCGCGCAGACGACCGAGGCCCGGGCGCAGGTGGCCCCGTGAGTCGGGTCCAGGAGACCGAGTTGCCCTGACCCGCGCCGCGCTGGTCGCCTCCTCGCTGCTGGCTCTCGCGCTGCCCGCCCCGGCGCTGGCGCAGGGAACGCCCGCCCCGGGCTCGACTCCATCGAGGGCTGGGTCGTCCACCTCGACGACCGCTGCCGCGCCCGCGGGCCAGTCCGCCACCAACCTGTCGAAGGCCGGTGCGATCCGCGTCGCGCGCACGGACCCCAAGGTCGCCGAGGAGAGCCGGCGCTACGGCCCGCTCAGCCCCACCGCTCAGTCCAAGCCGGGCACGTGGCAGGTGGACTTCTACGTCGGATGGGACGGACCGGGTGCAGGTGATCGTCGACGACGCGACCGGAACGGTGCGCGAGTCGTGGACGGGCTACCAGATCGCCTGGCAGATGGCGCGCGGCTACCCGAACCAGTTCGGCCACAAGCTGAACGCCCCGTACGTCTGGCTGCCGCTGGCGGCGATCTTCCTGCTCGGGCTCTTCGACTTCCGCCGCTGGCGGCGGATCGTGCACCTGGACCTGCTGGTCCTGCTCAGCTTCGGGATCTCGGAGATCTTCTTCAACGCCGCCAACATCGGCGTCAGCGTGCCGCTCGTCTATCCGCCCCTCGTCTATCTGCTCGCGCGGATGATCTGGATCGGCTTTCGCGGCGCCGGCGACGGGCTACGCCCGTCGGCGCCGACGGCCTGGCTGGCGATCGGCGGGGCCTTCCTGCTCGGCTTTCGGATCGCCCTCAACATCGCGGACTCGGGCGTCATCGACGTCGGCTACGCCGGGGTGATCGGCGCCGACCACATCACCCACGGCCAGACCGTCTGGGGCCTGCACGCGTTCCCCTCCGACAATCCCTTCGGCGACACCTACGGCCCGTTCAACTACTACGCCTACGTCCCGTTCGAGCTCGCTACTGCCCTGGCACGGCACCTGGGACGACCTCCCCGCTGCCCACGCCGCCGCGATCTTCTTCGACCTGGCCACGGTCGCCGGACTGTTCGTGCTTGGGACGTCGGCTTGGCCGGGAATCGCCTCGGCGTCATCCTCGGCTTCGCCTGGGCCGCCTATCCGTTCACCGACTACGCGCTCCAGTCCAACTCGAACGACACCCTGATCGCGGCCCTGCTCGTCTGGGCGCTGGTCGTCTTCAGCTCGCCGGTCAAACGCGGCGCCCTGCTGGCCCTTGCGACGCTCGCGAAGTTCGCCCCGCTGGCGCTCGCCCCCCTGTTCGCCGCGGGTCAGCGCGGCGTTCTCGACCGCCCCGACCCGCGCCCCGCCCCCGGTACGCCGCCGTCGCGCCTGGGCCCTGTTCTCGATCGCGTTCGTCGGGGGCGTCGCCCTGATGCTCGCCCTCCCCGCCATCGACCCGGGCCTGGCCACCTTCTACGACCGTACGGTCAAGAGCCAGGTCAACCGGACCTCCCCATTCAGCATCTGGGGCCAGGACCATTCCCTCGAGTGGCTGCAGACCGTCGTCAAGGCCTTCGCCGTCGGTCTCGCCCTGCTGGTCGCCTTCGTTCCCCGCCGCCGCACCCTGCCGCAGATCGCGGCCCTCTCGGCCGCCGTCCTGATCGCCGTCCAGCTGACCGCCGAGCACTGGTTCTATCTCTACATCCCCTGGTTCTTCGGCTTGGCGATCACGGGTCTCGTCGGTCAACCGGATCCCGCCCGAGCCCTTGAACGCGGCGGGCCAGAGCCCTAGTCTGCAGGCGGCCGCGGGTTCCAGCAGCTTTGACACGAAGTGTTCGACGCTCGGGTTCCTGCTCGGATGCAAACGACCAACCTCCCAACGGGAGGGGAGGCGCCCGCGGCCACTGATTTCCCTCCGGCGTCTATCCGGGCGCCGGGATCAGCACCTGCTCGATCGACTCCGCCAGGCCGTCGTCGCGGACCTCGACGACCACGGCGTTGATCCATACGTCCTCGTCGGCGGTGTCGAACTTGACCGGCATCTGGGTGCGGAACGACTCGAGCGCCTGCTCGCGCCGCACCCCGATCACACCGCGCGCGCGAGCCGGTCATGCCCACGTCGCTGATGAACGCCGTGCCGCCGGGCAGGACGCGGGCGTCGGCGGTCGGGACGTGGGTGTGGGTGCCGAGGCAGGCGGCAACCCGCCCGTCGAGGTGCCAGCCCATCGCGACCTTCTCGCTCGTCACCTCGGCGTGGAAGTCGACGACCACGGCGTCGGCCGTGCCTTCGAGCTTGGCGAGCTGGGCGTCGGCCTCGGCGAACGGCGAGCGGGCAACCCGGAGCTGCACGGCGCCGCTCAGGTTGAGGACGGCCACCCGCATCCCGGCGGCCTCGACCGTCGTGGCGCCGCGACCCGGGTTTCCGGCCGGATAGTTGGCGGGGCGCACGACGCGGTCGGAGCGGTCCAGGAACTCGTAGGCGTCGCGGTGTCGGTAGACGTGGTTGCCGGTCGTGATCACGTCGACGCCGATCTCGAACATCTCGTTGCCGGTCTTCTCGGTGATCCCGAGGCCTCCCGCCGAGTTCTCGCCATTCGCGATCACGAGGTCGGGCGAGTGACGCTGGCGAAGCTCGGGCATCGCGGCGGCGAGCCCGGCCCGGCCGGGGCGGCCGACGATGTCGCCGATGAAGAGGACCCGCACGGGAGAGGGAGCCTAGTGGTCAGGGCATGACGACCCGTGCGGCCCCTGCGAACCGCACGGGTCGGCTCGCTTCGGCGTCAGTTGATCGGCGGCCGGTAGCCGTTGCCGCTGGCGAGCTGCCTGCGGACCAGGCCGGCGAGGTCCTCGGCGCTGTCGACGTTGCTGGTCGGCCAGCGCTGGGCGACAGCCAGATACAGGCCGCTCGAAGAATCGTCGGTGACGTCCACCGGATCGCCGAGGCCGCGGAACACTCGCGGCGGAAGCCAGCAGCTGAGCAGCCAGTCGTCCCCCACCAGAAGCTGCACCGGCTCGAACACCGAGGTGACCCCGTCGGCGCCCACGGGCGCCCCTTCGTCGGCCCCGGGCTGGAGGTGACGGATCCTGAAGCCAGAGCTGATCGTGACCGGGCTGTCGCCGTAGCGACCCCCGGTTGCGAATCGCTTGGGCGTGATCAGGTCGCGGACCATCCTGTGCTTGAGCTCGCCGCGGCAGATCGGGGCGAGCAGCGCCAGCACCCCTGCGCCGTCCTCAGGTCGCCGCCGTAGATGTCGACCCAGCGGATCGCGTCCGACTGCTCCAGGTCCTGCAGCGGAAGCGGCTCAGGAGCCCGGCCGGGCAGCCAGGCGCTCGCCTGCCGGATCAGCCGTGGCCGCTTGACCGCTGCTTCGCTGCCGAGCCGTGCTCGGAGCCTGCACCGGTGTGGATGCGTCGTGCTCAATAGCCCTCCGTACCTCGTCCCAATAAACAAGTGGCGGGAGTGGAAGTTGCGCGACGCCCGCCACAACGACGTCGCGGTGGCGCAGCGCCGGCCGGGGCCACACGCCTGCGGCGACCCGGCTTCGCCACCCTCTAGGTTTCCGGGGCGTGTTCGCCGAATCCGCCACCCACGGCCGGTCGAGCGACGGCGAGGTCGTGATCGAGACGCGGGAGCTCGTCAAGCGCTTCGGTGAGCGCGAGGCGCTGAAGGGCGTCAGCTTCGACGCCCACCGGGGCGAGCTGCTCGCGGTGATCGGCCCGAACGGCGCCGGCAAGACGACGCTGCTGTCGATCCTCGCCGGGATCAGGCGTCAGGACGGCGGCACCGTCAGCCGGCCACCGGGCGAGATCGGCTGGATTCCGCAGCAGGCGGCGCTCTACCGCCGTCTGACCGTGATCGAGAACCTGCGCCTCTTCGCCCACCTCGAGAAGGTCCCCGACACTGGACGCCGCGGTCGAGGAGATGCTCGACCAGACCGGCCTCGCGCGAGCGCCGCGACGACCAGGTGGGGACGCTGTCGGGCGGGAACCAGCAGCGGATCAACATCGCCATCGGCCTGCTCGCGCGCCCGGTGGTGCTGCTGCTCGACGAGCCAAGCGCCGGGACTCGACCCGCGCCAGCGCGAGCGCCTGTGGGAGTTCGTGCTGGGCCTCGCCGGCGGCGGGACGACGGTGATCTTCTCCACCCACAACATCGCCGAGGCCGAGCGCTACGGCCAGCGACTGCTGGTGCTGGCCGACGGCGAGGCGCTGTTCGACGGCACCTCACACGAGCTGCATGCGGCGGTTCCCGAATCGGGCGCGCGCGACTTCGAGCAGGCGTTCGTCGCCTTCCTCCGGGACCGAGGCCATTGACGCCGCTGGGGCGCGATTCGAGGGACTGATGCGCTGGCTGTTCGTCAAGGACCTCCAGATCCTGCGCCGCTCGCCGCTGGTGACGGCGCTGCTCGTGGTCTATCCGGTGGCGATCGCCGTGCTGATCGGCTTCGCGCTCTCGCGCGGGCCCGAGACGCCCCGGGTTGCCTTTCTCAACGAGGTCCCCGAGGGCCAGCCGTTCGTCCTCGCCGGCACCAAGTTCGACATCGCGGGCGCTCGCAGCGCGCTCTGCTCGCGGATCGATTGCATCCCGGTGTCCAGCGAGCAGCAGGCGCGCGACATGGTCGAGTCGGGCGACGTGCTGGCGGCCCTGATCCTGCCGCCGGACCTGATCCAAAAGCTCGAGTCGCTCGGGTCGCTGACGCCCTCGCAGCCGACCGTGCGCGTCCTGGTCAACGAGGAGGACCCCGTCAAGGCGCGCCTCGTCGACGACCGGATCAGCTCGCTGGTCACCCAGGCGAACCTGAGGATCTCGAAGCAGGTCACGCGGATCTCGGCCAACTACCTGGCGCTGCTGCTCAGGGGCGGCAACTTCAACCTGCTCGGCCAGACCTTCAACATCCTCGGGCCTGAAGAACACCCAGCGCATCCTCGAGGCCGCTACGGCCGCAGCTGCCGGCCAACAGCCCGTCCGCCGACGCCCTCGACAGGGTGATCCGGTTCTCGAGGCTGGCGCGCCAGAACCTCAACCTCGCCAACCCCGCTGCTGGGCTCGATCGCGCACCCGATCGATGTCCACAAGGAGGTCGTGTCGGGCTCGCCGCCCAGCCTCGACTCGTTCGCGATCTCGGTCGCGGCGACGGTGACCCTGATGTTCGTCACGGTGCTGCTGGTCGCCGGCTCGCTGGCTCTGGAGCGCGAGGAGAACGCCTTCCCGCGACTGACTCGTGGGCTGGTCGGGCGCACGGCGCTCCTGGTCGAGAAGGTTGGGTTGGGCGTGGCCCTGTCGATCGTCGTCACCCTGCTGATGCTCGCCGGCCTGTCGCTGTTCGTTCACATCGACTGGGGCCGCTTTCCCCTGTTCGGAGTGGCGATCGTGGCGGGCGGCACCGCCTTCGCCGCCTTCGGTGCGGCGATCGGCGGTGCCGCCCGTGAGGTCCGCGCCAGCTCGCTGCTCGCCTTCATGATCTCGCTGCCGATCGCCTTCGTCTCCCTGGTCGAGTCCGGCACCGTCAGCCCCGGCCTGTTCGACGTGATCAAGGTGATCCGGGCGCTGTTCCCGTTCCACGCCGCGCTCGACGCGATGTCGGGCGGCCTCGACGCCGCGGGGCCCGCCCTGGGCCTGCCGATCCTCCACCTGGCGATCCTCGCCGCCGCCTACGGAGTGCTGGCGCGGCTGGCCCTTCGCCGCTTCGCCTAGCTGGTCGGCCGATGAACGTCCACCTGATCGACGGCACCTACGAGCTGTTTCGCTACTTCTTCGCCGTGCCGGGGCACGTGAACGGCGACGGGCGGGAGGTGGGGGCCACCAGGGGCGTGGTGGGCTCGGTGCTCACGTTGCTCGAGGAAGGGGCCACGCACGTCGGCGTCGCCACCGACCACGTCATCGAGTCGTTTCGAAACGAGCTGTGGCCGACCTACAAGACGGGCGAGGGCGTCGAGGAGGACCTGAAGAGCCAGTTCCCGGTCCTGGAGGACGCTCTGGCGGCCGCGGGGGTGACCGTGTGGCCGATGGTGGAGTTCGAGGCCGACGACGCGCTGGCCGCGGCCGCGGCGATGGCGGCTGCCGATCCGGAGGTGGATCAGGTGATCATCTGCACCCCCGACAAGGACCTCGGCCAGTGCGTCAGCGCGGACGGCCGCGTCGTCCAGCTCGACCGGCGCAGCGGCACCGTCTTCGATCGAGCGGGGGTCACCGCGAAGTTCGGGGTGCCTCCCGAGTCCATCCCCGATTACCTGGCGCTGGTGGGCGACAGCGCCGACGGCTTCCCCGGCCTTCCTGGGTGGGGTGCGAAGTCGGCCGGCGCCGTCCTGGCTCGGTACGGACGACTGGAGGACATCCCGGCCATCGACCTCAGCTGGGATGTGGACGTGCGGGGGGCCAACAAGCTCGCCGCCACCCTTCAGGAGCGCTTCGACGAGGCGCTCCTGTTCCGGCGGATCGCCACGCTCGCGCGCGACGCGCCGGTCTCCGACACCGTCGAGGATCTGCGGTGGACCGGACCGGAAGAGCGGTTCGCCGAGCTGTGCGGGTGGCTCGACGCGCCCCGCCTGGCCGAGCGAGCCAAGGCCCTGGCCGCGGCGCGGGCCCCCTAACCCGCCAGCGCGCCTGCCCCGTCGGCGTCCGGCGGCGGTGGGACACTGGCGCCGTCTCCTAGGAGGTGCAGATTGTCCAGTTCACGCTGGGAGCGGTTCGCTCCCCTCACCGGTGTCGTCTTCTTCGTGCTGATCGCGATCTCGATCGCGCTCAGCAACGACACGCCGGACACCGACAGCTCAACCGCCGATACCGTCTCGTACTGGTCGGCTCATGACTCGCGCCTCATCGCGTCGGCGATTCTCGGCACGTTCGCGGTCATATTCTTCATCTGGTTCGCGGGAAGCCTCCGAAGCGTGCTGCTGCGAGCCGAGGGTGGCGAAGGGCGCCTGTCCACTGCTCGCATTCGCCGGAATGCTCATGATCGGCATCACCGGAGCCATCGGCAGTGCCCTGGAATTCACGGCTGCGGACACGGTGAATGACGTTCCCGCCACGGTGACACAGACGCTCTCGGTGCTCAGCGAGGACTTCTTCTTCCCGTTCCTGGCCGGGATCGCGGTGTTCATGTTCGCCACCGGGATCTGCGTCCTCCGCCACGGCGGCCTGCCGAGGTGGCTGGCGTGGGCGGCCATCGTGATCGGAGTCGTCACGGTCACCCCGATTGGATTCGCCGGTTTCCTCGGTGCGTTCATCTGGACGCTCGTCGTGAGCATCGCGCTCTACCTGAGGGGCGGCCAGACGAGCGCGCCCGCCGTGCCACCCGTCGCGGGGCCGACCACCTAGCGCTCGAACCGCCTCACATAGGGGACGACGGCGCCCCCGCCCTAGAATCACTCGGGTGAGCTTTCCCGCGACCCGCATGCGCCGGCTGCGGCGCACGGAGGCACTGCGCGAGCTCGTTCGCGAGACGGAGCTCTCGCCGCGCCACCTGGTGCAGCCCCTGTTCGTCGTCGCCGGCGAGGGGGTGCGCGAAGAGGTGCCCTCGATGCCCGGCATCGAGCGCTTCTCGATCTCCGAGCTGGTCGCCGAGGCAACCGAGCTCCAGGCGGCGGGCATCGGCGCCGTGATCCTGTTCGGCATCCCGGCGTCCAAGGACGAGGCCGGCTCGGGCGCCTACGACCCGGAGGGGGTCGTGCAGATGGCGGTGCGGGCGTTGAAGGACGCCCACCCCGAGCTGGTCGTGATCACCGACGTCTGCCTGTGCGAGTACACGTCGCACGGCCACTGCGGTGTCGTTCGCGACGGCGAGGTCGACAACGACGTGACGATCGAGCTGCTCGCCAAGACGGCGATCTCCCACGCCGACGCGGGCGCGGACGTGGTGGCGCCCAGCGACATGATGGACGGCCGCGTGGGGGCGATCCGCTCCCAGCTCGACGACGAGGGCCATCCGAACGTCTCGATCATCGCCTACAGCGCCAAGTACGCCTCGGCCTTCTACGGGCCGTTCCGCGACGCCGCCGAGTCCACCCCGGAGTTCGGCGATCGTCGCGGCTACCAGATGGATCCGGCGAACGCGCTCGAGGGCGTCCGCGAGGCGAAGCTCGACCTCGAGGAGGGCGCCGACGTGGTGATGGTGAAGCCCGCCATCCCCTACCTCGACGTGATCCGCCGCGTCAAGGCCGAGACCGGCGCTCCGGTCGCCGCCTACCACGTCTCCGGCGAGTACTCGATGCTGAAGGCCGCGGCCCTGAACGGGTGGATCGACGAGCGCTCCGCGGTGCTCGAGACGCTGACCGCGATCCGGCGCGCGGGCGCGGACCTGGTGTTCACGTACTACGCGAAGGAAGCCGCGGCTTGGCTTTGAGCGGCGCGAACGCGCCACTCAGGGAGCCCCGGCCCAAGGTCCGCTCGCGCCGCGACGGCGCCGCGGTGCCGCTCGACGCCGACGACAAGCGGCTGATGAACCTGCTGCAGTCGAGCTTCCCGCTCGACCCGGAGCCGTTCGTCGTCATCGCTCGCGCAGGCGGAGCTGGCGGTGGAGGAGGTCGAGGCTCGCACCCGGCGCCTGCTCGACGAGCGGATCATCCGCGAGATCACGCCGATCTTCGACACCCGGGCGCTCGGCTACGCGTCGATGCTGGTCGCCGCCAAGGTCGACGACGAGAACCCCCACCGCGCCGCCCAGATCGTCAACTCCCACCCCGGCGTCTCCCACAACTACCTGCGCACGCACGAGTTCAACCTCTGGTTCACGATCGCCACCCCACCCGACTCCGCGCTGGGCCTCGAGGGCACGCTGGAGGTGCTGCAGGCCGCCACCGGGGCCGAGTCGATCCGCCAGCTCCCCACGCTGACGCTGTTCAAGATCAACATGAACCTGGAGATGGAGCAGGGAACCGAGGCGCTGGCGGCCGCGATCGACGCGGCGCCGCCGCGTGAGCTCGAGCGCCAGCCCTACGACGACACGGACATCGCCGTGATCCGCGCCCTGCAGGGGCCGATGGCGGTCACGGAGCGCCCCTACGACGCCGCCGCCGAGCAGGTGGGGATGCCCACCGAGCGCTTCCTCGAGCATCTGGAGGGGATGGTCGAGCGCAAGCTGCTGCGGCGGGTGGCGGCGATCCTCTACCACCGGCGGGCCGGGTTCTCGGCCAACGGGATGGGGGTCTGGCGGGTGCCCGAGGACCAGGTGCTCGAGGTCGGCGGGAAGATGGCCGCCGTGCGCGGGATCTCCCACTGCTACCAGCGGCCCACCTACCCGGACTGGCCCTACTCGGTGTTCACGATGGCCCACGGGCGCTCGAAGGAGGAGTGCGACGCGATCCTCGACCGGATCGCCGAGGAGCACGGCCTGCACGGCGACGACCGCGCGGTGCTCTACTCCTCGACCGAGTTCAAGAAGGTGCGGCTGCACTACTTCGTCGACGACTACGCCAACTGGGAGCGGGAGCACGCCGGCGCATGACCGAGGCCGCGTCGGGCCTCGACACACGCACCTCTGAGGTCCTCTACGCACGGGCCGCCGGGCTGCTCCCCGGCGGTGTCAACTCCCCGGTTCGGGCGATGCACGCCATCGGCCGAGACCACCCGGTCTTCGTGGAGCGCGGCGAGGGCTTCGAGCTGATCGACGCCGACGGGCATCGGTACATCGACTGGGTGTGCTCCTGGGGCCCGCTGATCCTGGGGCACGCTCACCCCGACGTGGTCGCCGCGGTGTGCGACGCGGCCGAGCGCGGAACCAGCTACGGCGCTCCGACCGAGGGCGAGGTCGAGCTCGCGGCCGAGGTCTGCGAGCGCTTCGCGTCGGTGGAGATGGTGCGGATGGTCAGCTCCGGCACCGAGGCGTCGATGAGCGCCGTCCGCCTGGCGCGGGCGGCGACCGGGCGCGACAAGGTCGTGAAGTTCGCCGGCGCGTACCACGGGCACGTCGACGGGCTGCTCGCCGAGGCCGGCTCGGGCCTGGCAACGCAGGGAATCCCGGCCAGCCCGGGAGTGACCGAGGCACAGGCGGCGGACACCGTCGTCGTCCCCTGGAACGACCGCGAGGCCGTGGCCGCGGCGCTCTCGTCGCACCAGGTGGCGGCGATCATCTGCGAGCCGATCGCGGCGAACATGGGCGTGGTCGCGCCGGCCGACGGCTTCCTTGAGCTCCTGCGCGAGCAGGCCGACGAAAACGGCGCCCTGCTGATCTTCGACGAGGTGATCACGGGGTTTCGGGTTGCCCGTGGCGGCGCCCAGGAGCTGTACGGGATCACGCCCGACCTGACCCTGCTGGGCAAGGTGCTGGGCGGCGGCCTTCCCGCCGCCGCCTACGGCGGGCGCCGCGAGCTGATGGAGCGAGTGGCGCCGGCCGGCGACGTCTACCAGGCGGGGACGCTGTCCGGCAACCCGCTGGCGGTGGCCGCGGGCCTCGCCACCCTGGAGCGCCTCGACGCCGACGCCTACCGACGCCTCGGCGATCTCACCGACCGGCTGGCGGCCGGCCTGCGCGCCGCGGCCGGCGACCGCCCCGTGCAGGTGGCCTCGGCGCCCGGCCTGGTGACGCCGTTCTTCAGCCCGGAGCCGATCCGCGACTTCGCGGGCGCGTCGGCGTGCGACCTGCAGGCCTACGGCCGCTTCTGCCGGGCCCTGCTCGAGCGCGGCATCTACCCGCCCGCGTCCCAGTTCGAGGCCTGGTTCGTCTCCCTCGCCCACGACGAGGCGGCCATCGACCGCACCGCGGAGGCGGCCACGGATGCCCTTGACGAGGTCTTTGCGTAGCGGCTAGGCTTCCGCGCGGATGCCGGGAAGCCCGGGGGATAGAAGCAACGCGGCTTCGGCATGGCTGCTCGCCGAGGTAGCGCTGACGGGCTTGATCGCCCTCGCGCTGCTGACGGCCGGCTCGCCGCCCGCGCACGCGGCCGGAGCTCGAACCAAGATCCTCTTCGACCGCAAGGTCGCCGACCCCAACGACTACAACGTGTTCTCGATGAGGCCGAAGGGCTCCCACCAGCACGCGCTCACCCACAACCCCGATGACGATTGGGGAGCCAGCGCGTCCCCGAACGGCAAGCACATCGTCTTCGTCAGCGCACGCGATCCCGACGGCAACAACGAGATCTTCATCATGCGCGCGAATGGCTCTCACGGTCGCCAGCTCACCCACACCGGCTCCACGGCCTACAACGAGTTCCCGCACTGGGCCCGGCTTTCCTAGGCCTGGTTGGCGATTTAGTGGCGCATACCGCCACTAAATCGCCATTCGGACCACTACGCCGCTTCGTTGGCGAGACCCCCGGGCGGCGGCGCTGAGCCGAGCTGGACGTGCGCGCGGCTGTCGCTGCTGCGGATCAGCACCAGCGTCAGCACGAAGCCGAGGGCGGCGATCAACGCCCCGCCCAGGAACGCCGCTTGGAAGCCCTCGGTCAGTGCGTTCGGCAGTGCTGCCGAGCTGCCGTGCGCCGTTGCCATCAGGTCGTCCGTGCGCGAGGTGGCGATCGTCGCCAGCACAGCCAGTCCCAATGCGCCGCCGATCTGTTGCGAGGTGTTGATCAGCCCACTCGCCAGGCCGGACTCCTGCTCGCGGACCCCTGAGACGGCGGCGATCGTCGTCGTCACGAAGGCGAACCCAAGGCCACCAGCGGCGAGCAGCGACGGGCCGAGGATGTCGGTCAGGAAGCCACCGCCGACCGAGACCTGCGAGAACCACGCCAGCCCGGTGGCGATCATCGCCATCCCGATCGCGAGCACAGGCTTGAAGCCGATCCTGGTGACGAGCTGGGAGGCGACCCCGGCGGAGACGATGATCCCCAGCGCGAGGGGCACGTATGAGAGGCCGGCGTGGATCGCGCTGTAGCCGAGCACCTGCTGCATGTAGAGCGTGATGAAGAAGAACATCGAGAACAGCGACGCGCCGACGAGGAGCCCGACGATGTTGGCGCCCGTCAGGGTCCGGAGGCGGAAGATCCGGAATGGCATCAGCGGCGCTTGCGAGCGTCGCTCGATCGCGATGAAGGCCGCGATCAGCGCCGCGGACAGGCCGATCAAACCGAGCGTCTGCAGCGAGCCCCAGCCGGCGTTGGTCGCGTCGACGATCGCGTAGACCAGGATCGAGAGGCCGGCGGTGACGGTCACCGCGCCGGCGGCGTCGAAGTGGCGCGTCGCCGACTCGGAGCGGCTCTCGGCGATCAGGCGCGGGGAGAGCGCGGCGACCACGAGCGCCACCGGCACGTTCACCCACAGCACCCACTCCCAGCCGAGGCCGTCGGTGAGGATCCCTCCGAAGAGCACGCCGGCGGCGCCCCCTGCTCCGGCGACCGCGCCCCAGGCGCCCAGCGCCTTGTTGCGCTCGGCGCCGTCGCGGAAGGTGGTGGTGACGATCGACAGCGCCGAGGGTGAGATGATCGCCGCGCCGAGGCCCTGGGCGGCGCGAGCGGCGATCAGCTGCCCCTCGGTCGCGGCGAAGCCGGCGGCGAGCGAGGCCGCGGCGACGAGCAGGAGTCCGGCGATGAAGACGCGCCGGCGTCCCAGCAGGTCCGCCATTCGCCCGCCGAGCAGCAGGAAGCCGCCGAAGGTGAGCACGTACGCGTTCACGACCCATGGCAGGTTCGCCTGCGAGAAGTCGAGCCCCTCGCCGATCGAAGGGCAGCGCGACGTTGACGATCGACGCGTCGAGAACCACGATGAACTGCGCGAAGCAGAGCAGCGCGAGGGCGATCCAACGTCGGCGCTCGAACTCCTGGGCTGTGGTCATCATCTTCCGTCCTCCTGTTGTGAGAGACCCGTATGTGTGCGATAATCGGAAGCTGAGTTCCGGTTTCGATACGAGCACTATACGGAATCTTGGTTCCGGTTGCGTGCTGGTCGTCACACAGCCGACAACTCCAGCGACAGAGACACGAATGGCTGCTTCACCCACCAAGATCCGCGTCCGAGGCCCCGGCGCAGGCCGAGCCAGCCCAGCGCGCCGACGCGCGCCGCAATCGCGAGCGGATCCTCGCTGCCGCCCGCTTGCAGTTCGCCACCAATGGCCTCGACGCGCAGATCGACGACATCGCCCGCGGGGCGGACGTCGGCGTGGGCACGGTCTACCGGCACTTCCCGACCAAGGAGGCGCTGCTCCAGGCCCTTGCAGCCGACCGCTTCACCCGACTCGCCGAATGGGCACGCGAGGCGCTCGCAGGCTCCGGATGGCTGGGAGGGCTTTTGCGCCTTCCTGCGCCGTTCGGCGGAGCTGGGCGCGAACGATCGCCTGCTCTCCGAGGCGATGGCCGAGCGGCAGGCCTTCCAGGGCGCCCAGCCCGAGAAGGACGAGCTGATGGAGGTCACGGCGGCGCTGGTCGAGCGAGCCCAGGCGACGGGAAAGCTGCGCCCCGACATCGGCGCCCAGGACATCGCCATGCTGATGTGCGGCCTGGGGCGCGCGACGGGCGCCGGCGCCTTCGACCACGAGATGAGCTGGGAGCGTTATCTGGAGATCATCATCGCCGGCCTGAGCGCCCCAGCCAACTCAGCGCTCCCGCGCGCGCCCGGCGATTCCTGACCGGACCGTCCGGAGCTCGGCGGTGCGGGCTGCGAGGGCGCCCGGCGGGGCCGGGCGGATAACCTCGCCGCCCGATGGCCGAGATCCCCGTCCCCGAGAGGGCACTCCATGCGCTGGCCGAGCAGCTGGCGGCCGAGCAGTCGGTGATCTCGCCGCATGTCGCCGACCCCGAGGGCGCCGACCCCGCGCTCGGCCTGCTGGCGGCGGCCGGCCCACGAGCGGCCGAGGCGCAGGGCGAGTACGCGCTGGTGATCGAATCGGTTCGCGAGGGCTACCTGCTCCATTACGGGGAGCCGCGCGTGGTGGTCGGCGCCGACCCCGATCTGGCCCTGCTCGCGGGCGACTACCTGTACGCGCTCGGCCTCGAGCGGCTGGCCGCGCTCGCTGACCTCGAGGCGATCCGCGAGCTGTCCGACCTGATCTCGCTCTCGGCGCAGCTGCACGACGCGGAGGGCGGCGCACGGGCCGCAAGTGCTCTGTGGCTGGGCTCGGTGACCGCGATCGCCGACGGGCGGCACACCCGGGCACGAGCAGGGAAAGTCGGCGCTTCGCGAGGGCGATCCCGACGCGTGCGGCGCGCTTTGGCAGGCGGCTCTTGAGGCGGCCGAGCAGGTCGGCCTCAGCGGCCGGCTGGAGCGGACGGCCGAGGCGATAGGCTTCCAGGCCCAGTAGGACTTGCCTCCCTGAAACGTGGCCGACGCCGCCGACAAGACCAACGGTTCCGCTGGCGACGGCGGGCTTCCGAAGCCGGATCCGCCGGGCTACTTCGAGGGCGAGTCGATGATCGCGGCGGAAGGCCCTCACGATCGCCGGCCAGGCGGTCGGTGGGATCGCCGGCGCGGTGATCGTCCTTCCAGCGGTTGGGTTCGCGGTGGCGCCGATCTTCCACCAGCCGCAGGAGCGCTGGGAGAGCGTGGGCCCCGTCAGCCGGTTCACCGAGAAGACCTACACCCCGGTCGTCTTCACCCTCGTCGAGGGGGTCGGCGAGGCGGGCAAGACCACCGCCTACGTCCGCAAGGCGACCTCGAGCGAGACCCAGCCCTACGAGCCATACATCGCACTCTCGACGCGCTGCGCGCACCTCGGCTGCCCTGTGCACTTCGTGGAGGCCGCCGGCAACTTCATCTGCCCCTGTCACGGCGGCGTCTACGACTTCGAGGGCAAGGTGATCGGAGGCCCGCCGGTGCGCCCCCTCGACCACTTCCAGACCCGCGTGCGCAACGGCCAGGTGCAGGTCGGCCCTCGCTACAGCGTCACCTCGCAGCTCGAACCGGTCCGCTACCGCGACCCGGGCGAGTACACGGGCGGGGTCTGGAACATCCTCTATCCGCCGCGGCCCGACACCTTGCCCGCGCCATAGGGAGACCCGGATGAAGCTCCCCGACATGCTCATCCCCGGCCCGCTCAAGAAGCCGCAGAAGCCCGGCGCACGGCACGGGCGACGGCGCCGGCCCGGTGGAGCGTCTCAAGGAGACGCCCGCGGACCTGGTCGGCTGGATCGACGAGCGCACCGGCAGCACCAGCTTCCTCACCGGGATGCTCTACCGGAAGGTGCCGAAGGGCACCAACTGGTTCTACACGCTTGGCTCGGCGACGCTGTTCGCATTCACCGTTCAGGCGGTGACCGGGGTGTTCCTGGCGATGTACTACACGCCGTCGGCCACCCAGGCCTACGGCTCGATCACCCACCTGACCAACGACGTCTTCCTCGGCGAGTTGGTGCGCAGCATGCACGTGTGGGGCGCCAGCCTGATGATCATCCTGATCTGGCTCCACATGGCGCGCACCTTCGTCTTCGGCGCCTACAAGTACCCGCGCGAGCTCAACTGGGTGATCGGCGTCGTGCTGCTGATCCTGACCATGGTCATGGGCTTCACGGGCTACCTGCTGCCCTTCGACCAGCGCTCCTTCTGGGCCACCGTGGTCGGCGTGAACATCACCGGCACCGGGCCGGTGGTCGGCCCCTACCTCGCCGACTTCCTGCGCGGCGGCGCCGAGTTCGGGCAGACGACCCTGACCCGCTTCTACGCCATCCACATGCTGATCGTGCCCGGGCTCATCATCGCCCTGATCGGAGCGCATCTGTACCTGGTGGTGAAGCTCGGCACGACGTCGCCGCCGTGGCTGGAGCCCAAGCGGACCAAGGCCACCGTCAGGGAGGAGAGGGTTTGAACCGCGCCGAGAAGGAGGCCTATCTCCGCAATTACGAGTTGCTGAAGAAGGAGGGCAAGCCCTTCTTCCCGTACGCGGTGATGAAGGACTCGACGCATGGCCCTGATCGTGGTCCTGATGATCCTCCTGCTGGCGCTGGTGCTCGGCGCCCCGCAGGGGCCGAAGGCCGACCCGACGACGACCACCTACACGCCGCGGCCCGACTGGTACTTCTACTTCCTGTTCGAAGTCCTGCGGGTCATCAAGCCGTCCTACCTGGTCCCGCTGGCGACGATCGGGGTGCCCACGATCGGCATGGTCGTGCTGCTGCTCCTGCCCTTCTTCGATCGCGGCCCGGAACGCCGCCCGGAACGCCGCCCGATCGCCATGACGGTGCTCGTGCTGACCGTGGCCTCGATGGCCTACCTGACCCTGCAGGGGAGCCCTCGCCGGGCCGCCGTCGCAGATCGACATGAAGGTGGCGGCCGCAATACGAGCCCGGCAAGCTGGTGGTCGCCCAGACGGGCTGCCTCGCCTGCCACAAGCTGGGAGACAACGGCAACGCGGGCCCGGGCCCGGACCTGACCCACATCGGCGCCCGCATCCCGCGCAACGCGATCCTGCGCTCGCTCGAGGCGGGCCCGGGTGTCATGCCCTCCTTCCAGGACTTCCCGCCGAGCAAGCTCAACGACATCGCCGACTTCCTCGCGTCGCTGAAGTAGCGCCGACCGCCGGGGTCGGGAGGCCCACGCGATCGCGGAGGTAACCTCGCCCAATGATGGCCCAGGGCGAACCCGCCGGAGCGGACACGATCGATCGACCGTCGCCCTCCTCGCCTGAGTTCGCCACCCAGGTGCGGACGATGTTCGACCGCATCGCGGGCGTGTACGACCTCATGAACTCGGCGATGACGGTCGGCATGCACCACCGCTGGCGCCAGCGGGCCGCCGACCGCGCCGAGCTTCGGGCCGGTGACGCCGCCCTCGACCTGTGCTGTGGCACCGGGGACCTGGCCCTCGAGCTGGCCCGGCGCGTCGGCCCGGATGGCGTGGTCGTGGGATGCGACTTCTCGGACCCCATGCTCGAGCTGGCGCGGCGCAAGGCCGCGGAGCGCGGCGCATCCCAGGCCCGGTTCGAGTGGGCCGACGCGCTGGAGCTGCCCTACGAGGAGGGTTCCTTCGACGCGGTCACGGTCGGCTTCGGGGTGCGAAACCTGGTCGACCTGGAGCGTGGGCTGGCCGAGATGGTCCGCGTGCTGAAGCCCGGAGGCCGCGCCGTCATCCTCGAGATCACCCAGCCGCGCCGACCCCCACTGTCGGCCTTCTACTCGCTGTGGTTCGACCGGGTCGTGCCGTTACTCGGGCGCCCTGGCGGGGAACCGGGATGCGTATACCTACCTGCCAGAGTCCGTCAAGCGCTTCCCGGCGCCCGAGGGCTTGGCGGCGATGATGGTCGCCGCCGGGCTCCAGCGGGTCCGCTACCTGGTGCTGGCCGGCGGGATCATCGCGATCCACTCGGCCGCCAAGGATGGCTGAACCGGGCGCGTGAGAGGCTCGTAGCCGTGACCGAGATGGGAGACACCACGTGAACCGGACCATCGTCCCGCCGCCGGTGACGCTGGTGATGGAGGCCGCCGAGGCGTGGCTGCCGGCCCGCATGGAGGCGGTCGAGGAGCGTCTGCGCCGATTGGCCGAGGGCCATGGCGAGGCGCTCGCGGCCGACGCGGAGGCCACGCTCGCCGCCGGGGGAAAGCGCCTGCGCCCGATGCTGGTCCTGCTCAGCGCCGGGCCGGGGGCGGGCGAGGTGGCGATCCGGGCGGCGACGGCGATCGAGCTGGTCCACATGGCGACCCTCGTCCACGACGACGTCCTCGACGCGGCGCCGCTTCGCCGCGGCCACCCGACCGTGGTGGCGCGCTCCGGCCGGGATCGTGCGCTGGCGGTGGGCGACCTGCTGTTCTCGCGAGCCTTCGCCGAGCTTGGAAGGAACGGCAACGGGCGGCAGGTTGAATTGCTGTCCACCGCGTCGGTGGCCCTGGCACTTGGTGAGCTGGCCCAGCGTCGCGACGCCTTCGACGGCTCGATTTCCGCCGAGCGCTACCTGGAGCGCTGCGAGCTGAAGACCGGTCGGCTGTTCGAATGCGCGTGCCTGATCGGATGGGTCGACGCCGAAGATGCTCGCGCGGCCGGCCCCTCCACCGCGCTCGGCGCCCTGCGGATCTTCGGTCGCGAGATCGGCCTCGCCTTCCAGCTCCTCGACGACGTCCTCGACGTCACCGGCCCACCGGAGCGCACCGGCAAGGCCCGCGGCACGGACCTGCTCGACGGCACCGTGACCCTGCCCCTGATCCTGGCTCGGGAGCGCGACGACTCGCTGGCGAAGCTGAAGCTGCGAGGACTGGACGCCGAGGCCGCCGAGGCGCATCTGCGACCGGATCGCGGCGACGGGCGTCCTCGACGAGGTCCGGGCCGGCGCCCGCAGGCGGGTGGAGCTTGCCAAGCGCGCGCTTGAACGCTCGGCCCTCGACGCCGATCATCGCCGGCTGCTCGCACTGGTGGCCGACGGCGTCGTCGAGCGATACTCCTGACGCCGCGGCTTCGGTGGCCGGGGGCCTAGAAGTCTTCGGGGAGGATCTGGTCCGCGCGGAGGGCGGAGACGAAGCGGTCGATCTGGTCTTCCATGTTCGCCCGAACGAGGACGTTCAGATCCTCGAGCACCGACTCGGTGCCCTGCTCGAGCACCTCGTCGAGGCGGTCCACGATGTCCTGGCTATAGCTGCCGCCGCCGTTCCATTCGCATTCGGGGCAGCGCAGCGCCACGTGCCAGTGCCGGTTGCTCGCCGGCGCCCAGTCGGTCGGATAGACCAGCTCCGAGTCGCAGGACGGGCAGACGTGGAGATCGTCACGACGTCGGCGGGTTGGCGTGCCCAACCGGGTCTCGAAGATGCTGGGCTCGAGCCCACCGTCAAGGGCGGCCCGCCCGCGCCGTTTCTCTGTCTGTCCGCTCTGCCACTTCGCATGCTCTATCGGCGCTGCGGGGGAGATGCTTTAGAAGAAGGAGCCCAGGCGTGACCCGCGCACCTCTGGGGCGCTTCGGTGGCGGGGCGTGGCGCTCTCAGGAGGCGGGAATAGACTGGCCCGGCATGGTCCTCAGCGACCGCACCATCAAGGCGGAGATCGAGGCTGGGCGGATCGTCGTCGATCCGTTCGACGAGGCGATGGTGCAGCCGTCGAGCATCGACGTGCGGGTCGACCGCCGCTTCCGGGTGTTCCGCAACTCGCGCTATCCGTTCATAGACGTGCGGCAGCCGATGGAGGAGCTCACCGAGCCGGTCGAGATCTCCGAGGACGAGCCATTCATCCTCCATCCCGGCGAGTTCGTGCTCGGCCAGACGCTCGAGCGGGTACGGCTCCCCGACGACGTCGTCGCCAGGCTCGAAGGCAAGAGCTCCCTGGGCCGCCTGGGTCTCCTCATCCACTCGACGGCGGGCTTCGTCGACCCGGGATTCGAGGGGAACCTCACGCTCGAGCTCTCCAACGTCGCGAACCTGCCGGTGACCATCTACTACGCGATGCCGATCGGCCAGATCTCGTTCGTGCGCGTGGACCAGCCCGTCGAACGGCCCTACGGCGCGCGCGAGGCAGGCAGCAAGTACCAGGGGCAGGCTGAGCCCACCCCGAGCCGCTTCTACCTGAACTTCAAGCGCTAGCGCCCGGCGTCGGTACCATGTGTCGTGATGCCAGGCAATATTGGCCTTCCAGAAGTCCTGGTCGTTTTGGTTATCGCCCTGATCGTCTTCGGGCCGAAGCGCCTGCCGGAGCTGGGACGCTCGGTGGGCAAGGGCATTCGCGAGTTCAGAGCCTCGATCTCGGGCGACGACGACGACGACGAGTCGCCGTCGAAGCCCGCCCAGATCGAGGGTGCGGAGAAGCCCGATGAAACCGTCGAGGGCGAGGTCGTAACACACCAGCGCTCCTGAGCCGTGCAGCGCCCGCGGGCAGCGAAGTTCGACGAGCAGATGACGCTCGTCGAGCACCTCGACGAGTTGCGCAACCGGATCATCGTCTCGGTGGCGGTGCTCGTGGTCGCCTGCGGCCTCTGCTTCTGGCAGAACCACCTGCTCCTCCACATCGTCAATCAGCCGTTGCCGGACCATCGGGAGCCGATCACGTTCGGCGTCACCGAGCCGTTCATGACGACCTTGAAGATCTCGATCTACGCCGGGATCCTGATCGCCCTGCCGGTGCTGCTGTACCAGGGATACGCGTTCCTTTTGCCGGCGCTGAAGCCGACGGAGAAGCGGGTCGTTGCTGCCCTTCCTGATCCTGACCCCGCTGCTGTTCATCGCGGGCGTCGTCTTCTCGTACTTCGTGGTCGTCCCGGCGGCACTCAAGTTCCTGCTCAATTTCAACCAGAGCGAGTTCAACATCCAGGTGCGGGCCAGCGAGTACTACAGCTTCTTCATCCTCACCCTGGCCGCGCTCGGTCTCGTCTTCCAGGTGCCCGTGGGGATCCTGGCGCTCACCCGGCTGGGGATCGTCACCCCGCAGCAGCTCTCCCACAATCGCCGCTACGCCTACCTGATCCTGGCGATCGTGGCGATGCTCCTTCCCGGGACCGATCCGGTGACGATGCTGATCGAGCTGGCGCCGCTCCTGGCGCTGTTCGAGTTCTCGTTGATCCTGGCACGGCTGGTGGGCACGCCGGCCGAGCGCGCGGCATCCGCGCCGGGGCCCGAGCCGCCGGCAAGCCCCGCAGGCTAGGCTCCGAACGTGCTCTTCGACCTCCGCGGCAAGCGCAAGCGGCTCGTCCAGGTGTCCTACACGTTGCTGGCGGCGATCTTCCTGGTCGGCTTCGTGGGCCTGGGCGATCGGCGTCGGCAACTCGCCCGGCGGCATCCTCGACGCGATTGGGCTGACCGGAAACGGGAGCAGCGGCTCGTTGACCTCGGCGTACGACTCTCAGATCGACAACGCCAACCAGCAGCTGGCCAAGAACCCGAAGGACAGCGATGCGCTTGCGAAGCTGTCGCTCAACGAGTACCTGAAGGCCAAGGCGGGGATAACCCAGGATCCGACCACTGGTCAGACGAGCGTCAGCTCGGACGCCCACACCGCGCTCGGAGAGTCGGCCGACGCCTGGACCAAGTACCTGCGCTTCCACAAGGGAAAGCCCGACGCCGGCACCGCCGCTCAGGTCGTCAACTCCTACATCTTCCTCAACGACGCATCTGGCGCCGCAAAGACCCAGCAGATCGTCGCCGCCGACCAGCCGAGTCAGAACTCGTACGGCAACCTGGCCATCTTCGAATACTCGGCGGGTGACATCCCGGCGGGCGACGCCGCCGCCAAGAAGGCCGTGAGCCTGGCACCGAAGTCGCTGCGCAAGCAGGTCTCCCAACAGCTCGACCAGGTCCACAAGCAGGCCGTGAAGCAGAAGAAGCAGCAGGCGAAGGCGCAGAAGAACGCTCCGGCGCCCACCACCCCCGGGGCGAACCCACTGGTCAACCCGTTCGGCGGCGGCTCGGCGCCGTAAGGCACGCGAGAACCGTCGTTACCATCTCGACCGCCGGGCCGTTAGCTCAACTGGTAGAGCAGGAGCCTCTTAAGCTCAAGGTTGAAGGTTCGAGTCCTTCACGGCCCATGGCTTGCCCGCGCGAGGACGGAAGCGCCACGGCGGGGAGTCCGTAAGACTTCGCCGGATGGCCCTGCCTTCGACTTCCACAGGTCGCGCACTGCTCGGCGCGCGAACCGCCCTGGGCATCTCGACGCTCCTTGCCCCGCGGCTTGCCGGCAGGGCGTTCTTCCTGGACCCCGATGACAACCCTCAGTTGCCGGTGATCGGCCGCATGTGGGGCATCCGCAACCTGTCACTTGCCGCTGGGATGTACGCGGCGACCGGCGCTGACCGCGCGCAGTGGTGGCGGCTCCAGGTCGCCGTCGACGCGCTCGACTTCGTCGCTGTCGCAATGGAATGGCGCCGCGGCGCAGTCCCCGGCCCGGCGGCGGCGTTGATGGCAGCGACGGCCCTCGGCGCGACTGCGCTTGGAGCCCTGTCCGTCGCAGGCGAGTCCGAGCACGTGGGCCCCGCCATCGCGTGACCCTGCACCCCCTCGCCGCGCAGTTTGCCTCGGTGGCGGACGCCTACGAACGCGGTCGACCCGAGTACGCACCGGCAGTGGTCGGCGCGCTGGCCGCCGAGCTCGGGGTCGGCCCAGGCGCTCCGGTGCTGGACCTCGCGGCCGGAACCGGGAAGCTCACCCGGCCGCTGCTCGCCGCGGGGCTCGACGTGGTGGCCGTCGAGCCGCAGGCGGCGCTGCGCGACAGGCTGGCCGCCATCATCGGCGGCGAGCGCGTGCGCGACGGCTTCGCCGAGGCGATCCCACTTCCCGACGCCTCGGTTGACGCCGTCACCGTGGCCGACGGCTTCCATTGGTTCAACCATGCGCAAGCGCTGGCCGAGATCCGGCGTGTGCTCACGCCCGGCGGCGGACTGGCCGTGCTCTCGACCGTTCCGGACTGGAGCGGGGCCTCTTGGGCGCACGAGCTCGGCACGCTGATCCAGCAGCTACGCCCCGAGCACCCGTACTTCGATGGCCCGCCGTGGCAGGAGGCGGTGCGGCTGGCCGGAGGATGGACGGCGCCACGAGAGATTCGCGTAACCGCCTCCCAGCCGACCGATCCAAGGCGAATCGTCGACTACGTCGCATCGATGAGCTTCGTCGCGGCGCTGCCTGAGGACCAGCGCGCCGAGCGGCTCGCGCAGGTCGCCGCGCTCGTCGACGCGGGCGAGACGCCGGCCGAGCTGCCTGTTCACGTCGTCGTCGGGTTGACCGCCATTCTCTGATCGCACCTTGCCAACCGTCGCTTCCCGTCGCGAGAGGGGCATCGGTGGCTTAGGGTTCCGGTCGATGCCGGGCAAGCTCTCCGATCTGCTGTGGGGCCCGCTGTTCGCGCGCGGCTACGACCGCCTCACGAAGTCCACCGAGGAAGCGGGCCTCAGTGACAAGCGGCGCGCGCTGCTCACCCGCGCGCAGGGACGGACGCTCGAGATCGGCGCCGGAACCGGCGTCAACCTCGAGCTCTATCCGCACTCCGTGACGGAGCTCGTATTGACGGAGCCGGACGAACACATGCGGCGGCAGCTCGAAACGAAGGTGGCTGCCCTGGGACGCCCCGCCGAGGTTCTGGACGCGGGCGGCGAGCGTCTGCCCTTTGCCGATGCGAGCATTGACACCGCGGTGGCGACGCTCGTGTTCTGCACGATTCCCGACCCTGCGGCCGCCTTCGGTGAGATCGCCCGCGTCCTCAAGCCACAAGGGCGCCTGCTCTTTCTCGAGCACGTGCGCTCGAACGATCCGCAGGCGGCGCGCTGGCAGGACCGCTTGGAGCGCCCCTGGGGCTGGTTCGGCCGTGGCTGCCACCCCAACCGCGACACCCTGGCGACCATCGAGGCCTCGGGGCTCGAGGTAGCGACTGTGAAGAGCGACCGGATGCCGAAGGCGCCCGCGATCGTTCAGCCCCTTGTGGTCGGGGAGGCAAAGCGCCCGGGCGGATGAAGCGCGTCGCTCGGCGCCGAGCGGCTCATGATCAGAGAATCGGCTCTAGGGTGCCCTGGTCTATACCCCACGACCCATGGTCGAAGGAGGATCTGATGCAGCAACAGGGCACCTGGGAGCGTCTCGCTCCTCTCACGGGAGTCGTATTCGTCGCAATCGCGGTTGCCGTGTTCGCGTTTGGCGGATCGACGCCCGGCAACCATGACACCGCCCAGCAGGTGCAGGACTTCTACGGACAGCACCATGACAAACACATGGCTCTGGCGTTCATCCTGGCGCTCTCGATCCCCTTCCTGCTGTTCTTCGTGAGCATCCTGCGATACGAGCTCCGTCGCGCCGGCGGCACGGGGCAGCTCGCCAATGCCGCATTCGCCGGCGGTGTGCTGGCGGCGGGGGGCTTCGGGATTCTCGCCTTCGTGCATCTGGCGCTGGCCGATGCCGCCGGCAGCGCCAACACGATCGGCACGGTCCAGGTGCTCAACGTGCTCGACGACAACGATTACATTCCGGTGGCGGCCGGGCTTGGGGTGCTGGTGCTCGCGGCCGGACTGTCGGCAGTGCGCCACGGCGGCCTGCCGAAGTGGCTGGGCTGGGCTGCCGTCGTGATCGGCATCCTGACGTTCACGCCGGCGGGCTTCTTCGCCTTTCTGGCCTCGGGCATCTGGATTGCGCTCGCGAGCATCCTGTTGACGCAGGCGCGCCAGTCCGCCGCACCGGCCCCGGCTGCATAGCGGGGCCGCACGCGCACGATCCAGCACGCTCAGGCCCGGCTGGCCTGCCGGCCCGCTCCTGCCTCGATCTCCCGGAGGCGATCGCGGAGGCGCCGGCGCACCGCGGTCAGCTCCCGCTCGAGCGTCGCGATCTCGTCACGGCGGCGACGCACCAGCTCGAGCTGCTTGGCGACATGGCCGAGTGCCTCGTCGAGGATCTCGCGACGCCGCACCGGGTCGTCGACGCCGCTGCGCCACTCGCGGCGCAAGGCGGCTCGCGCGTCCTCGGCGGCGACCAGCTCCTTGAGCTCGTCCAGGGAGACGCCGAGCAGCTCCTTCAGCCGCAAGAGGTCACGAACCCGCTCCACCGTCTCCTCGTCATAGACCCGGTGACGGCCGGCCTGGCGCTCGGGAGCCGAGGGCAGCAGGCCGATCTCCTCGTAGTAGCGGATCGTCCGTGGCGTGGTCCCCGTCAGCTCGGCGACGTCGCCGATCCGCAGCCCGGTCTTGCGCTCACCGTCGCTCACGCGGCCTCCTTCGAGAGCACGCGCCGCGAGACCTGGGACGGAGCCGCCTCCTCCGCGGCTTCCTGCCCCGCATGACGGGGCCGCAGCAGCGAGACCCCGGCGCCAACGACCGAGGTGATCGCGAGCACCCAGAGCGCGGTGTGCATGTTGGAGATGAACGGCTCCAGCTTCGCCTCTGAGAGGCCGTTCGCGAGGCCGGAGAAGATCTTGAACAGGACCGGCTTCGGCACGGCTGCGGTGACGATCGCGAGGACGAACGCGATCGAGATCACCGCGCCGGTGTTCTGGAGCATCGTCCTGACCCCGGCGGCGATCCCTCGCCGGTAAGTGGGGACGGCGCCCATCATCGCCGCCGTGTTGGGGGAGTTGAACATCCCGGAGCCGATTCCCACCAGCAGCAGCCACAGGGAGCTCTGCCAGTAGGGGCTGTCGGCCTGGAGCGTGGTCATCAGGGCCAGGGCGGCGGCGCTGACCAGCATGCCGAGCGCCGCCAGCGCGCGCGAGCCGTGGCGATCCGCCCAGACGCCGGCCAGCGGCGAGGCGACCAGCATCCCGATCGCCATCGGGGTCAGCTTGATCCCCGCGGTGATCGGGTCGTCGCCCTGCGCGCCCTGGAAGTAGAAGACGAACACGAACAGCAGGGCGAAGCGGGAAAGTCCGTTGATGAACGCCGCTCCGGTCGCGGCCGAGAACATCCGGTTTTGGAACATCGTCAGGTCGAGCATCGGAGCCCGCCCGCGATGCTCGATCAACACGAACAGGGGCAAGAGGACCGCGGCGGCGATGAGACTGCCGATCACGAGCGAGTCGTCCCACCCCGAGATGCCGCCGCGCGAGACTCCGAACACGAGGCCCGTCAACCCAACCACGAACACGGCCGTCCCGACCAGGTCCAGCCCCGGAACCGGGTCACGCTTCGCCAGCTCGCGCAGGACCAGGGCGCCCCATGCCCCCCCGGCGACGGCGAGCGGCACGTTGAACCAGAACACCCAGTGCCACGAGATCGCGACCAGCGCCCCGCCCAGCACCGGGCCGAGCACCAGCCCGACGGCGGCGACCATCGTGTTGGTCCCCATCGCCAGCCCCAGCTGCGCCTTCGGGAAGGCGTCGGTGACCAGCGCGGCGGCGTTCGCGAACAGGAACGCCGCGCCGATCCCCTGCACGATTCGCCACAGAATCAGCTGAGTGCCGTCGGCGGCGAAGCCGGCCCCGAGGGAGGCGAGGGCGAAGACGGCGAATCCGCCGACGTAGGCCTTCTTGCGCCCGAACAGGTCCGACAGGCGCCCCGCGGTCAGCACCAGCACGGTCGAAGCGATCATGTAGGCGAGGATCACCCAGACCAGCTGCAGCAGGGTGGTGTGGAGGCTGCGCTCGAGGTCCGGCAGGGCGATGATCAGCGTTCCGGAGTTGATCGTCGCCAGCAGCATCCCGAGGCTGGTGCAGGAGAGCGCCCACCACTTGTAGTGACGGTGGTCGGCCGAGACCCCGGGGCGGCGCAGGCGATGGCGGTGAGGGGCGCTACCCTCCGGCGAAGCCTGTCCTAACCTTACGTTCACGTTAGATTCAGCTTAGCAGGGCGGACCAGGCATTCAAGCCGACAGCGCGGATTCGACCTCGGCCAGGAACTCGTCGACCGGCGTCAGGGAAGAGCCGAGCTCACCGGCGCAGGCGCGCCGGACGAGCTCGGGCGGCGCCAGCCCGCGGTCGACTGCCCACCGGCCCGCCGCCGGCTTCGAAGACCACCGTCCCTCGGTCGCGAAGCGCAACGATCGACAGGCGTTCAGGACCGAATCGCTCGGATGCTCGGGATGGGCGCGATGCCAGCGAATCGAGTCGACCAGGACGGGCGTGAGCGCTTCGGGCGCGATCGGCGAGAAGACCTCGCCGACCGGTGGGCCGAGGAGAGGGATGCCCGCCTGGGCGAGCATGCTGCGGTCGATCGGAAACCAGTGGCCCTGCCCCGGGGCAGCACCCCCGTGCTCGACGCGCACCGGCATCGCGGGGCCGGCGTTCACGTTCAGCTCGAAATCGGCCTCCACGGAGCCCGAGCGCGCGGTCGCCAATCGGTAGATGACGAGCTCCAGGCCCCGTGTCGGGCACCGAGCGGCTTCGGGCAGAAGCCGCTCGACGGCAAGCTCCCTGAGACGGGCGGGCATTCGGGACCGCACGACCGCGGCGAGGTCGAGGTCGCTCTGGCCGCGCCGGTAGTCGCCGAGTGCGTAGGAGCCGCCCACGTAGACACCGACCAGCTCCGAGCCGAAGAGGTCCTGCAAGCAGGAGGCGACGCTGGACAGGTACGACGATTCGGGCTGGTTGGTTGGCAACGGTTTCGGGCGCGGCAAACGGGGAATGAGAGTAGGCACTTCGGCTCCAAGGGGCAGGGGCAGAGGGGAGAGCGATCAAGCACGCTCAGGGCAAGTTTCGGTTGGTTGGTCTGGCAGCCGCGGTGCTCGGTTTTGCCGCGGTGGCCGGCTGTGGAGGCTCGTCGAGCGGCGGCTCGGTCACCCTCAACTGGTTCATCGCCAACCAGCCCGGCGGCTCGATCCAGGAGATCGCGAAGCGCTGCACGGACGAGTCAAACGGCCGTTACACGGTCGACGTGCAACTCCTTCCGTCCGACGCCACTCAGCAACGCGAGCAGCTGGTTCGCCGCTTGGCCGCCAAGGACTCGACCATCGACATCGTCGGCATGGACGTTGTCTGGACCGCGGAGTTCGCCAACGCAGGCTGGATCAGCCAGTTCCCTGCGGCGCTGGCCAAGCAGGTCACCCAGAATGTCTTTCCGAACGTGGTCAAGACCGCCTCCTTCGAGGGCAAGCTCTACGGCGCGCCGTTCAACTCCAACACCCAGCTCCTCTGGTACCGAAAGGACCTGGTGCCGAAGGCGCCGACGACCTGGAGCCAGATGATCGACGAGGCCGAGAAGCTGGGGTCCGAGGGAAAGCCGGACACGATCCAGGTGCAGGCCAACAAGTACGAGGGCTTCACGGTTTGGGCCAACGCGCTGATCGCGTCAGCGGGCGCGCAGATTCTCTCCGGCCCGGAGACCGTCTCCTTGCAGGAGAAGCCCACGGAGGAGGCGCTCGCGGTGATGGGCCGCCTCGCCGCCTCACCGGCCGCGGCCACCGACATCTCCACGTCGACGGAGGACACCGCGCGGCTCGGCTTCGAGGCGGGCACGTCCGCCTTCATGGTCAACTACACGTTCGCGTACGGGAGCGCGCTGGCGAACGCCCCGGACGTCGCCAAGGAGATGGGATCCGCCGAGTATCCGCGGGTTGTGCCCAATCTCCCGGCCAAGCCGCCCCTCGGCGGGTTCAACCTGGGCGTGGGCGCGTACTCGAACAACAAGGACCTCGCGTTCCAGGCGGCCGCGTGCCTGAGCAACGCGAAGAGCGAGCTCACGGCCACCGAGCTCGACGGGCTGCCTCCGAGCCGGAGCAACCTGTACACGAACAAGGTGGTCGAGAAGGCCTATCCGGGATTTGCCCCGCTGGTCAAGCGCTCGATCGAGGCCGCGGGCCCGCGGCCGCTCACCCCCGCCTATCAGGACGTCTCACTGGCGATCCAGGACGCGATCCAGCCGCCGTCGAAGATCGATCCCGACGATCCGAGCTCCTCATATGACCAGTTGAAGTCCAACCTCGACGACGCCGTGAAACGGGAGGGGCTCTTTTGAACGCCGTTGCCGGAAGTGTGAGCGGCGGCGGCCGCCCAGCCGTCTCCGAGCGCAGCCGTGAGGAGCGCCGCCTGGGGTGGCTGCTCTGCGCCCCGGCGGTGATCGCGATGCTCCTCGTCACCGCCTACCCGATCCTCTACGCGATCGCCCTCTCCCTGCAGAACCTCGACCTCCGCTTCCCCGACGAGACGAGCTGGGCCGGGCTCTCGAATTACCAGACCGTCCTCACTTCGGCGCTGTGGTGGCAGGACGTGCTCAACACATTGATCATCGCGGCGGTCTCGGTCGCGATCGAGCTGACGCTTGGGATGCTGATCGCGCTGGTCATGTACCGGGCAATCTTCGGGCGTGGAGTGGTTCGCGCCGCGGTCCTGATCCCCTACGGCATCGTCACGGTTGCGGCCGCGTTCGCGTGGCAGTTCGCCTTCTCGCCCGGCACCGGCTTCGTCGACCCGGCGCTGGGTATCGACAAGGCCTGGTTCGGGGGCCACATCAGCTCCCTGGCGGTGATCATCATGGCCGAGGTCTGGAAGACGACGCCGTTCATGGCGCTGCTCCTGCTCGCCGGCCTGACGACGATCGACGACGGACTGTACGAGGCGGCGAAGGTGGACGGCGCCAGCGCGGTGCAGCGCTTCTTCCGCATCACCCTGCCGCTGATGAAGCCCGCGATCCTGGTCGCGCTGCTCTTCCGCACGCTCGACGCGTTCCGGATCTTCGACAACATCTTCATCATGACCCGGGGGGCTCAGAACACCGAGTCGGTGTCGATCCTCGGGTACAACCAGATCATCTCCCGCACCAATCTGGGGCTGGGCTCGGCGGTCTCGGTGCTGATCTTCATCGCGGTCTTGATCATCGCGTTCGTGTTCGTGCGGCTGCTCGGAGTACGCATGGCCGAAGGGAGGCCGGGGACCTGATGCGACGAGGCACCCGCGACTACGCCCTCGGGACCATCGGGATCGCCCTGGTGCTGATCTTCGCCCTGTTCCCGGTGCTCTGGATCATGTCCGTCTCGCTGAAGACCCCGGAATCGGTCGCCGACGGCCGCTTGATTCCCGCCCACTGGACGCTGGACAACTACAAGGTGCTGTTCGACGGGCGGATTCAGCAACAGCCCGTTCCTGCACCCACTGATCAACTCGATCGCGATCGCGCTGATCTCGACCGTGATCGCGATCACGCTGGCCGCGTTCGCCGCCTACGCGATCGCCCGCCTCGAGTTCCCCGGCAAGACGGCGATCCTCACGGGCGCGCTCGCGCTCGCGATCTTCCCGCAGATCTCGACGGTCGGCCCCCTGTTCGACATGTGGCGCGCGATCGGCCTCTACAACACCTACCCCGGCCTGATCATCCCCTACCTGACCTTCTCGCTGCCGCTGGCGATCTACGTCCTGGTCGCCTTCTTCCGTGAGATTCCCTGGGACCTCGAGCAGGCGGCCGAGGTGGACGGCGCGACGCCACTCCAGGCATTTCGCAAGGTGATCCTCCCGCTCGCCGCGCCGGGAACGTTCACTGCCGCAATCCTGGTGTTCATCTTCTGCTGGAACGACTTCCTGTTCGCGATCACGCTCACCTCGTCGGACGCCTCTCGCACCGTGCCGGCGGCGCTCGCGTTCTTCACCGGCGAGTCGCAGTTCACCGCGCCGACCGGCAACATCGCCGCGGCGGCGGTGATCGTGACCGTCCCGATCATCATCTTCGTGCTGCTCTTCCAGCGCCGCATCGTGTCCGGCCTGACCTCGGGCGCCGTTAAGGGATAAAGGAGGAAACGGAATGGCTGAGATCGTTCTCGACGGAGTCAGCAAGCGCTTCGCGGACGGCTTCGAGGCCGTCAAGAAAATGAGCCTCGATGTCGCCGACGGGGAGTTCATAGTCCTCGTCGGGCCATCCGGGTGCGGAAAGTCCACCGCCCTTCGGATGATCGCCGGGCTCGAGGACATCACCGAAGGCGAGCTGAAGATCGGAGATCGGGTCGTCAATCAGCTCGCGCCGAAGGAACGCGACATTGCGATGGTGTTCCAGAACTATGCGCTCTATCCCCACATGACCGTGCGCGAGAACATGGCCTTCCCGCTGAAGCTCGCCAAGGTTCCGCAGGAGGAGATCGACCAGAAGGTCGGAGAGGCCGCAAGCACCCTGGACCTCACCGAGCATCTCGATCGCAAGCCGGCGAACCTCTCCGGCGGCCAGCGCCAGCGGGTGGCGATGGGCCGGGCGATCGTCCGCGACCCGAAGGCGTTCCTGATGGACGAGCCGCTCTCCAACCTGGACGCGAAGCTACGCGTTCAGTTGCGCACCGAGGTGGCCCGCATCCAGTCCCGGCTGGGCACGACGACCGTCTACGTCACCCACGACCAGACCGAGGCGATGACGCTCGGCGACCGCGTCGCCGTGATGCGCAGTGGCGTTTTGCAGCAGGTCGGCGCGCCCGCCGAGCTGTACAACAATCCGAAGAACCTTTTCGTCGCCGGGTTCATGGGCTCGCCGGCGATGAACTTCATGCCTGGCGAGCTGAGCGACGGCACGGTGCAGACGCCGCTGGGGGAGATCCGGCTTCCGGAAGAGGCCCGCGCTCGGACCGGCAATGCGAGTGGCACGGTGATCGTCGGGATCCGCCCCGAGAGCTTCGAAGACGCCTCGGTTGTGAGCCGCGAGGTGAGCGATCGTGGGATGACCTTCAAGGCGAAGATTGAGTTGGTGGAGTCGTTGGGGGCGGAGGATTACGCCTACTTCGAGGTCGAGGGCATCAAGGTCGACTCCGATGAGCTCAACGAGCTTGCGGTGGACTCCGGCGCCCACGAGGTCCCGAGCTCAGCGCTGGAGCAGGTGGTGGCGCGGGTCGCCGCGGAAAGCCAGATCAAACGCGGCCAGGAGGCCGACCTGTGGCTGGACACCACGAAGCTCCACTTCTTCGACCCGTCGGGCGGGCGCAGCCTGGCCGCCCAGCAGGACTAGCGTACTCGCGCCGACCGTGCCTGCGCCGCGCCTGGGCACCTCGACGACGCCTGGGTCGGTTTCCGATCGGAGTATGGTTTCCGCAACTTCGATGCCGGGACGGACGGCGATCACAGGGTTGCCGGACGGACCGACCAGAGGAGACAAGGTGTTGCTTCTCAGTTGCAAGGAATGCGGCTCCAATTACTTCAGCGCGGCTTCCGGGGCTGAATGCCCCGATTGCGGCGCCGAACTGGAGTCCGGCTCACCCCCGGGGCCCGTCCTCTTGGACGTCAACGCGGAGGGCGGTCGCTCGAATGGCAGTGGCGCCCGCAGGAGCGAGTTCCAGCACCTGTGGGACATGGCGCTCGGCTCCGAGTCGCTGCCCACAGAGAACGCCTAGGGCCTGAGCGTCAGCGCGACTCGGACGCGAGCGCCTCTCCGCTGACGGCGAAGCGGGCGCGTAGGAGCTTCTTGTCGAACTTGCCGACCGAGGTCTTGGGCACCTCGTCGATGAACTCGAAGCGCTCCGGGATCCACCACTTGGGCACGCGCTCGGCGAGGTGCGCCCGCAGTCCGTCCGCGTCCACATCGCAGCCGGCGCGGCGGACGACGCAGGCGCATGGCCGCTCCCCCCAGCGCTCGTCGGGGACCGCGATCACGGCCGCCTCGACGACGTCGGGGTGGGCAATGAGCGTGTTCTCGAGCTCAACCGACGAGATCCATTCACCGCCCGACTTGACGAGGTCCTTCGTGCGGTCGACGAGCCTGATGAACGCGCCGCGCTTCAGCTCGGCGACGTCGCCGGTGCGCAGCCATCCGTCGTCGGTGAACCTCTCGTCGCCGCTCGGGTCCTCGTAGTAGGCGCGCGCGATCCACGGGCCACGGACCTGCAGCTCGCCGCCCGAGTCCTGATCGATCCGGAACTCGACCAGCGGCAGGACGCGGCCCTGGGTGGCTCGCAGGGCGTAGGCCTCGTCGTCCGAGAGATCGACCCCCGCGGGCAGGCGTGAGACGGCGGCGAGCGGGCTGGTCTCGGTCATTCCCCAACCCTGGGCGATGCGCACGCCGAAGCGCTCGTCGAAGGCGCGGATCAGGGGCTCCGGCACCGCGGAGCCACCCGCCTTGAGCTCTCGGACGCTGGAGAGGTCGGGCGGCGGATCGAGCTCCAGGAAGCCGTTCCAGATCGTCGGCACGCCGGCGCTCCAGGTGACGCCCTCGGAGGCGATCAGGTCGGCCAGCCCTCGCGGGGTGAGATCGGGTCCCGGCAGGACCTGCCTGGCCCCCAGCATCGTCGCGATGTACGGGATTCCCCACCCCATCGCGTGGAACATCGGCACGACGGGCATCACGGAGTCGGCCTCGCGAATGCCCATCGAGTCCGGAAGCGCCGCGCCGAGGGTGTGGAGCACGATCGAGCGCTGCGAGTACAGGACCCCCTTTGGCCGGCCCGTGGTGCCGCTCGTGTAGCACATGGCCGCCGCGGAGTTCTCGTCGAGGTCGGGAAGCTCGAACGCCGGGTCGCCGCCGGCCACGAGCTCCTCGTAGTCGAGCGCCCCCTCGCGCTCGCCCGGGCCAGTCCGGCATCAGGACCTCGCGCTCGCTGCCCTCGAACCGCGGCATCAGGTCCGCCAGGGAGGCGTCGAGGAAGATCAGGCGATCGTCCGCGTGTTCGACGATGTAGCGGATGTCCGGCTCGAACAGCCGGATGTTCAGCGTGTGGAGGACTGCCCCCATGCTCGGGACCGCCAGGTAGAGCTCCAGGTGGCGCAGCGAGTTCCAGGCGAAGCTTGCGACTCGATCGCCCGGCTCCGATGCCCAGCCCCGCGAGCGCGCTGGCCAGCCGCCGGGCCCGCGCGACGAGGTGTCCGTAGGTCGAGCGCTCGATCCCGTCCTGGGTCCGCGCGACGACCTCGCGGTCACCGAAGACCGCCTCCGCCCGCTCTGCGATCTGCTTGACGAGGAGCGGGCGATCCATCATCAGCCCGTCCATCGCATCATCCTCCTCGACTGCAGCCGAATCGACGGAGGGAGTCTATGGGCGCTCCGCCCGTGAGGCGAGCCGATCGGGTGGCGTGCGGTCCTGACCGTGCGGTCTCGCCCGTGATCTGGTAGCTGAGGTACCAGATCAGGTGGCGGGTGGCGCCTACGCCCAGGGTCAGCGGTGCGAGAAGCCGCTTCATCAAGCCGAGAATCTAATACCCGGGTGGGCGAAATGCGACGCGGGTTGGACGGGCGCTGGTAACCGTTCCGGCATGAAGATCCTGATCGTCGGGGAAGACGACGGCCCGCGCGACCTCGCCGAAGCGCTCGAAACCGAGGGAGTCGGACGTGGTGCGCCCCCCCAAGGATTCGCTCCCCGAGGCGGCCACCGACGAGGTCGCCCAGATCGCCCGGGGGCTGATCGCGTTCGAGACGCTGTTTGCCGACGAGGCGCCCGACGCGGTGTTGCTGGTGTCCACGTCGAATCTGGCGCTGGCGGCGATTCTCGTCGCGACCAAGGTCCGCATCCCCGTCGCGGCGCCTGGCGCGCCTGGACGCAGGACCAGGCCGGCCCGTCGGAGCTGAACCGGCGCCTGATCGTGCAGCTCGCCGACGCCGCGGTCGCCGACGACCCGGCGACGATCACCGCCTCGCTGCAGGAGCTGGCGGCCGTCTAGCAACCTACACTTACCCGCCATGAAGGTCGGGATCATAGGCCTGGGCTACGTGGGGCTGCCGCTCGCGGTCGCCTTCGCGGAGGCGGGATGCGATGTCGTGGGCGTCGACGCGGACGTCGCGGCGCGTCGAGCGCCTGCGCCGCTCGCGAGTCCGACATCGAGGACGTGCCGTCGGAGCGCCTTCGCGCGGTGGCGGAGCGCTTCACCGCCACCGACGAGTACCGGGCCCTCGCCGCCTGCGAGTCGATCGTGATCTGCGTGCCGACGCCGCTCGCCAACCACCGTGAGCCCGACCTCGGCTACCTCGTCGACGCCGCGACGCAGCTGTCGCGGGTCCTTCACGAGGGCCGGTTGGTGGTGCTCGAGTCGACCACCTATCCCGGCACCACCCGCGAGCGCCTGCTCCCGATCCTCGAGGAGTCCGGACTGGCCGCCGGGCGCGAGTTCAACCTCGCCTACTCGCCCGAGCGCATCGATCCCGGGCGCACCGATCACACGATCCGCACCACCCCGAAGGTCGTCGGCGGAGTCACCGAGGAGTGCTGCCGCCGCGCCGCGGAGCTGTACCGCCTGATCTGCGACGACGTCGTGGAGGTCTCCTCGCCCGAGGTCGCGGAGCTCACCAAGCTGCTCGAGAACATCTTCCGCTCGGTCAACATCGCGCTGGTCAACGAGCTCGCCCAGCTGTGCGACCGAATGGGAATCGACGTCTGGGAGGTCGTCGACGCCGCGGCGACCAAGCCGTTCGGCTTCATGCGCTTCGAGCCCGGCCCGGGAATGGGCGGCCACTGCCTGCCGGTGGATCCGTTCTACCTTGCGTTCAAGGCTCGGGAGCACGACTTCTATACCGAGTTCATCGAGCTGGCCGGGAAGCTCAATCAGGCGCAACCGCAGTTCTGCGTGGAGAAGATCGAGCGCACGCTGAACGACGCGAGGAAGCCGGTGCGGGGCTCGCGGATCCTGGTGCTCGGCGTCGCCTACAAGGCCGGCGTCGGCGACCTGCGTGAGGCGCCGGCCGCTGAAGATCATCAGGAGCCTGCGCGGCGCTCGGCGCGGAGATCTCCTACCACGACGTGCACGTTCCGGAGCTGCCGGAGTTCTCGCTCGCCTCCGCGGAGCTCGACGACGGAGCTCGCGCGGGCGGACATCGTCGCCATCGTGACCGCCCACCCGCGAGGTTGACTACGAGCGGGTGGTGCGCGAGGCCGCCCTGGTGGTCGACTTCCGCGGGGTTACGCGAGGCATCGAGGGCGGAGAACCTGGTCCGGCTGTGAGCCGGCTGGTTCAGCGGCTCAGGCGTCGGCGTGATCGGCGTCGCGCCGACCGGCTGACCGTCGGGCTCGCCGGGCTGGCGATCGCCACCGCCGGCAGCGTCCTGGTCACCGAGATCACGCGGTTGGCGCGCAGGCGCGTGCGGCGGTCTGATCCGCCCGGTGCGCCGGACAGTGCGCCCAGTGGGCGGGTCGCTACGCCCGCCGCCGTGATCAAGACGGCCGAGCAGGCGCTCGGGACCGCGGGGCGGGCAACTCAGGACACGGTCGCGGTGGCGATCGAGGGCTACGAGGCCACGCCGCGCCACGAGACCGTGCTGTTCAACCTGCTCTCCGGGTTCGTCCTCGGCTTCGCGCTCATGAGGCTCTCGACGGCCGGGATCCGCGGCGGCTGGTGGCCGTTCGGGAACGTTCGTCTGGGCGGCCGCCACATCCACCACTTCGTGCCCGGGATACTGATCGCCTTCGGCTCCGGCGCGGTGGCTCTGGTCACCGACAACGCCCGGCTCGAGCGGGCGCTGGCGGTGCCGTTCGGGGCCGGCATCGGCCTCACGTTCGACGAGGCCGCGCTGCTGCTCGACTTCCGCGACGTCTACTGGACGCGCGAGGGCGTGCTCAGCGTCCAGCTGAGCTGCGGCCTGGCCGCGACGCTCGGGGGCGCGATCCTCGCGCTCCGCATGCTGCGCCGCGGCGAGGAGCGGGTCGAGGCCGCCGGCCTGATTCCCGCCGCCTGAAACGCTCAGCGCACGGTGCGGTAGCGGGCGAAGAGCTCGCCGTCCTGCTCGAGGAGCCAGGCGAGCTCGAGGGGTCGCTCGAGCTCGGGCAGGCCCTCCGCCAGGGTCGGTCCCTCGCCCCCGGCGAGCTTCGGCGCGTGGGTGACGAACAGCTCGTCGACCAGGCCCGACTCGATCAGCTGGGCGTGCACCCGCGGCCCTCCCTCGCAAAGCAGTGCGCGGACCCCGTGCTCGGTTCGGATGTGCGCCAGCGCGGCCGCCAGGTCGACGTCGCCCTGGTGGCGGACGAGCTGCACCGGGGTCGCGCGTCTCGGGCGCCTCGGTCTTGGATGCGGTGAAGATCACCACCCGGCCTCCTCCGTCCGTGAACAGGGGCGCGTCCCACGGGATGTCGAGTCGGCCGCTGACGATCACCGCGAGCGGATCGTGCGGGAGCCCGTCACGCTCGCGCCGCGCGCGCTTGGAGGGATCGGGCACGACGCGGCCGTAGCGCTCGGCTCGCATCGTGCCCGCGCCGATCATCACCGCGTCGACCTTGGTCCGGAGGCCGACCAGCATCTCGGTGTCGGCGTCGCTGCCGATCGCGCCCGAGCGGCCGTGGAGCGTCGCCCTGCCGTCGAGCGTGATCGCGAAGTTGGTGATCACGTACGGACGGTCGATCATGGGCTCGGTCGACCAGCTCGAGCCCGTCGAGCTGCTCGCCTACGCTGGTCGGGGCCGGGTCGGGGAGCAGGCGGCGCACGGCGTGAGGCTATACGCGGCTACTCGGCCGTTTCGATCTCGGACAGGTGGGCCACGTTGGCCCGGTCGTCGGCATCGGGGCTGGGCTCGGCGTCGAACCAGGCGTCGAGGATCTCCCCGAGCTCGGCCTCGGAGGTGGCCCGGAGGCTGAGCGCGAGCACGTTGGCGTCGTTCCACCTGCGGGCGCCGGCGGCCGTCTGCGCGTCGGCGCAGAGGGCGGCCCGCACGCCCGGCACCTTGTTGGCGGCGATCGACGCGCCGGTGCCCGTCCAGCAGCAGACGATCGCCTGCTCGGTCCGGCCCTGCGCGACGTCCCGGGCCGCAGCCTCGCTTGCCCACGCCCAGTCGTCGCGCTCGGCGTCGCTGAGCGCGCCGTGGGGGATGGGGTCGTGGCCACGGCTCCGCAGCTCCTCGACGATCGCCTCGGCGACCCCGACCCGCTCGTCAGCCGCTACTGACACGCGCATGCCAACAGCTTAGGTGCGCTGGTCCAGCCAGCCGAAGCTGCGGCCGGCGACCCGCTCCAACCGCGCGACGTCGTCGTGGAACAGGCTCGCGAGCTGCTCGCGGAGCGACGGCGGGATCTCGGGTTTCGGCGCGGCGCCGGCGTCAGGGTCGTGGACGACCCTCTCGACCAGCCAGCGCAGCGACTCGGGGAGGCGGTCGAAGTTGCGATCCAGAGCGCGCAGCCCCGGAAGCCGGACGGCCCGGTCCATGATCCGGAACCGGTCGCTGCCCTTGGCCGTTCCCGTCTCCCACTCACGCTCGAACTGCTGCGAAGTGAAGCCGGGGTCGACGCCCAGGAAGGTGAACAGGCGGCGCATCGTGCCCGGACGCTCGCCCTTCAGCTCCTCGCGGGAGACGACCTCGATCCGCTCGATGCCGAACTGCTCGAGATATGGCTCGAGCTGGAACGAGTAGAGGCTGCGGTTCACGTAGGCGCTCCGCGGGTCGCCGAGGGCGTCGGCCAGCGCCCGGTGCTCGTAGCCGCCGCCGACGTTGTGCAGGTAGTGGGAGAGCATGCGGTCGATCGGGTTGCGCACCATGTAGACCAGGCGGACCTCTCCAAGCACCGAGCGCATGCGCTCGGTCACGCCCTCGAAGCGTGGTCGGCCGGTGTAGTGGGGAGAGCTCTCGCCGCGGACCGGCGCCTCGTCGCTGAAGTGGCTTGCGTACCACTCGGCCCCCAGCGGCCAGTTCAGCTCGGCGACGAAGAAGTTGAGCTCCTTCGGCCGCGACATCTCGACCTCCGGGTGCAGGTTCAGGTAGTGGTGAAGGCTGGTCGTGCCGCACTTCAGCCCTCCGATCACGACCAGGTTGGGGAGTCTTCCCCGCCGGTGCCTCCGGACGCGTCGCCGTACGCCCCGCCGCCGCTGGGCGGCGAACCGCTCGTGCGCTCTTGCCACCATCGCCTCATCGGCGGCATCGCGCGGACCGACGTCAGCCGGCGCCAAGTCTCTTGGCCGCCTCGCGGAAGTTCTTGACCGTCGCGGTTGGCGGCTTGCGCCCGTTGAGCTTCTCGCCCTTGCGGTTGACCCAGATCACGGGCACGTTCATCTTCAGCACCGGCGCGATGTCGGTCTCATAGCCGCTGGCGATGTGCACCCAGCCCTTCTTCCCGCCGATTCGCCGCGCGCCCTCCTTGAAGTGGGCGGGGTCGGGCTTGTAGCTGCGCACCTGCTGTGCCGTGACCACCAGCTCGAGGTCGGTTCGCAGGTGACGGCGCGAGACGCCCAGGAGCTTGTCGTCGATGTTCGAGATGATCCCGACGTCGTAGCGCTTGGCCAGCCGGTCCATGGCGGCGTTCGTCTCGCGGAAGGGCAGCCAGCTGGCGACGCTGTCAGGCAGGAACTGGGCGCGCGAGGGCTCGATCTCCCAGCCGATCTCATGCGCCGCGCGGACGGTCGCCCGCCGCAGCACCTCGGCGTAGAGCTCGTACGAGCCACGGATGATCTCGGCCTGGATCTCGAAGAAGCGTGCGACGAACGGCCCCTCGTCGAAGCTGAAGCCGTCCCTCTTCGCCTCCGCCGCGAACCCATCGGTGATCCCCTTCTCCCAGTCGATCAGGGTTCCATAGCAATCCGTGGTCACCCACTTGATGTCTTTCAGCTTTGGTAATGGCATGAGTTACCTGCTTCCCGCTCGGGACGGGTCCAATTCGCTATATCGGCAGTTCGCTTACCGATCCTCGCGCTCGCGGCGCGGGATTATGCCAAGCGGCACGTTCCGGCCGCCATCGGGCTTGGCGTTCGGTTGCGTCGACCGGGCCCGACCGGCCGTGCTTCCGCGTGCGTCGGGTAGGCTCCCGCGACTTGGACCTGCTCGAGTATCAGGGCAAGCAGCTCCTTGCCAAGCACGGCGTGCCGGTTCCCGACGGCCGCGTTGCCGACACCGCTTCCACCGCCGTGGAGGCGGCGGAGGAGGTGGGCTTCCCCTGCGTGGTCAAGGCGCAGGTGCGGACCGGCAAGCGGGGCAAGGCCGGCGGGATCAAGATCGCCAACGACCCCGACGAGGCGCGGGGTCACGCTGAGGCGATCCTCGGCATGGAGATCGGCGGCTTCACCGTTCACGAGGTCTGGGTCGAGCGCGCCTCGAGGATCGACGCCGAGTACTACGCCTCGCTGATCCTCGATCGCTCGGAGAAGAAGTTGCTTGCGATGCTCTCGCGCATGGGTGGCATGGACGTCGAGGAGATGGCCGAGACCGACCCGTCGGCGCTGGTCAGGCGCCACGTCGAGCCCGGTGAGGAGTTCACGGCCAAAGTTGCCAGGGAGATTGCGATCGACGCCCGGATCGACGAGGACGTGACCGACCAGGTGGCGGAGCTCCTGGTCAAGTTGCACGACGTCGCGCTCGCCGAGGACGCGACCCTGATCGAGATCAATCCCCTGATCGTCACCTCCGATCGCCAGGTCGTCGCTCTCGACTCGAAGATGACGATCGACAACAGCGCCCTGTACCGGCACGAGGAGCTGGCCGACCTTCGCGACCGCTCCGCCGAGGATCCGCAGGAGCAGATGGCGAAGGAGAAGGGGCTCACGTACGTGAAGCTCGGCGGAAACATCGGCATCCTCGGCAACGGCGCCGGGCTCTGCATGTCGACGCTCGACGTGGTGGCCCAGGCGGGTGGCAAGCCGGCGAACTTCCTCGACGCCGGCGGGGGCTCGAAGGCGGACGCGATCGTCGCCGCGCTCGAGGTGATCACCTCGGACGAGAACGTGAACGCCATCCTGTTCAACATCTTCGGCGGGATCACCCGCGGCGACGAGATCGCCAAGGGGATCATCGAGGCGTCGGAGAGAATCGAGCTCGACATGCCGATGGTGGTGCGGCTCGACGGCACCAACTCCGAGGAGGGGCTGGCGCTGCTCGCGCGAGGCCGAGCTTCCAGACCTGCACCTCGAGAAGACGATGCTTGGCGCGGCCGAGCGGGTGGTCGAGATCGCGAGCGGCTGATGGCGATCATCGTCGACGACGATACGAAGCTCGTGATCAGCGGCCTCACCGGCCGCGAGGGAACCTTCCACGGCCTTCGGAACCGGTCCTACGGCACCGACGTGGTCGCGGGCGTCACCCCGGGCAAGGGCGGCCAGGACGTGGAGGGGATCCCGGTCTACGACGAGATCGCCCAGGCGGTCTCCGAGCGCGGTGCAAACACCTCCATGATCTTCGTGCCCGCCCGCTTCGCCGCCGCGGCGATCACCGAGGCGATCGACGCCGGCGTGCACACGGTGATCGCGATCACCGAGGGGATCCCCGTCTACGACATGCTGAGCGTCTACTGGAAGGCCAAGGACGCCGGTGTGCGCCTCGTCGGCCCCAACTGTCCCGGTGTGCTCTCGCCCGGCAAGGCGAACGTCGGAATCATCCCGGCGCAGTTCTTCGACCCCGGCGCGATCGGCGTCGTCTCGAAGTCGGGGACGCTCACCTACCAGATCGGCAACGAGCTGAAGCAGGCCGGCGTCGGCAACTCGTCGATCGTCGGCATCGGTGGCGACCCGATCGTGGGCTCGGACTTCATCGACGTCCTCACCCTGTTCGAGTCAGACGACGAGACCGAGCTGATCGTGATGGTCGGCGAGATCGGCGGCGACGCCGAGGAGCGGGCCGCCGCCTTCATCGCCGACCAGGTCTCGAAGCCGGTCGTCGCCTACATCGCCGGGTTCACCGCCCCGCCGGGCAAGCAGATGGGCCACGCGGGGGCGATCATCTCGGGCTCCTCGGGCACCGCGGAGGCGAAGAAGGAGGCTCTGGAGGCCCGGGGCGTCCGGGTCGGCCGCTCGCCAACCGAGGCCGCCCAGCTCGCCGTCGAGGCGATCGGCGCCCGGACGTAGCTGGCGTTCCGCGATTTCCTCAACCGCTCGTTCGCGCCGACGTGGACCGCCTCGTGCACGCATGTCGTGCGGTAAACGACCCACGTCCGTCATCGAGACGAGTTCATCGGCTCGGGGTTGACGGATGGCGCGCAGTCCGTGGCGACGTCGTGACCGTTCGTATACTCGGCCGCCCATGGCCGCCGAGCTGATCAGCTTCGCCCGCGGGGCGCCGAGCGCCGACATCCTGCCCGTCGAGGCGGTGCGCGAGGCGGCGCAACGGGCGCTTGCCGACGACTGGAAGCGAGCGCTCTCGTACGGGACCGGGATTGGACACCCGGGGCTGTGCGAGTGGGTCGCCGAGCGCCACGGCATCGCCGATCCGGCGCAGGTGATGATCACCAACGGCTCGCTCGAGGCCGGCTCGATGCTGTTTCAGCACCTGATCGCGCCCAGCGACCGGGTGATCGTGGAGCAGCCGTCCTATGACCGCACGCTGCTGCTCCTGGAGCGACTCGGCGCCGAGCGCGTTGGCGTGCCGCTCTCAGAGGACGGCATCGACGTCGAGGCGCTCGAGCGCGCTCTGCCCGGTGGGGCGGTGAAGCTCGTCCACGTGATCCCCAACTTCCACAACCCCGCCGGCTGCACGCTGTCGGCCGCCAAGCGCGAGCGACTCGTCGAGCTCGCGGCGGAGCACGGGTTCTGGATCTTCGAGGACGACCCCTACCGCGAGCTTCCGTTCGAGGATGACCCCCCGCCGACGATGCTGTCGCTGGACGAATCGGACCGGGTGATCCATTCGTCCTCGTTCTCGAAGACGGTCAGCCCGGGCGTGCGGGTCGGCTACCTCGCCGGGCCCGAGGAGGAGATCACAAAGCTCGCCAAGCGCGCCAACGAGGTCTACATCTCGCCGAACATGCTCGCCGAGTCGATCGTCTGGGAGCTGTGTCGCTCGGGTGCCATCGAGGACAACATCGCCTTCGTAAAGGGAGCGCTGCGCGAGCGGCGCGATGCCCTGGTGGACGCCCTGCGCGAGCATCTTCCGGAGGCCGACTTCGTCGTGCCCGGAGGCGGCTACTTCCTGTGGCTGACGCTGAACGACGACGTGGACTGCGAGGACCTCCTGGCCGCGGCGCTCGAGGAGAGGGTGGCGTTCATCTCCGGCACTGACTTCATGCTCGACGGCGGTCGCTCCAGCCTCCGCCTCTCGTTCGCCAGTGTGCCGGCGGAGCAGATCGGCGACGGCGTCGAACGAATCGCCAGGGCGCTGGAAAGGGTGCGGGCCGCGACCCCGGCCTGATCGCCGGCGGACGGCCCGTCCCGTCTCGGAGCTCTTTTTACCCCGCCGTTACATGCCCCTAAGAAACCGTCGCTAGGGTCGCGCGGACCGGCTAGCAACCCCGGTACACGAAGTCCCGCGAGTTTCAGGAGGTTGGCCCGAGATGACTCCGATCACGTTGGTCGAGGGCACGCGGAAGCCCGACCCGGTGAGCGAACGCAACCTCGCCGAGCGACGCTTCTCCGCCCTGGCGTCCGCCGTGCGGGAGCACGAGGCCTCGGTGAGGCGCCGCGAGTATGCGATGCGTGCTTCCGACCAGGCCCTCTACCGCCGCCTGCGCCAGATCTGCGGCGAGCTGTAGAGACAAATCCGCCGAACGCCTCGGCTTCGGCGCCTGACGCCTACTTGCCGTAGCGGTCGCTCGACAGCACCAGCTGCTCGGGCAGCGGCGGCGCGTGGCGGCGGCGAGGGATCGGCCCGAACCGAGACGGTCTCCGCGACGCTCCGGGAGACCACGTGCCGGCCGTCGTCGGAGGTGACCACCACCTGGTCGTCGCCGGAGCTCTCGAGCGTGCCGTCCAGTCCCGGCTGCAGGCCCGCCTGCTTGAGATAGTGGAGCAGCTCCTCGGCCTCGTTCTCGAACCTGAGCACGTGCACGCTGGCGCCGGGCTCGACGTCGGCCAGCAGCGCTCCCTGCTCGCGGGCGCCCTCGACCAGCGGGTGGCCGTGCGGGCAGGTCTTGGCGTCGCCGATCGCCGCCAGCATCCGCTCCTCGAGCACCGGCGACATCGCGTGCTCCAGCCGCTCCGCCTCCTCGTGGACCTCGTCCCAGGGGACGCCGAGAACGTCGGTCAGGAACCGCTCGATCAGGCGGTGACGCCGCACGATCGCCTGGGCGTGCTCGCGGCCATCCGACGTGAACGCAAGCGACTTGTCCGCGCGGCGATCCACGTAGCCGTCGTCCTCCAGCCGGCCGATCATCTCGTGGACGGTCGGGGCCGAGAGCTGCATCGCGCGGGCGATGTTGGCGCCGGTGATCGGCAGCCCCGCCTCCTCGAGCCAGAACATGCTTTGGAGGTACTCCTCCTCGGCAACCGTCGCCTGCTCCTGCGTCACCTCGTCGATAGTAGTGACGAGCCGGGACCGGCAGCGAGTGGCGGCATGAGAGGATGCGCGCCGTGCGGATCGAGCCGGGAACGAGGGCGGTTGTCACCGGCGCATCGCGTGGGATCGGTCGCGCCCTGTGCGTGGCGCTGGCATCGCGGGGGGCCCGCCTCGGGCTGATTGGCTCGCGGCAAGGAGCGAATCGAGGAGGTGGTCGCGCAGCTCCCCGAGAGCCCGGCCGGCCCGCACCTGGCCCTGGTCGCCGACGTCGCCAAGCGGAGCCAGGTCGAACGCGCCATCGACCGCTTCGCAAAGCGGGCCGAAGGGCTCGACCTGGTCATCGCCAACGCAGGAGTCGCCCATTACGGCCCGTTCGTCGACACCGACATCGAGCGGGCCGAGGAGATGGTGCGGGTCAACGTCCTCGGCACGATCTACACGGTCGGCGCGGCGCTCCCCCACATGCTCGACAGGGCCCACGGCCATGTCGTGATCCTTTCCTCGGGGGCGGGCATCCGTGCCTTTCCGTGGGCCGCCGTGTACGGCGCCACCAAGGCAGCCGACCGCGGCTTCGCCGAAGCCCTGCGGCACGAGCTCTCTGGCACCGGAGTCTCGGTCACCACCGCCTTCCCCGGCGAGGTCGAGACGGACCTTCACGCTCACGAGCGCAATCTGCTCCCGGACTGGCGGGAGAACGAGCAAGAGCTCCCGCCTCAGAAGGTGGCCGACGCGATCATCGAGGCCGTGGAGGAGGACTCGCGCGCCGTCTACATCCCTCCCCTCGTGCGACTGCTGGGACTGCACGGCGTCGCCCCGCGGCTCACCGACGCTCTGCTCCGTCGCATCCGCGGCGCAAGCGCCGCCCCGCGCCGCGGCTAGTGGCTAGCGCCTCTCGGCCAGGGTCGACACCACCGCCTCGTAGACGCCGTCGCCGTTGCGGCCCTCGGTGACCGTGACGTTGGGCCGACCGCCGATCGCCTCGCGCAGCCCGGGATCGCGCTCAGGCCCGTTGGCGACCACGAAGAATCGCCCCACGGCCGACGCAGCGTCGAGGTCCTCGAGCGAGTCGCCGATCCCGATGCAGTCCTCGGGCGCGTAGCCGCGCGCCCGCATGTGGAAGGCGACGGCCTTCGCCTTGCTGGCGCCGCCGGGCACCAGGTGGTAGGCGTGGGCGGGCCCGTCGAGCCCCTCCATGCGCCGCACGATCGCCCCGTTGTCGAGGAAGCGCAGATCGTCGTGGCCCTGCTCCGCGAGCAGGGCGTTGGCCTCGGCGACGTCGACGCGGCCACGGAACAGATGCGAGAGCACGCGGTCGACGTGCCAGGGACCATGCCATTCGAGCCGCCCCGGAAAGCGCTCGAAGAGCAGGTCCGGGACGCCCGCTGCGAGCATCTTCTCCGCCGGCGTCCCGTCCGCGTCCGGCACCCAATCGCCCGTCAGCAGCGTTCGCTCGCCGTCGATCACGACGCCGCAGCCGGCCTCGTAGATGTAGGACGTCTGGGCAAGCAGCCGGGCGTCGGCCGACACCTGGGCCTCGCGCCGGCCCGACATGATCACCACCTCGGCCTCGGCGCGATGGCAGGCCTCGAGCGCCCGCGCCTGCTGGAGCGAGAAGTTCCCCTCGGCGTCGCGGAACAGCGCCCCGCGAAGCCCGAGCAGGGTGCCGTCGAGGTCGGTGTAGACGCAGCGCAAGGACACGCCGCGCAACGGTACACAGGGTCAGCCGCGCTACGTTAGTCGCGGATGACCGTCTGGCGCATCGCCGGCCGACTGCTCGAGTTCCCGCCGCCGCTGGCGGCCGGAATCGTCAACGTCACCGACGATTCGTTCTTCGAGGGAGCGCGGAGCGGTACCCCGGAGCGCGCCGTCGCGGACGGCTTGGCCCTGGCCGAGGCGGGGTTCGACCTGCTCGACGTCGGCGCCGTGCCGGCCCGCAGCGGGCCGGCGGTACAGGCCGACGAGGAGGCCGGGCGCCTCGTTCCGGCGATCGAGGGGCTGGTCCGTCGCGCCGGCGTGCCGGTGACCGCGGACACCTTCCAGGTCGAGGTGGCGCGCCGCGCCCTGGACGCCGGCGCGGCGGCGATCAACGACATCTCCGGCGGCGCCGACCCCGAGATGCTCGACCTGGTGGCAGAGCGAGGCTGCGGCTACGTCCTGATGCACATCGAGGGCCCGCCGCGCGTCGATCGGGAGCCCGCGGGCCACCGGGATCCAGTCGCCCACCTCAAGCGCTGGTTCGGCGAGCGGATCCAGGCGGCGCTCGCCCGCGGCGTGGCCGAGGATCAGATCGCGCTGGACCCGGGGCTCGACTTCGACCTCTCGGTCGACGACGACCTCGAGATCCTGCGGCGCCTGGGAGAGCTGCGCGAGCTCGGCCGTCCACTGTTCGTCGCCCTCTCGCGCAAGGACTTCCTCGGCGCGGTCCTGGCGGGCTCCTGGCCGGATCGGGTCGCCGCCGCAGACCGCGAGTGGGCGACCGCCGCGGCCACGGCGCTGGCCGTCACGGCTGGCGCGGAGATCATGCGGCTTCACGACCGGAGCTCGCTGGACGCGCTGCGCACGGCGGCCGCGATCGCGGGCGGCCGCGGGGCGGCGACCGGCCAACCCGTGCCCACCGCCAATGGCTAGCGCCGGCGCCGGGGTCGCGGCCGCCACCGGCTGGGAGCGGGCGATCGAGCCCGGGCGCGCCGATGCCCGCCTGGTTGCCGAGAGCCTCGAGGCGGCCCGAACGGCGGACACGGTCGAGATCCCGGATTCGCTCGCGCCCCAGCTGGCGGCCGCCCTGCCCGCGAGTGGGATCGAGGCTCTCTATTCACACCAGCTCGAGGCGCTCGATGCGGTCGCTTCCGGGAACGCGATCGTCACCAGCGGCACGGCGTCCGGCAAGTCGCTGTCCTTCAACCTCCCGGTCCTCGACGGGCTGGTGCGGGACGATCGGCGCCGCGCGCTCTACCTGTATCCGACCAAGGCCCTCGCCCAGGACCAGGCGCGGAAGCTGTCGGCGCTGGGCCTGCCGCAGCTTCGCCACGCGATCTACGACGGCGACACCCCGCGCGACGACCGCCCGCAGATCCGGCGTCGCTCGAACCTGATCCTCACCAACCCCGACATGCTCCATGTGGGCATCCTGCCCCACCACAAGAACTGGGGCGACTTCCTCGCCAGCCTCGGATGGGTGGTCGTGGACGAGGCCCACACCTACCGGGGCGTGTTCGGGTCCCACGTCGCGAACGTGCTGCGCCGGCTGCGCCGCGTCGCCGGTCTGTACGGCGCCGAGCCCGAGGTTCATCCTCGCCTCGGCGACGATCGCCAACCCGGTCGAGCTCGCCGAGCGGCTGGTCGGCGAGCCCTTCCGGCTGATCGACTCCGACGGCGCTCCGCGCGCCCGCCGGCGGATCGGGATGTGGAACCCGCCGGTGATCGACCCGAGGTCGATGACCCGCCGCTCTGTTCTCTCCGAGGCGGCCGAGCTGCTCGCCGACCTGGTCAGCGAGGGTGTGCGGACGATCTGCTTCCTGCGCAGCCGTCGCGGGATCGAGCTGATCCAGCGGTTCACGCGCATGCGGCTCGAGGAGCTGGGCCGCCCGCAGCTCGCGGAGCGGATCGCCCCCTACCGGGCCGGCTACACCCCGCAGCAGCGCCGGGAGATCGAGGCCCGCCTGGCGGCGGGCGAGCTGCTCGCGGTGGTCGCCACGGACGCGCTCGAGCTGGGAATCGACATCGGCGAGCTCGACGCGGCCATCTGCGTCACCTTCCCCGGCACGGTCGCGAGCCTGCGACAGATGTGGGGCCGGGCCGGGAGACGCAGCGATGGGCTGGCCCTCTACATCGCCGGCGAGGACGCCCTCGATCAGTTCTTCTGCCGCCACCCGGAGGAGTTCCTGGACCGGCCGGTGGAGGCGGCGATCCTCGATCACGAGAACGAGCGGATCCAGCTCGCGCACCTGCTCGCCGCCTGCTACGAGATGCCACTCTCCGATGCCGACGCGGAGGTGTTCGGGGAACGGTGGCGGGAACGCGCCGACGCCCTGGTGGCGATCGGCGAGCTGCGGCGCGGCCGCGAGGGGCGATACCTGCCGCGCGGGCCCCGGCTTCCCCGCGGGTGACATCTCGCTGCGCTCTGCCTCGCCGGATTCGGTGGCGATCGTCGAGCGCGACTCCGGCGAGCTGCTCGGCGCGGTCGAGGCCGAGCGGGCGTTCACGACCGTCCACCCCGGGGCCGTCTATCTGCACCTGGGGCGCTCGTATGAGGTGCGCGAGCTCGACGTCGAGGGGCGACGGGCGGTGGTCGACCGCTTCGACGGCGACTGGTACACGCAGCCGAAGAAGGAGACGGAGGTGTACATAGAGCGGATCGCCGCCAAGCGCGACGATCCGGTCGGTGGTGGGATGGGCATCGAGCTGTTCTTCGGGGAGGTGTCGGTCACCGAGCAGGTGATGGCCTTCCAGCGCAAGCGGCTGTCCGATCATCGGGTGATCGACATGGTGGGGCTCGACCTGCCGGAGACCAACTTTCCGACCCAGGCGCTGTGGTACGTGCTCGGCGAGGAGCTCGCCGGCCCGGCGTCGCTTCCGCCCGAGGTCCTGCTGGGGGCGCTGCACGCCACCGAGCACGGACAGATCGCGGTGCTGCCGCTGCTGGCGATGTGCGACCGCTGGGACATCGGCGGCCTGTCGACCAACGTGCACTTCCAGACCGGCCGGCCGACGATCTTCATCTACGACGGCCATCCCGGGGGGGTGGGAATCGCCCGGCGCGGCTTCGAGCAGTTCGAGCGCCTGCTCGCCGACGCCGCGAAGCTGATCGGCGAGTGCCCCTGCGCCGACGGCTGTCCGTCGTGCGTGCAGAGCCCGAAGTGCGGCAACCTCAACGAGCCCCTGCACAAGCAGGGGGCGCTGGAGCTGATGACCGGGATGCTGAGTCGATCCAGCCCGAACGCCACCCGCGACGCCGGAGGCAAGGCGGCGGGGTGACGCGCACTCGCCAGATCGCGGTGGTCGGGAAGGGAGAGCCGGACCAGGCGCTGGCGCCGCTGGCCGAGGAGGTCGGGCGGCGGCTCGCCGAGGCGGGCGCGACCCTGGTCTGCGGTGGGCGGGGAGGCGTGATGGAGGCCGCGGCGCGCGGGGCTCGCGGGGCGGGTGGCGAGGTCATCGGGGTGCTCCCAGGCGAGGACCCCGGCGCGGCCAACCCGCACGTCACCCACGTGGTGGCGACCGGGATCGGCCACGCGCGGAACCTCGCCGTGGTGGCCTCCGCCGACGCCGTGATCGCAATCGGGGGCGAGTGGGGGACACTGGCCGAGATGGCCTTCGCGCGGCGGCTCGGGCGACCGGTCGTGGGGCTGCGGGCCTGGCGGGTGAGCGGCGAGGGCGCCATGGAGGACGGGCCGGGAATCGAGGTCGCCGCCGGCCCCGCCGAGGCGGTGGAGCTCGCATTGTCGCTGGCGGGCTACTCCGGCTGACAGAGGTCGGTGCCCTCTTCGTCGCTAGCCTTTGCGACCCCGGCGAGGTAGCTCAGTTGGTAGAGCACACGACTGAAAATCGTGGTGTCGGCGGTTCGATTCCGCCCCTCGCCATCCATGGCTCGGGGCGGACCGCCTCCCACGGCTCGCCCTCCGGGCTCCCCTGCGGTTCGATTCCGCCCCTCGCCATCGCCACAGGCGTCGTTTGATTTCGGACTGACGGGGCAATCGCTCAACAGCGCCTCTGTCGGGGAAAGACGATGAGCGAACGGAGTCCATCGGACCAGGCCACGGGCCAGGATGAGCCAGCGACCGCGCCTGGCAAGCCGACCGACCTCAGCCTGCGCGCATGGTGGAGCGCTCTGAAGCGCACCGTGAGCGAGTTCCGCGCCGACAATCTGACCGACTGGGCGGCCGCCCTCACCTACTACGCGATTCTGTCGATCTTCCCGGCATTGATCGTCCTGGTCGCGATCCTCGGGCTCGCGGGGGACTCCGCCACCCAGTCCGTGCTCGACAACCTGAACGAGCTGGGGCCGGGCCCCGCGACCGACATCGTCAGCGGCGCGATCAAACAGATCGCCTCGAACCAGGGAACGGCCGGGATCGCCTTGGTGATCGGCTTGGTGGCCGCCCTGTGGTCGGCCTCCGGGCTACGTGGGCGCCTTCTCGCGCGCCTGCAACATCGTTTACGAGGTCGAGGAGGGCAGGCCGTTCTGGAAGCTTCGGCCCTTGCAGCTCGCGATGTCGCTGCTTCTCATCCTGCTGGTCGCCCTGAGCGCGATCGCGGTCGTCGTCACTGGACCACTGGCCGAGCAGGTTGGAAATCTGTTCGGACTGGGGAGCACCGCGGTGACGATCTGGGACATCGCCAAGTGGCCCGTGATCGTCGTGACGGTGATCACGATGCTCGCAATGCTCTATTACGGAGCGCCCAACGTCCGCCAGCCCGGGTTTCGCTGGATCACCCCCGGTGGCGTCCTCGGGGTCGGGTTGTGGCTGCTCGCCTCGGCGGGCTTCGCCCTGTACGTCGCCAACTTCGGTGCCTACAACAAGACGTACGGCAGCCTGGCCGGGGTGATCGTCTTCCTGATCTGGCTTTGGATCTCGAACCTGGCAGTGCTGCTGGGCGCCGAGCTCAACGCCGAGCTGGAGCGCGGCAGGGAGGTCGAGAGCGGTGTCCCGCCGGAGGAAACGCTCGCCGTCGAGCGGCGCAGCGAGCCCAAACGGGCCTGACGAAACGAAGGCCAGAGCAGGCCCGTTCCCGGCCTCCTCGGGGGAGAGTCGGCGTCCGCGCCCCCCTTTACTGTGAGCTTGTGATGAGCGAACAGGCTTCTTTGACGAATCAGCCGCCGCTCGCCGAGGGCGCCGTCAACGGCGGGGACCCGGCCGGCGAGACGGAGCGCGCCTGGGTGCGCGACCTCGCAGACGGACAGGTCGTGGAGGCGGTATTCGGGGTTCGAGAGCGCGAGCTTCGCCAGCGCCGCAACGGCGGTCAGTGGCTCAGGCTCGTCGTCTGCGACAGCTCCGGGACCGTCGAGGCGGTGGTCTGGGATGGAGTCGAGGAGTCGTTCGAGGTCGCCGTCCCCGGCTCCGCGGTCCACATCAGCGGTCGCTTCGGAGTCCATCCCCAGTACGGCCGGAAGATCACGGTCGAGGCAATCCGTCCCGCGCGCCCCGAGGAGTTCGAGGGGTCCGACCTCGCCGACGGACCGAGTGTTCCGGTGGAACGACTCGAGGCCGACCTACGCGAGCTGCTCGGCACCGTCCAGCATCCGCAGCTTCGAGAGCTCCTCGACCGCCTGTTCGACCCGGGCTCCCCGGTCTGGACGAGGTTCCGTGAGGCTCCGGCCGCCAAGTACTACCACCAGGCCTATCGGCACGGGCTCCTCGACCACACGGTCTCGGTTGCCCAGGCGGTGAGCGCAGCCGCGTCGGCCTTCCCGGGGATCGAGCGGGACATCGCCGTCACGGGGGCCCTGCTTCACGACATCGGCAAGACGATGGCCTACAACGACGATCCGCTCGCGATCGACCTCACCGATGCGGGCCGCCTCCAGGGCGAGATACCGCTCGGCTACTACCTGGTGCGCCGCGAGATCGAGCGGATCGAGGGGTTCGATCCGGAGCTGGCCCAGGCGATCTTCCACGTCGTGCTCTCCCACCACGGCACGCTGGAGAACGGCTCGCCGGTCATCCCCGCCACCCGCGAGGCCACGCTCGTGCACGCGATCGACAACCTGGGTGGCAAGCTCGGCAGCTTCGATCGGATCGAGCGCGCGCTTCCCGACGGCGAGGCCTGGTCGCGGTTCGATCGCGGAATCGACTCGGCCGCCTACTTCCGCTCTCGGGCAGCGTAGGCGCGTCACGCGGCCGAATCGGGTCGCCCGTTCGACTACCGCGTTTCGGGTCGCATTACGTCGTTCCAGGGCATTTAGGCATATCGAGCTGAAACTCGGGGAACTCACTCCTACACTGAAAATTGGCCAGTTGCCGGTACGGATTCGAAATCGGTGACTGACGGAAGCAAGCGGTCGGTTCAATGCACGGACGGTGGTCGGCATCTGTCGGCCCTCCGGACGGGACGAGGAGGCCTACTGATCGTGAAGCCAATCGCGCAACCAGCAGAACGCAGGGATTCCCACGTGGAGACACGCGCCAACGGACGGTCGGCGCACAAGGATCCTGCCGTTCTCGCCAGGAAGCGAGCCTTTCTGCTGCTGGAGGGACACCGCGAGTCGCTTGCGGCTCAGGTGCCGCGCCTGGCGCGCGCACGCACGCGGTATGAGGCCAGATGCCTGGTGAAGATGGTGACGCGCCTGCAGCGCGATTATCTGAGCCAGCCGACGCTGAGCGGCAACGGGACCGGCCTTGGCGACAGCGCCGCCGAAGCGCTGGAGTTCGGAGTCGCCGATTGGGCGAGACCGTGGGGGCCGAGCTGCCTGCTGCAGCTCCAGGCGGACATGAACGTCTTCGACCACAAGCTGGAGAGCTCGCGGCGATGGCTTTCCACGTCGACCCAGAGACAGGCGGAGGCGAAGGCCGGGGAGCGCTTCGCCGCGATCATGGCCCGGATGGCGGGCGACTTCAAGCTGGCCCAGTTCGCGCTGCCCGGATGGGCCTCGAGCGCCCAGGCGGTGTCCCAACGACCGCCTGCGAGGGCCGCCCAACCCCGCGCGGGCTCCCGGCCACGCCCGGCCCAGCCTGTGGCGTCCCACCGCGTTGAGCCGAGGCGCGCCGCACCGAGGCGCGTTGAGCCGAGGCCCGCCGCACCGAGGCGCGGCGGGCCCGCGCCCGCAGCGGTCGCCGATCGCCGGCTTGACCTCAACCAGGTGAGCTTCGAGCAGCTTCGCTCGCTCGACCTCTCGATCACGCAATGCCATCGTGTGCTCGCCTACCGCAAGCGCCTGCGGGGCTTCGATTCGATCGACCAGCTCGACGAGGTCCCCGGTTTCCCGAAAGGGAAGCGCGAAGCGCTCAGGCACCGGCTGACCGTCTAGCCCAGCCCGCAAATTGCGGGCAAGCGCGAGGGTTCCTTGCGTGGCCACCGTGAGCGCGCGTCTATTCTCCTCCTCGTGGCCAAGGACACCGAGAAGCTCATCCGCCAGCTCTCGCTGATCTCGTTCCTGATGGCCAATGGGCGCCCGGTCTCCGCGCTCGAGATCAAGCGCGAGGTCGAGGGGTACAGCTCGATGAACGACGACGCGTTCGCGCGCCGCTTCTACGCCGATCGCGCCGAGCTCGAGAGCCTCGGGATCTCGCTTCAGGTCGAGAAGCCGGCCGAGGGCTTCTTCGAGGCCGAGCTCTACGCGCTGCCGCCCGAGAACTACTACCTGCCGCCGATCGAGTTCACCGACGGCGAATTGGCGGCGCTGCGAACGGCGCTGGTGTTGCTCGACGGCGAGTTCGCGTACGCCGAGCCGCTGCGCCTTGCCCTGCAGCAGGTCTCATGGGGGCGTCCCAGCCCGCTCTCCGAGCCTGACTCGACATCGATCGACGTCAAGCTCGCCCCGTCGGGAGGCGGGCGCGAGCTGTCGCAGCGGCTGGCGAAGATCGAGACCGCGATCTCTCGCCGCAAGACGATCGAGTTCAGCTACTACTCGATGCAGCGCGACCAGGTCTCCGATCGCAAGGTGGATCCCTACCACCTCGTCTTCCGCAACGGGCAGTTCTACCTGATCGGCCATTCGCACGAGCGTGATGAGGTGCGGGTATTCCGCCTCTCGCGGATCCGCGGCAAGGTCTCGTACGCGACCAAGGCGGAGCACGACTTCGCGCCGCCCGAGGACTTCGATCGGCGCGACTACGCGTCGCGAGCCGACTGGCAGATGGGCGAGATCGACGGGGCGGGACAGGTGTTCGTGCGTGAGCGGATCGCCTGGCTCGTGGAGCGGGACTTCGGCGGCTACGGCCAGCTGCGCAAGGCGACCAAGGCGGACAACCTCTCCGGGCGCGGCGCGGTCTATGAGACCGAGTACGCCTCGTCCCGCCAGCTGATCTCCTGGGTGCTCGGCTGGCGTGAGAACGCGACGCTGCTCGAGCCCGAAGGACCTGGCGAACGACGCGGCCGAGCGCCTGGAGCTGCTTCGAAAGCGCCACAGCGGCGAGTTCACGGTCGCGGAGACGGTCGCCCGGCCCATGGTGGAGGGCAACAGCAGGCCGCGGTCTGCGAACGGTCGCTCCGAGTCGGTGATCCGCCCGGAGCGGTTCGCGCGGCTGGTGACGCTCGCCGGCCTTTTGATCGGCGCCGCCCGCGAGCAGGCGCGCCTGTCGGTGGACACCGTGCTCGACGAGCTGAACGTCAGCCTCGAGGAGCTGCGCGAGGACATCGACGTGCTGAATGTCGTCAACTTCGGCGGCGGCACCTACGTGCTGTTCGCGCAGATCGACGGCGACGAGATCGAGGTCGACGCGGACACCTACGGAGACAACTTCGCCCGTCCCGCCCGGCTGCTGCCGCTGGAGGCCAAGGCGCTGGTCGCGGCGATCGACCTGTTCGGCGATCATCTGCCGCAGGCCGGTCTGGCGACCGCGCGCGAGAAGATCGTCGGCGCGCTCGGACACGACCCCTCGCACGAGGGCCTCGAGATCGCCCCCGGGCGCGACGACTCCGAGGTGGTGCGCACGGTCAACGACGCGATCGAGCGCCGCCGAGTCCTCGAGCTCCACTACTACAAGGAGAACGAGGACGAGTTCGTCAAGCGCGAGGTCGAGCCGTACCAGCTGGTCAGTGGACCCGGAGGGCTGGTATCTCGGCTGCTACGACATTGGCAAGGCCGACACACGACACTTCCGCCTCGACCGGATGAAGGAGGCGCGGCTCACGAGGCGCTCCTTCGAGCCGCGCGAGGGCACGGATGAGCGCCTCGCCGAGCAGGAGTGGCTGGTCCACGGCGAGGTCGGCAGCGCCGGCGTGGCCCGCGTGTGGGTCTCGCCGGATCGGGCCCGCTGGCTGCGCGAGGAGCGCACCGTGGTCGAGGAGCTCGCCGACGAGTCCGTCGTGGTCGAGCTGCCCTACGGCTCCGCCGACTGGCTCGTGCGGGAGATCCTCAAGGGCGTCGGGGACCTGGTCGTCCTCGAGCCGAAGGACGCTCGTAAGGCCGTGCTCGAGGCAGTGACCGGCGGCTAGTCCTCGCTGCTCGACTGGCCGACCGGCCGTTGATCGAGGACCTCGGGCAAGCCTCCGAGATCGGGCAGCTCGGCAGCGCGCGGCAGGGAGCTCGACTCGCCGAGGCGGTTGATCCACACGGTCTCGAGCCCCATTCGCGCGGCCGGCTCGACGTCGTGGAAGAGACTCGCCGCGACGTGCACATGGTGTTCGGGGGCGGCGCCGGTGTCGGCGAAGAACCGCTCCCAGTGCCCGGGCGCCGGCTTGTACGAACCAGCCTCGCTGGCGGTGATCAGCGCGTCGAAGGGCACTCCGATCGCCGCGACCGAGGCGGCGAGCAGGTCGGGGTCGGTGTTCGAGAGGATGGCCAGACGCCAGCCGCGCTCTCGCAGCTGGGCGAGCGCGCCCGGCACCTCGGGAAATGGTGGCCAGGATGGAAGCGATTCGGCGAGGGCGTCGCCGCGGCCCTCGGGCACCGGGAGGCCGTCGATCGCCGACACGGCGGCCAGGCAGCGAGCCAGCACCTCTCTGTAGCTGAGCTCGCCATGCTCCTGGACGCGGGGCTCGACCGTGTGATGAAGGCGCAGCAGTCGATCGGGGCCGGCCTCGGGCCAAAGCGCCGCGAGCGCGCTCCGCAGGCCCCCCTCCCAGTCGATCAGGGTTCCGTAGCAGTCGAACGTCACCCATCGGTCCGGCATCGGCGGCCGACTATATTCGCGGCCATCGACTCTCCGCCGAGCTCATCCCGACATCGTCAGGATCGTCGCGCCGAATCCCGGGCCGATGACGCTCGAGGGCACGAACACCTACGTGGTGGGCTCCAATCCCGCCTACGTCATCGACCCCGGGCCCGCCGAGGAGTCGCACCTCGATGCCGTGCGCGCCGCGGCCGAGGATCGCGGCGGCATCGCCGGTGTCCTGCTCACCCACTCGCACGCGGATCACTCCGCGGCCGTGCCGATGCTTGGCGCCCCGCTCCTGTTCGGCAAGGTCGGAGGCGGGCGACGAGACCTCCGGCGAGCCCGGCGCCGAGCGCCGATCGGCCGGCTCCGACCTGGCCGCCGAGCCCGGGCGCGTGGGCCCCTTCGAGATCTCCCGACGCCTGGACACGCGACCGACCACGTCTGCTTCCTGTTTGGGCAGGTCGGCTTCTGCGGCGACCTGGTGCTCGGTCACGGGTCGAGCTTCGTTCCGCCCGACGGCGGCTCACTGGCGGCCTATCTCGACTCCCTGGAGCGCCTGCGTGCCGCGGACCTCGAGCTGCTCTGCCCCGGGCACGGTCCCTACATCGACGATCCCGAGGCGAAGCTCGACGAGTACCTGGAGCACCGCCTGATGCGCGAGCGCCGGCTGGTGGCCGAGCTGGAGCGGGGGGAGCGATCGCGGGCGCGCCTCCTCGATCGCGTCTGGGACGACGTGCCCGCCGAGCTGCGGCCGGCGGCGGCGATCGTCATGCAGGCCCACCTCGAGAAGCTCGAGGCGGAGGGCCGGCTGCCGAAGGGCGTCTCGGACTGAGCTGAAGCGCACGCCGAATGCCTAGAGTTCGCCGCCGTGACCGTCGGCGGACTGGCAAAGCGATTCGGCCTCGCCGGCGCGGCGTTCGACGGCGCTGGCGGCGACCACCGCGGCCGGGCTCTGGTATCAGCTCTTTCGCCGGCCGCTTCCGAGGACCGACGGGCGCCTGCGGCTGGACGGGCTCGAGGGCCCGGTCGAGATCGGCCGCGACCGCTGGGGAGTTCCCCACATCCGCGCCCAGACCAGGCACGACCTGTGGTTCGGCGAGGGCTTCTGCCACGGACAGGACCGCCTCTGGCAGCTCGACCTCTACCGCCGGATCGGCTCCGGACGGCTGGCCGAGATCGCCGGTCGCCCCGGGCTGCGAGACCGACCGCTTCATGCGAACCCTGGGCCTGCGCCGCGCCGCCGAGCGCGAGGCCGAGGCGCTCGAGCCGGAGCTGCGATCGGAGCTCGACGCGTTCTGCGCCGGCGTGAACGCCGGCGGCCGCCGATCGCCCGCTCCCGGCCGAGTTCCAGCTCCTGCGCATGGGCTTCGAGCCGTTCGTCGCCCGCCGACTCGCTCACCCTGGCGAAGCTCCTGTCCTTCGGGCTCTCGACCAACTGGGAGCGCGAGCTCCTGCGCGCCGAGATGACCCGCGAGCTGGGCGCCGAGCTGACGGCGCGCCTGGACCCGGGCTATCCGCGCGGCAACCCGGTGATCCTCACCCCAGGCGAGGCGTGGGCGGGAGACGGCCTGAGCCTCGCCGAGCAGATCGCGCGCGTTCGCGACTCGATTGGCCTCGCGGTCGAGGCCACCGGCTCGAACAACTGGGCCGTCACGGGAGCTCGCTCGGCCACCGGCGGCGCCGCTTCTGGCCGGCGATCCCCACCTGCCGCCGAGCATGCCCGGAATCACCTATCAGGTCGGGCTCTACCTCGGCGATCGATTCTGCCGCGGCGCGTCGCTACCGGGCCTGCCCGGTGTGATCATGGGCCAGAACAACGACGTCGCCTGGTCGTTCACGAACGTGATGGCCGACGTGATGGACCTGTTCATCGAGCGGATCGACGGCGACACGTACGAGTTCGAGGGCGAGCTCACGGCCCCTGGAGCTGATCGAGGAGGAGATCGCGGTCAAGCGCCGCTCCGAGCCCGAGCGCCTGGTCGTCCGCGAGACGCACCACGGCCCGATCGTCAACGAGGCGCTGCGCGCCGACGACGCCGAGCCGCTGGCGCTTCGCTTCGTGGCGCTCGACTTTCCCGGGATCACGCGGGCCAGCCTCGCGATGCTCGACTTCGCCAGCGGCCCGGGCCTGGTCGAGGCGCTCGGCGAGCACGCTCACCCTGTCTCCAACCTGGTCTGGGCGGACCGTCACGGCTCGATCGGCTACAAGACCGTCGGCCGCCTGCCGGTTCGCCGCGGCGGCTGTCCCGGACCTGCCGAAGCCCGGCTGGACGGGCGAGCACGAGTGGGATGGCTGGGTCCCGTACGACGAGATGCCCGAGATCACCGACCCGGACGCCGGCTTCGTGGTCACGGCCAACAACCGGATCGCGCCCGAGGACTATCCGCACCACATCACCAGCGACTACCTCGACGGCTACCGGGCGCGCCGGATCGAGCAGCTGATCGCCGCGCAGCCCGAGCACGATCTGGAGAGCTTCGAGGCGATGCAGACCGACATGCTCTCGCTTCCGGGCCTGGAGACGGCTCGCCGGCTGGCCCGGCTGCGGCCACGCGATCAGCGCGAGCAGGCGGCGATCGAGCGCCTGCGCTCCTGGGACGGGCGGATGAGCCCGGACTCGATCGCGGCGACGATCTACCAGGCGTTCACCCTGCGGCTGGCGCGCGAGGTCACCCGCGCCGCGATCGAGGACCGCGACCTGGCGGAGCGCTGGCTCGATCGCGCCGACAACGGATTCATCGCCCACGTCACGTCCCCCTGGCGCTGGCAGTCCCACCTCCTGGCCCTGTGGGAAGAGGGTGACGAGGACCTGGTCGGCCGGGCCTGGGACGAGCTCGTCCTCGACGCGCTGCGGGGCGCTCTCGACGACCTCGACGAGCGGCTGGGGCCCGACCAGGAAGCATGGCGCTGGGGGAGCGTTCATCCGCTCGTGTTTCCCGCACCCGCTCGGCGAGGCGAATCCGCTGCTGGCGTGGATCTTCAACCGCCGGCTCGAGGTCGGCGGCGGCCAGGAGACGGTCGCCCAGGTGGGCTGGGATCCGAACGACCCGTTCACCGCGATCTGGGCGCCCTGCTGGCGGATGGTCGCCGACCCGGTGAGCCCCGAGCGCTCCCGCTGGCAGGCCTTCACCGGCCAGTCGGGTCACCCGGGCAGCCCGCACTACGACGACCTGCAGGCGGACTGGCTCAGCGGTCGGACTCAGCCGATGGCCGGCGAGGGCCCGTGGCGGACGCTGACGCTCGAGCCGCAGACAGGTGACGGGTGAGCCGCCGAGCCCAGATCAGGCTCACTCCGAGGAGCAGCGCGAGCTGCTCGAGTCGGAGCGGGTCGTCGTCGTCTCTTCGATCGGCCCGCGCGGCTGGCCGCACTCGATGCCGCTCTGGTACGTGCCGCGCGAACGGAGATCTGGATCTACACCTACGCGAAGTCGCAGAAGGTCAGCAACCTCGAGCGCGATCCGCGCGCCACGCTCCTGGTCGAGACCGGCCACGAGTACGGCGAGCTGCGCGGCGTGGAGATCGAGGCGGAGGCCGAGATCCACCGCGACGCTCGACACGGTCTTCGAGCGTCGGCCGAGGAGCTCACGGTGCGCTACTCGGACGACATCTCCTCGGTCGAAGGAGACGCCGCCGAGGCGCTCAAGGCGCAGGCGCGCAAGCGGGTCGCGATCCGGTTCGAGCCGAAGCGGATCGCGACCTGGGACCACCGCAAGCTCGGCGGCGACCTACTAGGGCCGGTCCCGCCAGGGGCGCTTCGGCGGCGGTCGGCCTCCCCCTATGCTTCGCGCCCGATGGAGAACCTCAAGGGCCTGATCCTCTCGGGCGGCGAGGGCACGCGCCTGCGCCCGATCACCCACACGTCCGCGAAGCAGCTCGTGCCGGTGGCGAACAAGCCCGTGCTCTTCTACGGCATCGAGGCGCTGGTCGAGGCGGGGGTGAAGGAGATCGGGATCGTGATCGCGCCCGAGACCGGCGACGAGATCGCCGAGGCGGTTGGAGACGGCTCGGACTTCGGCGCGTCGATCACCTACATCGAGCAGGAGGCGCCGCTCGGCCTGGCGCACGCCGTGCTCACCGCCGAGGAGTTCCTGCAGGACCGGCCCGTTCGTGATGTACCTGGGCGACAACCTGCTGCGCGACGGGATCAGCGACCTCGTCGAGGCGTTCCGCTCCTCGGAGCCCGACGCGCTGATCCTCCTCACCCGGGTCCCCGATCCGGGCAACTACGGCGTCGCCGAGCTCGACGGCGACCGGGTCGTTCGCCTGATCGAGAAGCCCGAGGACCCGCCCAGCGACCTGGCGCTGGTCGGCGTCTACATGTTCGGGCCGTCGATCTTCGAGGCGGCGAAGGCGATCGAGCCGTCGGGCGGGGCGAGCTCGAGATCACCGACGCAATCCAGTGGCTGATCGACGGCGGCCGAGCGGGTCGAGAGCCACAGGGTGAGCGGCTGGTGGAAGGACACGGGCCAGCTCGACGACATGCTCGAGGCGAACCGGCTGGTGCTCGAGGACATCGAGCGCCGGATCGACGGGCGAGCTGGTCGACTCGAAGGTCGAGGGCCGGGTCGTGGTGGAGGCCGGCGCGCGGCTCGAGCGCGTCGGTGGTGCGCGGCCCGGCGATCATCGGCGCCGGCGCCCGGATCACGGATGCCTACATCGGCCCCTACACGTCGATCGACGCGGGCGTCATCGTGGCGCGGGCCGAGGTGGAGCACTCGATCCTGCTCGCCGGCTCCAGCGTCTCCGACCTCGGCTCGCGCATGGAGGCGAGCCTCCTGGGACGCAACGTCACGCTCTCGCGCGGCGACGGCCTGCCGAAGACGCTGCGGATGATCGTCGGCGACAACGCGGAGATCAAGATCCCGTGATGCGCGAGGAGGGAACTCGGTGAGGATCCTGGTCACAGGGGCCGCCGGGATGCTCGGGCGCGAGGTGACCGCCGCCTGCCACGCCGCCGCCACGAGGTCGTCGCGCTGGCGCACGCCGCCCTCGACATCACCGATCCGGCCGCGGTGGACGCGAGTCGTCCCGCTACGAGCCCGACGCGGTCGTCAACTGCGCCGCGCTTCACCGACGTCGACGGCGCCGAGGACGACGAGGCGGGCGCGATGCGGGTCAACGACGAGGGCGCGGCCCTGCTCGCCGCGGCGGCCGCGAGCATCGGCGCCAAGATCGTCTACCCCTCGAGCGACTACGTCTTCGACGGCTCGCGCGCGCGAGCCCTACGTCGAGTCCGACATGCCCTCGCCGCTGTCGGCCTACGGCCGCTCCAAGCAGGCGGGTGAGACCTCGGTCGCCGTCGCCGAACCCGCGCCACTTCATCGTCCGCTCCTCGTGGCTCTTCGGCCTCGGGCGGCAAGAACTTCGTCGAGACGATGCTGCGGCTCGGCGACGAGCAGCCGGAGGTGCTGGTGGTCTCCGATCAGGTCGGCTGTCCGACCTACACGCGCCACCTCGGCGAGGCGCTGCGCGCTGCTGGTCGAGGGCGACGACTTCGGGATCCATCACATCGCGGGCGGCGGGCAGTGCTCGTGGTACGAGTTCGCCCAGGAGATCTTCGACCAGGCCGGCGTCGAGTGCCGGGTGATGGCCGGGACGACCGAGATGCTGGCCCGCAAGGCGCCCGCGCCCCGCGTACTCGGTCCTCGGACGCGAGCGTCCCGACCCGATCGTGCTCCCGCACTGGAGCAGGGGCCTCGCCGCCTACCTCGCCGGAGCGGCGAGCTGCGGAGGCCGCCGCGTGAGGATCCTGGTCGCGGGTGGCGCCGGGTTCATCGGCTCCGCCTACGTGCGACGAGCGCCTCGCCGCGCATCCCGGGCGACTCCGTCCGGGTGCTCGACAAGCTCACCTACGCGGGACGGCGCGAGAACCTCGAGGGCCTCGACCCGCGACCGCGTCGAGCTGGTCGAGGGCGACATCGCCGACCCCGACGCCGTCGGCGCCGCGGTCGAGGGCTGCGACGCGATCGTCAACTTCGCCGCCGAGTCGCACGTCGATCGCTCGATCCACTCGCCGGGAGAGTTCATCCAGACGGACGTCTTCGGCGCCTTCGTGCTGCTCGAGGCGGCGCGCAGGGCCGGCATCCGCCACCTCCAGGTCTCGACCGACGAGGTGTACGGCTCGATCGAGTCCGGCTCGTTCAGCGAGGACTCGCCGCTTCAGCCCTCGTCGCCCTACTCGGCCTCGAAGGCGGGCGGCGACCTGATCGTCGGCGCCTACCACCACACCTACGACGCCGACGCCCTGATCGTCCGGGGCTCGAACAACTACGGCCCGCGCCAGCACCCCGAGAAGCTGATCCCGCTCTGCATCCTGAACGCCCTCGCCGGCGACCCGCTGCCCGTCTACGGCGACGGGATGCAGGTGCGCAACTGGATCTTCGTCGAGGACTTCTGCGCGGCGATCGACCTGGTGCTCGAGCGCGGCGAGGCCGGGCAGGCCTACAACGTCGGCGGCCCCGACGAGCTGCCGAACATCGAGGTCGTGAAGATGATCCTCGAGCTGACCGGCCGCGACGAGTCGCTGATCGAGCACGTCACCGACCGCCTCGGCCACGACCGCCGCTACTCGCTGTCCTCCGACAAGGTCCGCGCCCTCGGCTGGGAGCCCGGCGTGCGCTTCGACGAGGGCCTGCGGCGGACCGTCGAGTGGTACCGCGACAACGAGTGGTGGTGGGGGCCGATTCGCTCCGGCGAGTACCGCGACTACTACGAGCGCCACTACGGGCGCGCGCTGGGATGAGCTGATGGCGCGGCGGCTGGAGACGCAGCTCGACGGGGTCGTCCTGATCGAGCCCGAGGTCCACCGGGACGAGCGCGGGTTCCTGGTCGAGACCTTCCGCGAGCGGGACTGGCGCGAGCTCGGCGTCGAGGCCGAGTTCGTGCAGGACAACCACTCGCGCTCCGGGCACGGCACCCTGCGCGGGATCCACTTCCAGACCAGCCCCGGCCAGGCGAAGCTGGTCCGCTGCCTTCGGGGGCGGATCTGGGACGTCGCCGTGGACCTGCGGCGCGACTCGCCGACCTATCGTCGGTGGGAGGGGTATGAGCTCGACGACGAGCGCCACCGCCAGCTGTTCCTCCCGGTCGGCTTCGCGCACGGATTCTGCGTGCTCAGCGACGAGGCCGACGTCGCCTACAAGCTGTCCAGCTACTACGACCCGGCCACCGAGGCCGGAATCGCCTGGGACGACCCCGACGTCGGGGTCGAGTGGCCGATCTCGGAGCCGGCCCTGTCCGAGCGCGACCGCACCGCCCCCCGCCTGGCCGAGATCGCCGACAGCTTGCCCTGTTAGCTAGTCCTGCTCGGGCGGATTGCCGGCGGCTGCCAGGGCCTCTTCGCGGTCGGCGAACATCCTCACGCGGATGATCCTGCCGTCGCGGAACGTGTAGAGCCAGCCCATCGTCATCTCCACCGGGGCCCCGCTGCCCTTTCCGCGGCCGACCTGGCGCAACACCATCACGACGCTCTCGCCCGCGTCGATCAACTCCTGCACGTCGAACTCGAAGTCCGCCCACGCTCCCGTCCATCGACGGACCGCCTCGGCCACCCCCCCGGGGCCATGAAACCTCTCGCCGACCCTCGCCTCCCACTCAACGTCGTCCGAGAAGGCGCCCAACGCCCGCTCGAAGTCCCCGTTTGCGTAGTCATCCAGCATCCGCCGGACGATCTCGACGTTCTCGCTGGACATACGGCAAGTATCGCGTCCGACCGATCCCTAAGATCGGACGGTTGAGCGCCATGCGATCACAGACTGGTGAATCGACCCCGTTGGCCCCCTTCAGCGAGCCCGTGAGGCGCTGGTTCGAGGCGTCGTTCGAGGCGCCCACGCCTGCGCAGGCGATGGGCTGGCCGAAGATCGCCGCCGGAGCGAACACGCTGATCTGCGCCCCCACCGGGTCGGGAAAGACGCTGGCCGCCTTCCTCTGGGGGATCGACCGCCTGGCTCGCGAGCCCGAGCGGCTCGGGCCAGGGCGTGCGGATCGTCTACGTCTCGCCGCTGAAGGCGCTCTCCTACGACATCGAGCGGAACCTGCGCGCGCCGCTGAAGGGGATCGGCGCGCGAGATCTCGGTCGGGCTGCGCACCGGCGACACGCCGCAGCGCGAGCGCCAGGCGATGCGCCGAAAGCCGCCGGACATCCTGATCACGACCCCCGAGTCGCTGTACCTGATCATGACCTCGGGCGCGCGGGAGATCCTGACCGGCGCCGAGGCGGTGATCGTCGACGAGATCCACGCCGTCGCCCAGTCGAAGCGCGGCGCCCACCTGGCGCTGACCCTGGAGCGCCTCTCGCATCTGGTCGCCGAGCACGGTCCGACCGTTGACCTCCAGCGGATCGGTCTCTCGGCCACGCAGCGACCGCTGGAGCGGATCGCGCGGTTCCTGGTCGGCCCGCGGCGCAAGTGCGAGATCGCGGACGCGGGCAAGCCGAAGGAGCTCGACCTGGAGATCGTCGTCCCGGTCGAGGACATGACGGACCGAGCCCGACGCCTCGATCGAGAAGCGCCGGGACGGCGGCGACTCGCGGATTCAGCCCGGGCTGACCCGGACCTCGACGCGGCGCCCACGTCCCGCTCGATCTGGCCGGCGATCTATCCCGGAGCTCCTGAAGCTCGTCCGCGAGCACACCTCGACGATCATCTTCGTCAACAACCGCCGCGGCGCCGAGCGCCTGGCCAAGCGCCTGAACGAGCTCGCGAACGACGAGGAGCCGGCTGGAGCTGCCGGCCACCGAGCACGGTGGCCATACCCGAGCCGCGACGAGTCCGCAGGCGACGGCGCCGGTGCGAGATTGCTCGGGCCCACCACGGCTCCCTCGCCCACGAGGAGCGGCAGGTGGTCGAGGAGCTGCTGAAGTCGGGACAGCTCCCCTGCCTGGTGGCCACCTCCTCGCTCGAGCTGGGGATCGACATGGGCGCGGTGGACCTGGTGATCCAGGTCGAGTCGCCGAAGTCCGTGACCCGTGGCCTGCAGCGGATCGGCCGCGCCGGCCACACGCTCGACGAGGTCTCGGTGGGGCGGATCTTCCCGAAGTTCCGCGCCGACCTGCTCGAGTGCGCGGTCGTCGCCCGGCGGATGCGCGAGGGAAAGATCGAGGAGACCGTGATCCCTCGAAACCCGCTCGACGTGCTCGCCCAGCACCTGGTCTCGATGTGCGCCGACGACGAGTGGGAGGTGGACGAGGTCGAGCGCCTCGTCACCGGCGCCGAGCCCTTCTCGGAGCTCTCCCGCGAGCAGCTCGAGAACGTCCTCGACATGCTCGACGGCCGCTACCCGTCCGATCGCTTCGCCGAGCTTCGCCCGCGGCTCGTGTGGGACCGCGCGGCCGGGACCGTGCGCGGCCGCCCGGGCGCCGCCAGCTCGCGGTCACCAACGCGGGCACGATCCCCGACCGCGGCCTCTATGGCGTGCACCTGCCGGACGGGCGCCGGGTGGGCGAGCTCGACGAGGAGATGGTCTACGAGGCCCGCCCGGGCCAGACCTTCCTGCTCGGCGCCACCACCTGGCGGATCGAGGAGATCACCCGCGACCGCGTGATCGTCACCCCCGCCCCGGGCGTACCGGGAGCGGTGCCGTTCTGGAAGGGCGACGGCATCGGCCGGCCGGCGGAGCTGGGCCGGGCGATCGGCGCCTTCGCCCGCGAGGCCGTGAGCGCCGATCCGAAGGAGCTGGCGGCCGAGTACGACCTCGACCGCCGCGCGGCCGAGAACCTGGTCGCCTACCTGCGCGAGCAGCAGGCCGCCACGCGCGTGGTGCCCTCGGACGAGACGGTGGTCGTCGAGCGCTTCCGGGACGAGATCGGCGACTGGCGCCTGTGCGTGCTCTCGCCCTGGGGCGGGCGTGTGCACGCCGCCTGGGGCCTGGCGCTCTCGGCCCGGATCCGCGACGAGCACGACCTGGAGGCCGACGCGATCTGGTCCGACGACGGCATCGTCGTCCACCTCCCCGACGCCGACGAGCCGCCGCCGGCCGACCTCGTGCTGCTCGAGCCCGACGAGATCGAGGACCTGGTCGTGCGCGAGCTCGGGGGCTCGGCGCTGTTCGGCGCCCGCTTCCGCGAGAACGCCGCCCGGGCGCTCCTGCTCCCGCGTGCCTATCCGGGCAAGCGCACGCCGCTCTGGCAGCAGCGGCTCAAGGCGCAGAGCCTGCTCGAGGTGGCCAAGGACTTCCCGCGCTTCCCGATCGTGCTCGAGACCTACCGCGAGTGCCTCCGCGACGTCCTCGACCTGCCGGGCCTCGAGTCGCTGCTGCGCGACCTCGGCTCGCGGCGCGATCTCGCTGGTCGAGGTCGAGACGCCGACCGCGTCGCCGTTCGCCTCCTCGCTGCTCTTCGACTACGTCGCCACCTACATGTACGAGGGCGACACGCCGAACGCCGAGCGGCGGGCGGCGGCGCTGTCGCTCGATCGCGAGCTCCTGCGCGAGCTGCTCGGCCAGGAGGAGCTGCGCGAGCTGATCGACCCGGAGGCGCTGGCCGAGGTCGAGGACTCGCTCCAGCACCGCACCGAGATCGCCCGGGCCAAGGATCGCGACGCGCTTCAGCAGATCCTGCGCCGGCTCGGCGACCTGACCGCTGGCCGAGTGCGAGGAGCGGGTGGCCGAGGGCTACTCGGCCGACTCGATGCTGGAGAAGCTCGAGCGCGAGCGCCGCGCGGCCCGCGTGCGCGATCGCCGGCGAGGAGCGCTGGATCGCGGCCGAGGACGCGGGGCTCTACCGCGACGCGCTCGGCGTTCCGCCGCCGGCGGGCCTGCCCGAGACCTTCCTGGCCGAGGTGCCGGACGCCATGGTGGCCCTGGTGCGCCGCTACGCGCGCACCCACGGCCCGTTCCCGACCGCGCAGGCGGCCCGCCGCTACGGGGTCGACCCCTCGCCGGCGCTGCGCGAGCTGGAGCGGGCGGGCGAGCTGGTCCGGGGCGAGCTGCTTCCCGGGGGCACCGAGCGCGAGTGGTGCGATCCGGACGTGCTGCGCCGGCTGCGGCGGGCGAGCCTCGCCCACCTGCGCGCCGAGGCCGAGGCCGTCGACCCGCGCGAGCTGGCGCGCTTCCTGCCGAGCTGGCAGAACGTGGACGCCCACCGGCCCGCGGGCGCCGGCCCGGACCGCCTGCGCGAGGCGCTGGTCCCGCTCCAGGGCGTCGCGCTGACGCCCGAGGTCTGGGAGCGCGACGTGCTGCCCCGGCGCCTGGGCGCCTACAGCCCCGCCTGGCTCGACGAGCTCTGCACCGGCGGCGAGCTCGTCTGGATCGGCGCCGGCGCGCTCGGGCGAAGCGGCGGCAAGGTCGCGCTCTACTTCCGCGAGGACGTGCGGCTCGCCGGCCCGCCGCCCGCCAACGCTGAAGCTCGAGCCGCCGGCCGGCGACGTCCACGACGCGATCCGCGAGCTCCTCGGCCGGCGTCCCTGCTTCTGGCTCGACCTGGTCGAGCGAGCTCGATCTCGGCGCCGAGGAGCTGCACGCGGCGCTCTGGGACCTCGCCTGGGCGGGCGAGGTGACCAACGACGCCTTCGCGCCGCTGCGAGCCCCGCGGCTGCGGAGCGTGTCCCGGCGCGAGCAGCGCCGGGCAGGCGCTTCGCGGCCCGCCGCGCGGCCGCCGGCCAGGCCGTGCAGGGCCGCTGGTCGCTGACCGCGCCGCTGTTCGAGAACGCGCCGCCGGCGGGCCCGCGGCTGCGCGCGCAGGCCGAGCTGATGCTGGAGCGCTACGGGATCGTCACCCGCGAGACCGTGCTGGCCGAGGGCGTGCCCGGCGGCTTCGCGAGCCTCTACGGCGAGATGTCCAACCTGGAGATGCTCGGCACGGCTCGCCGCGGCTACTTCGTCGAGGGCCTCGGGGGAGCGCAGTTCGCGCTCCCGGGCGCCGTCGAGCGGCTGCGCTCGCTGCCCGACACCGACGGGCGTTACCTCGTGCTGGCCGCCACCGATCCGGCCAACCCCTACGGCGCCGGCGTGCCGTGGCCGAAGCGCGACGGCGCCGGCCAGGGCGGCCGGCGCCCCAGCCGGACGCCCGGCGCCTACGTGCTGCTTCGCGACGGCGAGCCGCTGCTGTTCGTCGAGCGCGGCGGCCGGGGGATCCTGCGCCTGCGCGAGCTCGAGGGCGAGGCGCTGGCCGAGGCGATCGGCGAGCTGGCGCGCGCCGCCCGCGAGGGGCTGTCTGCCGCGGCTGGCGATCGAGCGGCTCGACGGCGAGCCCGTGATCGGCTCGGGGCTCGAGGAGACGCTGATCGCGGCGGGCTTCTCGCGCCAGCCGCGGCGGCTGGTGGCCTCCGCCTAGACGCCGCGACCGACTGCCGAGGGGGATAATCGCCCCGTGAGGGAGGAAGGATGAGCGCTGCCGATCCGGTCGAGCTTCTGTCGCGCGTGCCGCTGTTCTCGGAGCTCTCCGCGAGACGAGCTGGAGCGGATCTCGCGCGTCGCCGTTCCGCGCTCCTTCCCGGCGGGGGTGCGCGTCTTCCACGAGGGCGACCGACTCGGACGCCTGCTACCTGGTCCGCTCGGGCGACCTGCGCGTCACCCGCGAGCACTCCGACGGGCGGGCGATCGCGCTCGCCACGCTCGGGCCCGGGCGACATCTTCGGCGAGCTCGCGATGCTCGACGGCGAGGCTCGCTCGGCCAGCGTCGAGACGCTCTCGGACTCCGAGCTCCTGGCCCTGCCCGCGACCGACTTCCGGCGCCTGCTCGGCCGAGCACCCGGAGATCTCGGTGAAGCTGATCGTCGCGCTCACGCGGCGGCTGCGGGAGACGAACGAGCGCGTCGCCCGGCAGTCGTTCCAGACGGTGCCGAGCCGCGTCGCGGGCGTGCTCACGCAGCTGATCGCCGAGGAGGCGGCGCCGCGAGGGGCGCAGCGGCGTGACGGTCCGGATGACGCAGGCCGACCTCGCCCAGCTCGCCGGCACCTCGCGCGAGAGCGTCAGCCGCTTCCTGGCGACGCTGGAGCGCGCCGGCGTGGTCAGCGTGGGGCGCGGCCGCGTCACCGTGGTCGAGCCCCGGCGGCTCCGCGCCTACATCTTCTGATGAGGCGGACCCCGAGCGCCGGCGAGTTCGCCGCCCAGCGCGCGGACATGGTCGAGTGCCAGCTGCGCCGGCGCGGGATCCGCGACGAGCGCGTGCTGGACGCGATGGCCGCAGTCCCCCGCGAGCTGTTCGTGCCGGAGCGCTACCGGCGGCGCGCCTATGCCGACTCCGCGCTGCCGATCGGCCACGGGCAGACGATCTCGCAGCCCTGGATCGTGGCCGCGATCTGCCAGGCGCTCGCCCTGGAGGGCTCGGAGCGCGTGCTGGAGGTCGGGACGGGCTCCGGCTACTCGGCCGCGGTGCTGGCCATTCTGGCCGCGCGGGGTGATCACGATCGAGCGGGTCGAGGAGCTGGCCGTCGCCGCCCGCGAGCTGCTCGCGGAGCTTGGTGTGCGCAACGTCGAGGTCGTGGTCGGCGACGGCAGCGCGGGCCTCCCGGACCGCGCGCCCTACGAGGCGATCGCCGTCCACGCGACCGCCCCGTCGCCCCCGCCGACCCTGATCGAGCAGCTTGCCCCCGGGGGTCGCCTCGTGGTCCCGATCGCCACCGACGCGGCCGACATGCTGACGGTGTTTCGCCGGCTCGACGGGCACGTCGACCCCGAGACTGGCCGAGGGGCTGGAGCGCACGGTGATCGGTCCCTGTCGCTTCGTGCCTCTGATCGGCAGCGAGGGCTATCCCGAATAGCAGGGCGGTCGCGAATCACGTTAGGCTGCCACTCGCCATGACGGGCGGCCTGTTCGCGCTCAACTTCTTCTCGCCCGCCTTCATCGACCAGCTCAAACGCGGGCGGAAGACGGCCACGATCCGGCTCGGCGACAAGTCGCGCAAGTACCAGCGTGGCCAGATCGTCTGGATCACGGTCGGCTACCAGCACAGCCCGCGAGAGAAGATCTTCACCGCGGTGATCGACGACGTCGAGGTGAAGCGCGTTCGCGAGCTCTCGCCCCGCGACATCGAGCACGACAACCCCGAGTTCCGGCGGCTCGACGAGACGGTCGGCTTCCTGCGCCAGATCTACGGGCAGGACATCACCCACGACGACACCGTGACCGTGATCCGCTTCTCGCAGGTGGTCGAGTCGGTTGGGCCGCAGTTCGGCAACGGCGAGCCGCCGTCGCCGAACTAGGATTCGCAAGCCGCCGATGCCCGAGTACAGCTTCCTCACCACCTGGTGCCTGGAGGCGCCCCGCGAGCAGGTCTGGGACGCGATCTGGGACTCCGAGCGCTGGCCGGACTGGTGGCGTGGGGTGGTCGCGTCGACGCACCTGGCCGAGGGCGACGAGACCGGTCTCGGCCAGGTCGGCCGCTACACCTGGCGCTCGAAGCTCCCCTACGACCTCGACTTCGAGATGACGACCACGCGGGTGCGACAAGCCGCACCTGCTCGAGGGCCAGGCCGAAGGGCGAGCTGGCCGGGGTCGGCCGCTGGCGGCTGTTCGAGGAGAACGGGGGTGCCGGCGATGGGCCCGTGACCGCGGTCGTCTACGAGTGGAACGTCCACACCACCAAGCCCTGGATGAACCTGCTGGCCCCGATCGCGCGCCCGGTGTTCGCCTGGAACCACGACTGGGTGATGCGAAACGGCGCCGAGGGCATCGCCAGGCTGCTCGGCTGCCGGCTGCTGGCCGCCGATTGATCTGAGTCGGCCAGACTCAGATCGTTGACAACCTCAGGCGGTCAGCTACACTAGCCCGTGTCTTGGCACTCTCCCCTGTAGAGTGCCAGTGGACGCACGATTTGGAACCGAATTCAATAACCGGCAGACGGAGGTAACAACGGATGAAGCTCAAGCCCCTTGGCGATCGGCTGATCGTCCAGGCGATCGAGGAGGAGGAGACGACCGCGAGTGGCATCGTCCTCCCCGACACCGCCAAGGAAAAGCCCCAGAAGGGCAAGGTGGTCGCGGTCGGTGACGGCCCGATCGAGGACGGCAAGCGCCGCCCGCTCGACGTGAGCGAGGGCGACGAGGTCCTGTACAGCAAGTACGGCGGCACCGAGATGCAGGTGGACGGCGACGACCTGCTCGTCCTGCGCGAGTCGGACGTCCTCGCCAAGGTCGTCTAGCGACAGCCCGCACGCGGACTGGCCCGCTGCGGCAGTCCGGTCGCTCGGAATTACGACACTGAAGGAGATCTGGAGAAATGGCTCACAAGGAGCTCAAGTACGACGTCGAGGCGCGGACCGCGCTTCAGGACGGCGTCGACGCCGTCGCCAACGCGGTCAAGGTGACCCTCGGCCCGAAGGGCCGCTACGTGGTGCTCGACAAGAAGTTCGGCGCCCCGACGATCACCAACGACGGCGTCACGATCGCGCGCGAGATCGAGATCGAGGACGTGTTCGAGAACCAGGGCGCACAGCTGGTGCGCGAGGTCGCCACGGCGACCAACGACGTGGCCGGCGACGGCACCACGACGGCCACCCTGCTGGCCCAGACGATGGTGCACTCGGGCCTCAAGAACGTCGCCGCCGGCGCCAATCCGCTGGCGCTGCGGCGCGGGATCGAGAAGGCCGTCGACCAGGTGGTCGACAACCTGCGCGACAAGCAGTCGCGCGAGATCGCCGGCAAGGAGCAGATCGCCCGCGTGGCGGCGATCTCGGCCGCCGACGACGAGATCGGCAACGTGATCGCCGACGCGATCGACAAGGTCGGCAAGGACGGCGTCGTGAACGTCGAGGAGGGCCAGACCTTCGGCATGGAGCTCGAGTTCACCGAGGGGATGCAGTTCGACAAGGGCTACATCTCCCCGTACATGATCACCGACCAGGAGCGCATGGAGGCGGTCCTCGAGGACCCCTACATCCTGATCGCGAACCAGAAGATCGGCTCCGTACGCGACATGCTGCCGGTGCTGGAGCAGGTGATGCAGAGCGGCAAGCCGCTGGTCATCGTCGCCGAGGACGTCGAGGGCGAGTCGCTGGCGACCCTGGTCGTCAACAAGCTCCGCGGCACCTTCACCGGCGTCGCCGTGAAGGCGCCCGGGTTCGGCGACCGCCGCAAGCGGATGCTCGAGGACATCGCGATCCTCACCGGCGGCGAGGTGATCACCGAGGAGATGGGCCTGAAGCTCGAGAACACGCAGGTCTCGCAGCTCGGGCGGGCCCGGCGCGTGGTCGTCACCAAGGACACGACCACGATCATCGACGGCGGCGGCGAGAAGTCGCAGATCGAGGGCCGGATCAACCAGATCCGCTCCGAGATCGAGACCACCGACTCCGACTTCGACCGCGAGAAGCTCCAGGAGCGCCTGGCGAAGCTCGCCGGCGGGGTTGCCGTGGTCAAGGTCGGCGCTGCCACCGAGACCGAGATGAAGGAGAAGAAGCACCGCGTCGAGGACGCGCTGCAGGCGACCCGGGCGGCGCTCGAGGAGGGCATCGTTCCGGGCGGCGGCGTGGCGCTGCTGAACGCCCAGGACGCGATCGACACCGGTGAGCTCACGGACGGCGACGAGAGCACCGGAGCCGAGATCGTGCGCCGCGCGCTCGAGGAGCCGCTGCGCCAGATCGCCGAACAACTCCGGGTTCGAGGGCTCGGTCGTGGTCAACACGGTCCGCGGCATGAAGCCGGGCGAGGGCCTGAACGCCGAGTCCGGCGACTACGGCGACCTGATCAAGGACGGCGTCATCGACCCGACCATGGTCACCCGGTCGGCGCTCCAGAACGCCGCGTCGATCGCCAAGAACATCCTCACCACCGAGGCGATCGTCGCCGAGCCGCCCGAGAAGGACGGCGCCGGCGCCGGCGGCGGCGGTATGCCCGACATGGGCGGGATGATGTAGGCGCGATTCTGCGACTGCAGTTCTGCGAAGGGCCCGGCGGTGCCGGGCCCTTCGCTTTGCGGGGTTGCTTTGGCGGCGCGCCGCGGCAGCTCGGCGACGGCTGCTCCCTGCTGATCCAGGCGCTTCTACGAGTGGGCGCGGTCCAGGACCTCGCGCACCGGCAACGGCTCGACGCCGAGGCTCTCGGCGTCGGCCGTGCCGCGCGCGGTCGTCATCGGCACCTCCATCAGCTCCGCCTCCTCCCAGGTGGCGAAGACCGCGTCGCCGAACACCCGGCGCAGCGAGACGAGGCTCAGGTGCACGAGGCCGAGCGGCACGTGCACGAGCGGCCGCTCCCGCCCCGCCGCGCGGGCCACGGCGAGGGCGATCTCGTCGTAGGTGAGGACCTCGGGGCCGGCGAGCTCGTAGCGGGCGTGCTGCTCGTCGCGCTCGAGCGCCGAGACCACGCAGCGCGCCACGTCGGCGGCCCAGATCGGCTGGTAGGCGGACCGCCCGGAGCCGGAGATCGGGATCACCGGGAGCAGCGCCAGCCGCTTCAGCAGCCGCACCCAGCGGTCCTCGGGGTCGTAGACGATCGACGGCGCGAAGATCGTCGTCTGCAGCGGCGAGGCCGCCACGGCCTCCTCGGCCAGCGCCTTGGCGCGGAAGAAGCGGGTGCGCTGGAAGCTCGCTCGCCCCCAGCGCGGAGAAGAAGACGAAGCGCTCCACCCCGGCCCGCTCGGCCGCCCGCAGCAGGCGCGCGCGTCGCCAGCCCGTTCAGCTCCTCGACCCGCGCGTGGGGCTCGTCGCGGATCGCCGCCGCGAGATGGATCACGGTGTGCGCTCCGCGCAGCGCCTGGCGCTGCAGATGGCGGTCGCCGAGGCGCGCCAGGTCGCCGAGCGCGATCTGGACCTCGACCCGATGACGGCCGAGCCCACGCGGGTCGCGGACCAGCGCCCGGACGTCGTGGCCGGCCTCGAGCAGGAGCGGGAGCAGCGCCCTGCCGACGGTTCCGCTCGCGCCGGTTAGCAGGATCACGCCGCTGGACTCTAGCCGTGTGCGTCCGGTTGCCTAGAATGTCCGCTCCGCGGCGCCGGATACCCCGGCGTCCGGCTGACTTCGACCAACCGAACCACGCACCGACCGAAAGGGAGACCAACTTTGGCCTACGTCATCGCGGAGCCCTGCATCGGGACGAAGGACAACTCGTGCGTCGAGGTCTGTCCGGTCGACTGCATCCATCCGACGCCCGACGAGCCCGACTACGAGGGCGTCGAGCAGCTCTACATCGACCCCGACGAGTGCATCGACTGCGACGCCTGCGTCGAGGCCTGCCCGGTGGACGCCTGCTTCGCCGAGGACCAGCTGCCCGACGAGTGGACCAAGTACATCGAGATCAACTCGGGCTACTACTCGAAGTAACCGGCGGGCGCTCGGAGCCGGCTGCGCCCGCCCGGCCGGTCCCGGTCAAACCAGCCGGCACAGCCTGGCCCGCTAGTCGCGACGCGCCCTGAGCGAGTAGATCAGGGGCAGGCGGGGAAAGCCGGCCGGCGGACGGTAGACGTCGCCCACCTCGCGAGCGTCGCGATCGACCTCCAGCTCCGGCCAGCGTGGGAAATGCGTGTGGTCGTGCTCGTTGAAGATCTCCAGGCGCAGGCCGGCGCCGAGGAGCGCGCCGATCACGTCGGAGATCGGGTGATTCCACTCGAGGGTGACGTTGTGGCTCGTCTCGGCGTCGAGGTCCGCGTAGGAGCCTGGCTCCTCGAAGCGCGAGCCCGCCGGGTCGTAAAAGTAGTCGAGGACCACGCTCAGGTCGTCGTCGCCGAAGACCCAGGTGAAGGGGTGAAACTCGACCAGGTAGAGGAACCCGCCGGTGACGAGGAGCGAGGCGACCACGGAGGCCCACCGCCGCAGGTCGGGGAGCCAGTTGAGGGCGCCGAGGCCGCGTGTAGACGATGTCGAACCGCTCGCCCCCAAGGGCGTCGGCGGCGGCGTAGACGTCCGCGGTGACGAACCGGGCGTCCAGGCCGGTGTCCGCGGCGAGGGCGTTCGCGGCTTCGACGCCGGGAGCCGAGAAGTCGAGGCCGACGACCGACGCGCCGCGGCGCGCCCAGGAGAGCGTGTCGAGGCCGAAGTGGCACTGGAGGTGGACGAGGCGCTTGCCCGAGACGTCCCCCGCCTCCTCGACCTCGAACGGGTCGAGCGTGCTCCCCCCGGCCCTGAAGCCCTCGACGTCGTAGAAGCCACCGGAAGCATGAATCGGGACGCGCTCATCCCACCAGGCGCGGTTTGTCGTCAGGCGCGGGTCCAGGGGTCAGCCCTGGACGACCGGTAGCTCGGTGCCGCCGACCGGCGCCTGAGCCGCCACCGCAGCCGGCGGCGCCTGCATCACCGGCAGCTCCTGCGGCGTGGCGGCGACGATGCCGCGCGCCGCGTCCCGGATCGCCTGCGCGGCCGGGGCGTCGGGGTCTCTCGAGCACCAGCGGCGCTCCGGTGTCGGCGTGCTCGCGGAGCTCCTCCGAGAGCGGCACCTTGCCGACCAGCGGCACGTCGAGGTCGTCGGCCAGGAGCTGGCCGCCGCCCTCGCCGAAGATCGGCAAATCGCTGACCGTCGGGCGCGGTGAAGCCCGACATGTTCTCGATCACGCCGAGCAGCTCGAGGTCGACCTTGCCCGCCATCTCGGCGGCGCGGCGGGCCACCGTCTGGGCGGCAGGCTGGGGCGTGGTCACGACCAGCACCTTCGCCTGGGGCAGGAGCTGGGCCAGGGTCATCGAGACGTCGCCGGTGCCGGGCGGAAGGTCCAGCAGCAGGTAGTCGAGCTCTCCCCAGTCGACGTCCTCGAGGAACTGCTGGATCGCCTTGTGGAGCATCGGACCGCGCCACACGACGGCCGCGTTGTCCTCGAGGAAGAAGCCGATCGACATCACCTTGATGCCCCCCGGGCCGCGAAAGGGGCACGATCTTGCGCTCCGCGTTGACCTCGGGCTTGCGGTTGACGCCCAGCATGCGCGGGATCGAGTAGCCGTAGACGTCGCAGTCCAGGGCTCCGGTGGCCTGGCCGTCGGCCTGCAGCGCGGCGGCGAGGTTGGCGGTCATCGTCGACTTGCCGACGCCACCCTTGCCGGAGGCGACGCAGACGACGTTCTTGACCTGGGCCAGCGCGCCCTCGGGGAGGCGCTGGCGGCCGAGCGACTGCTGCAGCCGGCCCTTCTCCTCGTTTGAGAGCACGTCGAAGCCGACCCCCACCCCGGAGACGCCCTCGAGCCTGCCGACCTGCTCGACCACCGCCTGCTGGAAGTGGGAGCGGATCGGGCACCCGGGCGTGGTCAGCGAGACCACGACGTCGACCTGGCCGCCGTCGTCGATCTCGATCGAGCGAACCATGCCAAGCTCGACGATCGACCGCCGGAGCTCCGGGTCGATCACCGCCTTGAGCGCTTGTGTCACCTGTTCCTTTGTGGGGACGGCCATCGCCATTGATTGTCGCAGGACGGACCGGCCAGCCAGAACCGCGGCCAGAGAGTCGAGCCGCCGCGGTGACCCTGGGGCTCAAAGTGACACTCGAAAGCGCAGCGAAACGAGCCTCCCAGAATGCGGATCGACCGGCCCTGAGGCCGGTCGATCCGGGGAGGAGAGGTTGCTGTTCTGCCCGCGAGATAAGGGGGCCTGGCCCCCAGCGGCGCCGCGGAGCGGCGCCTCCCCCGCTGACAGATCCCTCCGGGCTCGCCACCTCTCGAGGCGGCCCGGGCTAAGCGTCCTAGACCAGCGTGGAGACGCGCTCCTGGACGACGGTCTGGGCGCGCTTCAGGCCGTCCTCGGCCTTGACGCGGTTCTGCTTGACCGTTGTCTCCACCCGGCGACGCCGCTGCTTGAGCTCGCGCTCGACCCGGTTGCGCGTCTGACGCACGCGCGTCCTGGTCTTGCGACGAGCGCTGGCGCCGCGCCGCTCGAACCTGTTCAGCTCGCGCTCGACCCGCGTGCGGATGCTCTTCAGCTCCCGGCTCGCGGTCTGGGGCGCGGTGAACGGCTCGACGATCTCGGTGACCCGGTCGGCGACGGTCAGGGCCGCGCCGAAGGGAACGTCGACGGACCGCTCGGCGGTCTGCCGCGCGTAAGCGGCGCTGCCGTTGCGGGCCTTCGTCAGACCCTCGCGGATCTGCGCGGAGTCGCTGCGGCTGGTGCTCGCAGAGTTCCGGCTCTGGTTGGTCGTGGTGGCCCTGCCCTGGGTGGTCCTGCCCTGGGTGGTCCTGGTCTGCGTGGTCCTGGTGGTCCTGCTCTGGGTGTTGCCGTTTGGTGCCATCTGTCTTTTCGAACCCCTCTCGGTGGGTCTATTTAGCTCTCTCTTGATGTCCTTATTTATAAGGTTGTTCGAGTCTATCAACCCGAACAGGTGTTTGTACCCCGCCCTTTCTGCGGAGTTACACGACCAACGGGGGCGGAGTTCGGCCCGCGGTCTAAGCGGCCTCGGTGGCCGATACGGCCGCCACGCGGCGCAGCCAGCGCTGCGGCTGCTCGAGCTCGGCGAGGGTCGGCAGCGCCTCGGGCGCGCGCCAGACCTGGTTCAGCCCGTCGATGCCCGCCTCGGCGACGACGTCGTCGCAGAAGGCCTTGCCGACCGTGTACTGGCGAAGCTTGAGCTCCAGCCCGAGTATCCGCACGATCACCTCGCCGAGCCCTCCCCGGCTTGCTCGCCGCGCCTCGAGGCGCTCGCGCAGGCGCGCGTAGCCGGGATCGACCGGCCCCGCGGCGGCGTCCATGACGTGCTCGGCGTGGCCCTCGATCACGGACATCGCCGCCTGGAGGCGGTCGAGGGTGCGGGCCTGCTCGGGGCCCGCCAGCAGGCGAGCCAGATCGCCGCGCAGCACCTTGCGAACCGCGGCGCGGGGATCGGTGCGGAACAAGCCGCCGGGCCGCCTGCCCGATCGAGCCGAGGTCGAGGCGCGCCGAGGCGCCCGCGATCAACTCGTCAAGAAGCTCCCCCAGATGCGGCCGAAGCCAGGGGACCGAGGCGAACTGGATCGAGTGCGTGGTCTCGTGGATCGCGATCCAGCGCAGAAACAGCTCCGGATCCTCGCCCAGCTCGAGATGTGCGGCGGCCAGGTTCGGGCCCACGAACACCAGGCGCGGCTGCCTCTCCGTCGGCACCAGCGGAAGGTCGTACTGGCCGAGCACCTTGCGCGCCCCGTAGCCGACCGCGACCCCGGCCTCGGCGCCCGCGGCCGCTCCCGCCAGCGAGCGGGCCAGGCCCCCAAGCGGTCCCGGGAGCGACAGGCCGTCGGCGAGCCGGCGCTCGAGCCGGTCCGAGAGCTCGCGCATCGTCCGCAGCCCGATGCGCGCCCACTCCGCCCGATCGACGAGCTCGGGCTGGGGCAGCTCGCCCACCGGGCGCAGGCGCGAGTAGTCGAGCACCAGGTCCACCGCATCGCCACAGGCGGCGTCCAGGGCGTCCTGGTCGAACGCCGCCGGCGTAGCGTCGTTCGCCCCCGAGCGCGAGCGCCACGCGCTCGGCCAGTCCCCAGTCGACGAACCCGTGTGCGCTCATGCCGGTGGCTCCGGCGGCTCGGCGCGCTCCTGGGCCTCGAGCACGGTGGCCAGAAGCTCTCCGTCGAGGGCGGCGGCGACGTGGTAGCGGGCGTCGAGGTCCAGGCTCACGTCCAGGCCAGCGCCGGCGAAGGCGACCTCGGCGCCCGCCTCGCGCGCGATCAGCTGGCCGCCGGCCGCGTCGACGGAACGGCAGGCACGGCCGGTCAGCATGCCGTCGAAGCGGCCCCCGGCCACGTAGCAGAGGGAGATCGCGATCGAGCCGATCGCGCGGATCCGGTAAGCCTTGCCGGCGAGCGCCTCGAGCAGCGGCAGCGTGCGCTCGGGCTTGGCCGACTCGATCCCGACCACCTCGAGGCCAAAGCCGGGTCCCTCGGCGCGCAGCTCCCGGCCGTCGAGGGTCGCCCCCTGACCGCGCACCGCGAAGTACTCCTCGGCGGCGCCGAAGTCGTACACGTAGCCCAGCTCGACGTCCGCCATCGTCGGGCCGGAGGCGATCGCGATGCTGAGCGAGTGCGAGGGAAGGGTGCGGCGGGCGTTCAGCGAGCCGTCGAGCGGATCGACGATGACGCTGAGCGACGACCCCGAGTCCGCCGAAGGCGACCTCGCCGCGCTCCTCGGAGATCGCCCTGAACTGGTGCCCCTCGGCGTGCAGGCGCTCCAGCTCGGCGAACACGATGTCCTCGCAGTGGCGGTCGATGGCGAGCGTGCGGTCGCCTCCCTCGCCGATTCCGACGTAGACCGTGCGGGCGGCGATGCCGCGCTGCTCGGCGAACAGCTCGCGCTGGGCGGCGACCATGCGCCGGCACGCGGAGAGCCAATCGATCTCGCCCGCGTTCGCGCTCGGCGCGGCGCCGCCCCGTTCGGAGGACTGCTTGCGCGCCACGTGGCCATGCTAGAGGGTGCCGTGCCTGGCTCGGGCGACGCCGGCCCGCCGGTGATGCTTGCCCGATCGCTAGCGTTAGGCCGATGGAGGGAGACCCCGCCGGCCTCGGGATGCGGCTCACGGACGCCCAGCGACGGGTGGTCGAGCACGGGTCCGGGGCGATGCTGGTGGTCGGCGCGGCCGGCTCGGGGCGCAGCGAGGCGCTCGCGGCCCGGCTTGCCCGGCTGAGCGCCGCGGGGACGGCTCCCGAGCGGGTCATGGTGCTGACGCGTTCCCGCGCGGCAGCGACCGCCTGCGGGCGCGGTCGGCCGCCCTGATCGAGCTTCCCTACGAGGAGCTCTGGATCTCGACCTATGAGGTCGCTGGCCGAGCGGCTGCTTCGAGAGCACGCTCTCGAGGCGGGGCTCGACCCCTTCTTCGCCACCGTCCGCGCCGCCGACCGGCTCGCGATGCTGCTGGACCGGCTCGACGAGCTGTCGCTGCGCAGGCACGAGATCCGCGGCAACCCGGCTGGACTGCTGGCCAGGCTCCTGCGCCGCATCGATGCGCTGAAGGCGGAGCGGATCACCCCCGGCCGGCTGCGCGACTGGGCCGAAGAGCGCGAGCGCGAGGCGCAGGGCGCGGCCGAGCGCGAGCGAGCCCGGCGCGAGCGGGAGTTCGCGGACCTCTACGCGAGCCACGATCGCGTCCTGCGCGATGTGCGGGAGCCTCGACGCCGGCGACCTGGTGATCGAGCTCGAGCGCCTGCTCGGCGAGCGGGCAGACGTCCGCGGGGCGCTGGCGGAGCGCTTCCCCTTCGTGATGGTCGACGAGCTCGAGGACGCGGGAGCGGCTCATCGCGCCCTGGTGGAGGCGCTGGCGGCCGAGCACGGCAACCTGGTCTGCGCCTGCGACCTGGGTCAGGCGATTCGCCGGCCCGCGCTGGCGGTCCGCGACCCCGCCCCCTCGTTCATCGACAGCCACCCCGATGCGGAGCAGGTCGTCCTCGACCGGCCCCTTCGCTTCGGCCCGTCGATCGCCCGCGCCGCCGCGGCGATCGCTGCCCTGCCCCAAGATGCGGCTGCCGGGGCCGGCGGCGAACCGACGGCTGAGGACGCGGAGGAGGCGCGGGTCAGGTTCTGGCGCTGCAGCGGCGAGCGCGCGCAGGCCCAGGCCGCGGCGCGGGAGATCGAGCATCTGCTCGCGGCCGGCGAGGTGCGGCCGGAGGCGGTCTGCGTGATCGTCGGCTCCGGGTGGCGCGAGGCGCGCCTGGTGGCGGCAGCGCTCGAGGAGCGCCGGGTGCCGTTCCGGTTCGCCGGCGACGCCGCTCTCTTCCAGCGTCCCGAGGTGCGCGACGTCCTCGCCTGGCTGCGGATGCTCGCCGATCCGACCGACTCGGCGGCGGTCGTCCGGGCGGTGACCCGGCCGCCCGTCGAGCTTCGCTCGATCGACCTGGCGCGGTGCACGGCGATCGCGCGGCGACGCAAGCTCGACATGATCTCGGCGCTCGAGGCCGCCCTGGAGAGCCCCCAGCTGCCGCCCGAGGCTCGCGATCGGATCCAGGCCTTCCTGAAGCTCCAGCGCGCCGCGGCGGCGGCGCTGGAGGAGATTCGGGCGGACGTCTTCGTGCGGCGCCTGATCGAGCGCATCGGCCTGCGACGCCATCGGCTGTTCGTCGCCACCCCCGAGGCCGCCGAGCGGCTGCAGAGCCTCTCGCGCCTCTCGGAGCTCGCCGCGGCGTGGACGCGCCGGGAGCCCCGGGGATCGGTGCGCGACTTCGTCCGCCACCTGACCGCGGTCGCCGACGCGGGCGAGCTCGACCCCGACGATGCGGCGACCCCGCCCGCCGGGGAGGTCGTGCTGGCCGAGCCCGAGCAGGTCAAGGGCCTCGAGTTCGACCACGTCTACCTGCTCGGCCTGCGATCGCGGGGCGATCGCCGGGCGCGACCCGGGCGCGGCCTGGATCCCGGTGAAGCTGCTCGCCGAGCCGCCGGATGCGGACGGTGTTTCGCCCACGATGCGCTCCGGCGCCTCGCCTCGCCCGGCCCACCTCGCGTACCTGGCGATGACCCGCGCCCGTCGCGCCCTGGTCCTCTCCTGGCCGGAGACGACGGGTGAGGGACCGGTGCCGCCCTCTCCGTTCTACGAGGCCGCCCGCGATGCGCTGGGCGCCGAGGAGGAGATCCACACCGAGGAGCTGTTCGGGCCCGCCGAGGGGCTCCACTCGACCTACCGGATGCTTCGCGACGAGGTGCTCGAGGCGTCCTGGCGGGCGGGGTCGGCGCTCTCGGAGATGCGCCTGGACACGTCCGAGGACGTGACCCAGGCGGTGGCGCGCTACCTGGAGCTGATCAAGCTCGCGGCGCTGGTCCAGCGGCCCGGCGCGGAGCCCGCCGCCGAGGCGCTCGTGGCGCTGAACGAGCTGCTTGGCCGAGTCGCCTCGCCGGAGCAGCGGGCGGCACTCGAGGCGTCGACGCTCGACGAGTACGTGATCGGCGAAGAGCGCGACCTGACGGCCCGCCGCGAGCTCGTCGCCGCGCGGCGCGAGCCGTCGCTGGAGCAGTTCATCCCTCGCCGCGGCGACGGCCTGGCGCTCTCGGCGTCGGACATCGACCTCTACCGGACCTGTCCGCTGAAGTACAAGTTCGCCCGGGTGTTCGCGATCCCGCAGGAGCCGACGATCAACCAGCGGTTCGGCATCCTCATCCACCAGGTGCTGGAGCGCTTTCACTCCGAGCAGCTGCGCGCCGAAGCGCTCAGCCAGGCCGCGGGGTCGGGCGCCCAGCCGCCGTCTCCCGCTGGGAGCCTCGATCGGCTGCTGGCGCTGTTCGAGGCGGGTTGGCGGCGCACCGGGTTCGGCTCCTCCGACGACGAGCTCCAGTACCGCGACCGGGCGGTGGCGGCGCTGGCCCGCTACCACGAGCACCACCTTCGCTCCGAGTCGCGGCCCGTCTGGCTGGAGCGGAGCTTCTCCTTCGCGATCGGCTCCCACCGGCTCCGCGGCCGGGTGGATCGGGTCGACCAGCTGCCCGACGGCGGCTACGAGCTGATCGACTACAAGACGGGCGAGCAGCAGGACCGGCTCGGGCGAGGACGTGCAGCTGGCGCTGTACCGGCTCGGCGCCCGCGAGGCGTGGCAGGTCGAGACCGAGCTCGGCAGCTACTGGTACGTGCTCGAGGACGAGCGGGTGCCGGTGCCGGCGGCGCCCGACGACGCCGAGCGGGTCGAGCGCACGGTGCTGGAGGTGGCGGCCGGGATCGAGGGCCAGGACTTCGAGCCCCGTCCGTCGTATGAGATCTGCAGCTGGTGCGACTACCGCCTGATCTGCCCGGCCTCGGAGGCCTGAGCCGCCGGCCGCAATCCGGCGGTCCCGTCCCTAGTTCTTGTCCGTGCCGCGCTGGCGGAGGAAGCGCTGGAACTCCTGAGCGATGTCGTCGGCCGAGGGGACGTCCTGGCTGGGCTCGAACTCGCCCTCCTGCGCCGCCTCCAGGTTGCGGACCAGCTCCTCGATCTCCGGATTCGCGGACACCGCGCGGTCGACCTGCTCGTCGAAGCGCGCGGTCGCGTCCTCGAGCTCCGAGGCCTCGACGGCGATGCCCGTCAGGCCCTCCAGGCGGCGCAACAGCGCCAGCGCCGCCTTCGGGTTGGGCACCGCGGCGACGTAGTGCGGAACCGCGGCCCAGAGGCTCGCCGAGGTCAGCTCGCGCCGCCGGCAGGCGTCGTGGACGACGCCGACGATCCCGGTCGGGCCCTCGTAGCTGGAGCGGCTGAGGCCGAGCCGCTCGACCAGAGTCGGCGTCGGAAGCGAGGCCGGTGATCGGCACGGGACGCGTGTGTGCGACGTCGGCGATCAGGGCGCCGAGCGTGATCACCATCTCCACCCCGAGCCGTCTCGGCGGCCGCGAGGATCGCCTCGGCGAAGGTGCGCCAGCGAACATTGGGCTCGATCCCGCTGAGCAGCACCAGATCGCGCTCCGCGGTGGGCACGCGGACCGTCAGCAGGGTGTTCGCCGGCCAGTCGATCTGGCGTGTCTGTCCCTCGACCAGGCGGATCGTCGGCCGGTTGACCTGGAAGTCGTAGAACTCCTCCGGGTCGATCCGGGCCACGACCTCCGATTCGAGCGACGCGGCGACCGCCTCCAGCGCCGCGCTCGCCGCGCTCGCGGCGTCGTTCCAGCCCGCGAAGGCGCACACCAGGACGGGCGAGCGAAGCTCGGGCGGATCGTCCTCCCAGATCACCGGGTCCATGGCGCGAGCCTACCCGGAATCCGCGCGAATCAAGCCGGCGACAGGCCGCCGGCACGACTCCCGAACCGTCCGGCCCGGCGTTCACGATCGTGGTGTGGAAGCGGCGGTGGCGATCTCAACCGAGGACGGGGCTGGGGCCGCGATCGCGGAGCTGCGCCCCGGCCAGCGGTTCGAGGGTCGCTACGCGTGCGTGCGCAAGGACCGGCTGACGGCTCGCAACGGAGGCGCCTACCTGGCGCTCGAGCTGCGGGACCGCACCGGCACCCTTCCGGCCCGGGTCTTCCGCGAGGCCGACCGGATCGGTCTGCGCTTCGAACGGGGCGACGCGGTCCTCGTTCGCGGCAAGCTCGAGCGCTATCAGGGGACAGCTGGCCGCCGAGCTCGACGACGTGCGCCGGCTGGAACCTGGGTCGTTCGACCCGGCCGAGTTCCTGCCCGCCGCCTATCGCTCGGTCGAGGAGCTCGAGGGCTTCCTCGAGCACCTGACCCGCGAGGTCCACGACCCCGGCCTGCGCGGGGTCGTCGAGCGGCTTCTCTTCGCCGAGCCGGTGGCAGCGGATTTTCGCCGCGCGCCGTGCACGAGAGGCGGCCACCACGCCTACCTGGGTGGGCTGCGTCGAGCACACGGTCTCCGTGGGGACGCTGGTCGGCGAGCTGTGCCAGCTCCATCCCCGGCTCGACTCCGACCTGCTGATGGCGGCGGCGCTCGTCCACGACGTCGGCAAGACGCGCGAGTTCACCTACGCGGCGGAGTTCGGGATCAGCGAGGAGGGCCGGCTGCTCGGCCACCTGGCGATCGGAGCCCAGATGGTCGCCGGTGCGGCGGGCGGGCTCCCCGCCGAGCGCCGGCTGGCGCTGCTTCACTGCGTGCTCTCCCACCACGGGCCCGAGGCCGGCCCGGGTCGCGCCCGACAGGGCGCTGGCTCGGGAGGGCGCGGCTTCGCCTCGGCCGAGGCGCTGGCGCTCTACCGCCTGAACGCCCTCGACGCGTCCGTCAAGGGCGCCCTCGAGCACGGGCTCTAGACAGCGTCGGTGGCCGAATTGGCGACTTAGTGGCGCATACCGCCACTTAGTCGCCATTCGCCGGCCGTCTTAGGACGTTTCCTGGCTTCGCGGGGTCGTCAGCGCTCGGCGCAGGAGCTGGGCGGCGAACACGAGGGCGAGCGCGGCGAAGAAAAGCTCGAGGGTGCGCTCCGAGACGGCGTTCGAGATCAGAACCCCCGCGGCCACGCCAAGCGGCGACAGCAAGCCCAGGACGATCCCGTCGCGCACCCGGACGTTTCCGTAGCCATGCTGGCGCCAGGCTCCCAGCGCCGCAACGAAGACGATCGCGAAGAGCGAGGTCGCCTCGGCGTGGACCTGGGACTGGTCGAGGAAGATCGCCAGCGCCGGGACGAAGACGATCCCGCCGCCGACGCCGACCAGCCCGCCGAGGGTGCCGCCTGCGAATCCCAGCAGGGCTGCCGCCACGTACTCCATCAGGAGACGATCAGGTCGATGGCGGTCGCGATCAGGAGCGCCGCGAAGAGCAACGCCACAGCCCGCTCGGGAATGCGCTGCTGGAGCGCCGTGCCGGCCACGACGCCGCCCAGTGCCGGGACCGCGACCAGCGCTCCCTTGGCCACGTCGACGTTCCCGTACAGCGCCTGCCCGGCGGTCGCGTAGGCGGCGATGATCACGATCGCCGCCAGGCTGGTGCCGGTCGCCTCGCGCTCGCCGTAGCCGAGCCAGAGGATCAAGAGAGGCACGATCACCGTCCCCCCACCGACCCCGAGCAGGCCGCTGAAGGCCCCCGCCGCGGTGGCGATCGCCACCAGCTTCAGGAGTCGGTCACGGGCCACGGGCGGCGATACTAGTGGCCGTGATGGCCGCCACCGCACCGCCACCGTGACCGCCGTCGCAGGCCGTCGCCCCGCGGATCGCCGAGCTGATTGCGCCCCTGCGCTCCGATCCCGCCTCCGCAGCCGTGCTCTGCGACGTCGACGGGACGCTCGCGCCCATCGTCGGCGACCCCGAGGACGCCGCCGTGCCGGCGCGAACGCAAGAGCTGCTTCGCGAGCTGGCGCGGCGCTACCGCGCTCGTGGCCTGCGTCTCGGGGCGGCGGGCGGTCGAGGCGCGCAGGCTGGTGGGAGTCGACGAGCTCGCGTACGCGGGCAACCACGGCCTGGAGCTGCTCATGCCGGGCGCCAGCGAGGCGATCCTCGAGCCAGCGGTCGAGGAGGGGGGCCGGGCCGTGCGCCAGTTCGTGCTCGAGCTGGAACCGGACGCCCTGGGCGCCGCCGGGCTGCGGCTCGAGGACAAGGGGCCGATCCAGGCGCTTCACTGGCGTGGTGCCGGCGACGAGGAAGCCGCCGAGGAGCGGGCTCGCCAGATCGCCGACGGAGGCCCGCCACGCGGGCCTCGAGCCGCATTGGGGGCGAAAGGTGCTGGAGATCCGCCCCACCTCCGGGATCGACAAGGGCACCGCTGTCAAGCGGCTGCTCGCCGACCATCGGATCGAGCAGGCGCTGTTCGCCGGCGACGACCGCACCGACCTCGACGCCTTCCGGGCGCTGCGCTCGCTGGTCGACGCGGGCAGGCTGCGCGGCGCGGTCTGCATCGGCATCGGCTCCGCCGAGGGCCCGCCGGAGCTCTCCGAGCAGGCTGACGCCGTCGTCGCCGGCCCCGAGGAGTTCGTTGGAGTGCTGACTGCGCTGGCGCAGCCCACGGACGGCGCCTCGGGCGCGGCACGCGACTGATGCTGTTCGTCGACCTCCTGCGGGTGACCGTGCTGCTGATCGGAGGATCGGCGACGGCGCTGGGTGCGGTCACGGTGGTTGCGGCCAAGCAGGACGGCGACTACACGACGCTGATCTTCGCCGGCGGCTGGTGGACGGTCGCGGCCGGCCTCGGCCTCTACCTTGGAAGCTCCCCGCGGGCGGGGGAGGCGATGGCGCGCGCCCTGGCGTCGGCCCGAACGGCCACCTTGCTGCCCACCGACAGCCCGGGACGAATCGCATTCATGCGGCTGTGGCCGATCGCCGCCTTCGCAATCGTCGTCGGCGGCCTGGCGTGGCTGTTTCCCCAGGTCGCCGCGGTTGGGGCCGGCTTCGCGATCCTGAACGCCCTCGCCTGGCGAAACCGTGAGCGTGCGGTGACCGCGATCGAGGAGCGCGACGGTGTGCGCTTCTACGTTGACCCGACCTCGGCCCTGGAGCCGATCAAGCTGATCCGGACACCCGGTCTGGGGCGCGATCGCATGCCGGCCGGCCATCCTCCGCCGCCGCCGCGGGACGCCAGCGAGGCCTAGCCGAGTGGGATCGCCCCGCGTGGGGCCGCTCGCCGGCGTGGCGCGGAGCGGCGGGAGCTTCCACGCGCGCGAAGGCCGCGCGGGCGCCGATCGCCGCGATCACTCCGGAGGCGCCCGCCAGCACCAGGGCCGCCCGCGGATCGATCGCTTGGCTGAGCCAGCCGGCGATCGGGCCGCCGATCGGGGTCGAGCCGAGGAAGACCACCGAGTACAGCGCCATCACCCGGCCGCGCATCGCCGGCTCCGCAGAGAGCTGGAGCGAGGAGTTGATGCCCGCCGCGAAGGTGACGCTGGCGGCGCCCAGGGGGACGAGCGCAATCGCCTCGAGCGTCAGCGTGGGGGCGCCGGCGGCGATCAGCGCCGCGGCCCCGAAGCCGAACGCGGCGACAACCAGCAGGCCGGGCCCGACGCGCCCCCGCGCCCCCGCGACCAGGGCGCCGAGAACCGCGCCGGCACCCATGGCGACCGCCAGGACGGTGTACGCCGAGGCGCCGCCGTCGAAGCTGAACCGCGCCAGCAGCGGCAGGATGACCTGGAAGTTGTAGCCCAGGGTCCCGACCAAGGCCATCATCGCCAGCGGGATCGCCAGAGCGGGCGTCCGCCGCACGTAGCGCAGGGCCGCCCGGATGGCGCCCGGGCCGCGGGCGGCGGTGGGCGGGCGGCGGAGCTCGCGAGGCTCCATGCTCCGCAGGGCGATCACCATGGCGCCGAACGAGAGCGCGTTCACCAGGAAGCAGGTACTGACCCCCAACGTGGCGATCAGGATTCCGGCGGTCGCCGGCCCCAGGATCCGGGCGGAATGGATCAGGACGCTGTTGAGGCTGACCGCGTTCACGACCCGATCGGCGCCCACCATCTCGATCGCGAAGCTCTGGCGGGTGGGGTTGTCGACCGCGGTGATCGCCCCGCGGGCGAAGACGAGGGCGAAGACCATCCACGGCGCGACCACGCCGGCGCTCGTCACCGCCCACAACGCCAGCGCGGGGAGCGCCATCAGCGTCTGGGTGACGATCAGCAGGGAGCGCTTCGGAAAGCGATCGGCGAGCAGCCCTCCCCAGGCGCCGAACAGAAGCAGCGGCAGGAACTGAAGCGCCGAGGTCACCCCGACCGCAAGGCCGCTTCCGGTCAGCGCCAGGATCAGCCACATCTCGGCGACCACCTGGGTCCAATTGCCGCTCAGCGAGACGAGCTGACCGGCGAAGTAGCGGCGGTAGTTCGGGACTGCAAGGGAGGTGAACGAACGGCGTAGCGCCTTGCTCAACGGCGCTCACCCTCGAGGAGGCGCTCGAGGATCTCGGCGGCGCGTCCCAGCGCCGCGACCTCGTCCGGGCCCAGCTCGCGCAGCCGGCGAGCGAGGTAGGCGGTCCTGCGCGTACGCAGGCGGCGCAGCAGCTCCCGGCCGCGGGGGCTCGTGCTGACGAGCGAGGAACGCCCGTCGGCGGGGTCGCGGGCACGCAAGATCAGCCCTTCCACTCCGAGGCGAGTGACCATTCGCGTGGCCGTGGGCCGCTGCACGCGCTCCAGATCGGCCAGCTCGCTTGGGGTCAGCGGTCCGTGGCGCTCGATCGTTCCGAGCGCGGCGATCAGGGCGGGGCCCAGGTCCACGCCGGCCTCCTGCCGCAGTCGCCGGGCCGTTCGGAAGATCGCCACACGCAGCTGAGCGGCCACGTCGACCACCCGCTGGTCCGCGACTTCTGCGCGCTGTGCTTACCATTGCTAATTAGCGTAGCAAACTATCTTGCTGCGAGGACACGGATGCGGGCGGTCTCGCGGCTACCGCCGCTCCCGTTTGCGAAGCCGAGCGAACTCGCGCCAGGCGCGCGTGTTGGCGACCTGATCGGCGGTCAACCACGCGCGGCGCGCGGTGGCGATCCCGTAGGTCACGTTGTCCAGGGTGGCGACGCGGTGGGCGTCCGTGTTGACGCAGATCAACGCGCCGGCCTCCGCGGCGAGCCGGGCGTGGCGCTCGGAGAGGTCGCGACGGTTGGGGTTGCCGTTGATCTCGAGCATCGTGCCGGTGCGGGCCGCGGCCTCGACCACCCGCTCGACGTCGATGTCGTAGGGGGCTCGCCTTGTTGATCAGGCGCCCGCTGAGGTGGCCGATGCAATCGACGAGCGGGTGCTCGATCGCCGCCAGGACACGCTCGGTCATCGCTCGCCGAGAGATCTTGAACGAGGTGTGGACGCTGCCGATCGCCCAGTCGAGCTCGGCCAGCAGATCGTCCGCGTAGTCGAGCGAGCCGTCGGGCAGGATGTTGACCTCCGAGCCGGCGAGCAGCCGGAAGCCGCGGCGACCCGAGTTGAACGCCCGCACCTCCTCGATCCGCTCCAGCAACCGCTTCGGCGAGACGTGGTCGCCGAAGCCGTGGCTGGCCGAGTGGTCGGTGACGGCGAGGTAGGCGTAGCCTCGGGCCCGCGCCGCCTCCGCCATCGCCTCGAGCGTGTCGTGGCCGTCGGAGAGCGTCGTGTGGCAATGCAGGTCGCCGCGAAGGTCCTCCTTGGCGACCAGATCGGGCAGGGTGCCGGCGGCCGCGGCGGCGATCTCGCCGTTGGCCTCCCGCAGCTCGGGCTCGATGTAGGCGAGACCGAGGCGCTCGTAGACCTCGGCCTCGGTCGCGTAGCGGGCGACCTCGCCGGTGGCGGTGTCGGTGATCCCGTGCTCGGAGACCGAGAGCTCCATCCTGACGGCGCGCTCGCGCAGCTCGACGTTGTGCTCGGCCGACCCGGTGAAGTGCTGAAGCAGGTTTCCATAGGCGTCGGGGGCGACGATTCGCAGGTCGACGGCGATCCCGTTGTGGGTCGTGATTCGGGCTCCGCCGGCGCCGGACGAGCCCTTGGTCGCCGCCAGCGGATGGTCCACGAAGCGCCTGCGCCAGCGCCGCCGGCTCGCTGGCGGTGGCGATCAGGTCGATGTCGTGGCAGGTCTCGGTTCGCCGCCGTGCGGAGCCCGCGACCTCGACCGCGTCGCTTGCGGGGTGGGCGCGAAGGTCGTCCTTCAGCCGCTCGGCCACCGGCAGCACCTGGGACAGGAGCAGCCGCTCGGCGGGCCTTCGGTCGGCGAGCTTGCCGAGCGACGCCAGGACGTTCTCCTCGACCTTCGGCCCCAGGCCCTTGAGCTCGCGGATCCGTTCCTGCTCGGCGGCGGCGCGCAGGTCCTCGAGGTTCGAGACGCCGAGCTCGTCGTAGAGGCGACGCGCGGTCTTCGCGCCCACTCCGGGGACCATGGTCACCTCGATCAGCGAGGGCGGGAACTTTCGCTTCAGCTTTGCGGCGGATGGGATCTCGCCGTCGTCGACCAGCGCGAGGATCTTCTGCTCGAGCGTCTTGCCCACGCCGGGCAGCTCGGTCGCCCGGCCGGCGCGGGCAAGCTCCTCGACCGAGACGGGGCTCTGCCGGATCACGCGAGCCGCCTCGCGATAGGCGAGGACCCGGTACCTGATCGCCCCGTCGAGCTCGTACAGCGTGGCCAGCTCGGCCATCGCGTCGGCGATCTCGGCGTTTCGCATACCCCAAACCTATTCCCGCGCAGGCGAGCGGCGAATCCGCGCTGAACGCGGCGAGGCGCCGCGCACCGCGACGCTGCGGTCGCGAACCCGGCGACCGCCGGCTCCCGATCCGCATATCCTTGGCGCCCGCCGGGGCGGCCTTTCCTCGGCCGCCACTATCTTTTGTATAGTAATGGCGAGGTCGAGCTGGACGGCCGGCGAGAGACGATGCAGACCGAGCGATCAGGAGAACAGAAGTGACTGGGAAGCTCCCCGACGTGACCGACGGCAACTTCCAGTCTGAGGTGCTCGAGTCCGAGCAGCCGGTGCTGGTGGACTTCTGGGCGCCGTGGTGCGGTCCCTGCCGCGTCGTTCACCCGATCCTCGAGGAGATGGCGGCCGAGCGGGAGGATCTCGCCATCGTCAGCATCAACACCGACGAGAACCAGCAGACCGCGGCGCGCTTCGAGGTCCTCTCGATTCCGACCCTGATCCTGTTCCGCGACGGCGCCGAGGCCAAGCGCGTGATCGGCGCGATGCCGAAGCGACGTCTCGAGGCCGAGCTCGAGCCGGCGCTCGCCGCCTAGCAGACGCTCGCGTCCCCAGGCCGCCCGTCTTCAGGTCAGCTCGCCCAGCGTCGCCTCGAGCTCGGCCAGCGAGTCGAGGACCGCGTCCGCGACGCTCAGGGCTTCGGCCGATGGCGGGAAGTCCGGCCGCGGCACCGCGACCACCCGCATCCCGGCGGCGCTCGCCGACCGGATCCCGTTGGTGGAGTCCTCGACCGCGACGCACCGCTCCGGAGCGGCTTCCAGCCGCCGAGCAGCCTCGATGTAGACGTCCGGCTCCGGCTTTCCCCGCGGCACCTCCTCGGACGAGACCGTTGCCCGGAAGAGCCCGGCCATGCCCGCGAGCTCCAGCACGAGGTCGATCAGCGGCCGATTGGCGGAGGAGGCGACCGCCAGCGGCCAGCGCTCGGCGAGCGCGCGCACGGTCTCGACGGCGTGCGGGCAGCAGCGGGACCTGGCGCCGGTAGTGGGCCTTGAGTCCCTCGACCACGGCGGCGAGATCTCGTCGGGCTCCATCGGCACGCCGAGCTCGATCGTGCATGTAGCGCGACCACTCGGTCGAGCTCATGCCCATCATCTCCTCCTGCGCGCCCTCGTGCCAGCGGCCGCCCGACTCTGCGAGTCAGCTGCTTCGCGAACCTCCGCCCACGCGCGCTCGGAGTCGATCAGGACCCCGTCGAGGTCGAAGATGACCGCCGCGATCGGGGTCAGTGGCCCGCCCGGCCCGATCGCTCCACGGCGATCTGGAGCTCGCGGCCCTCGATCTCGGTCTTCGCGTCGGCCTCCGCGCCGTCATAGGAGACCGACGTGGCGAGCGTCTCGCCGGCCAGGTAGGCCTCGTGGGCCTGCGCGGCTTCCAGCAGCTCCGCGTCACCTCCCAGCGTCAGCGCGATCCGGTCGGTGACCTCGAGGCCGGCCTCGCGGCGGGCGTTCTGCACCGCGTGGACGATCTCGCGCGCCAGTCCCTCGCGGCGGAGCTCGTCGTCGAGCTGTAGGTCGAGCGCCACCGCGTGACCGGCCTGCGCCTCGACCTGATACCCGTCCAGGGGCTCCAGGACCAGCGTCAGGTCGTCGGGTCCGAGCGTGTGCTCACGGCCGTCGACGTTGATCCCGACCTGGAGCTCCCCGTTGATCGCCTCGGCGACCTCGTCGGCGTCGAGCGCCTCGACCGCGGCGGCGACCTGCGGCATCTGCTTGCCGAAGCGCGGGCCCAGCGAGCGGTAGTTGGGCTTCACCTCATAGCTCACGAGCGTCGGACTCGTCGCTGACGAAGTCCAGCTCCTTGACGTTGAGCTCCGAGGTGACGATGTCCGCCCCGGCTCGAGATCGCCGCACGCTCGGCGTCGTTGGCGACGACGATCGCCCGGCGCAACGGCTGGCGAACCTTGACGCGCGGCCTGCGCACGTGCCGCACGACCGAGCTCGATCGTCCGACGAACGGCTTCCATCGCCGCCTCGAGCGGCTCGTCGACCAGCGAGCTGTCGGGCTCCGGGAAGTCGCGCAGGTGCACCGAGTCGGGGAGCTCACCGAAGTCATCGCCCGCGCCGGCCGTGAGGTTGACGTGGATCTCGTCGGCGACGAACGGCGTGAACGGGGCGAGCAGCGCCGCGGTGTCCAGCAGGCACCGCCGCAGGGTGGCGAATGCCGTCCGGTCGCCCTCCCAGAAGCGGCGCCGCGACAGGCGCACGTACCAGTTGGACAGCTCCTCGACGTAGTCGGCGATCGCCTGGCCGGCGCTGGTGCAGTCGTAGGCGTCCATGCGCTCGATCACGGTGGCGATCGTTCCCTGCAGCCGGGACAGCGCCCACCTGTCGAGATCGCCGGCGCCCTCGAGACCCGCGGACGTCCACGACTCGGTGGGCGCCGAGCCCCTCGGCGTTCGCGTACAGCACCCAGAACGAGTACGTGTTCCAGAGCGTGAGCATGAACTGGCGCACGGCCTCGCCGACCGTGTCGGTGGAGAAGCGGTAACCGGCCCAGGGCTGCTGGGCGGTGAGGTAGTACCAGCGGAAGGCGTCGGCGCCGTGGCGGCCGATCACCTCCCACGGGTCGACGATGTTGCCGCGGCTCTTGGACATCTTCTGGCCCTCGGGGTCCAGGATCAGGCCCGGGACGACGCAGTTCCGGTAGCTGGTGCGGTCGAAGATCAGCACCGAGATCGCCAGCAGGGAGTAGAACCAGCCGCGGGTCTGGTCGATCGCCTCGCTGATGAACTCGGCCGGGAAGCGGTCGTTGAACGACTCCTCTCCCTCGAACGGGTAGTGGAACTGCGCGAACGGCATCGAGCCCGAGTCGTACCAGGCGTCGATCGTGACGCGGACGCGGCGCATCTCCCCGCCGCAGGACTCGCAGCGCAGCGTGACCTCGTCGATGTAGGGGCGGTGCAGGTCGTCGGGCACCTGCCCGCCGCGCTCGCGAAGGTCGGCGACCGACCCGGCGCAGAAGCGCTCCTCGCAGTCCTCGGACTGGCACTCCCAGATCGGCAGCGGCGTGCCCCAGTAGCGCTCGCGCGAGAGCGCCCAGTCGACGTTGCCCTCGAGCCACTTGCCGAACCGGCCGTGCTTGATGTGCTCGGGGTGCCAGCCGATCGTCTCGTTCTCGGCCAGCATGCGGTCGCGCACGTCGGTGGTCCGCACGTACCAGCTCGACTTCGCGTAATAGAGCAGCGGCGTTCCGCACCGCCAGCAGTGGGGGTAGGAGTGGCGGTAGCGCTCGGCGCGGAGCAGCCGGCCGCGGTCGCGAAGCGCCTCGACGATCGCCGGGTCGGCGTCCTTTACGAACTGGCCCGCGAAGTCGGCGATCCGCTCGTCGAAGGTGCCGTCGGCGAGCACCGGGTTCTGAAGCGTGATCCCGTACTGCTCGCCGAGCCGGAAGTCCTCCTCGCCGAAGGCGATCGCCGTGTGCACCAGCCCGGTGCCCTCGTCGGTGGCGACGAAGTCGGCCTCGAGCACGGTGTGGCCTCGTGGCCCGTAGTCGGTGATGTAGTCGAAGGGAGGCTCGTAAGCGGTCCCCGCCAGCGCGCTCCCCGGAAAGCGGTCGAGCACCTCGGCGCCCTCTCCGAGCACCCGCTCGACCAGCGGCGCGGCGACCACCAGCACATCACCTTCCGCCCGCATGCTCGGCTTCGCCTCCGCTGCGGCCGGGTCTGTGGCTCGTACCCGCGCTCGCGCATACTCGATCTCGGGGCCGACGGCGACCGCCGCGTTGGAGATCAGCGTCCACGGCGTGGTGGTCCAGACGAGCAGCTGGTCGCCGGGCTCCAGCGGGCTTCCCTCGCCGGGGAGCTCGCTGCACCGGAAGCTTCACGTAGACCGAGGGGTCCTCGACGTCCTCGTACCCCTGGGCGACCTCGTGCGATGAGAGCGCCGTGCCGTCGCGCGGGCAGTAGGGGACCACCTTGTGCGCCTCGTACAGGCGGCCGTCGTCCCAGATCCTGCGCAGCGACCACCAGACCGACTCGATGTAGTCGTTGGTGAGCGTCGCGTAGGCGTCATCGAGGTCGATCCAGAAGCCGATCCGCTCGGTCAGCCGGTTCCACTCCTCCACGTAGCGGAACACCGACTCGCGGCAGCGCTGGTTGAACTCGGCGATCCCGTACGCCTCGATCTCGGCCTTCGAGGAGATCCCCAGCTCCCGCTCGACCTCCAGCTCGACCGGCAGGCCGTGGCAGTCCCAGCCCGCCTTGCGGGGCACCAGGTGGCCCGCGCATGGTCCGGTAGCGGGGGTAGATGTCCTTGAAGACGCGCGACAGGACGTGGTGCGAGCCGGGCTTGCCGTTGGCGGTCGGCGGCCCCTCGTAGAAGCTCCACACCGGGGCGCCCTCGCGCTGCGCCAGGGAGCGGTGAAACACGTCGTGCTCGCGCCACCGCGCGAGGATCCGCTCCTCGAGCTCGGGGAAGGACTGCCTCGGGTCTACGGGGCGATAGGCGGCCATGGCCGCCTGATTCTGCCAAGCAGCGCGCGAGAGCTCGTGTGCCGCGGTATTCGACGCGATCGAGCGCCGGATCGGGATGCGCTCCCGTTACATTCTGCAAGCTGGGCTGACCAGCCTCTGGCTATCCGCGCACCGACGGGAGACCTCGATGAAAGCCGTGATGATTCACGAGACCGGCGACCCCGACGTCCTCCGTTACGAGGAGACCGACCGCCCCGAGCCGGGCGACGGCGAGGTGCTGATCAGGGTTCACGCAGCGTCGGTCAACCCAGCCGACTGGAAGGACCGGCGGGGGTTGATGGAAAGGCCGCTCCCGCGGGTGCTCGGCATCGACATGTCGGGCACGGTCGAGAGCTCGCGCGCCGAGGGCTTCGCCGCCGGCGACCAGGTGTTCGGCATGTCGGCGAGCGGCGCCTACGCGGAGTATTCGACCGCTTCCGCGGCGGTGATCGCGAAGAAGCCCGAGGGCGTGAGTCACGAGCAGGCGGCGACGATTCCGATCGCGGGCGTCACGGCCTGGCAGGCCCTGTTCGACCGGGCCGGGCTCAAAAGCGGGCAGACGGCTCTGGTGGCGGGCGCCGCCGGCGGCGTCGGGCATTTCGCCGTGCAGTTCGCGAAGGTGGCGGGCGCGCGGGCGATCGGCACCGGCTCAACGCGCAACCGCGACTTCGTGCTGGAGCTGGGCGCCGACGAGTACGTGGACTACACGCAGCAGGACGTGGGCGAGGCGGTGAGCGGCGCCGACGTCGCGCTCGACACCGTCGGCGGCGACACCACCTCGACCCTGGTGCCGGCCGTGCGCGAGGGCGGGATCCTCGTCACCATCGCCGGCCCCCCGCCCGAGGAGGCCGCGCGCCAGCGCGGCGTGCGCACCGAGCTGCTCATCAACAGCCCAAAGCGCGAGCAGCTGACGAGGATCGCCGAGCTGATGGCAGGCGGAGACGTGCACGTGGAGATCGCCGAGGCGATGCCTCTCGCCGACGTGAAGCGCGCGCACGAGCTCAGCGAGAGCGGCCACGTGCGTGGGAAGCTCGTGCTGACGGTCGGGGACTAGGCGCGGCTGCGCTCCACGGCCTCGGCGTACCGGGGGTCCGTAGCATCCGGGCGATGCGTCGCCTGGTCGCGCTCCTGATGGTCCTCGTGCTCGTTTCCGTGGGCTGCGGCTCGAGCGACAGCGGCACGACGCCGGCGGCCTGCCTGGCCTCCGCCGCGGCGTACGTGAAGGCGCTGGCCCGGGCGCCGGGTGCGGTGCGGCTCGCCGGCGAGACGCCGATCAGCGACTGCCTGGTGGAGAACCAGTCGGCGGGAGACCTGGCGGACGTGGGCGCGTCCCTGGTCCGGGCGGCAACCGTGCTGTCGGCCGCCTCCCGGAAGGACCCTGGGAGCGAGCAGACGCTGCGTCTGGGGTATCTCGTCGGCGCGGTTCAGGCAGGGGCGTCGGAGACGAGCGGGATCCACACGGACCTGGTGCGGCGGATCCAGGCTGCCGCGCGTTTCGCCAAGCCCGCCCGGTCGCGGCGCCCGCGCGTTCGGCCTTGCCTACGCGCGCGGATACGCGGCGGGCCGCAGCGGAGGCTGACACCGCGGCGATAGCCTCCGGTGTTCGGGAAACGGCGAACGGAGGAAACCATGGCGACCGACACCTCGACGGAGCTTTGGGGCGAGGAGACCCGCAAGGCGGTCGCCAATTTCCGTCTCCGGGGAGCCCATTCCGGTCGCCGTCGTGCGCTGGCTGGGGCGAATCAAGGCCGCCGCGGCGCGGGTCAACGCCGAGCTCGGCCTGCTCGACGCCTCGATCGGCGAGCGGATCGCGGCCGCCGGCGACGCGGTGGCGGCGGGCGAGCACGACGACCAGTTCCCGATCGACGTCTTCCAGACCGGCTCCGGCACCTCGTCGCACACGAACGCCAACGAGGTGATCGCGAACCTCGCGGGCGACGACGTCCATCCGAACGATCACGTGAACATGGGACAGTCGTCGAACGACGTCTTTCCCTCCGCCGTCCACCTGGCGGCCCTCGGCGAGGTGACCCACGACCTGCTGCCGGCGATGGATGGGCTCGCCTCGGCGCTGGAGCGCAAGGCCGAGGAGTTCGCCGACGTGGTCAAGGCCGGCCGCACGCACCTGATGGACGCCGTTCCCGTCACCCTCGGCCAGGAGTTCGGCGGCTACGCCGCTCAGATCAGGCTGGGCACGGACAGGGTGCGCGCGACCCTGGGGCGGGTCGGTCAGATCCCGCTCGGGGGGACCGCCACCGGCACGGGCCTCAACACGCACTCGGAGTTCGCCCAACGGGTGCGCGCCAAGCTCACCGAGGACACCGGGCTGGAGATCTCCGAGCCGCTCGACCGGTTCGAGGCGCAGGGCAACCGCGACGCGCTGGTGGAGCTGTCCGGGGCGCTGAAGGTGGTCGCCGTCTCGTTGACGAAGATCGCCAGCGACATCGCCCTCATGGGCTCGGGACCGCGCGCCGGGCTCGGGGAGCTGCGCCTGCCGGCACTCCAGAAGGGCTCCTCGATCATGCCCGGCAAGGTCAACCCGGTGATCTGCGAGGTCTCGATCCAGGTTGGAGCGCAGGTGATCGGAAACGACGCGGCGATCACGGTCGCCGGCTCGCAGGGCCAGTTCGAGCTCAACGTGCGGGTTCCGGTGATCGCCCGCAACCTGCTCGACTCGATCAAGCTGCTCAGCTCGGCGTGTCGCCTGCTCGACACCAAGTGCGTGCAGGGCATCGAGGCCGACGAGGAGGTGGCGGAGCGGCACGCCGAGGCGACCCTGGCCACGGCGGCGGCGCTCAACCCTCACATCGGCTACGACCGGGGGACCGAGATCGTCAATGCGGCGGTCGAGCAGAATCGGCCGCTGCGCGAGGTCGCTCGGGAGATGGGGGTCAGCGAGGAGATCCTCGAGCAGGCCCTCGACCACCGCAAGATGGCCCGCCCGCACGACTAGGCCGGGCCCGTTTCGTCCGCCTGCGGCCGGTATCCGTCCCTGGAACGGGTAACCGATTCAAACGTATGTACGACGAAGCGAGGCGCCGCAGTGGCGCCCGAAAGGAGAAGCAATGGGTCAAGCGGTAGTGCACTTCGAGGTGATCGGCAAGGACGGCGAGAAGCTTCAGAGCTTCTACTCGGATCTCTTCGGCTGGCAGATCGACGCGGACAACGAGATGAACTACGGGATCGTCCAGCGGGAGGGCAACACGACCGATGAGGGCATCGGCATCGGCGGCGGCGTCGCCTCGGCACAGGAGGGCAGTGACGGCTGGCTGACGTTCTACGTCGCGACGGACGACATCGAGGCCAGTCTGCAGAAGGCGGAGAGCCTTGGCGGCACCCGGCTCATGGGCCCGATGGACGTCCCGGGCGGACCGCAGATCGGTCTGTTCAAGGACCCGGAGGGTCATACCGTGGGCGTGGTCAAGGGCATGTAGGGAGAGCCGGATCCCTTCCGTGCGGGCGCGCCGCGGTGTAATGCCGCGGCCGCCCGCTGGTCTAACGGTCAGGCTGGAATCACTGACGGAGACCCACGTGGAAGGAGCGCGATGAGCGCCAACGCGAGCACGACCGAGACGAGGAGCACGACCGAGACCAGGACCGAGCAGGCGACCTTCGGCGCCGGCTGCTTCTGGCAGGTCGAGGCGGCCTTTCAGGAGCTTCCCGGCGTCGTCGACACCGCCGTCGGCTATGAGGGCGGTCACGTCGACAATCCCACCTACGAGCAGGTGTGCAGCGGCACGACTGGCCACGTCGAGGTGTGCCAGGTCACCTTCGACCCCTCGAAGGTGAGCTACGAGGAGCTGGTGGAGAAGTACCTCGAGATCCACGACCCCACCCAGCTCAACCGCCAAGGGCTCGACGTCGGCGACCAGTACCGCTCGGTGGTCTTCGCACACTCCGACGAGCAGGCCGAGGTTGCCCGGCGCGTGATCGAGCGTGCCCAGGATCGCTTCCGAAATCCCGATCGTCACCGCGATCGAGACCGCCCAGCCCTTCTGGCGCGCCGAGGAGTACCACCAGTGCTACCTGCAGAACCGCTCCGGTGGGCTGCTGGGGAGGCTCCTCGGCCGCTAGCCTCTCGGGCGGTAGCAAGGCGGTCGCGCTAGGTGTAGCCCGTATACACCTAGGGGTAATCGTCAGCCGTTCAGCGCGCGGGACCATAGGACCGTGAGCGACGGCCGTTCCTTAGCCAACGTCCCCGTCTTCGGGCTGCTGGCCGCCGCCCTCCTCGTGCCTGCCCTCGCCGGTGCCGCCGCGCCAGGTGATTTCGACCGCTCGCTCGGCGGCGACGGCAAGGTGCGTACGAGCTTCTGCTACCACGGTGGCCACTTCGCCTCGGTCGCGATCGACTCCCATCACCGGATCGTCACCGCGGGCTCGGGGTGCCTCGTCCGCACGCTCCCAAGCGGCAGAGCCGACTACGCGTTCAACCGCGCTAACTGGATCAGCAACCGATCCCTGACGTTCGACCGCGGGAGGATCGTCGTCGCTGGCGACTACGGCCGACATAAGGTCTTCGCCCTCGCCCGGAACAAGCCCGACGGCCGCGTCGACCACTCGTTCGACAGGGACGAGGCGACGACGGACTTCGGCGACCCCCACGCCAGCGCCAACTGGGTGACGGTCGACTCCTCCCGCCGGCCCGTCGCCGTCGGCTACACGCAGAGCGACGCCGGCGATGCCGACTTCGCCCTGGCCCGCTTCAAGTGGGATGGAACCCCGGACCCCTCGTTCGGTGTCGGCGGCAAGGTGACGACCGACTTCGGGACCGACGGCGACTACGCCAACTCGATGGCGATCGACGCCCAAGGGCGGATCGTGGTCGGGGGCGGCGGGCCCCCTGCCAGCCGCTGCGGATCCTGCAACGGGTTCGCTCCAGGTTTCGAGCTCGCGCGCTATGAACCGGACGGGACCCTCGATCCCTCCTTCGGCGTCGGCGGCAAGGTGACCACGCATTTCGGCGCTCGCAGCGGGCTCAACTCGATCGCGATCGACCGCCGAGGGCGGATCGTCGCCGCCGGCTTCGCCGCCAACCACGCCTTCGCGCTCGCTCGGTACGGGCCCAGCGGCAACCTCGACCGAAGGTTCTCGAACGATGGCAAGGTCACGGGCCCCTTGCGCAACGTCGACGGCGGCGCCGGGTTCGTCGGGATCGACTCTCGGAGGCGAATCGTCGCCGTCGGCGGCGGTGGCGTGACGTCCTTCCTGATCGCTCGCTACAAGCCGAACGGAAGCCTCGACCGCTCGTTCGGCCGGGACGGCAGGGTGAAGACCGAGTCCGGGAGCAGCTCGGTCTGGTCGGCGGCGATCGACTCCCGCGACCGGATCGTCGTGGCCGCCGGCCATGCTGAAGGCGTGCTGGCCCGCTTCGTCGGCTACCGCCGGCGGTGAGACCCGCCTCCAAGGGTCGGATCGTCACCGCCGGCGCGGAGACAGGTTCTTCGCCCTCGCCCGCTACGGAACGAGGGGCTTGGGGCTAGGCGTCGTATTGGCCGCCGAAGTCCGCCGGCTGGGGCCTACCCTTGTGCCCGGCCTCTTGCATGATCGGTGGGACCTCGGGGTCGGAGACGAAGTTCTGCCAGCCCTCCTGGTCCCAGTCGAAGAGCACCCAGACCCGGTCGTCCTCATTGGGATCGCGGAAGACGGTCGCACCCTTGGAGCCGTGCTGCTTTCGCTTTTCAGCGCCCTTGGTTGAGAAGATGCTCAAGAAGCGGTCGAAATCCTCGACCGTCGTCGTTGCCAGGATCAACTTTTGCCTCCTCTGTGGGACGTGTCGTCGCGCTCCGGCGACATGGCCCGCGCAGTATCTCGCGTCGAAAGGGGGAGGAGTCGCCCCCGTGGTCCGGGTGCCAGAAAACCGGCAGAAAGCTGCTCGCGCGAGGGAGGCTTCGTCAGTCCCGCAGCCCGGCGGCTTCGAGGGCTTCGTCCCTGTTTCGGAAGGCCTGTTCTCGCACCACCCGCCCGTTCTTGATCGTGAAGAGGAAGGCGAACTTGTCTCCATCCATGGCGATCTGGCTCGCAGGCCCCACTCCCGTGACCTGGGCCACAGCGACCACCTGGTCTCCGGAGTCGATCAGCTCGACGGGTTCAACGTCGTACCCGGACAGGGTCTTTTGGTTCTCCTCGTAGATCAGACGTATGGCTTCGTTGCCGCGGTGGGTCCCCAAGAGCAGCGTCTCGAACACCACGTCAGGGTCATAAACGTCGGTCAGAGCATCGAGGTCGCCACGGTTGTGCGCGGCGAAACCCGCTCTGATCAGCTCCAGGTTCTCCTGCGACATCGGCCGCGAAGTATCTCGCTTTGGCCTGCGGGTCGGTCCGCCAGCGGCGGCCCCAGCCTGTTAGGTTCGCAGCCGACTGAGATCGGCGAACAGGAGAGATCAATGGGAGCAGAAGAAAACCTGGCGGTCATGCGGCGCGGCTACGAGGCCTTCAATGTGGGCGACATGGACACGCTCATCGAAGTCTTCGACGACAGCATTGTGTGGCACTTGCCGGGGCGGAGCTCGATGGCCAACGACTACCAGGGCCGCGACGCGACCTTGGCCTACTTCGGCCAGCTGGCGCAGAAGACAGGGGGCACCTTCCGGGCCGAGTTGCAGCACCTGCTCTCGGACGACGACGACCGCGTGGTCGGCATCCAGCGCAGCACCGCGGATCGAGACGGCAAGCACCTGGACGTCGGCAACTGCATCGTCTTCCAGCTCAAGGACGGCCGGGTTGTTGACGGTCGAGAGCACTTTCACGACCTCTACGCTTGGGACGAGTTCTGGTCATAGCGCGCGTATGACGAAGTCTCCTTCTCAGCTGATCGACGCGAGAATCAAGGAGCTGGGCGACTGGCGGGGCGAGATGCTCAGCCGGCTCCGTACCTTGATCAAGGAAGCCGATCCCGAAGTCGTCGAGGAGTGGAAGTGGAGAGGGGTTCCGGTGTGGTCGCACGACGGATTGATCTGCACGGGCGAGACCTACAAGAACGTCGTGAAGATGACCTTCGCCAAAGGGGCGTCTCTGGAGGATCCTTCGGGCCTCTTCAACTCCAGCCTTGACGGGAACACGAGGCGTGCGATCGACGTCCACGAGGGCGAGAAGATCGACGAGAAGGCGTTGAAGGCCCTGATTCGCGCCGCCGTGACCCTGAACAAGTCCAGAGCCAAAAGCTAATTCGGCCATGCGGACGGACCTCACCGTCGAGGACCTGGGCACCTTCCTCGACGAGCCGTTGGTGGCGGTGTTGGCCACCCTGCGAGAGGACGGAACCGTCCTGCTCTCTCCGGTCTACCACGAGTGGCGCGAGGGCGGGTTCAACGTGTGGGTAGAGGCGAAGAACGTGAAGGCCCGCCATCTGCGGCGCGACCCCAGAGCGACGATCCTCGTGGCCGAATCTGACCCGCCGCTGCGCGGGGTCGAGGTCCGAGGCTCGGCGCGGTTCATCGAGCAGGGCGTGACCGAGACCGCGCTCCGCATTGCAGCCAGATACGGGAGTCACGACGACGCCGCGGCCGACGCGGAGGCCGTCCGCGGCTCTGACGTCATCGTCAGGCTCGAGCCCGGCCACATCCGGGTCTGGGATTTTGCCGATGAGTTCGACGCCGACTGAGCATCCCTGGCCGCGCAGCAGAACATGGAGGTCGCGCGTCAGTGGTTCGACACGGACCGCGCCGAAGCCCTCGAAGCCGCTGGCTGCGGGAGTAGCGAGATACTGCGCGGGCGATGTCGCAGGAGAACGTGGAGATCGTGCGGAGGTTCATCGAGAAGTACGGCGACGCCCCGAGTGACATGCAAGGACTCGCTGCCGACTTCTTTGAGCCTGATGCCGACTACTACCCGGTGCAGAAGTTTCCCGAGGCACGGCCATGTCACGGCGTCGAGGCGATCGCCCACTTCCAGGTCGACTACCGGGATGCTTGGGACCGCTACGAGATGGAGGTCAACAAGCTGATCCCCGTGAGCGATGATCGCGTCCTCGCGCACTCGACGATCAGGGCCGAGGGTCGCGAGAGCGGTGTGAAGCTGGACGGTGACCTATACCAATGTGTGTGGTTGCGCCACGGGCGCTTCATGCGGTGGGAGGATCACCTGTCCCTAAAGGGCGCCCTTCGGGCACTGGGACTGAGTGGGGAGACCCTCGAAGCCGCCGGGCTGCGGGAGTAGGCGATGTCGCGGGAAGACATCAGGATCCTCCGGGCCTTCTACGAGGCCTTTGATGATCGTGACTTCGATGACGGCCTGCGCGAGGCCTTATCTCCTCTCCCGCTTAAAGATTCACGGCGACGTACTTCGTCTCCAGGTACTCGTCGATGCCCTCGTTGCCGCCCTCGCGGCCGATGCCGGACTGCTTGACGCCGCCGAACGGGCGCGCCGGCGTTCGAGACCATGCCCTGGTTGAGGCCGATCATCCCGGTCTCCAGGCCCTCGCAGACGCGCAGCGCCCGCTTGATGTCGCGCGTGAACACGTAGGCGACGAGGCCGTACTCGGTGTCGTTGGCGGCCGCGATCGCCTCCTCCTCGGACCCGAACGAGGCGACCGGCGCCACCGGCCCGAAGATCTCCTCCGTGAGCACCCGGGCGTCCGGGGCTGACGCCGTCGAGCACCGTCGGCTCGTAGAAGTACCCCGCGCCGTCGAGCGCGGACCCGCCGACGACCGCGCGTGGCGCCCTTGCCGACGGCGTCGTCGACCAGCTCGGCCACCTTCGAGCGCTGGTCTTCGTCGATCAGCGGGCCGACGTCGACGCCCTCCTCGGTGCCGCGGCCGACCTTCAGCGAGCCCATGCGATCGGCGAGCCTGGCGGCGAAGTCGCCGGCCACGGATGCGGCGACGTGGAAGCGGTTCGCCGACGTGCACGCCTCGCCGATGTTGCGCATCTTGGCGATCATCGCCCCCTCGACCGCCGCGTCCAGGTCGGCGTCGTCGAAGATCAGGAAGGGGGCGTTCCCGCCCAGCTCCATGGAGACGTTGAGCACGTTGTCGGCCGCCTGGGCGATCAGCTTGCGGCCCACCTCCGTCGACCCGGTGAAGCTCAGCTTCCGCAGCCGCGGGTCGGCGATGATCGGCGCGGCGACGGCGCTCGACGACGAGCTGGTGATCACGTTGAGGACGCCGCCCGGAAGCCCGCACTCCTCCAGGATCTGAGCCAGGGCGAGCATGGACAGCGGCGTCAGCTGCGCCGGCTTGATGACCATCGTGCAGCCGGCGGCGATCGCGGGGCCGATCTTGCGCGTGCCCATCGCGGTCGGGAAGTTCCACGGGGTGATGAAGAAGCTGGGACCGACCGGCTGGCGCATCACCAGCACCCGGCTGGCCGCGTTGCCGGCGATCTTGTAGTTGCCGTCGATCCGCAGGGCCTCGCCCGAGAACCAGCGGAAGAACTCGGCCGAATAGGCGATCTCCGCCTTCGACTCCGCCACGGCCTTGCCCATCTCGAGGGTCATCAGCAGGCCGAGCTCGTCGGCCCGCTCGTTGAGGGTCTCGAAGGCGCGCCACAGGATCTCGCCGCGCTCGTTGGGCGGCGTGGCGGCCCACTCGGGCTGGCTGGCGGCGGCGGCGTCCAGCGCCGCCCTGGCGTCCTCCGGGGTGGCGTCGGCGACCTCACACAACGGCTCGCCCGTCGAAGGGTCCTCGACCGCAAGCGTGCTCGCCCTCGCCCGCGTCGCGCCACTCGCCGCCGATGTAGAGGCGCTTCTCGACCTTGTCGACGACGGTCTGCTCCTGCGTCGCGATGCTCATCTGCAAACCTCCAGTCACGGCTTCGTGCCGAAAGTACCCCGGTGATGTGTGGGTACACCCGCAGCGTACGGAACGGAAGGGAGTGGGCGCCGGCGACCGAGGCGCGACCTCGGGTCCGCGTAGGGTTCTCGCGGGCCCAAAGACGGATGAGAGCGAACCGACGGACAAGCGTGGCATTGGGGCTCGCGGCCTGCGTGGCCGTGCTGGCTGCTTTCGCCTGGCCCGCGGGCGCGAGCGGCGCCAAATGGGTGATCAAGGGGCGGGGCTGGGGCCACGGGGTCGGCATGAGCCAGTACGGCGCCTACGGCTTTGCCCGGCACGGGCGTGGCTACCGCGAGATCCTCGGCCACTACTACAAGCACACGAAGATCGGAGACGCGGGCCGACAGCACGATCAGGGTTCTGCTCGCCTCGGGCCCGGACTCGGTGAGGTTCAGCAAGGCGAGCAGGGCCTGCGGCAAGCCGCTTCGCAGCGACCACGGCTACCGCTTCAAGCAGTCCGGCTCGCAGGTGATCCTGCGGGGCTCCCACGGACGCAGGCTTGCCGCGCTGCGGCCGCACCGCCACGGCCACCGGCAGCGGGGCGATCCGGGTGGGGGGCAAGGGCGTCTACCGAGGGAGGTTGAAGGCAAAGGCGGCGGGCGGCGGCCTGCGGGTGATCAATGCGGTCGCGCTCAACGCATACGTGAAGGGCGTGGTGCCGAACGAGATGCCCTCGTCGTGGCCGCTGGCGGCGCTCGAGACCCAGGCGGTGGCCGCTCGCTCCTACGCGCTGGCCACCAGCGGCGGCGGGGCCTTCGACGTCTACGACGACACGCGCAGCCAGGTCTACGGCGGCAAGGACTCAGAGACCGTGCGCACCAACAGGGCGACGAAGCGCACCGCCGGCGAGGTCGTGCGCCACGGCAAGCAGGTCGCCACGACCTACTTCTTCTCGACCTCGGGCGGTCGCACGGAGAGCGTCCAGTACGGCTTTCCCGGGCGCCGCCCCGGTCTCATATCTGAAGAGCGTGCGGGACCCCTACGACGGGGCGTCCCCCTACCACACGTGGACCGTCCGCTACTCGCAGGACGAGATCGAGTCGCGGCTCTCGGGGCTCTTCTCCGGCAGGCTGCGGAAGATCAGGGTCCTGAAGCATGGGGACTCCCCGCGAATCGTCCGCGCGCGGGTGGTCGGCTCGCGCGGGAGCTCCAACGTCTCCGGCCCGGCGCTCCAGACGCTACTCGGCCTCAAGAGCACCTGGGCGCGCTTCCACAAGCGCTAGTCGCAGAGCACCGACGCCGGCGGCCGTCGTGCGGCGCTTAGCCCGGCTAGCCGTCGGGATACGGCTGCACGGGGATGCCGTGGTCCGTTTGGCGCATCCCGATCTCGTACGCGGCGGCGCCGCTGAGCTCGAGGCGCTCGGGCTCGCGACCGCGGCGCTCGACCTCCAGCTCCAGGTCGGCGATCGAGCAGTTGAGCGTGTTGTGCTCGGGGCCCTTCGGGTCGGCGTAGATCCAGGCGACGAAGTTCCGCGGCTCCGACGAGACGCGGCCGCGGAGCTTCACGTCCTTGCCCGAGAGCTGGAACTCGCAGGAGGTCGGCTGCTCGTCGAGCTTCGTGGACAGGATGCGATCGAAGCCGCCCAGCCGATGCTCCGCGCCGTCGATGCGCAGCATCCCGTTGGCCACCCAGGGCGTGGTCACCGGCCCGACCTTGATCCGGCCGGCGGCCAGGTCGAGATAGCTCCCCCGCTCGCCGCCCAGGTCGGCCCCCTGGATCCACACCCAGCGCTCGGCGTGCTCGGTGCCCCAGTTGTGACCGATCATCCCCGGCCACTCGGCGAGCTCGATTCGCTCGCCGGCGACCGTGACCGTGCCCTCGAAGCGGGCGCTCGGGTAGGGACTGAGGAACTTGGTGCGGGGCAGCGGCGCGTCGTAGAGCCGCTCGTAGGGGAGGTGGTGGAACGCCTCGTCCGGGATCGGCGAAGCTGAGGTCCCAGCTCGCCTGGAGGTCGGCGCGTCGATCTTGCCGGCGGCCCGGCCGGGCTCGAGCACGGCGCCGTCAACCCGGATGTAGGCGCCCTCGGGCGCCGAGAGCTCCGCGGCGGCGAAGCTGGCCTTGGTCGCCCGGGGGCCCGGCGCGTCGGCGTCGAACACGGTCAGCCACAGCGCGGCCGTGGGGGGCTCGGCGGGCCGTTTGTGGACCGTGTGCCGGATCCACACGCTCTGGCCCCCGGTGGGTCGCGAGGCCTTCAGGTAGAAGCTCTCGTAGTGCCCGGCCTGGCGGGCGAGACGAGGAAAGCGCGCCTCGGTTCGCATGCGGGGAATCTAACGGCAGCGTCCAGGTGTCAACAAACCTGGCGCCACGGTGGTCCGGTCAGTGCCGAATCGTGATCACGTCCCCGTCGCGGACGACGTAGTCGCGGCCCTCGGTTCGGATCAGGCCGCCCTCGCGGGCCTCGCCGTAGCCGCCGGCGTCGACCAGCTCCCGCCAGCCGATCACCTCGGCGCGCACGAAGCCGGCCTGGATGTCGGTGTGCACCTTGCCGGCGGCGTCCCAGGCCGTGAGCCCGCGGCCAAGCGCCCGTGCCCGTGCCTCGCTGCCGCGATGCGCCGTGAAGAACGTGACCAGGTCGAGCAGCTCATACGCGGCGCGCACGAGGCGCTCCAGCCCGGGCTCCACCAGCCCCAGCTCGGCACGCATCTCGGTCGCCTCGCCCGCGGGCAGCTCCGCCAGCTCCGCCTCGATCCGGGCGCTGACCGCGATGCAGCCGGCGCCCTGTCGCCGCGCGTGCTCGACCAGCTCCACCGGCGGCTCGCCATCTCCCTCGTCGACGTTGGCGACGTAGAGCACCGGCTTGGAGCTCAGCGCCTGAAGGTGCGCCGGCGCGTCCGGCGCCAGGGCCGGGGCCGGCACGCCGCGCGCCGGCTCCCCACGGCCGAGGGCCTCGACCACCCGCTGCAGCCAGTCGCGTTCGGCCGTGGCCTCCTTCGCCCCGGATCCAGCCTCCTTGCGGACCCGCTCCAGACGCCGTTGCGCCTGGTCGAGATCGGCGAGCAGCAGCTCGGCGTCCACCACCTCGGCGTCGGCGAGCGGGTCGACGCGCCCGTCGGGATGGGGGACCCGCTCGTCACCGTGGGTCCGGACGACGTGGCAGATCGCGTCGGTCTCGCGGATCTCGGCGAGGAAGCGATTTCCCAGCCCCTCTCCCGCCGAGGCGCCGCGCACCAGGCCGGCGATGTCGTGGAACTCGATCGTCTCCCGGACCTGCGGGCTTGCTTCGGCCGCCTGCGCCACCGCCGCCAGGCGCTCGTCGGGCACGTCGACGACGGCGACGTTGGGCTCGACCGTCGTGAACGGATAGGCGGCGGTCTCGGCCGCCGCCCGCGTCAGCGCGTTGAAGAGCGTCGTCTTGCCGGCGTTGGGCAGGCCGACGATGCCGACCTTCACGAGCGCCCTGGCTCGCCTTCCCCCGCCGGCCGGCTGCCCGATGCCTGGGAGGCTGGGGCGCTGGGGCGTCCGCCGGCGCCCGGGCCATTGCCGGAGGCGGCCGTCGAGGGGGCGGATCTCACCGCCAGGTCGATCAGGCGGTCCTCGGCGCCCTTTCCGCGCAGCCCGGGCCACAGCCGGCCGATCAGCAGGCCGATGGCCGCGCCGCCCAGCACGTCCGAGGGGTAGTGCATGCCGAGGTAGGGGCGGGTCAGGCAGATCGCGGCGGCGAGGCCGTAGAGCGGCGGCCGGGCGCCCGGAGCGACGCGTCCCATGGCGGTCGCCGCCGCCAGCGACGAGGTTGCGTGGGCCGACGGGAACGAGAGCTCGCTGGGAGCGGTGGCCAGCGGCGGCAGGCGGCGCAGCCGCGGGCGCCGCCTGCGCACCGCGAGCTTGACCGCGTAGTTGAACCCGACGGCGGCGGGCGCGACGGCGGCGGCGCGCAGCCAGCGAGGGCGTCGCGTCGCGTCGACGGCGGCGGCCCCCAGGCCGATCGCGACCCAGACCGCACCCCACTCTCCCGCCCTGCCGAGCGCCTTCACCGCCTCCTCGACCTCGGGCGCGTGGTAGCGCGTGCGCATCCCGCGAAGCAGGCGCCGGTCGAGTCTGTGGAGGCGCTCGAGCACCGGGCGCAGCATAGGGCTCCCTGGTCCGGGAGAATCCCGGCTGTATGGAGGCGACCACGGCGCCGAAGATGGTCCCCGGCTACCGCCACGTTCCGGGGAATCACTGCGGCTCGACGGCGCTTCGCAACCTGCTCGCCTTCCACGGCACCGAGATCTCCGAGGAGATGGCGCTCGGGCTCGGCGCGGGCGTCAGCTTCTACTACGTGGCGCTCGACGGACAGTCGCCGTCGCGCTTCACGAACGGGCGCGTCGGGGCGGCTCGAGGAGCAGTTCGTGGAGCTGACCGGCGCGCCGATCCAACTCGAGACCTTCGCCGATCCCGAGGCCGTCGTGGGAGGCGGCGCGGGCCGCAGTCGACGGAGGCCGTCCCGCCATCCTGCTGACCGACCTGTACTACCTCGACCACTACGGAACCTCGGCCCACTTCCCCGGTCACGCGGTGATCCTCGCCGGCTACGACGCCGAGGTCGCGTACCTGTCCGACACCTCGTTCGAGGAGCTGCAGACGACGCGCCTCGACAACCTGGCCCGGGCCCGCCACGGCAAGCACCCCGCCTTCCCCCTCGACGGTCACATGCTCACCGTGCCGGAAGGGGCCGAGCTGGGGGACGTCCGCGAGGCCTCGGCGCGCGCGATCGAGCGCAACGCCGAGCGGATGCTCGATCCCCCGCTGGGCGACTACGAGGGCCTGCCGGCGCTGCGCCGTTTCGCCGCCGAGGTCGGCGACTGGCCCCAGCAGGTCGAGGACTGGCGCTGGTGCGCGCGCTTCTGCTACCAGGTGATCGAGCGCCGCGGAACCGGCGGCGGCAACTTCCGGCTCATGTACTCGCGCTTCCTCGAGGAGGCGGGCTCGGAGTGCGCGCCGCTCGCGGCCGAAGCGGCTGCGAGCTGGACCGCGCTCGCCGAAGCCCTGCTCGCGGCCAGCGAGGCCGACGGGCCCGAGCCCGAGCTGTGGTCGCGCATCGGCGCGCGCGGCGGCCGAGGCGCTGGACGCCGAGGAGCGCCTGTGGCCGGCGCTCGCCGGATAGCGGCGATCGACCCGGGGCGGGTCAGGCGCGGAAGCGGGCGAAGTAGCCGAGCTTCGGCCCCACCCGGCGCTCGAAGCGCAGCCCGGCGGCCTCCGCTCGCCGCTCGAGCGAGCCCAGCGTGACGTAGTGCGGGTCGCCGACCAGCTCGCCGACGACCAGGCGCCCTCCGGGCTTCAGCACGCGGGCCACCTCGCGAAGCGCCGCGTCCTGATCGGGGATCTCGCCGAGCACCGTGATCAGGATCGCGGCATCGAAGCTGTCGTCGTCCCAGCCGAGGTCCTGGGCGTCGCCCCGCGTGGGCTTGACGTTCGCAAGACCGCGCTCGCGGGCGCGGCGGATCGTGTGGTCGAGCATCTCCTGCTGGATGTCGAAGATCTCGATCGTCCCATCGTCGCCGACCCACTCCGCGAGGTCGAGCGTGTAGTAGCCGGTGCCGGGGCCGATCTCGAGCACGCGCTCGCCCGGCTGTGGCTCGAGGATCTCGCGCAGACGGTCGCGGGTGATCAGCGGGTGCGGCGCCTCGACCCAGAAGCGCTGGCTGTAGGGGCACGCCGAGGGGTTCTTGCGCCACCACAGCGCCACTGCCCCCACCACGAGGGCGCCCAGCGCGACCAGCTTCCTCACGTGTCGGAGAAGCCGATCGTGTGGGGGGCGGCGGCGACGCGGACGAACACCACCTGACGCAGGTCGAGCGAGATCGTTCCGTCCTCGGACTCGAGCTCGTACCAGCTGGCGGCTTCGCTCGCCAGCTTGTCGGTGGAGGCGAGCGCCTCCCGCAGCGCCTCGAGATGCCTGGACTCGAGCCGGGAGCTCATCACCTGGCCGCCTCCGAACCCGATCTCGACCCGCTTCATCTCATCGCTCATCGGCTTTCTCCTCGTTCTCGCCAATCGCCCTGGACCGGCTCGACGAGCTCGGTGAGCGCGCCGCCGGTCGCCTTCGGATGCAGGAATGCGACGCGGCTGCCCCAGATGCCGACCCGAGCCTCGGAGTCGATCAGCTCGACGCCGGACTCCTTCAGGGTCGCCAGCGTCGCATCGATGTCCGCGACCCGGTAGGCGACGTGATGAATGCCCTCGCCGCGCTTGGCGATGAACCGGCCGACCGCGGTGTCAGGCCCCAGCGGGCGAAGCAGCTCGACGTGCCCGTCGCCGACCTCCAGCAGCAGCGCCTCCACGCCCTGTGACTCGACCGTCTCCCGGTGCACGACGGGCATCCCGAAGGTGCCCTCATACAGGGCCGTCGCCCGCTCCAGGTCGGATACGGCGACGCCCACGTGATCGATCAGCTCGAACACCGGGGCCAGTCTATTGACGGCGAGATTGCCGCCTTCCGGCGCGACCGCGGCGACACCGCCCGCGCCGCGCGCAAGACTGGCCTCATGCGCGAGCTCGCCGAGCGCCTTCGCGACATCCCCGGAGTGGTGGCGGTGACCCTGGGCGGCTCGCGTGCCACCGGCACCGAGCGCGAGGAGAGCGACTGGGACTTTGGCCTCTACTATCGCGGCCGGATCAGCGCGGACGACGTGCGAGCGCTGGGATTCGAGGGCCAGGCGGTCGAGCCGGGCGAGTGGGGCCGGCTGGTCAACGGCGGCGCCTCGCTGACCGTGGAGGGTCAGCGGGTCGATCTGCTGTATCGCGACCTGGAGGTCGTCGAGCACTGGCGCGCCGAGGCCGAGGCGGGTCGCTACGAGGTGGACCGGGTCGAGGGCTACGTTGCGGGTATGGCCACCTACGTGCTCGCCGGAGAGCTTGCCCTGGCCGAGGTTCTGGCCGGCGAGCTGCCGCGCCCCGCGTTCCCGGAGCCGCTGCGCGAGACCGCGCCTCCCCGCTGGCGGGCGAGCTCGTCGTTCTCGCTGGGCGTCGCGGAGGCGATCGCCGGGCGCGGCGACGTGGCCACATGTGTCGGATTGCTGGCCAAGGCGGCGATCGAGGCGGCACAGGCGGCGCTCGCCGAGCGCGGGGAGTGGGCCCTGAACGAGAAGGGGATCGCCCGCACCGCCGGTCTGGGGCGCCGGGCCGAGTCGATCCTGGCGGCGCCCGGGGATCGAGCCTTCGAGCTCGGGCGCTCGGTCGAGTTGATGCGCGTAGCGCTCGGCCTCTAGGACGACTCGTCCGGGGGCTCGGAGGCGAGGGCCTGGGCGCGATCGCCCGCAGGCTCCTCGGCCTGCTCCCGCTCTTCGAGCTCGCGGGGCTGTGTTCCGCCGGAGCGATCCTGTTCCATGACCTGGCGGATCTCGTCGCGCTCGAGCACCTCGTTGGCCAGCAGGCGCTCGGCGATCTCGTCGAGCAGGTCCCGGTGGTCGGCCAGCAGGCGGTAGGCGCCCCGGTAGGACTCCTCCGAGATGGCCTGCACCTCCTCGTCGCGCGTGCGACGCAGCGCCTCGGACACGTTGTAGTCGTCGGCTGGAACCTGATGGGAGCGGATCGAGGTGCCCATCGCGTACTCGTAGACCATCGAGCGCGCGATGTCGGTGACCCGCTTCAGGTCGTCGGCGGCCCCCGTCGTCACCCGACCGAAGGTGATCTGCTCCGACACTCGCCCCGCGAGCAGCACCTTCATGTAGTCGATCAGCTCCTCGCGCGACTTCAGGTAGCGGTCCTCCTGAGGGAGGTTGAGCGTGTAGCCGAGCGCCTTGCCGCGGGGCACGATCGAGACCTTCTGCACCTTGTCCACGCTTGGCAGGAGCTCGGACACCAACGCATGCCCGGCTTCATGCCAGGCGACCACGCGCTTCTCGTGGGCGGTGATCACCTTCCGCGACTGCAGTCCCGCGACCACGCGCTCGAAGGCGTTCTCGAAGTCGGCTTGGGTGATGAAGTCGCGATCGCCGCGGCCGGCCAGGATCGCCGCCTCGTTGCAGAGGTTGGCCAGGTCCGCGCCCGTGAGGCCGGCGGTGTGGCGCGCCATCCGCTCCATGTCCACGTCCTGGGCGAGCGGCTTGCCGCGCGTGTGCACCCCGAGGATCCGCTCGCGCCCGCGCATGTCGGGCGGCGGCACGAACACCTGGCGGTCGAAGCGTCCCGGTCGCAAAAGGGCTCGGTCGAGCTTCTCGAGCATGTTCGACGCGGCCATGACGATCACGTTGTCGCGAGAGTCGAAGCCGTCCATCTCGACCAGGAGCTGGTTCAGCGTCTGATCGCGCTCGCCCGAGATGTCCGAGCCGCGGTGGGCCCCGACGGCGTCGAGCTCGTCGATGAAGATGATCGCCGGGGCGTTGTCGCGGGCCTGCTTGAACAGTCGCCGGATTCGCGCCGCCCCCAGCCCGGCGAACATCTCCACGAACGAGGAGGCCGACTGGCCGAAGAAGTTGGCCCCGGACTCGTGGGCGACGGCCTTGGCGAGCAGGGTCTTGCCGGTGCCCGGCGGGCCGTGCAGCAGGATGCCCTTCGGGACCGTCGCGCCCAAGGCGCTTGAACTGCTTCGGGTGCCGCAGGAACTCGACCACCTCGCGCAGCTCGTCCTTGGTCTCGTCGACTCCGGCGATGTCGGCCCAGGTGACGGAGCTCGCGGACCTGGGCGTGATCTGCTGCGGCTTGGTGCGCGGCATCAGCCTCAGCGTTCGCCACACCAGGTAGACGAGCACGCCCATCAGAAGCAGCGGAGCCCACAGGCTGACGTAGTTCTGGAACTCGAGCCAGTCGAGGCCCAGGATCGCGAGCGTCGTCGTCATCTGCGGTCGAGTCCTCCCCCGGTGGATCCGCTACCTACAAGGTATCGGCAGTCCCCGGCCTGTGGCTGAACGTTGCCTGCCAGCGACGCCTCCGCCCGCAGGATCTCGCGGAGCGCGGCCGAGCCCACCTCGAGCTGCTCTCCAGTCGGCTCGCGGGTCGAGAAGACGCGCTGGATCTCGTGCCCGACGCGGTGGATCGCCCGGCCCAGCGGCGAGTCGGGCCGGCGCTCGGCGTACGCGAAGAGCTCCACCGCCCCCGAGACGCTCGCCGCGGCGGCGACCGCCCGCGGCAGCGGCCCCGGACGCCTGAACAGCCTCTCCGTGGCCAGCTGGCCGGCCACCGAGAGGATCAGCAGGGGCGCGATCAGGTTGGAGCCGCAGCGCTCGTGCTCCTTGGGGGCGTCGGCGGGGTCCAGGCTGTGCCGCTCATAAGCGCCGATCGCCTTGTGCTCGACGCCGTGGTACGCGGCCAGGTCTCGATCGCGAAGCGCCGCCGCGGCGGGCAGCACGCCGAGGACCGCGATCACGCCCTCGCGCAAGGTCGCGCGGCGGCCGGACGTCGTCCGCCCCAGGCGGCGGATCACCCCGCTTACCGCGGTGGTGGCCAGCGCGACCGCGAGCACCCGAGGGTCCTCGATCGGCAGCCGCGCCGCGGGCAGGCGGCGGCGAGCCACCGGGATGACCGCGAACGCCTCCGCCAGCCGCAACGGGCCGCGAAGCAGCGGCGTCGATCCCCAGCCGCCCGCGCGAGAACACGGGCTTGGGGCCCGAGGACACCTCGATGCGGCCGTCGCGGGTGCGGGCCGCGGCCGCCCAGGCTCTCGGGCCGTGGATCAGAAGACCGTTGCGAAGCGCCATCCCACCCAGGCGAAGCGGTTCCTCCTCGCCGGCTGTCCCCTGGCCCACCGTGGGATCGGCGGAGGCGCCATTTCCCGAATGGCTCATGCGAGCACCGCTTGAACGATGTCGAGATAGAACCGCGCGGCGAGGTCGATGTCGGCAACGGCCGCCCGCTCATCGGCGCCGTGAACGAGCGGTATCGCCTCCGGCAGCGACAGCTCCCGCTGAGGGCAGAAGCCGTAGACGACGGCCGAGTCGAACGCCTCGCGGAACCAGTGGCTGTCGCTGAAGCCGGCCATCACGATCGGGACCAGGGTGGCCGCCGGGTCGGCCTGGGCAAGCCATTCCTCGATCCGCGTAGGCCAGTGGCGAGTCGGCGGGGGAGCGGTTCCCCACCACGGTCTCCTTGAACGTCAGCTCGAGTCCGTCAGCCGCCTCGCCCAGCACCGCCTCGGCACGCTCGCGGGCCTCCGTGCGGACCCATCCCCGGCGGCACGCGGCAGTCCACCAGGAGCTCGGCGCGCGAGGGGATCACGTTCTCCTTCGAGGACGCGCTGGCCATGGTCGGCACCAGGGTCACCCTCAGCATCGGCTCCGCGAGATAGGCGGTGACCTCGGGGGCCGTTTCGCGCAGCCGCTCGACGGCGGCTTCGAGCGCGTCGCGATCGTGCCCGTCGACGTCCTCGCCCGTCAGCGCAGCCACGAAGGCCACGCCTTCGGGCGTCGGGTCGAGCGGCGGCTGCCCGCGCAGGCGCTCCAGCGCCGGCGCCAGCTTCAGGAGCGCGTTGTCACCCATGCCCGGGAGCGAGGCGTGCCCGGCGACGCCGCGCGCCCGCAGCCGGAAGCGGCACGGCCCCTTCTCGCCCACGCAGAGCGTGTAGAAGCGCCGGCCGTCGAGCTCGAACGAGACGCCTCCGCCCTCGTTGAGCACGTAGTCGGAGCGCACCTTGTCGGGATGCTCGCGGCACAGCCACTGGGCGCCGGCGGCGGCCCCCATCTCCTCGTCGGCGGTGATGACGACCAAGAGCTCTCCCTTGCGGGGACGCCAGCCCTCGCGGCCGAGCGCCGCGGCCGCGGCCACCTCGGCGGCGACCTGGTCCTTCATGTCCTGAGCGCCGCGGCCCCGAACCTCTCCGTCCACGATGTCGCCCGCCCAGGGATCGAAGCTCCACTCGGAGGGGTCGGCCGGGACCGTGTCCGCGTGGCCAAGCAGGCAGAGCGTCGGTCCCGCGGCTGTCGCCGCGCAGCCGCGCGACCAGGTTCGGGCGGCCGGGCTCGGCGGCCAGGAGCTCGCACTCGAACCCCGCCTCGGTCAGGGTCTCGGCCAGCAGCAGCTGGGCGCGCTCCTCGTTGCCGGGAGGGTTGACGGTGTCGATCCTGATCAGCTCCTGCAGCAGCGCCACCGCCCGGTTGCCGACCTCGCCCGCGGCCTCGGTACCTGCTGGCGCAGCGCTCTCCTCACCCATGGGCCCAGGTTACTCGCCCGTGCTCTCAACCGACGATCGCCTGGACGAGCATCGACAGGCCGCTGATCACGAGCACGGCGGCGCAGGCGCGCAAGTACAGCGACCTGGTTGCCTTCGTACATCCCGTGATGAATAAAGCCGACATAGGCCCCGGGAGCGCCGCCACCTGGCGCCCACCGAGGCGAACAGGTCCCAGTCGACGCCGCTGCGGCCAGGTCGTCCCAGGGCCCCCCGAGGCGACCAGGCCCGAGAGGAGCGCGCAGCCCGCTCCCGACGACGCCGGACGAGCATCCACCAGTCCGTCCTCACGGCCGAGACCGCGAACGACCAGAGCGCCAGCGCGATCAGCTCGAGTGCGTCCACGCCCGGGTCATACTGGATTGGGGATGGAGCGGCTGTTCGACACGGGCCAGACGCCAGCTCAGCAGAACCGGCGTTCCGCCGGCGGAGGCGCCCCTGCCGGTCCGGATGCGACCGCGCTCCCTGGACGAGCTTCTCGGCCAGGAGCACCTGCTGGGCGAGGGCTCGGCGCTGCGCGCGGCGATCGAGACCGGGGAGCCGCACTCGGCGATCCTCTACGGGCCGCCGGGCTCCGGGAAGACCACCCTGGCCAGGATCATCGCCACCGCGTGCCGCGGGGCGTTCGAGGAGTTCTCGGCGGTGAACGCGGGGCGGGCCGAGGTCCGCGCCGTGATCGAGCGGGCCGAGGAGCGCCGCAGGGCCGCGGACGAGCCGACGATCTTCTTCCTCGACGAGATCCATCGCTTCAACAAGGCGCAGCAGGACGCGCTGCTGCCCGCGGTCGAGGAGGGGCTGGTGACGCTGATCGGGGCGACGACCGAGAACCCCTACTTCGAGGTCAACTCGGCGCTTCTCTCTCGCGCGCAGCTCTACGAGCTGCGTGCCGTTGGAGCCAAGCCACATTCGAACCGCTGCTGGACCGCGCGCTCGCCGATCCCGAACGGGGGATCCCCGAGCCTCCCGAGGTCGACCCCGCGGCGCTGGAGCTGCTCGCCACGCGCTCGGGCGGCGACGCGCGGGTGGCGCTCTCCGCGCTCGAGCGGGCGGTGGAGACCGCGCGGGCCGGGGGCCATCCGGTCGACCTCGACACCGCCGAGGACGCGCTCCAGCGCAAGGCGCTCAGCTATGACCGCGAGGGCGATCGCCACTACGACTACATCTCGGCCTGGATCAAGGCCACCCGTGCCTCCGACCCCGACGCATCGCTCTACTACCTGGCGGTGATGCTCGAGGGGGGCGAGGACCCCCGCTTCATCGCCCGGCGCATGGTGATCCTCGCCTCCGAGGACGTCGGCAACGCCGACCCGCAGGCGCTCGTCGTCGCCAACGCCGCCGCCGAGGCGGTGGACCGGGTGGGTCTGCCCGAGTGCCGCCTCAACCTCGCCCAGGCCGCCGTCTACCTGGCGCTCGCCCCGAAGTCGAACGCCTCCTATCGCGGCATCCAGCGAGCCACGGCCCACGTCCGCGAGCACGGCGCGAAGCCGCCGCCCCCATACCTGCGGGACGCTCACTACCCGGGCGCCCGCAAGCTCGGTCGCGGCATCGGCTACGTCTACCCTCACGATCGAGCCCGGCGGCGTCGCCGATCAGCCGGTGATGCCGGAAGGCCTCGAGGCCGAGCGGTTCTACGAGCCCACGGACCGTGGGTTCGAAGCGGAGCTTCGGACGCCGGCTCGAGGAGATTCGACGCCGTCTTGACGAGCCCGGGCGCAGCTCAGGCTAGGAAAGCTGCGCGCGCCCAGTCCATGAGCACTTCAGCATCGCCGGCCTCGCCGGGTTGCGCCGCAACTCCATGGCCTGGTCGGTGTTTTGGGCCTTGAGCGAAAGAGGCGGGGGTCTTTCGCGCCAACACCAAACCGAGCCGGCCGCAGCGACCACCTCGCATGCGGCGAGGCATCATGGCGGCCCGTGACGCGATCGTCGCGGGCCGCCTGGCTCGGTTCGGGGCGCGATCACCGGCTTGCGGGCCTCGTCCCCGGGCCCGGGCCATAGAATCGGCGGCTCATGGGGCAGCTCGAGTCCTTCAACCCCGCGACCGGCGAGCTGATCGGCGCGGTCGAGACGCTCAAGCCCGACCAGGTGCAGGCGGTCGTCGACGACGTCGCCGAGGTCCAGCCCTTCTGGGCGCAGCTGACGCTCGCCGACCGCTCCCGCTATCTGCGCAGGGCGGCCGACGTGCTGGTCGAGGAGGTCGACGAGATCGCCGAGCTCCTCACCCGCGAGCAGGGAAAGCCGATCACCGAGAGCTACACGATGGAGGTCGTCCCGACGATCGACGTTCTCCACTGGTGTGCCCAGGCGGGGCCCAAGATCCTCGCCGACGAGCCGATCCGCATGGGTCAGGCCCTGTTCCTCTCGAAGAAGGCGAAGTTCAGCTACGAGCCGCTCGGCGTCGTCGGGGTGATCGCGCCCTGGAACTACCCGTGGTCGATCCCCTTCGACGAGGTGGCGATGGCGCTGATGGCCGGCAACGGCGTCGTCCTCAAGCCCGCGAGCCTGACGCCGCTGCTCGGCGAGCGGATCCGCGAGACGTTCGAGAAGGCGGGCCTGCCGGAGGGCCTGGTGCGGGTCGTCCACGGCGGCGGGGCGGTCGGCGGCGCCCTGTGCGAGTCGTCGGCGCGGAAGATCTTCTTCACCGGCTCGGTCGAGGTGGGTCGCAAGGTCGGCGAGATCTGCGCCAGGCAGCTGAAGGGCTCGGTGCTGGAGCTCGGCGGCAAGGACCCGCAGATCGTCTGCGCCGACGCCGACCTCGACAACGCGATCTCCGGCTGCGTTTGGGGAGGGTTCGCGAACGCCGGTCAGACCTGTTCGGGGATCGAGCGAACCTACGTGGTCGACGAGGTCGCCGACCGCTTCCTCGAGGGCGTCGTCGCGCCGGGCGGGGGAGCTGACCGTCGGCGATCCGATGGAGTGGGAGACGGAGATCGGTCCGATGGTCTCCGAGGACCAGTTCGGCGTCGTCACCGAGCTGGTCGACGACGCGCTCGAGGGCGGCGCCGAGCGGGTGGCCGGCGGGCCGCGCGAGGTCGCCGGGCTTCAGCGGCAAGTTCATCGCCCCGACGGTGCTGGCGGGGGTCGAGGACGAGATGCGGATCATGCGGGAGGAGATCTTCGGCCCGGTGGTGCCGATCATCGTCGTCGACTCCGAGGAGGAGGCGCTGCGGCGCGCAAACGACTCCAACTTCGGCCTCGGCGCCTCGATCTGGACCAAGGACCGCGCCAAGGGCGAGCGGATGGCGAGGCGGATCGAGTCCGGGATGGTGTGGATCAACGACCACTCCTACACCCACGCCGCCTGCCAGTGCTCGTGGGGCGGCGTCAAGGAGTCCGGGCCTCGGGCGCTCGCACTCGAAGTTCGGCTTCTACGAATGCGTGGACATAAAGCTCGTCTCCTGGGAGCCGGGCCTGACGCGAGACTTCTGGTGGCAGCCCTACGACCGCACCCTGGGCCAGGCGGTCCGCGCCTCCGCACGCCTGCTCTACGGCCGCAACGGCCAGCGCCTCAAGGCGCTCCGCGAGGGCGGCGTGCCGCTGATGAGGGTCGGCGCGCGCACCCTGCGCAAGGACCGCTGAGCGGCGCCGAGTCGCTCAGTCGTGCAGCGTCAGCGCGGGCGACCAGCCGCTGCGCTTGGACACCTGCTTGCGCTCGGAGCGGACCTCGATCTTGTACGTGTGGCGATTGAGGTTGAAGTTCACTGGCCTGTCGTTGTGCCCGAACGTGCCCTGGAACTTGCGCGTGTCCTTCTTCCAGAGCTTCCACTTCCTGTGGTCCACCCGGTAGCGGACGTCGAAGCGGGAGCCGGTGTTCGGTGTCGGAGTCGGCCCACCGGACGAGAATCTCGCCGGCCACCGAGTCCGGGATCGGCGCGCGGACGGACCTTGACGACGCCACTCATGCCCGAGAAGCGATGAATCTCGCAGTAGTAGTGGAAGGAGCCGGCGGAGGCGTTGATCGTGTAGTTGATCGGCCCGCTCGGTCGCGTGCCCGGAGAAGAACAGCTTGTCGTCCTGGCGGATGTTGTGGCGGTTTGACGACCCGCCGGCGCGCGACCAGTGGAAGCTGGGCCCGGCCTCGAAGCTGCGGGCCGCGGGCTTCTTCGGAGAGAAGAAGTCGTCGCCGGCGCTGATCTGGCGTGGCGCCGCGCCGGCGACGGCCGGCAGCGCGAGCAGCGCAGCGGTTGCCGAAGTGATCAGGAACCCTCGCATCACGCGTCTTCGCCTCCTCCTTGCTTGCTGCCGCTTGACCGCGATCGTACCTTCCGGACTACGGCCCTGGCGGCTCGGAGGTTCAACTGGGAAAATCGCAGCGTGGCCGAGATCGCCGCTGTCCAGCGCGAGAGCCCGCACGCGCCGAGCCCGAGTCCTTCGCCGGCGATCGCCCTTCACGGCCTGTGGCGCGAGTTCGGCGAGCGGGCGGTGCTTCGCGACGTCACCCTCGAGCTGCGCCAGGGCGAGACGCTCGCCGTGCTCGGCCCGAACGGCGCCGGCAAGACCACCCTGTTGCGGGTCCTGGCGACCCTGCTTCGCCCGACCGCCGGCGCGGTCTCGGTGCTCGGCTGCGCGCTGCCTCGCCAGGCCTGGAAGGCGCGCGGCCGGATCGGCTACCTCGGTCACGAGCCGCTTCTTTACCGCGACCTGACCGGCGCCGAGAACCTGCGCTTCCAGGCCCGCCTTCACGGGCTCGGAGGCGAGGCCGCCGGGCGCATCGCCGAGCTGCTCGACCGGGTGGGGATGTCGCGTCGGGCCGGACGAGCGGGTTGGGAACCTCTCCGCCGGGATGGTGCAGCGGCTGGCCGTCTGCCGCGCCGTCCTCCACGAGCCCGAGTTGCTGCTGCTGGACGAGCCGCGCTCCCACCTCGATCCCGAGGCGGCGGCCATGGTCGAGCCGCTGATCGGCTCAGCCTCCGGGCTCACCCGCGTGGTCGTCACGCACGAGATCGACGCCGCGCTGGCCGAGGGCGACCGCGTGCTGGCGCTGCGGGCCGGCGGAGCGGTTGCCTATGAGGGGCCGGCCAGCGGGCTGTCGGCCGGCGACGCGAGGGCGATCTACGGCGGCGCGCCGTGAACGCCTTCAAGGCAATCCTGGCCAAGGACCTGAGGGTCGAGCTGCGCACCCTGCAATCGGTGCCGGCGATGGTGCTGTTCGCGGTCACCACATTCGTTCTGTTCCGCTTCGGCCTCGACCGCAGCGCGCTGAGCGGCAGCCTGGCCGCCGGGGTCCTGCTGGCGACGGTCCTGTTCGCCGCGATCCTGGCCATCAACCGCCTGTTCGTCGCCGAGCGAGACGAGGGCGGCTTCGACGCGATCCGGCTGGCGCCCGTCGACGGCACCGCGCTGATGGCGGCGAAGGCCGTGGCGCTGGTCGTCTACCTGCTGGTGCTCGAGGCGATCGCGCTCCCCGTGTTCGCGGTCTTCTTCCTCGACTCGTGGACGGGGCTGGCGCCGCTCGTGGGCGTCCTGGTGCTCGCCGACCTCGGCCTGGCGGCCACCGGGCGTGCTGGTGTCGGTGATCGCCGCCAACTCGCGCGCTCGCGACCTGCTCGTGCCGCTGGTGCTCCTGCCCCTGCTGGTCCCGGTGATGATCGCCGCCGCGGGCGCCGCCGAGCGGTTGCTCGCCGCAGGCGGGCCGTCGTACGACGGGATCGGCAAATGGCTGGCGATCCTGGCCCTCTACGATGTGACCTTCCTCTTGGTCGGATACGCCGTCTACGACTTCCTCCTGGAGGACTGATCAGGGGGTTAGCGGATGAAGGTCCCCAGCCTGCGAGCCCAAGCAGCGGCCACGGTCGCGGTCCTCGTGGCCGGCTTCGCCCTGGTCTTCTTCTACGCGCCGCTCGACGCCGAGGGCTTCATCCAGAAGATCTTCTACCTGCACGTGCCGCTCGCGATCTGCTCGCTGGTCGGCTTCGTGGTCGCCGGGATCCACGCGATCCGCCACCTGCGAAGCGGCGACCCGGTCCACGACGCGCGCTCCTACGTCTCCATCCACCTCTCGGTCATCTTCGGAGTCGCCGTCCTGCTCACCGGCTCGATCTGGGCCAGGGCCGAGTGGGGCAAGTGGTGGGTCTGGGACGAGCCGACGCTGGTCAGCTTTCTGATCGTCTTCCTGCTGTACGCGACCTACTACCCGCTGCGCTACGCGATCGAGGACCGCGAGCGCCAGGCCCGCTACGCGTCGGTGTTCGCGATCACCGCGGGCGCCTTCGTGCCGCTCAACTTCCTCGCCGTGCGCCTGGCACAGCCGCTGATCCACCCGCGGACCTTCTCCTCCGCCGGGGGCCTGCCCGGCTCGATGCTGTTCACCTTCTGTGTCTGCCTGGCGGGGATGGCGCTCCTGTGGCTGTCGCTGGTGCGCTTCGAGCTGGCCGCGAAGTCGGCCTCGGCGAAGCTGTCGCGCCTGCGGCGCGCGCTCGAGGGCGAGGCCTACGCGCCGCCGAGCACCGGTTCCCGAATCGCGCCCGGCGTCCCCTCGCGGGCGGCGTCGGCGAGCTTGATGAGCGACCCGACGAGCCCGCGAATCTGATGCCCGCCCTGCCGCTCGACGAGGCGGGGAAGTACGTCGCCGCGGCGTACGTGGTCTTCGTCGCGCTGATCCTGGCTCTACGTGGCGATCATGGCCGCGAAGCTGCAGCGGATCGAGCGCGAGCTGGGTGAGCTCGCCGACCTGGCCGAGCGCCAGGCTGCCGGCCGCGACCGCGAGGGGGCCGCCGCCGATGTCTGAGCTGCTCGCATTGGGCATCTCCCACAAGACCGCGCCGCTCGAGCTGCGCGAGCGGCTCGCGCTCACCGAGGGCCGGGCGGCCGGAGTGATCAGGGAGCTGGTCGAGGCGCCGGAGGTGCACGAGGCGGCCGCGATCTCGACCTGCAACCGCACCGAGCTCTACATGGTCGCTCCCGACAGCGTCGCGGCCGAGTCGCTGGCGCTTGGGGTGCTCGCCCGCGAGGCGGAGATCCGCCCGACCGAGCTGGTCGGCCACCTGTACTCGCTGCGGGCGGCCGACGCCGCCGCCCACCTGTTCAGGGTGACCGCCGGGCTGGACTCGATGATCATCGGCGAGGCCGAGGTCCAGGGCCAGGTGAAGCGTGCCTACGAGCTGGCGCTGGTCGAGGGCGCGACGGGGCCGATCCTCAACCGGCTGTTCCGCGGCGCGCTCGCCGCCGGCAAGCGGGCGCGGTCGGAGACCGGCATCTCCGAGAAGGGGCTGTCGGTGCCCTCGGTCGCGGTGGAGCTGGCGCAGCGCGCGCTTGGCGATCTCTCCAGCCGCCTGGTCCTCGTGGTGGGCGCCGGCGAGACGGCGGAGCTGACCGCCCGAGCGCTCGCGGCCCGCGGCGTCGAGCCCGCCTTCATCGCCAACCGGCGCTACGACCGGGCGATCGGGCTGGCCCAGCGCTTCGGCGGCCGCGCCGTGCGCTTCGAGGAGCTGCCGGCGCAGATGGAGCACGCCGACATCGTGGTCGCCTCGACCAGCTCTCCCCACCACGTGATCGAGCGCGAGGCGCTGGCCGAGGTGATGACGGCGCGCGAGGGCCGGCCGCTGCTCCTGATCGACCTCGCGGTGCCGCGCGACATCCACCCCGACTGCCGCGAGGTGGACGGGGTGAGCCTGCACGACATGGACGACCTGCAGACGCTGGTGGAGCGAAACGCCTCGGGCCGAGAGGCCGAGGCCCGCCGAGCCGAGACCGTGTTGCGCTCCGAGCTGGGCCGCTTCGAGCGCTGGCTTGCCTCGCAGGACGTCGTGCCCACCGTGGCCTGCGCTGCGCGAGCGAGCCGACGAGATCGTCGATCGCGTGCTGGCCGAGAACGAGTCGCGGTGGGAGGCGCTGAGCCAGGCCGACCGGGAGCGCATGCAGGCGATGGCGCGGGCGATCGCGAGCCGGCTGCTCCACGAGCCGACCCTGCGCTTGAAGCGCTCCTCGGGCGAGGACGACGCCTACGTGTACGTCAACGCCCTCCGCGAGCTGTTCGGCCTCGACGCGCGGAGCGCGCCGCTGGAGGCGCGGGACGCGGAGGTGCGCCCGCTGCGCGCGGCGCGCCGGCGCAAGCGCCCGGCCGAAGTTGAGCGACCGGCTGAAGCTGGGAACGCGGGGAAGCCGGCTCGCGCTCGCGCAGGCGCAGCTCGTCGCCGACGCGCTGGGCGGGGCCGAGATCGTCGCCGTCAAGTCGAGCGACGGCGAGCCCGGCGACAAGGAGCGCTTCGTACGCGGAGTGGAGCGGGCGGTGCTGGACGGCGAGGCGGACCTGGCGGTTCACTCGGCCAAGGACCTGCCGGGCGACCGTCCCGACGAGCTGAGGCTGGTGGGGGTGCCCGGCCGCGCCGATCCCGTCGACGCCTACGTGGGCGAGGCGTCGTCGCTCGACGAGGTGCCCGAGGGGGCTCGCGTCGGCACCGCCAGCCTGCGCCGGCGCTCCCAGCTCTTGGCGTTGCGGCCGGATCTCGACGTGGTGGAGCTGCACGGCAACGTCGACACCCGGCTGCGCAAGCTGTCCGAGGGCGAGTTCGACGGGATCGTGCTCGCCGCCGCCGGCCTTCGCCGTCTCGAGCGCGAGGCCGAGATCGCCTTCGGCTTCGGGCTCGAGGAGCTGACGCCCGGCCGCGGGTCAGGGATCGCTGGCGCTGGAGGCCCGCCGCGACGACCCCGACGCCGCCGCCGCGGCGGCATCGATCAGCGACCACGACGCCCTGGTCGAGCTGACCGCCGAGCGCGCCGCCGTCGCGACGCTCGAGGCCACCTGCCACACCCCGGTCGGGATCTGCGCGCGCCTGGATGGAGACGAGTTGACGATGCACGGGTTCGCTGGCCTGCCCGACGGCTCGGAATGGGTTCGCGATCGGGTCACGGGCGACCCCGAGCAGCCCGCCGCGCTTGGGACAGGCGCTGGCGGAGCGGATGCTGGCGGCCGGAGCGCGGGCCGATCCTGGAGCGAGCGGAGGCCGCTCGCGTGACCGTGGCGCGATCCGGCGTCGTCTATCTGGTCGGAGCCGGGCCCGGCGATCCGGGCCTGATGACCGTGCGGGCCGTGGAGCTGATCGCCGAGCGCCGACGTGATTCTCCACGACCGCCTGATCCCGCCGGGCGCGCTGGACGGGGCCCGCGCGGACGCCGAGCTGATCTACGTGGGCAAGCGGCCGGGGTCGCCGCAGATGCCCCAGGAGGAGATCGAGCGGCTGATGGTCGAGCGGGCCCGGGCGGGGCGCAGCGTCGTGCGACTGAAGGGCGGCGACCCGTTCGTGTTCGGTCGCGGCGGCGAGGAGGCCGAGGCGCTGGCCGCGGCCGGGGTGCCGTTCGAGGTGGTCCCGGGGGTGACCGCGGGAGTGGCCGCGCCGGCCTACGCCGGCATCCCGCTGACGCACCGCGAGGATGCCTCGGCGGTCGCCTTCGTGACCGCCCACGAGGACCCGGGCAAGGACGGATCGCTGCTGCTCGACTGGGAGGCGCTCGCCCGTTTTCCGGGCACGCTCGTCCTCTACATGGGCGTCAAGCGGCTGCCCGAGGTCGCCGAGCGCCTGGTCGAGGCCGGCCGCGACGCGAGCGAGCCGGCGGCGGCCGTGGAGCGCGGCACGATGGCGGGGCAGCGGACCGTGACCGCGACGCTCGCCGAGTTGCCCGCGGCGGCGTCCGCGGCAGGCCTTCACCCGCCCGCGATCGTGCTCACCGGCCCGGTGGCGGCGCGGCGCGAGACGATCGGTTGGCTGGAGCGGCGCCCCCTCCACGGGCTGCGCGTGGTCGTCACCCGGGCGCGCGCCCAGGCCAGCGGCCTCGCGGCGGCGCTGCGCGCGCTCGGCGCCGAGGTGGTCGAGCTGCCGGCGATCCGGATCGTGCCCCGGCTCGACTCGGCCGAGGTGCGCGACGCGGTCCAGTCCATCCACGCGTACGCGCTCGTCTGCCTGACCAGCCCGAACGGGGTGAGCCTGCTGTTCGACGCGCTCGCCGAGGCGGGACGCGACGCGCGCGCGCTCGCCAACGCGACGGTCGCCGCGATCGGGCCCGGCACGGCGGCGGCGCTCGCCGAGCACGGGATCGGCGCCGACGTGGTGCCGGAGCGGTCGATCGCCGAGGCGCTCGTCGAGGCGCTGCGCGACTTCGACGTCGCCGACCGCCCCGTCCTCGTCGCCCGCGCCGCCGAGGCCCGGGACGTCCTGCCCGACGCGCTTCGTGAGCGGGGCGCCAAGGTGGACGTCGTGGCTCTGTACGAGACCGTCGCCGAGGAGCCTGACCCGGCGGCAATCGAGGCCGCGAGTGACGCCGACTACGTGACCTTCACCTCCTCGTCGACGGTGAGGAATCTCGTCGCGGCGGTCGGGGACAGATTCCCGGCGCGCGCCCGGATCGTCTCGATCGGTCCGGTGACCAGCGACGCCGCCCGCGACGCCGGGCTCGACGTCGACGTGGAGGCCGATCGCCACGACCCCGAAGGCCTGGTGGAGGCGCTGGTCGCGGACGTGGCCGCGGGCTGAGCCTGGAGTCGAGCCGTGGCGCGCCCGATCACCTTCCTCTCCGACTACGGCTACGACGACGAGTTCGCGGGCGTCTGCCGGGCGGTGATCGCGGGCATCGCGCCGGAGGCCACGGTGATCGACCTGACCCACGGGGTCCCCCGCCACGCGATCCGCCAGGGGGCCACGATCCTCGCCAACGCGCTGCCCTACGCGCCGCCCGGCGTGCACATGGCGGTGGTCGATCCCGGGGTGGGCTCACCGCGGCGCGCGCTGGCGGTGCGCGTCGCCTCGGAGGACCGGGTGCTCGTCGGGCCCGACAACGGCCTGCTCTGGCCGGCCGTCGAGCGTCTTGGCGGGGCGGTCGAGGCGGTCGACGTGTCGCTGTCGGAGTTCCGGCTGGAGCCGATCTCGGCGACGTTCCACGGCCGCGACGTGTTCGCGCCGGTCGCCGCCCACCTGGCGCTCGGGGCGTCGCTGCCGGACGCCGGCGAGGTGGTCGCGGCGGACTCGCTGACCACGCTCGAGGCGAGCGAGCCGGCGATCGGCGAGGGCCGCGTCGTCGCCCACGTGATCTCCGTTGACCGCTTCGGGAACGCGGTCCTCGACCTCGCCGACCGGCACCTGGCTCAGACAGGGCTGCGAATGGGCAACCACGTCGCGGTGGAGGCGGGCGGTCAGAGTCACGGCGCCGCCTTCACGCTCACCTTCGCCGACGTCGGCCCCGGCGAGCTGATCCTCTACGTGGACTCCTACCGGAGCCTGGCGCTGGCCGTCAACCGCGACAGCGCCGCCGAGAGGCTGCGACTCGGGCCGGGCGACGAGGTCGTCCTGCGACCGCTGCCGTGAGACCGCCCGGCGGATGACGGCCTTCGGGCGCCCGCGCCACCACTTTCGGGTCACCGACTCGACCAACGAGCGCGCCCGCGAGCTGGCGCTCGCGGGCGCGCCCGGCGGCACGGTCGTCACCGCGGACGAGCAGACCGCCGGCCGGGGCCGGCGGGGACGGGACTGGGCGGCGCCGGCCGGCAAGGCGCTGCTCTATTCGGGGATCGTTCGCCCGCTGGGGCGCGAGCACGGCCTCCTGCCGCTGGCGGTGCCGCTGGCGGTCTGCGAGGCGGTGGAGTCGCTGGCGCCGTTGCATTGCCGCGTGAAGTGGCCGAACGACGTCTGGATCGACGAGCGCAAGGTCGCAGGGGTCCTGCTCGAGGCCCGTCCGCCCGACTGGGCCGTGATCGGGATCGGCCTCAACCTGGCGATCGAGCACGACGAGTTCCCGCCAGACCTCCGCTGGCCGGCGACCTCGGTTGGGCATGGAGCCACCGCCGCCGTGGCGCTGGCGGCGGTCAACCAGAGGCTCGGGTCCTGGGTGGACGCGCCGCCGGAGCGCGTGCTCGAGGAGTTCGCCGAGCGCGACGCATTGCGCGGGCGGGAGATCAGCTGGGAGGGCGCCGGCGCCGGCGTGGCGCCGGGCACCGGTCGCGCCGAGGGGATCGACGACAGGGGCAACCTGCTCGTCGCGACCGAAGACGGCCGGCACCTCAGCCTGGGGGCGGGCGAGGTGCAGCTCGCGCTGCGCGGAGCAGGTTGATCTAGCGCCGGCGCCGGCCGCGGGCGCGGACCAGCGCGATTGCGAGCACGAGCGCCATCACCAGCACCCGGGTCACGTCGATCGCCGGGCGCCAGGTCACGCGGCCGTCCCTGATCTCGAACGCCCCGGCGGGCCACATCACCCCGCCAAAACCGGTCGCCAAAGCCGCTCTGGGATTCGCGGCTCGCCCGCCTCGACCTTGGTGTCGTCCGGGCGCCGAGCGCCTTCGCCGCCGCCGCCTCCCCCGCCGCCCATCACGGTCGCGGCGGGGATCACCGTGACCCCGTCTCGCTCCACGGGCTCGCCGAACACCTGGCGCACGCTCAATGCGTCCCGCACGCCCTTGATCAGCTCGCGCGCCTCCATGAAGGCTGTGTTTCGCGCGCTCGCGCCCGGTTCCTGCGCGGTCTGCGCCGCGGGACGCTCAGTCCTGCGGGGCTTCAGCCTTGGGCTCGGGCGTCCGGTCCGACGCCTTGGGGGCTGCGCCATCGCGGCTTCCCTTGCGGCGGCCGTTCTCCGCGCCGTTGTCGGCGCCGTTGCCCCCGCCCTTCTGCGGGCGCGACCCGTTCTTGCCTCGGCGCCGCCGGCGCTTTCCACCACCCGACTTCGGGAAGTTGCGAAGCAGCTCGCGGGCGACCGCGGAGGGCTTACGGGCCATCCGCATGCGGGCCCCGCGCAACACCTCCTCGGCCTCCGGGGTGTGCGCGATCGAGGCGGCCAGCAGCGAGATCGCCAGGCGGCGGTCCTGCTGGCGGGCGGCGTGGACGATGCGGCGGGCGTTTCGACCGTGGGCGCGCCCCGACGAGTTGACGAACAGCCCCAGCAGGCGCTTGGTCTCGGGCCAGCGCTGGACGGCGTATTCCTCGTGAAGCTCGCGGGTGATGCCCGCCAGGCGCCAGACCCAGGCCTGCGCTTGATCGCGACGGCCGATCCGCCGCTCGACCAGCGCCTGGAGCAGCAGCTTTGCGCCGGCCCGTCGCTCGTCGCGCGGCCAGGTCGCCACCACCTCGAGCGCGTCGTCGAAGGCCTCCGGGTCGCGCAACGCCGCGATCTCCGCCAGCGCCTTCAGCCGGAGCTGGTGATTTCGATTGCGCTGCACGCAGGTGAGCAGGAAGCGGCGACGCAGCTCCTTCGCCTGGTCGTGCTGGAGCATCGCCTTCGCCCGGCGCCAGTTGTTGGTCGTCACTCGCGCGCCGGCGAGCGCCGCCCAGGCGTGTTGCTCGGAGTAGTTGAGGTTCTCGACGGCGATCCGCCACAGCTCACGCTCGAGCACCGCCAGGCGGCGCTCGGGATCGGCCGATACGGGCACCACCCGGCGCTCGACGCGCACCCGCCGGCCGCGGCCGCGCCGCACCGGGCCGACCACGATGGCCCCACCGCGGTACACGTCGCGATCGAGCAGGCTGTGCAGGGTCACGATCGTCTCGTCAGAGGTCGTGGCGGGATGGACGAGGTCGATCACCAGGCCGGCCTCCTTCCCCGGGGAGCGGCGGGTGACTCGGCCGACGCGCTGCTGATAGACGCGCCGCGAGGCGGTCGGGGCGAGGTGCATGCAGATGGTCGCCCGCGGCGAGTTCCAGCCCTCGGCGAGCAGCATCGCGTTGCAGAGCACGTCGACCTCCCCGCGCTCGAACGCGGCCAGGATCTCCGCCAGCTCTCGCTTCGGGGTCTCGCCCGGACACGGCGCGGGCGTTGATCCCGGCCGCCCGGAACGAGGCGGCGACATGGTTGGCGTGGCGCACGCCGGCCGTGTAGACGACGCCGGGAATCCTGCGAAAGCGGGATTGGTACAGATCGGCCACCGCGACGTTGAAGGGCTCCTGGTCCAGCAGCTTGGCCAGCTCCTCCTGGTCGAAGTCCTGGTCCACCTCGCCGCGCCGCAGCGGCACCTTGGCGATGGTCCGCACCCCGGGCCCGGGCGGGATGCGGATGCAGCGCAGCGGCGCGATCACGCCGCGCCGCGCGGCCTGGGCGAGGTCGAAGCGCGAGGTCTGGGTGGGGAAGAGGTCGGCGACGTTGCGGGCGATCAGCGCGCCGGTCGCGGTCATGCCGATGAACACCGGCTCCGGCCAGCGGCGGATGCAGGCGCTCGTCTTCTCCCCGAGCGCGGTGTGCGCCTCGTCGCAGATCACGATCGCGTAGGCGTCGGAGATGCGGTCGGCGTTGCGCACGAACCACTGGTAGGTCTCGACGGTGACGGGCCGTAGGGATGGTCCGAGCCGTCCATGAGCGGCGGCGAGAGGCGGTCCTTGTAGCCGCGGTCGGAGATCTCGCCGATGAACTGGTCGACGAGGTTGCGGCGGTGGGTCAGGATCAAGACCCCGCCGGTTCGCGACGCCTCGACGAACCCGAGCGCGGCGACCGTCTTGCCCGAGCCGGTGGCGTGCTCGAACCAGAAGCGGCGGCTTGCCCCCGGATCCTCGGGCGCCTCGGCGACCATCTCGGCGGCCGGCTCCTCCCAGTCCTGGGGCTCCTCCTCGTCCGGCGCCAGCGTCTCGTCCTCCTCGGCGACCTCTTCGGCCCCGTTCCCGTCCCCGTTGTCCTCGAGCTCGGCGACGGCCGGCGTCGCGTCGTCGTCGGCGAGCTCGGTCTCGGAGGGGCCGGCCCCGTTCCCGCTGTCGGGGGCCGAGTTCTCGATCTCGGTGGTCAGCGCGGCGAGGGTGCCGGAGAGCACGTCCACCTGGTGCTCCGTCAGCTCGGCGCCGTCGGCCAGGAGCACCGGCTCGGCGTCGAGCAGCCGTTCGAGCCCGAGCAGCAGCGAGTACCGGCGCCGCCACTCCGGCGAGGGGGTCTCGAGGCCGGCGTCGAGCTCGGCCAGCGCGGCGTCGACGGCGCGACGGCGCGCGGTCCCGGGAGCGAGGTCGTCGAACGTCTCGCCGTCGAGCAGGATCGGCTCGCGCGTGAACTGGCACACGGATTCGAGTTGATCGCCCGTGATCGGGCTGGCAGCGTTCGCTGCGACTTCGACGGATTTCGCCATGAGAGACAGTTGTCCAAGCGCCTCGCGCTCGCACGGATGACGGCGGGGGCGCTGTAAGCTCGCTGGAGGCTCGCCGGCCCGCTCCTGGTTGATACCCCTCTTGACGAGTCGGCGGTTTCCCCGCGGTCCAGATGACTGATGGACCTGACCCCTAATTAAACCATCGTGCTGAACCGAATGCGGCGGAACCGAGTTTTCACGGGCAGGATGAGCCTGTTTGCCCGCTCGGGACGCCTGTCCGTGGCGGTTGCATTTGCAGCTCGTCGTGCTCGCGCTGCCGGCGTGCGGCAGCGGGTCCGGCGGCGATTACGGAGGCAAGGCGCCCGACTACGCGAAGGCGCTGGCGGGCGCGCCCAAGCCGCTGGCCAAGCTCTACGACCAGGCCGATCAGCTCCTGCCCGGTGGCGCAGACGCATTCCAGCAGCGGCTCGCGGAGCTGCGCGGCCATCCGGTCGTGGTCAACAAGTGGGCATCGTGGTGCGGGCCCTGCCGCGAGGAGATGCCCTGGCTCCAGCGCGAGGCTGCCAGGCGCGGCAAGCGGATCGCCTTCATCGGGGTGGACTCGAGGGACTCGGACGCGGCGGCCAAGGAGTTCCTGAACGAGTTCCCGGTCCCCTATCCCAGCTACACCGATCCCGATCAGGACATCGCCCTCCTCATCGACGCGACCATCGGCACTCCCGCGACGGCCATCTACGACTCGAGCGGCAAGCAGGTCCACGTCCAGCAAGGCCAGTACGCGAGCCAGGACGCGCTGGCGGCCGACATCCAGCGCTACGCGCGGTAGGCGCCCCGCAGTCGGCGCTTCGCCGCGAACCGGCAGCGCGGCTGCGCGAGCGATCGAGGGGCGCATAATGGAGGCATGAGGGGCCGGAGGCTCCGTTTGTGGATTTGCTCGGCGCTTGCCTTTGCCGGCGCGGCGACGTTGATCGGGCCGGCAGTCGCGCAGACGGCGTCCTCCGGTCAGTCGAGCGGCATCGCCTACTCGATCCAGCTCCAGGCGACGATCGACCCGGCGACGCAGAAGTGGATCTCGAGCGCCCTCGACGACGCGGCCTCCGAGAACGCGAAGATCGCGATCATCCGGCTCGACACGCCCGGTGGGCTGTCGGACTCGATGCGCTCGATCATCGAGGACATGGGCTCGGCGCCGATGCCGGTGGTCGTCTACGTGTCCCCGAGCAATGCCCGCGCGGGCTCGGCCGGCGCCTACATCACCGAGGCCGCGGACGTCGCGGCGATGTATCCGATCAGCAACATCGGCTCGGCGACGCCCGATCGCCATCGGGCCCAGCGGCGGGAGCAGCGACCTCGACCGCAAGATCAAGAACGACGCGGCGGCGTCGATGCGAGCGCTGGCAGCGGCTCACGGGCGCAACCCGAAGCTGGCTCAGCTCCTGGTCACCCAGGCGAAGAACGTGACCGCCAAGGAGGCCAAGCGCGCCGGGCTGATCGACCTGATCTCGCCCAGCCAGGAGGCGCTGCTCCGCCAGCTCGACGGCTTCCACGTCAAGGGGCCGAAGGCCCAGACGCTGCACACGGCAGGGCTTCAGATCGAGAACCACGACATGCCGCTCCAGTACCAGCTGCTCGAGATCCTGGTCAACCCGAACGTCGCCTACCTGCTGATCCTGATCGGGCTCGTGGGGATGGTGATCGAGCTGTTCAGCCCCGGACTGATCGTGCCCGGGACGATCGGCGTGATCTCGTTCCTGCTCGGCCTCTACGGGACGGCGCAGCTTCCCGTAACCGCCGCCGGGGTGCTGCTGCTCGTCTTCGGGGTGGCGATGATCATCGCCGAGGCGCACCTTCCCACTCACGGCATTCTCGGCGCCTCCGGGGTGGCGGCCCTGATCGCCTCGGGCCTGGTCCTCTACGACACCAACAACAGCTCGTTCGAGATCTCTCCCGTCGTCGTGATCCTGGCGGGGCTTCTGATGGGCGGCTTCCTCGCCCTTGCGGTCCAGCGAGCGATCCGCGCGCGCCGCCTGCCGGCGCGCACGGGCTGGGAGGAGATGGTCGGCGCCGTGGGCGAGGTGCGCGACCCGCTCGACCCGATCGGCCAGATCTTCGTCGAGGGAGCCCTGTGGAGGGCGGAGCTGGCGCCCGCGCACGACGGGTCACAGAACGCTGCCGCGGAACCGGCCGCAGATGGGCGGGCCATATCGCGCGGCAGTAGAGTGCGGGTCGAGTCGGTGGAAGGGCTGACCCTCCGCGTCCGGCCGCTCGAGGGCGATCCGGACGCCGCGGAGGCCCCGGCCACGGCGACGTAAGCGGACGAAGGAGCTTCAAGTGGGTGTGGTCATCGCGATAGTGGTCCTCCTTCTGATCTTCGTGCTGGTCGTGCTCGCTGCGTCGATCAGGATCCTGCGCGAGTACGAGCGCGGCGTGATCTTCCGGCTGGGGCGCCTGATCGCCCAGAAGGGCCCCGGGCCTGATCCTGCTGATCCCGATCATCGACCGGATGGTCAGGGTCGATCTGCGAACGGTCACCCTGACGGTGCCGCCGCAGGAGGTGATCACCAAGGACAACGTCACCGTGCGCGTCAACGCGGTCGCCTACTTCCGGGTCATAGACCCGAACCGGGCGATCACCGAGGTCGAGAACTTCCTGCTCGCCACGTCCCAGATCTCGCAGACGACGCTGCGCTCGGTGCTGGGCAAGGCCGAGCTCGACGCCCTGCTCTCGGAGCGCGAGCGACTCAACATCGAGCTGCAGCAGATCATCGACGAGCAGACCGAGCCCTGGGGCGTGAAGGTGAGCACGGTCGAGGTCAAGGACGTCGAGCTGCCGGCCGACATGCAGCGGGCGATCGCCCGCCAGGCCGAGGCCGAGCGGGAGCGGCGGGCGAAGATCATCTCCGCCGACGGCGAGTTCCAGGCGGCGGAGAAGCTCGCCCAGGCCGCCAACATCATGAGCGCCAACCCGGCGACCCTCCAGCTCCGGTACCTGCAGACGCTGCTCGACATCGGCGTCAACCAGAACTCGACGATCATCTTCCCGCTGCCGCTCGACTTGGTGAAGCCCTTCCTGGGCCTCGAGGGGGACGGCCAGCCAGGGCGCGCGCAGCCGGAGCCCCGAAGGCACCGAGCAGTCCTGAGCGCTCCCGAGGTCCGCATAGACCAGCTCACCGGGCTGCGGGCGATCCTCGCCCCCGGGCGGGCCGAGCGGCCGGATGCGTTCGTCCCGGCGCCGGCTGCCACGCGGGAGGACGCCGTCGAGACCTGTCCCTTCTGCGAGGGCCGCGAGGATCGCACGCCGCCGGAGGTCTGGGCGCGCCGTCCAGGCGGCGGCGAGCCCGACTCGCCGGGCTGGACGGCGCGGGCGGTGCCGAATCTGTTCCCGGTGCTCGCCGCCGTCGCGGCGGACGAGCGCCCGGCGACGGGCACCGAGCCGCCAGCAGGGACGCTGGAGACGGGCCTGGCGAGCTCGATCGACCCGCTGCGGCGCCTCGACCAGGGCGGGCGAGCCGGCCCTGTTCGCGTCCCAGCCCGCCGAGGGCGCCCACGAGGTGATCGTTCACTCCCCCGAGCACGCGACCTCGCTCGCCGAGCTCTCCGAGGAGCGCTTCGCCGGGGCGGTCGGCGCCTGGCGGGAGCGCATGCACGCCCACGCCGAGGATGCCTCCTACGTCCACCTGATCGTCAACGAGGGCCCCGACGCGGGCGCCTCGCTCGAGCACTCCCACGCCCAGCTGTACGCGATGCGCTTCGTGCCGGCCGAGGTGGCCCGCGAGCGTGAGCGGGCCTCGGCCTACCACGAGCGGACCATGGGCGGGCACCTGCTGTCCGACGTCGCGACCGAGGAGGTGCGCCGCAAGGACCGCCTGGTGGCGATCGACGACGAGGCGCTCCTCGTCTGCCCGTGGGCGTCCCGCTCCCCGTTCGAGCTGCGGGTGATCCCCCGGCGCCCGGCGCCGGCGTTCGACGAGGACGGGACCGGGACCGCGATGATCCGAACGGCGCTGCGGGCGCTCGCCGCGCTGTTCGGATCGTCGCCGCAGCTCAACCTCTGGGTGCGGACCGCCCCCCGCGGCACGGACGAGTTCTGCTGGCACGTGGACGTGCTGCCACGGATCACGGTCCGCGCCGGCTTCGAGCTCGGCACCGGCGTCGAGGTCAACGTCTACCCGCCGGAGCGCGCAGCGGCCGACCTGCGCGACGCGCTTGGCGACGATCACTAGGCTGAGCTGCCGATGAGCCCCCCGATCGCGCGGCCGTTTCCCTGCTTCATCGCCGACTCTCCTCAGGAGGGGAGGCCCTACGGCCGCTGGGCCGAGCGGCTCACCGAGGAGTTCGCGAAGGCGTGTGAGCCGCATGCGGGCGAGGCGGGCGCGCCGCTCAACCCCGAGGCCATCAAGTGGTTTCCCGAGCGCGGCTGGGGCGGCCGGGTGTTCGTCCCGGTGACGGGGCGGGCCACCGAGCCGAGCGAGGGCGGCGAGTCCGAGGAGGGGGAGCAGGCCCCGGGCCCGGTGCTGGTGGAGTACTTCGGCCACGTCTCCTTCGTGCGCCCCGAGGAGGGCGAGCCGGGCGATCTGCGCGCGACCGCCGACTTCACCGACGTCACGGCCGAGGACAACCCGCAGTGGAAGATCGACCTCTCGGACGACGTGATCGGCACCTGGCGGGCGGAGGGCGATCGGGGCGGCGAGATCACGCTGGTGTGGGGCCTGCCGCTGGTGCGCGGCGCGGTGGCCGTCACCGCGGAGCTCGACGGCGAGGTTCTCGACCAGGCGCCCGTCCAGGACGGCCGGTTCACGCTGGTCGCCGTCGATGCGGTGAGCGGCTTCGGCGACGACCTCTACCTGGAGGTGCGCCTGTGGGACCGCACCCTGCGACAGATCGCTTCCGAGAGCCTCTACGACGAGGCCGATTGATCGATAACTTGCCGGGGTGAGCGCGATGGAACCGGGAAACGGCCTCTTCATCCTCGCCTTCGATCACCGCGGCTCGTTCCAGAAGCAGTGGTTCGGGATCGAGGGGGAGCCGACCGACGATGAGACCCTGCGGATCGCCGACGGCAAGGAGCTGATCTTCGAAGGCCTCGAGCTGGCGCTCTCCAGGGGCGCGCAGGCCGAAACCGCCGGCGGCCTGGTCGACGAGCAGTTCGGCGCTCCGAAGCGGATCCAGGACCGAATCAGGGCGGCGGGCATGAAGCTCGCGATCCCGGTCGAGAAGAGCGGCCAGACGGAGTTCGACTTCGCGTACGGAGACGAGTTCGGCGCCCACATCGAGCGCTTCGACCCGGACTTCGTCAAGGTCCTCGTCCGCTACAACCCCGACGGCGACCCGGAGCTCAACCGTCGCCAGGCGGACCGCCTGCGGAGGCTGTCGGACTGGCTCGCCGAGAACGGACGGAGCTTCCTGTTCGAGCTCCTGGTCCCGGCCGAGGAAGAGCAGCTCGCCTCGGTGGACGGGGACAAGGAGCGCTACGACACGGAGCTGCGCCCCGGGCTCATGGTCGGCGCGATCGCCGAGCTGCAGGACGCCGGGGTCGAGCCCGCCGTGTGGAAGATCGAGGGGCTGGACCGGTCGGAGGACTGCGAGCGGGTGGTCTCGCAGTGCCGGGCCGGCGGGCGCGATCAGGTGGTCTGCGTGGTCCTGGGGCGCGGCGCCTCGCGCGCCAAGGTGGAGGACTGGCTCACCAGCGGCGCCGGCGTCGACGGCTACGTCGGATTCGCGATCGGCCGCTCGATCTGGGGCGACCCGCTGGCAGGGTTCCTGGCGGGCGACCTCGAGCGCGAACAGGCCGCCGGGCAGATCGCCGACAACTACGTGCACTTCCTCGATACCTATCAGGGCGCGGCCAGCGGCCTCTAGGTCCAGCGGCTCGTAACCACCTTCTTCTCGGTGAAGAACTCGACTCCGTCGCGCCCGGTGGCGTGGAGGTCGCCGTAGAACGAGCCGCGCCAGCCGGCGAACGGGAAATAGGCGACGGGGGCCGGGACGGAGACGTTGACCCCGATCATGCCCGCCTGCGCCTCGCGCACGAACTTGCGAGCCGCGCCGCCGTCCCGGGTGAAGATCGCCGCCGCGTTTCCGAACTCCGAGGCGTTGATGGCCGCGATCGCCCCATCGAGGTCCTCCATCCGCTCCACGGCCAGCACCGGCCCGAAGATCTCGTCCCGCGCGAGGGTCATCTCGGGAGCGACCCCGTCGAACACGGTCGGCCCGAGGAAGAAGCCCGCGTCCTCGTCCTGCCGGCGCCCGTCCACGCAGAGCGTGGCGCCCTCCCGCTCGCCGAGCTCGATGTACTCGGCGATCCGCTCGAGCGCCTCTGGCGTGGTGACCGGGGTGATCGTGCTGTCGGCGTCCGTGCCTGGCTCGTCGCCCGGCGCGACTCGCGCCTCGCGGGCCATGCGCGAGATCCCGGCGACCAGCTCGTCGCCGATCCCGCCCACCCCGACCGCCACCGAGCCCGCCAGGCAGCGCTGGCCGGCGTTGGAGAAGGCGGAGGCGAACACGGCGGGCACCGCGAGGTCGAGCTCGGCGTCCGGCATCACGACCAGATGGTTCTTGGCGCCGGCGAGGGCCTGGACCCGCTTGCCGCGCGATCCCGAGCGCTCGTAGACCTTGCGCGCGACCGGCGCGGAGCCCACGAAGGACACCGCCCGCGTCTGCGGGTGGTCGATCAGTGCCTCGACCGCCTGTTGCGCGCCGTGGACGACGTTCAACACGCCGTCGGGAAAGCCGGCCTCCGCGAACAGCTCGGCCAGGCGGTTCGCGGTCAGCGGGGTCCGCTGCGAGGGCTTCAGCACGAACGTGTTGCCGGCGGCGATGGCCAGCGGCGCGAACCACAGCGGGATCATCGCCGGAAAGTTGAACGGGGTGACTCCGCAGCACACCCCGAGCGGGAAGCGATGCAGCGAGACGTCCACCCCGCGGGCCACCTGGTCGAGCGTCTCGCCCTTCATCAGAGTGGTCATCCCCGCCGCCAGCTCGACCACCTCGATCCCGCGGCGCACCTCGCCGCGGGCCTCGTCGAGATGCTTGCCGTTCTCGCGCGTCACCAGCCCGGCGAGCCCGTCGAGCTCGCGCTCGAGCAGGGCCTGGAGGACGAACATGCGGCGAGCGCGCCGGGTCACCGGCTCGTCCTGCCACGACTCGAACGCCTCGGCCGCCACCCGCACGGCCTGGTCGACCTCGGATGGCCCGGACAGGGGCACGCGGCCGAGCACCTCGCCGGTCGCGGGGTCCAGCACGTCCAGCCGGTCGCTGGTCTTCGGGTCGACCGGCCGACCGCCGACGAAGCTGCGGATCTCGGGCGCGGTCTCCTGGGTCGCCATCAGATCGTCTCCTCCATGGGTGTCAGCGCCACCCATGGTCCACGATCCTGGCCGCGCGGGGCTCGCGGCCGTTACACCCCTCTAGGCGGGAGTGGGCGCGCCGAGCTCGATCGCCCTCGACTCGTGGCGTTGAGGCAGGCTCCTGCCCCAGCGGGAGTAATCGGCGAAATCGAGCAGGCGGTCGAAGTAGCTCTCCAGCGACGGGGCCCGGAGCCCCACCCGCTCCAGCCGCGAGCGGGCCCGCCGGTCGTCGAACGTCACCCTCATCGAGAAGTAGGGGAACAGCGCCTCGGTGCGCCGCAGAGCCCGGCGCTGGCGCTCTCCGCTGAGGCGGACCAGGATCGGATGGAGCAACCGTCGATAGACCGGTGGGGAGACCACGCGCGGGGGACGGCGCCGGAAATGGCGCGCCGAATGCTCGATCAGGCGCCCAACGGTGGTGGCCCGGCGACCGGACACGAGGTGGTAGACGCCGAGATCGTCTTCCGGTCCTTCGACCAGCTCGAAGACCGCGTCCGCCACGTAGTCGACGGGAACGACGTCGACGGGCGTCGAGCGGCGCGCCGGGATCACCGGATAGGCGCCCCGGGCGAACGCCTTCAGCGGCGGATAGAGGACGTTGAACGAGGTCGTCCAGCCGCTGGAGCGCTCGCCGACGACGATGCTCGGACGCAGGACCAGGATCGGAAGCTGGGCGGAGCGCTCCCTGACCAGGAGCTCGGCCTCGAACTTGGAGCGCTCATAGGCATTGCGAAATCCCTGTCCCACCTCGAGCTGGTCCTCCGCGAACTCGCCCGCGATGATTGCCGGCGACGTAGGCGGTCGATATGTGGCAGAAGCGCCGCAGGCCTTCACCGCGCCGCCGGCAGAGGTCGGCGAAGTCGAGCAGTCGCCGCGTGCCCTCGACGTTCACCCGGCGCGACTCGGCGAGCGGCAGCGTGAACGACACCGAGGCCGCCGAATGGATGATCTCGGTGACGCGCGAGGCCAGCGCCTCACGCCTGTCGTCGTCGAGCCCCAGGCCGGCGCTCTCCATGTCGGCCGCCACGGCGCTGACCCGGCTCAGATAGGGATCGGCGTCGCCGAACAGCGAAACCAGGATCGAGCGCATCCGCTCCGTGGCCTGGAGGTCGTCATCGGCGCGGATCAGCGCGTAGATCGGGCGCTCGCTTCGCTCCAGGTAGCGGAGCAGGATCTCCTGGCCGAGGAAGCCGGTGGCGCCCGTCAACAGGAGGGCGTCGCCAGCCGGTTCCCGGGTGTGCGTGTAGCCATCCATCGTCTCTACCTCCTCCTTTGGGGCAGTCTGGTGCCGGGGCGTCGCGCCAGGGAGAGGATCTTCCTGGAGCCTCCTTGGCCCTTCCTAAACTACTTTCTTGACTTATCCACTCAAGAAAGGCTGGGACAGCCTAGCACAAGGCTCCAGGGCCGCAGGGAGCGCCCGCTAGTAGTCCTCGCGGAAGAACTCCTCGAAGCTGCGGAGCAGGAAGCCGTACTTCCAGGTTCGCCGCAAGTCCTCGACGGTCGCACCCTCGATCGGGCCGGCTGGGCCCCGCAGGGCCTCGCCGTCGCGCTGGAGCACCATCGGGAGCGTCTTCTCGCGGAGCAACGCTCGGACCTCTCCCCCAACGCCGGGGATCGTCCACATGAGCACGAATCCCTGGTTGGCGTCGTACGGGACGTCGAGCGGCTCTCTGCGCACGAAGAAGGCCGTGACCTCACCGAGCGCGTCGTAGAAGGGCTTCTCCCCGTCATCGGATTCCCGCACCTCCTCCGCGACGCTCGACTCGACCGCCCCCTGGAGGCCGGCGATCATCCATCCCTCGGGCTTCCGGGCCGTAGTCAGCCTCTCCCACTCGGCCACCCGCGCCATGAAGCCGAAGCGAGCCACCGACTCAGCCACGACCAGCGTCTCCTTCGGCGTCCCTTCCCGCTGTGTGACCAGAGGGAAGCCCATCGAGAGGGCGTGGGCCACGTGGTCCTCCAGATCCGCCCGTTGTCCACGCGCTCGCGCGTCTCCATCGCGAGGACGTTCACCATCTCCTGGACGTCCTCGTCGGGGATCCGGACCAGGTCGTCACGGCCCTCGACAGGGAGCACTCCCGGCTCCGCACTCGTCCTGTGGAGCAGATCCCTCACCTGGAAGCGTTCAGATCACGAGGCTTCGACACCGCTCGCTCAGTATCTCGCGAGGGCGGATGCTTCAGTCGACGGACGGCAGCAAACGCTCCAAGCCGCCCCCCGCGAGCGCTTCTTGGACGGGCGCCGATGCATGCCGCATCCGAAGCCGGCCTCCGGCCCGAAGCGACTGGCTGCCGATCCGCACGACGGATCGCAGGCCCGTGGAGTCGATGAAAGCCACGGCGCCGAGGTCCAGGTCGACGGTTGAGGCGTCAGCGCTGATCACAAGTCGCAGCTCTGCCTCGAACGTCTCCGCGGTGGAGCGACTGAGCTCCCCGACCGCGCGAACCGTCAGCGCGTCGCCGGCGTGCTCCACCTGGACCGTGAGCGGTCCGTCCTGGCGCGTTCTGTCCCAATGGCGCATCGCCCGTAATAACCCCGACAAAGCGCTTTCGATTCGGTGTTAGGGCGGCCGAGGCTCGCCGGCTGCGGACGTGAGGACGCTACTCGCGCAGCCCGGCGGCTTCGAGGGCTTCCGGCCAGCTCCGAAACTCACGCACCTGAGCCACCTTGCCGTCGCGCAGAGCGTAGGTGTGTGCTTCGTGCCACTCGACGGGGATCCCGCTGGTACGACCCTTGCCCCAGCCTCGCCAGCGCACGACGACGCTGTCGCCGGCGTCGACCAGCTCCTCTGCCCGGCATGCTGGTTCGACCACCAGCGCCCACCCCTCCGCGAGCATCCGCTGGACCGCCGGCACGCCCCTGCATGTCTCTCGGTCGGGCAGGTCGCTGGCCGTGTGCCATTCCACGTCGTCGGCGAACGCCTCGGCAGGGAACTCAAACCTGGCGAATGCCTCCCAGATGCCCCGAACGATCTCCACGTTCTCCTGCGACATCGCCCGCGCAGTATCTCGCTGCCGGCGGATGCCGAGCGAGGCGAAACGGGCGGCGGCGCTCACCGTCGGACTCTCCTCCGTCCCGATCAGAATCCATCCCGCAGCGGGAGCGCCGCCCCCACGCGCAATGTTGCCGAGCTGGAGCCGTATTGTCCAGGGCTGCTACCCGGAACCCGGTAACGGGTCGCGGGGGCCGGTGAAGTGAGCGATCTACTCCCGCAGCCCGGCGGCTTCGAGGGCGTTGGCGCGGTCCGGGTAGGCGCGTATGCGCACAACCTTCCCAGCTCGCAGCGTCCAAAGCAGGGTTATCGCCTGATCGACGACGACTCCACTGCCGCGTCCTCGGGCGCGGCAGCGATACGTCACCACCACAGCGTCCCCGGCGTCGGTGACTTCGTCCCACTCGAACTGGACGTCCTCGAAGGCCTCGTACCATCGGCGCCACGCTGTCTGTATGCCATCCGGGCCGCGTGCGGTTCCCCAGTCCCCCCACAGGATTGTGTTGTCTTCCCATTCCACGTCCGCCGCATACGCCGCGCGTACCGCCTCCGCGTCGCGTCGCCGGTCCGCCTCCCAGATTCCGCGCACAACCTCCACGTTCTCCTGCGACATCGTCCGCGCAGTATCTCGCGCCAGGCCTCGTACGTGCCGGCGATTGCGCTGCCGACTCCCGGATAGAGTCCTCTCTCCAGCAAGCGACAGAGGAGGTCCCCAGTGCACGCAGTCGTCGTCAGGCTCACGGTCAACGACCGAGAGGCCGCCACCAGCCATCTGCGCGAGCAGGTTGTACCTGGCGTATCGCAGGCTCCAGGGTTTGTAGCCGGCTATTGGACACGAAAGGACGACGGCACGGGATTGGCGTTTGTCGTCTTCGAGTCAGAGGAAGCCGCCAAGACCATGAGCGAGAGGGTCCCATCGATGATCACTGACGCGGTCACGCTTGGGGACATCGAGGTGCGCGAGGTCGTAGAGCACGCCTGATCCTCTTTGGATCCGGCGAAGGGCCCTCGATCGGCGCCAGGCGCCGAGCGCCCGGCGGGCGACCATGCGGGATCTGGCTCAGTAGAGCCCTAAACTCGCACAAAGCCCCGATAGCTCAGCTGGATAGAGCGACTCCCTCCTAAGGAGTAGGCCGCAGGTTCGAATCCTGCTCGGGGCGTCCAGGCCCCGCTCAGGATCGAAACCTGCGGCACCGCTCGCCCTCCGCCCTCGTACGAATGTCCTCATACGAGTGTCCGCCCCAGTCCAGCTGCCGATGGTCTCGTCGTCTTGTGCCGATCACAGGCTCGACCATTCGAACGAAGGAGTGACTGATGACTCAGACCAGACTTGGGATCAGGGGCAACAGGTAGGCCCCGGGTCGCGTTCGTCAACACTCGAACGTCGCGATCCGCACCGGCCACCACCACCTCTCGTCAATGACGGGCCTGGACACCGGCCTGCGCCTGATCTAGGCTGGCCGGGAGCAAGCCTGCCGGGGAGGAACCATGCGTCGCATTCGCCGTCACCTCGCGAGTCGATACCTGTTGATCAAGAGCCGGCCCGCCGCCGTTCTCGCTCTGGCGATGGCCGGGGCCCTGGCCGCAACCGGCGTCGCGCTGGCGGCGGGAACCTCGAGCACGACCTTCACCTTCAGCCCCCGCGTGGTGACGAAGATCGCGTACAAGCCGGGGAAGATCGCTTTCCACACGCACACCACCTACACGAACCCCGGTAACTCGAACCCGGGCGGCGCCACGAAGAGGGTGCAGCTCAACTTCGACAACGATTTCAAGCTCGACCACGTCGCCGCCCCGACGTGCACCGCGAGCCTCGCGGGCAAGGACATGGCCCAGGCCATTGCCACGGGCGGTTTGCGCGAGCGCGATGATCGGCAGCGGGGTTGCGTCGGCCATCGACACCGCCTTCGTCAGCAGCCCCACCATTCACGGCTGCGTGCTCGTGTTCAACCGTCCGGCCAACCACGTCCTGCTGTTCCTGCGAATGAAGGACACGAACCCGAGCTCCATCACCTGCGCGAACCCGTCCTCCAACCACCAGGGCACCACCACCGTGCTGCTGCCGGGCGTCCTCGTGCCGAGCCCACTCGGTGGGGACTACGACATGCAGCTCGACGTCAACAACATCGTCAAAGACCCCTCCCACCCCAACGCCTCGCCGTTCCCGCTGGCGGATCTGAACGTCAGCATCCAGAGCGGCAGCTACGTGAGCGCCCGGTGCTTCGACGCCGACCGGACGTGGAACCTGCAGACGAAGTTCACCTACAACGACAACACGACGCAGACGCTGAACTCCACCAGCGCCTGCCTGGTGGCCTAGCGCGACCGGGCTCCTGGCTCACCGAGCCGCAGGACTCCCGAGGGTCGGGCCGTTCGCCGAAAACCGGGAATCCGCCGCGATTGGAGCGGTTTTTCGCGCAAACTACGGCAGTGCGACGCTAGGTCCAGAGGTCCACCGATACTGTGATACCGCTTGATGCTCGGCACATGGCTCCAACCTGGAAGGAGGGAGACTATGGGCCTCCAGCAAGCACACAGCGAGGTAGCGGGAATGATCCACGCGGGCACCCCGTTCCACGCCATTGAGGAGCAGATCGACGGGATCCCCGGTCTACTCGACGATGAACGGTCCGCGTTGTGGCTCTATGCATGGTCGCACCAGGGGCGAGGCTGGCAGCGCCGCGAGTCGGCTCAGCTCCTGTTGTGGGTGCAGATGGAGTAGCCAGTCCGGCGGCGCTGCTCGCCCTCCGGCGCTCGGCTTCGATCCCCCTCGGCGGTTAGCCGGGCTTCAGGGCGGGCGCCTCGAAGGAGGCGCCGGGTGGCGCCGGCCGCCGCATGAAGTCGTCGACGGTGGCGATCCCCAGGCCCTGGGGCCCGATCAGGATCCCGAGCAGCAGCTCGACCACGACCACCGGTGGGGCAAGTCGGCGCGGGAGCACGGCGACCGCGATCGACGCCACGGCTGCCGCCAGCACCATGAGCAGGAACGATCCGGTGTCTACATCGATCACAGCTCAGGCGCTCACCGAGAATCGAAGCCGTGCGCGCTCGAAGCGCTCGAGGCAGGCTGTGCCGAGGGCCGTGGCGGGCGTCAGGCATCCCGCCCGCTCGGGCGTCGCGCCGGGCTCGGCAAGCAGCAGGCCAGCCTCGCCCAGCATCCTCGCAGTCGCCAGGTACCCGGGGTGCCCCTCGGCCTCGACCTCGACCCCGACCTCGTGTCCCCCGGCGGTGCGGGCCGCGAGGGACATGCGCCACCTCCACGCTTCGAGGCGGTCGGCCGCCGGGCCGTAGCCGGACGACGGGAGGATCGCCCCGAACGCGCCGGCCAGGCGGCGGCGCACCGACGGCTGCGCACGGGCCACGCGTCCCAGGGCGGCCTGCACGCCCGCGAGCGCGCCAGCGCCCGCGTAGCGGAGCGGAAGCGAGGCCGCGGAGCCGCCGAGGGCGACCCCCTCGCGGTAGCGGAAGGGCTGCCCCCGGCCGCTCTCCGCGGCGACGAGCGCCGCGGTGCGGTGGATGACGGCGGGGTTGATGAACGCGCTGGGCGCCATGGACGTGATCACCGCGCCCCGCGAGTTGCGGCGGGGCATGAGCGAGATGGGGCTGCGACGCCGGATCTCCGCGGCGGTGCCCGCGTCGGCGATCAGCGCGGCCGGATCCGTGATGCTCGACGGATCCTCGCCGCTCGCCGCCGCGACCATGCTCTGGGCGGTGCCGCCGGAGATCATGTCCGAGGGTCGGGGCAGGCCGGGAGGCCCGCTGATCGATACCTGCAGGTCGGCGTCCACGAGGTCCTCGCTCCAACGCTCGCGCGCCGCCTCCGCCGCGAGCAGAACGGCGACGTCAGGCGGCAGCGCCTCGAACCCGCACACCTGCACGAGCTTGACCCCCGCGTCGGTGGCCCGCGCGTCGAAGTCGTCGATGATCCGGCGCACGAACGGGATCTCCCCGGTCAGGTCGACGTAGTGCGCGGCTCCGGCCACGCACGCTTCGATCACGGGTCTGCCGTAGGTCGTGTACGGCCCGGCGAGGTTGAGAACGACGCGGGTGCGGGAGGCCATGGCCGCCAGGGAATCCGGGTCGTCGAGGTCGGCCACGATGGTCTCGGGCGCGGCGGCGCCGGCCTCGCCGAGCACCCGCTCGAGCTTCACGGGATCGCGGGCCGCCGCCGCCCAGCGCGCCCCGGTCTCGGGAGCCCGCTCGGCCAGGTACGCGGCGACGCGCCGGCCGGTGACGCCCGTCGCTCCGAACACGACCACGTCCAGGTCTCGCTCGCCCACGACCGGACGATATAGCCCTCGATGGGCGCTCCGGGCTCCCTCGGTCACCCGTCCAGTCGGCTGGACCAAACGCCTTGGGCCCCTGACCCGTGTGAGACCCTCTTAGCGTGAGCCGCGCCCGCAAGACGGTTCCCGTCGGGTTGCTCGTCGCGCTGACGCTCGCCGGCGCGGGCTGTGGCGGGGACGAGAGCACCTCGTCGTCGCCTCCTCCCACCGAGGCGGCGCAGAAGCTGCCCAAGCTTCCGAAGGGCTGGAAGGCGCACCGCGACCTGTCGATCGGCTACGCGATCGGCAAGCCGCCCGGCTGGGAGGCGACGCGCAGCAGGGCGGGCGGCGTCAACGCCGCCCTGATCCGCTCGCCGGACCACCTGCTCGCGGTCACGCTCGTCGCGACCCGCGACCCGGAGGCGCTCAGCGTGCCGCTGGAGCAGTTCGCGACCACCGCGCTCGGGGCTTTGCCGGGGTTCGAGGCGCGGCTCAAGCCCAGCACCCCGCGACCGTTTCGGGGAACGCCGCTCGATGCCGTCCAGAGCGTGGCGCATGGGACCACGAAGGCGAGGGGGATCAGGGAGCGGGCGACGCTGCTCGTCCTGCGCCGCGACGAGATCGTCAACTACACCGTGGCGATCGTCGAGAACGCCCGGCGTGGCTACTCGGCGAAGGACCGTGCCGTGGCCCTGAGGATGATGCGTACGCTCCGCGACCAGCCCGTCGCCCCGGGGGCCCCGTAGTCGGGCTAGCGGGGGCCGCGATGCTGCGGCGGGCGGCTACTCGCCTCGGTCGGGGCGCTCGGGGTAGAGCTCGTCGATCGTGACCAGCGCCCGAAACGGCGCCCCGGCGGCCTCGGCGATCGCCTCGCCGCCGCCCGCGAGGCGGTCGACGACGCAGACGGCCCCCGCCACCTCGAGTCCCTCCTCGCGCATCCGCTCGATCGCGGACACGGTCGACCCTCCGGTGGTCACCGTGTCCTCGACGACGAGGCAGCGGGTCCCGGCTTCCACCGGGCCCTCCACCCAGCGCTGGAGGCCATGGGCCTTGCGCTCCTTGCGGACGAAGAAGCCGACCAAGCCCTCGCCGCCCGGGACCGCGATCGCGGCGCAGGCGAGCGGGATCGCCGCCATCACCGGGCCGCCGACCGCGCGGGCGCCGGCCTCTTCGGCCGCGGATGCGAGCAGCTCTCCCGCGGCGCGAAAGCCGGCGGGGCGCAGCAGGGCGCGGCGAGCGTCCACGTAATAGGAGGCGCGCTGGCCGCTCGACAGCGTCACGTCGCCGATCACCAGAGCGTGCTCGCGGAGCTCCGCGAGCAGCGCGGCCTTGGCGGCGTCGCCGCCGGTTGGCGTCGGCTCAACCGTAGACGTAGATCGACATCCCGATCTTCACCCAGTCGTAGATGAAGATCGACTCGGGGATCGGGTTGCGGACGCAGCCGTGGCTGGCCGGATACGGCGGCACCGAGTGGTAACCGTGGATCGCGTAGCCACCGTGCCAGTAGACCGAGTAGTACATCCCCTCGGAGTTGAACCCGGGCTGGCGGCTGTAGAACTGGTAGTGGCCCCGGATCGTCGGCGTCGCCGGGGCGCCGGTGGCGACGTGGAACGTGTACTGAGGCTTGCCGTGGTTGGCGAGCACCATCACCTGCCGCGAGATGTCGACCTCCACGTGCTTGCCGGCGCCGGGGTGCTTGAGGTGGAAGCTGCCCCGGCCGTCGGCCAGCTTCTTGAAGATCCCGGGCGAGGCATTGAAGGTTCGCTTCATCCCGTTCACCTTGCGGAACGCCATCACCGCGAAGCCGGTCTTCTGCCCGTAGTGCTTGCCGTGGGTCGTGTAGTAGCCCTGGTCGAGGAGCAGGTGGTTGAAGGCCTTGACCGTGCTGTTTCGGTCGCCTGGATCGAGATCCGGATAACGGATCCTGAACTTGTCCGACCGGGCCGAGGCGCGGCCCTGCTGGTCGTTTCCCAGGTGAAGGGCGGTGACGCGGTAGTGACCGGGCTTGACCACAGCCGCCGATTTGAACTTGAAGCGCCCGACGTTCTTGCCCTTGATGCGCTTCACATACGGGTTCATCTTCTTGACCACGTGGCCGTTTCGCACCAGCTTGACGTGCACGTGCTGGCCGTACACGAACGGATGGAGGAATCCCACCGCGCGGGCCTTCTTGCCGACCGCAAGGCTCCGGTCGCGAATCCCGGCGACGTGGAGCTGCATGTGCGCCGCGCGGGGCCTCGCCGAGTGCGCGCGGTTCGGCTCAGACGGCTTCGGGAGCTGGGCCGGCGCGGTCCCCGTGGTGGTCGCGGGAACCTGGGTGTCGCCCGCGGCGATCGCCGAGGGCGCGGCGACGGCCATCGCCGCCACCACAGTGGCGAGAAGGGCGATGGATCGTCGACGAGTCACGGAGGGGCATTCTGGCATGGCGCCAGGCCGATGAACAGAGGATGGGGCCGGATGGCGCTTTCCTGCCGCTATCCGGCAAGGACCCGCCAAACGGTGCGCGCCGCCGTTCAGGGCACGAGCTTCGCCCGCAACGCCCGGACCGGGATCGTGAACAGCGCCGCGCTCACCACCGCGAGCCAGGCGGCATTGATGAGGATCTGGAGGGCGTCGGGGCCGGTGGCCATCCCGCGCGTGATCTCGACCAGGTGGTAGAGCGGCGTCAGCCAGGCGACCACCTCGACCCAGCCGGGCAGTCGATCGAAGGGAAAGAAGATGCCCGAGAACAGGAACATCGGCGTGATGCCGAGGGTGAAGAAGTAGCTGTACAGGTCGATCTTGGGGATCAGCGACGTGAACGTGTAGCCGATCACCGAGATGCAGAGACCGCCGAGCGCCACGAATGGCGGGATCAGGATCGCCCACGGCGAGGAGAGCAACCCGAGCGCCGCCACCACCACCAGCACGACCGTGCCGTAGAGCGTCGCGCGGGTCGCGCTCCAGGCCAGGTCGCCGGCGACCAGGTCCTGAACCTCGACCGGCGTCGAGAGGACGTTGTCGTAGAGGCGGAGCTCGTTCATGCGGAAGTAGACGTTGTAGGTGGTCTCGAAGGCGGCCGACCACATCGCCGCCGACGCGATCAGCCCGGGCGCCACGAAATCCTTGTAGGGGATGCCGTTGACCTTCGCGATATAGGTGCCGAGGCCGAAGCCGAGCGCCAGCAGGTAGAAGAACGGGTCGAGGAAGGTGGGCAGCAGGGCCCCCCTCCACAGCTTCGAGAAGACGCTGGCGTTGCGACGCCATATGGCCACGGCGTGGCGAGGCGAAGGCACCAGGTCGCGGACACCGACGCGGGGGCCGAGGCCCGCGTATCCGGGGTCGTCCAACGCGGCCATTCGCCTACTCCCTCAGCGTTCTGCCGGTCAGCCGGAGGAACACGTCCTCGAGCGTGGCCCGGCGCACGTACGCGGAGTCGGTCGGGAAGCGCTCGTGGTCGAGCGAGTGCAGGAGCTCCTCGGCGTCCTGGGTGAACAGCGTCAGCCTGCCGTCCGACAGGTCGTGGCCGGTCACCCGGCCGTCGATCGACTCCATCAGCGCATCGCCATCGCAGCCGTCGCCCAGCTCGAGCTCGAGGATCTCGCGGCCGACGTGCTGCTCCACGAGCCGCCGCGGCTCTCCCTCGGTGACGATCCTGCCGTCGTCCATGATCAACAGACGGTCGCACAGGCGGGCGGCCTCCTCCATGTAGTGGGTCGTCAGGAGCAGAGTCACCCCCTGGCGCCGCAGGCGGTCGAGCGCGCGCCAGACCGCCAGCCGCGCCTGCGGGTCGAGCCCGGTGGTGGGCTCGTCGAGGACGATCAGCTCGGGCCGGTTGACGAGCGCCCTGGCAACGAGCAGCCGACGCTTCATCCCCCCGGAAAGCGCCTGGACCCGCTCCCCGGCCCGGTCGACCAGCAATGCGAACTCCAACAGCTCGTCCGCCCGCTCCGCCGCGTGTTGGGAGTCGATCCCGAAGTAGCGGCACTGGAAGATCAGGTTGTCGCGGATCGTCAGGTCTCCGTCCAGGTTCGTCTCCTGGGGGACGACCCCGATCCTCGACTTGATCTCGCGCCGCTGCCGCCTGGCGTCGAGGCCCAGCACGCGGAGCTCGCCCCCCTCCACCGCAGCGAGGCCGTAGATCATCTTCATCGTCGTCGTCTTGCCGGCGCCGTTGGGGCCCAGGAAGCCGAAGCAGATCCCCGCCCGAACCTCGAAGTCGATTCCGTCCACCGCGACTCGACCCGCATAGCCCTTCCTGAGCCCTCGGGCGAACACGGCGGCCTCTGCGCCTGAGCCGGCCATCACGACGTCAGGAGCGCGAACGCGAGCGCGTTGTTGAGGGCGTGGATGGCCATGGTCGGGTAGATCGAGCCGGTCTCCTCGTAGACCCACGACAACGCGAACCCCAGGAATGCGAGCTGGGGGACGACCCCGAGGCTTCCTGCGCCCGTGTAGTGGAAGAGCCCGAAGATCGCCGCCGAGATCAGCCCCGCCGCCGGGAAGGAGAGGCGGTGCCGCAGGCCCCCGAAGATGAAGCCGCGAAAGAAGATCTCCTCCGAGATCGGCGCCGCGACCACGATCAGCACTCCGGCCGCGATCGCGCCGAACGCGCCGTGGCCGAAGCCGAGGTCGCGAGTGACGTCCTCCTGATGCGGGTGGACCAGGGTGGACTAGGCGAGCGCCATCACGATGTACCCGAGGTAGGCCGCGGCCGCCAGGCCGATCGGAGACCGCAGGGGGCGCCTCAGGCCGAGCGCCGCAGGCGAGGCGACGCCGCCCCGGCTGCCCGCGCTGACGACGAAGGCGATGCCCACCAGCGTGACGGCGAGCATGCGCCTGGGTGACGAGCCGCGCTGCCAGCGAGTCGAGGTTGGGGTCGAACGCCGAGACCACGCCGACCTCGACCACGGTCGTTCCGAGCAGCGCTCCGATGCCGCCGGCGACCCGCCCCGGTCCCCAGGTCGCCGACGGTTTCCCGGGAGAGGTCGCGGGCGTGCGCGGTGGCGGGGGAGGCGCACCGGTCGCGGCCGCGGGCGGGGGAAGCGACCCGGTAGGGGAGGTCTGCAGGGCCTCGCCGCGGGATGCGGCCGTGTCCTTGACGAGCACGACGGTGTGCGCAAGCCGGTCGCCGAGGCGCTGCTTGCGCCCCGAGAACGGGATCAGCACCAGGCCCGCGACCACGTCCACCACCAGCAGCAGGTTGCGAGCCACCGAGCGGTTCCAGGACACGGTTCCTCCCCGGTCGTCGGCGACGGTGATCCGGACCGCGAGCTTGCCCAGCGTCTGGCCCCAGCGCCACTCGGCGACCACGAGGTAGTTGAACCAGACGGTGATCACGGCCAGCACGATCAGGCCCACCTCCGCGGTCTGGTGCGACGTCGCATCGTCGCCCGCCCAACCGGGGACGATGACGTAGATCGCGATCGACAGCACGACGTAGGCGACCAGGGCGTCGATCGCGAAGGCGCCGAGCCGCCGCAGGAGGCCCGCGTATCGCGGCTCCGGGGGAGCAAGGCCTGAATCGTTCACAGCTGCAGATGGTGCCGGATGGCCTCCAGGGAGTCGATGTCGGCGCCGCCGGCGCGATCGATCAACAGGGCGGGAATGCCCGCCGCGCGCGCCGCCGCGAGGTCCTCGGCGGGCGTGTCGCCGACGTAGAGGGCCTCGGCCGGCGGGCAGCCGGCCAGCTCCAGGGCGGGCGCGAAGATCGCCGGGTCGGGCTTGCGAACGCCGGCGGCCGCCGAGGTGACGACCCCGTCGAGCGCGCCCCCGAGCCCGCAGCGCTCCAGGACCTCGGGCAGCGAGACGTCCCAGTTCGACACGCAGACGAGCCTGCAGGCCGAGCCGGCGCAGCTCGGCCAGCGCCGGCGCCGCGTCTGGAAAGGCCCGGAAGCGGATCGCGGCCATCATCGTCTGCGACCGAGACCTCTTCGTCCCAGCTCCCTCGAGAGCACCGCGGCGCAGCGGCCGCGCAGCTCCGCGAGCGAGTCCGCGTCGCGCCCCTCGTGGCTGTGATCCCTGTAGTAGCCCATCTCGGCTGCGCACCGCGCTCGCCAGGTGCTCGTCGGGCTGCGACGCCGAGTGCGTCCGCCAGGTGCACCCAGGGCGGCTCCAGCTCGACGAGGGTGCCGAGCGCGTCGAACATGACGGCGCTGGTGCTGGTCATGCGGGCATTCTCACGGAGGAACCGGCCCGAGCGGGGGCGAAGGGAGCTCGAATGGAGTCGACTTCTGGGAGAGTCACGGACTGTGCTTCCGGCGGCAAGCTTCTGGGACAGCCACAGCGGACCTGATCTCGGCCGTGATCACGATGGCCGTGGCGATCGCGATCGCATTCGCCGTCGACCGCATGGTGATCGCCAGGGCGGGGCACGTGGCGGCCAAGGTGGGCGAGGGACCGCTGTCGCGCGCCGCCGAGACCCGGATGCGGCTCATCCGTCGCCTCGTCTTCGTGGTCATCCTGGTGATCGGAGCCGCCCTCGCGCTGAGCCGGTTCACGCAGTTCGAGCGGCTCGCCACCGGGATCCTCGCCTCGAGTGCGGTGCTGGGCCTGGTGGTCGGCTTCGCCGCCCGCCAGACGCTCGCCAACCTGGTCGCCGGGATCATGATCGCCGTCACCCAACCGATCCGGATCGGCGACACGGTGACGATCGGGGACGACACCGGCCGGGTCGACGACCTGACGCTCTCCTACACCTACATCGACCCCGGCGACGGGCGGTTGATGGTGGTCCCGAACGAGAGGGTCGTCACCACCATCGTCTTCAACCACTCGACCGGCGATCGGACGGCGCCGGCGACGGTCTCGGTATGGGTTCCGCCCGCGGCCGACCTGGAGCAGGCCCGGGGCGTGCTGAAGCCGGCCGGGGCCGCCGAGGTGACCGTCGCCGAGATGACGCCTCAGGGGGTCCGGATCGAGCTCAAGGGGCCGCGCGACCACGAGCGCACCCAGGTGGGCGACGAGGAGGCGCAGCTGCGCGAAAGCGCTCACCAGGCGCTGCGCAAGGCGGGCCTCCTCGATCAGCCGTTCGGCGAGTAGAAGACGCCGACCCAGGTACCCTTTTCGGTCACAGGCGAATGACTCAGCGAGGGCGCAAGAGGTATCGTCGCTCGCGGGGGTCACTCCGGCGCAAGGTGCTGGTGGCGTTCGGCGTCCTCGTCGCCGTCATCGCGCTCCCTGTGGTCGGGGTGGGCATCTGGGTGCTCAGCGTCCGCGCCGACACTCCCCCGCTCGACCAGCTGAAGCCCGTCAGGGAGGGCTCGAACTCGGTCGTCTTCGCGGCCGACGGCAGCCGCCTGGGCTACATCCAGTCGGACACGATCCGGCACCCCGTCAGCGCCTCGAGGATCCCCAACCTCCTCGACCACGCCACGGTGGCGATCGAGGACGAGCACTTCTACGAGCACAGCGGGATCGACTACAGCGCCATCGTGCGCGCAGGTTGGGCGGATCTCAAGGCCGGCGAGGCGGTGCAGGGCGGCTCGACGATCACCCAGCAGCTGGTCCGCAACCTCTACATCGCCGACCCGGAGGAGACGATCTCGCGGAAGATCCGCGAGGCGACCTGGGCGGAGGAGTACGAGCAGAAGTACTCGAAGCAGCAGATCCTCACCAAGTACCTGAACACCGCCTCCTACGGGACCACCGACGGTCGCACCGCGGTCGGCGTCCAGGCCGCCGCGGAGACCTACTTCTCGAAGCCCGTCTCGAAGCTCGACCTGCCGCGAGGCGGCGCTGATCGCCGGGCTGCCGCAGGCGCCCTCCGACTACAACCCGTTCCTCAACCCGAAGGCCGCTCTGGAGCGCCGCAACGAGGTCCTGCAGGCGATGGAGCGGCAGCACTACATCACGCCCAGGCAATACGACGAGGCCTCGCGCCACGACCTCGGGCTGGACCGCGGCTACAAGTACGAGACGATCCACCAGCCGTACTTCTTCGACTACGTGCAGCAGCAGCTGATCGACAAGTACGGTGTCAACACGGTTCGCAACGGCGGGCTGAAGGTCTACACGACGATCAACCCCGGGCTGCAGGCGGACGCCCAGCGGGCGGTGGACGCCTGCGCCGTGTGCTCCCCGGGAGGAGGACCGGCCGCGGCGCTCGCCTCGATCGACGCCACGAACGGCCACATCCTGGCGATGGCCTCCTCGCAACCGTATTCCCCGACCTCGCAGTTCAACTTCGCCGCCGACGCCCACCGCCAGCCCGGGTCCTCGTTCAAGCCCTACGTGCTCGCGGCCGCGATCAGCCAGGGGATGGACCCGGACACCACCTACTACTCGGGCGCCAGCCCGGTCACCCTGACCCTGCCCGACGGGATCACCACCTGGACCGTCAACAACGCCGAGCCGGGCGGCGGGGTCATGGATGTCCGCACTGCGACGATCGACTCGGTGAACGCCATCTTCGCCCAGCTCGACCTCGACGTCGGCCCCGACGCCGTAAGGCAGATGGCCTACAAGCTCGGGATCACGACCCACCTCGACGGCATCCCGGCGGAGGGAATCGGCGGACTGAGGCTAGGGGTCACTCCGCTCGAGCAAGCCGACGCCTACGCGTCGTTCGCCGACGGAGGCGTGCATCACCCGGCGACCGCGGTCGCCAAGGTCGTCTTCCCCGGTGGAAAGACGGACGAGCCCGATGCGGGCCAGAGCGCACGCGTGATCTCCGACGGGATCGCCTATGAGGTGACCGGCATCCTCAAGGGCGTGATCACCGAGGGGACCGGGTCCCCATATACGGACTTCGGGTGCCCCGCCGCCGGCAAGACCGGCACCAGCGAGGGCCTGTCCGACGCCTGGTTCGTCGGCTACACGCCCAGGATCTCGACCGCAGTCTGGGTCGGGCACCCGACTTCCCGAGCCAGCACCGGCTTCGGTGGCCCCACTGCCGGGCCGATCTGGCACTCCTACATGGAGGCGGCGCACGGCAGCTACTGCGACGACTTCCCGCCGCCGCAGAACCCGGTCCAGTTCTCGAACTGGTCCGGCTCGCACTCCGTCTCGGCGCCCAGCACGCGATCGTTCGGCGGCACCTCCAAGCCCGTCTCGCCCTCGGGCGGGAAGAACAACGGCAAGTACCCGCCCAGCCTGTACGCGCCGGGCGCCGGCCAGGGGCCCGCTCCGACCCCCGGGAACAACGGCGGAGGCGGCGGGGCGCCTCAAGGCAACTCCGGCGGTGGCGGAGGCGGGGGCACCGGCGGCGGCCAGAGCGCACCCTGAGCGCGGTCCGGCTCCCCAGCGGGTTTGAAACGAGAGGGTCGTTTTTCCCTATAGCGGGGAAAACTGGCCTTTCGACCGCGACTTGCGCGCGCGACCCCTCGCTGCGCGCGCCTGGCACGCGTCCCGGCCCTACGAGATCCTGTCGCCGACCTCCACCGTCCGCTTCAGCAGGGCAGGCGGCTCGGATGCGGCGCCGCCGCGCCGCTCCGCATGACGGACGAGCAGGAGGGTTAGCGCCGACGCGCCGGCGGCCAGCGCCACGAGGCCCAGCGTCGCGGCTCCACCGCCCAGCGGGGGTTCCGCGTCGCCCGCGATGCTGGGTGTGACAATCGAAGCGACCCCCCACGCGAGCAGCGCGAGGATCGCGGGGCGGATCGCGCCGACGGGCGCCCGTGGCGTGGCGCGGGCGGCGAGGGCGATCGCCGCGGCCACGGCCGCCAGCACCGGAACGATCGCAAGCCACGGGTCGGTGACCCCGAGCGGGGTCAGCACCGTGTGCTCGAGGTCACCCCACACGAGTCGCTGAGTCCAGATCGCGATGCCATCGCCGCTGACGAGCGGGAAGGTCAACGCGCCGGCGACCATCATCGTTCCGGAGACGATCGCCAGGCCCAGCGTCAGCGCGCGGTAGTGGCGGAAGGCGGGGGCGAGGCCGACCGCGAGAAACGGAAGGACGGGGATCAGGAAGCGGGGGCCGGGGGTGCCGCCGCCGAGTGGCTGCCAGTAGGCCATGTTGTAGAGGAAGTAGACGGCTGCCACGGCGAAGATGACCGAGGCTTCCGCTCGCCGGCCGCTGCGGCGCATGACGGCAGCGCCGACCAGGCCCATCACCAAGACCGGCGTCAATGTGAGGAGGCCGCGGCCGGACAGCAGCAGGTCGACCGCCGCGCCGGGCCGCGGCGCGGTGATGCCGAAGAAGCCATCGGAGTTGAGGCCCAGCACCGCGTGGCCGCTCCGCCCGGGCACCGCCACCGCATCCGAGTAGGCGAAGCGAAGAGGCGACCCCAGCGACCAGAGGTTGTAGAGCAGAGCCGGCGCCGCGCCGGTGACCGCGGCTGCGGTGTAGGTGGCGCCGCGCCGCAGGCTGGGAGTCCGCGCCAGCGCGTATCCGAAGAGGACGATGCCCAGCAGGCCGAGTGGGTACTCGAAGCAGACCGCGAGACCGGCGAGGAGGCCCGCGGCGGCGACCAGCGCCAGCCTGGGCGGTCCCTCGCGTTCGGAGAACAGGAGGACGAAGGCGGCGAACCCCAGCGCGGCTGACGCGACGTGGTCGAAGTACTCGGAGGCGAACGTCATCACGATCGTCCCAATTCCCAGCGTGATCGCGGCAGCCGCGCCGTAGCCGGGCTCGATCCGCTCCGCGACCCAGCGGACCATGAACAGAAGGCCGATCGCCGGCAGGACCGCACCCAGCAGGGTCAGCGCCCAGACGATGGGCGTCGTGTTCGCCACCTTGGCCTCGACGTGGCGCGCACGGCTGCGGCTGAACCCGATACGACTGAAAGGGGGGCTTTTGGTGCGTGCGCCAGCCATCCCAGCTCGACCGGTGGGCGGTGGCCGCCGCGTCGCGGGCGAGATCCTTCCCTCCGATCGCGTCGAGACCAAGGTAGGCGGGCAGGGTCAGGGTGGCGAGCCCGGGCGCCTTGACCGAGTAGAAGTGCCCGTCGACCCACGCCTTGTCCCCCGTCTCCCACTGCCAGCGGTCGATCTGCGTGCTGCCCGATGCGAGGGCCCGCACCTGGGCGTAGACGGACGTCTGGGTCCAGCCCATCGAGTGCATGAAGAGACCCCAGGCCAGGCCCAGGGAAAGGATCGCCGCGGTTCCCGGGTTGGCCCGGAGGGCGCGCCAACTGCCGCGCATCCGGCTCACGGGGCGAGGATTCTAGGGACGCGCCTGGCCGGTCGGGCATCGCATGGCGCAGTCGTCCGTCAAAGGCGCCTTGCACGCCAATCGCCGGCACGGGTTGAATATGGGCGCATGAGTCGCATCGGCGAGTTCGATCTGATCGCGCGGCTGGTCGAGACGGTCGCCGACGCCCGCCGTGACGAAGCCTCCGAGTGGGGGGCTCGGATCGCCGTCGCCGAGTGGCGATGACGCCGCGGTCACGGTGCCGACGGGGGCAACCGCGACCTCGGTCGACTCGCTGGTCGAGGGCGTCCACTTTCGCCGCCAGACGGCGCCGCTCGGCTCCGTGGGCCGAAAGGCGCTGGCCGCGGCCCTCTCCGACCTCGCCGCGATGGGCGCGGCGCCCGGCGAGGCCTACGTCCAGCTCGGCGTGCCGGACGACCTCGACGAGGCGGGTTGCCTCGAGCTTGGCGAGGGCCTCGCCCAGGTGGCCGCCGAGCACGATGTCGCCGTCCTCGGAGGGGACGTGACCCGCGCCCCGGCGCTTTGGATTGCGATCACCGTCGTCGGCCACGCCGGTTCGGCCGACGAGCTGGTGCGCCGCGCGGGGGCCAGCCCCGGCGACGTCCTGGCCGTCACCGGGGAGCTCGGCGGGGCGGCGGCGGGCCTTCTGGTCCTCGATCGCCCGGAGCTCGGGGCGGCGGTGGGAGCGGAGGTCGCCGATGCGCTGCGCCGGCGCCAGCTCGAGCCGGTTCCCCGGCTGAGGGCGGGGCGCGCCCTCGCCGCGGCCGGGGCAAGCGCGATGATCGACGTCAGCGACGGCCTCGGCGGCGACGCCGGCCACATCGCCACGGCGAGTGGCGTGCGGCTGGTGATCGAGCTGGAGCGGCTGCCGGTGCAGGCGGGTGTGGGCGAGGTGGCGGCCGCCGCGGGCGTGGACGGCGGCGACCTGGCGACGGGACGGGGCGAGGACTATGAGCTGCTCGTCACCCTGCCGCCCGAGCGTGTCGACGAAGCGAGCGCCGGGGTGGCGGCGACGGGCTCGGCGCTGACCCCGATCGGGGCGGTGGAGCGCGGGGAGGGCGTTGCGTTGCGCGCCCCCGACGGCTCTGAGCGCCAGGCGGCCGGCTTCGATCAGCTGCGGCCCTGAACGGAGCCCTGCCCGTGGGGGGAAGGCGCAGCCTGACGGCCGCCCCCCGAACCGGCGAGCAGCGCTCGACGGCTGAGGCTGAGCAGCCGCCGCTTGAACAGGATCTCCCGGGCGACCGCGTCCGGGTCGACCCTGTATCGGCCCAGCGCGATCTGTTCCTTGAGCCGGTTCACTCTGTCGGGTTGGGGAGTCGTGGGAAGGTCCGGATTGCCGTGACCTGGAGCTGCCGCCTTTGCCGTGGCGGCTCATGCTTCGTCCGCTAGATCGTCATCCGCGGCGCGTGGCGCGATCGGAGATGCGTCCAGATCGTTCCCGAGGCGCGAGGTGCTGGGCGCGCGATCGGGCGCGGCGGGCGAGGCGGCCCAGCCTCGGGCCGCGAGTCGCGCCTCGGGGTGGGCCGGCAATGGCCGCAGGGCGAGCGCCACGAGTCCCACCAGGGTACCCCCGAGGAGGCAGAGGGCGAGCATCGAGCCGAACCCGATCTGGCCGTCTCCCACCATCAGGAGGAGCTGCCAGGGCGCGCCGGCTCCCAGGTCCAGACTTCCGGCGACGTGGACCACGGCGGCGGCGATCGGAAGGAGCGAAACGGCGATGGCGCCGAGCGTCAGCGGCCACGGGAACGCGCCCCCGCGGCGGGCGTCGAGCAGCCAGACGTGCGCCAGCGGGACGAGCAGCAGCGCGAGGTACGGGTTGGCCAGCCAGGCGACCAGCACCGCGAACGCCGATACCAGGCCGAGTGCCGGCGCGGCCACCTCGGAGGGCAGCCCCGCGGGGACGCGCCAACCCCGGATCGCGTAGTAGCCGGCCAGGGTCACGATGGCCAGGAAGGCCATCGCCACGATCTGTCCGGCTCCGACCCGAAAGCGGCTGGGATCGAAGGGGAAGGGCGGCCGGGCGACGATCCCGGTCACCGCCAGCAGGTAGAGGAGCAGCACGGCGGCGAGCAGCGGCAGCGCCCGGGACGCCGACCAGGCCAGCGCCCAGCCCACCCGCGCCCGGCTCCGGAACGCCCGCCGCAGGGAGTCCAGCGACGCGAGCGCCGCTGGAAGCACCAGCGTCAGCGCCAGCAGGGCGAGCGCCCAGCCCGGAACGAGGCTTCCCGCTCAGGCTCAGGTAGGCCGCGGGACCGTGCTCCGGGGGCGCGGCCGTGCCGTCGAGGCTGGCCACCAGGACCAGCGCGGCTCGCCCCAGGTCCCCGAGGGTCGCGGCCGAGAGGTCATCGGGCTGGTCGTCGGCCACGGGCAGCGGCCGCTCGCCCGCCGAGGACAGGCCCACGGCGTCGATGCCGTTCGCGATCAGCACGGCCTGCTCGCCCAGTCCGCTGGGCAGCGCCAGCCGCGCGAGCTCCCCGAACAGGCCCTCGAGCTGTGGCCTTCGCCCCGTCTGCTCGCTCAGCGCCTGCTCGGCGGTGCGCACGAGCTGGGCCGAGGGACTCTGCGATCCGTCCGAGGCGTCGAGCAGCGATGGCTGGCGCGGGGTGGCCGAGCCGGGCTGCCAAAGCACCACTGCGCCGTCGATCAGGTTGCGCTGCGCGAAGTGCTCCGCGAACTCGCGGGCCCCGGCGGCGCCGGCGCTGCCGCCGTCGGTGGACACGAACACGAGCGTCTTCGTGTGCCTGGCGGTTCGGAGCTTGTCGACCAGCTCGAGCAGGGTCGCGGTCGCGGCCGCGCTCGAGGCCGCGCCCGGGCCGCTCGCCGAGTCACGCGCCGCCAGCACCACGACGCTGCGAGGGGACTCGCCCGGAAGCGTCAGGATCAGGTTGCGAAGCTGGACGTCCCCGTCGTCGAAGCTGCCGTCGAAGCTCTGTTCGGCGACCTGGCCTTCGCTGACGCTCGTGAAGCGCTTCTCGACCATGTCGGCGATGGCGCGGTCGCCGTCGCTCCCGGGCGTACGGTCGGGCGCGGCGTCGACGATCTGGCGGTCGATCTTGGCCGCTGCGTCCTGGTCGAACTCGGCGGAGGCGACCGCCGGCGGAAGCGGGTCTGGCCGCCCCTGCAGCGAGAACAGCAGCACGACGGCGGCGACGAGCGCCGGCGCGAAGGCCTGACGGTAGATGCGAAAGCTGGTCACGGAGCCGCGACGCAAACTACCCTTTGAGAATGGCCGCGGCCGACGGATCGGCTCGCATCCTGCTCGTCGACGACGAGCATTCGGTGCAGACCCTGCTCGCCTACCCGCTCCGCAAGGACGGCTACGAGGTCGTGGCGGCTCACGACGGTCGTGAGGCGCTCGACCGCTTCGCCGAGCAGCGGTTCGATCTCGTCGTCCTCGACATCATGCTGCCGAAGCTGGACGGGATCGAGGTCTGCCGGCGCATGCGCAGCCGCAGCCAGGTGCCGATCATCATGCTCACGGCCAAGGACGACGAGATCGACAAGGTGCTCGGCCTCGAGATGGGCGCCGACGACTACATCACCAAGCCGTTCTCGGTCCGTGAGTTCCGCAGCCGCGTCCGAGCGACGCTGCGGCGAGCCGAGATGCTGGGCGGGCGACCGGGGACGGAGGAGCCGATCGTCGCCGGCGACCTGCGGATCGACTTCGAGCGACGGATCGTCACCATGCGGGAGGAGCCGACCCGGCTCACCTACGTCGAGTTCGAGATCCTCGCCGCGCTCGCCCGCTCGCCGGGCCGGGTGCAGACGCAGGGAGATGCTGCTGGAGCAGGTCTGGGGTGACTCGGCCTACCGAGATCCCCGCACGATCGACGTGCACATCCGGCACCTGCGCGAGAAGCTCGAGCGTGACCCGCGCGCCCCCGAGTACCTGTTCACCGTGCGCGGCGTCGGCTATCGCTTTCGCGATTCCGACGAATGAACAGCGTCCGCAATCGCCTCGCGGCGCTCTTCTTCGTGATCACCGCGGCGGCGATCGGGTTCATCTATCTCTACGTCGTGCCGCCGCTTCGCTCGAGCCTGACCGCCGAGAAGCTGCAGCGGCTCGAGCAGGCGGGCGCCGACGAGAGCGGCCGGCTGGCCGGTGCGATGCGGCGCGGGGCGTCGGAGAGCGAGCTCCGCCGCCTGGTGCGCAGCGTCGCCCAGCGGACCGACGCGCGCGTCACGCTGCTCGGGATTCGCTCTGGCCCGTCCGGCCCGCAGCCGGAGTTCGTCGTCGGCGACTCCGAGTTCGAGCGCACCGCGATCCTGCCCGACTACCCGGCCGCCGCGGCGGCGGCGGCCAGCGGCCGCGTCGATTCCGCCGTCGAGCAGGTCGCCGGCAAGCGCACGGGCGAGACGGCGGTTCCGTTGCTCGTCCGCGGAAGGCCGCGCTGGGTCGCCGTGCTGTCGACGCCGCTGGGCGATGTGGACGACAACGTCGCGTTGATCCGGCGCCAGATCCTGATCGCCGGGATGATCGCGCTGGCGGCGGCGCTGGCGGCGGGCTGGTTGGCGGCCCGTGCGCACGCGAAGCGGCTCCGCCGGCTGGAGGCGGCGGCGGAGAAGGTCGCCGAGGGGGACTTCTCGACCCCGATCCCGGACGAGGGCACCGACGAAGTCGGTCAGCTCGCCAGCACCTTCAACGAGATGCAGCAGCGGCTCGCCCGGCTCGACAACGCGCGCAAGGAGTTCATCGCCAACGCCTCCCACGAGCTGCGCACGCCGATCTTCTCGCTGGGAGGCTTCGTCGAGCTGCTCGACGAGGACGAGCCGGATCCCGCGGTGCGGGCCGAGTTCGTGCGGACGATGCGCGAGCAGGTGGCCCGGCTCACGAAGCTCGCCGCCGACCTCCTGGACCTCTCGAAGCTCGACGCCGACGCGCTCCAGGTCAACGCCGAGCGGGTCGACCTGGGCGACCTCGCGCGGCGGATCGCGGAGGAGTTCGGGCCGGCCGCCGAGCGTCACCGGTCCCCGATCGAGGTCGACGGCGACGGTGTCGCGGTGGCCCTGGCCGACGCCGATCGGGTGGCGCAGATCATGCGTATCCTGGTCGACAATGCGCTCACGCACACGCCGGAGGGAACCTCCATCGCGATCGAGGCTCGGCGCCGGGACGGCGCCGCGAGCCTGGTGGTCTCCGATGACGGCCCCGGTATCGACCCGCAGGCGCGGGCGCGAGTCTTCGACCGCTTCTACACGGGCGACCGCGTGAGCGGCTCCGGGCTCGGCCTGTCGATCGCTCGCGAGCTGGCCCTGCGGATGAACGGCGAGCTGGGGCTCGCATCGCACCGCGGGCGCACGGAGTTCACCCTGCGCCTGCCGGCCGCCGTGCGCCGGAGAAGCGCGCGTTGACCGCCGGGCGCGCCGATGGCCGCCGCGCTCCTCGCCGCCGTGGCGCTGGCGCTCGGGGCGTGCGGCGGACAGCTCGGACACGAGCACGACCGTGCTCGGCGGCGGGCTCGCACAAGACCGTCGTCGTCCAGTCTCGCAACGGCGCCTTCGATCCGGAGGCCATCTACCAGGCGGCCGCGCCCGGGGTGGTCACGATCCGCTCGATCCTCCCGGGCGGCGGGGCCACCCTGCTGGGCGGCACCGGGGGGTCGGCGGCGGAGGGATCCGGCTTCGTGATCTCCAGCGACGGGGAGATCGCCACGAACGCCCACGTCGTCACCGACGCTGAGAGCAGCGGCGGCGGGCAGCCGATCCACGAGGCGAAGGAGGTCTACGTCCAGTTCGCCGACCGCAACCAGGTGGCCGCGAGCATCGTCGGCTTCGACCCGCACGCCGACGTCGCGCTGCTCAAGGTGGACCCGAATGGCCTCGACCTGCACCCGCTGCAGCTGGGAACCAGCGACGCGGTACAGACCGGCGAGCCGGTCGCGGCGATCGGCAGCCCGTTCTTGCAGGAGCAATCGCTGTCGGTCGGGATCGTCTCGGCGACCGACCGCTCGATCCCGTCGCTGACCGCCTTCCAGATCGAGGGTGGCGATCCAGACCGACGCCTCGATCAATCCCGGCAACTCGGGCGGCCCGCTGCTCGACGCCGACGGGCCGCGTGATCGGCATCAACCAGCAGATCAACACGACCTCGGGCGGCAACGAGGGGGTCGCCTTCGCGGTCCCGATGGACCTGGTCAAGCGCTCGCTCGACCAGCTCCGCGCCAACGGCGACGTCAAGTACGCCTACATCGGCGTCACCACACAGACGCTCTATCCGCAGCTCGCCGATCGGCTCGGGCTGTCCGGTCGACACCGGCGCCCTGGTGACCAAGGTCATCCAGGGGGGCCCGGCCGACGACGCGGGCATCCAGGCGGGGGACCAGCAGATCGAGTTCCAGGGCCTGAGGGCCACGGCGGGAGGAGACGTGATCGTCGCCGTCGACGGCCACAAGATCGTCGGCGAGACCGACCTCCCGGAGCTGATCGCGCAGCACGAGCCGGGCGACACGGTGACGCTCCAGATCATTCGCGACGGCGAGACCCAGAACGTGGACGTGAAGCTGGGCGAGCGGCCGCAGAGCGGTCACTAGTGGCCCGCTCGCCCCGCGGGGTCGGATGACCAACGCGGGATCCCCGCGCGAGCTGGTGTTGGAGCTGGCGAGCGCCCTGCGCGACGAGGTCCTGCCCGCGCTCGGCGATCACGCCGGCCGGGCGCACCCGGCGCGGGAGAGGGCGGCGACATCACCTTCGCGATCGACGAGCGAGCCGAGGCGTTCATGGAGCGCTTCCTGGCCGAGCGGGCGCCCGATGTCGCCTTCTACTCCGAGGACCGGGGCCTCGTGTCGCCGAGCGGGCATGCCGAGCTGGGTCCTGGTCGTCGACCCGATCGACGGCACGCGACCGGCGATGGCCGGGCTCGAGGCCGCCTGCGTGTCGGTGGCCGCCGCGCGCCTGGACTCCGAGGGCGAGGCGCGGATGGGCGACGTGGAGACCGGATGCGTGGTCGAGATCAAGTCGGGCCGCGCGTTCGTGGCCGAGCGTGGCGGCGGACTCGACCCGGCGCCGTCCCTGTCGGCGAATCGCGACCTCTCGCGGATGTTCTGGGCGTATGGCCTGCGCGGACGCCCCGTGCGGGCCATCGCCGAGGTGCTCGGCGAGCTGATCGACGCGTCCTCGGTCGGTGGGGGGACCTTCGACCTCGGCTCGGCGACCTACGACATGACCCGGTCGTCACCGGCCAGCTGGACGCCTACATCGAGCCGGGCCCCAGGATCGTGGCGGAGGTGCCGGGAATGCGCGAGGAGTTCGAGCGGGTGGGAGACGGCGTGGTGCTGAACAACTCCCCGTACGACCTGGCCGCGGCGGCTCTGATCGTCGAGGAGGCCGGGGCGGTCGTCACCGACGCCTAGGGCGAGCCCCTGGCCGACCGGCCCGCTGCTCGGCTCCGGCGCCGAGTTCCAGCTCTCCTGCGTGGCGGCGGCGAACCGGGAGCTGCACGAGGCGATCGTCCGCGAGCTCGACCTCGGCATCGAGCGGCTGCGTCGTCTGAGCTAGGGACGAAGTCCCGGAACCCCGGGTCCACGGGTGGGCGCGAAGGCCCGCCGCCCACGGAGGCGCACCGACGAGGCGGCGGCTGTATGTATGTTCCGGTCAGCATGCTTCAGGACGTTGCTCTCGGTGAGCGCTCGCTGGCCGACTACACCCACCTCGTCGGGCGTGGCCTGATCGAGGAGATCCGCGAGCTCGCGGAGCCGCTGGCCGGCAAGCGGGTGCTGCACGTCAGCGCGACGGCGTTCGGCGGCGGCGTCTCGGAGATCCTCTACACGATGGTCCCGCTGATGCGCGACGTGGGCCTCGACGCCCACTGGCGGGTGATCCTCGGTCGCGAGGAGTTCTTCAACGTCACCAAGCTGATGCACAACTCGCTCCAGGGCGATCCACAGGGCGATCACCGACCAGCAGTGGGAGGTGTTCGAGGCCTACAACGCGATGAACGCGCAGAGCCTCGACGACGACTGGGACGTGATCATCGTCCACGACCCTCAGCCGGCGGGCCTGCGCGCCAATGCCCCCGACCGGGCCCGAACCTGGATCTGGCGCTGTCACATCGACCTCTCGACGCCAAACGAGGAGACGCTGGCGCGCCTCCTGCCGCTGCTTCGCGACTACGACGAGACGGTCTGGCACCTGCAGCAGTACGTGCCCGCCGGCATGGACGGCCAGCGCGCGGATCATCCCGCCGGCGATCGACCCGCTGTCGCCGAAGAACATGGCGCTCTCCCCCGAGGACGCCGCCTACGTCTGCCAGCAGTTCGGGATCGACGTCGAGCGCCCGCTGATCTGCCAGGTCTCGCGCTTCGATCCCTGGAAGGACCCGATGGGCGTGATCGACGCCTTCCGGCTGGTGCGCGAGGAGATGCCGGACGTGCAGCTGGCGCTGGTCGGCTCGATGGCCACCGACGATCCGGAGGGCTGGGAGTTCTTCCACCAGACGTTCAGCTACGCGGACGGCGATCCCGACATCAAGATCCTCAACAACCTCAACAACGTCGGCGCGATCGAGGTCAACGCCTTCCAGTCGCAGGCGGACGTGGTGATGCAGAAGTCGCTGCGCGAGGGGTTCGGGCTCACGGTGACCGAGGCGCTGTGGAAGGGCCGCGCCACGGTGGCCGGCAACGTCGGCGGGATCCCGCTGCAGATCGTCGACGGCGAGACGGGTTTCCTGGTCACCTCGCCCGAGGAGGCGGCCGACCGCACCCTGCGCGTGCTCCGCGACCCGGAGCTCGCCAAGCGCCTGGGCCGCGCCGGCAAGGAGCGCGCCCGCGAGCTCTTCCTGACCCCGCGGCTGCTGCGCGACTGGCTTCGGCTGTTCGGGGAGGCCGAGCCTGTGAGCCCTGAGCGGCGGCTGGTGATCGTCTCGAACCGCGGCCCGGCGGAGTTCGAGCGCGATCGAGGACGGCGAGCGCACGCTGCGGCGCGGCGGCGGGGGCCTGGTCACGGCCCTGAGCGGGCTGGTCGCCCATCGCGGGGCGCTGTGGATCGCCTCGGCGATGACCGACGAGGACGTCGCCGTCAGCCGCGAGGCGGGCGGCGACCCGGTGGCGGTCGAGCTCGACGGGGTCGACTACGAGGTGCTGCTGGTCGAGAGCGACCCGACGGCCTACGACCGCTTCTACAACGTGATCGCCAACCCGATCCTGTGGTTCATCCAGCACTACCTCTGGGACCTGTCCAACGCTCCGGACATCCGCCAGGAGGAGGCCGATGCCTGGGACGACGGCTACAGGGTCGTCAACGCCGACATCGCAGAGGCCGTGCTGGGGGCGATCGAGGGCGACGCCGAGCCCCTGGTGATGCTCCACGACTACCACCTCTACACCTGCCCGGCGCTGATCCGCGAGGCGCGGCCGGACGTGCTCCTGCACCACTTCGTGCACATCCCGTGGTCGCAGCCCGACAGCTGGCGGATCCTGCCCGGCCGGATGCGCGAGGAGCTCTACCGGGGCCTGCTGGCCAACGACATCATCGGCTTCCACACCACCGCCTACTGCCGCAACTTCCTCCATTGCTGCAGAGAGCTGATGGAGCTGGAGGTCGACTACGAGCGCGGCGCGATCCTGCACTCCGGGCGCGAGACCTGGGTGCGTGCCTACCCGCTGGGCATCGACGCCGGGCGGCTGGAGCGCGCCGCCGCCTCACCGGAGGTGGCCGAGTACGAGCAGGAGCTCCTGCGCCGCCGCCGCGACCACCTGATCCTCCGCGTCGACCGCGCCGACCTGTCGAAGAACGTGCTGCGCGGCTTCGCGGCCTTCGACACCTTCCTGCGGCAGCATCCGGAGTTCCGCGAGCGGGTCACCTTCATCGCCCACCTGCAGCCGTCGCGGACCGACGTGCCCGAGTACGCCGAGTACCTGGATCGGATCGAGGCGCTGGTCGCCGTGGTCAACCACCGCCACGGGACCACCGACTGGATGCCGATCGACCTGCGGATCTACGAGAACTTCCCGGAGGCCGTCGCCCGCTACAAGCACTTCGACCTGCTGATGGTGAACTCGCTGTTCGACGGCATGAACCTGGTCGCCAAGGAGGCGCCGGCCGTGAATACGCGCGACGGGGTGGTGATGCTGTCCGAGAACACCGGAGCTCACGAGGAGCTCGGCGACTGCACCCTGTCCGTCAACCCGTTCGACATCCAGGAGCAGGCGGACAAGATCCACCGGGCGCTGACCATGGACCCGGAGGAGCGGGCCCTGCGAGCCGGACGCCTGCGCGAGATCGTCCGCGAGCGCGACCCGGGCGTCTGGATCGACGAGCAGCTCGCCGACCTGCGGGCGAAGCGCGAGGCGCACGCGGCGGCTTGAGGAGACGGGGTTGCCCGCCGGCGGCCACCCCGGATTCCTCAGCCGATCACCGTCACGTGCTTCACCTTCGACCTGCCGGCCTCGTAGGGGTAGCCGTGCTGCTTCGGCACCACGGCGCGAAAGCGCGTAGATGCGGCGGCCGGTGGTGGCGTGGAAGCGATATCGGGCGCGGTAGACCCCGTGCACGCCGGTGAGGCCGCTTCGCAGGTCGAGCCAGCGCCGCCCGGCGCGCGCCTGGATCCGGACCCGGCGGTGCCCGCTTGCGCGGTCCGGGCAGCCGGACCTGGAAGCGGACCCGGTCTGCCGTTCTCGATCGCGTGGCGGGGGCGAAGGCGCAGGCGCGGGCGGGCGGGCACGTCGAGATCGAGGTAGCGCTCGAGCGGCCGCGGCCGTGCTCGGCCAGTAGGCGACCCGGACCTCGCGGCTGGGGCCGCTCGGGATCCTGGCCCGGAAGCGCCCCTCGGCATCGGTGAGCGGCGTCGCCACGACGCGCTCCGCGACGCCGTCGATGCGGATGCGAGTGGCCACGCAGACGCGCGCGCCCGGGACACCCTGCCCGCCGGCGTCGAGAAGGCGACCGGCGACGATCGCCCCGTCGCCGTCCCGGCGCAGGCGGGCGACGCAGCGTGGCGCCGCCCGCGACCTCCGAGACCGGGCAGAGGTTGTCGATCCTCACCCGACGGCGGGCGCAGGTCCGGTTCGCGGCGGTGCGTGGCGGCGTAGTCGGCGGCGCAGACGCGCACCAGGTTCGGCCCCTGGCGAAACGGCGATGAGGCGGTGGCGGCGGCGAAGCTGGCGCTCGCCCGCGCCGGGGCAGGGGCGAAGCCGGGTCGCGATCCGGTCGGCGACGCTGGCAGGAGATCGTGTGCGCGGTGACCGGCTCGTCGTTCACCTGGACGAGCAGGCGCCGAACGCCGCCGCCGACGTCGGTGGCCGACGGGGCGATGCGTCTGCACGCCGCGCCTGCTTCCGGAGGCGAACAGCGACCCGTCCAGCCGAAGCGTCGGGGCGACGTGATCGTCGAGCATCAGGGCGAGCCGCTTGACGCGAACCCGGGCCCCGCGCCCGCGGCCGCAGCCCGACGCGCCGGCGACAGCGCAGCCGGGCCGCAAACGTCCTGGTCGGCGCGCCGGACCATCTGAACCGCTCGCAGCTCGCCGGCGGGCGCCGCGAACGGCGTCAAGCTGCCCGCTGGACCCGCCCAGGAGCTCCGGGACGATGCCGCGACCGGCTCGGCCCGCCGCGCTGACGCTCAGCCTCGAGATCGCGGTCCCGCTCGGGGACCGCACCACCCAGGCCGCCCAAGCACCGGCCCTGCTGCGTGAGGCGTCGTGGCTGACGGCGAGCCCCTTGCCGCCCATGTCGCACGAGGCGTCCGACAGGTAGTGCCGCGAGTTGCGCTGGAACGTCGCGTCGGCGTGCCGCGCGCCGAGCTCCGGGTTGCAGAGCGCGGCGCGGTAGGCGCCGGCGCGGGCGGACGCGGGTGCCGCGAGGGCCGGGCAGGCGACGATGACGACAGCCAGCAGCGCGCGGGCTCGGGTCGAGGTGGGGGTGGGCATCGGGGCTTCGTTCCTTTCCGGTCTGGATCGCTCAGTGCTCGAAGCCGAATTCGGGCCGGCCGGCGGGCGGCGGTGCGCTGCCTGGCTGGGGCGCCGGGGGGCTTGCGGGGCGGGGGACGGGGCGGGCGGCGGGGCGGCCGCGTAGGCGGGGGACGGCCGGAGGCGGGTGCCGGCGAGAGCGGGCGCAGGCGCCGCCTGTTCCCGGACGCGTTGGCGTCGAGGGGCCGCCGGCTGGGCTCGTCGGCGCGCCGGCTCGGCGCGGGCCGCGGCTGCGTGGATGGCGGGCGGTCCCGGGGCGCGGTGACGGCGGCGCCGCTCCTTGTGCGCGGCTCGCGATTCATGCCCGGCGGCGGCGGCGACGCGGGTCGGCGCCGAGGATGCCGGGGCCAGCCCGATGTCCGGCTCCAGCGGCGGCGGCTCGGGCCGCCGGATCAGGCTCGGCAGCCCGACCAGCGCGAAAGCGCAGCCGATCACCGCCGGCGGCGAGCCTGGCGACGTTCTGCCAGCGGATTCGAGGTGGGCTGCCCATCGCGCTCGTACAACCCCGGGGGTTGCGACCGTGCCCCTGCCGCAACGCGGCCAGATACCGCTTCGGCACCGCTCTCGGCGGGCCAGAATGCTCCGCTATAGTCGCTCGCCGCCGTGAGTCCCTTACGCGAATACGAGCTCGTCCTGATGCTCGATCCCGGAGATCCCGGAGGAGCGTCGGGAGGAGATCGCGGCGGAGGCGCGGCAGCGGATCGAGTCCGGCGGCTCCCTCAAGCACGACACGGGCTGGGGGATGCGCAAGCTCGCCTACGAGATCCAGCAGCGCACCGAGGCCGACTATCGCTTCTTCCGCTTCGAGACCGAGGGAGCGTTGCTCGACGAGCTGAACCACAACCTGCGGATCGCCGACGGCGTTCTGCGCTTCCGGATCTTCAAGGTCGACCCGCGTTCGCCGGCGATCGTCCCGCCGCCGCCGCTGGCGCGCCGCCGCCACGCCGGCCCGGGGCGGGCGCCGCTCGCAGGCGGCCACCGACGACGAGCCTGCCGCGGCCGAAGCCGCAGAGCCACCCGAAGGCGAGCAGGCGGCCGAGGCCCGCCGAGGCCCCCGAGGCCGAAGCGGAGGAAGCGCCTGCCGCGCCGGCGGAGTCAGAGGAGGGCGAGGCGGCGGCGAGCAGCCGGCCGAGGAGGCATCCGAGCCGGCCCCCGAGCAGGGTCCCGAGCCCGAAGCGGCCGCGTAAAACCGCTAGTTGCGCCGTTTCATCCCTGCCAGGGGGGCGAGAACGCGCCGGTTCCGTCCTTAGACTTGGGAACGGATAAATCGATTGAGGAAGGTGCTGATTTCAAGTGGCAGCGACGAACGTGAATGTGGTCGTGATCACGGGGAACCTGACCCGCGATCCCGAGTTGCGCAGCCTGTCGAGCGGGACGTCCGTCTGCAAGCTTCGCGTGGCCGTGAACAGCCGCCGCAAGGACTCCTCCAGCGGCGAGTGGGTCGACAAGCCCAACTACTTCGACGTCACGGTCTGGGGCGCGCAGGGCGAGAACTGCGCCACCTACCTGTCCAAGGGTCGCCCGGTGGCGGTCGACGGGCGCCTGGAGTGGCGCGAATGGGAGGCGCAGGACGGGACCAAGCGCCAGGCGGTGGAGATCATCGCCAACTCCGTTCAATTCCTGGGCAGCCGCGATGGGGCCGGCGCAGGCGGCAACGGCGTGCACGCCGCAGTCCGACGTTCCGGCCGACACCTCGGACTTCGAGGACTCCGAGCCGGCGGCCGTCGGGTCGTCCGACGACGACATCCCCTTCTAGGGGGCCAGATCCAAGCCTTCCGGGCCGTGGGCTTGCCCACGGCCCGGCTATCATGCCGCGTCTCGCGCCGCCGCCGAGGCTCGAGCAACGGATGGACGCTGGGCCGAGCGCGAGCAATCTGCGTGACGGCGCGCGTGTGAACGAGATGAGAGCAGCGAGCGACAAGCGAGAGCGCGCCTGATGGCCCGCCGGCAGCGACCGTCGATGGGCGCGCCCGGCGGACCCGGGGGCGGGCGCAGGCGGCCGCGCGGCGCCGACCGGTTCCGGCCGCGCAAGTACACGCGGATCAACGTCGAGCAGATCGACTACAAGGACCTGGGCACGCTGAGGCGCTTCATCTCCGACCGAGGCAAGGTCCGCTCGCGTCGCGTCACGGGCCTTTCGCGCCGCCATCAGCAGCAGCTCGCGCTGGCGGTGAAGCGGGCGCGCGAGATCGCGCTCCTCCCCTACGTCGGCGAGCGCTAGCCGCTCGGGACGCGATGGCGCAAGCGATCCTCCTCAAGGACGTCGACAGCCTCGGCCAGGCCGGCGAGGCGATCGACGTCTCCCCGGGCTACCTTCGGAACTACCTGCTGCCACGCAAGCTGGCGCAGCCGGCGACCGCGGGCGCGCTCGAGGAGGCGCGCCGCCGCGCCGAGGCCGCCGAGCAGGCCGCCCGCGAGGCATCGGAGCGCGCCGAGGAGAACGCGGCGCTGCTGGCCAAGACGGTGCTCACGATCCAGCACCGCGCCGGCGAGGACGGAAAGCTCTACGGCTCGGTGACCACCAAGGAGATCGCCGAGGCGATCGCGGAGGCGCGCGGGCTGAGGGTGGACCGCAAGAAGATCCGGCTCGACGACCCGATCCGCGAGGTCGGCACCTACATGGTCGAGATCGAGGTCGGCGGCGGCGCCACGACGCGGATCAAGACGATCGTCGCCGAACAGAAGTAGGCGCGGCCGGCAACTCGCAACTACCGGACTTCGTCCCAAGTCCGACCAGCTCGTTCCCCGGAAATCGCGGGATCGCGACCGGCGGAGAGCCGGCGCCTGTGATTTGCTCGCTTCCCGTCCGGGGCGGGGCGCATCCTCGGCCCATGGGGTTCTCCCCGACAGGGAAGGCAAACGGCGCGCCGGGCACGTCCCGGGGGCGTCGACGGCGAGCAGATGGCCCAGACACAGACACACGTCCCGCCCCAGAACCTCGAGGCCGAGGCCTCGGTGCTCGGAGCGATGATGGTCTCCGAGGGCGCGATCGCACCCGTGATCCTCGACGTCCGCCTGCGCGACGAGGACTTCTATCGGGAGCGCCACCGGATCGTCTTTCGGGCCGTGAAGGGCCTGTACGAGCGCAGCGAGCCGGTCGACGCGCTCACCGTCGTCGAGTACCTGACCCAGCAGGGGGAGCTCGCCGAGGCGGGGGGAAGGACGCCGTCTCGGAGCTCGCCTCGACGGTGCCGGCTCCGGGCAACGCCCGCCACTACGCGCAGATCGTCAAGCAGAACTCGCTGCTTCGGCGCCTGCTCGAGGCCTCGCAGCGGATCCAGAAGTCGGTTCACGAGCGGGAGGGCGAGCCGGCGGAGCTCGTCGAGCGGGCCGAGAGCGATCTGTTCAAGGTCGCCCACGAGGAGCGTGCCAGCGACTTCCGGCTGGTCGCGGAGGTCCTGGCGGAGGAGATCGATCGCCTCGAGGCGCTGGCCAAGGGCGACCGAGAGGTCACCGGGACGCCCTCCGGCTTCCGCGACCTCGACGAGCTGCTCGGCGGATTCCAGCCCGGGAACCTGATCGTGATCGCCGCCCGGCCCTCGCTCGGAAAGTCGGCGCTGGTCTGCAACATCGCCGAGAACGTGGCCACCAAGGCCGGATTGCCGGTCGCCTTCTTCTCGCTCGAGATGTCGGAGGCCGAGCTGGCCCACCGGTTCATCGGCTGCCGCTCTCGGATCCCGAGCGACCGCCTGCGCAAGGGCAAGGTCGCGGCGCGCGACTGGCCGCGGGTCGTGCGCGCCTGCAACGAGCTGGAGAAGGCACCCCTGTGGCTGGACGACTCCTCCGACCTCAGCCTGCTCGAGCTGCGCGCCAAGGCGCGCCGCCTGACTGCCAGCGAGGGAGGCCTCGGGCTGGTGATCGTCGACTACATGCAGCTGATGCGGGCGGAGGACCCGCGGGCCAACCGGGTCGAGCAGGTCGGCCAGATCAGCCGTGGCCTGAAGATCCTCGCCCGCGAGCTCAACCTGCCCGTGATCGGCGTCTCGCAGCTCTCGCGGGCGCCCGAGCTGCGGCCCGACAAGCGGCCGATCCTCTCCGATCTGAGGGAGAGCGGCGAGATCGAGCAGAACGCGGACGTGGTCGGGTTCATCTACCGGGCCGCGAAGTACGACGAGGACGCCGATCCAAGCGAGGCCGACCTGATCATCGCCAAGCACCGCAACGGGCCCACCGGCGACGTGCCGGTCGTCTTCCTGGAGCAGTACCCGCGGTTCGTGGACAGGGCCGGCGGCGGCGAGCGGCCGGTCGAGCAGAGAGCGGGTGAGGGGCCGCCGCTCATCGACCTGGCCGAGGAGGCGTGAGCTCGGCGCCCAGACCGGTCCGCCTGGCGGGCGCCGACGAGCGTGCGCAGGCGGTCTGCCCGCTCGGCGTCTGCGACGGGTCGGGCTGGATCCTGGGCCCCGAGGACGTGGCCCGCCCGTGCGAGTGCCGCGAGCGCCGCATGGCGCGCCGACGCGCGCGGGGCGTCCGATCGGTGATCCCGCGGAGATACCGCGACGTCAGCCTCGAGATTGCCCGCAACGACGGCGTCAATCCGGTTGTCCTCAAGGTCGTGGGCGACTTCGTCGAAGAGATCGAGCCTCGCCTCGACAAGGGACAGGGCCTGTGGCTGGCTGGGGGAGTGGGTACGGGCAAGACCACCCTGGCGATGCTGGTCTCGAAGACCGCCATCGAGGCGGGGCGCACGGTGGCGATCTACTCGCTGCCCAAGCTGCTGGCGCGTATTCGCGCGACCTATGAGAAGGACCTCGGCGGGCGACTCCTACACGCAGTTCTTCGATCGCCTGATCTCGGTCGACCTCCTGCATGTCGACGACCTGGGAGTGGAGAAGCGCTCCGATTGGGTGTTGGAGCAGCTCTACGCGGTCGTCAACGAGCGCTACGAGATGGAGCGCTCGATGGTGGTGACCACGAACCTCGAACAGCCGGCGCTCGAGGAGCAGATCGGAGAGCGCACCGTCTCGCGGCTGATCGAGATCTGCGGCGCCGCCGCTGACCATCGATGGGGACGATCTGCGATATCCCCGGGCTCCGGCGTACTAGTCGGCCCGTCCGACCACAGGTCGCACACCGGCCCGCAAGAACGGTAGGGTGGCCGGCAGGTACTGCCGCGGAGAATTGGAGGGTCCATGTACACCAGCGTGCGCAAGTACAAGGTCGACCCTGAGCAGATGGACGAGGTGGTCCGCCGAGTCGACGAGACGTTCGCGCCCCGGGTCGAGGCGATGCCGGGCTTCGTCGCCTACCAGCTGCTCGACTGCGGCTACGGCATCCTCCTCACGATCACCACCTGCCACGACCGTGACGCGGCCGAGCGCTCCATCCAGCTGGCGGCCGATTTCGTCGCAGCGAGCTCGAGGGAATCGAGATCGAGCGAGTCGAGGCGACGATCGGCGAGGTCGGGGTGAGCCGCGCTCTGGCCGAGATGCTCGAGCCCACGCGCGCCTGACCCGCAGCGGGAACGCGCCCCGCCAGCTGAGCCGGCAGGCCCGTAGCTCATAATCGTCGAGATCTAATGCCTGGAATCGTGATCGTGGGCGCCCAGTGGGGCGACGAGGGCAAGGGAAAGCTCACCGACCTGCTCGCAGAGCAGGCCGACGTCGTGGCGCGCTTCCAGGGCGGCAACAACGCCGGCCACACGATCGTTCGCGACGGCGAGGAGTTCAAGTTCCACCTGATCCCGTCCGGGATCCTCTATCCGGGGAAGACCTGCGTGATCGGCAACGGGGTCGTGATCGACCCCGGGGTGCTGATCGAGGAGCTGGAGGGCCTGCGCCGCCGCGGGATCGACTCCGAGCGGCCTGCGGATCTCCGCCAACGCCCACCTGATCATGCCCTACCACGTGATGCTCGACACGGCCGGCGAGGCGAGGCTGGGCAAGCTCGAGATCGGGACCACGAAGCGCGGCATCGGCCCGTGCTACGCGGACAAGGCCGCGCGCCTGGGGATCCGGGTCCAGGACCTGCTGGACGCGAAGATCCTGCGCAAGAAGATCATGGCGGCGCTGGAGCCGAAGCAGAAGATGCTGCGGCCGTTCGCCAAGCACCCGCGCCTCGACCTTCACGCGATGACCGAGGAGTACCTGCGCTACGGCCATCGGCTCGAGCCGTTCATCGCCGACACCGCCCGCATCCTCTGGGACGCGCTGGACGCCGGTCGCACCGTGATCTTCGAGGGCGCTCAGGGGACCCTGCTCGACCTCGACCACGGCACCTACCCCTTCGTCACCTCGTCGAACCCGGTCGCGGGCGCCGCCTGCGTGGGCGCCGGCGTGGGGCCGGCGGACATCGACGAGGTGTGGGGCGTCGCGAAGGCCTACACGACCCGGGTTGGCGCCGGGCCGTTCCCGACCGAGCTGGACGACGAGCTCGGCGCCTATATCCGCGAGCGTGGCGGCGAGCGCGGCACGACCACCGGCCGCGAGCGCCGATGCGGCTGGCTGGACCTGGTGGCGCTCCGCTACGCGGTGCGGCTCAACAGCATGTCGGCGCTGGCGGTCACCAAGCTCGACGTGCTCGCCGGGATCGACCCCCTGAACGTCGCGGTGCGCTACCGCTCCAGCGAGGGGGCGCTGCTCGACGAGTTCCCGTATCACCAGTCGGTCCTGCACGCGGCCGAGGCCCAGTACGAGGAGCTGCCCGGGTTCGAGGCCGAGATCGGCGAGTGCCGCCGCGTCGCCGACCTGCCGCGCGAGGCGCGCGACTACCTCGACTTCGTCTCCGAGCATGCCGGCGTCCCGGTCCGCCTGGTCGGCGTCGGCCCGGGCCGCGACCAGGTGATCTGGATGGGCGAGGATGCCCGCGCGACGCTGCGAGCAGCGTAGAGGCGCTAAATAGACTGCCTCGCCATGTTCGAGAAGGTCCTGGTCGCCAACCGGGGCGAGATCGCGATCCGGGTCATGCGGACCCTGAAGGAGATGGGGATCGTCTCGGTTGGCGTCTACTCGGAGGCCGACCGAGACGCGCCGCACATCGACAGAGGCCGACGAGGCCCACCTGCTCGGGCCCGCCGGTGCCGTCGGAGAGCTACCTGAGCGTCGAGCAGGCTGCTGGAGACGGCCGACCGAGGCCGGTGCCGAGGCGATCCACCCCGGCTACGGGTTCCTGGCCGAGAACGCCGAGTTCGCGGCGGCCTGCGAGGAGGCCGGGGTGGCGTTCATCGGGCCGCCGGCGAGCGCGATCGAGGCGATGGGATCGAAGACCCGCGCTCGCGAGCTGATGTCCGAGGCCGGCGTCCCGATCGTCCCGGGGACGACCTCGCCGGTCGAGAGCGTCGCCGACGCCAAGAAGCAGGCGAAGGAGATCGGCTACCCGGTGGCCTGCAAGGCCGCCGGCGGGGGCGGCGGCAAGGGCTTCCGGGTCGCCGGCTCCCCGGACGAGCTCGCGGACGCGTTCGAGGGCGCCGCGCGCGAGGGCGAGAAGTTCTTCTCCGACCCCACCGTGTATCTCGAGCGCTACCTGGAGGACCCGCGCCACGTCGAGGTCCAGGTGCTCGCCGACTCGCACGGCAACGTGGTCCACCTGGGCGAGCGCGACTGCTCCATCCAGCGCCGCCACCAGAAGCTGATCGAGGAGTCGCCGGCGCCGCACGTCGACGAGGAGATGCGGGAGCGGATCGGCAAGATCGCCACCGACGCCGCGACGGCGGTCTCCTACCGCTCCGCGGGGACCGTCGAGGGCCTGCAGACGGGCGACGACTACTTCTTCCTGGAGATGAACACCCGAGTGCAGGTCGAGCACTGCGTCACCGAGATGGTGACCGGGATCGACATCGTCCGCGAGCAGATCTTGATCGCGGCCGGCGAGCAGCTCTCGGTCAGCCAGGACGAGGTCGAGCTTCGCGGCCACGCGATCGAGTGCCGGATCAACGCCGAGGCCGCGCACAAGAACTTCGCCCCCGCACCGGGAAGGATCACCTCCTACCGCGAGCCGGCGGGGCCCGGCGTGCGGGTCGACTCGGGCGTCGTCGCCGGCTCCGAGGTGACCCCGCTCTATGACCCGCTGATCGCCAAGCTGATCGTCTGGGACACGGATCGCGAGCGCGCGACCGCCCGGATGCTGCGGGCGCTCGGCGAGTACGAGATCGGCGGCCTGGTGACGCTGGTCCCCTTCCACGAGGCGATCCTCGCCACCGACCAGTGGCGAAACGCCGAGACCTGCCGCGACCTGATCGGTGACAAGAAGTGGCTGAAGTCGCTGGCGCCCGAGGAGCTCCCCGGCGGCCGGGCGCCGAAGCCGCGGAGGACGCCGAGGTCGCCGAGCGAACGTACAGGGTCGAGGTCGACGGACGCCTCCACAGCGTCAAGGTGATCGGTGCCCCGAGCGCGAACGCGAACCCCGGGTCGGCCGCCGGGCTGCGCCGGCCACCGCGCCGCGAGCGCGCCGCCGCTGCGGGCGCCGCAGCCGGCGCCACCGAGACGCTCGTCTCGCCGATCCAGGGCACCGTCCTGAAGGTCCCGGTGAAGGACGGCGACGAGGTGGAGGACGGGGCCCTGATCTGCGTGGTCGAGGCGATGAAGATGGAGAACGAGATCACCGCGCACCGCGCCGGCACGGTCACCGAGCTCAGCGTCACCGAGGGCGCCTCGGTCGCGGCGGGCGACGTGATCGCCAAGATCCAGTAGCGAATGGAGGCGATGTCCTCACTGCCCTGGCGCGGCCCCGGGCCGGGCCGCCCGGCCCTGCCGCTGCCCCCGGACGAGATGCCGCTGCGCCGCGGCGGCCGGTGGCGCAAGCGCTGGCGCTACGTGGGCGCGTACTGCGACGAGCTGCTGCTCTGCGCCGCGCGCGTTCAGGTGGGAAAGCTCGGACAGACCTTCTGGGCGATCTGGGACCGCGAGGGCCGGCAGATGTGGGAGCACACGCGGCTGCGGCTCCCCGGGGCGCGCGGCGAGGCCTGGACGGAGAAGCCGGACGGCGAGGAGGGCATCGTCGACTACGCCCCCGACGAAGGGTCGGTGGTGCGGATCGAGGCGCGCCGGGCCAAGGCGGGCGAGTTGCGGGCCTTCCTGCGCCTCGGCGGCGGCCGCTGGGTGGAATCCGTCTGCCCCAGCGGCGAGGGCGAGTACGTGTGGACGCGAAAGCGGGCCGACGTTCCGGTGGAGTGCGACGTTCGAATCGGCGATCGCCGCTGGCGGGTCAAGGCGCGCGGGGTGGAGGACGAGTCGGCCGGCTACCACCCGCACCACACGGTATGGAGCTGGTCAGCCGGCGTCGGCGTCGCCACCGACGGGCGCTCGGTGGGCTGGAACCTGGTCAGCGGCATCAACGACCCGCCGGAGCGCTCCGAGCGCGCGATCTGGGTGGATGGGCGAGCCCTTCGAGCCCGGCCCGGTCAGCTTCGAGGACCTCGAGGCGATCGCCTTCGACGACGACTCCCGGCTGCGGTTCAGCGGCGAGTGCGAGCGGCGAAGGCAGGAGAACCGCCTGCTCGTCCGCTACACGTACCGGCAGCCGTTCGGCAGCTTCTCCGGCACGCTCCCCGGCGGGCTCGAGCTCGAGCGCGGCCTCGGCGTCATGGAGCACCACGACGCCCACTGGTAGGGCGGCCCGGCCCCGACTGAGAGCGCGTAGAGCGCCAGACGCGCTCACCCCGGGTACACGCTCTGCACCTGCCAGCGCCACGGCGGCTCCTCCGCCGCCGGGAAGTCGTAGTGGTTGCGGCCGGGCAGCGTCTCGAGTGGGACCAGCCGGGGATTGGCCGTCTGGAGCAGCGGCGTCGAGGCGTGGGCGGCGACCTCGGCCGAGCTGGCGCGGCGGGTGACGCGGCCCCATCCCACGCCCGGTCGGTAGAGCCAGTAGGTGACCTCGACCGGGCCGCCGGCCCGGCGGCGATCGACGACCGAGGTGAAGGCGGTCACGCGCCGGTTCGAGCTGGTGAGGCCCGAGTGGTCGCCCGGCACGGCGCAGCTGGGGCGGCGGCAGTAGCGGAAGTCGACGGGGACGAGCGGCAGGCCCGAAGCCCCGGGCACCGCACCGGGCTGAGGCGCCAGCGCGCGCACCAAGCCGGCGAGCGGCCGCCCGTATGCCTCGGTCAGCGGATCGCGCCAGCAGGGCCCGGGCAGCCGCGGAGCGCAGCGGAGCTTGCGGGCGATCGCCGAGCCCAGCTCGCGGCCCTGCTCGTTCGGCGGTCCGGCCGCGAAGGCCGAGATCGCCGCCAGCAGCAGCAGAGCGACCAGCAGGACGAGTCCCGCCTGCTCCACCGAAGCGGCTCCGCGTTCGCGGCTGTGACGCACACCCCGAACCTAGGCGCCGGCGGCGCGCCGGTGGCGCGCGCCGGGTAACGAACCCGCGCCGGCTTGGGAGCGGCTTGAGCAGCGCCTGTCAGCGATGCGGCCGGTGCTCAGGAGAGACCCTCGCGCGCCTCGCGCACGAGGGTGACCGCCTCCGGGAAGACGATGCGGATCGCGTCCCGGACCTGGACCGCCTGCTCGTCGCTGCCGCCGGTCAGGTCGAGGCGGTTGATCGCGGCGACCGTCATGTCGACCGCGAGCTTGATCGCGTTGTCGGCCCAGGCCACGCGCTGCGCGCCCTGCATCTGCTCGGCCAACTCACCCAGGCGCTCGCGGAGCTCGTCCGGGTCGCCGAAGATGTTGAAGCCTTCGCTTCCTTCCACACCCACGATCTTAGAGATCGCGGCTCGGCGACTGAGATAGCCTGGGCGCGTGGCGCTCCCGGAACCCTCGGAGTCGGCAACCGCGCTGGTCACGGGCGCCTCCGCCGGAATCGGCGAGGCGATCGCGCGGGAGCTGGCGGCGCGCGGGCACGGCGTGACGCTCGTCGCGAGGCGCGAGGAGCGCCTGCGGACGCTGGCCGGCGAGCTGAGCGAGCGCCACGGCGTGCGCGCCGATGCGATCGCGGTCGACCTCGGCGATCCGGCCGCTCGCGAGCGCCTTGCCGACCAGATCGCAGGGCTCGGCCTCGAGGTCGAGATCCTCGTCAACAACGCCGGCTTCGGCGGCTCGGGCAACGTTGCCGACTCGGACCGCGAGCGACTCCTCGCCATGCTGCGCGTCAACTGCGAAGCCCTGCTCGACCTCCAGGCGCGCTACCTGCCGGCGATGGTCGAGCGCGGTCGCGGCGCCGTGATCAACATCGCTTCGACGGCCGCCTTCCAACCGATCCCCGGCACCGCCACCTACGCGGCGACGAAGGCGTTCGTGCTCAGCCTCAGCGAGGCGGTGCACGAGGAGCTGAAGGGAACCGGCGTCACACTGACCGCGGTCTGCCCCGGACCCGTGAAGACCGAGTTCACCCAGGCGGCCGGGATCGAGCACGCCGAGGACCAGCTCCCGGACCTCTTCTGGATGACGTCCGAGGCGATCGCCAAGGCGGCGGTCGACGGGGCCGAGAGCGGAAAGCGGGTGGTGGTGCCCGGGCTGCTGAACCGCGCCGGCGCCCTCACCGGTCAGCACAGTCCTCGCATGCTGGTGCTGCCGCTCGCCAAGCGGATCTGGAGGCAGGCGCTCTAGCGCTAGCTCTCGCTCCGCCTGGTCACGGCCACCAGCTCGCCGCCCCTTCCGATCAGCGCGGCGATCAGCTCCAGCGGCGCCGAGACGAGGGCGACGGGGAGGGCGGCGAGCACGGTCACGATCGCGTCGATCCCGAACCGGACGCGGCCGCGGGCGCTGCCGGGACGAAGCGTGCCGGCGCGAACCTTCCGAGCGAAGTTCTCGTGGAACGTGAACGCGTTGAGGATCGTCTGCCACATCCACGCCTGTCCCTGACCACGGCGCGGGAAGCGCAGCTCCTCGACCTCGAGGCCGGCGGCCGCGGCCAGCGGCGGCAATGACTCGGGAGTCGGGTAGAGGCGCCGCTCGGGCTCCAGCGCCGCCCAATGACCGCCGCCCAGCGACGCCTGGACGCTGGCGCGGTTTGCAACCCGCAACTCGACCCTTCCGTCGGAGACCTGGCGCGCGGAGCCGAGCAGGGCGGAGGTCGAGTTGGCCGGCGCCAGATTCGCCGCCACTCCCGAGCCTGCAGCGCTCGCAGCGCTCGAGCACGACCGAGTCGTTCGGGCCCCCGTTCTCGCCGCGGCCGACCAGCAGCCACCCGTACAGCGGCTCACCGCACGCCGGGCAGGCGCTCATTCGACGTCGTGCTCGACGCCGAAGTCCCGGAGCGCGGCCAGGAAGTCGCGCGGGTCGAACGCCTCCGAGGGGGCCAGGGCGCCCTTGCGATCGTAGCCCGGCGCCGCGCAGCGAAGCGCTCCCTCGACGGTCGTTCGAGCGGTGAGGCCGTACGGATTCGCTCCGGTTACCGTTCCCCGCCGCCGTCGCGAGCCCTGACGGGCCTCGCAGACGACCGTGAAGCTGCTGCTGCGGCGGCTCTCCTCGCTCGGCCCCTCCGGCAGGCGGGGGATCAGCGCGGCCACGGCCCGGCGCAGCGGCGTTCGCATGGTGAGCTGGAACGGCACCATGACCAGCGGGGCGACCCTGGGAACGAGCGGCAGCGGAATCACCGTCGACGCGGTGAGCAGCGTTCGCACCCGCTTCGGTCTGAACGTGGCGCGGCACGGTGACGTGCTCGCCGGCCGGATACCTCACCATCCGCTGGCGGCCGATCGGGTCGGGAAAGTCCCAGCTGCCGGCGCCCACGCCGCGCCCCGCGGACGCCAGCTCGCCATCGCGCCATTCCTTGTCGCCCCCGGCCATCATTCCCAGGGCCGAAAGCGCCGTGCCCCGGGTCGCGCCGAAGCCGCGGACGGCATAGGCGAGCACGATCTCGTCGAGCGATCCCATGCCCTCGGCGGTGAGCGCTGCGAGCATGTCCCCGGGCAGCGTAGTCGAAGCCCATCGCCGTCACCAGGGCCACGCCCGCCCGCTCGGCGCTCGGCCCGTAGTCCTCGAACACCTTCAGCATGAAGGGCTGCTCGCCCGTCGTGTCGAGATAGTGAGTCCCGGTCTCGACGGCGGCCGCGAGCACGGGCTCGCCGTGAAGCTGGAAGGGCCCGGCGCAGGCGATCACCGCCGCGCAGGGGTCGAGCAGCTCCCTGAGCGCGGCGGAGTCGTCCAGCGACGCCTCCCGAATCGCCAGCTCGCCGCCCAGATCCTCGGCGAGGATCTCGAGCTTGGGCCGGTTCCGCCCGGCGAGCACCACCTCGGCGCCGCGCCGGCGCAGCTCGCCGGCGATCAGCCGGCCCGTGTATCCGGTGGCCCCGTAGACCGCGATTGGCCCGGTTTGCGGGGGAGTTTCGGCCATCACAGGATCCTATTGAGCGGCGATGCCCGGCCCGCGATCCCGGTCCGTGCGCCCCGGCAGGCCGGGCGCGTTACGGTACGGCCCGATGCAGCTCCGCGAGATCATGACCAGCGGCGTGGTGACCGCCGGCCTGGACGCCGACCTGCTCAAGGTCGCCCGGTTGATGCGTGACCACAATGTCGGCTCCGTCGTGCTGTGCGACCCCGAGGGGGAGCCCGCGGCGATGATCACCGACCGGGACCTGGCGATCCGCAGCGTGGCGGAGGACCGCCCCGGCTCGGAGCCGGCTCGCGAGCACGCGTCCCGACCGCTGGTCACCGGCGAGCCCGACATGGACCTCGAGGAGGCCGCGGCCCTGATGGTCCAGCACCGGATCCGCCGGCTTCCGATCGTCGACGGCGCCGACCTGGCGGGGATCGTGACCCTCGACGACATCGCCGTCCGGACCGGCGATCTCGAGGTCGCGCAGCGGATGACCCAGGAAGTGATCGAGGGAGCCCTCCCCGGCTTCTTCTTCCACGAGCGCGGATAGGCGGTTCGAGTGCGCGAGACGCCCCAGCAGCGCATCTGGCGCGATCGGTTCGAGTCGCTGATCGGTCTCGCCGCGCCGATGCTCGATCTGGTGCTGAACGTCGGCGACCGCGTGTCGCGGGCGCTTGCCCCCGGGGAAAGCGACTACTACCCGATCCGCGCCCCGGCCGAGGCGTTCGAGATCACCCCGGCCCCCGGCGACGACGAGCGGCGCAAGCGGCCCGAGCCGGTGGACTAGGACCGCTTGCCGCCTGCGTAGACCTGGCGGCGGAACACGTCGTCCACCAGCGACTCGACCCGGTCGAGGAAGAGGATCCCGTCCAGGTGGTCGAGCTCGTGCTGGATGCAGCGCGCCTCGAAGCCCAGGGACCCGACGGCGCCCCCGGCATGCTCGACCACGATCCGCGTCGCGCGACGCACGTTGGCGGTCAGGTCGGGAATCGACAGGCAGCCTTCGCGTGCGACCTCGGAGCCCTCGGCCTCGACGATCCGCGGATTGACGAGTGCGAGCAGACCGTTGTGAGAATCGGCCTTCGGATGCCCACGCACGTCGACCATGACAATGCGCGCGAGCTCCCCGATCTGCGGGGCGGCGACGCCCACGCAGCGCTCGAACGATCGCATCGTGTCGAACAGGTCCCGCGCCACGGCCTCGGCGTCCGCTGCCTGCGCGGGCGCCGCCACCTGCTTCAGGGTCGGGTGCGGATAAACGAGAATCTCGCGAACGGCCACTGATCGCTCGTCTAGAGCGCGTCGGCCGCGAGCGGACGCATGCTCACCTCGACCTCTGCCTCGTCCGCCACCTCGCCTCAGCGCCGCCTCCAGGTCGGGCCCGGAGGCCTCCGGCACCGCCGCCTCGATCGATCATCACGTAGAGCGGCGAGTCGTCGGCGCCGGCAAGCCGGGTCTCCAGGCCGGTGATGTTCACCCCGCGCTCCGCGAGCGCCGCGCTGACCGCGTGGACGATCCCGGGATGATCGGCGCCGTAGACGGTGATCACGTGCGAGGGGCGGGCGGCCGCCACGCCGAGATCGTCGACCCGATTCACGGCGATCGCCTCGAGGTCGAGCTCGCTGCCGGACTCGCCCGAGGCGCGCCTCGAGGTCCCCCTCATCCACCGGGTCCGGCAGCCTGACGATCAGCATCACCGCGAAGTGGCCGCCAAGGATCGACATCTGCGAGTCCTCGACATTGCCGCTCAGCTCGAGCAGCGCCCCGCTTACGGCCGCGACGATCCCGGGCTGGTCGCGTCCGATCGCGGTCACGGCGAACTCGGGCATGGCCCGTAACATACGCCGACTCTGGGCCGCGAACAGATCATCGAGCGCGAGCGCCGCTGGGCGCCGCCCGGCGGCGATCGCCGCGTTCCTGGCAGCGGTGCTGTTGCTGGTCGCCGGTCATCATCGATCAGGGCGCCAACGTCTACTCGGGGGCGAGCGAGAACCTGGGACTGCGGCTCGATCGACGACCACGCGGGAACCATCGTCCTGGAGTCGGTCGTCAGGGCGGCAGCCTTCGTGCTCCTGGTCGGGCCCCTGCTCTACCTGTTCCGCGCCGCCCAGGCCCGAAATCCGCGCGTGCAGCCGGCTCATGGTGGGCTTTGTGCTCATCGGCCCGATCCTGCTCGGCGGCGGCAGGCATCGTGCAGGCGGTGGCGGTCGACCAAGGTCGCCTCCGACTTCGTGAACGCTCGGCGCGCCGGAGCAGACCCGCTCGTTCTCCCAGTTCCGCTCGACCAGGTTGCGCGCGACCCGAACTCGATCGACAAGGTGACGATCTACACCGCAGCCGAACTCGCTCGAGGTGCAGCAGACCGACGACACCTTCTACATCGTCGAGCGACTACCCCGACGAGGCCGAGAGCGGCCTTTCCGGCCAGCTCGACGACGCGAGCGTCGACCACGACACCGACGCCGACGCCGAGGCTCAACCCGGCGACGCGCGCGCGATCCACGAGACGGACGACTCCGGAGCGCTCAAGGCGGCGCAGGGCTTGGTGCTTCCCGGCTTGCTCGGGCTGATCGTGGCCATGGCCTACACGTCGTTGCAGGCGCTCCGAGCTGGGCTTTTGACGCGGTTCGTCGGCAGCCTCGGGGTCGGCCTTGGCGTTGCCGCGATCTTCATCCCCCCGCTGGTCGCTGCTGCCAGCCGTGCTCTGGGCCGGCTTCCTCGGCTACCTCGGCCTGCTGTTCATCGACCGGGCGCCGGGTGGGCGCCCGCCCGCCTGGGCAGCCGGCGAGGCCATCCCGTGGCCGAGACCCGGGGAGGAGGAGAGCTCCGCGCCCCGGCCGAGCGGTGACGCGATCGAGGGCGAGGCCACCGAGGTCCCGGCGACCGGTGGAACCGCCGAAGGCTCAGGGGGCGCCCAGCCGGGCTCCGGCAGGCGCAAGCGCAAGCGGCGTCGCTGAACGGGGCTGAGCGACGTCGGCGGTCCGGCGGCGCAGCCGGCTAACGCTGGCTGACGCGTGTCCGGCGGCGCAGCAGCGCCCCCGCGAGCAGCAGCCCGAAGCCGGCCGGCGAGCAGCGGCAACAGCGGCATGCCGGTCGAGGGGAGCTGGGTGGCGCTTCCGGCCGCGTCTGCCGAGGTCACCGCGGCGGACTCGGAGCCCGGCGAGGTGGGGGACGTCCCGGTGGGCGGGGTCGCGGCCTGATCGCCCCCGCCCCCTCCATCTCCGCCGCCGGAGCTCGTCCCCTGCACCGTCACGGTGCCCTTCATGAACGGGTGAATCGAGCAGATGTAGCTGAAGGTGCCGGGGCTGGCGAACGTGTGCGAATAGCTCTGGCCGCTGTGCAGCGTGCCGGACCCGAGGCCGCCGCTCCCGCTGACGTCGTGCCCCTCGGAGGCGCTGCCGTTGTTGGTCCAGGTGACCGTGTCGCCGGCCGCGACGGTGATCGAGCTGGGCGAGAAGCGGAAGGAGCTCTGCGAGTTGCCGTCGAGGATCGACACGGAGGTCGACCCCGCGGCTGCTGACCAAGGTCGAGGGGCCGGCGGTCCGGCGCCGTCGCGTCGTCCGGCGGCGGCGTCGAATCGTCCGGTGTGCCCGGGGGCGGTGGGGGAGTCGCGCTCGGCCCGGGCGGGTCGGCGGGGGGCGGTGGTGGGGTGTTAGTCGGCAGCGGGGCGGGAGCCTGCTCGAGGCCCTGGCCGGCGGCGGCGTCGGCCGCGGGTGCCGGGCTCGGGAGCCGAGACCAGCGTCGCCGGGGCCGCCAGGCAGATCGTCAACACGCCGGAGGCGAGCAGCAATGTGCCCACCCTGGCGCTCGCGGTCCCCCTGGCCGCGGCTCTGTCTACGCCGGCGCGCGCTGATGAGACTTCCGGCGATGCCACCCACCGGGGCATACGGCCGCGAGCCTACCGAGGTTCACCCGCGAGTCGCGGCCAGCCGCTTGCGGTGGGTTCTGATCTCGCCCAGGATGCGCTCCAGGCGCGGCTCGCTGGAGGAGTCCACGTGGGTCATGGCCCGCGCGATCGCCGGATGGACGGCCGCGATCCGCTCGTACATCGCCTGGGCGATCGCGCGGTAGGTGGGGTGTCCCTCGCGCCCGGAGCGAAGCTCGATCAGGTGCATCGCCTCCCGGGCGTTCAGGTCGAGCACGTAGCGGATCCGGTAGCCGAGGCACAGCGCGTAGGGGGCGGCCTCGTGCGAGGCCCTCGGCCTCGAGCCGGTCGAACTCGCGCCGCGAGATCTCGAGCGCCCGCTCGTACTCGGGGCCGATCCCGGCGTCGCGCACCTCCTCCGGGATCCCGGCGCCCAGATCCGGCCCCAGCCGCTGCCACTGGCAGGTCAGCATCCGATGACGCTGGAGGTCGCGAAAGCCGCCGTAGTCGGAGACGATCTCGAACCGGTAGCGAACCGCCTCCCAGCCGCGGCCCGGGCGGTGGCGGCGGTTGCGCCGCTCGCCCGCCAGCTCGGCGATCAGCTCGGCGCGCTCGAGCGGGTCGAGGGCCTCGATCCTGCGCCGTATCTCGGCCTCCGAGACGCCCGCCGCCTCGAACAGCGAGGCCGCGAGCAGCTCCCCCTCGCCGCCGTCGACGCCGACCAGCTCGACCGAGGGCGCGTCGCCCTCGGCCCGGCGGTCCAGTCCCAGCCGCGCCACCGTGCGCTCGGTCGCCTGGCGGCGCTCCTGCAGGTAGGCGATCCACTCGCCGCCGCGGTCGGGACGGTCGACCCGCGCCACGAAGCTCGGAATCACCTTGGCGAGCTCGGCGAGGATCATGCCGCCGAACTCGCGCGCCTCCGGGAGCGGCGAGGCCATCAACCGCAGGAGCAGCTGCTCGTAGGCCTGGCCGGAGGCGAAGATGCCGACGTGGCTGAGGGTCGAGGCGGGGAGCACGCCCCGCAGCAGGTCGAGGGCCTTGGCCCGGATCGAGCGCCGCCACACGGCCTCGGGCTCCTCGCCCCGCGGCCAGCGCTCCGCCGCCCAGGACTGGACCGACTCGAGGCTCCGCGAGTAGATTCCGAACAGCTCGTTCATGGCGGCCTCATAGGGCTGGCCGAGGGGCTCGTCGCGGTAGTAGCGGTAGCCGCCCCCGGGCATCGGCTGGTCGTAGGGGATGTAGCGGGTGGACTGCTCCAGGTAGGCCGCCAGCCGTCCCCGCTGCAGGACCTTGGTGAGGATGTTCGAGACCCACTCGCAGGCGAGGTGCGCGCCTCCCACCTGGCCGATCGAGTCGTCGCCGTAGCCGATGAAGACTCGCTCGTACAGCCCCGCCGCTCGCTCGCCCTCGACCCCGTCGAAGGGTCGCTCGCCCTCCGGCACGTCGGCGGCGAATTCCTCGAGGAACAGGCGTCGCACGGTGCCCGCATAGCGGGAGTAGCGGGCGAACATCGCCCCCTTCACCGTCTCCGGCAGGTTGACGAGGCAGAAGACCGGGCGGTCGAGGTTGGTGAAGTGAGGACGCAGGATCGCCTCCTCTTCGGGGGTGAACGACTCGACCGGATAGCGCACGGGCTGATCCTAGTCAGCGTTGCGGCGGGCGCCGCTTTGAGCGATCACGGCGCCTCGATCGAGGTAGGCGGGCGTTTGACTCGCGTGGACCCGGGTAACCATGGTCGGTCTCGTGCGCGAGCCACCCAGGGTGAGCGCGATCACGATCCGGCCAGGCATGGCAACAAAGAAGGCGGCGGACGCCTCGCCGGTATGGGCAACGCGCCATGTACGAACCCTGTGACCGAAACTCCCACCGCCCGGGCCGAGCATCGCCACGAAGCCGTGGACGCGATGTTGGAGCGGGTGCGCCGGGTGGAGGCGCGGCGCGAACGCCGGCACCATCATCGCAACGGCCGGGCAGCGGGCGTGCTCCTGGTCGCGGTGTGGGGCTCCGCCGTCGTCAGCTCGCCGTTCTTGGACAACGTTCCCGATCCTGGCGCCTACCTCCTCGCCCGCGCTCGGGATCTGCACGGATCTGCGGTCTGCCTGGTCGATTCCACTGGGAGCGGCATCTTCTCCGAGTCGGGCTTCAGGTCGCCGATCGTCGCGGCGACGGCGGAGGTCGCGGGCTGGGTTGCTCTGGCCGGTCCCTCCTACGGCGTCTACTACGTCGTGGTGGCCGCCTACGCCGGCTACGTGTCGCGCCGGCGCGGCGAGGTCGCCGGGCAGGCGGCGTTGATCCTGGTAGAGCGCTGCTCGTGCCGCTCTTGTACCGAGTCCGATCCAGGCGCCGATCGCCGGCAATGCGCTGCTGATCATGCGCCGCGGCCGCGACCTTGCTCCGTGATGGCCGCCTGGGTCCGCGGCCACGTGACGAGCCGTCAGCGTCTCTACAGGCGTTCGCCGTCGAGGCTCGCGGCCGGCAGTTCAGATCAGGCGAGACGCCTTGGCGCCTCAGCCCCTGGAGCCCCTATCCCGGCCGATGGCTCGGCGGAAGAGGCTGGCTCCGCGGCAGGCGTTGGCTCTGGCAAGGAGGCGTTCGAGCCGCTCGCGACCGAGCTCGAGACGCTCTCCGGCCAGGACTCCCCGGCCGGGGTCAGGCCGGGTCGCCGCCAGCGCTGATGCGGCAGGCTCGACGCCGGCGCCGAAACGGTGTGACGTGCCACCGGACGGTTGCTTCCACGTCGATCGCCGCCATCCGACTATCCTCGCGCCGCGATGCGCTTCGGCCTCTTCTACGAGCACCAGCTTCCCCGCGCTCCCGGCGAGCGCGACGAGGGCAGGCTGCTGGCCGACGCTCTGGAGCAGGTGGAGCTGGCCGACCGGCTCGGGCATCGACTACGTGTGGGAGGTCGAGCACCACTTCCTCGAGGAGTACTCGCACTCGAGCGCCCCGGAGGTCTTCCTCGCCGCCGCCAGCCAGCGCACGAGCCGCATCCGCCTGGGCCACGGGATCGTCCAGGTCCCCCCGGCCGTCAACCACCCGGCGCGGGTGGCCGAGCGGGTGGCGACGCTCGACCTGATCTCCGACGGCCGGGTCGAGTTCGGCACCGGCGAGGGGAGCTCGCAGATGGAGCTGGGAGCGTTCGGCGTGGATCGCGAGTCGAGAAGCGAGCCCAGTGGGAGGAGTCACTGGACGCGATCACGCGGATGTTCGTCGAGGAGCCGTTCGCCGGCTACGAGGGGCGCTGGATCTCGATGCCGCCGCGAAACGTCGTCCCGAAGCCGAGGCAGCGGCCCCACCCGCCGCTCTGGGTCGCGTGCAGCCGGCGCGAGACGATCCTGACGGCCGCGCAGCGGGGGCTGGGCGCTCTGTCGTTCGCGTTCGTCGAGCCCGAGGCCGCGAAGGAGTGGGTGGACTCCTACTACGAGCTGATCGCGTCGGATCGCTGCGTTCCGGCCGGCTTCGCCGTCAATCCCAACGTGGCCGTGGTGCTGCCGTTGATGTGCCACCGCGACGAGGCGACGGCGATCGAGCGCGGCATCGACGGAGCTCACTTCTTCGGCTTCTCGCTCGCCTACTACTACGCGTTCGGCGAGCACCGTCCAGGCCGCTCGAACCTGTGGCGGGAGTTCGAGGATCGTCGCGCGGAGGTGGGCTTCGCGCGCGAGATCGTCACACCCGACGACGGGCCGCTCGGCGTCCGGCTCCTGCAGGAGGGCCTGGGAAGCCTGCGCGGGGCGATCGGGACCCCGGACCAGGTCGCGGACCTGATCGAGCGCTACGAGGCCGTCCGGCGTCGACCAGGTCATCTTCGTCTCACAGGCCGGCGCAAACCGTCACGAGCACATCTGCGAGAGCCTGGAGCTGTTCGCCGCCGAGGTCCTGCCCCGGTTCGCCGAGCGGGCCGCCGAGCGCGAGCGCGACAAGGGCGAGCGCCTCGCGGGCGCGGTGGAGCGGGCGCTGGCGCGCCGCGCGCCGCCCGCGGGCGGCGGATCCGGACTATGTCGTCAGGCCCGACGGCGAGCCGACGCCCGCCCACGCGGACCTGCGCGGGGCGCGCCGAGACGGCGCCTCCGAGCGCCGGCTCTCGTCGGCGCGCGAGCTGGCCGCGCGCGCGGGAGAGACGGCCTTCGCGACGCTGGTTCGCGGTCGCAGCGACGAGCAGCTCCACCGCCTCTTCGACCGTGGGCCCGGGCTGGCGGTGATCTTCAAGGGCATGGAGCGCGCCTTCGTCCCGGAGCAGGCGCGCGGCTTCGAGGGCGAGATCCGCGTACGAGCTGCGCGGTCGCGACGGCGCACGGAGCTGGACGGTCCGGATCGGCGACGGCCGGGCGGCGGTCCGCCGCGGCGCCGGTGCCGAGCCCGCCGTCACCCTGCGCGCCAGCGTCCCGGACTTCGTGCGGCTGGCGGCCCGCGAGGCGTTTGCGCCGAAGCTGCTGCTCGAGGGCGCCCTGGTGATCGAGGGCGACTTCGCCCTCGCCGGCCGCCTGGGCGAGATGTTCGGCGAGCCGCTCCCGACCTGAGCCAGGCACGGGCTAAAGGACCCTGCCCCAGATTCCGATACATGCCTGAGGTGGAGTGCCCCATTGAAGGGGATCATCCGATGCCTCCTGGAGATCTCATTCAGCCGGTGAAGTCCACAGGTGACCCGCACGCGACCGCTTCCGCCCCCGCCGGGGAGGCGGAGCGGCTCAGGGCCACCCTCGACCGCGAGAGGAAGGCGCGGGCCGAAGCCGAGGAGATCGCCGAGCGCACGCTCCGGGACCTCTACGAGCGCCAGCGAGACCTCGAGCTGATCGAGGCGGTGGCCGCGGCCTCGAACACGGCCCAGGTGATGGAGGCGGCGATGCAGGTGGCGGTCGACCGGATCTGTGCGCGCACCGGTTGGCCGGTCGGGCATGTCTACCTCCCCCGACGCCGTGGCACCGGCGTCGACCTCGTCCCCACCGCGATCTGGCATCTCGACGATCCGGACGGCTTCCATGACTTTCGCGAGCTCACCCAGGGCACGACCCTCGCGCCCGGCGAGGGACTGCCCGGACGCGTCTTCGAGGCCGGGCAGCCGGTGTGGATCGTGGACGTGCTCGAGGAGCCGAACTTCCCCAGGCCCAGTCGGCGACCGCCATCGGGGTGAAGGCGGCATTCGGGTTCCCGGCGCTGGCCGGTGACGAGGTGGTCGCGATCCTGGAGTTCTTCTCGCCGTCGGCGGCCCAGCCCGACGAGGGCCTGCTGGACCTCTTGGCGCACGTCGGCAGCCAGCTGGGGCGGGTGGTCGAGCGATCCCGGGCCCGTGACGAGCTGACCCGGCACTCGGAGGAGCTCGAGCGGCAGGCAGGCGAGCTGGAACGAGCGAACGGCGAGCTGAAGGAGTTCGCCTACGTTGCCTCGCACGACCTCAGCGAGCCGCTTCGAAGCATCTCCGGGTTCGTGCAGCTGCTTGCCGAGCGCTACCGCGGCCGCCTCGACTCGGAGGCGGACGAGTTCATCGACTTCGTGGTCGACGGCACAGAGCGAATGCGGCACCTGATCGATGACCTGCTCGCCTACTCCCGGGTGGGCAGCCGTCCCCTCGAGCTCGAGACCGTTGACTGCTTCAGCATCCTGGCCCGAGTCGACCTGGATCTGCGCGGAATCATCGCCGAGGCCGACGCCTCGATCGAGATCTCCGAGCTGCCCACCGTCAGGGCGGATCCCGGCCAGCTCGAGCGTCTGTTCGAGAACCTGATCTCGAACGCCGTCAAGTTCCGCGGGCCGGAGCCGCCGAAAGTACGGGTGTTCGCGGAGAGGGAAGGCCCGGAATGGCGCTTCTCGGTGATCGACAACGGAATCGGGATCGAGCCGCGGCACGCCGAACGGGTCTTCAACGTGTTCCAGCGCCTGCACGCGCGCAGCGAGTACACGGGAACCGGTATCGGGCTCTCGATCTGCAAGCGAATCGTCGAGCGCCACGGCGGCCGGATCTGGGTCGAGCAGGCGGAGGGCGGCGGAAGCGCGTTTCGCTTCACGATCCCCGCATCGTGGCAAGACGGCGGCTGATGGAGCCTGTGGTCCGGGAGCATGCGCGCGGCCGCTGACAACCACCCCGCGACCGCCTTGGGCTCGAGGCTGGTGCTGGTCGAGGACAATCCGGCCGACGCCCGCCTGGTCGAGGAGATGGTGCTCGGCGAAGGAAGGGACGACTTCGAGCTCACGTGCCTCACTCGTCTGTCCGAGGCCCGCTCGCACCTGGCCAGCGAGGGTGCCGCGTGCGTCCTTTTGGACCTCTCCCTACCCGATGCCGTTGGCCTCGAGGGGGTGGAGGCCCTGCGGACGGAGTTCGTGGAGATTCCGATCGTGATCATCACCGGGCTGGACGACGAGGACACGGCGCTCAAGGCGCTCCACGCCGGCGCTCAGGACTACCTGATCAAGGGACAGATCCGGGGAGACGCCGTTCGCAGGGCCGTCCGGTACGCGATCGAGCGCAAGCGCGCCGAAGAGGAGGTCGCCAGGCTCGGCCGCCAGAACGAGCTCATCCTCAACTCCGCCGCCGAGGGCATCTGCGGGCTCGACGCGGCGGGCAGGATCAGCTTCGCGAATCCCGCCGCGGCCAGGATGCTCGGTTGGCGGGAAAACGACCTGATCGGGATGGCGATGCACGACGTGGCCCACGGAGCGGACCCATCGGAAGCCGGCCATCCGGACGACGATTGTCCGGTCCACCTGTCGCTGAGCGAGGGCGAGCCCCGGACGATCGAGGGTGACTGGTTCCGCAGACGCAACGGGGCGACCTTCCCCGTCGAGTGCACCAGCACGCCGATCATCGAGCGCGGCCAGCTGCTGGGCGCCGTCGTGACGTTCAACGACATCACCGAGCGCAAGCGCTTCGAGACCCAGCTGCAGTACCTGGCCGATCACGACGCGCTCACCGGGCTCTTCAACCGGCATCGCTTCGAGGAGGAGCTGACCCGGCAGCTCGCCCACTCGGCCCACTACGGAGGCGGCGGGGCGCTGCTGATTCTCGATCTCGACAACTTCAAGTACGTCAACGACGCCTTCGGGCACCACGCCGGCGACGAGCTGATCAGAAGCATCGCCGGGCTGGTGGGCAGGAGGCTGAGGTCCGCGGACGTGGTCGCCCGCCTGGGCGGGGACGAGTTCGGCATCCTGCTCGGCGGAGTGGATGCGGCCGAGGCGCGCTCGGTGGCGACCAGCCTCGTGGACCTCGTGCGGGGCCACCCGTCCACGGTCGGCGAGCGGGCTCTGCGGATCACCGCGAGCATCGGGGTCACGCTCCTCGACCGCCCCGAGCTGACGGCCGAGCAGCTGCTGGTCGAGGGGGACATCGCCATGTACCAGGCCAAGGACGCGGGCCGTGACACCGTGCACCTGCACCGCCCGGGCGCCTCGCCGAAGGCACCGCGCCAGACGGGGCTGGCCTGGACCGAGCGGATCAAGACGGCGCTGGAGCGGGACCTGTTCGTGGTCCACTGCCAGCCGATCGTGCATCTGGCGGACGGCCCCGGCGCGCGATACGAGCTGCTGATCCGAATGGCCGCCGAGGACGACGAGCCGGTGCCGCCAGGTGCCTTCCTGCCGGCGGCGGAGCGCTTCGGCTTGGCGCGGGACATCGATGCCTGGGTGGTGAGGACGGCTGTGGACCTGATCGACGCCGAGAGGACCGCCGGCAGGAGCGTCGTGCTGGAGGTCAACGTGTCGGCCCGCTCGATCGTCGAGGCGGATTTCCCGACGACCATCGAGCGGGCCCTGGAGGAAGCGTCCGTCGACCCGGGGAGCCTGGTGTTCGAGATCACGGAGACGGCGGCGATCGCGAACATGGAACAGGTCCGGCGCTTCGCGTCACGGATCAGGGAGATGGGCTGCGAGTTCGCCCTCGACGACTTCGGTGCGGGTTTCGGGTCGTTCTACTACCTCAAGCACCTGTCGGTGGACTACCTGAAGATCGACGGAGAGTTCGTCCGCGGCCTGGCGCGAAGCCAGATCGATCAGCGAATGGTCCGCGCGATGGTCGAGATCGCCCGGGGCCTCGAGCTGCGAACGATCGCCGAGTCCGTCGAAACCGCGGAGAGCCTTCAACTGCTCCGGGAGTACGGCGTCGACTTCGCGCAGGGCTACCACCTCGGACGCCCGGGGCCCTTCGAGGAGATCGGCGCGCCGCGGCCCCCGCAACCCGTGCCCGAATAAGCGTCCGGCTCAGGCGATGAACGGCGCCAGCGCCTGCCCCGCGTTGGAGGCCCAGTCGACCAGCGGGGAGGGGATGACGCCGAAGAAGATCGTCGCCGCGGCGAACGCCGCGGCGCCGATCAGGATCGCGAGGCAGCGGGTGCCCGGCGGCGAGGCTGCGGCGTCCGGGAGGCGCCGTCGGTCGGCCTCCGGCGAGCCGCCCGCCATCGCCGGCATCCCCGCGGGCGCCGGGGCCAGCGGCTCCGCCGCCGGGCCGCATCCAGATGGCCGCGACGACGCGCAGGTAGTAGGCGAGCGAGATCATCGTCCCGATCGCGATCGCCACGCCGAGCCAGGTGTAGTCGGCGTCGACGGCCGCCTCGATCAGGTAGAGCTTGCCCATGAACCCGGCCGTCGCCGGAAGGCCGGCCAGCGCCAGCATCGAGATCGTCAGCGGCCAGGCGAGCTCCGGGCGGTCGCGGCCCAGCCCCTGCACGGCCTTGATGTCGTCGCCGAACTCGGTCTCGCGCTCGCGGACGACGATCACCGCGAACGCGGCCAGGTTCATCAGCGCGTAGGCGGCGAGGTAGAAGACGAGCGCGTTGACGCCCAGCTCGGAGGCGGCGACGAGCCCGACCAGCATGTAGCCGGCCTGGGCGACCCCCGAGTAGCCGAGCAGCCGCTTCAGCGAGTCCTGGCCGAGCGCGCCGATGTTCCCGACCACGATCGAGACCGCTGCGAGCACCGCCAGCGCCGGCTGCCAGTTGTCGACCGCCGGGCCCAGCGCGACCTCGAAGAAGCGCACGAAGACGCAGAAGGCGGCCACCTTGGTCGCCACCGCCATGAACGCGGTCACCGGCGTGGGAGCGCCCTGGTAGACGTCCGGCGTCCACTGGTGGAAGGGGGCGATCGAGATCTTGAAGGCGAGCCCGGTTGCGGCCAGCCCGATCCCGATCAGGACCAGCGGGTCGTCGGCGAGCCCGGCGCCGATCCCGTCGCGGATGCCGCTGAAGTCGGTCGAGCCCGAGCCTCCGTAGATGAACGCCAGCCCGTAGAGCAGCGTCGCCGAGCCCAGCGAGCCGACGATCAGGTACTTGAGGCCGGACTCGAGCGATTCACGGCGCCACAGCGCCGAGCCGCAGAGCACGTAGAGCGGCACCGACAGCAGCTCGATCGCGACGAAGAACGAGACCAGGTTCTGCGCCTGGGCCAGCAGGACCATGCCCGAGCACCGAGGAGAGCAGCAGCGCCTGGAACTCGCCGTGACGCGGCTCCTCGCCGGGACGCTCGGCGGCCGGCTCGCGCCACGACAGCGGCACCACGAACGCGGCGGCGACGATCGCGATCAGGGCGGCCGCGAGCCCGAGCTCGTCCAGCCGCAGCGCCCCCGCCACCAGGTCCTTGCGCTCGCCCCACTGCCAGATGCACAGGCCGGCGGCGGTCGCCAGCGTCGTCAGCGAGAGCGCGAGACGACGGCGCGCTGGCGGCGCTCGCTGAGCACGCCCGCCGACCAGCACGACGCAGATCCCGGCGGTCAGCGCGATCACGGGCGACAGCCCGGCGTAGTCGATGTGGGGGGCGGTGAAGGTCATCGGCGCCTCCCCGGTGTCGAGCCGGCGCGTAGCCGGTCTCAGCGCCGCACCGGCGCGCAGCGGCGCGGATGCCGTGGCGGAGCGCACCGGCGGTGCGAGCGTCGGACGGCCACGGCGCCGCGATCTTGTCCTGACGCGCCGCGTCGCTGCGGCCGAGGATCAGGCCCGGATAGAGCGCCAGGCCGACGATGCAGGCGACGAGCGGCGCCAGCACCGCCGCGTCGCGAAGCCCGATCTCGCGCGACTCGACGTCCCGTCCGGCTTGCGGTTGTGCATCGTGCGCTGGAACAGGCGGATCGCGTAGAAGGCCGCGAACACGACCCCGACGATGGCCACGAAGGCGTAGACGATCTTCGCCTGGAAGACGCCGATCAGGATGTAGAACTCGCCGATGAAGTTGGCGGACCCCGGCATCGCCAGGGTCGCCAGCGTGACGATCAGGAACAGCGCCGCGAGCACGGGCGCGCGCATCGCCAGGCCGCCGAGCCGGGTGAGGTCCTCGGTGCCGGAGCGCTCCCACAGCAGGGCGACGATCAGGAAGATCGGCGCCACCACCAGGCCGTGGTTGACCATCTGGAGCACCGAGCCGTCGGCGCCGTCGGGTCGCAGGGAGAAGATCCCGATCGTGATGAAGCCGAGCTGGGCGATCGAGGAGTAGCCGGCGATCAGGCGCACGTTGGTCTGCGTGAACGCCATCACCGAGCCGTAGAGGATGCTGGCGACGCCGATCACCAGGATCAGCTCCTGGTAGTGGACCGTCGCCTGCGGGTAGAGCGGCAGCGCGACCCGCAGGAAGCCGTAGGCGCCGACCTTCGAGAGCACGCCCGCCAGCAGCGCCAGGACGGGCAGCGGCGCGGCGCGGTAGGCGTCGGGCAGCCAGCCGTGGACGAGGACCGCCGGCATCTTGATCAGGAAGGCGGCGGCGAAGAACAGGAAGATCCACTCCTGGCTGCCGGTCCCGAGCGTGTGGGCGCGCAGGTCGGCGATCGAGAAGCTCAGGTGGCCCGACCTGGTCGGAGGCGAGGATCGCGGTGGCGATCGCGGCGACCAGCATCAGCAGCGAGCCGACCAGCGTGTAGACGATCATCTTCGTCGTCGCCGCGATGCGGTTCTCGCCTCCGAAGGTGCCGATCAAGAACCAGAACGGCACCAGCATCAGGTCGAAGAAGAGGACGAACAGCAGCAGGTCCTGGGCCAGGAAGGCGCCCAGCGCGGCGGTCTCCGCCGAGCCCGAGCATGAAGAAGTAGATCCGCCGCCGGTCGGGAACGCGGAAGGCCGAGAAGATGGTCGCCCCGGCCCACAGCAGCGCCGTCAGCAGGACCAGGAAGATGCTGATGCCGTCGACCCCGAGCTGGTAGCGGACGCCGAGGTCCGGGATCCAGCTCTCGTTGACCGTCTGCTGGAGCCCCGGCTGGCCGGCGTGGAAGTCCGCGACCACCACGATCGCGCGGCCCAGCACCACCAGGCTGCCGATCGACGCCAGCGCCGGCACCGCCCTGCGCGGCACGACGAAGCACAGAAGCCCGATCGCGACCGGCAGCCACAGCATGATCTGGATCACCGCGCCGCCCCCATCCATCAGCTGCTCACGATCAGGAAGTAGAGGCCGAGGGCGGCGAAGCCGCCGACCAGCAGCAGCGCGTAGGCGCGCACGAACCCGGACTGGGCGCCGCGCACGACCACCCCGACGCCGCGGACGGCGTCGACCGCCGCGGCGACGATCCCCTGCACCACGACCCGCTCGACCACGGTGTTCGCGAACCGGCCGACCGCGATCACCGGACGGTAGACGACCGCGTCGTACAGCTCGTCGAAGTACCACTTGTTGACGAGGAAGCGTGTGGATCGGGCCGAAGCGCCGGATCAGCGCAGCGGAGGTGCCCGGTCGGGCGACGTAGACGCAGGTAGGCGGCGGCGATGCCGATCACGGCGATCGCCCCGCCGACGGCCAAGCCCCTCCCAGTCGGCGGCGATCGACGGGAACTGCTCGTACAGGCTGCGAGTCGAGGAACGATCCGTGCAGGAACGTTGTCGATCACGTCGTCGAGGCCCGGGATCTGGAGCGCGCCGCCGAAGATCGAGAGGAAGCCGAGCACGGCCATCGCCAGCCACATCGGCCGGTCGCGCTCGGCGATGTGGTGCTCGGGTCCCGGGAAGCCGACGTCGGTGTCCTCCTTCTCGCCGCTCAGCGGGTTCTCGGGCTCCGCGTGGGCGAGGTGTCCCTGCTCGAGCTCCCGAGCCTCGGGCACGGGCTCACCCCAGAAGACCCGGAAGACGATCCGGAACGCGTAGAAGGCGGTCAGGAGCGCGCCCGATGTAGCCGCCGATCGTGAAGATCCAGTAGAAGCCGCCGCGGTGGGCCGCGAAGACGAGGATCTCGTCCTTGGAGAAGAACCCGGACGTCCCGGGGAAGCCGGCGAGGGCCAGGGCGCCGATGATCATCACCGTCGACGGTGAACGGCATCGCCTTGCGAAGGCCGCCCATCCGGTCGATGTCCTGGGTGCCCGGCCATCGCCGAGATCACCGAGCCGGCGGCCATGAACAGGAGCGCCTTGAAGAAGGCGTGCGATCATCAGGTGGAAGAAGCCGGCGGCGTAGGCGCCGATCGAGACGCCGACGACCATGTAGCCGATCTGGCTGATCGTCGAGTAGGCGATGATCCGCTTCAGGTCGGTGACCGCGAGCGCGCACGGTGGCGGCGAAGATCAGCGTCGCCAGCCCGATGAAGGCGGAGATGTCGGCCGCGGTCGGAGCAAGCTCGAAGAACGGGTAGCGTGCGCGCGATCAGGTAGACGCCCGCCGTCACCATGGTCGCGGCGTGGATCAGCGCCGAGACGGGCGTGGGGCCCTCCATCGCGTCCGGGAGCCAGGTGTGGAGCGGCAGCTGGGCCGACTTCGCGAACGCGCCGACCAGCAGCAGCAGGCAGATCGCGATCACGACGCCCTGGTTGGTCGAGAAGTGCTGCGGCGCCGCCTGGAAGACGGTCAGGTAGTCGAAGCGTCCCGAGCTCGCGGAAGATGAAGAAGGCCGCGAGCACCAGGCCGACGTCGCCGATCACGTTGATCACGAACGCCTTCATGCCCGGCCTTGGTGGCCGTGTTGCGCCGGTACCAGAAGCTGATCAGCGCGTAGGAGGCGAAGCCGACGAACGCCCAGCCGACGATCAGCAGCACGAAGTTGCCGGCCAGGACCAGCAGCAGCATCGAGAAGACGAAGAAGTTGAGGTAGCTGAAGTAGCGCGCGTAGCCCCGGTCGGAGTCGAGGTAGGCGACCGAGTAGAGGTGGATCAGCGTCGAGACCCCGCTGACGATCAGGATCATGAACACCGACAGCGGGTCGACCAGGATGCCGAGCTTGATGTCGAGGCCCGCCGCCGAGGCGTAGGTCCAAAGCGACGAGGTGAGCTCGCGGCCCGACGACCGGCTTGTCCGAGCAGCATCACCAGCGCCCCGATCGAGTTCAGCGAAAGCGAGCGCGATCGCCGCCGGTGCCGATCCAGCCCGCGGTCCGGCCCGGCAGCGACGCGCCAGCCGAAGGCGTTCACCAGGCACCCGGCGAGCGGGAACGCCAGCACCAGCCAGGCGTACGTGGTCGCGCTCAACCGCGCAGGTCCCTCAGCTCATCGACGTTCAGCGGCAGCCGTCGCCTGAACATCGCCACGATCAGCCCCAGCCCCACCACCACCTCGCAGGCGGCGACCACCATCACGATCAGCGCGAACACCTGGCCGTCCTGGTCGCCGTGGTCGCGCGCGAAGGCCACCAGGGCCAGGTTGCCGGCGTTCAGCATCAGCTCGAGGCAGAGCAGGATCACCAGCGGGCTGCGCCGGATCAGCACCCCGCCGGCGCCGATCGCGAACAGGAGCGCCGAGAGGACCAGGTACCAGGTGACGTCCATCTAGTGCTACCTCGACTCCTCGCGCTCGTGCCGATGGCCTGCCAGCACGACCGCGCCGACCGCCGCCACCAGCAGCAGCATCGAGGCCGCCTCGAAGACGACCAGGAAGCGCTCGAGCAGCAGGTTGCCGATCGCCGCCGGCGAGCCGAAGCCGAGCGGCACCGTCGGCCCCTCGCTGTCGAGCGCCGACAGCCCGGTGCCGAGGATCGCGATCGACAGCTCGACGAACAGCGCCACGGCGAGCAGCGGGGCGAGGAACCGCTGGCCGGGGATCGGCTCCCAGATCGGCTCCTCGACGGCGCCCACGTAGGCGGCCACGAACACGTACAGCACCATCACCGCGCCGGCGTACACGACCACCTGGGCGGCGGCGACGAACTGCGCGTACAGCAGCAGGAAGAGCCCGGCCAGCGCGACCAGGTGGACGACCAGCGCCAGCACGCTGTAGAACGGGTTTCGCAGCGCGACCACGCCGATCGCCCCGCCGATCGCGCCGATCGCGCCGGCGAAGAACGCGACTTGAACCACTACTCGCCGCCTCCTCGTCTGCGCTCCGGGGGCGGCGAGGTGCGCGGTCTACCGTGCTCACTATTCGCCCTCCCGTCGCAGCGGAGTTCGCTCGACCGGCTCCGCCAGCAGCATCTCCTTGGTGAAGATCAGGTCCTCGCGGTTGTAGTCGGCGATCTCGTACTCGTGGCCCATCGTGATCGCGTCGAACGGGCAGGCGACCTCGCAGTAGCCGCAGAAGATGCAGCGGGCGAGGTTGATCTCGTAGACCTCGGCGTAGCGCTCGCCGGCCGAGACGCGGTCGTCGGGGTCGTTCTCGGCGGCGACGACCCGGATGCAGTCGGCCGGACAGGCGGCGGCGCACAGCGAGCAGCCGACGCACTTCTCGAGCCCGGTGTCCTCGAAGCGGTGCAGCTTGTGGCGGCCGCGAAAGCGCGGATAGACGGGCGTCTTCTCCTCCGGGTACTGGATCGTCACCGGGCCCTCGACGATCCGGGCGAAGGTCGTCTTCAGGCCGCGCAGCGTCTCGCCGAAGGCGCGGTAGGCGCCCTTCGGCCCCGCCGGGCTCCGGCCCGCGCTGCACCGCGACGACCCGGTCGTCGGCGAGGTACGGAAACTCGCTTGGCTGTCGCTGCCGTTGCCGCTCACGTCACCGTCACCAGCACCGCGGTCACCAGCACGTTCAGCGTCGCCAGCGGCAGGAGCACCTTCCAGCCCAGCGACATCAGCTGGTCGTAGCGGACCCGCGGCAGCGTGGCGCGGATCCACATGAACACGAACAGGAAGCCGAAGATCTTGACGATCACCCAGATCGGGTCGAGCCAGCCGGGCCCGGGCCCGTGCCAGCCGCCGAGGAAGAAGGTCACCGCCACGCCCGAGATCACGAACATCTCGATGTACTCGGCCATCGCGTAGGAGCCGTAGCGCATCCCGCCGTACTCGGTCCCGTAGCCCGGCGACCAGCTCGGCGTCGGCCTCCGGCAGGTCGAACGGGGCCCGGTTGGTCTCCGCGAATCCGGCGACCATGAAGATCAGGAAGCCGACGAACTGCGGGACGATGTACCAGATCTGGTCCTGCGCCTCGACGATCGAGACCAGCGACAGCGAGCCCGCCATCATGATCGCCCCGAGCAGCGCCAGGCCCATCGAGATCTCGTAGGAGATCAGCTGCGCCGCCGAGCGCATCGCGCCCAGGAAGCTGTACTTCGAGCCCGAGGCCCAGCCGCCGAGCAGCAGCCCGTAGAAGGCGATCGAGCCGAAGGCGAAGAAGTAGAGGATGCCGATCGAGACGTCGATCCCGTAGAAGCCGACCCCGTCCTTGACGTTCCCGAACGGGATGATCGCCATCGTCGCGACGCCGGTGAAGACGACGATCGCCGGAGCGATCGGCCACAGGATCGGGATCGCGTTCTCGGGCCGGTAGTGCTCCTTCGTGACCAGCTTCACGGCGTCGGCGAGCGGCTGCAGCAGGCCGAAGGGGCCGACCCGGTTGGGCCCGTAGCGCGCCTGGAAGCGGCCCAGCAGCTTGCGCTCGAGCACGGTCAGCATCGGCACGATCGCGAAGATCACCGCGAAGATCACGATCGACTTCACGACCAGGATCCAGGTCGCCTCGACGAAGCTCGTGTCGGCCAACGGGAAGCGTCACGCGTCGCCTCCGGCCTTCGTCACCTCGACCAGCTCGCCGGGCACCAGCGCGTTGGCGTTGGCCTCGGCCGTCCCCTCGATCAGGAATCCGGCGCCGGGTCTGATCCGCTCGCGGATCGCGACTCGGGCACGCAGGCTCGTCCCGTTTGAGCGCACGTCGACCTCGTCGCCCTGCGCGACACCGAGGCGGTCGGCGTCCGCGGGCGCCAGCTCGAGGGTCTGCCGCGGGGCCAGGAACCGCAGCGCCGGGCTGTGGTCGGTCACCTCGGCCGCCCACAGGTCGCGGTAGGTGCCCAGGCGGATCCCGGCGCCGCCGTCCCCCGCGCCGGCCTCCGCAGATTGAGCCGACACCGTGTCGGCACACTCTGCTCGGCCGCCTCGCGGGACGGCGGCGCCGGGACCTGGATTGCCGGGAATTCGGAGAAGCCGCGTCGCGCTCCTGCCAGCGGACGCCCCGTGCCGCCGATCTCCTCGTGGGTGATGCCGGCGTAGAAGGGGACCTCGGAGGCGATCGCGTCGAGCGCCTCGGGCGACGAGTCGATCCCGGTCTCGTCGCCGAGCAGGGCCGAGAGCTCGACCAGCACCTGCCACATCGGCCGCACGTGGCCCGGGTGCGGGACGCCGGGGCGCAGGCGCTGGAGGCGACCGTCGGGGTGGGTGACGGTTCCCTCCTTCTCGGCGTAGAACTCGGCCGGGAAGACGACGTCGGCGTGCCTGGTCGAGGCGTTCTCGAACATCGAGACGGCGAGCACGAACTTCGCCTTGCCGAGCGCCTCGCTCCACGCGGGCCCGGCCGGGAAGTCGCGGACCGGGTCGGCGTTGACGAGGAGCGCGGCGTCCAGGCTCCCGTCGGCGAGGCCGTCGCGGATCTCGGCCGCGTTGCGCCCCGGGGGCGCCTCGGACAGGCCCGGCCCGGCGTCCGGGATGCACCCGACCTCGCGCAGGCCGCGCGAGTTGGCGCCGTCGGGGACCTCGAGCAGCTTCGCCTCCAGCGTGCGGGCGCAGTCGACCAGGGCGAGTCGTCCGGCTCTCCCGCCCAGACGATCACGGTCGAGCCGGGCTTCAGCACCCCGGCGATCCGCTCGGCGTCGGCGCCGAGCTCGCCCGGCGCTCGCTCATAGCCCTCGGCGCCCGAGCTCCGCCGCCAGCGCCGCCAGGAAGCCGCCCGCGAAGCCCGGCGAGTAGCGGGCGGTCTCCTCGGCGCCGCCGTCGAGGGCGCTCGGGCGGTCGGTGGCGACGGCCAGCCGGGTGCCGTCTGCGTCGCACGACCTTGCGGATCCGCAGGTCGAGGATCGGCATCGCGTGCAGCGGGTCGCAGCCGATCACCAGGATCGACTCGGCCGCGTCGAGGTCGGAGACGCTCGCGCGCTCAGCTCGGGCCGCGAGAGCTCGAGCAGCAGGTCGCGCGACCGGCCTCCGCGGTGCGCGCTCGACCGGGCCGCCCCGGGCGCGGGACTCGACGTGCGGCGAGCCGAGTGCCCTGCGGACGATCCGCTGCGCCAGGTAGCCCTCCTCGTTCGAGGAGGAGCCGCCGACGATCGCGGCCGTCCGCTCGCCGGCCTCGCGCAGGCCCGCGGCGGCCGCGTCGAGCGCCTCCTCCCAGCTCGCGGGGCGAAGCTCGCCGCCCTGGCGGACGAGCGGCTCGGTGATCCGCTCGCCCGGACTCGGCCATCTGGTAGCCGAACCGTCCCTTGTCGCACAGCCAGCCGTCGTCGACCTCGGGGTTGTCGCGGGCCAGCACCCGCTCGATGCGCTCGTCGCGCACGGTCAGCATGCACGTTGCACTGGCTCGGGCAGAGCGTGCAGACCGAGCCGGCGTCCTCGATGTCCCAGGGGCGGGCGCGGAACCGGTAGGCCTCCGAGGTCAGCGCCCCCACCGGGCAGAGCTCGATGATGTTGCCGTGGAAGGGGGCGATGTAGGGGCGGTCGTCGAACGTCCCCACGAACGTCGAGGCGCCGCGCTCCAGGAGCTGGAGCTGCTCGTCCTCGGCGACCTCCTGGCTGAAGCGCACGCAGCGGTAGCAGAGGATGCAGCGCTCGCGGTCGATCTTGATCAGCGGCGAGAGCGGGATCGGCTTCTGGAAGTGGCGCTTGGGGTCGATGGACCGGCTGCGGCCCGGGCCCCAGCCCATCGCGATGTCCTGCAGCGGGCACTCGCCGCCCTTGTCGCACACCGGGCAGTCGAGCGGGTGGTTGACGAGCAGGAACTCGACCACCGCCTCCTGGGCCGCTTGCACGCGGTCCGTGCGGGTGTAGACGACCATCCCGTCGCGGACCGGGGTCGAGCAGGCGGTCTGCAGCTTCGGGATCCCCTCGATCTCGACCAGGCACATCCGGCAGGCGCCGACCGGCTGGCCGAGCTTCGGCTCGTAGCAGAACACCGGGATCTCGACGTCGCCGTGCTTGGCGGCGTCGACCAGCATCGTCCCCTCCTCCGCCGGCGACCTCGACGCCGTCGACGACGAAGTTGATCCGCTGGCGCTGCGCTCTCACGTGCCTGCCCCCAGCGGCACCGGGCGCGCGTCGGTCGCCGACTCGTCGAGCGGCCGCGGCGCCGCCGCCCGCCCCGCGTCGATCGCCGCCTCGAACTCGCTCGCGGAACTTCGGCCACCATGCTCCCGACCGGCATCGCCATCGAGTCGCCCAGCACGCACAGGCAGTGGCCGATGATGTTCTCCTGCACCGAGGCGATGATGTCCAGGTCCATCGGGGTCGCCTCGCCCGAGATCACCCGCTCGAGCATCTTCACCGTCCAGTTGGTGCCCTCGCGGCACGGCGTGCACTTCCCGCACGACTCGTGGTGGTAGAAGCGCGCCGTCCGCAGCGCCAGCTGCGGGGATCGAGACCGTGTCGTCGGCGACGATGATCGACCCCGAGCCGAGCATCGAGCCGGCCTCGGCCATCGCCTCGAAGCTGTACGGCAGGTCGAGCTCGGCCGCGGTCAGGACCGGCGCCGAGGAGCCGCCGGGGAACCAGGCCTTGACCTCGCGTCCCGTCGGGCGGGCCGCCGGCGAGCCCGTAGATCAGCTCCCGCGAGGAGATCCCGAGCTCGACCTCGTAGTTGCCGGGTCGCTGCACGCAGCCCGAGACCGAGACGACCTTCGTTCCGGGCGACTGCTCCGTGCCGAAGCCCTTGAACCAGTCGGCGCCGTTGGCGACGATGTGGGGGACGTTGGAGAGCGTCTCGACGTTGTTGATCAGCGTCGGCCCCCCGTAGAGCCCCTGGATCGCCGGGAAGGGCGGCTTGAGGCGCGGGTTGCCCCGCTTTCCCTCGAGCGAGTCGAGCAGGGCGGTCTCCTCGCCGCAGATGTAGGCGCCGGCGCCGCGGTGCACCACCAGCTCGACCCGGAAGCCGGTGTCCGAGCATGTTCTCGCCCAGGTAGCCCGCGCTCATACGCCTCGTCGACCGCCCGTTCGAGGATGTCGGCGATCTCCGCGTACTCGCCCCGGATGAAGATGAAGGCCCAGCCGACCCCGGCGGCGAGCGCCGCGATCGCGATCCCCTCGATCAGCTGGTGCGGGTTCTTCTGCATCAGCTCGCGGTCCTTGAACGCCCCGGGCTCCGACTCGTCGGCGTTGCAGCACAGGTACTTCGACATCTCGCCGCGCGGCAGGAACGAGGCCTTCTTTCCCATCGAGAAGCCGGCGCCGCCGCGGCCGCGCAGTCCGGACTGCTCGAGCTCGGACAGCAGCTCGTCCGGCTCGGTCTCCTTCAGCGCCTTCTCCAGCGTCCGGTAGCCGCCCAGGCGCCGGTAGACGTCGATCGAGGCCAGCCCCGGCTCGTCGATGTGCCGGAAGAGAAGACGAGTCTCAGGCATCCTTCACCCTGGGGTCGGGCTCCGGCTCGGGCCCCCCGGCCGCGGGGCGCCCGGCGAGCGCCTTGTCCGGCAGGACCTCGGCGCCGGCGCGAAGCTGCTCCACCGCGGTGCGCGCGTCGGCGTCGCTCAAGGGGCCGTAGTAGCGCTCGTCGATCGAGGCCATGGGCGCGATGTCGCAGGCGCCCATGCACTCGAAGCCCTTGACGAACACCTCTCCGTCGGGCGAGCTGGCGCCGCCGTGGTCGGCCTCGTGGGCATCGGCGCCGGCGGCCTCGCAGAAGGCGGTCAAGCAGGTCGTCGCCGCCCCGCAGCCAGCACGAGATGTTGTGGCAGACGAGCACCTGGTGGCGGCCGACCGGGGTGGTGCGGAAGAGGTCGTAGAAGGTCGCGAGCGACTCCAGGTAGCCGGGCGTCACGCCCATCACCGCGGCCGCCTGGCGCATGCCCTCCGGCGTGCACCAGCCGTAGTGGTGCTGGACGGCCCACAGGGCGGGAAGCGCGGCGGAGCGGATCTGCGGGTACCTCGACATCGCGGTCTCGATCCGCTCGCGGAGCTCGTCCGGGACGTCCACCTCGTGAAGCTCGGGGACGGTCTCCGCGTCCTCGGGCCGCATCGAGTCGACCAGCCGCTGGCGCTCCGCGGCGGACATCTCGTTCGTCGGTCGAATCTCCGGAAGGTCGCTCATCGGTCGATCCCCCCGAGGATCGGGTCCAGCATCGCCAGGTTCTGGATCATGTCGGCGACGTAGCCGTCGATGCACATGTCGCGAAGCGCCTGCAGGTTCACGAACGAGGGGTCGCGGATGTGGACCCGGGCCGGCTTCGCCGAGCCGTCGGCCAGCACGAAGCAGCCGAGCTCCCCGCGCGGCGACTCGACGGCGTAATAGGCCTCGCCCGGCGGCACCCGGAATCCCTCGGTGACCAGCTTGAAGTGGTGGATCAACGCCTCCATCGAGGTCGAGAGCTCATCGCGCGGCGGCAGCACGACCTTGCGGTCGTCGGCGATCCACGGCCCCTCGGGCAGGCCGTCGAGGGCCTGCTCGACGATCCGCACCGACTCGCGCATCTCCTGCACGCGCACCCGGTAGCGGTCGTAGCCGTCGCCCACCGTGCCGACCGGGATCTGGAAGTCGAAGTCGGCGTAGGCGAGCGAGGGCTCGACCTTGCGCAGGTCCCACGGCTCGCCGGCGGCCCGCAGAAGCGGCCCGGTGACTCCCAGGTCCAGCAGCCGCTGGCGCGGGACGACCCCGACGTTCCTGGTGCGTCGCAGGAAGATCTCGTTGCGGTTGAGGATCGCCTCGTACTGGTCGAGTCCGCGAGGGCATCTCCGCGCAGAAGGCGCGAACCTGGCGCTCGAAGCCGACCGGGATGTCCTCGAACACGCCGCCGACCTGGAAGTAGCGGGTGTGCATCCGCTGTCCGGTCGACATCTCGAACAGGTCGAGGATCCGGTCGCGGTCCCGGAAGCAGTAGAAGAACATCGACATCGCGCCGAGGTCGAGCGCCGCCGGTCCCGAGCCAGACCAGGTGCGAGTGGATCCGGTTCAGCTCCAGGTGAAGCACCCGCAGGTACTTGGCGCGCGGCGGGATCTCGAGCTCGAGCAGGCGCTCCACGCAGCCGACGAACGCCTCCATGTTGAAGAAGTAGGACAGGTAGTCCATCCGCTCCACGAACGGGATCGCCTTCCAGTAGGACTTGTCCTCGCAGTTCTTCTCGATCCCCGTGTGGACGTAGCCAACCACCGGCTTCAGGTCCCGGACGACCTCCCCCTGCGAGGCTCACCAGGAGCCGCAGGACCCCGTGGGTGGCCGGGTGGTGCGGCCCCATGTTGATCGTCATCAGCTCCTGCTCGGGCTCGAGCGTCTCGCCGGCGGCGGTGCGCTCCACCGGCGAGCTGCCGATCACCTGGGCCTCGGTGTGTGAGCCGGCGTCGCGGCCCAGGGTGCTCATTCGAACCAGCGCGGGACTTCGCGCTCGTTGTGGGTGAAGATCACCGGCTCGCCGCCGATCGGGAAGTCGCGGCGCTGCGGCCAGCCGACGTAGTCCTCGGGCATCAGGATGCGCCGCAGGTCGGGGTGGCCGCGGAAGACGATGCCGAAGAAGTCGTAGACCTCGCGCTCATGGAACTCCGCGGCGGGAAACAGCGGACGTGCAGGTGTCGATCTCGGGCAACGGCTCATCACTCCGGTCGTCTCCTCGTCCGCCATTCCGACCGCGTTCGCCATCGTCCGCGGACGCCGCCGGGTCACGGAGCGCCGCGCGGACCCGCAGCCGCTCGACTCGCGGCATGTTCAGGAGCTCGTAGACGACGCCGAAGCGCGGCTCCGCCGGCAGGTAGTCGACGCCGTGGAGGCTGGAGAGGAAGCGGTACTCCTGGCCGGGGCTGTCGCGAAGCCAGCCGAGCACGTCGAGGATTCGCTCCGGGTCCACGATCAGGCAGGCCTGGCCGTGCTCGTGGTAGGTGCCGAGCACCGAGCCCTCCGCGGCCTCGTTGAGATCCTGGGCGATCAGCTCGAGGCCGGGGGCGTCGGGCATCAGCGGCTTTCCCCCGCCAGCTCCGCGTCATGGGCCGTGGAGGCCTCCCTGGCGGCGGCGTAGGCCTCGGCCTCCTCCCTCGCCGCCTCGCCGGTGGCCTCGCGGGCCCATTCCTCGGTGCCGATCGCGTTGTAGCGCCGCCGCCAGCCTGGATCGGGGTTGCCGAGGATCATCCGCTGAAGCTTGTTGAACCCGTACACGAGCGCCTCCGGCCGTGGGGGACAGCCGGGGACGTGGATGTCGACGGGCATGAACTTGTCGGCCCCCTGGACCACGGCGTAGTTCGCGAACATGCCGCCCGAGGACGAGCAGGCCCCCATCGAGATCACCCACTTCGGCTCCAGCATCTGGTCGTAGAGGCGGCGGACGACCGGGGCCATCTTGATCGCCACCCGGCCGGAGAGGATCAGCAGGTCGGCCTGCCTGGGCGAGGCGCGCATGTTCTCGGCGCCGAACCGCGCGATGTCGTAGCGCGGGCTGACGATCGACATCATCTCGATCGCGCAGCAGGCGAGCCCGAAGGTGGCCGGGAAGATCGAGTTGGCGCGGCCCCAGCGCATCGTCTTGTCGAGCGTGGTCGTCAGCACCGACTCGGTGACGTGCTGCTCCAGCGCGGCGCCCTCGAGGTCTCCGCGCAAGAGGTCGCGGGCGCGAAGCTGGCGGACGCGAAGGTTCTCGAGCGACCCCGGCTCTTCGAGCGGCGAGAGCGCGCGCAGCTTCTCGCGCCTCACCTCCAATCGAGCGCTCCCCTTCGCCACACGTACGCGAGCGCGACCAGGAGCAGGGCGACGAAGATCCCGACCTCGACCAGGACGAAGACCGAGTGCGCCGCCCTGAGGATCACGCCGACCGGGTACAGAAAGACGACCTCGATGTCGAACAGGATGAAGAGCATCGCGACCATGTAGAAGCTGACGCCGAAGCGGAACGTCCGCGAGACCTCGCTCGGCAGGCCGCACTCGTAGGGCTCGCTCTTCACCCTGTTCGGCCGCCGCGGCCCGATCAACCCGTTGACCATCGCCAGCGTTCCTCCCACGATCACGCCGAGTCCGGCGAACACGATCACGGGGAGGTAGCTGCGCAGCACGGCAGCCGAGTTATATACCCACTTTGTGGCAGGTTGCTACATAGTGATTTTCCGCATCAGCAAGCGGATTCCCGACGCTTTCGGGCGGATATGGCCCGGGATCGCCGACGAGCAGCCGAAATCGCTCTCCGGGGGGGCCTGAGCCGGTGGTCGCGATCCATGTCGCGGTCGGGATCGCGGTGATCGCCTCCAACCTGATCGCCGGGGGCTGGGGCGGCATCGCCTGGCTTCGCCACCAACCGTCGGTCGGCTTCTGGTACGCGCTGCGCATCGCCCAGGCGGCGGTCGTGCTGCAGGTCGGCCTCGGCGCGATCCTGCTGCTCTCGGGCCGCGAGGGCAACGGCCTTCACTACCTGTACGGCGTGCTCCCGATCCTCGTCTCGCTGCTCGCCGAGGGGGCGCGAGCCGGCGCGGCGGAGCGCGAGCTCACCGGCCTCGACTTCGAGTCGCTGCCGAAGGAGCGCCAGCGCCGCATCGCGCTGGCGATCGTCCGCCGCGAGACCGGGATCATGGCCGTCTCCGCGCTGGTCATCTTCCTGCTCGCCCTGCGGGCCGCGACGACGGCGGGTTGACACGGCCCACGCAGCGCCCTACCGGTTGGCCAGGCCCTGGTACTCCCCCTCGTAGAACAGACAGCGGCTCGCCGTCGGCGGCCTCCAGCTCGAGCACTCGGCCGGTTGCGATCGCGTGGTCGCCGCCGTCGTGCACGTCGCGCAGCTCGCAGGCGAGCCAGATCAGCGCGCCGTCGATCTTTGGGGTTCCGGCGCGCTCCTCGAAGCCGACTCCGTCCCACTTCTCCGGATGAGGGTCCTTGGTGCTGAAGCGCCGCGCCAGCGCGGCCTGATTCGGCGGCCAGCACGTTGACCGCCGAACAGGCCAGCGTGCTCGACCGCGACCAGCGTGCGCGAGCCGAGGTCGAGGCAGGCGAGCATCAGCGGCGGCTCCAGCGAGAGCGACGCGACGGCGTTCGCCGTCGCGCCCGCAGGCCCCGCCGGGCCGGTCGCGGTGACCACGGTGACCCCGGTCGGGAAGCGCGACATGGCGGCGCGCAGGGTGGCCGGCTCGATCTGAGCTGGCATCAGGCGTCGAGGCTCGCGCTCACAGATCGGAAAGTATGATGCCGCCCGCGTGTCCGGCCGCTTGACCCCGACCCCCGCCCACGCGGATGACGCTTCGGCCCCGCGGCCTTGCGACCACAGCGGCAGCCGCGGCGGCCCTGGTCCTCGCGGCCTGCGGGACCGAGGGGATCTCGGTGTCACAGGACGATCCTGCCTATCGCGGCGCCGTTCTGTTCTCGGAGCGCTGCTCGGGCTGCCACACGCTGACCCCGGCGGGGACGCAGGGCTCCGCCAACCGGGCGCTCCGCCAGCAGGGCCCGAACCTCGACCAGCGCAACGAGAGCTTCGACGACGTCCTGTTCGCGATCCGAAACGGAGGCTTCTCGGGCGCGATCATGCCCCAGAACATCGTCACCGGCCACGACGCCACCAGCGTCGCGAAGTTCGTCTCCAAGTACGCGGGCTCCGAGGCCGGAGAGACCCCGCAGCCGGGCACCGGGTCCGGTTCCCAGTAGGCGAGCGCGCCGAGGCCAACCGCCCACCGATGCTCGACCTTCGGAGCATCCGCGAGGATCCCGAGCCCGCCCGGGCCGCGCTCGCGCGCCGCGGCGCCGCCGAGGCCCTGGACGAGCTGCTTGCGCCTCGACGAGCGCCGCCGGCGAGCTGCTTGCCCGAGGTCGAGGAGCGGCGGGCCCGGCAGAACCGCGCCTCGGACGAGATCGCGGCGGCGAAGCGCTCCGGCGACGACGCCGAGCCCCTGATCGCCGAGATGCGCCAGGTGAGCGCCGAGGTGAAGGAGCTCGAGGCCGAGCTGGCCGAGGTCGAGGCGAAGCGCGACGAGCTGCTGGCCGGGCTTCCCAACCTTCCGGAGCCGGAGGCGCCGGAAGGGTCCACCGAGGACGACGCAGTGGTTCTGCGGGAGGTCGGCGAACGGCCGGAGTTCGAGTTCGAGGTCCGCGACCACCTCGAGCTGGGGCTCGCGAACGGCTGGATCGAGATGGAGAAGGCGGGCGAGGCGTCCGGATCGCGGTTCGCCTACCTGCTCGGCGACCTGGTGATCGTCGAGCTGGCGCTGATCCGCTTCGCGATCGAGCTGGTCGGCGAGCGAGGGTTTCGTTCCGGTCGTTCCGCCGGTGCTGGTCCGCGAGGGCCCGCTGTTCGGCACCGGCTTCTTCCCCGGCGAGCGGGAGATGATCTACGAGATCCCGCGCGACGAGCTGTTCCTGGTCGGGACGTCGGAGGTGTCGCTGGCGGCGCTGCACGCCGACGAGATCCTGGCCGCCGACGAGCTGCCGCGCCGCTACGCGGGAATCTCCACCTGCTTCCGGCGCGAGGCGGGAGCCGCCGGCAAGGACACGCGCGGGATCTTCCGAGTGCACCAGTTCGACAAGGTGGAGATGTTCTCGTTCGTTCGCCCCGAGGACTCCGCGGCGGAGCACGAGCGCCTCCTCGGCGATCCAGGAGCGGATCCTCCAGGCGCTCGAGATCCCCTACCGGGTGGTCGACATCGCCGCCGGCGACCTCGGCGCCTCGGCGGCGCGCAAGTTCGACTGCGAGGCGTGGATCCCCAGCCAGGAGCGCTACCGCGAGGTCACCTCGTGCTCCAACACCACCGACTACCAGGCCCGCCGGCTCGGCTGCCGCTTCCGCCCCGAGCCCGACGCCCAGGCCGATGCCCGTGCACACGCTGAACGGCACCGCCGTCGCCGTCGGCCGCACCCTGATCGCGCTGGTCGAGAACGGGCAGCGCGCCGACGGCTCGGTCGCGCTGCCCGCGGCGCTCCGCGACGCCGGAGCGCCGGAGGCGATCGGGTTGAGCTGACCTGCCTGCGGCGATCTCCGGGCGCGCGCCGGCACCGACGTCTGCGCCGACGGCTACTCGCTCTCGGCTGAGTCCAGCTCCAGCGCGCAGGAGTTGATGCAGTAGCGCTGTCCGGTCGGGTTCGGGCCGTCGTCGAACACGTGCCCGAGGTGGCCGCCGCAGCGCGCGCAGACGACCTCGGTGCGGCGCATGAACAGGCTGTTGTCGGGTCGGGTCTCGACGTTCTCGTCGGCGACCGGGTCCCAGAAGCTCGGCCAGCCGGTGCCGGAGTCGAACTTGGTGTCGGAGCTGAACAGCTCCTGCCCGCAGCCGGCGCAGCGGTAGACGCCGTCGGCCTTCTCGTCCCAGTAGGCGCCCGTGAACGCGCGCTCGGTGCCCTTGCGACGCAGCACCTCGTACTGCTCGGGCGTCAGCTCCGCTTGCCACTCGGCGTCCGACTTCTTAAGCTTCTCCATCTCAGTTCCTTGTCGATTCGTGGGTCGGTCAGTCCTACCATGAGCTTAGTCCGCCCTGCGCGCCGCGCGTTACGCCTCATACGATCCCTCGCGTGCCCGACGAGGCCTTCTTCGTTCCGCAGGGGGACGGCTATGTCCCCACCGAGCTCACCCGGGGCCCGTGGGATCCCGACTCCCAGCACGCCGGCCCGCCCGCCGGCCTGATCGGGCGCGAGATCGAGCGGCTCGAGGGCGGGGCCGAGCGGCACGTCGGGCGGATCACGTTCGAGATCCTGCGTCCGGTGCCGATCGCCCCGCTGCGGGTCGAGGCCCGCGTCGTGCGCCCGGGCCGCAGCGTCGAGCTCGTCGAGGCGAGCCTCGTCCGACTCCGACGGCGAGGTGATCCGGGCCACCGCCTGGCGGCTGCGCTCGGCCGAGGTCGAGATTCCCGCGGGGCTGTCCAGCGTGGACGGGCCGGGGCTGATCGGGACCTCCCCGTCGACGCTTCGCCCCGGCTTCGCTCCCCCAGGGGTCGATGAAGCGCGGCCCGGGCACCTTCCCGCCGACCGGCCAGGACGTCGGCTACCACACCGCGATGGAGTACCGGTTCGTGCGCGGCGACTTCGCGCGATCCCGGCCCGGCGCTGGTCTGGATGCGCATGCGCCAACCGCTCGTCGCGGGTGAGGAGCCCTCGCCGCTTCAGCGGGTGCTGGTCGCCGCCGACTCGGGAAACGGCGTCAGCGCGACGCTGGACTGGGCCCGCTACCTGTTCATCAACGTCGACCTCACCGTCCACCTCCACCGTCCGCTGGCGGGCGAATGGGTCTGCCTCGACGCGATCACGATTCCCGAGCCCGACGGCGTCGGGCTCGCCGACACGGCGCTCTACGACGAGCGGGGACCGATCGGGCGGGCGGCGCAGACGCTGCTGATCGACGAGCGCCTCGCCTGACGTGGCCGCGGCCGCCGCCTCCGGCTCTGTCCCGATCGTCCTGGTCGCGCGCCAGCTTCTACCCGCGGGCATGGAGCTGCTCGCCGGGCGGTGCGAGCTCAGGCGAAGGCGGGCTCGACGTCACCGCGCAGGAGCTGCTCGAGCTGGCGCGGGGCGTCGATGCGATCGTCGCCGATCCCACGGTGGCCGTCAACGACGCGCTGCTGGAGGCGGCCGGCCCCACGCTTCGGGTGGTCGCCAACTTCGCCGTCGGCTACGACAACGTCGACCTCGATGCCTGCCGGCGCCGCGGAGTCGCGGTCACCAACACCCCGGACGTGCTCACCAACGCCACCGCGGAACTGGCGCTGGCCCTGTCGCTGGCCGCCGCGCGGCACATGAGCGAGGCGGAGGCCGACCTGCGCGGCGGGCGCTGGCGCGGCTTCGACCCGGGCGCCTACCTGGGCCTGGAGCTGACCGGCGCGACGTTCGGGGTCGTCGGGATGGGACGGATCGGGCGCCGCTACGCCGAGCTGGTCAGGGGCCTGGCGGGCGAGATCCTCTACACGAGCCGCACCCGAAAGCAGGACGCCGAGCGCGAGCTGGGCGTCCGGCAGGTCTCCCTCGCCGACATCCTCGAGCGCGCCGACGTGGTCAGCCTCCACCTGCCGGCGACCGCCGAGACGACCGGGCTGATCGGGGCGCGAGAGCTCGCGACGATGAAGCCGCGAGGCGCTCCTGGTCAACACTTCGCGCGGGTCGCTGGTCGACTCGAGGGCGCTGGCCCAGGCGCTGCGAGACGGGGAGATCGGCGCGGCGGGCCTCGACGTGTACGAGCACGAGCCCGACGTCCCGACCGCGCTGCTCGAGGCGCCCCACTGTGTGCTGTTGCCCCACATCGGCTCCGCCACCACGCGATCGCGCAACGGCATGGCCCGCCTGGTCGCCGACAACGTTCTCGCCGTGCTTCGGGGCACTGAGCCCCCCAATCGCGTCGCCTGAGGAAGCTCAGCCCTGGGCGAGCCGACCGATCAGGACATCCGGACGCTCGTGACTTTCGACGTGTATAGGACGTTCAAAGTCATAAGCGTCGGCCACGTAGCCCAGGATGGTCGCCCTTATTGCAAACGTGGTACGTGAAGCGTTACGGCCCCGCGCCGAACGGTGCCGGAATCCCTTCCGGCCGGGCAGAAGGGGGCGGGGTCAGTCGGCGACAGCTTTTGGTTTGGCGGTGTCCCGCATGGCGCGGGTAGAGCCTTTCGGCGCGCGACGCCGGCCGGGATCGGTGTGAGGCCGGTCTACCCGCAGCCGGTGTTGTTCCCGCAGCTCGAGCAGGTGTAGCAGGAGCCCGGTGCGCTGCATCATGCCGCCGCACTGCTCGCAGGCCGGGCCGAGCTCGCGGCCCTGGAGCTGGGCCGGGATCACCGGCGGGGTGTCGGTGAGCGCCGCGGTGGGGGGCAGCGACTCGCCCGTGGCGCCGTCGCGGCTGGTGTGGCCGTTGCCGGCGTGGCCGTTGCCCTCCTTCGCGCCGTTGCCCTCGTCCGTCGTCGTCGTCGAGCAGCAGGGTCTGCTGCGCCTCGCGGCGGGCCCGGATCTCGGCGGTCAGGATGCCCAGGTCCTCGAGCACGTCCGGGTCGTCGATGAAGCGGCTCGCCAGCCAGCGCATGAGGTAGTCCGGCATCGACTTCGCGAACGGGATCTCGGGGTTGTTCGTGATCCCCTCGGGGTCGAAGCGCATGTAGCTGAACTTGCGGACGAAGACCTCGAGCGGGACGCCGTACTGCAGGCCGATCGAGATCGCGGTCGCGAACGCGTTCATCATCCCGCGCAGGGTCGAGCCCTCCTTGCCGATGTCGGTGAGGAAGATCTCGCCCACGGAGCCGTCCTCGTACTTGCCGGCCGTGATGTAGCCCTCGTGGCCGGCGATCGAGAACTTGTGGGTGATCGACTCCCGCTCGCGCGGCATCCGGCGGCGCACCGGCTGCTGGAGCGCCGGCTCGGATGCGGCTTCGGCCGGCTCGTCCTTCTTCTCCCCGGCGTCCGTGCGCAGCGCCTGGGCGGTCTTCGAGCCGTCGCGGTAGATCGCCAGCGCCTTCAGGCCGAGCTTCCAGCCCTGGGTGTAGGCGTCCGCGATGTCGTCGATGGTCGCCGACTCGGGCAGGTTGACGGTCTTCGAGATCGCCCCCGAGATGAACGGCTGCACCGCCGACATCATCTCGATGTGCCCGGTGTGCGAGATCGCCCGCTCGCCGACCGCCACGTCGAACACCGCCAGGTGCTCGTCCTTCAGCGCCGGAGCGCCGATGATCGTTCCCTTCTCGTTGATGTGGGCCTCGATCTGCTCGATCTCGGGATCGGAGTAGCCGAGCGTTCGCAGCGCCATCGGCACCGTGCGGTTGACGATCGTCATCTGCCCGCCGCCGACCAGCTCCTTGAACTTGACCAGCGAGAAGTCGGGCTCGACGCCCGGTCGTGTCGCAGTCCATCAGGAAGCTGATCGTCCCGGTTGGGGCGAGCACGGTCGCCTGCGCGTTGCGGTAGCCGTGCTCCTCGCCGAGCTCGACGGCCTCGTCCCAGGTCTGTCGCGCTGCTGAGAGCAACCCGGCCTCGACGAGCGAGTCGTCGATCTCGTACGCCGCGTCGCGGTGCATGCGCATGACCCCGTTGTGCGGCTCGCGGTTCTTGGCGTACTCGTCGTAGGGGGCCATCGAGGCGGCGATCTCGGCCGACTCGCGATAGCCGCGCCCCGTCATCAGCGCGGTGATCGCCGCGGCAGTGGCGCGGCCCTGATCCGAGTCGTAAGGCACCCCGTCCGCCATCAGAAGCGCGCCGAGGTTCGCGTAGCCCAGGCCGATCTGCCGGAACGCACGCGCGTTGTCGCCGATCTGCTCGGTCGGATAGCTCGACGGCCCGACGACGATCTCCTGCGCCAGGAAGACGACGTCGACGGCGTGGCTGAAGTCCGCCACGTCGAACGTCCCGTCCTCGTTCCGGAACTTCATCAGGTTCAGCGAGGCGAGGTTGCAGGCCGAGTCATCGACGTGCATGTATTCCGAGCAGGGATTGGACGCGTTGATCCGTCCGGACTCCGGGCGAGGTGTGCCAGCGGTTGATCGTGGTGTCGTACTGGACGCCCGGATCGGCGCAGCGCCACGCGGCGTCGGCGATCTGGCGCATCAGCTCGCGCGCCCTGACGCGTCTTGATCACGCTGCCGTCGGTCCGCGCGGTGAGCTCCCAGTCCGCGTCGTCCTCGACCGCCCTCATGAACTCGTCGGTCACGCGAACCGAGTTGTTCGCGTTCTGGTACTGGATCGAGTGGAAGGAGTCGCTGTCGAGCCGCATGTCGAAGCCGGCGTCGCGCAGCGCCGCCGCCTTCTCCTCCTCGCGCGCCTTGCACCAGATGAAGTCCTCGATGTCCGGGTGGTCGACGTCGAGGACCACCATCTTGGCGGCCCGCCTGCGTCTTGCCGCCGGACTTGATCGTCCCCGCCCAGGCGTCGGCGCCGCGCATGAAGCTGACCGGCCCGGAGGCGAGGCCGCCCTTGGAGAGGTGCTCCTTCGACGAGCGGATGTTCGAGAGGTTGATGCCGGACCCGGAGCCGCCCCGGAAGATCATCCCCTCCTTGGTGTTCCAGTCGAGGATCGACTCCATCGTGTCCTCGACCGAGAGGATGAAGCAGGCCGAGCACTGCGGATGGTCCTCGAAGCCCACGTTGAACCACACCGGGCTGTTGAAGGCCGCCTTCTGGTGGAGCAGGATGTGGGTCAGCTCGGCCTCGAAGGCGTCGGCGTCCTCGTCGCTGGCGAAGTAGCCGCCCTCGCGGCCCCAGCCGGCGATCGTCCCGGCGACCCGGGAGATCATCTGCTTCACCGAGCGCTCGCGCTCCGGCGTGCCGAGCTTGCCGCGGAAGTACTTCTGGGCGACGATGTTGGTCGCGTTCTGCGACCAGCTCTTCGGAAACTCGACGCCGCGCTGCTCGAACGCCGGGCTTTCGGGATCGCCGATGACGGCGTCGCGGAGCTCCCACTCGACCTCGTCGAAGGGGTGGACGCCGGGAGTCGTGAAGCGGCGCTCGACCGTCAGTCCCGCCTGACGATTTTGTGCGTACTTTGCAGCGGTTTTGCTCATCAAGTCCTCCTGGTGGCGGCCTCTGGGGTGAACCGGGAATCCTTGCGCGCGACCCGGACGGAACCACCCTCCGGCGAGTCGCCCGAAATCGCCAGCCCGGGCTCTGCGAGGGTCCCGGCGAACTGCAGGTACGCGCCCGTGTCGAGCTGGCGCAGGCCGTCCAGACACAGCTCGCCGATCCGCTCCGCCGCCAGCTCGCCGCCGCCGTCGTTCACCGCCGACTCGATTCGCTCCACCAGGCGCTCCACGTCCGCGGAGGACACCGGTCGCTTGTGAGCCGCGTGCAGCAGGGCGGCGCGAAGCTTGGTGCGATCGAACGGCTGCCGTTTGCCACTTCGCTTCCTGACGAACAGCGGCTCGCGCTCACGGTGCTCGATAGGTCGTGAACCGCCGGCCGCAGCCGGAGCATTCGCGCCGCCGCCGCACCGATGCGCCGCCCTCGGCGTGGCGGCTCTCGAGGACACGGGTTGGCGAGTTGCAGCTCGGACACGTCACCTAAAGCATTCTACTACTGATGGCGTTCTCCTTCTTTCGCGCAACGCTATATGTGGCGTCAGCAGGCGCAAGTGTGACGAAATGCCACCGGGCGGCGTCCAGGTTCGTTAGGCTCGCGCGGGATGGCGGAACGCCAGGACATCCGCGCCCGCGCCTCGGAGCGGGTCGCCGACGCCACCGCGGCCGCCTCCGAGCGGGTCGCCGACGCGAAGGCCACCGCCTCGGAGCGCGTCGCCGACGCCAAGGCCACGGCCTCGGAGCGGGTTGCGGGCGCCAGGGCCACCGCCTCGGAGCGCGCCGCCGACGCGAAGACCGCCGCGTCGGAGCGGGTCGCCGACGCCACGGCCGCCGCGGAGCAGTTCATCGCCCGGCAGAAGCCGCGCCTTCGCGGCGTCTCGCACGAGTGGGCGTTCTTCGTCTCGCTCGGCGCCGGCGGCGCGCTCGTGATCGCCGCGCCGACCCCACGCGCGACGCTCGCGGTCGCCATCTACGCGGCCTCCCTCTCGGCGCTGCTCGGGGTCAGCGCTCTCTATCACCGGGTCAACTGGCGACGGCCCGAGCTCCCGGCGGTGGATGCGCCGCCTCGACCACTCGATGATCTTCCTGCTGATCGCCGGCACGATGACCCCATTCGCCCTGCTGGTCCTCGACGGGCCCTGGGCGAACACGCTCCTGATCGCCGTCTGGGCCGGCGCGGCGGCCGGCATCGTGGTCGAGCTCATCTGGGTCGACGCGCCGAAGTGGGCGACGACGATCATCTACCTGTCCGTGGGCTGGATCGGCGCTGCTTGGCTTCCCCGGCATCGTGGTCAGCGCCGGCATCGGGGCCGGGGCTCTGATCGCGGTCGGTGGCGTCCTCTACACGACCGGCGCGATCGTCTACGCGCGCCAGCGCCCGGACCCGAACCCGGCGGTGTTCGGCTACCACGAGATCTTCCACCTGCTGGTGATCGCCGCCGCGGCGGCGCACTTCGCCGCAGTGGCGATCTACGCCCTGCCGGCCGGCTGAGCCGGGCGTCGGTTGGGCGACTACGAGGCCAGCACCGAGGGGGTCCGGACGCATGCTTCCGTCCCATATATGGACGGAATGGGGTCCACCGAACGGGACCGCCCGCAGCCCGGACGCGTTCTGACTTTCGACCTCTATAGGACGTCAAAGGTCACCAGCGTCGCGGCGCTGCCCGAGCCGCGGTCGCCCTCGCGTGCCGCCGCCCCTCAGCCCGCCTGCGTCGCGGCCGCGTGGCTCTCCTTCGCGGCGTCGATCAGCGCCCGCACCTCGTCCTCGCGCCCGTCGCGGATCAGCTCGACGGGGTCCGGATCGCCGTTGACGATCCCCTCGAAGAACTCCTTGCGGTCCTGGTAGGTGGGAAGCGTCGCCTTGGCCCAGCCCCGGGCCTCGTTGAGGATCACCGCCAGGCGCGCGTAGGGCTCGCCGTAGGCCTCGGCGATCTCGCGCTTCAGCCGCTTGGCGAGCGCTGGGGAGGCGCCGGCGGTCGAGATCGCGATCGCCAGCGGCCCGCTGCGGACGATCGCCGGCAGGATGAAGTTGCACAGCGGCGGCACGTCGACGACGTTGCACAGCATCGCCCGCCGCTCCGCGCCCTCGTAGACGGAGATGTTCACCTCGGTGATGCTGGTCGCGGCGACCGCCAGGAACCTTCCGTCGAGATCGGAGTCGCGAAACTCGCGCCGCTCCCAGCGGATCGAGTCCTCGCGCGCGTACTCGACGAGCTCGGGCACGGCCTGTGGCGCGACCAGGGTGACCTGGCCGCCGCAGAGCGAGCAGCCCCTCGACCTTCTCCAGCCCCACGTCGCCGCCGCCGACCACCAGGCAGGGGCGCCCCGAGAGGCGCAGACAGGCGATGTAGAGCGGCGTGGAGAGCATGTCGCGCACGCACGAGGAGTCGCAGATCCCCTTGCGGAGCTGGCAGACGCACTCCTTGCCGGCATAGGCCTGGGCGGGCATCCCGAACAGGGTAAAGGCCCCGGCGTGGGGCCCCCGACGAGCGCGATCGAGCCTCGGGGCAGCCCTACGGGCTGAGGCCCCGAGCCGGTGGGGAGCCGCGGGCCCCTTGCTACCCTCGCCGTCCGATCGGCGGGGCATGGTTTCCATCTCGCGCTCACGAAAACGGCGGTGCCTGCCGATCGTGGAGCCACCTATGCGACTGATCGTCACCGAGAAGAACAACTCAGCGAAGAAGATCGCCGAAATCCTCAGCGGCGGCCAGGCCAAGGGGGACGCGGTCTACAAGGTCCCGTTCTACACCTGGTCGGATTCAGACGGCGAGCAGACCGCGATCGGCCTCAAGGGCCACGTCGTCAACCCCGCCTTCCCGGACGACTACTCGAACTGGCAGCAGACCGACCTTCACGACCTGATCGACGCGAAGCTCACCAGGGAGCCGACCGACAAGAACGTGCTGCGCGCGGTCCGCAAGGTGGCCAAGGAGGCGACGGACGTAGTGATCGCGACCGACTACGACCGCGAGGGCGAGCTGATCGGCCTCGAGGCTCTGACGGAGGTCCTGGAGGTCAACCCGGCGATCGCGGGCAACGGCGACGGGTCGCCCGACGGCGACGCCGCCCAGCTCGTTGCGAGCCGCCCACGCGTCAAGCGCGCCCGCTACTCCGCCCTCACCAAGGACGAGATCGAGCGGGCCTTCTCGAACCTCGACGACCTCTCCTACGACCTCGCCGACGCCGGCGCCGCGCGCCAGGACATCGACCTCATCTGGGGCGCCACCCTGACGCGGGCGGTTTCGCTGGCGACCCGCCGCTTCGGCTCCAACTTCCTCTCCGTCGGCCGCGTGCAGAGCCCCACTCTGGGCCTGATCGTCGAGCGCGAGCTGGAGCGCCGCGCCCACGTCCCCGAGCCCTACTGGGAGGTGTTCGCGCGCTTCCAGCACCCCGACGGCGCCTTCGAGGCGCACCACTCCACCGACCGCTTCTGGGAGAAGGCCGAGTCGGACGCGGCTCTCGCCGGGACCAAGAGCCCCGGCAAGGTCAAGGAGGTGAGCGCGAAGCGCTCGCAGCGGAAGCCCCCGGCTCCCTTCAACACCACGGCGTTCACGACCGAGGCCTCGAACCGCCTCGGGATCACGCCGAAGCGCGCCATGCAGCTCGCCGAGGACCTCTACATGGACGGCTTCATCTCCTACCCGCGCACCGACAACACGGTCTATCCGGCCTCGCTTCCCACCCGCGAGCTGGTCGCCTCGCTGGTCCGCATCCCCGAGTTCGAGGCCGGCGCCTTTCTGCTCGAGGGCGACCTGAAGCCGACGCGCGGCAAGAAGGAGACCACCGACCATCCGCCGATCTACCCGACCCAGGCGGTCCATCCGGGCGCGCTCGAAGGCCCCAAGCAACGCGTGTACGAGCTGGTCGCTCGGCGCTTCCTGGCCACCTTCGCGCCGCCGATGGCGATCGAGTCGACCCGCGCCGACATCGAGGCGGGATCGGAGAGCTACTTCGTGCGCGGCTCGGTGGTCACCGACCCCGGCTTCGCCGCCATCTACACCTACGCTCGCTCCGGCGACGAGGAGATCCCGAAGCTCACCGAGGGCCAGGAGCTGGCGCTCGACGGCGAGCCCTGGGCGGTCGACAAGGAGACCCAGCCGCCGCCGCGGATCAGCCAGGGCAAGCTGGTCGAGCTGATGGAGGAGGCCGGCCTGGGGACCAAGGCAACCCGTCCCGACATCATCCAGAAGCTGTACGACCGCGGCTACGTCTACAGCAATCCGCCCGAGCCCTCGGAGACGGGGATCGCGATGTACCGGGCCTTCCACGAGTACGTCCCGCGCATGGCGACCCCGGAGATGACCGCCGAGCTGGAGAAGGACATGGACCAGATCGCGGCAGGCGAGACCTCCAAGGACCAGGTGGTGGGAGTCAGCCGCGAAATGCTCCACTCCACCACCGCCGCGCTGCAGGACCGCAGCGAGGACCTCGCCAAGGTGATCTGGGCCGGTATGGACGAGGACAAGTTCCTCGGTCCCTGCAAGGTGTGCGAGGAGGCCGGCCGCCGGCACGAGGACGGCTCCCCGAACCGGCTGCGGATCATCGAGCTGAAGGGCGGCAAGCGGATGTACGGCTGCGAGGGATGGAACCGGGACGCCCCCGAGTCCCCGGACTCCTGCCAGGTGAGCGGCCCGCTCCCGGGACGCGGCTACGAGCTCTGGCGGCTCGAGGAGCGCTGCTCGATCTGCGGCGAGATGCCGCGCCTGACGGTGAAGGGGTTCCGCGGCCGGCCCTGGAAGCTCTGCCTGAACGACGACTGCCCCTCGATGGAGGAGATGCGCCGAAACCGCGCCGAGCGGGAGGCCAAGAAGGCGGAGCGCGAGCGAGCCGCCGAGGACGGGGCCGCCGCCAAGGGGGACGGCGCCTCGCCCGCCAACGGCGGCGCCGCCGAGGACGGGAAGCGCCCCGCCACCCGGCGCGGCGGCAAGCCCTCCCCGGGCACGGCGCGGGTTCGCAAGGCGGGCTCTCGCTCCAAGTCGAAGTCGAAGTCCAAGTCCTAGCGAGCGGTGTTCATCACCCTCGAGGGGATCGACCGCTCGGGAAAGACCACCCAGGCCGCGCTGCTCGCCGAGGCCCTGGGGCCCGAGACGCTCCTCTTGCGCGAGCCGGGCGGGACCGATGTCGGCGAGCGGATCCGCGAGCTGCTCAAGGATCCGGCCTCGGAGATCGATCCGCGCACCGAGCTGCTCCTGTTCGGCGCGGCCCGGGCCGAGCTGTGCGCACGGCTCGTCCGACCGGCCCTCGATCAGGGGCGGGACGTCGTCTGCGATCGCTTCGTGGACTCGACCGTCGCCTACCAGGGCGCCGCGCGAGGCCTCGGCACGGACGTCGTCGAGCGCCTGAACGAGATCGCGATCGCGGGTTGCATGCCGGACGTCACGGTGCTCTTGAGGATCGACCCCGAGCTGGCCGAGGCCCGCGGCCAGCAGCGGCTCGCGGAGGGCGGCGCCGACGGCACCGATCGCTTCGAGGGCGAGGGCATCGAGCTCCAGCGCCTCGTCGCGGCGGCCTACGACGACCTGGCCGCCCGGCACGGCGACCGGATTGCCGTCGTCGACGCGGAGGGAGCCCCGCGGAGGTGCACGAGGAGGTCATGAGGATCGTGGAGCAGGCCTCGCGATGAATCCCGCGACCGCAGCACCGGATGTGCTCCGCGAGGCGACCGAGAATCAGCCGGCTGCCCGCGCGGCGCTCTCCGCGGCGCTGAGGTCCCCCGGCCACGCGTACCTCTTCGCCGGGCCGCCCGGGTCCGGCAAGCGCGCCGCGGCGCGCGCGTTCGCGGCCGAGCTGCTCACGGCGGGGGCGGCCGACCCAGACGACGCGCGCCGCCGGGCGCTCGCCGACCCGTCGCCGCACCCGGACCTCGTCTGGCTCGCCCCGCAGGGCACCCAGCATCTGGTGGACGAGCTGCGCGAGCGGGTGATCGTGGCTGCGGCCTACCGACCGTTCGAGGGGGCGCGCCGCGTATTCGTGATCGAGGCGGCAGAGGCGATGGCCGACGAGAGCCAGAACGCGCTCCTCAAGACCCTCGAGGAGCCGCCGCCCTTCGTCCACCTGGTTCTGATCACCTCCGAGCCGGCGGCGCTGCTCGAGACGGTGCGCTCGCGCTGCCAGCCGGTCCGCTTCGCGCCGCTGGGCGCGGAGGCCGTCGAGGCGCGGCTCGCGGAGCTGGGGCTGGGCACCGGCGAGAAGGAGCGCCGGGCCGCGGCGCGCCTGGCCGGCGGCGACACGGACCGAGCGGCCTTCCTGGTCGGCGAGCAGGGCCGTGAGCTCCGTGCCGGGGCACAGGCGTGCGTCCAGGCCGCGCTCGCCGGCGAGCTCGCCGACGCGCCCTGGCGGGGCCTGCTCACCGCCGCGGAGGCGGCGGGCGTCCAGGCGGGCGAGGCGACTCGAGCGCGGCTCGAGGCCTTGGCAGCCGACGCCGGCGAGGGCGAGGGACCGAGGGCCAGGCGCCGCTCCCGCGAGACCGAGGAGGCCGCCAGGCGCGCGGCCCGCCGCGCCCGGACCGAGGCGCTCGACCTGGCGCTGGCCCTGATCGCCGCCTGGCTTCGGGACCTGGCGACGGTCGCCGAGGGCGCCGAGCGCCTGGTCCTGAACTCCGATCGCGTCGAGGAGCTTTCGGCCGCATCCGCGATGGCCGGGGGCGGTCTGGACGCACGCCGCGCGCGCGCGGGCGCCGAGCTCGTGATGGAGACGCGCCGGCGCCTGGACGTCAACGTCGGCGAGGAGCTTGCGCTCGAGGCGCTGGTGTTTCGCCTGGAATCCCTGTTAAGAGATGCTTAGACTCTCCTCATGGCCGCGATCGGCCAGCCAGCCACAGTCGCCAGGTCACGTCGGCCGTTCGGCGTCCGCCTCTATCTGACCCTCGGCTTCGCCGCCGTGGCCTCGATCGCTGCGGGATTCTCATATCTGCTGATCACGGGGTCCAGCGACCAGGCGGCCAGCGAGCAGGCCGCCGACATCACGATCGGGCGCACGGTGCGGCTTGCCGACCGGATCGGCGGCCACCCGCGGGCCGAAGCCGCGGCCCAGATCAGCTCGGTCAGCGATCACGGGTTACTCGGCGTGGGTATTCGACGCGGACGATCGCCTGCTCACACCACGGCTCTCGCGGGGCGTCGAGCTCGGCGAGGTCCCCGACCGGCGGATGGCGATTGCGGCGGCGCTGCGCGGGTCGCGCGCAGTGGATCCGCTGCCGGGCGTCGTCACCGTGGTCTCAACCCCGATCTTTCGCGACGGACGCTATCTCGGGCGCGGTGCTGGCCCGGGCCGAGCGGCCCGAGGAGATCGAGCGAACCATCGACGCCCTGCGCGGCGACCGCCTGACCGCGGCAGCGATCGCGGTCGCGGTGGCGGTCGTGATCGGCTTTCTGATCGCGACGGCGATCACCACGCGGGTCAAGCGGCTGGCCGGCAGCGCGGCTCGGATCACCGAGGGAAGGCTCGACGAGCCCCTCGAGGGAACCGGCGGGCGCGACGAGATCACCGATCTCGGGACGGCTCTGGAGACGATGCGGATCGCGCTGCGCGAGACGTTCGGGGCGCTGTCGTCGGAGCGCGACCGGCTGTCGGCGATCTTCGACGCTCTCGACGACGCGGTCATGGTCGTTGGGCCTCAGGCTGAGGTGCGGTTCTCGAATCGCGCCGCCGAGCCCCTGATCGGCCCCGAAGGCAAGGCGATCGAGGCGCTCGTCCCCTGGCTGCGGCGCGCCGCCGAGCGCGGCACCGCCGAGCACGACGGCCTGCGGGTCGGCGAGCGGGTCTATGCGGTCGGCATCCGGGATCTGCCGGCCGAGGACGCCGTGCTCGCCGTGGTGCGCGATCGCACCGCTGGGCTTCGCCGCGAGCTGGCGGAGCGCGAGTTCGTGTCCAATGCGGCACACGAGCTGCGCAATCCAATCGCCGGCATCTCGGGCGCGATCGAGGTCCTGCGCGCCGGCGCCAAGGACGATCCGAACGCCCGCGACCACTTCCTCGCGCGCCTCTCCGAAGACGTGGAGCGGGTCACCCGCCTCACCGACTCGCTGCTGACGCTGGCGCGCATCGAGGCGATCGGGGAGGAGACGACGGAGGCGCTCGACGTGGGGATCACGATCGAGGAGGCCGCGCAGGCCGTTGCGCCGCCCGGACGGGATCGAGGTCGAGCTCGACGTCGAAGCCGACATCGCCGCTCAGGGCGACTCGGTGCTCCTGCGCCAGGTCCTGATCGGGCTGCTGACGAACGCGTTCAAGAACACGCCCCCGCCCGGCGTCGTTACGCTTCGCGCGCGTCGTCGAACGGACGGCGAGGTATTGATCGAGGTGTCGGACACCGGCACCGGAATCGCCGCGGAGGAGGTCGGACGCGTATTCGAGCGCTTCTACCGAGGCTCGGGCTCGCTCGAGCAGGAGGGCTTCGGCCTCGGGCTCTCGATCGCGAAGCGAATGGTGGACGTGATGGAAGGCGAGATCGGTGTGGAGTCGAAGGTAGGAACGGGCAGCACCTTCTGGGTGCGCCTTCCGGTCGCCGAGACGGCGGCAACCCCGGTGGCGTGATTGCGATGACCGACGGCAGAATCCTGATCGCGGACGACGAGCCCTCGGTGCGGGACGCGGTCGGCTATGCGCTCGAGCAGGAGGGCTTCGACGTCACCCTGGCCGAGGACGGGCACGACGCCGACCGCAAGCTCGGCGACGACGCACCCGAGCTTCGACCTGCTGATCCTCGACATCATGATGCCCGGCCGCAGCGGGCTGGACATCTGCCGCGACGTCCGCGCCCGAAGCCCGGTGCCGATCATCCTGCTGACGGCCAAGGACGCCGAGGTCGACAAGGTCGTCGGCCTCGAGGTCGGCGCCGACGACTACGTGACGAAGCCGTTCTCGGTGCGCGAGCTGCTTGGGCCGGGTGCGCGCCCAGCTGCGTCGCCGCGAGCTCGACCGCTCCTCCTCGGGGCGGGAGGGCAAGACGATCGAGGCCGGCCCCGTGAGGATCGATCTCGCCCGCCACCTGGTGACGATCCGGGGCGAGCCCGTCAACCTGACGCGATCGGAGTTCCAGGTGCTGCGGCTGCTCGCCGAGCGTCCCGGGTCAGGTCTTCAGCCGCCTCGAGATCATGGAGGAGCTGTGGCAGTCGGAGTTCTCGGGCGACGTGCGCGCCTGCGACGTCCACATCTCCAACCTGCGCCAGAAGATCGAGCGCGACCCGCAGGACCCGAAGCTCGTGCTCACCGTTCGCGGCGTCGGCTACCGCCTGGCCGACGAAGAGGGGTAGGCCGGCGGGAAGAGCCGGAGACGGGATTCGAACCCGTGACCCCCGCTTTACGAGAGCGGTGCTCTGGCCAACTGAGCTACTCCGGCGTCGCCCGCATTCTAGGAGCGCCGTGGTTGACCGTCGTCGCGTTCGCGCATAGGCTGAGAGGGTCGTAAGGCAAAACGAGGAGGAAGCAGCAGCATGGCGCAGGACAACGTGGACGTGGTCCAGAGCGCGTGGGACGCGTTCGGGCGCGGTGACATCGAAGCGGTGCTCGACGCGATCGCCCCGGCGGCCGAGACCAGGGTGCCCGAGTCGCTTCCCTGGGGCGGAACCTACGCGGGTCCGGATGGCTTCCGGGACTTCCTGGCCAAGCTGGACGAGAGCTTCGAGCAGTTCAGCGCCACTCCCGAGAAGGTGCTCGGCGCCGACGACAACCACGTCGTCGTGCTCGCCAAGACCAAGGGACGCACCAGGGCGGGTGGCACGGTCGAGGGCTCGGCGGTCTGGATCTACCAGCTGCGCGACGGCAAGATCGCCGACGCGGAGACCTTCGGCGACACCGCGCGGCTGCTCGAGGCGCTCGGCTGAGTCCCGAGCGGCCGGCGCGCCATGAAGCGCCCTGACTCCTCCCATGCGCTCGCTCTCGGTCGTCATCGTCACGCACGACAACCGCGAGGCGGTGCGTGGGGCCCTGCCGGCGCTCACCGCACAGCTCGATGACGGCGACGAGCTGATCGTCGTCGACAACGACTCCTCCGACGGCACCGCCGGACGCCGTGCGCGACGCTCGCGCCGGACGCGATCGTGATCGACGCGGGCGCCAACCTCGGCTTTGCCGGCGGCTGCAACCGCGGAGCCTCGGCGGCCTCCGGGGAGCTGCTCCTGTTCCTGAACCCCGACGCGGTCGTGGCGCCCGGCTTCCGCGAGGCGATCGAGCGGCCGCTCGCCGACGGCCGCGGCTGGGCCGCCTGGCAGGGGCTCGTCACCGCCGAGGGCGGAACGGTCGTCAACACCCGCGGCGGGGTCGTCCACTTCACCGGGATCGCCTGGGCCGGCGGCGCCGGAGAGCCGCTCGACCCAGGGGACGGATCGACCGGCCACGGGCCAGGGGTCGAGCCCGGCTTCGTCTCGGGCGCCTGCCTCGCCATCCCGCGGGACGTGTTCGAGCGAGTGGGTGGCTTCGCAGAGCGGTTCTTCCTCTACCACGAGGACGTCGACCTGTCGCTGCGGCTGCGGCTCGCCGGGCACGCTCTGGGCGTCGAGCCGGCCGCCCGGGTCGACCACGACTACGAGTTCGCCAAGGGGCCGGCCAAGTGGCGCCGGCTGGAGCGCAACCGCTGGGCCACCCTGATCCGCACCTACCCGGCGGCCCTGCTCGCGCTGCTCGCCCCGGCGCTGGTGGCGACCGAGCTGGCGCTGGTGCCCGGTTTCCCTCGCCGGCGGCTGGTTCGGCCAGAAGCTGCTCGCCTGGGGCGACGTGCTTCGCTGGGCGCCGAGGCTGCTGCGGGAGCGGCGCGGGATCCAGGGCGAGCGGGCGATCGGCGCCGGCGAGTTCGCTCGCGGACTGACCGCGGACCTCGAGTCCCCGTACCTCGGCGGCGCCGGCGCGCTCGCGCGCTCTGAGGCTGGCGCTTCGCGCCTACTGGTCGCTGGTGCTGGCCCTGCTCGGCGACTCGCGGTCCGCCGGCGCCTCCTGAGGCGCCGGCGCGCGTGAGGCCGGCGACGCCCCGTCGCCGTTCGCGACCGCCTTCCGGGCCGCCCGCGCCTCGGCGTCGAGCCGCGCCACCTCCTGGGCCAGGATCTTCGTCTCCTCGGAGAGCCGCGAGGTCGCGATCGAGAAGTGAAGCAGGAGCACGAAGACCACCCCGAGGGCGATCAGGAACAGCGCATTCGGCGGCGAGATGACGCCGATCGCGTCGGCCAGGTCGTTGAGCGCCCCTCGCCAGATGGCGAGCACCAGCAGCGCCACCGCGGCGAGCATCCACAGCAGCGCGTAGCGCTCGACCAGGCGCCGGCGCCGGACCAGCTCCAAGCACCACGCCGAGGAAGATCGCCGAGACGATCACCGCGACGATCTGCGCCTTGACGCCGATCTCGCTGGCGGCGGCGAAGGGCAGGACGGTCATGCCGCGGGTCCCCCGCTGGTCGCCGGGTCCTTGGCCGGTGGCTCGACGAGCTCGCGCTCCCCGGTCGCCTCCACCGGGGTCGGCCGGCGCCGGAAGAGCCCGACGAACAGCGCCAGCAGCACCTTGGCCATGTAGTAGGCGCTGCGGGGGTAGTCGATCGAGCTACGGCCGAAGCCGCGCGCGTTCATCCGCACCGGCACCTCGTGGATGCGCAAGCGGTGGGCGTGCAGCATCAGGATCGCCTCGACCTCCGGGTAGTCGTGCGGGTAGTCGCGCGCGAACAGCTCGATCCCGCGCCGGTTGGTCATCCGGAATCCGGAGGTCGGGTCGGTGATCCGCTGGCGGCAGATCGCGGTGAGGACGACCGAGAAGATCAGGTTGCCGACCCGGCGCCCGATCGGCACCTTGTAGCCGGGATCGCCGCGGAAGCGGCTGCCGCACACCATGTCGGCCTCGTCGCCGGTGGTTTGAAGCTTGGCCAGCAGATCGTCCAGGTGGGCCGGCTTGTGCTGGCCGTCGCCGTCGACCTGGGCGGCGACGTCGTAGGAGTGACGCAGCGCGTACTTGAAGCCGGACTGCATCGCCCCGCCGATCCCGGTGTTGAAGGGGTGGCGCAGGACGAGTCGCGCCGGCGGCCTCCGCCTCGGCCGCGGTGTCGTCGGTGGAGCCGTCGTCGACGACCACGACGTCGAAGTCGGGGGCCTGGCGCCGGATCTCGCGCACCACGCGGCCGACCATCCCCTGCTCGTTGTAGGCGGGGACGATCGCTAGCTTGCGGAGCTGGGGGTGGTCGGGCGCCATCTCGGGCGTGGTCGGGCGGAACCGCGCCGTGGGCGAACGAGCCTGTGCGTGAGCCGCCCTCGCCGCAGCCAGATTAGCGCCCCGTGGTGGCGGCGACCCCCTCCGCGCCCCCGTGCGCACGAGTCGCTTCGTCCCCGCGGCGAACCGTCAGATAGAAGAGGCCGGCGAAGACCGCCAGGCCGATGACGTTGAGCACCAGCTTGTAGTCGAGCTCAACCGAGCCGAAGACGTCGGCGCGGGCGGGCCGCGCGGACGGGATCAGGCCGGCGAGCGAGAACAGGCCGTCCACGATCAGCGCCGCGAGCACCATGGTCACGAACATCAGCGCCGTGATCCGCAGCGCGAACTCGGTTCCGTAGTACTTGCGGTAGGCGACGACGATCGGCAGGACGATCAGGTCGGCGAAGATGAACGCCATCACGCCGCCGAACGAGATCCCGCCGGACCACAGCACGGCGGCGAGCGGGACGTTGCCGATCGAGCAGACGAAGCTGAGCACGGCGATGATCGGGCCGGCGATCACGTTCTCGATCGTACGGATCGCGCGCCGGGGCGTCGGTCACGAACAGCACGTTGAAGAAGTCGTCGCCGAGCAGGCCGATGAAGCCGGCGAGCAGGAAGCCGATCGCGATCTCCTTCCAGAGCATCCCCCAGTCGCCGCGGAAGTTGTGGGCGACGTCGGTCCAGGCTTCGAGCGAGGTGAGGCGCTGTCGCCAGGCCATCCCCTCGACCCCGGCGGCGTGGTGCTCGTGGCCGGCCGCCGCCTCCTGCGCGTGCTGGCGAGCGCGCTCCTCGAGCCGCGGCGAGACGAAGAACCGCAGGAACGCGGTCATCAGGCCGATCAGGACGAGGCCGCCGACGAACTCGGCCAGCGTGAACTGCCAGCCGATCAGCACCCACAGCACGAGGCCGAGCTCCCAGACCAGGTTGGTGGAAGCGAACTGGAAGGCCAGCGTGGTGGCGGCCGAGGCGCCCTTCTGGAACAGCGACTTGGCGATCGCGATCGCCGCGTACGAGCACGACGAGGAGGCCGCGCCGAGGCCGGTCGCCTTGGCAGATCGGAGCGAAGCCGCTCCCGGAGAGCGCCGCCTCGACCCGCTGGCGTGGAACCCACGCCTGGACGACGGCCGAGATCGCGAAGCCGAGGACCAGCGCCCACCAGACCTGGTAGGCCATCAGGCCGGCGTTCTTCAGCCCGTCGAGAAGCGTCGAGAGCACGTCCTCCACGGCGCGCGAGTATATACCCTATGGGGGTATAGGACCAGTCGGCGTGACCGCTTCTGATCGTGCGCCAGCGACCGTGCAGGGTTCCGGCGCCGCCAGCCGTATCAGAGACCGTGGCCCGAGAGCAGCAAGGCCGCTTCGACGCGGTGGGCGCGGGCCGCGCCCGGCGTCGCGACGAGGCGGAGGTCGAGTTCAACCGGATCGTCGCCTTCAGCGACGGCGTCTTTGCGATCGCGATCACCCTGCTCGTGCTCGGCTTGACGATCCCAGGGGGAGTCGACGACCTGACCCGGGCCCTCTTGAACCAGGAGGACGATCTGCTCGCGTACGGGATCAGCTTCGCCGTGATCGGAAGGTTGTGGGTCGCCCATCACCGATTCTTCGCGGCGCTGGAGCGCTTCGACGGCTCCCTGATGGGCTTGAACCTCATCTATCTCGCCTTCCTGGTCCTGATCCCCTTCACCTCGCAGGTGCTCGGCGACTACGGTGGGCAGCGGGCCGCGGTCATCCTCTACGCGATAAATCTGGCCTGTGTCAGCCTGGCCTTCCAGGCGCAGATCATGTACGCATACAGAAGCGATCTGGTGTGGCCGGAGGCCCGGGAGTTCGAGCGCCGGATGGCCGGGCCGGCGAACTTTCTGGTGGCGACAGTCTTCTTGCTCTCAATCCCGATCGCTTTCCTGAGCACCACCGCGGCGACCGTGATGTGGATCGGCGTGTTCGCGGTTGGCAGCCGACTGGAGGACCGTGTCGCGGGGCTGCTCCGGCGGCGAGGGCCCGCCCGCGGCTGACTATTCCGGCCCGCGATCGCGAAGGATCTGGTCGCGCTCGGCGAGGCGGTTGCGGCGCCTCAGCTCGGCCTCACGCTGGCGGCGGCGCTCGGCGTCGGACTCGGCGGTGAGCGAAGGGACCGGGGTCGGGGTGCCCTCCTCGTCGACCGCCACCATGGTCAGGTAGGCGGTCGAGGTGTGGCGGCACTCGCCGGTCAGCGGGCTCTCGGCCTCGACCCGAACGCCGACCTCCATCGACGTCCGCCAGGCGGCGTTGACGCTGGCCCTGCAGGTGACGAGCTCGCCGACGTTGACCGGGAGGATGAACGTCATCCGATCCATCGCGGCGGTGACGACGCGCCCGCGGCAGTGGCGGATGGCGGCGATCCCGGCGGCCTCGTCGCACAGCTTCATCACCACCCCGCCGTGGACGAACCCGGCCGAGTTCGCGTCGCCGATCCCCATCCACTTGACCAAGACGGCGCGTCGACGCCGAGGCTGCTTTCGGCTCCATGGAGGCGGGATCGTAACCGGGCCGGTCGGGCGTCATAGCCTTGTCGCGTGCCGGAATCCCTCTCCGCCCTGGCGAGCGAGATCGTCGATTGCCGCCTCTGCCCGCGACTGGTCGAGTGGCGCGAGAGGGCGGCGGCAGACCCGCCGCGGCGCTTCCAGGGCCAGGCGTACTGGGCGCGACCGCTGCCCGGCTTCGGGGATCCACGGGCCAGGGTGGTGATCGTGGGGCTCGCGCCGGCCGCCCACGGCGGCAACCGCACCGGGCGCGTCTTCACCGGCGATCGGTCGGGCGACTGGCTCTATGCGTCGCTTCACCGGGCGGGGCTCGCAAACCAGGCCCGCTCGGAGCATCGCGACGACGGGCTGCGGCTGCTCGCGCGCCTACGTCACCGCGGTCAACCGCTGCGCGCCTCCCGGCAATCGCCCCACGCCCACCGAGCGCGACAACTGCCTCCCCTACCTGGTCGAGGAGCTGCGCCTGCTCGACCGCGCAAGCGTGGTCGTCGCACTCGGGTCGTTCGCCTGGGATGGCTCACTCAGAGCGCTCCGGGAGCTCGGCCAGCGGATCCCTCGTCCCAAGCCTCGCTTCGGCCACGCCGCGGAGGCGGTCGTCGGTCGCTACTCCCTGATCGGCTGCTACCACCCGTCGCAGCAGAACACCTTCACCGGGCGGCTCACCGAGGCGATGCTCGACGAGGTGTTCGCTCGGGCCCTGGAGCTGGCTCCGGAGTAGATCGCCCCGAAGCCGGGGAGCGATCCGTCGCGCCGTGTGGAGGAACTCGTCCACGCCTTCGGTAGATGTAGTCGACCGCCACTGGGCGCAAGCATCTACGCTCAAGACCGATGCTCCCCCTGAACCTGCCCAACGTGCTCACCTTGCTGCGCATCCTCGCGGTGCCGGTGATCGTGGTCGCGCTGCTCGGCGAGACCCCGAACGGCGACGCGCTGGCGGCGGGGGTGTTCGCGCTGGCTGCGCTCACGGACGGCCTCGACGGCTACATCGCGCGACGCCGCCAGGACGTGACGACGTTCGGAAAGCTGATGGATCCGCTCGCCGACAAGCTGCTGATCATCGCGGCGCTGGTCTCGCTGGTCTCGCTCGGCCGGCTGGCGGCGTGGGTGGCGATGGTGATCATCGCGCGGGAGCTGGCGGTCACCGGCCTGCGCGCGGTCGCGGCCGAGCAGGGAGTGGTGATCTCGGCGAGCTGGCTCGGGAAGCTGAAGACGGCGCTTCAGGTCGCCGCCGTGTTCGCGCTGATCATCTGGAACCCTTCGCCGACCTCGGTCGACGTGCTGGTCTACGTGGCGGTCGCGGTCACCGTGATCTCCGGCGCCGACTACTTCTTCGGGCTTCGCAGGCGGCTGGCGATGGAGAGGGAGAGGCGCAGGAGCGCGGGGGCGCGCGCCGAGCGCGCCTAGCGGCGGCTCACGACGAGCAGGGAGCCTCCAGCCACTCGCGCTCGGTCATGTGGTGCGGCGAGTGCTCGCCGCTCGAGAGCTCGGTGAGGATCTCGGCGAGCAGGCCGGAGCGCTCGGCGAACACCGAGTGGCGGTGGATCGTCTCCAGGTTCTCCTGGCGCGCGAGCACGAACCCACCCGCGCGAAGCTGCGGGTATTCGTCCGCAACTCGGCGCACCATCTCCCGCACGCAGTCCTCCACGAAGCGCGGGTGGCGGTGGGCCTTCTCGATCACCGCGGCCTCGTCGGAGCGCTTCATCAGCTCGTAGATCTCCGAGCTCATCGACTGCTCGACGATGTGCAGGAGGTCGCGGGCGTCCACGTTGAGCTCGACCCCCTCCGGCCGGCCGAGGTGCAGCGAACCGATGCCGCGCTGGTTGTGGGTGGCCACGGGAACGGCCTCGAGCACACGCTCGATCTCGTCGTCGGTGAAGCCCTCGGCGGCCAGTCGCTCGCGAGAGCGGCCGCTGACCAGCTCCTGGCCGCAAGGGCAGGCGGTCATCCCCTGGGCCTCGACGCCGGTGAGGGTACGGGTGCCGCGCTCGGAGACGACCGCCGTTCCACACAACGTGTAGATCTCCTGAGTGCGAAGGCCCGAGACCGGGGTCGCCACCGTCTCTGGATAGCGCGCGGCGATCGTCACCTCGGCGCGAAGGCCCGCCTGCTGCTCGCGAACGCGGCCCGCGATCTGGGCGGCGAGCTCCTCGGCGCGCAGCGTCTCGCCGAGCACCACCTCGTCGATGGCGGCGTTGACCACCTCCTCGAAGCGGGACATGTGGACGCCGGCCTGGCGCGGGTTGAGGTCGACGAAGCACTCCAGCTCCGCGAAGAAGTAGTTGCCGGCGGCGTCCCGGGAGCCCGCTGCCGGCGCAGAGCTGCCGCCGTCGGACGCGTGGCCGCGGGGGCCGTTGACCTTGATCACCTTCTCGATCCCGCGGACGCCGACGCGGGTCAGGCTGACCTCGGTGCTGGGCCGCGACGCCTGTACGTCGACGCTGGGGGACAGAGCCTCGCTCATCTCGCTCATCTCGGTGTGGGAAGCGCTTGCCGCTGGGCGTGGTTGGTGCCGGCCCGAGCCGCTCCGAAGCGGCCGCTGACTGGCTGGTTGGCCAAGGGTAGCGTGCCCTCACGGTGAGGCCAGCCCATATACTCCGGCCCGCCCGGACCCCGAGCGCAGTGGAAAGGACGGGGCGGGAAGGTGTCTAAGAAGGGGAACGTTCTGCTGGCCCGCGACAACGGCGCCAACGCCGCCGGGGAAGAGGCGACGAGCAGCGAGGAGAGGAGCGCCGGGTTCGACGGCGATCCTCGGTTTCAGGACTCGGACGAGCTTCGCTCGCTGATCGCCGACGGCCGGGAGCGGGGCTACCTGACCTTCGAGCAGATCGCCGCGACGCTCGAGGAGGTCGAGCTGACCAAGGAACAGGTGCACGGCCTTCACGCCTACCTGATCGAGCACGGCGTCGACGTCATCGCCGAGGATGGCCTGACGGCGTACAAGGAGGCCAAGGAAGCTGGCCAGCCGGGGCAGGCGAAGAAGCCAGAGCTCGACCTGACCGTCGAGCCCAGCCTCGACTCGCTGCGTCTGTACCTCCGCTCGATCGGGCGGGTCGAGCTCTTGACCGCGGACCAGGAGATCGAGCTGGCGAAGCGGATCGAGAAGGGCGACATGGCCGCCAAGCGCCACATGGTCGAGGCCAACCTGCGCCTGGTCGTCTCGATCGCGAAGGGGTACCTGGGCCGCGGCCTCAGCTTCCTCGACCTGATCCAGGAGGGCTCGCTGGGGCTGATCCGCGCGGTCGAGAAGTTCGACTATCGCCGCGGCTACAAGTTCTCGACCTATGCGACCTGGTGGATTCGCCAGGCGGTGACCAGGGCGATCGCCGACAAGGCGCGGACGATCCGCATCCCCGTTCACATGGTCGAGAAGCTGAACCGGGTCGCCCACGTGGAGCGCCAGCTCGTGCAGCGCCTCGGCCGCGAGCCGGAGCCGGCGGAGATCGCGGCGGAGCTCAAGGTCTCCGTCCGCGAGGTCAGGGACATCCTGCGCGTGGCGCAGATGCCGGTGTCGCTCGAGAAGCCGGTCGGGGACGAGGACGAGTCGGAGCTGGGCGACTTCGTCGCCGACGAGACCACCGAGGAGCCGTTCGAGACCGCGACCGAGAACCTGCAGCGCGAGGACATCCAGAAGGCGCTCGACGCGCTGCCGGAGCGCGAGCGCCAGGTGATCGAGCTGCGGTACGGGCTGCGCGGCCACGAGCCGCTGACCCTCGAGGAGGTCGGGCGAGCCTTCGGCGTCACCCGCGAGCGGATCCGCCAGATCGAGAACAACACGCTGAAGAAGCTGAAGCAATTGCCCGAGGCCCAGCGGCTGCGCGAACTCGCCTGACCCGCGGCCCAACCTCTAAGCCTTCGCGACCCGGGCCACCGGACCGCGACCCAGCATCTCGCGCATGTGCTCGAGATCGAATTCGTAGGGCTCGGTGGACTCGACGAAGCTCGCTCAGCTCGGCGACGAAGCGATCCGGGTCGTCGAGCTGGGGCCAGTGCCCGGCCCCGGGGAACTCGACCAGGCGGCTGCCGGGGATCCGCTTTCGGGCCTCGCGCCCGTGCTCGACCGGGATGATCGGGTCGGCGCTGCCCCAGATCAGCAGCGTCGGGATCCGCTCGGCGAGGTAGAGACGATCGGTTGCGCTCACCCGCTGGCCCTCCAGGTCGATGACGGCCCGCAGTGTGTGGACGAACGCATTCCGCGCCTCGCGGTCCGCCAGCGAGGCGTAGCCGCGGGCCGCCTCGGCGAGGTCGGGGCCGGCCTTGAATCCGAACCGCTCGCAGGAACGAGGCGACCGTCGTCCCCGCCCCGATCGCCCAGCCTCGGTGCGATCAGCGGCAGCACCAGCTCGGAGCCCGGGAGCGCCGCGGCCCGAAGCATCGGGTGGACCTCCCTGCCGAGACCGCCGCTGGAAACGAGCACCAGGCGCTCGCAGTACTCGGGGAACTGGTAGGCGAACTGGAGCGCGATCCCGCCGCCGAGCGAATGCCCGACGACGGTTCCGCGCTCGAAGCCGAGCAGGCCGAGGAGATCGCGCGCGCCGCTGGCGTAGGCGCCCAGCGAGTAGTCGCCCCGCGGCTTCGCCGAGCGCCCGTGACCGAGCAGGTCCGGAGCCACGACCGTGTAGCGCTCGGCGAGGCGCGCCATCACGTCCAACCACACGTCCGAGGTCGAGGTGATGCCGTGGAGCAGGACGATCAGCGGTCCGTCGCCGGCCATCCGAAAGCCGACCCGGTGGCCGTGGAGGGTGGTCTCCTGGAGCGGGATTCCCTGGCTCATGGCCTGGCCCCCGTGGGGACGGAGGTCGCCCGCAGGCGAGGGACCGGCTCGCGTCGCGGTGCGGCCGGCGGCTCGCCGGTGCGATGCGCGACCCGGCCGAGTCCCCAGGCGAGGCTCGCCAGGAAGCCCAGCGCGAGCGCGAGGACGACGAGCGGCGCGGCGGTCTTCAGCCAGCCGGGCACGCCGGGCTTCTGCTCGCGCTGCAGGAGCTGGTGGTCGGCGACGAAGCTGCGCGTGAAATGCCGCTTCGCCGGCACTCCGGGGGCCCAGGGGATCGCGGCGTCGTTCGGCATGTAGATGGGGAGACCCAGGATCTGGCGGCCTCGCTGAAGCCGGATCGTTGCCTTCCAGTCGCCGGAGACGGGAATCGGCTCGGTCGTCCGGTAGACACCGTCGCCCGCGGGCGCCAGCCTGTCGACCACGAGCCCCCCGCCCTGCCACGCGGTGGCGTTGAGCCACGCGGGGTCCTTGGCGGCCTGCGGGGGATCGATCCGCACCGTGGCGCTGACCTCGCGTTGGGGCCCCGATTTCACGTTGTGGAGCGTGACGTTTGCGTGAACGTTTTGCGGAACCGTGGTCCAGAGGCCGTCGACGAACACGCCCATGATCGCGATCAGCGCCACGATCGGGATGGCTCGGGCCGCCCGCCGCCCGGGTAGTTGCCCGTTGAGCGCCAGGCCGAGCAGGGCGCCCAGCAGACCGCCCGGCGACGCCGGCGATCGACGCCAGGATCATGGCCTCGGGGAAGAGGTCGGATGTCCACGCGATCGGCATCGCGATCTGCGACCACCCCCATTCAGCGGCGAAGCCGACGGTTCCGATCGCAAGGCCGGAGGCGGCGCCGAACGGCAGTGGCCGGCGGGCGAGAGCCAGCGCCGCAGAGCTCGACGCAGCCGGCCTCGGCGAGGTAGAGCGGGAAGTGGGGAAGCGCTTCACCGAAGGCTTGATGCACGACCAGCGCGAGGGCGCCGCGAATCGCGATGAAGAATGCGGCGGCGCCGAGGGCGCCGCCGCGCCCGATCCACAGGCGGGCGCAGACGAGGGCCACCGAGGCGGCGACGGCGAGCAGCACCGGCTCGAGCACGAAGCGGAACTGGGGCACGCCGAAGTCGAACTCGGCCTGGAAGGTCGAGAGGCCGATCAAGAGGCCGCCCATGAGGCCGATGCGGCGCAGGCGGACGATCAGGGCGGGCTCGCTGCGGGGCCGGTTCGGAGAGCCCGCTCGCATGCCCTCGACCAGCAGCACGGCCTGGCCGATCAGGGTCATCGCGGCGCCGCCGATCAGCATCAGGTGGGTGGGCCCCCACAGGGTCACGTCCTGTCCGAACAGCCGGTGCCAGATGTCGTCGAGCGGGAAGCCGATCAGGGCGAAGGCGCCGCACGCGGCGATCAGGACCCCGCCCACGGGCGCGTACCAGTCGCCGACGATGTGGACGGCGGCCGGTCCGGGGCGCTCCTTCGGCAGGCAGATCGCGAAGTAGCCGGCGCTGAAGATGCCGAACAGGCCGGCGAGGATCAGGTAGTGGGCCGGGTTGGCGAGCGGGCCGGGGTCGCGGCCGACGTCGATGTGGAGCGAGATGTCCCAGTACATGCCGAGCAGGGCGACGAGGAGGGACGCGAGCGCGAGGGCGAGCCGGAAGGGCGGCCCAGCCGGGGAGGCCCGAGATCCGCTCGGCGAGGTCGGCGGCGCGGCCGAGGTAGGGGACCTTGCCGCTGCGGTGCCCCATTCCGAGCCAGGAGATCGCGGCGCTGAGGACCAGCGCGGCGCCGGTGGCGATGACCACCTGGTCGAGGGCGGCGCCGCCGGCGGGCTCGGAGGCGGCCGCGAGGACGATGGTGGAGGCGATCCCGTTCATGGCTCTACGTTGCACATACCCATGCACGGGTCAATGTAACATCGTTTGATGAGACATTCACGGATGTACGATGCTCGTGTGACGGACCTCACGGACGAGAGGACTCGGGGGAATGGAGCCGCCGCCGGGCGGGCATCGATGACGATCGACGAGCTGGCACGCCGCACCGGGATGACGGTGCGGAACATCCGCGCGCACCAGTCCCGCGGGCTCGTGCCGCCGCCGGACGTCCGGGGGCGCACCGGCTACTACGGCGACGAGCACCTGGAGCGGATCGAGCTGATCAAGGAGCTGCAGGCGGACGGCTTCAACCTGGAGGCGATCAGGCGCCTGCTGGAGGGCGCCGGTGGGTCGAGCCGCGAGGTGCTCAACTTCTCGCGGGCGCTGCGGGCGCCGTTCGAGGACGAGGAGCCGGAGATCATGGATGCGGGCGAGGTGGAGAAGAGGTGGGGCGGGGCGGACCCGGAGCTCCTGAAGCGGGCGGAGAAGCTGGGGATGATGAGGCCCCTGGGCGATGGTCGATACGAGATCTTGAGCCCGCGACTGCAGAGGGCCGGGATCGAGCTGGCGGCGCTGGGCATCCCGGCCGAGAAGTCGCTGGAGATCGGCGAGAAGGTGCGCCGCCAGGCCCGCGGGGTGGCGCGGGTGTTCGTCGAGGTGTTCGTTGAGAACGTGTGGAAGCCGTTCAACCGCGCCGGGCGCCCCGAGGAGGAGTGGCCGAAGGTGCGCGAGGCGCTCGAGCGGCTGCGCCCGCTCGCCTCCGAGGCGCTCCTGGCGATCTTCCAGCAGGTGATGAGCGAAGCGGTCGAGGAGGCGGCCGGCCGCGAGATCCAGCAGGAGCTGCGCGAGCCGGCTTCCGGCAGAAAGCGCTCGTCGCGACGGGGTCGGCGGGGACGTCGCTAGCGCAAGCTCATCGGGGCGCCGGTGACGTAAAAGTCAGCGCGTCGACTTCGAGCGGGCCCACGCCGGTACCTCGATCCGCTCGAGCACCACACGCCCGTATCCGTCGCTCCTGACCCGTACCCGGTCACCGAGCTCGAAGCCCGCTTCGAAGAACGGCCTTTGCGGGATGTTCACGCGCCGCTTCTGGTTGATGATCGCTTGGCCGCTTCGACCCAGCTTCCGCTCGTATTTGTTGGGCGTGAAGCCTGTTCTGGGAGGGCGGTCTGGGGTGGAGTGATGGGGGAGGTAGGATTCGAACCTGCGAAGGCATCGAGGCACTGGAGTTTACAGTCCAGTCCGACTCTGACCACTTCGGTGCTCCCCCGCGGGGGCTGTCGATTCTAGTCGCCGCCTCCAGGGGCCGACCGGCGTCGATCTCGAACTCGGAGTACTTCGGGCCGCCAAGCGTTAGCTCCGCTTTGCTGTCGAGCGCCCCGGTCGGGATGAACCATTGACGGCCGTCGGCGACGAGTACGAACAAGTAGTCGCAGCGCTTCGGGTCGAAGTACTTCACGAGCCCCGACCAGCTCTGGTTTCCTCCGCGCGTGGCGATCATCACGGTCCAGCGGCCGGCCCCTCTCGGCTGCGTGGTCGTCTTCACCTCAATTCGCAGCGTGTGGGGGCCAAGCACCGCGACCAGGTCGACATCCGGGCTGTGGAAGACCGGTCGGTAGACGGACGCTCCGCGCGATAGCAACCACGTCATCGCGGCGAGCTCGCCCAAGTCGCCCTGCTCGCGAGGCTTCAGCCTCTCCGCCATGATGGGAACATACGTTCGCCTTCGGACGGAATCGGGGAGCGCGCCAGCTCGCGTGGATGGAGGTTCATGCGACGGCCTCGTCGGTCGCGGGTGTTGCGGGCTAAAGCCCGTCGGCGGCCCGCCTGACCAGCCGCGACAGCACCACCTGGGAGCGGGTCCTGACCACCAATCCGTTGCGCTGCAGGTCCATGATCAGTCGCTCCAGCGCGGCGTTGTCCTCGGTCCGGACGCGGGCGATCGCATCCGCGTCCCCGGTGACGCTCCAGCCCTCGACCACCTCGGGGTGGCCGCGGAGGGTCGCCGTCACCTCGTCGAGCGTCGTCCCCGGCCGGTAGAACAGCTCGACCAGCGCCTCGGTGTTCCAGCCCATCGCCCCGTGGTCGACGACCGCCGTGAACCTCTCCAGCGCGCCCTGCTCGCGTAGCCGGTCGATCCGCCGCTTCACGGACGGAGCGGAGAGGCTGACCCGGCCGTGCGATGTCGTCGTACGTGCGCCGCCCATCCTCGACCAGCAGCGCAAGAATCGTGCGATCCACGGCATCCATTCGTTGGATTATTGCGCGATATCGGCCCTGAATCGGGATTGACGCCGGCAGCGGCACCGCGTACCTTTGATCTATGCCCGAGCAGCCCAAGGTCGCCCGCGTCCTCTTCGACGAGTCCCACTCCGAGGCGTGGACGATCCGTCGCGAGCTGGCCAGGGAGATGCAGCCGTCCCACCCAGAGGACTCCTCCTACGCGGTCGCCGCCGAGGCGCTCGCCAGCCGCGACTTCGAGGTGCTGCCCAACGCCGAGCGTCCGCTCACCCGCGACACGCTCGCCGGCGCCGACGTCCTGGTCATCGCGCATCCGTCCGATCCCAGGTGGGAGGCGACCACCAACGTCCGCACTCCCCGCCTCTCCGATCGAGAGCTGGACGCGATCGAGGAGTTCGTGCGCGGCGGCGGCGGCCTGATCGCCCTCGGCGAGACGGAGCAGGAGAAGTACGGAAACAACCTCAACGACCTGCTGTCCCGCTTCGGGATCGAGGTCTCCAACTGCACCGTCCAGGACTACGAGCACTACCGCTCGGCCCCGTCCTGGGTGCTTGCCGAGCTGCGAGAACGGGTCCAACGGCGAGCTCGAGAAGGTCGACCTCCTCGCCCGCGTCCACCAGGCCTGCTTCTATCGCGCCGGGACCCTGGCGCTCCACAACGGCGGCCGGGTGATCGCACGCACCTCGCCCACCGCAACGCCGCCGCAGGCGCCCCTCGCCGCGGTCACCGAGCACGGCGACGGCCGCGTCGTGGTGCTCTCCGACTCGGACCTGTTCGGCGACGACTGCATCGGCGAGCTCGACAACGAGTCGCTGTGGCTGAACCTCGTCTACTGGGCGGCGCAGCCGGCCTTCGCCGGGGTGCAGACCGTGATCGACTCGCCGGCACGCTCCGACCCGGCCTGGGCCGAGCTCAAGGCGGCCGTCGAGGAGCTGCGCCTGACCCAGGAGCCCGACGGCTCGGTCGACCTGTCCAAGCACGACGCCGGCCGCCTCGCCGAGCTGGTCGGCGCGATCTCGAGCGCCGCCGGCACGCCTCGCGCGTCACTTCCCCCACCAGAAGGACTACATCGACGCCCTGCGCCACGACCTGCGCACCTGGGTCGACTCCGACTTCGCCAAGCCCGACTTCGTTCGCTCCCTCGAGGCGTTCCGGCCGGAGCGCGACCGGCGCGCACGGGATCGAGCACCTGGCCGTGTTCCCGATGTACAAGCAGAACGCGTCCCGCGACACCTGCTTCGAGGCGTTGATCGTGCGCGTTCCGTGGCCCGCCTTCGTCGCCGAGCTGGAGCGCTCCGGCTACGACAACCCGAAGTTCGTCCCGGTCAACTTCGTCGACTACACGGCCGGCTACGACTCCGAGTGCGCGGTGCTGTTCCCCGAGACGTTCTCCACCGCCGAGCGGCCGCCGAGCCACTTCGGCGGCATCTTCTGCGACCGCGAGGCCGAGCGCTTCCGCCGCGTCTGCGGCGCCGCCGCCGAGCTCCTGGGCCTCAACCTGCCGCCCGACGCCGCGTGCCTTTTGACCTCGCCGGAGCTCTCCATGGACGCCTACGTCGTCTGGGACCTGATCCACGACCGGACGCACATGCACGGCGACCTGCCCTTCGACCCGTTCATGATCCGCCAGCGCAGCCCCTACTGGATGTACTCGCTCGAGGAGCTTCGCTGCGACCTGACGGCGTTCGCCGAGGCGGTGAAGCTCGAGCGCAAGGGCTTCGCCTTCGCGCGCTACGTGCAGTACGCGATCCTCTTCGACCGCCTGTTCCGCTTCCCGGTCACCGGCAGCCGGGTGCGCAACTACGACGGCCTCGGCGGCCAGCTCCTGTTCGCCTTCCTCCACGGCGAGGGCTACCTGCACTGGACCGACAACCGGCTGACGATCGACTGGGAGCGGATCGCCGACGGAGTCGGCGCCCTGCGCGAGCGGGTGCAGGAGCTCTACCACTCGGGCATCGACCGCTCGAAGCTCGGGCAGTGGATCGCCGCCCACGACATGGTCGCCGCCTACGTGCCGCCGGGCGCCGGCTCGCGCTGGGCCAAGGAGGGGCGGGACCTCCCCGAGGTCAACGAGCCGAAGGAGCTGGTCGACCTGGTCAAGGACGACGAGTTCCCGCTCAGCCTCTTCTACGTCCAGCTCCAAGGGAAGCTCGAGCCGGTCCTGGCGCGTCCCGACGACGCGCTGTAGGGATCGGGCACAATCACCGCGATGAGCGATCTCGACGGTCGGGTGATGGCGATTGCCGGGGCCTCAGGGGGGCTCGGTCCCTCGGTGGCCAAGCGGCTTGCCGCCGGCGGGGCGACGATCGCCGGCGTCGATCGCTCCGAGGAGCACCTCGAGTCCCTGCGGGCACAGCTCGATCTCCCCGATGATCGCTTCGACGCCCGGGTCGGTCGACCTGCTCGACGAGCAGGCGGCGCGCCAGTGGGCGGTCGACCTGCGCGAGCGATTCGGCCGCGTCGACGCGCTGCTGCACCTGGTGGGCGGCTGGCGCGGGCGGCGAGCCTCTCGCCGAGGCGCCGCTGTCGGACTACGAGTGGCTCCACGACCTCCTGGTCCGCACCGTCCAGCACACGACGCGCGCCTTTCACGACGCGCTGACCGCAGAGCGATCACGGGCGCTTCGTCCTCGTCTCCTCCTCGCAGGCGCAGAGCCCGACGGCAACGAATGCCTCCTACGCGGCCGCCAAGGCGGCCGCCGAGAGCTGGACGCTGGCCCTCGCCGACTCGTTCAAGGAGATCGGCGGCGACCGCGAACATCGTCGTCGTCAACGCGATCCTGACCCCGCGCATGCGCGAGGAAAACCCGGACAAGGAGTATCGAACCTTCACCTCCGCCGAGGAGATCGCCGAGGCGATCGCCTTCGTCTGCAGCGACGCGGCCGCGAAGATGAACGGCAAGCGGCTATCACTCCATCCGTGACGGAGCATCCGCGCGGATTCGCGAGCGACAACAACTCAGGCGCCCACCCGGAGATCCTGGCGGCGATCGCCGCGGCCAACGACGGCCATGTGGTCGCCTACGGCGACGACGACTACACGGCCGCCGCGCGCCAGCGCTTTCGCGAGCACTTCGGCGAGCAGGCCGAGGCGTTCATCGTCTTCAACGGCACCGGCGCCAACGTGCTGGCGATCCAGGCTCTCGCCCGTCCCCACGAGGCGGTCATCTGCCCTGCAACCGCGCACCTGAACGTCGACGAGTGCGGCGCGCCGGAGCGGATCGCGGGCGTCAAGCTGCTCGACGGTCGAGACCCCCGACGGCAAGCTCACCCCCGGCCTGGTGGCGGCCAGGATCACCGGGGTCGGCGACCAGCACGCCTCCCAGCCGCGCGTCGTCTCGGTCTCGCAGTCCACCGAGCTCGGCACCGTCTACACGCCGGAGGAGATCGGCGCCCTGGCCGACCTCGCCCACCGGCACCAGATGTACCTGCACGTCGACGGCGCCCGACTGGCCAACGCCGCAGCGGCCCTCGACCTGCCGCTCCGCGCGCTGACCACCGACGCCGGCGTGGACGTCCTCTCATTCGGCGGGACGAAGAACGGCCTCCTGCTCGGCGACGCGATCGTCTTCCTGCGAGCAGAGCTCGCGCGCGACTTCCTCTTCATCCGCAAGCAGTCCATGCAGCTCGCCTCCAAGATGAGGTTTCTGGCGGTGCAATTCGACGCCCTCCTGGGCGGCGATCTCTGGCACCGCAACGCCGCGCACGCCAACGCGATGGCCAGGCCGCCTCGCCGACGCCGTCTCGGACGCTCGACCGCGTCGAGCTCGCCTACCCGGTCCAGGCGAACGGCGTCTTCGCCACCCTGCCCGGCGAGGCGATCGAGCGCCTGCGGGACGCCCTCCCGGCGGCGCACCCCTTCTACGTCTGGGACGAGGCCGCCGGGACGATCCGCCTCATGTGCTCGTGGGACACGACCGAGGACGACGTCGACGGCCTGGCCTCGGCGATCGAGGCTGCGGTGTAGGCGTGTCGGCCGAGAATCTCGAGATCCTGCGGCGCGGTTACGAGCACCTCGCCGCTACGGGCGAGCTGCTCGGGGAGAACTTCGACCCCGAGTTCGTCTGGGACATGTCGACCTTCCGCAACTGGCCGGAGCGCCAGACCTACGAGGGACTCGAGGGGGCGAAGGAGTTCCTGGCGGACTGGGTCGGCGCCTGGGAGGACTGGGAGCTCGAGATCGAGGAGTACCGCGACGGCGGCGACAAGGTCGTCGTGATCGCCCGCCAACGAGGCCGGGCCAAGGCGACCGGACTGCCCGTCGACATGCACTTCGCTCAGGTCTGGACGCTACGCGACGGGATGCAGACCCGGATGGAGATGTACGCGGACCCCCAGGAGGCGCTGGATGCCGTCGGCCTTGGGCAGGCCGGTGCCCCGCCGGGCGACTGAGGCGCCGCCCATCTCCGCTCCAAAAGATGGCGGGAGGGAACGCCCCGGCGGCGCTATCGTGAGGCGCCCCGCCCGGATAGCTCAGTTGGTAGAGCACCTCCATGGTAAGGAGGGGGTCGTCGGTTCGAGTCCGACTCCGGGCTTGCTCATCACGCTCTCCACGTGGACGCGCGCTTCGGGGCGCCGCCGGGAACGCCCGCAACTAGACTGCGCGCGCCGTGGACTTCTCGCTCACCGACGAGCAGCACGACTTCGTCGCCGCGATCCGCGACTTCTGCCGTCGCGAGTGCGGGACGCAGGAGCAGCGCGAGAAGCTGACCCAGGGCTACACCGAGGCCCACAACGACGGCCTCTACCGGAAGATGGCCGAGCTGGGCTGGCTGGGAGTGACGATCCCGGACGAGTACGGGGGCTCGGGCGGCGGAATGCTCGACGCCTGCCTGTTCATGGAGGAGACGCTCGCGCGGCCTGGCCCCGATCGGCGGCTACGCGACCACGCTGATCGTCGCCGGCGCCACGCAGCGCTTCGGCACCGACGAGCAGAAGCGCGACGTGCTCGGCGGCATCGCCAGCGGCGACGTCGAGGCGATCGCGATGACCGAGCCCGAGGCCGGCTCCGACGTCGGCTCGCTCACCACCGCCGCGGAGCGGGTCGAACGGCGGCTTCGTGATCCGCGGCCAGAAGGTGTTCTGCTCCAACGCCCGCATCGCCCGCCACATCCTGGTCGTCTGCCGCACCACCAAGGGCGAGGACAAGCACCAGGGCCTGTCGATGATCTGGATCCCGACCGACGCGCCGAACCTCCGCATCGACCCGATCCACACGATGGGCGGCCGCGAGACCGCTCATCTGTATCTGGACGAGATCGAGGCGCCGGAGGACGCGCTTCTCGGCGAGGTCGACCAGGGCTGGACGCAGCTGATGGCCGGCCTCAACGTCGAGCGCCTGATCCTCGCCGCGACCATGCTCGGGATCGGCCAGCGCGCCTTCGACGACGCCCTCGCCTACGTCAAGGAGCGGCGCCAGTTCGGTCGCCCGATCGGCTCCTTCCAGGCGCTCCAGCACCGGCTGGCGGACCTCGCCACCGAGCTCGAGGCGGCGCGGCTACTGACCTACTGGGTCGCCGTCGAAGGTCGACGAGGACCCCGACCGGATGCTGCCCCGCGAGGCCTCGATGGTGAAGCTGTTCGTCACCGAGACGGCGCAGAAGGCGGCGCTCGAGGGCATGCAGATGATGGGCGGCTACGGCTACTCCTCCGAGTACGACATGGAGCGCCTCGTCCGCGCCACCCTGGTCTCGACCATCTACGGCGGCACGTCGGAGATCCAGCGCAACATCATCGCCAAGACGCTGGGGCTCTGAGCGAACCCACGGGTCGGACACGCGGGCAGTGAAACTGCGGTGTGGCCTCTTAGCGCAGACGACAGTAGGCGTACGCCGTCACGTGGCCCCGGGCTCGTGTCCGAGACGTTGATCGCTCGAATCCGCCGGAGTAGGCGCGCTCGCCGCGCGGGCATCTCACCTTGAACGTCTTGACCTGGCCCACGGGCAGCGCGACCCGCTTCGACTTCGAGACAAGCTTCGGTGGATCCTTCTCGCAGTACGCGTAGGCGTGGAGGGTGCCGGGACGGCCGCCGTTCGATGAGTCTCCCCCCATGTTCAGCGCCTCCACTCTCCACTTGCGTGCGCCGACGCGCCGCGACGTGAGAGTGAGCACTCGGGGACCGGTGCTTCTCGAGAATCCGGGCGTGCCAAACCCGCCGCCCACCGCCTTGGCTTTCGTCCTTGCACGTCGCGACCGCGCCCTCCTTGGCGCGGGTCGACTCCGCCTGACCCATTCGCGGCCGACACCGTCGTCGGCAACACGGCTCCCCCGATCCGAGGGACGGCACTGTCACGCCCGTGCATCCTGCCATGTGGGCCCGCGGCCGGGCGTGCGTTCGGGGCGCTATCCTTGGCCCACCTCGCGCCCCCTCGCCCCAAGCGAGGGGCGAGGTCTTTTTTCTGAGGGGTGGGCCGAGCGCCGCCGCCCGGACCGAAGAGGGGAATCACGACCAGCCAATGGCCCGCGGAGAAGTCCGAATCGCCGTCACGCTCGCCTGCGAGGAGTGCAAGCGACGCAACTACCAGACCAACAAGTCGCGTCGCAACACTCCCGATCGGCTCGAGCTGCGCAAGTACTGTCACTGGTGTCGGCCGGCACACCCCTCACAAGGAGACCCGCTGAGCGAGGGCTGGTGTAGCGGTGGCGAAGACCCGGGCGCAGCGGAAGGCAGAGCGGCGAGCGCGCGACGAGCGCGCCGCGCGCGAGGCGCAGCGTGCCCGGGGCGCGGACAGCCGCGCCCAGGAGCGAACCCAGGTGCCGGAATCGGCCGACGTGGTCGAGGCGGAGCTGGCCGAGCGCGGTGTGGATCTCGAAGCCATGACGGGGCCCGGCCCCGCCGAGGCCCCCGCAGCAGACGAGGACCTGCCGGCGCCGGCGCCGTCGCGCGCGGACGTCGGCGCCCCCGCGAGGCGCCCTCGGATCGAATCAGCCGACGGGAGCGGCGCCGCGAGGAGAAGGAGCGCCAGCGCCGCCGCAAGGAGTCCGAGAAGCGCCGGCAGACCGCCGCCGAGCCGCAGGAGCGCCAGCGCGGCGCGGTGATCGGCTTCCTCATCTCCTGCTGGGCGGAGCTGAAGCGCGTCCAGTGGCCCGACCGCGAGACCCTGATCCAGGCCTCGGCGGTGACGGTGGTGTTCATCGCCATCGCGGCCGCCTACCTGGGAGCGCTGGACGCGGTGTTCAACTTCCTCGTCCAGCACCTCCTGTGACGCCGGCGACGAGCGACGAGCGACGAGCGACGAGCCACTGATGTTTCGCTGGTACGTGATCAACACCTACTCCGGGCACGAGAACAAGGTCAAGCAGAACCTCGAGCACCGGATCGAGTCGATGGACCAGCGCCAGCGCGTGCGCCAGGTCGTCGTCCCGACCGAGCAGGTGTCCGAGCTCAAGGACGGCCAGCGCGTCCAGGTCGAGAAGCGGACGATGCCCGGCTACGTGCTGGTCCAGATGGAGATGAGCGACGACGCCTGGAACCTGGTCAAGAACACGCCCGGCGTCACCGGCTTCGTCGGCTCGCGCAACAAGCCGATCCCGCTGTCGCAGCCCGAGGTCGACCGCCTGCTCCACCGCGAGACCGCCGAGCGGCCGCGCAGCCGCGCCCAGTTCACGGTGGGCGAGACGGTCAAGGTGATCTCCGGGCCCCTGTCGGACTTCTCGGGCGAGATCGCCGAGATCAACGAGGACGCCGCCAAGCTCAAGGTGCTGGTCTCGATCTTCGGCCGCGAGACGCCGGTCGAGGTCGGCTACGACCAGGTGAAGAAGATCTAGGTGAGCCGCTAGATGGCCAAGAAGGTCCTGACCATGATCAAGCTCCAGATCCCGGCCGGCGCCGCGAACCCGGCGCCGCCGGTGGGCCCGGCGCTCGGCCAGCACGGGGTGAACATCATGGAGTTCTGCAAGGCGTTCAACGCCCAGACGCAGCAGGACGCCGGCACGATCATCCCGGTCGAGATCACCGTCTACGAGGACCGCTCGTTCGACTTCATCACCAAGACCCCGCCGGCGGCGGTCCTGATCAAGGAGGCGGCCGGGATCGAGAAGGGCTCGGGGGAGCCGAACCGCGAGAAGGTCGGCCGGATCACGGCCGCCCAGGTGCGCCAGATCGCCGAGCGCAAGATGCCCGACCTGAACGCCAACGACCTCGACGCCGCATCGCGGATCATCGCCGGCACCGCTCGATCGATGGGCGTCGAGGTCGAGGGGATGGAGGAGAGCTGATGCACCGGGGAAAGCGGTTCCGCGCCGCCTACGAGAAGGTCGACCGCGACCACCACTACACGCCGGCCGAGGCGATCGCGCTGGTCAAGGAGACCGCCAGCACCAAGTTCGACGAGACCGTCGAGGTGCACCTGCGCCTCGGGGTCAACGTCCGCCACGCCGAGGAGCAGCTGCGCGGAACCCTGGCGCTGCCCAACGGCCTCGGCAAGGAGGTGACGGTCGCGGTGTTCGCCGAGGGCGACGCGGCGAAGGCCGCCACCGAGGCGGGCGCCGACCACGTCGGCGCCCAGGATCTGGCCGAGCGCGTCTCCGAGGGCTGGACGGACTTCGACGTCGCGATCGCCACCCCGGACCTGATGGGGCCGGTGGTCTCGAAGCTGGGACGGATCCTGGGGCCGCAGGGCAAGATGCCCAATCCGAAGGTCGGCACGGTCACCAACGACGTCGCCAAGGCCGTCAGCGAGGCCAAGGCCGGCAAGGTCGAGTACCGCACCGATCGCCAGGCGATCGTGCACCTGACGATCGGCAAGGCGAGCTTCGACGAGCGCGCGCTGCTCGAGAACTACGCCGCGGTCGTCGACGAGATCGTCCGCGCCAGGCCCGCCGCCGCCAAGGGGCGCTACCTGCTCTCGATCACCCTGGCGACGACGATGGGTCCCGGGATCAGGGTGGACCCGACGCGCACCCGAGAGGCCGAGATCCTGGCCGGCGCCCCGTCCGGCAACGGCGCGGGGCCCGAGGCCAGTCGGCCGAGCCGCAGGCCGCGGACGAGCCGGAGCCGAAGAGGCGGCGCCGACCGCCGAGCCGGACCCGCGCGAGCCGGACTAGGTCCAGCTCGACCGGGCCGATCGGCTACCATCGCGCGTCCAACCGGTACCTGCCGAAGACCGTCGGCGGGGCCGCTCCCGAAGCGGCCCGGAAGACCGGCGCAGGTGAGGTCAGGAGCATGCTTCTGAGCCCGCCTGCGCGCGGGCTCTTCTCGTTCGGGCGGTTCGGCGAGCTGATCGAGACGAAGATGAGGAAGGAAGACAAGGCAGCCCTGGTCGACGAGATCGCCGATCGCCTCGGCGACGCCGAGGCGATCTTCGCCGTCGACTACCGGGGCATCACGGTCCCGCAGGCGGCCGAGCTGCGCGCCAAGCTGGCCGAGGCCGACGCCACCTTCCGCGTGGTCAAGAACCGGCTCGCCAAGCGGGCCACGGAGCGGGCCGGCACCGCCGAGCTCGACCAGCTGTTCGTGGGCCCGACCGCGCTCGCCTTCGTCAAGGGCGACGCGGTGACGGCGGCCAAGGCGATCGCCACCTTCGGCCGCCAGCACGACATCCTCGAATACAAGGGCGGGCTGATGGACGGAGCGCCGCTCGATCCCGAGCAGTTCAGGGCGATCGCCCGCCTGCCCGGGCTCGACGTCCTCCGCGGCCAGCTGCGTCGGCGTCGTGGCCAGCCCGCTGACCGGGCTCACCCGCGGCCTCGCCTCGATGCTCTCCGGCCTCGCGGTCGCCCTCGGCCAGATCGCCGAGCAGGGCCTGGTCGGAGGCGAGGCCGAGGAGCCTCAGGCGTCGAGGCGGCCGCCGCCGAGGAGCCGGCGACGGAGCGAGGCCGGAAGCGACCGCGGAGCCGAGGAGGCCGCCGGCGGAGCCGGAGGCCGACGGCAGGAGCCGGAGGCGACGGACGGAGGCTTCCGGAGCCGAGCGAGCAGAGACTTCAGAGGAAACCGAAAGCGACGAAGGAATCCCCCGAGGAATCCGAAGCCGATGGCGAGGACTCCGAGGGAGCGAGTGAGGAGAAGACTGATGGCCACCAAAGCTATGTCCACCGAAGAGTGGATCGAGGAGCTGAAGACGATCTCGGTGATCGAGCTCTCCGAGCGCATCAAGGCGCTCGAGGAGGAGTTCGGCGTCTCGGCGACCGCGGTCGCCGCCGCCGCCCCGCGGCCGGCGGCCCGGCGGCGGGCGAGGAGGGCGCCGAGGAGGAGTCGACCACCGTCGACGTCGTGCTCACCGCTCCCGGCGACAAGAAGATTCAGGTGATCAAGGCCGTCCGGGCCGCCACCGGCCTCGGCCTCAAGGAGGCCAAGGCGCTCGTCGACAGCGCGCCGAAGGCCGTCAAGGAGGGCCTCGAGCGCGAGGAGGCCGAGAAGCTCAAGGCCGACCTCGAGGAGGCCGGCGGCGAGGTCGAGCTGAAGTAGACGACATCCGTCAGGCGTGCTGCGCTAAGGTCCGTGAACCGCACCGCTCGCCCGTCCCCAGGGGCGCCCCTCAGGCGACAGACCGTAGTCCCCCTGGCGAGCCGGAAGGCGCAGGCACCTGCTAGGCTTGCGTAAGCGTGCGTACGTATGGTATTTTGCAGGGTCGCGCGCCGTTGAGCCCTGCTTGCCCCGAATCTCTCGCGCGGATTCGCTCTACCCCGACCATCTGAGGAGTCGCCTAGTTGGCCAGATCTCATGCTGCCCCTGTCACCCGTAGATCCTTTTCACGCCTGGAGAACCCGCTTGAAGTCCCACACCTGATCGACATACAGCGCCTCTCCTTCGAGCATCTCACCAATCCGAAGGAGGGGCTGCTGCGGGAGACGATCGACGACATCTCCCCGATCGAGGACTACACCGGAAGTCTCGCGATCGTCTTCGGGACCTTCGAGTTCGACGAGCCCGACGCACTCGGTCGCCGAGTGCCGTGAGAAGGACATCACCTATTCGCGTCCCCTGAACGTCAAGGTCGCGTTCCAGAACCGCGAGACCGGTGAGATCCGCGAGCAGACCGTCTTCATGGGCGACTTCCCGTGGATGACGGAGCGCGGCACGTTCATCATCAACGGCACCGAGCGGGTGGTCGTGACCCAGCTGGTGCGCTCCCCCGGCGCCTACGTGATGGAGCCGAAGGACCGCGAGAAGCAGGTCTTCATCGCCAACCTGATGCCGGCGCGCGGCTCCTGGCTCGAGCTCGAGATCGACAAGAAGGGCCGCGTCTACGCGCGCATCGACCGCAAGCGCAAGCTCCCGGTCACCGTGCTGCTGCGCGCGATGGGCTTCGTCGAGGACGAGGAGATCCTGGAGCTGTTCGACAACTCGGTCTACATCCGCCACACGATCGAGGCCGACACCGAGCCCACCAAGACCGAGGAGGGGGCGCTCGTCGAGCTGTTCAAGAAGCAGCGCCCGGGCGAGCCGCCGTCGGTGGACGCGGCCCGGGCGCTGATGGAGCAGCTGTTCTTCGACCCCAAGCGCTACGACCTGACCCGGGTCGGCCGCTACAAGCTGAACGCGCGCCTCGACCTCGACGTCGACCTCGACACCCGCGTCCTGACCAAGGACGACATCGTGGCGCTGATCAAGGAGCTGATCTCGGTCCCGCGGCTGCTCGGGGTGCCCGAGGAGATCGACGAGGAGAACCCGATCAAGGACTACGCGGCCGAGGCGCAGACCTACCCGCGCGACCCGATCAAGGACCACCTCGACGAGTACGAGCACTTCGGCAACCGCCGTCTGCGGACGGTCGGCGAGCTGATCCAGGACGCCTTCCGGGTCGGCCTCTACCGCATGGAGCGCGTGGTCCGCGAGCGGCTCACGACCGAGGACTCGGACGCGATCACCCCGCAGACGATCATCAACATCCGCCCGGTGGTCGCGGCGCAGAAGGAGTTCTTCGGCTCCTCGCAGCTGTCGCAGTTCATGGACCAGACGAACTCGCTCGCCGGGCTCACCCACCGGCGCCGCCTGTCGGCGCTCGGCGCCGGCGGCCTGACCCGCGAGCGGGCGCCGATCGAGGTCCGCGACGTCCACCCCACCCACTACGGCCGCATGTGCCCGATCGAGACCCCGGAGGGCCCGAACATCGGCCTGATCGGCTCGCTGTCCTCCTATGCCCAGGTCTCCGAGCACGGCTTCGTGACCACTCCCTACCGGGTGGTCAAGGACGGCGTGGTCACCAACAAGATCGTCCACCTGGATGCGACCCAGGAAGAGGAGAAGACGATCGCCCAGGCCAACGCCGAGATCGACCCGAAGACCAAGCGGCTCAAGGGGCCCCAGGTGCTGTGCCGCTCGGCCGACGGGCGAGGTGGTCGCGGTGTCGCCGAAGCAGGTCGACCTGATGGACGTCTCGCCGACCCAGATCTGGTCGGTGGCCACGGCGCTGATCCCGTTCCTCGAGCACGACGACGCCAACCGCGCGCTGATGGGCTCGAACATGCAGCGTCAGGCGGTGCCGCTGCTGAAGCCCGAGGCGCCGCTGGTCGGCACCGGGATGGAGCGCCGCGCCGCGATCGACACCGGCGACGTGGTGCTGGCCGAAAGCGACGGCGAGGTGACCTACGTGGACGCCGAGCGCATCGTCGTCACCCACGGCTCGAAGAAGGACGAGTACGAGCTGCTCAAGTTCATGCGCTCGAACCAGGGCACGATCATCCACCAGCGCCCGATCGTCTCCGTGGGCGACAAGGTGAAGGCCCACGACGTGCTGGCGGACGGCTCCTCGACCGCCGGGGGCGAGATCGCGCTCGGCAAGAACGTCGTGGTCGCCTTCATGTCCTGGGAGGGCTACAACTTCGAGGACGCGATCATCATCTCCCAGCGCCTGGTCAAGGACGACGAGCTGACCTCGATCCACATCGAGGAGTACGAGATCGACGCCCGGACCACCAAGCTCGGCGACGAGGAGATCACCCGCGACATCCCCAACCGCTCCGAGGAGAGCCTGCGCAACCTCGACGAGCGGGGCATCGTCCGGATCGGCGCCGAGGTCGCGTCCGGCGAGCTCCTGGTCGGCAAGGTCACCCCGAAGGGCGAGACCGAGCTGACCGCCGAGGAGAAGCTGATCCGCGCGATCTTCAAGGAGAAGGCGCGCGAGGTCCGCGACACCTCCCTCAAGGTCCCGCACGGCGAGGGCGGCGTGGTGATCGACGTGATCACCTTCGACCGCGACGCCGGCGACGACCTGCCGCCCGGGGTCAACAACCTGGTGCGCGTCTACGTGGCGACGAAGCGCAAGATCGCCGAGGGCGACAAGCTCGCCGGCCGCCACGGCAACAAGGGCGTGATCTCGAGGATCGTCCCGGAGGAGGACATGCCGTTCATGGAGGACGGCACGCCGGTCGACGTGATCCTCAACCCGCTCGGGGTGCCGAGCCGGATGAACATCGGCCAGATCCTCGAGACCCACATCGGCTGGGCGGCCGCCAACGGCTGGTACGACGACGGGACGCAGGCCTACAAGGAGTCCCAGCGCGACGCGGGCAACGGCGAAGGCACGTGGGCGCGTCTACGTCGCCTCGCCGGTGTTCGACGGCGCCACGGTCGAGGACGTCGACGAGGCGCTGGTGCGCTGGCAGGAGGAGCACGCCGACCGGGGCATCGACCTGTCGATCGACCGCTCAGGACGCGAGGGAACCCGGGCGATACGGGACGGCGAGGCTGTTCAACGGCCGCACCGGCGAGCCCTACGAGGGCCGGGTCACCGTCGGCAACATGTACATCCTGAAGCTGCTCCACCTGGTCGACGACAAGATCCACGCGCGCTCGACCGGCCCGTACTCGCTGGTCACCCAGCAGCCGCTCGGCGGCAAGGCGCAGTTCGGAGGCCAGCGCTTCGGCGAGATGGAGGTATGGGCTCTGGAGGCCTACGGGGCCGCGTACACGCTCCAGGAGATGCTCACCGTGAAGTCCGACGACACCGTGGGCCGGGTGAAGGCCTACGAGGCGATCGTCAAGTCGGAGAACATCCCGGAGCCCTCGGTCCCCGAGTCGTTCAAGGTCCTGCTGAAGGAGATCCAGAGCCTCGGCCTCGACGTCAACCTGGTGGCCGAGGAAGGGGCCGTGGAGCTGGGCGAGGAGGACGACGAGCTGCTGCGGGCGGCCGAGGAGCTGGGCATCGACCTCTCCGGCGTGCGCGCCGAGGGCGCAGGCGACGTGGCGCCGGGGCGGCCGACGAGCGCGAGGAGCAGGTGGTCGCGGAGGGAGACGGCGGCAGCACGAACGGCGCCGGCGCCGAGGAGACGAAGGTAGAGGAATAGGGAACCAGAAGGGCTGATTGACATCAACAACTTCGACGCCATAGAGATCGGCCTTGCCTCCTCGAAGAAGATCCGCAGCTGGAGCCACGGCGAGGTCACCAAGCCGGAGACGATCAACTACCGGACCCTGAAGCCCGAGAAGGACGGGCTGTTCTGCGAGCGCATCTTCGGTCCGACCAAGGACTGGGAGTGCTACTGCGGCAAGTACAAGCGGGTCCGCTACAAGGGAATCGTCTGCGAGCGGTGCGGCGTCGAGGTGACCCGCTCCAAGGTCCGCCGCGAGCGCATGGGCCACATCGACCTCGCCGCCCCCGTCTCCCACATCTGGTTCTTCAAGGGCGTGCCGAGCCGGATCGGCTACCTGATCGACATGGCCCCGAAGGAGCTCGAGAAGGTCCTCTACTTCGCCGCCTCGCTCGTCACCTGGATCGACGAGGAGGCGCGCGCCAAGGACCTCCCGAAGCTCGAGAAGGAGGTCAAGAAGATCCTCGACGCCTACGCCGCCGAGCGCGAGCAGCGCACCCAGCAGCTGCGCGAGTCGCTGGAGCGCCGCATCGCCTGGCTCCAGGACGAGGGCTCCAAGGACAAGTTCGACGAGGAGGACGAGCTGTGGGCCGACGCCCTCGGCGTCAACCCGAAGAAGCTCGACGACTCGGAGCGCACGAAGCTGATCAAGGACACGCGCAAGTCGCTCGAGGCGGAGATCTCCGACACCGAGGCCTACCTGGACGACGCCTCGGAGCGGATGGAGGAGGTCTGGAAGACCTTCCAGGAGATGAAGGTCAAGGACGTGATCAACGACGAGGCCGTGTTCCGCGAGCTCAAGGATCGCTTCGGCTCGCCGTTCGGCTGGGGTGAGTACTTCCGCGGCGGCATGGGTGCCGAGTCGGTCCGCGACCTGCTCGAGCAGGTCGACCTGGAGGCCGAGTGCGAGGAGCTCGAGCAGACGATCAACACCTCCAAGGGCCAGAAGCAGGCCCGTGCCGTGAAGCGCCTCAAGGTCGCGTCGGCGTTCCTCAACTCGAGCAACCGGCCGGAGTGGATGATCCTCGACTGCGTCCCGGTGATCCCGCCGGAGCTGCGCCCGATGGTCCAGCTCGACGGTGGCCGGTTCGCCACCTCCGACCTCAACGACCTCTACCGGCGGGTGATCAACCGCAACAACCGGCTCAAGCGGCTGCTCGACCTGGGCGCGCCCGAGATCATCGTCAACAACGAGAAGCGGATGCTTCAGGAGGCGGTCGACGCGCTGTTCGACAACGGCCGGCGCGGGCGTCCCGTCACCGGCCCCGGCAACCGGGCGCTGAAGTCGCTCTCCGACATGCTGAAGGGCAAGCAGGGCCGATTCCGCCAGAACCTGCTCGGCAAGCGCGTCGACTACTCCGGCCGCTCGGTGATCGTCTCCGGGCCCAGCCTGAAGCTGCACCAGTGCGGCCTGCCGAAGCTGATGGCGCTCGAGCTCTTCAAGCCGTTCATCATGGCCCGCCTCGTCGAGCGCAAGGCCGTCCAGAACATCAAGGCGGCGAAGAAGATGGTGGACTCGATGATCCCCGAGGTCTGGGACGTCCTCGAGGAGGTCATCTCCGAGCACCCGGTGCTGCTCAACCGCGCTCCGACCCTGCACCGCCTCGGCATCCAGGCGTTCGAGCCGGTGCTGGTCGAGGGCAAGGCGATCCAGATCCACCCCCTGGTCTGCCACGCCTTCAACGCCGACTTCGACGGCGACCAGATGGCCGTCCACGTGCCGCTGTCGGCCGAGGCCCAGGCGGAGGCGCGGATCCTGATGCTGTCCTCGAACAACATCCTGTCGCCGGCGCACGGCGCCCCGCTGGCCACGCCGACGCAGGACATGGTCCTGGGGCTCTACTTCCTGACCTACGGGCACGCACCGGTCGATGAGGTGCGACGCTCGACGAGAAGCTCGAGCGCCAAGGCCGCATCCCATTCCGAAGCTACCGCCCCAGGAGGCCGAGCTCGTCCTACGAGAACGGGCTCGTCAGGCTCCACGACTGGGCCGAGTACCGGCGTCGCGGGCCACGAGCACTTCCTGACCACGGTGGGGCGAATCATCTTCAACGACAAGGTCGAGCGAGCCCTCTCCGACGCGCTCGGGGACGAATACGACCCCGAGAAGTTCGAGTTCGTCAACCACTCGCTGAAGAAGAAGAACGTCAACGAGATGGTCTCCGACCTGGTCGAGGCCTACGGCGCCGCGGCGGTCGCCCAGGTGCTCGACGCGTTCAAGGACCTCGGCTTCCACTACGCGACCCAGGCGGGGATCACGATCTCGAAGAACGACATCGTCTCGCCCCCCAACAAGGAGGAGATCCTCGACCGCTACGAGCTGCAGGCGCAGGAGATCCAGGGCCAGTACGAGGAGGGCTACATCACGGCCGAGGAGCGCCACGAGGCGGTCACCGAGCGCTGGGACAAGGCCACCGAGGAGGTCGCCAAGGCGATGGAGGACAACCTCCACGAGCTGAACCCGATCTTCATGATGGCCAACTCGGGAGCTCGCGGGTCGTTCAAGCAGATTCGGCAGCTGGCCGGGATGCGCGGGCTGATGGCCAATCCGAAGGGCGAGATCATCGAGCGGCCGATCAAGGCCAACTTCATGGAGGGCCTCTCGGTGCTCGAGTACTTCATCTCCACGCACGGCGCCCGCAAGGGCCTCGCCGACACGGCGCTCCGGACCGCCGACTCCGGCTACCTGACGCGGCGCCTGGTCGACGTCGCCCAGGACGTGATCGTGCGCGCCGAGGACTGCAAGGCCAAGGAGTTCATCGAGATGCCGCTCCGCGCCGACGACGGCAGCCTGAACCAGAACCTGATCGGGCGCATCGCGGCGAAGAAGTTCGCCACCAAGCGCAGCCGCGAGCTGTTGAAGCGCGGCCAGGAGATCGACCTGCCGGAGCTCGAGGCGATCGCCGAGGCCTATGAGGACGAGGAGGTGACGATCCCGATCCGCTCGGTGCTCAAGTGCGAGCTCGAGTCCGGTGTCTGTCGGGCTTGCTACGGGCGGGGGATGGCGACCGGCTCGACGATCGAGCTGGGCGACGCCGTCGGGATCATCGCCGCACAGTCGATCGGCGAGCCCGGCACGCAGCTGACCATGCGCACCTTCCACACCGGCGGCGTGGCCGGCCACGACATCACGCAGGGCCTGCCGCGCGTCGTGGAGCTGTTCGAGGCGCGGAAGCCGAAGGGTCTGGCGCAGATGGCGAAGGTCGCCGGCAAGGTCGCCGTCGAGGAGTCCGCCAAGGCGGTCAAGGTGATCGTCACCGACTCGAAGGGCGAGGACGAGTCCTACACGTTCCCGCCGCGGACCCGCCTCAACGTCGCGCACGGCGATCGGATCGAGGCCGGCACGCAGCTGAACGAGGGCTCGCTGTATCCCGCCGAGCTGCTCGCGATCCGCGGTCGCACCGAGACCGAGCTGTATCTCCTGGCCGAGGTCCAGAAGGTCTACAAGGTCCAGGGGGTCGACATCAACGACAAGCACATCGAGCTGATCGTCCGCCAGATGATGAAGAAGGTTCGGATCGAGTCGAAGGGCTCGACGACCCTGCTGCCGGGCGCGCTCGAGGATCGACATCGCCTGAAGCGGATCAACAAGGACGTCAAGGACGGCAACGGCACGCCCGGCGAAGGCCGAGGAGGTCATCCTCGGGATCACCAAGGCGTCGCTGGCAACCGAGTCCTTCCTCTCGGCCGCCTCCTTCCAGGAGACGACCAAGGTGCTCACGGACGCGGCGCTCGAGGGCAAGCGCGACCGCCTGGTCGGCTTGAAGGAGAACGTGATCATCGGCAAGCTGATCCCGGCGGCGACCGGGCTGCGGCGCTACCGGTCCCTCGAGATCGAGCCGGTGGAGCCGGCCCACCGGCCCGAGGAGGACATGCTCGACGAGGAGGAGCTCGCCGCCGAGCTCGGCCTCTCCGAGGACGGCGAGGAGGTCACCGAGCTGGAGGGCTTCGGCCCCTCGTTCGCCGACGAGCTCGAGGAGCTCGCCCAGGAGATCGAGACCTCCGACGGAGAGGACTCGTCGGAGTAGGCGCCCGCTTCGCCCGGCCCGGCGACGCCAGCGGCGACTCGAGCGGCGGGCGCCGAACGGGCGACTCGAACGGCCTAGGGGCCGAACGGACAGGCACCGCACGGGACGGCAGTGACCGCCTGGCGCCTCAGTCGGTCATGGTCTCTCGTGCTCATGGACGATAAAGCACGACGTCCCGACCCGCTGTTTTACGCGTCAGGACGTCGCGAGTGCGGCCATGTCCGACGACGGCCGTTCCGCGGGCGATTCTACAGCCGGTTCGAGTCGCCCTACATGCCCTGAGACGCGGACCACGTCGTCGAACCCGTCCACGTGTGACGATTACAAGCCCGATCCGCGTGGGCGATTCGACAGCCGGTTCGGGCCTGCCCTACTTGCCCTCAAACGCGCGCGGCTTCGTGCGCTATCGAGACCCGATCCGCGCGCGGAGCCCGCTCAGGTCGACCGCTCAGCCGGCTCCGCGGAGCCGCGGGAGTGAGCGGCCTCGGCGCGGGCGGGGGCGGGCGGGGTCAGCACCCGGAAGCGGCCGGCGGGCGGGCACGCGGGGAGCGGCTGCGCGTCGGGGGCGTGAGGACCGCGACGCGGATCGCGCGGGCCGGCGCGGCTGGCGGCGCCAGCGCCTGAACTCGTGATCGTCGGCCCCCGGCGGAGCCTCCTCGATCTCGGGCGTCTGGTGGACCGCCCACCAGACGAGGTAGAGCAGGCCGGCGACGGGGATCTTCAGGATCACCGCGAGGAAGAAGATCGGCCAGAACCCCTCCACTGCGTTCACGCAGTGTAACCCGCTCGCACCCAGCTGAGCAGAGCGTCGACGTGCTTGTCCGTGAGGCCCCGATCCGGCTCGGTGGGAACCAGCAGGGTGGGGGCGGCGCGCCCGACGGCCCACGCCTGGCAGGTCTCGTCGATGCAGTCGTCCACCCAGGCGAGCGGGCGTTCACCCGCGTAGCGGTCGATGGCCGCGATCTTCCAGTGGGCCGAGCCGAAGCGTGCGTTGCCGTCGAAGGTCAGGAAGGGGAGCTCTCCGGGAAGCCCGAGGATCTCCGGCAGGCGATCGTTGGCGCGGTCCTCCCAGCCGGTAGCCCAGACCAGGTCGTAGTCGTCCGCAAGGCGGGCGAGCCGCTCGTTGATGCCCTCGGGAATGCAGTGCGCCATGCCGTCGATCAGGTGGAAGCGCCCCGGCACATCGGTCACGGGCCCGTTGAAGCCGAACAGGCTGATCACGCCGTCGACGTCGAGGGCGAGGATCGGCCGCTCATCGTCCATGCCCTCAGCGTACCGGCCGCCCATTGGGCGGACCAACTAGCCCGGCTTCGGTCCCCAGTTCGGGTCGTCCTCGTCGCGGTCAGCGGTGTTGCTGATCGACCGCTGACGGGTGCCATTGGCCCTCATCGTGAAGATGTCGTCGTTGAAGTCGACCTGGTCGTCGCGGTCGCTCTCGAAGGTGATCTTCTTACCGTTCGGGGAATAGGCGCCATGGTCATCGTCGCCGACGACCGTGTGAGTAAGAGCGTGCTCGTGGCTGCCATTGGCGCGCATGACGAAGATGTCGCTGAAGAAGTCGACCTGGTCGTTGCGGTCGCTGTCGAAGACGATCTTGTTCCCCTTCGGCGACCAGTCGGGCTCGTTGTCGGTGCCCGGGCTGTTCGTCAGGCGGCGAGTATGGCTCCCGTTCGAGCGCATCACGTACACGTCCTCCGTGAAGTCCACCTGGTCGTCACGGTCGCTTGAGAATGCGATCTTGTTGCCCTTCGGGGAGAACGCCGGATCGAAGTTTGAGCCCACGACGTGGGTCAGCCGGCGCTGCTGCCTGCCGTTGGCCCGCATCTTGTAGATCTCGGTGGTGAAGTCCACCTGATCGTCGCGGTCGCTCTCGAAGACGATCGTCTTCCCGTTCGCCGAGAAGCAGGGGCTCAGATCATCCGCCTGGTTGTGCGTCAGCTGCCGCAGGTGGCTCCCGTTGGCGCGCATCTTGAAGATCTCCCGATCGGCGCCATCTGGCGCGCTCGCGAAGGTGATCCACTTTCCGTTCGCGGAGTACGCGGGATCCGTGTCCTCCGCGTGCCCGCTCCGCGTGAGATTTAGGTCTCCGGTTCCCTGCGGCTTGATCGACACGATGTCGTCGTTCATGAACTGGCCGGCTTCCCGAAAGAAGGCGATCCGCCCGTTCTTGCCGGGGAAGGCCTGGGCAGGATGCGCGACGGCGAGCAGCAGCAAGGCGCATCCGACCGTCGCGGTGAACGCGAGCGCTATCGCCCGCGATGGCACTAGATGGATGGTCCTCCCTGTACGCGTCATGTGACTCCCCCCGGGACGCTCGTACTGGCTCGGCCGATCCTATGGGCTGGAGAGGAGACAGTCAACCGGGGGGGTCCCGGGACGGCCCGCTACCATGCGTCGCCGTGCCCACGACGAGTCAGCTGATCAGAAAGGGCCGCACGCGGCCCTTGAAGAAGACCGCGACGCCCGGCCTGAAATCCGGCCAGGGCCGCAAGCGGCGCATCGCCGCGCCGCAGCGGCGGGGCGTGTGCACCCGGGTCTATACGGCGACGCCGAAGAAGCCGAACTCGGCGCTGCGAAAGGTCGCTCGCGTGCGGCTGACGAACGGCATGGAGGTCACCTGCTACATCCCGGGCGAGGGGCACAACCTTCAGGAGCACTCGGTGGTGCTCGTGCGAGGCGGACGAGTGAAGGATCTGCCAGGCGTCCGCTACAAGGTCGTTCGGGGCACGCTCGATGCCTCAGGGGTCTCCGATCGCCGGCAGTCTCGCTCCCAGTACGGGGTCAAGCGCTAGCCGTGCCGCGCCGCGCCCGCGCCGCCATCCGCCCGATCGAGCCCGATGCCATGCATCGGAGCCGGCTCGTGCAGCAGGTGATCAACAAGGTGATGATCCACGGCAAGAAGTCGATCGCCGAGCAGAGCGTCTACGACTCGCTGGCGATCGTCGGCGAGCGAACCGGCCGCCCGCCGGTCGAGGTGCTGGACGAGGCGATCAAGACGTTGACCCCCGTGCTCGAGGTCCGCTCTCGCCGCGTCGGCGGGGCCACCTACCAGGTGCCGGTCGAGGTCCAGGCCCGCCGGGCCCGCACCCTCGCAGTCCGCTGGCTGGTCCAGTTCGCCCGCGGGCGGCGCGAGAAGGCCATGGCCGAGCGCCTCGCCAACGAGATCCTCGACGCCACTCAGCAGCAGGGGGGCGCCTGGAAGCGCAAGGACGACATCTACCGCATGGCGCAGGCCAACAAGGCCTTCGCCCACTACCGCTGGTAGCCGGGCGCCGGGCCGCTGCAAACCTTTCGCGTTTCGTCCTCGGCTTGGTCAACGGCCGGGCCACGACGAGCGGTCGCCTTTTTCCCCTATAGCGGGGTCAAGTGACACCTCGCCCGGTTGGCCGGCCGGTCTCCCTCAGGGATTGCGCTCAACCCCGGCACGCGCCAGGGATTCGCCTAGCCCCGCCGGGCGCGGCGGGTGCGGACGGGCCGGTCGGCCGGGGCGTCGGCACCCCCGCCGGAGCCGGCGGGGTTGCGCCCTGCCGGCGTCGAGCCTGGGTTGGGAAGGGGAGTCGTGGTCGCGGCCGGCGGCTGCGAGCCGGCTGTGTCCCTGGGGCCGCCGCGCCTGCGCGGGCGCAGGGTGGCGAGCTGGTCCGGGGTCAGGGTGGCGAGTGCGGCGCCGCTGAGCGCGAGAGCCAGGGCGCTGGCCATCTCCAGCCAGAATCCGGCTTGCGGCACGGCCTTGGCGTCGAAGAACGACTGGCCTGGGATCGACGTGCACGAGTCGGCGAGCGCGCCGATGTTGTTGGCGTCCGGCAGGTCGACGATCAGGAACAGAAGCAGCGCGAGCAATCCCGCGATCGCGACCGCCATCGCCGCCGGCTTCGAGGCCCCGAGCACCGCCACGACGACCGCGCCGACGGCGAAGATGGCGAGCACGCCGAGCGCGAAGTGGTGACGGTCGGCGGCCTGCTGGGTACAGAGCGCCTCGCCGCCCGGCGGGATGAACTTGAACGTGGTCATCAGCTCCGAAGCGAACAGGCTGGCGGCCGCGGCGACGCACGCGAACGGCAGCAGGCGCTCCGGGTGCCGGAAGCGGCGCTGACGGGGCTGGCGATCGGGGCTCACGTGGCGGCGCCCTCAACGCCCGACCCGCGCGGTGACGCGCGGAACGCGCTCGCGACGCCCGGCGCGTCGCGCCCCCGGGCCCGGTGAGGGTGGCGAGCGGCGCGCTCGCTTCGCAGCTGCGCGGCGAGCAGAGGGCCGACGATGACGAGCGTGACCGCGGACGAGAGCTGGACCCAGAACCCGCCGAGCAGGATGGCCTTGGCGCCCTGGTAGTCGATCGCCGCGCTGCCCTCACGCAAGCCCTGGGGCACGTCCACCAGCAGGGAGATCAGGATCGCCGCCATGCCAAGGACGGCCAAGAGGCGTGCAAGGCGCCAGTTCCGGCCAATCGCGAAGACGGTCACGAACAACGCGGCGACCGCGATCGCGAAGACCGTGACGCCGTGGGCGGACGCGCGGCGACTGCTCGGTCCACCTCCGGGGCGGGCGCCACGTTCTCCACCGCGCGGTAGGAGGTGGCACCGATCTCGACCGCGCGGTAGTCGCTGAACTGGGAGGCGCCCAGCCCGATCGTCGCCGCAAGCGCCACCACCGCCAGCCCGCGCGCGGGCGTGACCTTGCGCTCGACGATCGCAACCAGATCGGCGAGGGCGGAGAGCACCCGCCCGGCGGGCGCCCGGGGCGCTCTCGAAGCCGAGTCCACGGGCCGTCTCGCCGCCGTTTCGCCGGCGCCCGGCGGGCGGCGGCGGCTCCGGCGTCGAACGCCTCATCCGGGGCTCCTGAGCGGCGTCATGCCTCTGGTATATTCAGGCGTCGCTCGCACGCAAGCCGAGTGCAGCGTGGGAGCGGGAATCCATTCCATGGAGAGCCGCACGATATAGGCGTTTCGGGCTGAGCTGGCAATCGCGCCCAGGCCCGTGTGGGCCTTTTTTGTGCGCGAATACCGATCTGACGCCCTACGTCTCCTCCTAGAGAGCGGCGCCAAGGCGCCGGTTCGCTACAGCAACTAGCAAGGACACTTTACGCACAAATGGCACGCACCTTTTCCCTAGAGAAGACCCGCAACATCGGGATCATGGCGCACATCGACGCCGGCAAGACGACGACCACCGAGCGCATCCTCTTCTACACCGGCCGCACGCACAAGATGGGCGAGGTCCACGAGGGCGCCGCCGTCATGGACTGGATGGAGCAGGAGCAGGAGCGCGGGATCACGATCACCTCGGCCGCCACCGCCTGCGAGTGGGAGGGCCATCGGATCAACATCATCGACACGCCGGGCCACGTCGACTTCACGGTCGAGGTCGAGCGCTCGCTCCGCGTGCTCGACGGTGCGATCGCGATCTTCGACTCCGTCGCCGGCGTCGAGCCCCAGTCGGAGACCGTCTGGCGCCAGGCCGACAAGTACCGCGTCCCCCGGATCGCCTACGTCAACAAGATGGATCGGACCGGTGCCGACTTCGACAACGCGGTCGAGACGATGCGCGAGCGACTGGGCGCCAACCCGCTGCCGATCCAGCTGCCGATCGGCAACGAGGGCTCGTTCGAGGGCGTGGTCGACCTGATCGAGAACAAGGCCCTGGTGTGGACCGACGAGCTCGGGGTCGAGTTCTCCTACGGCGAGATCCCGGCAGAGCTGGCCGAGCGGGCCCGCGACGCGCGCACGCACCTGATCGAGGCGTGCGCCGACTACGACGACGAGCTGATGGAGGCCTACCTGAACGACGAGGAGATCCCCCACGAGCGGATCGCAACCTCGCTGCACAGGGCCACGCTCGACACCAAGGTGACCCCGGTGCTGTGCGGATCCTCGTTCAAGAACAAGGGCGTGCAGCCGCTGCTCGACGCGATCGTCGAGCTCTTGCCGTCGCCGCTCGAGGTGCCGCCGATGCAGGGCATCGAGCCGCCCCGCAAGGGGGCAGCCGCCGCGCGGGACGACGGCGGATCCGAAGATGGGGCGGACAGGATCGCGGAGCGCCCCGCCGACGAGAACGCACCCTTCGCGGCCCTCGCATTCAAGGTGATGGCCGATCCCTACGTCGGCAAGCTCACCTACTTTCGGGTCTACTCGGGCAAGCTGAGCGCCGGTAGCCGGGTGCTGAACTCCTCCACCGGCCGCACGGAACGGATCGGCCGGCTGTTGATGATGCACGCCAACCACCGTGAGGAGTTCGAGGAGTGCTTCGCGGGGGACATCTGCGCCGGCGTGGGCCTGAAGCAGACGGGCACCGGCGACACGCTCTGCGCGCCCGACGCCCCGATCCTGCTGGAGACGATCGAGTTCCCCGAGCCCGTGATCGCGGTGGCGATCGAGCCGAAGACGAAGGCCGACCAGGAGAAGCTCTCGGCCAGCCTCGCACGGCTGGCCGAGGAGGACCCCACCTTCCAGGTGGAATCGGACGAGGAGACGGGCCAGACCCTGATTCACGGCATGGGCGAGCTGCACCTCGAGGTGATCGTCGACCGCCTGCTCCGCGAGTTCAGCGTCGACGCCAATGTCGGCCGCCCCCAGGTCGCCTACCGCGAGACGGTCCGGCGTCCCGCACAGAAGGTCGCCGGCCGCTTCGTTCGGCAGACCGGCGGTCGGGGCCAGTACGGCCACGTCGTCGTCAACCTCGAGCCCGCTCCCGGCGAGGGGTTCGACTTCGTCAACAAGATCAAGGGCGGGGCGATCCCGAGCGAGTTCATCCCGGCGGTCGAGCAGGGCATCGAGGAGGCGCTGGCAAGCGGCATCCGCGCCGGCTACCCGATGGTCGACGTGCGAGTCGAGCTGGTCGACGGCTCCTATCACGACGTCGACTCCTCGGAGATGGCGTTCAAGATCGCCGGCTCGATGGCCGTTCAGGAGGCCGCCCGTCGCGCCGATCCCGTCCTGCTCGAGCCCGTGATGGCTGTCGAGGTCGTCACTCCCGAGGAGTTCCTCGGCGAGGTCATAGGTGACCTCTCACGGCGGCGCGGCAAGGTCCAGGGCCAGGAGCCGCGCGGCAACGCGGTGGCCATCCAGGCGTTCGTCCCCCTGGGCGAGATGTTCGGATACGCGACCGACCTGCGATCCTCGACCCAGGGCCGCGCCACCTACACGATGCAGTTCGAGCGCTACGAGGAGGTTCCGGCGAGCATCGCAGAGCAGATCGTCGACCACCGCAGCCCCGAACCCGTGGCTGCGGCGTAGCTTTCCCATGGTGGCGGCCTAGTTTTCCTATATTTCCGGGGTTCGCCCCAGTGGTGAGCCCAGACTTTGAACAGACAACTTCGAGAGAAACCCGCGAGCACCAAAAGGAGCGAGATGTCCAAGGCAAAGTTCGAACGCGATAAGCCGCACGTCAACGTCGGCACGATCGGTCACATCGACCACGGCAAGACGACGCTGACCGCGGCGATCACCAAGGTGCTCGCCGAGCAGGGCTCCGACACCGAGGTGCGTTCGTTCGAGTCGATCGACAACGCCCCCGAGGAGAAGGAGCGCGGGATCACGATCGCGACCGCCCACGTCGAGTACGAGACCGAGAACCGCCACTACGCCCACGTCGACTGCCCTGGGCACCAGGACTACGTGAAGAACATGATCACCGGCGCCGCGCAGATGGACGGCGCGATCCTGGTGGTCGGCGCGGACGACGGCCCGATGCCGCAGACGCGGGAGCACATCCTGCTCGCTCGCCAGGTGAACGTGCCCTACGTCGTCGTCTTCCTGAACAAGGTCGACATGGTCGACGACCCCGAGATCCTCGAGCTGGTCGAGGAGGAGGTCCGCGACCTGCTCAAGGCGTACGAGTTCCCGGGGGACGACACCCCCGTGATCAAGGGCTCGGCGCTGAAGGCGCTGGAGGGCGACGAGGAGGCCAAGCAGGCGATCCTCGACCTCGCCGAGGCGCTCGACACCTACATTCCCGAGCCTCGAGCGCGACCTCGACAAGCCGTTCCTGATGCCGATCGAGGACATCTTCTCGATCACCGGTCGCGGCACCGTCGCCACGGGCCGGATCGAGCAGGGAATCGTCAACACCGGCGACGAGGTCGAGATCGTCGGCATCACGGACACCAGCAAGACCGTGGTCACCGGGGTCGAGATGTTCCGCAAGATCCTGGACCAGGGACAGGCCGGCGACAACGTCGGTTGCCTGCTTCGGGGCACGAAGCGCGAGGACATCGAGCGCGGCCAGGTGCTGTGCAAGCCCGGCTCGATCACCCCGCACACCAAGTTCAAGTCGGAGGTCTACTGCCTGAAGAAGGAGGAGGGCGGTCGTCACACCCCGTTCTTCTCCGGATACCGGCCGCAGTTCTACTTCCGGACCACCGACGTGACCGGGGTGGCGAACCTCCCCGAGGGCACGGAGATGGTGATGCCGGGAGACAACGTCGAGATGACGATCGAGCTGATCCAGCCGATCGCCATGGACAAGGGCCTTCGGTTCGCGATCCGCGAGGGGGGTCGCACTGTAGGCTCGGGGGTCGTCTCCGAGATTGTCGAGTAATGACTGAGGGCCGGCCAGGGGCCGGCCCCCTTATTGGCCCCGCGGCCTGGCCGCGGGAGAAATGAAAGGACATACGACCGGGGCGGCGCCCCAACACCGGGGCGGCGCCCCATCTGCGCGATAGGACCCATGTCAGCGATAACAGCGAACAAGATCCGCATCCGCCTGAAGGCGTACGACCACGACGCCATCGACCGGGCGGCGCGGGAGATCGTGGAGACGGCCCAACGCACCGGCGCGCGCGTCGCCGGGCCCGTGCCCCTGCCCACCGACAAGAACGTGTACTGCGTGATTCGCTCGCCGTTCAAGGACAAGGACTCGCGCGAGCACTTCGAGATCCGCACCCACAAGCGCCTGATCGACATCCACCAGCCGACCCCGAAGACGATCGATTCCCTCCAGCGTCTGGATGCGCTCCCCGCCGGCGTCGACATCGAGATCAAGACCTAGCGGTGAATGATGGCGGCGATCATCGGCAAGAAGCTCGGGATGACGCAGGTGTTCGCTGAGGACGGCACCCGGGTGCCCGTTACCGTGATCGAGGCCGGCCCGTGTCCCGTCACCGCCGTGCGCGACGCCGACCGCGACGGCTACGCCGCGGTGCAGCTCGCCTTCGGAGAGGTGCCGGAGCGCAAGCTCACGAAGGCGGAGCTCGGACACCTGAAGAAGGCGGGCGCTCCGCCCGCCAGCACACTGGTCGAGTTCCGCGACACCGAGGGGCACCAGGTCGGCGAGCTGCTCACCGTCGAGCAGTTCGAGCCGGGGCAGCAGGTGAAGGTGTCCGGGGTCGCGATCGGCAAGGGGTTTGCGGGCACGATCCGCCGCCACAACTTCAGCCGCGGACCGGTGACGCCACGGCTCACACAACGTTCGCGCTCCGGGCTCGATCGGGGCCAGCGCCGACCCCGCGCGCGTCTTCAAGGGCATGGGGATGCCCGGCCGCATGGGCGGCAAGCGCATCACCCAGCGACGCCTCGAGGTCGTGGAGGTGGATCCAGAGCGCAACCTGCTGCTCGTCAAGGGCGCGGTGCCGGGCCCACGCAACGGCACCGTCGAGGTGAGGAGCGAGTGATGGCGCCCGCGAAGGCGCCCGTGCTGGGCAAGACCACCAAGGCCGACCTCCCGGCGGCCGTGTTCGGCGAGGAGTTCCACGAGTCGCTCGTCCACGAGACGGCGCGCGCCGACCTCGCGGCCCGGCGCCGCGGCACGGCGTCCACGCTTGGCCGGGGCGAGGTCTCGATGACCACCGCCAAGGCCTGGCGCCAGAAGGGCACCGGGCGTGCCCGCGTGGGCGCGCTGAGCGCCCCGCACCGCCGCGGCGGAGGCGCCGCCTTCGGGCCGACGCCACGCGACTACGCCGTGAAGGTGAACCGCAAGGCTCGCCGCCGGGCGCTGCGGGCGGCGCTGTCGGTGCATGGCGCCCGCGGCAGCGTCGCGGTGCTCGACGGCGCGAGCTTCGACCAGCCGGCCACCAAGCAGGCAGCCGAGGCGCTCGACGACTGGGGCCCGACGGGTCCGACGCTGGTGGTCCTGGACGCGGAGGAGGTGGCGGCGCTGAAGAGCTTCCGCAACATCCCCGGCGTCACCGTGCTCGAGGCGACCGCGACGGGCGTCGCGGACGTCATCGGCCACGCTTCCCTGGTCGTCTCCCAGAAGGCTCTGGACGTGCTGAGCGGCGCGGGCAGGCGATCCGTCCCGCGGCAGCTCCCCCGAGGAATCCGACCCCAGCGAGGATTCGACGGAGTAGAGATGGACGCCCGCCAGTTGATCATCGAGCCGGTCGTCTCGGAGAAGAGCTACGCGCTGATGGCTGACGGCAAGTACACGTTCCGAGTCGACGAGCGAGCGCACAAGACCCAGATCGCCCGCGCGGTCGAGGAGATCTTCGAGGTGCGCGTAAAGGCCGTGCGCACCGCCAAGGTGCGCTCGAAGCCGAAGCGGCGCGGGCTGCACAGCGGCCGCACCCGCTCGTGGAAGAAGGCGGTCGTGCAGCTGGCGCCCGGGGAGCGGATCGAGCTGTTCGAGGGCGCCGCGGTGGCCGAATGACGAGCGAGCGAGCCACGAGCAACTGATCCATGCCGATCCGAAAGACCAAGCCAACCAGCCCGGGGAGGCGCTTCGCGACCTACCAGCTTCGCGACGAGCTGAGCACGGAGCAGCCTCACAAGCCGCTGACCAGGGCAAGTCGAAGAGCGGCGGACGCAACGCCCACGGGCGGATCACGTCGCGACACCGCGGCGGCGGCGCCAAGCGCCGCTACCGCCGGATCGACTTCAAGCGCCGCAAGGACGGCGTGCCGGCGCAGGGTGGCGACGATCGAGTACGACCCGAACCGCACCTGCTACATCGCCTTGGTGCAGTACGCGGACGGCGAGAAGCGCTACATCCTCGCTCCGCAGGGACTACAGCCCGGCAGTCCGGTGGAGTCGGGCGAGCGCGCCGACATCCGGCCGGGCAATGCGCTGCCGCTGCGCTCGATCCCCACCGGGACCATCGTGCACAACGTCGAGCTGGTTCCGGGCCAGGGTGGACGCCTCGGACGCGCGGCGGGCTCGGGGATCCAGGTGGCGGCGAAGGAGGGCCAGAGGGTGACCCTGCGCCTCCCGTCCTCGGAGATGCGGATGGTGCACGCCGACTGCCGCGCCACCGTGGGCGTGCTCTCCAACGCCGAGCACCAGAACATCAAGCTGGGCAAGGCGGGCCGCTCCCGCCACAAGGGGCGCCGCCCGCAGACTCGCGGCGTGGCGATGAACCCCGTCGACCACCCGCACGGCGGCGGCGAGGCGCACCACACGCCCGGCGGCCATCCCGAGACCCCCTGGGGCAAGCCGACGCTGGGATACCGGACGCGCAAGAAGGGCAAGCGCTCCGACGCGATGATCGTCCGGGGCCGCCGGCGCGGGAAGAAGAAGAGGTAGAGCGATGGGACGGTCGACCAAGAAGGGCCCGTTCGTCGAGGAACGCCTGCTGAGGCGGATCCAGCAGATGAACGAGAGCGGCTCCAAGCAGATGATCAAGACCTGGTCGAGGGGCTCGACGATCTTCCCGGACATGGTCGGCCACACGATCGCCGTTCACGACGGACGAAAGCACGTCCCGGTGTTCGTCTCCGAGTCGATGGTGGGGCACAAGCTGGGCGAATTCGCACCGACACGCACCTTCCGGGCGCACTCCGGGTCCAAGGCGGAGCGATAGATGGCCGAGCGCCGAGGAGAAGAGTCCGACGGGCCGGTGGTGCGCGCCAGCGCGCGTTACGTGCGCGTCGCGCCGCGCAAGGCGCGACTGGTGGCCGACCAGGTGCGCGGCCTCACCGTGCCCCAGGCACGCACCCTGCTCGAGTTCTCGGCCCGCGGCGCTTCGCGCGACATCGCGAAGCTGATCGCTTCCGCAGCCGCCAACGCGGAGAACAATCACGAGCTCGTGGCCGAGGATCTGCAGATCGCGGAGATCCAGGTCGACGACGGCCCGACGCTGAAGCGCTGGCGGGCTCGCGCGCGCGGCCGCGCCACCAGGATCGAAAAGCGAACAAGCCACGTGAGCGTTGCGCTCACGCCGACCGTCTGACGAAAGGGACGATGGGACAGAAGATTCACCCCGAAGGCTTCCGGGTCGGCTACATCCACGACTGGCAGTCGACCTGGTTCAACGAGCGCGAGTTCGCGGACTACCTGTTCGAGGACATCGCGATCCGCGACCACATCCAGCGCAAGCTCGCGCACGCCGGGCTCTCCGACATCCGGATCGTCAAGCAGCGCGGCGAGGTCACGGTCGACATCCACACCGCGCGACCGGGGATCGTGATCGGCAAGTCGGGCTCCGAGGTGGACGCGCTGCGCCGTGACCTGCACAAGCTCATGAACAAGCCGGTCAAGGTCAATATCCGCGAGATCAAGCGCCCCGAGCTGGACGCCAAGCTGGTCGCCCAGTCGATTGCCGAGCAGCTCCAGAACCGGGTTGCGTTCCGGCGCGCGATGAAACGGGCCCTCACCTCGGCGATGCGCTCGGGCGCCAAGGGCGTCAAGGTCCAGGTCTCAGGCCGGCTGGGCGGCGCCGAGATGGCCCGCACCGAGGGCTACTCCGACGGCCGCGTTCCGCTCCATACCCTGCGCGCCGACATCGACTACGGGTTCGTCGAGGCCCGCACCACGACCGGCCGCATCGGCGTCAAGTGCTGGATCAACAAGGGCGAGGTGATGCCCGAGGGCTACGGGCCCTCCCACGGGGAGGAAGGCGCCGAGACGCTGACGCCGCGCTCTGCGCGCCAGCGCCCGGGCCGCCCGGAGCGCCGCCCGCCGTCCGCTGCACGGGCCCGGCCGCAGGCGCCCGCTGCGCCGGTCCCCCAGCCGGCCGCCCCCGGCCGCCGCGGCTACGCCCGCCGCTGCGGCCACGCCGGCCGCCGCCCACGCCCGCCGCCGAGGCCACGCCGGCCGCCCAGCCCACGCCAGCCGCCGAGCCAGCTCAGGCGCCCGAGCCACAGGTTGCGCCGCCGCCGGCGGCCGAAGGCGGCGACGGCGTGGCAGACGAAGCCGAGCGTCCCCAGGCAGCCGAGCAGGCTGCCGCCCGCCGAGCCCAAGGCCGAGGACGGCGAGCCGAAGGCCGAGGACGGCGAGCCCAAGGCCGAGGACGGCGAGCCCAAGGCCGAGGGGGGTGACGAATAGTGCTGATGCCGAAGCGCGTCAAGCACCGCAAGGTCCAGCGTGGGCGCATGCGCGGCAACTCGAAGGGCGGCCATCAGGTGACCTTCGGCGAGTACGGGCTGAAGGCGCTCGATCGCGGCTGGATCACCAACCGCCAGATCGAGGCCGCCCGCGTCGCCATGACCCGGAAGATCAAGCGCGGCGGGAAGGTCTGGATCAACGTCTTCCCGGACAAGCCCTTCACCAAGAAGCCGGCCGAGACCCGGATGGGATCGGGCAAGGGCAATCCCGAGGGGTGGGTGGCCGTCGTCAAGCCCGGTCGCGTGATGTTCGAGCTCGCCGGCGTGCCCGAGGAGCTGGCGCGCGAGGCGATCCGGCTCGCCGGACACAAGCTGCCCATAAAGACGAAGTTCGTGAAGCGCGAGGGGGCCGCGGAGTGAAGGGGTCGGACGTCCACGCGCTCAGCGACCACGACCTGGTCGAGCGGCTCAAACAGGCACGCGAGGAGGCGTTCAGCCTGCGCTTCCGCCACGCAACCGGCGAGCTCGAGAACACGACGGGCCTGCCGGGGGCGCGCCGCGACGTCGCCCGCCTGCTGACGGTGGCGCGCCAGCGCGGCATCGACCTTCAGAAAGAACTGAGATGAGCGAGGAAGAGAAGCCAGAGCAAGAGGAAGGCCAGGAGCCCGAAGCGGGCGACCAGCCCGAGGCCCCGGAGGCTGTCGAGGAGCCGGCCGCGGAGCAGGCGGCCGAGCCTGAGGCTGCCGAGGAAGCTGTGGCCGAGGAGGCCGCCGCAGACCCGTCCGCCCCCGGAGGCGAAGCCGAGCCGGCCGCCGCAGACCCGTCCGCCCCCGGAGGCGAAGCCGAGGAGGCGGACGGCAGTGATCTGGGCCCGAAGGCCCGGCGTAGGTTGAAGCGCTCACGCGCCGCCGGTCCACCCGGTCCTCCCCGCACACCCGAGCAGCGGGCGACCGAGCGCGCCGAGCAGCGCCACGTTTCCAAGGAGCGCCGCCGGCGTTACCGAGCCACCCGCCGGGGCAAGCGCGGCGAGCCGGGCACGGGAACACCCGCGGCGCCGCGCCAGCCGGGGGCGAAGAAGGTGCGTCAGGGCGTGGTGGTCTCGGCCGGCGGCGACAAGACGATCACCGTCGAGATCGCGGTCGTGAGGCGCCACCGGACCTACGAGAAGGTCGTTCGCCGGACCAGCAAGCTTCGCGCCCACGACGAGGCCAATCAGGCACAGGAGGGTGACGTCGTCCGAATCATCGAGTCACGGCCCCTGTCCCGCACCAAGCGCTGGCGGCTGCTCGACGTCCTGGAGCGAGCGCCCCGATGATCCAGCAGGAGACCAAGCTCAGGGTCGCGGACAACTCGGGCGCCCGGGAGATCCTCTGCATCCGGGTCAAGGGTGGGCACCATCGGCGCTATGCCAGTGTGGGCGACGTGATCACGGCGACGGTCAAGCAGGCGGCGCCTCACGGCGGCGTGCGCAAGGGCGAGGTCGTGCAGGCCGTGATCGTGCGCACCAAGAAGCAGCTGGGGCGTCCCGACGGCACCTACATCGCCTTCGACGAGAATGCCGCGGTGCTGATCGATCCGCAGCGCAACCCGCGCGGAACCCGCATCTTCGGCCCCGTGGCCCGGGAGCTGCGCGACCGCAACTTCATGAAGATCGTCTCGCTCGCCCCTGAGGTCTTGTAGCGATGGCGAAGGCGATGAAGATCCGCAAGGACGACACCGTGGTCGTCACCGGTGGCAAGGACCGCGGCAAGACGGGCCGGGTGCTCCGCACCGATCCCGCCAAGCGTCGGGTGTACATCGAGGGGCTGAACATGGTCAAGCGCAGCCAGCGCCCGCGGTCGATCAAGGACACCCAGAAGAGCGCCCAGGCGGGCGGCATCATCGAGAAGGAGGGCCCGATCCACGTGTCCAACGTGATGCTGCTCGATCCGACCGACAACAAGCCGACCCGCGTCGGCGTCCGCGCGGCCGCGGACGGCAAGCGCGAGCGCTACGCGAAGCGCACCGGCAGCGCGATCGAGTAGGAGACTGCCAGCGATGGAAGCGACCACCACAGAAGCCCAACGCGCGGCCCCGCCGCCGAGGCTGCGCGATCTCTTCGAGAGCGAGGTCGCCGAGCGGCTGACCGCCAAGTTCGGCTACCGCAATCGCATGGAGGTCCCACGCCTCGAGAAGGTCACGGTCAACATGGGCGTCGGCGACGCCAAGCAGACGAGCTCGGTGCTCGAGGCGGCGACCGAGCAGCTCGGGGTGATCTCGGGACAGCGCCCGAACGTGCGGCGCGCCCGCAAGTCGATCGCCTCGTTCAAGGTTCGCGCCGGGATGCCGGTGGGAGTCGCCGTGACCCTCAGAGGGGCGCGGATGTGGGAGTTCGTCGACCGGCTGATCTCGATCGCGATTCCGCGCATTCGCGACTTCCGCGGGCTCAACCCCCGCTCCTTCGACGGGCGCGGCAACTATTCGCTGGGCCTCCGCGAGCAGCTGATCTTTCCCGAGATCGACTACGACTCGATCGACGAGGTGCGCGGGCTGGACGTGACGATCACGACCAGCGCGTCGAGCGACGAGGAAGCCTTCGAGATGCTGCTCGCACTCGGATTCCCGTTCTCGGCCGAGGGCCGGCCGGGCGAGGTCGACCACGAAGCCGAGGAGGAGGAGCGGCGCAGGGAGGAGGCGCGCAAGCGCGCCGAGGCCGAGGCAGCCGCTCTCGAGCAGCTCAAGGAAGAGAACCCGGAGGCCTACGCGAAGCGCGTCCGGCCCGAGGAGGAGGGGGAAGAGGGCGTTGAAGGAGAACCGACCCCGTCCGAGGAGGGACGGTCCGAGGAATCCGAGGCTTCAGCCGAGGATTCCGAGGAATCCAAATAGATGGCCAAGACTTCACAGAGAGTGCGACAGCAGCGCAAACCGAAGTACAAGAGCCGGGGCTACAGCCGCTGCCGACGCTGCGGGCGGTCGCGTGCCTACTATCGCAAGTTCGGTCTCTGCCGACTGTGCCTGCGGGAGCTCGCGCACAAGGGCTACATCCCCGGGATGACCAAGTCCAGCTGGTGAAGCCTGGACCACGCCGATGGTGAACGACCCGATATCCGACTACCTGACCCGCGTTCGCAACGCGATCGCCGCGCAGCACGCGGAGGTCGAGGTGCCCGCATCCCGGCTGAAGAAGGAGATGACGCGGATCCTCGCCGAGCAGGGCTACATCACCGAGTACGCGCTCGAGCCGACCCCGGTGGGCGAGGCGATCCGGATCAAGCTCAAGTACACGGACGGGCGCCGGACGGTGATCAGCGGGCTGAAGCGCGTGTCGCGTCCGGGCCGGCGTCGCTACGTCACCCACGAGGAGATACCGCGCGTCCTGGGTGGGATGGGAACGGCGATCCTCTCGACCTCGGTTGGCGTGATGACGGGCCATGAGGCGAGTCACCGCGGCGTTGGCGGCGAGGTCGTCGCTTACGTGTGGTGATCCGATGAGCCGAATCGGACGAAAGCCAATCGCGATCCCGAACGGCGTCACGGTCGACGTTGCGACCGGCCTCGTCTCGGTCAAGGGGCCGAAGGGAGAGCTGAGCCAGACCGTGAGCCGGGAGATGAAGATCACTCAAGATGAACGCTCCGCCCCGGACGGGGTTGAGGGGGCCGAGGCCCCCGTTGCCACGCTGACGGTCGAGCGGCCGACCGATCGCGGCGAGCACCGCGCCCTGCATGGCCTGACGCGCAGCCTGATCGCGAACATGGTCCAGGGCGTCACCGAGGGCTACGAGAAGCGGCTCGAGATCCAGGGAGTCGGCTACCGGGCCCGTCTTCAGGGCAAGGCCCTCGAGCTGAACGTGGGCTATTCGCACCCGGTCTCGGTGACGGCTCCGGAGGGCATCGAGTTCGAGGTGCCGATCCCGACCCAGGTTGTGGTGAGGGGCATCGACAAGCAACTCGTCGGTGAGATGGCCGCGCGCATCCGCCGCTCCCGCCCGCCTGAGCCGTACAAGGGCAAGGGCATCCGCTACGCCGGCGAGCACGTGCGCCGCAAGGTCGGGAAGCGAGCCTGACGTGGCCGTCCTCACCAAGCCCCAGCAGAGGCTGCGTCGCCGCCGCAGGGTCCGGGCCAAGGCGTGGGGCACCGCCGAGCGTCCGCGCCTGTCGGTCTTTCGCTCCAACCGCGGCGTCTTCGCGCAGCTGATCGACGACCGCGAGGCACGCACCCTGGTGGCCGTGGCCTGGACGGAGACCGAGCTGCGCGGAATGGAGTCGATGGCGCAGGCGAAGCGAGCCGGCGAGCTCCTTGCCGAGCGTGCGAAGCAGGCGGGCATCGAGACCTGCGTCTTCGATCGCGGCGGCTACCGGTACCACGGCCGCGTCCGGGCCCTCGCCGAGGGCGCTCGCGAGGGCGGGCTGAGGTTCTAACCCGCTACCTTGCTGATCGCCGCATGAATCACGAGATCGAGACAGTCAGCCCGCAGGGCCTCGACCTGCAGGAGCGGGTGATCGAGATCAATCGCGTCGCCAAGGTCGTCAAGGGCGGCCGTCGCTTCTCGTTCACCGCCCTGGTCGCCGTGGGCGATGAGGGCTCCGTGGTCGGGATCGGCTACGGAAAGGCGCGCGAGGTGCCTCTCGCGATCCAGAAGGCGGTCGAGAACGCACGCAAGAGCCTCATTCGCGTGCCCATGTACGGCCAGACGATCCCGCACCGGATCATCGGCCGATTCGGCGCCGGCCACGTCGTGCTTCGTCCAGCGAGCCCCGGTACCGGCGTGATCGCCGGCGGCGGCGTGCGCGCGGTGCTGGAGCTGGCGGGCATCCGTGACGTGCTCACGAAGAGCATCGGCACCCAGAACCCGATCAACCTCGTCAAGGCGACGATGCAGGGGTTGATGAGCCTGCGCCGTCCGGAGCAGGTCGCCAAGCTTCGCGGCCTGAGCGTCAACCAGGTGCTGGGCATCCAGAAGAACGGCGCCAAGGTCACCCAGGCGGTGGGCCAAGCGACCGAACCTGCGAAGGCAGCCGAAGGCGACCAGCCGTCCGGCGAAGCCGCAGCAGCCAGCCGAAGGCGACCGGCCGTCGGGCGAAGCCGAGCAGCCAGCCGAAGGCGATCAGTCGCCGGCCGAAAGCGGAGCGGGAGCCGAAGGCGAGCGTTCCGGCGGTGGTGATTCGGGTGGCTGAGCTCGTCATCAAGCAGACTCGCTCCGTCAATGGAGCCAGCCCCAGGCAGCGCGGGCACGCTTCGCTCGCTCAGGCTCGGCCGGATCGGCCGCGAGTCCAGGCGGGCCGACAGCCCCGAGCTGCGAGGCATGCTCCGGGTCGTGGGCCACATGGTGGAGGTCCGAGAGGAAGGGGGATCCTGATGCCCCGCCTCGCCCCACCGGAGATCGGGCTGCATTCCCTGCGCCCGAAGCCGGGCTCCCGCCGTCCTCGCAAGCGCGTCGGCCGCGGCGCCGGATCCGGCCTCGGCAAGACCGCCGGCCGTGGCCACAAGGGCGCCGGCGCCCGCTCGGGCAACAAGCGGAAGCCCGGGTACGAGGGCGGACAGAACCCGATCCACATGCGGACCCGCAAGCTGCGTGGCCCGCGCCGCAAGATGTCGATGCCCTTCGAGCAGTTCCGCACCCACACCCAGCCGGTCAACGTCGCCGACCTCGAGGCCCGCTTCGGCGCCGGCGACGAGGTGACGCCCGAGACGCTGCGAGCCGCGGGGCTCGCCAAGCGCCGCCACCCGGTGAAGGTCCTGGGACGGGGCGAGCTGACCAAGAAGCTCAGCGTCCGCGCCCACGCCTTCAGCGCCTCGGCGAAGGAGAAGATCGAGAAGGCGGGCGGCAGCGTGGAAGTCGTCGTCGCCGGCCCGGGCGCCGGCAGGGATCCTGAATCGGGCGAGGATTCGGCGGAGTAACTCGTGCTGCAGACGATCCTCAACGCCTTCAAGGTCCCGGAGATCCGCAGGAAGCTCGCCTTCACGGCGGCGATGCTGCTGCTCTACCGGCTGGGCGCCTACATCCCGGCGCCGGGAATCGACCTCGACTCGGTCAAGGACATCGAGTCGAACTTCGCCGGCAACAACATCCTCGGCTTCCTCAACCTGTTCAGCGGTGGCAGCCTCTCGCGGCTCTCCCTGTTCGCCCTGGGGATCATGCCCTACATCACGGCCTCGATCATCCTGCAGCTGCTGACGGTGGTCGTGCCCTACGCTCGAGCGCCTCCAGAAGGAGGGTGAGGTAGGCCAGCAGAAGATCACGCAGTACACGCGCTACCTCACGGTCGCGCTCGCGTTCGCCCAGTCGATCGGCTACGTGTTCCTGTTCCAGTCGTTCCAGAGCCAGGCGGGCGCCAGCGTCGTCGGCACCCTCACCTTCGCCAAGGTGTTCCTGATCGTCATCGCGCTCACCGCCGGCACCACCCTGCTCATGTGGTTGGGCGAGCTGATCACCCAGCGCGGGATCGGGAACGGGATCTCGCTGATGATCTTCGCCTCGATCGCCTCTCGAATCCCCAGCGGCATCCAGGCGTGGTGGACGAACCCCGACCCGGTCTTCAAGGTGATGATGCCGTTCATCGCCCTGGCCGTGATCGTCGGCATCGTCTTCGTGCAGGAGGGCCAGCGCCGGATTCCGGTCCAGTACGCCAAGCGGATCGTGGGCCGGCGGATGACAACCGGCGGCTCGACCTATCTGCCGCTGCGCGTCAACATGGCCGGCGTCATCCCGGTGATCTTCGCGGCCTCGATCATGGCCTTCCCGCCGACCATCGGACAGCTCCTCAACACGCCCGCGGCGCGCGACTTCGCCGCCTTCTTCACCCCCAACGGCTGGGCGTACGTGGCGGGCGAGGTGTTCTTCATCGTCATCTTCACCTACTTCTACACCGCGGTCACGTTCAACCCGGTGGACCAGGCGGACAACCTGAAGAAGTACGGGGGCTTCATCCCCGGGGTGAGGCCCGGACGACCTACCGCCGAATACCTGGACCGGATCCTGTCCAGGCTCACCTTCCCAGGGGCGCTGTACCTCGGCGCGATCGCTGCGCTGCCGACGATCCTGATCAACCAGACGTCGGCCAACTTCTTCTTCGGCGGCACGTCGATCCTGATCGTGATCGGCGTCGCCCTCGACACCGTGAAGCAGCTCGAAGCCCAGCTCATGATGCGCAACTACGAAGGTTTTCTGAAATAGCAGTCCCGTTTTCGCGCCCGTTCCCCTCGTCAATCGCCAGCTCCATTGATGTCTGAGCTCAACCTCGTATTACTAGGTCCGCCTGGGTCGGGGAAGGGAACCCAGGGCGAGCGGCTGCAGGAGGACTTCCGCCTGCCGTACTACGCCACCGGCGACATCCTCCGCGCCGGCGGTCCGCGAGGGCACCGAGCTCGGCACGACGGCGAAGGAGTACATGGATCGGGGTGACCTGGTGCCGGACGAGGTGATGGTGGGACTGATCGCCGAGCGCGTCTCGCGAAGCGAGGCAGGCGACGGGTTCATCCTGGACGGCTTTCCACGAACGATCGCCCAGGCCGAGGCGCTCGACGCGAAGCTGGAGGAGCTCGGCCGAGAGCTGACCGCCGCCGTCCTGATCGAGGTCTCGGACGACGAGGTGGTGCGGCGCCTCGGCGGTCGCCGTACGTGCGTGAAGGAGGGGCACATCTTCCACGTGGAGTTCGATCCCCCGAAGAACGAGGGCGTCTGCGACATCTGCGGCGCCCGGCTGGAGATCCGAGACGACGACAAGCCCGAGGTCGTCCGCCACCGTCTCGAGTCAGTACCACTCGAAGACGGAGCCGCTGGTGGCCCACTACGAGGCCAAGGGGCTGTTGCGGCGGGTGGACGGCTCCCTGGAGCCCGACGAGGTCCACGACCGGATCAGGGCCCTGCTCGCCACCCTGCGCATGGAGGAAGAGCTCTAGGGCCCTGAGGATCGCGCAATGATCATCAGGAAGACTCCGGAGCAGATCGAGCGCATGGCCGCGGCGGGCGTGATCCAGGCCCGCTGCCTGCGCATGCTGCGGTCGAAGTGCAATCCGGGCATCACCACGGCCGAGCTCGACGAGGCAGCCGAGCGGTTCATCACCTCGCAGGGGGCGGAGGCCTCGTTCAAGGGCTACCGTGGCTTCCCCGGCTCGATCTGCACCTCGCCGAACTCGATGGTCGTCCACGGGATCCCGAGCGCCTATGAGCTGAAGCGCGGAGACATCATCTCGCTCGACGTGGGGGTGACGAAGGACGGCTGGGTGGCCGACGCGGCGATCACGGTGCCGGTGGGGCCGGTGAACCCGGAGGCGCGCAAGCTGCTCGACGTCACCAGGGAGGCGCTGCTCGCCGGCGCCGAGCAGGCGCGGCCCGGCAACCGGCTGGGCGACGTCTCGGCCGCGATTCAGCGCCAGGTCGAGCTGGAGGGCTTTTCGATCATCCGCTCGCTGGTGGGCCATGGGATCGGCCGCGACATGCACGAGGACCCGCAGATCCCCAACTACGGAGAGCCGGGCAAGGGACCCGAGCTCGAGCCGGGCATGGTGCTGGCCCTCGAGCCGATGGTCAACGCAGGCGGCCCCGAGGTCCGCGTGGGCGAGGACAACTGGGCCGTGTACTCCGCCGATGGCTCGCTTGCCGCTCACTTCGAGTTCACGGTCGCCGTCACCGAGGACGGCCCTCGCGTCCTCACTCCCTGGCACGAGGAGTAGGGACCGGCCGACAGTCCGGCCGTGGCGTCGATGAAGCCTCTGGTCGTCCACGGCGGCACGGCCGGGCTTCTGTTTTGGCTGTGCGTCGCGGGCTGGGGGATCTTCGAGCTCACGCTCGCGCTTCGCACGCGCGGTGGCGACACCCAGGACGGCGATCGAAGCTTCGTCCCGCTCACCTTGTCGGTGCTCGCGGGAATCGGCCTCGGGGTGGTGGCGGCCCGGCGGGGCGGCGATCTTGCGCTGCCAGGTCCGGGATGGTGGCCCTTGGCGCTCGGGCTCGCCGTGTTCGCGGCCGGACTGGCTCTCAGGGCCTGGGCCGTGCGCGAGCTGGGTCGCTTCTTCAAGTTCACGGTGGTCGTCCAGGCCGACCATCAGGTCGTCGACACCGGCCCCTACCGGCTCATCCGCCATCCGAGCTACACCGGGCTGCTGATGGCAGCCCTCGGCCTGGGCATCTCGCTTGGCACCTGGCTCTCGATTCCGCTCTGCCTGGCGCCGCCGCTGATCGGCTTCGGCCTCCGCCTCACTCACGAGGAGCGAGTGCTCGCCGACGAGCTGGGCGAGCCGTATCGCGCCTACATGCGGCGCACGCGCCGTCTGGTCCCAGGCGTCTGGTGACGCCGTCCGCCCGCATCCGGAGCCGGAGTCAGACCGTTTCGGTGACCCGCGACGTGCCCTGAGCGGGTCGGCGTGCCCTGAAAGCACTCGAAGCCGCCGGGCTAGGGAGTAGCGCCGGCGCCCTCGTCAACCCGTATCCGAGGACGCCCTCGTCTGGCCGGAGTTGACCACGTTCGCTACAAGCGGCACCTGATCCGGTGGACACGAGAGTGTGAGCAAGGGTTCGCTCTCTCCTGGCCGCCACTCGGCTTGGAGCAGGAAGGAGACGCCCTCCTCGGAATTGAGGTCAGCCGCCAGGCCGGAAGCAAAGCCCGTTGCTTGGTCGCTGGTTCCCCTGAGACGGAAAAGGACATACGCACCCTGGATGCCGTCATCCTCGCAACTGGCGACAGTCAATACGTCTTCGAAGCCGTCCAGCGCCTCGACCAGAGGAACCACGCCCTGATCGATCCAGGCAGTGAGCTTGATCGGAATCTCCTGGTGGACATTCATACCGGGATCGATTCGGCGCCTAAACCCGCGATTCCTCCTAATGAGTCAAAGCTGTCAACGCCCTTGAGCGAGCGAAGAACCGGCCCGGTCGCCCATCCCGCCTGAGGAGGCGTCGGCCTCCGAAACGGCCCTGCTACCATTCTCGATCGGCCATGGGGCCGTCTTTTTGTGCCCGCGGGCCCGATTCATGGGGCCAGCAGGCCTTCTCCGTAACTGATTGGATACGACCCGCGAGTAGAGGGTGAAGGTAAGAGCGTCCGTAAAGCCGATGTGTGAGCGTTGCCGGGTGGTCCGGAGGCGCGGCGTCGTGCTGGTCATCTGCTCGAACCCGCGCCACAAGCAGCGGCAGGGGTGACGCCATTGATGGTGCGCGGAGCCCGAGCGGCAACGGCAGCAGGAGCTCGCCACGCGTACGCGTCGGCGACGCGACTGGCTGGTGGAGGTCAGTGATTTGGCACGTATCGCAGGCGTAAACATCCCGCTCAACAAGCGCGTCGAGGTCGGCCTCACCTACGTACACGGCATCGGCCACTCGACCGCGAGCAAGGTCGTCGCCGACGCCGGCGTCGATCCGAACACCTATGTCAAGGACCTCACCGACGACGAGGTGGTGAAGCTTCGCGAGGCGGTCGAGTCCCACGAGGTCGAGGGGGATCTGCGCCGCGAGCGCTCCCAGAACATCAAGCGACTGTCCGAGATCGGCGCCTACCGCGGCCTCCGCCACCGCCGTGGGCTTCCGGTCAGGGGACAGCGAACGAAGACCAACGCGCGCAGCCGCAAGGGCCCGCGCCGAATGAGCATCGCGGGCAGGCGCAAGGCGCCGACGCCGAAGTAGGAGGGCTGGGGATGGCGCAACCGAAGAAGGCCGCACGCGGCAAGGGCCGCTCCCGCCGGCGGGTGAAGAAGAACATCGCCTACGGGATCGCCCATATCAAAACGAGCTTCAACAACACGATCGTGACGATCACCGACACCGACGGAAGCGTCGTCTGCTGGGAGTCCGCCGGCTCGGCCGGCTTCAAGGGCTCGCGCAAGTCGACCCCGTTCGCCGCCCAGGTGACGGCGGACTCGGCCGCGCGCAAGGGGATGGAGCACGGCCTCGAGCGGGTGGAGGTCCACGCCAAGGGCGCGGGCTCCGGTCGCGACACAGCGATCCGCTCGCTGCAGGCGGCCGGCCTCCAGGTCACGACCGTGAAGGACGTCACTCCCCAAGCCCACAACGGCTGTCGCCCCCGCAAGCGCCGGCGCGTGTAGGTGAGCTGATGGCCCGAGACACCTCACCCCAGTGCAAGCAGTGCCGCCGCGAGGGGCAGAAGCTGTTCCTCAAGGGGCAGCGCTGCCTGACCGAGAAGTGCGGCGTCGAGCGCCGGTCCTACCCGCCCGGCGAGCACGGGCGCGGCCGCGTGCGCCAGTCGGAGTACCGCCAGCAGCTGCGCGAGAAGCAGAAGGCTCGGCGCTACTACCAGGTGCTCGAGAAGCAGTTCCGCGGCTATTACCAGAAGGCCTCGCGGCAAGAGGGTGTCACCGGCGAGAACCTCCTGCGGCTGCTCGAGCGCCGGCTCGACAACGTGCTGGTGCGTCTCGGCTTCGCCGCCTCGCGCCGTCAGTCCCGCCAGCTGATCGGCCACGGCCACTGGCTCGTCAATGGCCGGCGAGTCGACATCCCCTCTTACCAGGTCCGCCCAGAGGACGTGATCTCGATCCGTGACAACTCCGCGGCGGCGGACGTGGTGCGCTCGGCGACCGAGCTCACCGCGGTCGTCCCGCCGTGGCTGCAGGCGGACCACGACGCCCTGACCGCGAAGATCCTTCGCCTGCCCGAGCGCGGCGAGATCACCACGCCGGTTCAGGAGCAGCTGATCGTCGAGCTCTACTCCAAGTAGCGCTCACACCCAACACAACCACAAGCCAGAGGAAACGATGACAACCCTGCCCGACTTCCAGATCCCGAAGATCTCCTCAGAGACGGTGACCGACAACCGCGGCACCTTCACGATCGAGCCCCTCGACAAGGGCTTCGGCTACACGTTCGGCAACAGCCTGCGGCGCGTGCTTCTGTCCTCGCTCGGCGGCGCGGCGATCAAGAGCGTTCGCATCGAGGGCGTCGCTCACGAGTTCTCGGACGTCGCGGGGGTGAAGGAGGACGTCACCGACCTGGTGCTGAACCTCAAGGACATCGTCATCCGCATGCACACCGACGCAGACGAGGTCGAGGCTCCGCTGGTCGCCACCGGCCCCGGCGAGGTGAAGGCGAAGGACATCGACCTGCCGGCCGGAGTGGAGATCCTGAACCCGGACGTCGCGATCGCCACGCTCGAGAAGCGGACCAAGCTGGAGATGTACCTGACGATCGGTCGCGGGCGCGGCTACTCGCCCGCCGAGGAGAACAAGACCGAGGACCAGCCGCTCGGGGTGATCCCGATCGACTCGATCTTCTCGCCGATTCGTCGTGCGTCCTACGCGGTCGACTCGGCGCGCGTCGGCCAGCGGACGGACTTCGACAAGCTGTCGCTGGAGATCGAGACCGACGGCTCGGTGGAGCCGTCCTCGGCGCTCCGCGAAGCGGCCGAGATCCTGATCAAGAGCCTGGCGATCTTCACCGACGCCGATCGGGTGGAGGAGCTGACCAGCCGCGACGGCGCGGGCGCGGCCGAGGCCGCCTTCGCGCCGCTTGCCACGGGCGAGGGCGACGACCGCCTGATCGAGGAGCTGGAGATCGGCGTGCGGGCGTACAACTGCCTGAAGCGGGCCGGGATCCAGACGGTCGGCGACCTCATCCAGCGCTCCGAGTCGGAGCTGAACGCGATCCCGAACTTCGGCAAGCGCTCGACCGAAGAAGTGATCGAGTCTCTCACCGCTCTCGGCCTGACGCTCAGGGACGAGTAGCCGGCAAGCGGGCATCAGGATGCGCCACCGGAAGACGAGACACAAGCTCAGCCGGGATGCGGCGCACCGCCGCTCGCTGCTCCGCAACCTGTGCCGCGAGGTGATCCAGCACGAGCGGATCAAGACCAGCCAGGCGAAGGCCAAGGCCGTGAAGCCGGAGGTCGAGAAGCTGATCACGCTCGCCAAGCGCGGCGGCCTGCATGCCCGCCGCCAGGCGCTCTCCGAGCTGGGCCAGGACCGCTTCGTGGTCCACAAGCTGTTCGAGGAGATCGCGCCCCGCTACGCGGAGCGCCCCGGCGGCTACACGCGGATCGTCAAGCTTGGCCCGCGCCGCTCGGACTCCACCGAGATGGTCTTCCTCGAGCTGGTCTAGCGCCGCGTCGGCGCCCGAGCGCGTGGCAGTCGTCCGCCTCACGATCGCCTACGACGGGACGCCGTTCGCCGGCTGGGCGGCGCAGCCGGGGCTGCGCACCGTGCAGGGCGAGCTGGAGGCGGCGCTGGAGCGGATCCTGCGGCGAGCGGGTCTCGCTTACGGTCGCCGGTCGCACCGACGCCGGGCGTCCACGCCTGGGGTCAGGTGGCGAGCTTCGAGCTCGATGGCGAGCCGCCCGACGCGCTCGCCCAGCGCCTGAACGCGATCTTGCCGTCGGCGATCTCGGTGATCGAGGCCGTGGCCGCCCCCGACGGTTTCGACGCCCGCCGAGACGCCCGGGCCCGAACCTACTGCTACCGGGTGCTCGCGTCGCAGGTGCAACACCCGCTCGAGATCTCCAGAGCGTTCTGGTGGCCGCACGCGCTCGACCGGACGGCATTGGGCACGTTGCGCGGCGGAGATGGTCGGCAGGCACGACTTCACGGCCTTCACGCCGACCCAGACGGAGCATGACCGCTTCGAGCGGGACGTCGCCCAGGCCGAGTGGCGGGCCCATCGGCTGGCGGAGCCCTTTCCGGGCGAGCTCTTGGAGTTCTGGATCGAGGCCGACGCCTTCATGCGACACATGGTCCGCGTCCTGGTGGGCACCATGCTGGAGGTGGCGCGCGGCTGGCGGAGCGCGGATGACTTCGAGGAGCTGCTTCGCGGCGCCCCGCGCGAGCGCGCCGGCGAGACCGCTCCCGCCGCACGGGCTCTACCTCACCGCGGTGCGCTACTAGGCGCAACCCGCTGCAGGATCAGGTCGCCCTCGTGGCGGTGCCACCGAGTGGCCGTCTGGTGCGCGCCCGACACCTCGGTCAAGACCGTGGTCTTGCCGATTCCGGGCTCCCGCGTTCAGCCCTCGCTAGGACCCAGCTCCACCTCGCCTCCGAGATCGGCGGCCCGACCCGGCAGGTACATGGACGAACCGGTCGCCAGCAGGACCGGCTTGCCGTCCGCATTGGTGACCTGGGCACGTGTGATCGCGATCGTCCTGCCGCTGTGGATCACCTCGGCGCGCGCGACGAGATCGGATCCGTCGGGCGGGACTGGACGCAGGAAGTTGGCCTTCAGGTCGAGGCCGGCGATCGCCACTCCGGGGGCCGCCATGGTCTCCGCGGCGGCCAGCATCGCGAAGTCCGCCTGCATCGCGATCACGCCGCCCTGAAGCCGCCGCGCCGGGCTCGCCAGCCACTCGCTCGCGGGCAGCGCGAACGTCGCCGTCCCATCTCCGACCTCGGTCAGCCGCAGCCCGGTCAGGTGGTGAAGCGGCGGTGGCGGCAGCTCGCCCGCGAACTGGCGCCGGAGGATCTCCGCCCCGGAGAGCTCCGACCAGACCTGCTGCGGGATGATCGCCTCGGGCGCGGGGCGCTCGAATGGGTCAGGCGACCCGTAGTCGCGCCGCTCGAATGCCGGCGGACGCTCGGGGGGCTCGGGAGGATCCGTCAGCGGCGGAAAGACCGATAGGCGCGAGGTCCCGTGAGCGATCAGCTGCTCGCTGTCGCGATCGAGGACGAAGACCTCCGATAGCGCGACCGAGCGGCCCACATGGATCGCCTGCCCGTGCGCGGTCAACGTGGTCCCCGGGCGGGCGGGGCGCAGGAACGACATCGAGAGCTCCGCGGTCGTGTAGGTCGTCGCCGCCGGGAGCTGGGTCTCGATCGAGCAGCCGAAGGCGATGTCGGCCAGGATCGCCAGAGTCCCGCCGGAGATCACCCCCGTGGATGCCGCGAGCCACCCGGACGCGGGCATCTCGGCCTCGGCCGTGCCGTCGCCGAACCGCGTGGGCACCGCCCCAGTCAGGTGAGACAGCGGGGGAGGCGGCCAGGTCCGGCGCCGCCAACCCTGAAGGCGCTCGCGACCAGGAAGGGCGACGACGGCCGGGTCGGGGTAGCCGCCTCGCACCGGCTCCTTCCACACCGGCTCCGCGGCCGCGTTCGTGTCTGCGAGCTCCGCCAAGGCGGCGAACCTAGCCGAAGACCGTCGGCTGGTGCTCCTCCACGCTGCCGTCAGGGCGAATGTGGACTTATTCATCTATGTGATGAACGAGAGCAGACACGTCCGGCGTGACGTCATCGAAGGCGCCGCGCGGCGCGCACAACAGTTAGGGGAGGCAAGCGAATCGTGGACATGGGCCGACGCTGCGGCGGACGGCAGGCGCCGCAGAAGTGGACCGGTTTTAAGACGTGGACCGTTCTATTCACCCATGCGATGCACTAAGCGGTCCACGTCGCAGGCGACGATCCGCTCCACGGACCCAAGGTATCCGAGGGCGGCGCGCGGGGGCTACTCGACTCAGCCGCCGCCGTACGCGACGATCAAGTCCGTAGCCACGCCGACAAAGAACCCGAAGGAGAGCAGCCAGAGCCCAAGCTCCCGGTGTCCGTAACGGCGCATTCCGTTCCACACCTCGCCGATCACATAGAGGATCGCCCCGCCGGAAACGCCGTAGAAGGCGAGCTCGAGCGGCTCGGAGGTGACGTTGTAGCCAACGATCGAACCGAGGAACGTGGGGCCGCCACCGATCAGACCGGCGAGGGCAAGCCAGCCCCACGTCGGCCTGACCGATCCGAGTGGTCCGACGATCCCGAAGCCCTCGGTCGCGTTGTGGAGGGCGAATCCGATGATCAGGACGGTTGCCAGGCTGATCTCGCCCGTGCTCGCGGAGACGCCGATCGCGAGGCCCTCAGCGAAGTTGTGGAGTCCGATGGCCGCGGCGATCGTCATCCCCGTCCGAAGCGCGCGGGCCCGCGCGGCGGCCGCCTCGAACTCGAGCGCCTGGGCATCTTCCACGGTCAATTCCACGGAGCCCCCCGCGATCGGCGGCGCCTTGGCTGCGCCGGGGCGCATTCGGGCTTCGAGCACTGCCAGGCCAGCGCTGCCCATAGCGAACCCGCCCCCGAGCAGCAGCGCAAGGCCGACCGCGTGGCCGAGTGTCTCGCTGCCGTCCTTGTAGCCGGTCGACGGCCTCCTCGACGATCTCGAACCCGTGCTCCATCACATCTACGAACAGGAAGGCGAGCACCCCAACTGCAAACATCGCGAGCGCGACCCGGGCGCGGGTGCCCAGGAGCTGGAACCGCGCGAACGGCAGCCCGAGGTAGATGGTGAATCCGGCCAGGGCGCCCAGAAGGACGGTCTCGCTAAATGTCATGCGTGTCTGCCTCTTGACCCTCTGGTTGGCGCAGCGGCTCGAATCGGTTCGGGTTAGGTCGCCCTAACGCCCCAGCTAGAGCTGCCATGCATCTCAGGGCGCCCTAATCCGAAATGGAAGCGGCGCCAGCCACCCCTAGAATCGAACCGCATGCGGGTGCTGCTCACAAACGACGACGGAATCGGGGCCGAGGGCCTGCACGCCCTGCGTCGCGCGCTGGCCGAGCTGGAGGGCATCGAGACGCACGTGATCGTGCCCGACTCCAACCGCAGCGCCACCGCGCGCAGCATCACCACCCGCTCCCCGCTCTCGGTCGAGGAGGTGGAGCTCGACGACGGCGCGATCGCCTACGCGACGGACGGCACGCCCGTCGACTGCGTTCGCTTCGGCGACCTCGGCCTGGTCGGCGAGCGCCCCGACCTGATCGTCTCCGGGATCAACCACGGCTCCAACCTGGGCGACGACATCACCTACTCCGGAACCGTGGCGGCGGCGCTCGAGGGCATCGTCCTGGGCATTCCGGCAATCGCGATCTCGCAGCAGTCGAGCGCCCGCGAGATGGGTTTCCTGCCCGGACGCAGGTTCGACTTCGCTGTCGCCGCCGGGCTGGGCGCCGAGCTGGTCGCGGCTGCTGGTCGCCGATCGGCTTCCGGCGGAGACGCTCCTGAACGTCAACTGCCCCGCCGGGGAACCCGCGGGAATCGAGGTCACCCGGCTCGGCAAGCGCCTCTACAACGACGAGCTGAGGCTGGTCGACGAGGACGGCGACGGCCGGCGCCGCTATCGAGATCTACGGCTTCGAGCCCTCCTTCGAGGACGAGCCCGGCACCGACCTGTCCGCGGTCGCCCGAGGGCGGATCTCGCTCACGCCCGTGCACTTCGACCTCACCGATCGCGAGGGCCTCGACCGGCTGCGCCAGTGGGACCTCGACCGGATGTTCCGCGGGGCGGTGGCGGGCGCCGCGAAGGACACGTGAGCGCGAAGGGCGCGGCGAAGCGCGCGGAGGAGCTCCGGCGCGAGATCGCCCGCCACGACCACCGCTACTACGTCCTCGACGATCCCCGAGATCGGCGACGACGAATACGACGCGCTGCTCGACGAGCTGCGCAAGCTCGAGGAGGAGCACGCCGATCTGCGCACCCCCGACTCGCCCACGCAGCGGGTCGCCGGGGGCATGAAGCCGCTGGACAAGTTCAAGGAGGTCCGCCACGCGGATCCGATGCTGTCGCTGTCCAACGCCCGCAACGCCGAGGAATTCCGCGCCTGGGAGACCCGGCTGCACAATCGCCTGCGACAGCTGGACATCCGGCCGGGCGAGCTTCGCTTCGTCTCCGAGCCCAAGATCGACGGGCTGGCGATGTCGCTCACCTACGAGAACGGCATCTTCACTCGCGGCGCGACCCGGGGCGACGGGGTGATCGGCGAGGAGGTGACCCAGAACCTGAAGACGATCAAGGCGATCCCGCTGCGGATCGACGAGGCCCCCGAGCTGGTCGAGGTGCGCGGTGAGGTCTACCTGCCGCGCGGCGCGTTCGCCGAGCTGAACGAGTCGCGCTCGGCGGCCGGCGAGCCCGCGTTCGCAAATCCTCGAAACGCGGCGGCGGGCTCGATCCGCCAACTCGATCCCAAGGTCGCCGCAGCGCGACCGCTGTCGATCTGGTGCTACGGCACCGGCGCGCTGCGCGGGCTCGACCTGGGTACCCACGCGGAGGAGCTCGACTGGCTGCGCGAGCGCGGCTTCAAGGTGAACGACGAGACCCAGGTGCACGAGACCGCCGACGAGGTGGTAGAGCGCTGCCGGTGGTGGGAGGATCGGCGGGAGCAGCTCGACTTCGAGATCGACGGCGTCGTGATCAAGGTGGATCAGCGCACGCTGTGGCGCGAGCTGGGCGTCGCGGGCCGCGAGCCGCGCTGGGCGGTCGCCTGGAAGTTCGCGCCGATCACGGCGACGACGAAGCTCAAGCACATCTTCTGGAACGTCGGGCGAACCGGCGCCCTCTTCCCGTTCGCCGGGCTCGAGCCGGTGCGCGTCGGGGGTGTCACCGTCTCGACCGCCACCCTCCACAACGAGGAGGACCTCGCCCGCAAGGACGTGCGCGAGGGCGACGAGGTCGTGGTCACCCGCGCCGGCGACGTGATCCCGCAGGTGGTCTCGCCGCTGATTCAGCGGCGCAAGGGCAAGCGCCTGCGCCGGCCCAAGCCACCTGCCAAGTGCCCTGCCTGCGGGACGCCGACGGTGAAGCCCGGCGACGGCGTGTTCACGCTGTGCCCGAACCGGCGCGGTTGTCCCGGCCAGACGTTTCAGCACGTGAAGCACTTCGCAGCGGTGATGGACATCGAGGGGTTCGGCGAGAAGCTGTCTGCGCGCTTTCTGGACGAGGGGCTGATCCGCGACCCCGCCGACGTCTACGACCTCACCGCCGAGCGGCTCGCCGAGCTGGATGGCTTCGGCGACGTATCCGCCCGCAACCTGGTCGAGGCGATCGAGGCGTCCAAGCGCCAGCCCTTCGGGATCGTGCTCTACGCGCTGGGGCTGCCCGAGGTCGGCTACGTCACCGCCGAGGCTCTGGCGGAGCACTTCGGCACCATCGACGCCCTGATCGAGGCTGACACCGAGGCGATCGAGCAGGTCGAGGGCGTCGGCCCGATCGTCGCCGAGCGGGTCCGTGAGGAGCTCGCGGAGGAGCCCACCCTGGAGCTGATCCGGCGCCTGCGCGAGCGGGGGCTTCGCTTCGAGCTCTCGCCCGAGGAACGGCGCGCGGGGCGGGGCCCTTGGACGACAAGACCTTCGTTCTCACCGGCACCCTTCCCGATCTCTCCAGGGAGGAGGCAACCAAGCTGATTCGCCGGGCCGGCGGCAAGGTGACCGGCTCGGTGTCGAAGAGCACCGACTACGTGGTCGCCGGCGACAGCCCCGGCTCGAAGCTGGCCAAGGCCGAGGAGCTGGGCGTCGACGTGATCGACGAGAAGGGCCTGCGGGACCTCCTCTAGCCCACTAGCGTCTGTAGCGCGCGATCAGCGCGGCCATCTTGTCCTGAGCCGCGCGGGCCTGGTCGACGTCCACCGAGTTCATCAGGATCGAGAAGACGACCAGCGCCGTGGCCCGCGCGGCAGTAGCCGGACAGGGCGCTGACGCCGATCAGCGTCCCGGTCTTGGTCCGGCAACGTCCGTCGGCCGCGGTGCCGTTCATGCGATGGGCGACGGTCCCCTCCTCGCCCGCCAGCGGGAGCGAGCGCCGGTAGGTCCCGCCGCCGGAACGACGACTCATCGCGACCAGCAGCCGCCCGACCTGGCGCGGCGAGGCTCGGTCTGAGCGCGAAAGCCCGGACCCGTTCTCCAACCGGACGTTCGTGCCCAGCTTGCGGGCGAACTTCCTCACCTTGCGGGAGCCGCGCCGGGTCGTGCCCTTGGCGCCGCGCCGGGACGCCGCCAGGCGCTTGAGGAGCATCTCGGCGAAGAAGTTGTTCGACGGCTTCAGCGTGGCCGACATCAGCTTGCTGGATCCGGGGTGAGCCGACGCTTCCAAGCGGCGGCTTGGCGAGCGCCCGCCTGGGCAGGTCGGCGCGGCCGGTGCCTCCCTTGACCCGGACCCCTTTCGCCCGGAGCTTGCGCCGAAGCGCCCGCGCGGCGACCAGCTCGGGGTTCTTGGCGTAGTGGCCATGAGCGATGCCCGAATTGAACGAGAGGCCCGACAGCGGGGACAGCTCGCCGGAAGCGTCCACGCCGGTGGTCGGGCACCCCGCGGCGGCGGTCGAAGATCGAGTCGTCGGCGCGGATCCTTCCGGTCACTCGCTTGATTCCCGCCTTGCGGACGTCATTGGCCAGAGGGCCCAGCGGAGTGAGCGGAAGTCCGTTGTCGCGCGCGAACCCCGCGCGCCCGAGCGCCGGATCGCCGGCGCCGACCACGACCAGGCTCCCTCGCAGGGTGTGACCCTCGACCGCGTTTCCGGGGCGGGCGTACAGCCTCGTCTTCAGCGTTGCCGAGGGGCCGAAGCGGTCGAGCAGGGCCGCCATCGTGAACAGCTTGGTGTTCGAGGCGAGGATCCGGCGCCTGTGCGACGCCGAGCTGAACAGCGTCCCGTGGCCGGACGCGTCCACGTCGGTCACCCAGGCGCCGCTTGCGCCACCCACGCGGTGCATCTGGTTGCTGAGCCCGTGGCGCAGCCGGGAGCGTGAGATCGACGCCGGCGCCGGATCAGGCGCGGCCAGCAGCCCGCAGGCGAGCCCCGCCAGCGCGATCGCGAACCACCTTCGCCGCACGGCGGACCAGGTTAACCGCTGGGCCAGGCATAATGGGTGGCTCCATGGGGAAGGTCGTCGAGCTCGAGACCCCGCGGACGGAGTCGCGGGGGACTCGGAGCAGGAGAGGTCGCCGGCGCCGTTCGAAGACGGCGCTCGTCCTCGGCGGTGGGGGGTTCACCGGCGGCGTGTATGAGGTCGGCGCCCTGCGCGCCCTCGACCTGCTCGCCGTCAACCGCACGGTCAACGAGTTCGACGTCTACGTCGGCACCAGCGCGGGGGCGTTCATGGCCAGCATGGTGGCCAACGGGATCACCCCCGAGGAGATGATGAGGGTGCTCAACCACGAGCTCCCATCGCCGCTCCGCGACATCTCGCTGGGCACCCTGCTGCAGCCCAACTACGGCGGCTTCGTGCGTAAGTCGCTCACCTTCCCGCTGCGGGTCGCGGGGGTGGCGAGGGAGGTGCTCAGCCACCTGAGCGAGCTGTCGGCCGTGGACATGGTCACCGGCCTGGCAAGCGGCCTGCCCACCGGCCTCTACACGGGGCGCGGCATCGAGCGTTACGTCGCCGAAGCGCTCTCGGACCCCGATCGGACCAACGACTTCCGGCTGCTCGACCCCGAGCTGTACCTGACCGCGACCGACCTCGACACGACCGAGCGGGTCGTGCTCGGCGAGGGCGATTGGGCCGAGGTGCCGATCTCGACCGCGGTGGCGGCCTCGGGCGCCCTGCCGATGATCTATGAGCCGGTGGAGATCAACGGCCGCGAGTTCATCGACGGAGGCATCCGGTCGACCACGAACGTCGACGTGGCGGTCGAGCACGGCGCCAAGTTCATCGTCGTCATCAACCCGCTGGTGCCCTACGCCAACGACTTCCGCAAGCGGATCCCGACGATCACCGGCACCCGGGCTCGCCGCGTCTCCGACATGGGGTTCAGCGCGATCGGCAACCAGGCCTTCCGGCTGCTCTCCCACGAGCGCCTGCACCTCGCGGTCCAGCAATGGGAGCAGCGGTATCCAGGCGTCGACATCATCCTGATCGAGCCCGAGCTCGACGACGAGTTGATGTTCGGCACCTCGATCCTCGACTACAGCGCCCGCCTGGAGATCGCCAAGCACGGCTTCGAGTCCGTGACCCTGAGGCTGGCTCGCGACTACGAGCGCTACAAGTCGATCGCCGAGCGCCACGGCATCCAGATCTCGGCCCGCCGCGTGCGCCACGTGCTCGACCAGGTGGACCGCGAGCGCGAGAAGCAGTCGGCCTGGCGGCGCGTGCTGGAGCAGACGACGGCCGCGCTGCTCAGGCAGCAGCCGAGCTCCGAGGAGGAGGAGCCGGACGCCGAGGCCGCGGAGCCGGACTAGGCCTCAGCGGGCGATCAGCCCGAGTACAGGCTCTCGATCTCCGCGGCGTACTTCTCGGCGACCACGTTGCGCTTCACCTTCAGCGTCGGCGTCAGCTCGCCGCCCTCCTGGGAGAGGTCGCGGGGCAGGATCTTGAACTTCTTCACCTGCTCGACACGGGCGAACTTCTGATTCATCTGCTCGATGTGGTCCTCGATCGCCTTGCGGACCTCCTCGTTCGACGCGATCGCCTCGGGGTCCTCTCCAAGCCCGTGCTCGCCGGCGAACTTCACCGCCTCCTCCGGATCGAGAGTGACCAGGGCGACGAGGTAGGGCCGGCGGTCACCGATCACGACGCACTGCGAGACCAGCGGCTGCTGCTTCACCTCGGCCTCGATGTTCGCCGGGGTGATGTTCTTGCCCCCGGCGGTGATGATGATGTCCTTCTTGCGTCCGGTGATCTTGACGAAGCCGTCGGAGTCGATCTCCCCGATGTCGCCCGTGTGCAGCCAGCCGTCGACGAGCGTCTCGCGGGTGGCCTCCTCGTTCTTGTAGTAGCCCTGGAAGACGTTGGGGCCGCGCACCAGGATCTCGCCGTCGGGGGCGATCTTCACCTCGCAGCCTGGGAACGGCTTGCCGATCGTCCCGAACTTGAACTCGTCCGGCCGTGAGACGGTCGCGGCGGTGGAGGTCTCGGTCATGCCCCAGCCCTCCAGCACCAGCACGCCGGCTGGCGTCGAAGAAGCGGAGGATCTCCGGGTTGATCGGAGCGGCGCCGGAGACCGCCTCGATGATCCGCCCGCCGAACAGGTTGCGGATGTTCGACAGCACCAGGCGGTCGGCGATCGCGTGCTGGGCGCGAAGCGGTGGCCACGGGCTCTTGCCGCTGGCGCTCGAGCTCGCGAACGCGACGGCCGACGCCGATCGCCCAGTTGAAGATCGCGCGCTGCACGCCGCCCGCCTTGTCGGCCTTCGAATTCGCCGCCGTGTAGATCTTCTCGAAGATCCGCGGCACCGAGGGGAAGTAGTGGGGCTTGACCTCGGCCAGGTTGGGCAGGATCTTCAGCGGATCGCGCTCCCAGTAGGCGAGCATGCCACCGACGTCGAAGCTGAGCAGCTGGATCAGGAGCGCGAAGGAGTGCGCGAGGGGCAGGTAGAGGTAGGTGATGCGCCCCGACTCCAGCACGCTCGACTCCAGCGACATGTTGAGCATCGCGCGGTAGTTCCCGTGCGAGAGCACGCAGCCCTTCGGCGGCCCGGTTGTCCCCGACGTGTAGATGATCGTGCAGATGTCGTCGGGCGCAACCGAGCGCCAGCGCTCCTCCCATTCGGAGTCGTTGCGCGAGGCACCGCGCTTGCCGAGCTCATCGGCGGAGATGGCGTCGTCGCTGGAGCCGGTCATGCGGATCACGTGCTCGAGCTTCGGGCAGCGGTCGCGGACCTGCCGGATCTTGTCGAGCTGCTCGGAGTCCTCGACGATCACCACCTTGGCGTCGGAGTTCTCGAGCACGTACTGGCATTCCTCGGGCGAGTTCGTCTGGTAGATCGGCACCACGTGGCGCCGGCGGTCAGGGCGGCGAAGTCGTAGTAGGTCCACTCCGGGCGCGTGTTGGCCAGGATCGCGACCTTGTCGCCCTTCTGAACCCCGAGGTCGATCAGACCGAGCGCGAGCCAGCGCACCACCTCGCCGACCTCGGCGAAGCTCCGGGTCGTCCACTCTCCGGACTCGTCCCGATACATCACCGCCGGCCCGGAGCCGTGGTTCTTCGCCGCGGCCGGAAGGAGGTCCGCGATCGTCGCCGAGCCGGCACCCGTCGCCGGACGGGTCTCGACGGTCGCTGTCTCCATCGCTCTCCTCCTTCGTTCGGACGCTCAAACGTCGACCGAGCGGCAGCTGCCGCTCGCTACGAAGGCTATATCAGCGAACCAGCGACCGGGACTAGGCAGCAGCCTGGGGCTGCTTCGGTTGCTGCGTGACACGGCGCAGCGAGGAGAGGAAGAGTGTCTTGTCGATCCGGCCGTTGAAGATTGGGACGCCCATCTCCATGCACTTCGAGATCACCTCGCGCCGCTTCATCTGCACTTCCTCGGCGAGCTCGGTGGGCGTCAAGTGAATGGCCACGCGTTTGTCTCCTCCTGTTGTTTGCGCCCCCGATTTTTATCGTCTCGGGCGGATGTGTCAATGCTATTCCTTGCAAATTGCGCCACATCAGGCGCGCGGGCCCGCCCGGCGCGGTCGCCGGATCGCCTCCCGGCGCAGGTCTGGTCGTGGCCGGCCGCGAAGCGCATCTACGATGTCGGCACCATGGCCGACGAGGCACCGCCCGTTTCGCCCCAGACCCCGCCGCCCGCCAGCGACGCCGGCTCCTTCCTGGAGTCGCTCATGGACACCGAGCTGTACTCGATCGGCGCCTTCTTCTGCGACGAGCACCCCGACCTCGTGGACGAGGTGGTCGCTCGCAGCGAGGAGATCGAGCGACGCGGGCTCGAGGCCTACTCCCGAGACAGCGGGGGGCCGATCGAGGAAAGCTTCGAGACGCTGCTGACCGGCCTCGCGGTTCGCTACTACAAGGCGGTCGCCGGGTAGACGTGATCCGCCACCAGCCTGTCGCGTCGCCTTCGGCTCCGCGCCCGGATGACTAGGAGCCCGTGGCTGCCGCGCCTGCTGCTGGGCGCGGTCGCGGTCGGCCTGTTCGCGGCGGTCGTCTCGCTCTCGATCGGCGAGGGCGGTCCGAAGAAGATCACGATCAGCGGCGGCGAGCAGACCCAGGAGCTGATCGCCGGCGTCCAGCAGGACGGGCCCTACCTCGGCTCGAGCGACGCGCCGGTGACGATCACCGTGTTCACGGACCTTCAGTGCGCGGGCTGCGACGACTACGAGCTGCAGACGGTCGATCCGCTGATCGAGGAGTACGCGCGTGCCGGCACGGCGCGGTTCGAGTTCCGGAACTTCTCCCTCGGCGAGGCCGAGACCACGAAGGCCGCCTATGCCGCGACCGCCGCCGGCGAGCAGGACCGGGAGTGGCAGTACGTCGATCTCTTCTTCCGCAACCAGGACGAGGCCCCGGCGCACACCGTCTCCGACGAGTTCCTCGACGACATCGGCAACGCGATCCCCGACTTCGACCTGGACGCGTGGAGGGAGGCCCGCGACTCGCCCGAGGTCGCGGACCGGATCGACGCCGACGTCAAGCTCGCCGCCGACCTCAGCCTGCCGGCGTTCGGGCCCGCCGTCGTGGTCAGCGGCCCGAACGGCACCAAGCAGCTCGACGACTCGCCGTCGAAGGAGGAGATAGAGGCCGCGGTGGAGTTGGTGGGCGGTTCCTAGTGGTGTGAGAGGTACCACTAGCTGCACCGCCCGGTCTTTAGAATGCCTGCCCTTCGGGGCGTGGCGCAGCCTGGTAGCGCGCACCGTTCGGGTCGGTGAGGTCGTCGGTTCAAATCCGACCGCCCCGATTGGCGATGCGGTTGGCGAGAAAGTGGCGCATACCGCCACTTTCTCGCCATTCGGGGCTGGAAGCGGCGCCGGGTCCCTATAGCCTCCGCCGGATGGAGGCCGCGTGATCAGCGAGCGAGCGATGCGGGCCGTGCTCATCGTGCTCGGAGTCCTGAACGCCGCATCCGGCGCCCTCGCGCTGATCGCGCCCGACACCTTCTTCGACCAGGTCGGCCACTACGGGGTCGAGAACTCCCACTACGTGGGCGACGTGGGCGCGTTCGTGCTCGCCTTCGGGATTGCGGTGCTCGTCGCCGCCCGGCGCCCGTCGTGGCGGGTGCCGGTGCTGGCCCTCGGGGCGCTGTGGTACGGCCTCCACGCGCTCAACCACGCCTTCGACGTCGGCCAGGCGCGCAGCGACGCACGCGGGATCTTCGACACCGTCTACATCGCGATCGGCGCGCTGCTTGTTCGCCTACCTGGTCTGGGCGGCGACCGAGGCTTCAGGCGGCTGCAGGGATCACAGGCGACGGAAGGGAGGAGTCGCGATGAAGGTGTTCGTGGCCGGAGCAAGCGGAGTGATCGGCCGGCCGCTGGTGCGCCAGCTGGTGGCCGCGGGGCACGAGGTGACGGGGATGACGAGCAAGGCCGAGAACGCCGCCGCGGTCGAGGCGGCCGGCGCGACCGCCGGTCGTCTGCGACGCGCTCGACGCCGAGGCCGTGGGAGGTCGCGGTCACGGGATGCCGCGCCCGGAGGTCGTGATCAACCAGCTCACCCGCCTTCCCCGCGAGTACAACCCGCGGAAGATCGACTACGGGCCGACCAACCGTGCGCGGGCCGAGGGCGGCCACAACCTGATCGAGGCGGCGCGCGCGCGCCGGTGTCAGGCGCTTCATCACCCAGGGCGTCGCCTTCATCTACGCGCCGGAGGGCGAGATGATCAAGGACGAGGAAGCGCGGCCCTGGACCGATGCGCCCGAGCCCTTCCGCGGCGGCGCCGACTGCCACGCTCGACCACGAGCGAGAGGCGACGCAGACGCCCGGGCTCGAGGGCGTCGTCCTGCGCTACGGCCAGTTCTACGGGCCCGGCACCTACTACGCCACCGACGGGAACATCGCCGAGCAGGTGCGCCGGCGCCGCTTTCCGATCGTTGGTCGCGGCGAGGGGATGTTCTCCTTCATCCACACCGACGACGCCGCCTCGGCCACCGTCGCCTCGCTCGAGCGCGGGGCGCCCGGCATCTACAACGTCGTCGACGACGAGCCGGCGCCATTGCGCGAGTGGCTGCCCGTCTACGCGGAGGCGCTCGGCGCACGGCGGCCACGCCGAGTCCCGACGTTCCTGGCTCGGCTGGCGTCGCGGGGCCGTTCGCGGCGGCCTTCGCGACCGAGCTCCGCGGCGCCTCGAACGCCAAGGCGAAGCGCGAGCTGGGCTGGGAGCCGCGCTATCCGAGCTGGCGTCATGGGTTTCGAGAGGCGCTTGGATAGGCTCCATGGGGAAGCCAACGACCACACCGAGACGCAGAGACCGAAGGCAGAAGGAGAGCTAATGGCCTACTCAGTCCCCGACCTTCCGTACGACTACGGCGCGCTCGAGCCCCACATCGACGAGCAGACGATGCGCGTCCACCACGACAAGCACCACCAGGCCTACGTCGACAAGGCGAATGCGGCGCTCGAGGGCACCGAATGGGCGGACTCCGACGTGGACGAGGTGCTCCGCAACCTCTCCTCGCTGCCGGACGACATCCGCACGCCAGTCCGCAACAACGCCGGCGGGCACTCCAACCACACCTTCTTCTGGCAGATCATGAGCCCCGACGGCGGCGGCGAGCCCGAGGGCGACCTGGCGGCCGCGATCGACGACGCCTTCGGCGGCTTCGATGCCTTCAAGGACGAGCTCAAGAACGCCGGGGTGAACCGGTTCGGCTCCGGCTGGGCGTGGCTGGTCCACGACGGCTCGGGACTGGCGGTCGTCAGCACGGCCAACCAGGACTCGCCGATCTCCGACGGCCAGACGCCGCTGCTCGGCGTCGACGTCTGGGAGCACGCCTACTACCTCAAGTACCAGAACCGCCGGCCCGACTACATCGACGCCTGGTGGAACGTCGTCAACTGGCCCGAGGTGGCCAGCCGGTTCACCGGGTCCTGACCCGAGCCAAACCGCGCCACCAACCTGCGGCGGCAAGTCGAACCGCGCTGAGCATCCGCACGTCGGCTGTGGGGCGGCTCAAGTGGCGTTCGCACCGAGCCGATAGGGCAATCGGGAGTTGTCTGTTTGTTCCGGTACGCCCCGCATGCGGGCCCACCCCGACGTCCAGGTTCGTCGTGCTGCGTTCGGCGCAGCCGAGCCCGCCCGCGCGCGGCGCCCCTCTCCGGAGACGAGCGGATGAGCAAGGCGACGCTGAGCGCTCGTCGCAGCCCCTGCAGGAGCGCATTCGGACCTCGTTCGAGAACGCCCCGGTCGGGATGGCGCTGGTCAGCGTCGAAGCCGAGAGCCTGGGGCGCTTCATGTGGGTCAACCGGACGCTGTGCGAGATCGCCGGCCTGCCGGAGGAGCGGCTGCTGGGCGCTGCACGTCGCGTCGATCGCGAGCCACGAGGACGACGCCAGTGCCACGGCCGGGATCAGGCGGCTGCTCGCCGATGACGAGTCGGTCTACTCGACCGAGAGACGGTACGCGCGCCCGGATGGCTCGGTCGTCTGGGTCGAGCTCCGCATGTCGCTGATCCGGGACGAGAGCGGCGGGCCGCTCAACTTCCTCGCTCAGGTGGTCGACCTCACGGAGCGCAAGCAGGCCGAGGACGCTCCGGGCGCACCTGGCCGCGATCGTCGAGTCCTCCGAGGACGCGATCGTCGGCCAGGACCTCGACGGGACGATCGTCAGCTGGAACCGGGGCGCCGAGCGCCTCTACGAGTACCCCGCCGCCGAGGTGGTCGGCAAGCCCATCTCCGCTGCTGATGACCGAGGATCGCTCCGCCGAGCTGGAGGACATCCTGGAGCGGATCCGGCGCGGGGAGCGGATCGAGAACCTGGAGACGGTCCATAGGGACGAGAAGGGGCGCTGGATCGACGTGTCGCTCTCGATGTCGCCGGTGATCGCTCCCGACGGCCGGGTCAACGGCGTCGCCGCGATCGCCCGCGACATCACCGAGCGCAAGGAGTTCGAGGCACAGCTTCAGTTCCTGGCCGACCACGACGTGCTGACGGGCTCTTCAACCGCCGGCGGTTCATCGACACGCTCTCGCACCACATCGACCTGGTGAACCGCTACGGGCCCGGGGGCGCGGTCCTGATCCTCGACCTCGACAACTTCAAGGAGATCAACGACACGCTGGGCCACGGCGCGGGGGACGAGACGATCCGGGCCGCGAGCGCGGTGCTCGAACGCAGGCTTCGCTCAAGCGACGTCGTGGCTCGGCTCGGCGGCGACGAGTTCGCGGTGCTCCTCGCCCAGGCCGACGAGGAGCGAGTCGCGCCGAGTGGCCGCCGACCTGCTGGAGCTGTTGCGCCAGCAGCCCGTCTTCGTCGCCGGACGCAGCGTCCGGGTCACGGCAAGCGTGGGCGTGGCGCTCTTCGAGCCAGGCGAGAGGCTGGATTCGGAGGGCCTCCTGGCGAGCGCCGACATGGCGATGTATCGAGGCCAAGGAGGCGGGTCGCGACCAGCTGGCGATCTACTCAGCCGCGCCCGAGCGCGAGACCCTGATCGAGGAGCGCCTCTCGTGGTCCGAGCGGGTGCGGAGCGCGCTCGCGAACGACGGCATGAGCCTCTTCGCTGCAGCCGATCAAGGATCTCCGCTCCGGGCACATCTCGCAATGGGAGGCGTTGGTGCGTCTCAGCGAGGGGGGCCAGCTGATCCTGCCCGGCGCCTTCCTGGGCGCGGCCGAGCGCTCCGGGCTGGTGGTCGAGCTCGATCGCTGGGTGGTGGCCAGGCGATCGAGCTGATCGCCCGCCAGCGGGAGCCTCGGGAACGACATCCGGCTCGAGGTGAACCTCTCCGGGCGCTCCGTCGGCGACGAGGAGCTTCCGGCGGCGATCGAGGCGATGATCGCCGAGCACGGCATCGACGCCGACCGCCTGATCTTCGAGGTCACCGAGACGGCCGCGATCGCGAACATGGTCGAGGCGCGCGAGTTCGCCGAGTCGCTGACCCACCTGGGCTGCCGGTTCGCGCTGGACGACTTCGGGGCCGGATTCGGCTCCTTCTACTACCTCAAGTACCTGCCGCTCGACTTCCTGAAGATCGACGGTGACTTCATCCGCAAGCTGAAGGTCAGCGAGGTGGATCAGGTCCTGGTGCGAGGGATGGTCGAGGTCGCGAGGGGGCTCGGCGTGAGGACGATCGCCGAGTTCGTCGAGGATGGAGAGACGCTCGAGCTCCTGCGCGACTACGGCATCGACTACGCGCAGGGCTTCCACGTCGGGCGCCCCGAGCCGGCGCCCGCCAACGGCCACGTCACCGACGCACGCGGCGCGTTGCCGGGCGGGGCCTGACGCTCGCGGGCACGGCCGGCTTCGCGGGCAGCTCGTGCGGCTGCGAGGCGCGGTCGCGCTCCGGGACGAAGGTCATCGCACGCTCGGCGAGGGCGGTGATCGTCAGGCTCGGGTTGACGCCCGGGTTGGCCGGCACCGCGGCCCCGTCGCAGACCAGCAGGTCGAGGTAGCCGAAGGCGCGGTTGCGGGCGTCGACGACGCCCCGCTCGGGGTCGGCGCCGATCACCGCTCCGCCGAGGATGTGGGCGGTCGTGGGGATGTTGAGGGATCGACTCGGTCAGTGCGCTCTGCGGAATGCCGTCGATGCGCTCCGCGAACCAACGGGCGGCCCGCTCGGCCGCGGGAAGGTAGGTGGGGTTGGGCCGGTTCGGATCCTGCTCCGTCTGCAGGCGCACGCCACGCCCCAGCCGGCGGCGCTTTGGCCGCAGCCGCATCGCGGTGTCCAGCGACTGCATGACCAGCAGGATCACCGTTCGCTGCGACCACTTGACCGGCCACAGCAGGCGGGCGGTCCGCAGGGGGTGGCGAAGCATCGCGGCGATCCACTTCAGCGGCCGCGTAACGCGGGTCCCAGGCCCGGTCATGGTCGTGAACAGGCGGCTCATCGCGTCGCCGGCGCGCCCGTATGTGACGACCTCGATGTGCGTGTCGGGATCGGGATAGATGCTCGAGGTGATCGCGACCGAGCGGGCGAAGTCGCGGCCGTCGTCGGGTGCGGTCACCGCCTGGATCGACTCCGAATTGGTCCGCACCAGGTCGCCGATTCGCGCCGAGAGGCGGGGCAGAGCTCCGCTGTGCCTGCAGTTGGCGAGCAGCTGGTTCGTGCCGAGGGCTCCCGCGGCCACCACCACGCCGCGCGCCGTGAAGGTCCGGGCCCGGCGTCGCAGCCATGCGCCGGGGTGCACGGTGGTGACCGCGTAGCCGTCGGAGCCGTCGGCCGCCCCGAGGGGGCGGATCTCGATTGCCTCTCGCTCGGGCAGCACCTCGGCGCCGAGACGCTCCGCGAACCACAGGTAGTTCTTGACCAGGGTGTTCTTGGCCCCGTAGCGGCAGCCGACCATGCAGCTCCCGCAGCGGATGCAGCCGGATCGCGGCGGGCCCTCGCCCCCGAAATACGGGTCGGGCACCTGCTTGCCCGGCTCGCCGAAGAAGACGCCGACGCGCGTGTGCTCGAAGGTGTCGGCGACGCCGATCTGGCCGGCGTACTCGCGCAGCAGCTCGTCGGCAGCGGTCATCCCCTCGTACTCGGTCACGCCGAGCATGCGCTCGGCGGTGTCGTAGTGAGGTCGAAGCTCCGCCTCCCAGTCGGCGAGTCCCTCCCACTGCGAGTCGCTGAAGAACGCGGGGCGAGCCCGGTAGAGGGTGTTCGCGTAGCCGAGGCTGCCACCGCCGACGCCGTTCCCGGAGACGATGAATACGTCCTTGAACAGCGTCAGGCGGAAGATGCCCCGCAGGCCCAGGCGCGGCGACCAGAAGTAGCGGCGAAGGTTCCAGGCCGACTTCGCGAAGTCATCGTCGCCGAACCGCCTGCCGCACTCGACGACCGCCACCCGGTACCCCTTCTCGGCGAGCCGCAGCGCCGAGACGCTGCCTCCGAAGCCTGAGCCGATCACGAGCCAGTCGTAGTCGTGCCGGCCGCCCGGCGCGGTCTTCATGGCGCCAGGATACGGGCAGATCCGGCGGCGGCGGTCGGCCACCGAGTTGGCGACGGTGGCGCATACGCCACTTTCGCCATCCTGGCGTTCGGAGTGGAAGGCTGGGCCAGCCGGGTTGATGGGCGCCACGGCATAGGATTTCGCCTATCCGCCCGCGGCGGCACCGCAAGCACGAGGAGAGGAGAGGAGTTGGCCTACTTCAACGATGCGCAGGAGGTCTACGACACGCTGGGCAAGCTGTTCCAGGACCTCGCCCAGGACGAGGAGCTGGCGCCGAAGTTCCGCAAGGCGGACACGATCGTTCGCTACGAGTACCGGGAGCCCTCCTCGACGATCACGGTGCGTCTCCAGGAGGGCCAGCCGGGCGACGTCGACTTCGGCGAGTCCGAGATGGAGCCCGAGGTGGTGATGTCGATGGAGGCCGACACCGCGCACCGGTTCTGGCTCGGCCAGGTGAACGTGACGGTGGCGCTGGCGCGGGGCCAGATCAAGGCCAAGGGGCCGGTTGCGAAGATCCTCAGGCTGGTGCCGCTGACGAAGCCGGTCTTCCCGCGCTACAAGGCCCAGCTCGAGTCCCAGGGCCGCACGGACCTGATCGAGGTTTGACCTTCAAGGACTTCTACCAGTTCGCTTCGCCGACGCGGGTCGTCTCCGGACGTGAGCTGATCGGGAGCGCGGGCTTCGAGTTCGCCAAGGAGGGGGCCGGGCGAGTGCTGTTGGTCACCGACCAGGTGATCCGCGGCACCGGACTGGTGGAGAAGGTCGAGGCCGGCGTCGCCGACGGCGGACTCGAGGTCGCGGGCGTCTTCGACGACGTCCCGCAGGACTCCGAGACCGCGGTGGTCGCGCGATGTGCCGAGCAGGCCACCGAGGCAGGGCGCCGACAGCTTCCTGGCCGTGGGTGGGGGATCGGTGATCGACACCACCAAGGGCGCCAACGTGGTCTTCAGCCACGGCGGCGCGATTGGTGAGTGGGAGGGGGTGTTCCAGCTGCCGCGCGAGCGCGACGGGATGGGTCGGCCGCTGCCGCTGGCGCCGCTGGGAGCGATTCCCACCACCGCCGGCACGGGCTCCGAGGCGAGCCCCGTGGCGGTGATCAAGGACTCCGAGCGGGGCGTCAAGCTCTTCATCCTCGACTTCCCGCTTGCCCCGGACCTGGCGATCCTCGACCCCGAATCGACCGCGACCCTGCCGGCGCCGATCGCGGCGGCCACCGGAATGGACGCGCTCACCCACGCGATCGAGGGCGTGACCTCGACCGAGTGGAGCCCGCATGGAGACGCCTACGCGCTTCAGGCGCTCCGGCTGATCCGCGACAACCTGGAGCGCGCCGTCGCCGACACCTCGGACGAGGACGCGCGCGGGAACATGCTGATCGCCGCGAATCTGGCGATCGCGCCGACGGGGTTCGGCGCCACCGGCATCACCCACTCGATGTCGCACCCCTGCGGGGCGCGCTTCGGCGTTCCGCACGGCGTCGCGAACGCGATCAACCTGCCGCCGGTGATCGAGTTCAACGCCGTGGCCAGCGACGAGGTGGCCGACCAGTTCCGCGGCGCGGCCGAGCTTCTCGGGGTCGACGTCGCGGGTGGCGGTGAGTCGATCGGGCGGGCGCTCGCCGATCACGTCCGTGAGCTGCGAGCGCGCCTCGGTCTTCCGGGGCGTCTGTCGGAGGTGGGCGTCCCCGAGGAGGGCATCCCCCAGCTGGCCGAGGACGCGATGGGCGAGGGCTCGACGCTCGTCAACCCGCGGGAGACGTCGGAGGATGAGTTCGCCGAGCTGTTCAGGCAGGCGCTGTGAGCGCGAGCGACGAGGCCCGAGCCTGGGCGGAGACCGTGCAGGCGGTGGCCAGGGATCGCGACCTCGTCTACGAGCCGGTCGGGGGAATCAACCCGGTGGGTGGGCCGGTGGCGCTCTGTCCGGGGGGCACGAACCGGCTCACCGGGCAGCTCGCCGACGGCTTCTGGGGCGCCTCGTGCGACGCCGACGAGCACGAGGAGGGCGGGCTGTTCTCCAAGGCCGTGCTTCCCGGCGCCGCTGCTCGCCAAGTCGCAGGTGCCGGACCTGGCAAAGGTGATGCCCCCGTTCAACGTCGAGTCGATCGAGCGCCGCCCCGACGAGCTGGTCGATGCAGCGCGCCTCGCGCAGAAAGGTCGAGTTCGAGAGCCTGGATTTCAACAAGCGCTTCCTGGCGACCGTGCCCAGCGAGCACGACCCGGTCGCGCTCCGCGAGATCTTCAGCCCCGCATTCCTCGACTGGGTGACCACGATCGACAACGAGATCGACTTCGGCGTCTCAGAGCAGCAGCTGTGGTTCCTGTGGCGGCTCGGCGACCGCACCCGCGATCAGCTCGACGGCGGCGCTCGACAACGGCGGCGAGCTGTTCAAGCGGGTGCGCAACGAGGTCGAGGAGTCGGGCGTCCACACCTACCCCGCGGGTCCCTGGCACGCAGGTCTGGAGTCCTTCCCGGACAGTTGAGCCGTCCCGGCTAGCGGACGGCCCGGGCCTTGCGCTTTCGCAACTCGCGGCGCGCAGTTCGGTAGAAGCCAACGGACCTGCCCATGGTGCGCCGGTAGCGCCCCAGAATGCCCTGGTTCGGCAGCTCCAGGCCGCCGACGAGCTTGTGGGGCACCAGCGCCCAGCCCCCAGGAGCCGAAACGAGGTCGCCTCGGACCTGGAAGTTCTCCCGCCATTTGAAGTCGGCATCGTGGCCGTGCGCCGTCAGGCAGGCGCGTCCCTCGGCCAGCGGCAGCCCCGCGGGCTCGGCCCCAAGCGAGATCCGACGCGCGCCGGCATCGACGCTGACCGGGAGGCGCACGGCCAGCGGGAAGCCGTCTGGTCCGACCCAGGCGAGCACGGCGCTCGGGTAACTGCGGCCGAGCTGCTCGACGCGCTCATCCCATGCGAGGGTCCCGCCCGTGGGTGGCTCGTGCGGCTCCAGCGGCTCCTCGGCTACGTCCCGAGCGGACCTCTTCCAGATGAGCATCGTGACATTCGGGCTGGCTGCGCGATGTCGCCGTCGGGCCACACGAAGACCCGCTCCGGGCGCACCTTGATGTAGATGCGGTTGACGTACCACCCGGCCATGCCGCGCACGATGCGCGGCAGCAAGCACGGACCTGCCGCGCGGCAGCTTGACCACCGCCTCGCGCTCATAGCGCTCTCGGTTGGCCTTCAGGTCGCGGTCATCGACCTCGGCCATCCCCTGTACGAGCACCTGGATCCCGCTCTGGACACCGGAGCCGGTCGGGTCCGAGAACAGCATGGCCACGTGGGGGTTTCGACGAGCGTCGTTGGCCTTCTTCGGATAGCCCAACCCGGTCGTGGTGTCGAGCGTCGGCGCCCCGGACGAGTAGAAGGGCGTCACCGGCCAGACGATCGGCTGCTGGCGGGCGTCGACGGTCGTGTACTCGCAGGTGATGAAGCGCTCGAAGGCGTCGCGGACCTCCTGCGGCAGGGTGGCCGTCACGAGCGAAACATAGCCCGCCCGCCATCCATGGCGAGCGCCGGGCCGCTGGTCAGTATCCGGGCTCGCCCGGCAGGACCACGCGGCGATCGTCGCCCTTGCCGACGACGCGCGGGACGACCGGCACGATCTCGCGGTTGCGAGCCGCCTCCAGCACCTCCTGAGCCTCGGCATAGGGCAGCAGCGACTCGAGGTGCTTGATGGTCGGGAAGACCAGTGGCATCTCGTCGCTCCGATGGCGCTCAAGAGCCTCGCGCGGTGAGATCCAGGCGGCCTCCGTGGTCTCGGCCCCGTCGGGCCGCGGCGGGGAATGGGCCGGCGCAAGGGCGACGTAGAACCGGGTGTCGAAGCGGACCGGGGCGCCCTCGGGGGTGATCCACCGCGACCAGGGGCGAAGCTCGAGCTCGGCGGGCAGCTCGATTCCGGCCTCCTCGCGAAGCTCCCGCACCGCGCAGGCGCGGTGCGCCAGCTCCACGCCGTCCGCCACGGACGTCCTCGCCTTCGATGCCTCGAGGGACGGCCTCGTCGGACTCGACGACGCCGCCCGGGAACACCCAGACGCCGGGCATGAAGCTGGCTTCGGGGGTGCGCCGCACCAGCAGGACCTCGACGCCGCGCTGGCGGTGCCTGCCGCCCCGGCGCAGCAGGATCAGCGAGGCGGCGGGGCGCGGAGTTGCCGTTGTCATGGCGCGCCCAGCCTAACCAGCGGGCGATAGGCTTGGCGCCATGCGAAGCGAGAGGTTGCTCGCGAGCTTGGCGACATGCGGGGTGTTCGTGGCCTTCGGTCTGATCGCATGGGCGCCGGCAGCGGCGGGCTGGCAGGGCCCCGCGGCGTTCAAGGTCGGCGCGGCCACCGTCAGCTTCACCCCGCCGCGCGCGGGAGCGCTGGCGCACGATCCGGCCGACTGCGACTCGACCGGGACCTTCAACGGGCCCCGCCACTTCGCGTTCGAGGAGCCCTACAAGGACCAGCAGTCCTCGGGCCACTACGACTTCGGCGACGACTTCGTCGACTGCAACGGCAACGGGCGCTGGGACGGGAACCTGCTCGGCGGCGGCGCCGACTCGCCGCGCTTCTACAACCACGTCGCCGACAGCGTCGGCGCCCGAGCGATGGTCGTCTCGAACGGCGGGCGAACGATCGCGGTGGAGGTGCTCGACAACGAGGGGGCGTTCAACGTCTACCTCCAGCGGATCCGCCAGCAGGTCGCGGCCGACGGTGTCCACCTCGACGGGATCTACATCAGCTCCAACCACGACGAGTCGGCCCCGGACACGATCGGGATCTCCGGCGTCAACCAGCTGACGTCGAGCGTCAACGCATACTTCGCCGACTACATGGTTCGGAAGGCGGCGACGGCCATCGAGCAGGCCGCGGGCCGGATGCGCCCGGCGACGATCCGCTACGCCGAGGCCAAGGAGCCCGCGAACCTGCGTCAGTGCTGGTCGTCGTACCCCTTCATCGACGACCAGCTGATGCCGAGCCTGCAGGCGGTCAGCCGCCAGGGCGACGTGATCGCGACGCTCGCCAATGTGAGCCAGCACGCCGAGACGCTGGGCTTCAATCCCGACGAGGCGCAACGACGCTGGATCAGCGCCGACTGGATCCACTTCTTCCGCCGCAACCTCGAGCGCCGGTTCGGCGGGGTCGCGATCGAGATGGCCGGATCCGTCGGCAGCAACGAGACGCCGGAGGTGTTCGGGAAGGCGATCTCGTCGATTCCGCAGCGCTTCATCGACGAGAGCCATCCGGCGGGCTGCCGCACCCTGTTCGACCCCTCCGGCCAGCCGGTCCCGGTGGGCTATGAGCGCGAGACGGCGGTGCTCGGTCAGACGCTCGGCAGATCGGTGGCCACGGCGCTCACCAACCAGGCTCGGCCGTCGAGCTCGAATGCCATCTGGGGGGTCCGCAAGGACATCTGCATCCCGCTGTCCAACCAGCTGTTCTCGATCGGCGCCCACGCGGGCGTCTTCGCGGAACGGCCCGGATTCACGAACAACTGCACCCAGGAGTTCCCGGTGGCCCCGAACGGAGCCACCTCAGGCGACGAGATCCAAAGCCAGGTGGCGGCCTTCCGGATCGGGGACGGCATCTTCGCATCGGTGCCCGGAGAGGTGTTTCCGTTCACCTACCTGCGTGGGTTCGTCGGCCCCGCCGACATGCCGCATCCGCAGTACGGCCTTTCCCCGTGGGTCATCCGCCACATGCACGCGCCCTTCCGCTTCATCGACGGCCTCGGCGAGGACATGCTCGGCTACATCTTCCCGCGAGGGAACGGCGTGGGAGTTCCCGGCGAGAACGGCAACTCGATCGACCCCGACGACACGGATCGCTTCGGCTGTGGCCATTCGGACGACTCCGAGGCGGCCAGCTCACAGACCGGGAACATCGCGGGGGTTGCGCTGGTCCAAGTGCTCGACAGCCATCTCGGCCAGCCCGAGGCGGTCGCTCGCGGACGCTACGTGTTGCCCGACGGTTCGCTCTCCAGGGATCCCCTCGGCGGGCCCGAGATCAAGTGCGACGTCGACACCCAGTTCCACTTCGCCGGGCGCGCGGTGGCCGTCTGGGTCGAACATCAGGGCCGGCTCGCACCGGCGGCCTGGATGTCGCTCGACGGCCGCCGCCAGAGCCGCCCCGACCGCAACACCCGCGGTTACTTCACGGCTGACGGCAAGCGCCACTGGCTGGACGTGTTCGCGCCGCTTGCGCCAAGGTAAGCTGGCGCGCAATGGAGGCCGAAACCCAGACGGTCCAGCTTTGGATCTGCACCTCCTGCGGCTTCATCTACGACCCCGAGGAGGGCGACCCTGACGGCGGCATCCCGCCGGGCACCCCCTTCGACGAGATCCCCGACGACTGGTTCTGCCCGGTCTGCGGCGCCCGCAAGGCGGACTTCGAGCCCTACAAGGAGTAGCCGCTCCGGCCGGGGTGCGGCGTGCGGTCAGCTCGGGCTGGGGCCCGGGGCGGCATCGAGCGCCCGGTTGCGCTGACGCCGCACCCACTCGCGCCGTCCGGCGGCGGCGAGCGCCCCGAGCAGGACGAACGGGAGCAGCGCCGCTCCGCCCACCAGAGCCGCGCCCGCGGTGACCGTGAGCACCCGGCCGGCGTCGTGGAAGGCGTCGCCGATCGTCCACGCCCCGCCCGTCGTGGCCGCCGCGTCGGCGGCGATCGTGACGCTGACCGGGACCAGGTGGACGCGCTCGTGCGCCCTGGCCAGGTCGTGATGGGCGCCGGCGAGCTGCGCCTGGACGATGCGCAGGCGGGCGCGGATGCTCTGCTGCTCGGTGATCGTCACCGCTTGGCCGAGCTCTTGCAGGAGCTGATCGCGGCTCGCGGTCAGCGCGTCGATCCGCTTGCGCGCCGAGACGAACCGGTTCGTGATGTCGACCGAGCCGTCGCTGCGGGAGACCACGTGGCCGAGGTCCGAGAGGTCTCCCATCGCGGCCGACAGCTCCCCGGCCGGAATCCGGAGCGTGAAGCTGGCCCGCCCCCGCTTCGAGCCGCGGACGCGGGGGTCGCCCCCGGAGACGTTCGAGCGGACCACGAAGCCGCGGTGATCGCGGACCACGTCCAGCACTCCGTCGGCCGCGTCGCGGAAGTCGTCGGGCGAGGTCGACAGGGAGAGGTCGACGCTCTGGGCGACCTTGCGCTGCGACAGCGGCAAGAGCGCCCCGACGGCGGCCGCGCGCCTTGTCGGCCCGCGGAAGGTGTTGCGTGATGCGGTCTGTTCTGGAGAAGTTCCGGACCGTGGGGGTCGCGCCGATCCTCGGCTTGTCCCAGGTTGGACGGCGACTGGGCGCCCCCGCCCGGCTTCGCCATTGGGGCAGTGGTCTGCTGGGCCGAGTCGCCGCTTCAGAACCCCGCTCTGCGAGACCCCGATCGCGATTGCGACCACGAACACGCTCGCCGCGCCCAGCGCGGGAAGCAGGCGCCGCGCCCCCTGCTCGCGCGCCCGCCGGGAAGCGCCCGAGACCCGCCGGCGCAGGCGCCCGAGGCGGTCCGACGTGCGGGGAGGGAACCCGGCCGCGGCCAGCACGTCGAGCCTGGCGTCGGCCTCGGCGTCCGGCTCGGGACGCTCGGAGCGCAGCTCGACAGCCAGCCGAGCGAGGACCTCGAGGTCGGGGTCGACCGGCTCGCCGGCGAGCGCGCGGTCGATCGCCCCGAGCTCGCGCTCGACCTCGGGATCCAGCGGCATCTCGCGCTCAAGCAGCCTCATCGCAGGACCTCCTCAGCTTCTCGATCACTCTGTGCAGGCGGGTGCCGGCGTTCGTCTCCGAGATCCCGATCACCGCGGCGATCTCGGGGTTGGTGAGCCCGGCGAAGAACTTGAGCGCCACCAGCTCGCGCTCCCGCGGCGCCAGCTCGGCGATCGCGGCGCGGAGCGCCGCTCGGCGGAGCGCCACCTCGGCGCCCTGCTCCGGGCCGATCGCCGCCTCGTCGACGGGCTCGGCGGCCAGCGTCGCCTGGCGCCCACGCCGTCGCAGCTCGTCGAGCGCCGCGTTGCGGGCGATCCCGAACAGCCAGGCGCGCAGTGTTCCTCGCCTCGGGTTGAAGCTGCGGCGGCGCCGGTAGGCGCGCTCGAAGGCCAGGGCGGTGACGTCCTCGGCCGCCGAGCGGTCGCGCAGCAGCCCGGCCGCGTAGGCGTGGACGTCGTCGCGATTTCGCCGGTAGAGCTCCTCGAAGGCGACATCCGCGTCGGTCGGCATTTGGGTCGCCACGGCGGCGACGGTGTCGTTCACGCCCCTAATACGCGCCGCAACGCCCTTCATCACACCCAATATCGCTCCGCGAGGGGCCGGGCGCAACCTTCCGGCGTTACAGGAAGGAGCTAAGCGGCCCGGGCCAGGTCCGCCGTGGGCTGCTCGCCGTAGGCGGAGGCGAAGGCGGCCAGGATCGAGGCGGCGACGATCTCGACCAGGCGCTGGAGGTCGAGCTTTGGAATCGTCAGCGGTGGCATCAGGACGACCACGTCGCCAAGGGGACGAACGATCGCTCCCCGCCGGCGCGCCTCGAGCGCCACCCGGTGGCCGAGCCCAAGCGCCGGGTCGTGGTCTCCGAGGTCGATGCCGGCCATGAAGCCCCGCCCGCGCACTTCGGCCACCTCGGGCAGCCTGGCCACCTCGGCGAGCAACTCGCCGAGCAGCCGGATCTTCGGCTGGAGGCGGATCAGCGTCCCCTCGGACTCGAAGGCGTCGAGGTTGGCGAGCGCGGCGGCGCAGGCGAGCGGGTTGCCGGTGAAGGTGTGCCCGTGGAAGAAGGTGCGCCCTTCCTCCGCGGCGCCCAGGAATCCCTCGTAGACGCGCTCGGTGGTGAGCGTCGCGGCGATGGGCATGTAGCCGCCGGCGAGGCCCTTGCCGAGGCAGAGGAAGTCCGGCGCGACGCGCTCCTGCTCGCAGGCGAACATCGTCCCGGTGCGCCCAAAGCCGGTCGCGACCTCGTCGCAGATCAGCAGCACGTCATGGCGCTCCGTCAGCTCGCGCACCTGGCGCAGGTACCCCGGGGGGTGCACCCTGATCCCGGCCGCGCCCTGCACCAGCGGCTCCATGATCACGGCCGCGATCTCCTCGGCGTGGATGTCGAGCACGCGCTCGAGCTGGGCGGCGTCTCCCGGCTCGACGCGGTGCGCCTGGAACAGGAGGGGAGAGTAGGCGGCGTGGAAGAGGTCGATGCCGCCGACCGAGACCGCCCCCAGGGTGTCGCCGTGATAGGCGTTTCGCAGGCAGACGAAGGAGGTGCGCCGCCGGTGCTGGCCTCCGAGCTGCTGCCAGTACTGGAACGCCATCTTGAGCGCGATCTCGGTCGCGCTCGAGCCCGAGTCCGAGTAGAAGACGCGGCGCAGGCCGGGGGGCGCGAGCTCAACCAGGCGCGCCGCCAGCTCGGCCGCGCCCCGATGGGTGAGGCCGAGCATGGTCGAGTGCGCCACCCGGTCGAGCTGTTCCCGTATCGCCTGGTCGATCAGGGGATGACGGTGGCCGTGGACGTTGCACCACAGCGAGGAGACGCCGTCGATGTAGCGCCTTCCCTCCGAGTCCACCAGGTCGGTGCCGTCGCCGCGCTCGATCGCGACGGGCTCCTCGCGGCACCAGTCGCGCTGCTGGGTGAACGGGTGCCAGAGGTGGCGATGGTCGAGCTCGCCGACGGCCGTCGAGGTAGAACCCGGTGACGTCTGCCGATCCCTCATCTCAGATCGACACTAGATGGAGCCGCGGCGGAATCGGGGCCGAGCTCCGCTCCAGCGATCAGGGGCTAGCGGCGTCCCGAGGCGATCGCCCAGGCGATGAACAGCGCCTGGACCGGCAGCCGAAGCCAGAGCGCCGGCCGTCCGCCGGGTACCTGGTAGCGGTCCGGGTTGAGCGCCATGTGGAGGTTCGCGGGGAAGACCGCGACCAGTGTCGCCACGCTCCACCACGCGGCCACGCGGCGGGTGCGCGGGTGCATGACGCCGGCGCCGCCGGCCATCTCAGCGACGCCGCTCGCGTAGACGATCGCGCGGCGGCGAGAGGGCAGCCAGTCGGGAACGATCGACTCGTAGGCCCGGGGGATCACGAAGTGCATGATGCCCGCGAAGACGAAGAAGGGCCCAAAGAGGCGGCGTCCGGTCATCAGCGTCGAGCCTACGCGACCCGCAGCGGTGTGTGATGTTGATCACACAGACAACTATTGTGCCCTGACAATGATTGCGTCTATGCAACAATTAATGATGTGGAAGGAACGCTCTCGGAACTGAATCCGGCCGTCAAGACCGACGCCGAGGCACGCGAGATCGCGCATCGCCTCGGCGCCGTCATGTACGCCACGGCCACGACGGCGAGCGAGTTCTTTCGCACCCTGGAGGAGAGCGGGCTCACGCTCACGCAGTGCAAGGTGCTGACAGCCCTGACCCCCGGGGCACACGGCGAGCCTCAGGCCGCCAAGGACATCGCCGCGCGAACCGGGGCCTCGCTCCCGACCGTGAGCCGTGCCGTCGACGTGCTGGTGCGCAACAACCTCGTTCGCCGCGACGAGGACACCGAGGACCGCCGCATCCGCAACCTCACCCTCACCGAGGACGGCGAGCGGCTCGCGCGGCAGCTCCTCGCCGCCCGCATGGACGGGCTGGCGATCTTCATCGCCGGGCTGACCCAGACCCAGCGCCGCAAGCTCGCGGCTGCAGTCGACTCGCTGCTGGAGCGCGAGGAGGTTGCCACCGCGTACCGCGAGCTGAATGAGGACTTGAAGTGACCCGCTACCGCCACCTGATCACCGACGCCAACCGCAAGTGGTGGACGCTCGGCGCGATGTGCTTCGCGCTGTTCATGATCATGCTCGACAACACGGTCGTCAACGTTGCGCTGCCGTCGATCGAGCGCGACCTCGGAGCCAGCCTGTCGAGCCTCGAGTGGACGATCAACGGCTACACCCTCGCGTTCGCCGTGCTGCTGGCGACCGGTGGGCGCCTCGGCGACATCTTCGGCCGGCGTCGGACCTTCCTGATCGGCGTGATCCTGTTCTCGATCTCGTCCGCCACCGCCGGCCTGGCCCCCGACACGACCGCCCTCGTCGCCAGCCGCGTGGTCCAGGGGATCGGCGGCGCCCTGATGATGCCCGCGACGCTGTCGATCGTCACCAACGCCTTCCCCGCCGCCGAGCGAGGCAGGGCGATCGGCACCTGGGCAGGGGTCTCGGCGCTGGCGCTGGCGATCGGCCCGGTGCTCGGCGGCTTCCTCACCGAGGACGTCTCCTGGCGCGCGATCTTCTTCATCAATCTTCCCGTCGGCCTGGGCGCCGTCCTGGCCTGCCTGTTCGCGGTGCGCGAGTCGCGCGACGAGACGGTCGGGCGCGAGGTCGACTACCTCGGCGTCGCCACCCTCACGGGCGGGCTCACCGCGCTGGTCCTGGCGCTGATCGAGGGCAACGCATGGGGTTGGGGCTCGGCCTCGATCCTCGGCCTGCTGGCCGGCTCCGTGGTCCTGCTCGCGGCCTTCGTCCTCGTCGAGCTCAAGGTGAAGACGCCGATGGTCGAGTTCCGCCTGTTCGCGAGCCGCAACTTCGTCGGCTCGAACGTGGTCGCGCTCATCGTCACGTTCGCGATGCTGGCGCAGTTCTTCTTCCTGGCTCTCTACATGCAGAACATCCTCGGCTACTCGCCGCTCCAAGCCGGCGTCCGCTTCCTGCCGGCGACCCTGATGATCGTCGCGATCGCGCCGATCGCCGGCCGGCTCACCGACCGGATCGGGGCACGGATCCCGATCGCCGTCGGCCTCTCGCTGGTCTCGGCGGCGATGTTCTGGCTGACCACCATCGACACGTCGACGACGTACGGAGACCTCTTCCCCTCGTTCATCCTCATGGGCGTCGGCATGGCGCTCGTGATGTCCCCGATGTCGACGGCGGCGATGAACGCCGTCGCCGACGCCAAGGCCGGGATCGCGTCCGGAATCCTGTCGATGAACCGGATGATCGGCGGCACGCTCGGGGTCGCGGTGATCGGCGCCGTATTCCAGGGCGCCGCGCGTTCGCGGCTGGACGATCTCCTGGGCGGATCGGGGCTGACGGCCGCCCAGCGCAGCGACATCGCGCATGGGCTCGGCGGCGGTGTGTCGACCGTCCCGGCCGGGGTGGACCACGCGCAGGCCGCCCAGGTGACCTCGGCGGCCCACGACGCCTTCATCGGCGCCTTCGCCTCCTCGATGAGGGTCGCCACGGCGGTCACGGCGGCCGGAGTGGTGGTCGCCATCACCTTGATCCGCTCGAAGCGCGAGACCAGGCCGGAGCCTGAGCTGACGGCCGCCGCAGCAACCCCAGCCGCCGAGCTCGCGACCGGCGAGCACGCCACCACCTAGCTCGGTCGGTCCCGCGGATTCGCTTCCGCCCGGTGGGTATGCTCCCGCTCGGGAGGGGAACGCTGACCAAGCTCCGCAGCCGGCTGACGTACGCGAACGTGATCTCGACGATCGCGCTTCTCGTGGCTGTCGGGGGCGGCACCGCGCTCGCGGTCAGCCACATCAATGCCGCCCGGGTCGACGGCTTGAACGCCGCCAAGCTGAACTTCGAGCGTCCGCTTACGGTGGGCCCAAATCCGAAGTTCACGAAGGTGTTCGATCAGGGTGGGCTGGTGATCAGGGCGAGATGCGGCGACCTGAGCGGCTTCTTCATGGACGCCAAGGCCAACTCCAGGGTCAACAACGCCGAAATCCAGGCGGTGACGACCGACTCCGGAAACAACCACGACGAGGCGATCGATCGTGACTTCGACAAGGCAGATCCGCTGGATCTGCCGCTCGGGAACGGGTCCCAAGGCGAGGGCACGCTCACGTATTCGACCGTGAAGGGTTCACACGTCACGCTTGTCTTCCAGGCCGACGTCGGAGGCAGCACGATCTTTGGCGGCGGCAAGAAAGCCTGCCTGCTCGCCGGCACCGCGCTGCACGCCCCGCGGTAGCGCGACTCAGGGCCCGGATCGGGCGCGGGTGCTCCGTTCGCGGTAGGCCCTCACCTTGGCGCGGTTACCGCAGACCGCCATGTCGCACCAGGTCCCCGAGCGGTTCTTCGATTCGTCGTAGAAGGCCCAGTGGCAATCGTCCGCCGGACAGGCCTTGAGGCGCTCCCAGGTGCCGTTCACCATCGCCTCGTAGACGATCGCCACGATCGGGGCGACCGCGGCGCCCGGGCCCGACCCACGCACGGCCAGCGCCGGCTTGCCTTCCTCGAGGTCGAAGCTCACCGAGAGCGTCGCATCCGAGATCGCCTCGTTGAGCGCCTCGATCGCGTCCCGCTGGAGCGCCGCGCCGTTGTTGGCCAGGAGCAGCCGGCGGAGCGCCTCTCGCAGCTCGACCGCCTGCTGCGTCTCGCGCTTGCCCACCTTGACCCCCCTGGGTAGCAGGCCGCGCTCGCCCAGCCAGGAGGCGAGCGCCTTGGGGCTTTCGAGCTCGTCCGCACCCGTCTCGACGTCGAGCGTGTTGACGAACTGGCGAGCCAGCTCGAGCTGTCCCGGTGCCGCCTGGCTGCTCATGTCTGGATTGTAACCAATATTCACCCTTGACAGGTTAGCGTAACCGGTATAGGGTGGTCATCGGTTAGCAGCGGCACGCAAACCCGCAGAAGGGAGTCACCGATGGAAGCCACGATGTACTCATACGCTCCGGCCAGCGAGTCCGATCTTGGGCGCGCTCGGGACGTCCGAGCTCGCGATCGCCTCGTTGCACGGTGGAAGTCGCCGAAGCTCGACCGCGCCCTGGCGAAAGGGGTGCCCCCCGAGACCAGCGGGGCGCTGCTCCTTCGGGCTCGAACCCTCCTTGGCCCGCGCGCTCGCCGTGAGCTGAGCAGAGCTCTGCAGCGCATCCTGCGGGAGGCGTCGCGTGCGCCCTGGCCGGGCGCGCGCATGCCCGTGCGCCGGAACGAGGTCATGGACGCTCGCGATGACCTGAACCTGCTTGCTCGGCGTCTTCTCGCTCCCGCCCCGGTCGACGTGCGCGGTGTCGCGCAGGTGCGCGTATTGCTCAGTGACGGGTCAGGGCCTCTGTTCTGGCGCCGAAGCGCCGACGACCTGAGAGGGCGGGTCCGCGAAGCGATCGAAGCCCTCGAGCTCAAAGCGCCACACGAGCCAGCTCCGGCTGGCGGAAGGGAGCCAGTGCGATGAACACGCTGACCTCACTCGTCGCCAGGGCGTGGATGGACGAGCTCAACCGCCGGGCCTCAGAGTCGGCCAGGATTCGGGAGCACCGAGATCAAGCTCGGGCAGCGGCTCGACCTGAACCGAGCCGAGCCGCTCGATCGCGTCGCGATTGGAGCGTTGCACGACCGACGGATCGCCGGGCCAGGGCGTGAGCGCGACGAGCGCCACCTCGAGGCCGACGGCTCTTGCCGCCTCGATCGTGAGCAGCGTGTGGTTGATCGTCCCCAGCCCGGGGTCCGCCGCGATCACGACCGGCAGACCGAGGTCCCGAGCGAAGTCGCGGACCAGGTAGCCGAGCGTCAGCGGCACCAGGAGCCCGCCGACGCCCTCCACCACGAGAGCGTCCGCGCGTTCCGAGGCATGCCGCGCGGCTGCAAGCAGCCGCGCGGGATCGATCGGGTCGCCGGCCAGCTCGGGCGCCGAGGTGCGGGGACACGGGCGGGCCGTAGCGGTATGGCGCTATCTCGTCGTCCGGCTGGGCCGAGCCGGCGGCGCGGCGCAGCAGGGCGTGGTCCGGCTCGCCCCCGTCTTCGAGCCCGCTGACCGCGGGCTTGAAGACGGCGACCCGCGTGCCCTCGGCGACGAGCGACCGCGCGATCACCGCGGCCACCACCGTCTTCCCGACCTCGGTGCCCGTGCCGGTGACGAAGAAGCCGCGCACCCAGGAGCTACGCTGCGCGCGGCAGCCGCGAGGCCCGGGAGATTCGCTGCTCCAGGCCCCGCGCGACGATGTCCAGCTCCCCCGCCGCGTGCGCGATCACGTCCGCCGCCGCGCAGAGCTCGTCGGCTCTGTGGCTGGCCATCACCGAGAGGCGGAGCCGCGAGGTCCCCTCGGGCACGGTCGGCGGCCGGATCGCCTGCGCGAACGCGCGGCCCTCGAGCGCCCGCTCGCAGAGCGCCATGGCCTGCCTGGCCTCCCCGACGACCAGCGGGATGATCTGGGTGCGCGAGGCGCCCACGTCGAGCCCGTGGCCGGCGAGGGCATCCCGCAGGATGGCGCCGTTTCGCCGCAGCTGCTCGACCATTCCGGGCTGTCCGTCGAGCAGGGTGAGAGCGGCGAGCGCCGCGCCGATCACGGGAGGTGGCAGGGCGGTGGAGAAGATGAACGGCCGCGCGGAGTTGATCAGGAGATCGACGATCTTCGCGCTGCCGCACACGTAGGCGCCGTAGCTCCCCAGCGTCTTCCCGAGCGTGCCGACGACGACGTCCACCTGGCCGGACAGCCCCGCCTCGGCGACAGCGCCGCGCCCGCCGGGGCCGAGCGCGCCGGTGGCGTGGGCCTCGTCGACCATCAGGCGGCAGCCGTGGCGGCGCGCGAGGTCGAGCAGGTCGGCGATCGGCGCGACGTCGCCGTCCATCGAGAAGACGGCGTCGGTGACGATCAGCCCGCCCTGGCGGCCCTCCTTGCGCAGCCCCCAGGACAGGTGCTCGAGGTCGGCATGGCGGTAGATGAAGCGCTCGGCGCGCGAGATCCGGCAGCCGTCGATGATGCTCGCGTGATTGAGCTCGTCGGAGAACACCACCTGGCCGCGACCCGCGAGCACGGCGATCGTTCCCAGGTTGGCCAGGTAGCCCGATCCGAACAGGAGCGCCGCCTCGTAGCCCGAAAACGCCGCGAGCCGCTCCTCCAGCTTGCCGTGCAGGGACATGTTCCCCGAGACCAGGCGGGAAGCGCCCGCGCCGGCGCCGAAGCGCTCCCCGGCGTCCGCGGCCGCCTGGCGCACGCGGGGATGGTCGGCGAGGCCGAGGTAGTTGTTGGAGCACAGCAGGAGGACCTCCGCGCCGTCGAGCGTCACCCGCGGTCCCTGCGGGCTCTCGACCAGCCTCAGGCGCCGGTACAGCCCCGCCTTGCGAAGGTCGTCGAGGCGGTCGGCGACGTCGCTCACGGTGGACCTAGTCGCCCCAGCCCGCCGGTTCGGGGTAGGGCGGCGGCTTGCGGTTCTTCTTGACCACCCGCAGCTGGGTCGACGGGTCCCAGAAGTTGGCCTCGTCCTGACGGTCGATCAGCTCGTCGATCGGGCGTCGGCGGCGGCTCGCCCTCTAGCCAGCCGTCACGGTTGTCCGGCCGGGGGTTGGCGCCGTTGTCGGACTGTCGCGCCACGTTCAAGCCAAGCTCCTCGAACATCGCACGGTCGTCGGCCGGCTCGGCGCCCAGGGTGGTCAGGAAGTTCCCCATCATCACGCCGTTGAGCCCCGCCTTGACGGCCAGCGGCTGCAGCTCGTGGAGATTCTCGACCCGGCCGCCGCAAAGACGGAACAGCGCGTCCGGGAGGATGAGCCGGAAGATCGCCACCCACTTGACGACCTCCCACGGGTCCATCAGCGGCCGGTCGCCGAACTTGGTCCCCTGCCGCGGGTTGAGCAGGTTGATCGGCACCGACGTGGGATCGATCTCGGCCAGCTCGAAGGCCATCTCCACCCGCTGGCGGGGCGACTCGCCGAGATTGAGGATCCCGCCGACGCAGGTCTCGAGCCCAGCCTCCTTGACCGCGTCGATCGTGCGCGTGCGGCCCTCGTAGCGCACCGTGGTGCTCACCTCCGGGTAGTACGAGCGCGCGGTCTCGACGTTGTGGTGGACGCGCTGCACGCCTGCGTCGGCCAGCCGCTCGGCGCGTTCGGCCGAGATGTGGCCGATCGAGACGCAGCGCTTCAGGTTGGTGTGCTCGGCGACCAGCTTCGCGCCATCGACGATCTTCTCGAAGTCGCGCTTCGACAGCCCCTGGCCCTGCGTGACCATGCAGAACCGGTGTGCGCCGGCCGCTTCCGCAGCCTTGGCGTGCTCGAGGATCTGCTCCGCGTCCATCATCGCGTGCATCGGCGTGTCCGCCTCGGCGTAGCGCGACTGGGCGCAGAAGCCGCAGTCCTCCGCGCAGCCCCCCGACTTGGCGTTGACGAGCGAGCACATGTCCGTCGAGTCGCCGAACCGCTCCGTGCGCACCTTCCAGGCGCGCTCGACGAGCCGGGTGATCTCGTCGTGCTCTGAGATTCCGGCCAGCTCCATGGCCTCGTCGAAGGTGATCAGTGGCGACATCGCCGGCAGACGGCAAGGCTAGGCGGCGCCCCGGACGGCCAACCGAGCTTGCGAGCCCCGCTACTTTCGGCGCCAGGCCGGTGTTTAGGTGGGACGAGGGAGGAACGAGGGCCAGGAGGCGCAATCCCAGGCGTGTCACTCCGCTGGGGAGGGCGCCTCCTGACCGTCGTCCGGTGCCGGGCTGACCTCGCCGAGCCCGCGGCTCATAGGATGCGTGCCCTGCCGGGGCAGCTGACCTTCTGGAGGCGACGCGCGGTCGCCGGCCTCACCGTCGTCGCGGTGGGAGTCGCCCTCTGGGCGGCCCTCGCCGACGGGACCACCCCGAGGGGAGCCGATGCCGGCGACTTGAGCGTGAGGCGGCTCGCCGGCCAGCGGCTGGTCGCCGGCTTCGATGGCCGACGGCCGCCGCGGGCGCTCAAGCGCATGATCCGCGACGGGCGGCTGGCCGGCGTGATCCTGTCCGCCGACAATCTCCGAAGCCGCGATCATGCCCGCGGCCTGATCCGGCGTCTGCAGGCGATCCATCGGCCCAAGGGCCTGCGAGATCCCATGCTGGTGATGATCGACCAGGAGGGCGGGCTCGTGAAGCGACTTCCGGGAGCCCCGGACGCCTCGGCACAGGCGATGGGCCGCCGAGGCGCCGACTACAGCCGCCGCCAGGGCGCCCGCACGGCGCGCAACCTGAAGGGCGTCGGAGTCAACGTCGACCTGGCGCCGGTGCTCGACGTCGGTCGGCCCGGCAGCGCGATCCGCGCCCAGCACCGGAGCTTCGGGGGCAGGCCGCGCCGCGTGATCCGGACCGCGATTCCGTTTGCCACCGCGATGCAGCACCGGGGCGTGGCGGCGACCGCCAAGCACTTCCCGGGCCTGGGCGCGGCGCCCGGGAGCACCGACCTCGCGGTCCAGCGGATCCGCCTGGCGCGCGGCGAGCTGCGGCGCATCGACGAGCGGCCATACCGCGCATTCGTCGCAAGCGACGGCGACATGGTGATGATCAGCACCGCGATCTACACGCACTTCTCGCACAAGCCCGCGGCGTTCTCGAAGCGGATCGCGACCAGGGAGCTTCGCGCCAGGCTGGGGTTCGAGGGCGTTTCGATCAGCGACGCGCTCGAGACGGAGTCGGCGCGCCAGTTCGGCGGGCCGGCCAAGGTCGGCGTCGCGGCGGCCAGGGCCGGCACCGACCTGCTGCTGTTCACGGACTACCACGGCGCCGCTCGAGCGGGGCGGGCGCTGACCCGCCGCCTGCGCTCGGGCGAGCTGGCGCGCCCACCGTTCGAGGACTCCGTCCGGCGCGTGCTGGACCTGCGCTCCCGGATCGCCGCCGGATGAGCACATGGGCGGCGCCCGTCGCCGAACGTCGGTCATCCGTGTTACCGTCGCACCGGATGACGAGGCGCAGGGATGCTCGGGCCGCAGGGATGACGGAGCGAGGCCGGCGAAACCCGACTCCTGCTCCGTCTCGCAGGCGCCTTCTGATCGCGGTCTTCGCCACCTTGGCGGCGACGAGCGCGCTGGCGGTCGGCCGGCGCCGAAAGCCCCGTGGCCGGCCACGGCCAGGCGGCCGCCGCCGACTCACGGCCGAACGTGGTGGTGATCGAGTCGGACGACCAGACGGTCGAGTCGATGCGGGTCATGAATCGCGTCAACTCGCTGATCGGCGCTCACGGGGCGACGTTCAAGAACAACTTCGTCAACTTCTCGCTCTGCTGCCCGTCGCGCGCCACGTTCCTCACGGGCCAGTACGCGCACAACCATCAGGTCGTCGACAACGCTCCACCGGATGGCGGCTTTCCCAAGTTCGAGCCGCTCCACGGGAACAACAACCTCGCGGTGTGGCTGCAGAACGCCGGCTACAGCACCGCCCTGATCGGGAAGTACCTGAGCTTCATGAAGCCGAGCACCGTGCCGCCGGGCTGGTCGGATTGGCATGCGGTGGTCGAGGGCTCGGAGAAGGTCTACGGCTACACGATGAACGACAACGGCATCCTGACCAAGCACGGCCAGAAGCCCACCGACTTCCTCGACGACGTGCTCACGTCAAAGGCCGTCAACTACATCAACCGCAGCGCGCCCCAGCCGAACCCGTTCTTCCTGTGGCTCACCTACACGGCCCCGCACGTGAGTGGCCCGGATCCGAATCCGAACCCACCGTACGACTGCGACGGCGCCTCGAAGCCGGCGCCGCGCAACGCGCATGCATTCGACACCGAGCCGTTGCCGCAGCCGCCGAACTTCAACGAGGCGGACGTCTCCGACAAGCCGGCCGCGATCAGGAGCCACCCGGTCATGAACGCGACTCAGATCGCGAACACGCAGCGCCACTACCGATGCGCGCTCGAGTCGCTCCTCGCCGTGGACGAGGGCGTGCAGACCGTGGTCGACGCGCTGAACGCGACACGGGCCAGCTCGCAAACACCCTGGTCGTGTTCACCTCGGACAACGGCTTTCTCAACGGCGAGCACAGGCTCTTCCTGGTCAAGAGGCACATCTACGAGGAGTCGATCCGGGTGCCGCTCGAGATGCGCGGCCCGGGCATCCCGGAGGGAGTGAGCGTCGGCGACCTGTCGATCAACGCCGATCTGGCGCCGACGATCGTCGACGTGGCGAACGCGAGCCCCGGCGCGGTCATGGACGGACGCTCGCTGATCCCGCTCGCCCAGACGCCGGGTGTCGAGCGGGGGCGCGAGCTCTTGATCGAGGAGCCGGGCTTCGAGGCGATCCGGACCGAGCGCTACATGTACGCCGAGTACGACAGCGGCGAGAAGGAGCTCTATGACCTGCAGAAGGACCCATGGGAGCTTCAAAGCCGCACAGAACAGCCCCGCCTACGCGTCGGTCCAGGCGCAGCTCGCGGACGATCTTCACCAGCTGCAGAGCTGCGCCGGCTCCAGCTGCCGGACCCATCAGCCCTGAGCCTCGGCCTGCGTCACGGCGTCGGCGACGCCTGATCACGGTCCTCGCCACCTTGGGGGCGACGGGGGCGCTGGCGGTCGCCGGCTCCGGGACGCCCCCGGCAGCGAGCCTCGATCGAGCGGCAGCGGTACAGGCGAAGGCCCAACGTGGTCGTGATCGAGACCGACGACCAAACGCGCGGATCGATTCGGGTGATGCACAACGTCAAGGCGCTGATTGGGAACAAGGGGGCGAGGTTCAAGAACAGCTTCGTCAACTACTCGCTCTGCTGCCCGTCGCGCGCCACCTTCCTCACCGGCCAGTACGCGCACAACCACGGCGTCCTCGACAACACTCCGCCGGACGGCGGCTTCCCCAGGTTCGAGTCACTGCACGGAGACAACAACCTCGCCGTCTGGCTCCAGGACTCGGGCTACTACACCGCCCTGATCGGCAAGTACCTGAACGGCTACGACGAGCAGCCCGCTTGTGCCGCCGGGCTGGTCGGAGTGGTACGCATCTCAGAACCAGGCCGTCTACAACTACAGGCTGAACGAGAACGGCACCCCGGTCCACTACGGGCACCAGCCCGCCGACTTCAAGCAGGACGTGCTGACCAGAAAGGCGGTCGGACTTCGTCGACCGCCGGGCGCCGAAGCCGAAGCCGTTCTTCCTCTGGCTCACCTACACGGCGCCGCACTGGGGCGGTCTTCCGGACCCGAACCCGCCGAAGAACTGTCGCGGCACCGCGACGCCGGCGCCGCGCCACGCCCATGCCTTCGACTCCGAGCCGCTGCCGAAGCCCCCGAACTTCAACGAGCGCTGACGTCTCCGACAAGCCGGCCGCGATCAGGAGCCATCCGCTCTTGAACGCGAGCCAGATCGCCGACATCCAGCGCAGGTACCGCTGCCAGCTCGAGTCACTGCTGTCGGTGGACGAGGGGGTCAAGAAGGTCGTCCAGGCGCTGGTGGCGAAACGCGAGCTCGCGAACACCCTGCTCGATCTTCACGTCGGACAATGGCTTCTTCAACGGGGCGCACCGGATCCCCCAAGGGAAGGAGCAGATCTACGAGGAGTCGATCCGGGTGCCGCTCCAGATGCGCGGCCCGGGCATCCCGCAGGGGCGAGACGGTCAGCGACCTGGCGATCAACGCCGACCTGGCCCCGACGATCGTCGACGTCGCGAACGCGAACCCCGGCCTGGTCATGGACGGGCGCTCGCTGATTCCGGTCGCCGAGCAGCCGGGCATCGAGCGGGGACGCGAGCTCCTGATCGAGCAGCCGATCGGCGGAGCCCGAGGCTTCGAGGCGATCCGGACCGAGCGCTACATGTACGCCGAGCACAACACCGGCGAGAAGGAGCTCTACGACCTGCAAAAGGACCCGTTCGAGCTTCAGAGTCGCCACGACAGCCCCGCCTACGCATCGGTCAAGGCGCAGCTCGCTGCCCGTCTGCACACGCTCCAGACCTGCTCAGGCCCCACCTGCCGGGTCCATCCGGCCCTCAGCCCTGGCCTCCGTCGCCGCGCCGGCCGCTGAGCGCGCGCCTGGCCGTCTAGCGCCCGCGCCACTCGGGGCTTTCGCTTCTCGGCGAAGGCCCGGATGCCCTCGCGGAAGTCCTCGGAGGTGAAGCACGAGCGCCGCAGCTCGATCAGCTCGCGCTCCTGGTCCGGTGTCAGGCGCGCGTACGAGTTGATGGTCTCGATCGCGTGCTTGTTGCCCCTCAGGGAAAGCGGGGCGTTGGCGGCGACCTCGGAGGCCAGCTCGAGGGCGGTGTCGCCGAGCTTGGCGTCGAGGACCGTGTCGTGCACGAGGCCGATCGCCATCGCCCGCGGGGCGCTGAGGTTGCGGCCGGTCAGGAAAAGCTCCTTGGTCCGTGCGACGCCGACCACGTCGATGAACTTCTGCAGGCCGGTATGGCCGTAGATCAACCCCAGCTTCGCGGGCGGCATGCCGAGCTTGGCGCTCATCGCGCACAGGCGCAGGTCGCATCGAATCGCGAGCTCCAGGCCGCCCCCGAGGCAGTGGCCGTTGATCGCCGCCAGCACCGGATAGGGGTGGGCGCTCACCGCCTCCATCGCGGCGTGGAAGGGATGGGCGACGAGCGCCTCCGCCTCGGAGGCGAAGGTCTCCTCCGGGATGTCGGCGATGTCGTAGCCGGCCGAGAAGACCTCTCCCGTGCCGGTGATGACCACGCAGCGGATCTCGATCCCCCGGTCGAGGCTCGGCAGCACCTCGGCGAGCGCGTTCAGGATCTCGTGGTCGAGCGCGTTGCGCCGCTCGGGATTCGAGATCGTCAGCCGCGCGACGGCCTCGGCCGGGTGATCGAGGACGAGCTTCCCGCCGGCGAAGGACTCGTGCGCCCCGTCTCCTTCGCCGCTGCCTCCGGGAGCGGTGGGGCCGTCCGCTCATCCCAGGACGACGAGGACGTCGCCCTCCTGGACCGACTGGCCCTCCTCGCAGCGGATCTCGGTCACGGTGCCGGGGTCCTCGGCCTCCACCGGCATCTCCATCTTCATCGACTCGAGGATGACCACCGTGTCGCCCTCGTCCACCTGATCGCCGACCGCGACCTCGACCTTCCAGACGGTTCCGGTGATGTGGGCCTCGACATCCGGCATGGCGCGGCAGAATAGCCGTCCGTGACCGGCAACCCGGTGGTGATCGTCGCGGCGCACAACGAGGCGGCCCGGATTGGGGCCACGCTGGAGGCTCTGGCGGGGGCGTTTCCGGATGCCCAGATCGTGGTCGCCGACGACGCCTCGCGCGACGGCAGCGCCGAGGTGGCGCTGTCCCGGGGCGCCCAGGTCGTGAGCCGCCGAAGGCCGCACGGCAAGGGCGCCAACGTGACCGCCGCGGTCGAGACCGTGATCGACCGCGGCGACGAGCGCGATCCGCCGGCCTTCCTGCTCTGCGACGCCGACCTCGGTGAGTCGGCGCGGGAGCTCGGCGTCCCTGGTCGACGCCGTGGAGCGGGGCGACTGCGACCTCGCGGTGGCCGCCTTCCGCGATCGCGTCGGCGGCGGCTTCGGCATCGCGCTCGGCTTCGCCCGCTGGGCGATCGAGCGCCGCTGCGGCTATCGCGCACGCGCGCCGATCTCCGGCCAGCGGGCGATGTCCGCCGAGGTGCTGCGCGCCGTCGTGCCCTTCGCCCCGGGCTACGGGATGGAGCCGGCGATGACGATCGACGCCGTGCGCGCCGGCTACCGCGTTGCGCGAGGTCGAGCTCGACCTCGCGCACCGGGCGACCGGGCGGACCGTCGGCGGCTTTCTGCACCGCGCCCGCCAGCTCTGGGACTTCGGGCGCGCGTATGCCTCCAGGCGGGACGACTCATCTAGGCTTGGCGCCCGTTGATCCTCGCCATCGATCAGGGCACGACCGGCACCACCTGCCTCGTCTTCGACCGCGAGGGGCGGATCGCGGGTCGCGCCTACTCGGAGTTCGAGCAGCACTTCCCCCGGCCCGGCTGGGTCGAGCACGACGCGAGCGAGATCTGGGAGGTGACGCGGCGCGTGGTCGCCGTGGAGGCGATCGTCGACGCGGGGATCCAGGGCGCCGACCTGGACGCGATCGGGATCACCAACCAGCGCGAGACCGTGGTCGCCTGGGACCCGGCGACCGGCGAGCCCGTCCATCGCGCACTCGTCTGGCAGGACCGGCGCACGGCGGCGCGCTGCGACGAGCTGAAGGAGGCGGGGCACGAGGACACTGGTGCGCGAGCGCACCGGGCTCGTCATCGACCCGTACTTCTCGGGCACGAAGATCGAATGGCTCCTGGCGAAACGTCGAGGAGGCGCGCGGGCGCGGCCTTCGGGACGATCGACTCCTGGCTCGTCTTCAAGCTCACCGGCCGCCACGTCACCGACTACTCGAACGCGTCGCGGACGATGCTGTTCGACATCCGCCGGCTGCGCTGGGACCCCGAGCTCTGCGACCTGCTCGGGGTCGATCCCTCCGGCCTTCCCGAGCCGGTTCCCTCGGCTCACGTCTACGGCCGCACCGGCGTCTTCGGCGGCGACGTCCCGGTGGCGGGGATCGCGGGCGACCAGCAGGCGGCGCTGTTCGGCCAGGCCTGCCAGCGGGCGGGCATGGCCAAGAACACCTACGGAACGGGGAGCTTCGTCCTTCTCAACACCGGTGGCGAGGCGCCGGAGCCCGGCGAGGGCCTGCTGACCACCGTGGCGTGGGGCCTCGGAGGGCGGACCGACTACGCGCTCGAGGCGGCGGTGTTCATCACCGGCGCCGCGGTCCAGTGGCTCCGCGACGGTCTCGGGATCATCGGCTCGGCGTCCGAGAGCGAGGGACTCGCGGCCTCGCTCGAGTCGAACGACGGCGTCTACTTCGTGCCCGCGCTGACCGGCCTCGGATCACCGCATTGGGACCCGTATGCGCGCGGGACGATCGTCGGCCTGACGCGCGGCTCCGGCCGCGCGCAGCTGGCGCGCGCCGCCCTCGAGGCGATCGCCTACCAGACCGTGGACGCGGTGCGGGCCCAGGAGGCCGCCGCCGGGGAGGGGCTCGAGGTGCTGAAGGCCGATGGGGGGGCGGTCTCCAACCGCTGGCTGATGCAGTTCCAGGCGGACGTGCTCGGTGTGCCCGTGGTCGTGCCCGAGATCGCCGAGACGACCGCGCTGGGCGCCGCCTACCTGGCGGGAATCGCCACCGGCGTCTGGGACGCCGAGGAGGTCGAGGCGATGTGGCGCGAGGCGGCGCGGTATGAGCCGCGCATGGGCGAGGACGAGCGCCGGGCGCTGCTGGCGGACTGGCGCCGAGCCGTGGAGCGCGCGAAGGGCTGGGCGGAGCGGCCGTAGCGAGCCCGGGGCGGAGTAACCGCGACCGTCCCGAGGGGTAGAACCGGTGGAGTCCGGCCGTGCTCGGCTCGCTCGTCTATGCCCGACATCAAGCCCCAGGTCTACAAGGACCCTCGCCCCGCGGAGTACTTCGCGCGCTTCCACGAGCGGGCTCGCACGCACGACCCGGACTGGGTCTACGACGTGGCGCGGATCCTGGTCACGCCGCCGTGCCTGCTCTTCTACCGGACGCGGCGCGATCGGCGCCGAGCACGTGCCCACCTCGGGGCCGGTGATCCTGGCCCCGAACCACTTCAGCCAGTGGGACCACTTCTTCGCCGGCCTCTACCTGCGCCGGAAGATCCGCTTCATGGCCAAGTCCCAGCTGTTCTCCAACCCGGTGATCCAGTACATCTTCTGGCACGGCGGCGCCTTCCCGGTCCGCCGCGGCCACCAGGACGAGGAGGCGTTCAAGACCGCCTACGCGATCCTCGAACGCGGCGGCTGCCTGCTGATGTACCCGGAGGGCGGGCGCTCGCGAAGCGGGGGGCTGGGAGAGCCGCGCCCGGGCGTCGGCAGGATCGCCCTTCGAGTCCGGCGCGCCCGTGGTCCCGGTCGCGATCCACGGCTCGCTGGGGGTGCGCGGGTGGCGCAAGCTGCGCTTCCCGAAGGTCACCGTGCAGTACGGCGAGCCGATGAGGTTCGCGGCCGTCTCGGAGCCGAGCCGCGAGCAGCAGCTGGAGGTCGCCGGGCAGATCTTCGAGCGCGTGCAGGAGATGTACACGGCACTCGACGAGAAGGGTCGCCGGGGCGTGATCAAGGCCCTGCGCAAGGGCATCGCCACCACCACGGAGCGCCAGGTCCCGGCGGGCCAGCCTCGCTGAGCCCGGCCGCCCTCCCGCCGCTCAGTCGTACTTCGCGTCCAGCGTGGGCCAGTGCTCGGGGTCGTGCCCGGGGACGATCACGGCCTGGGGGTACTGGCGCGCAAACAGCGCCAGCTCCTGGCGGGAGCGCCGCCACGTGTGACGGTCGAGCGGGCGCGGCGGCTCCGGTGCGCTTCTCGAGCTGGCCGTGGGTGTAGATGGCGTCGCCCGCGATCACGAAGTCGCGATTGCGCAGGTGGGCGATCACGCTCTGGTGGCCCGCCGAGTGTCCGGGCGTGAAGGCGAGCCGCACGCTGCCGTCGCCGAACAGGTCGAAGGTGCGGCCGAAGGTCGAGTATGAGGTGATGCCCGGGCCCCTCATAGCTGACCGTCCGGTAGTCGAAGACGTAGTCGTACTGCGCCGGCCGGTAGCCGCGCAGCATCGGGCGGGGGTCCGTGGTCGCTGCGTGCCACTCCGCGGCGGAGATCACGAACGTCGAGTTGGGGAACTCGGACATCCCCGAGGCGTGGTCCTGGTGCAGGTGGGTCATGACGACCAGTGGAAGGTCCCGGGCCTCGATCCCCCGTTCGCGAAGCTGAGCCGGCACGTCTCGGCCCGGCTCGATGCGAGGCCGTCCGAACCGCGCCCATGTCCTGCCCATGTTCTCGCTCGGCTTCGCGGCCACCGACGGGTGCAGTCCGGTGTCCACCAGCATCGGCCCAGCCTTCGGATGCGTGATCAAAAAAGCGGGACAGGGCACGGTCCACCACTTGGAGCGGGGGGTGCCGACGCCGAGCAGCTTCAGCGTCTCCAGACGACCCCCGGCGCGCTCGAAGAACGCACGAGGCGACTCGATCTCACCGCCCAGCAGGGGCTCGACGGTGACCGTGGTTCCCTGCTCGCCACCGGCCAGCGGATTCCTCAGCGGCTTCGGTTCGGCGTGGAGCTTCATCGGCGGGTCAGCGTAGCGGGCTGTCCGCGGGCGATCCCCGACCCCGTGCGACCCCGGGCGGCGGCTTGCCGCGGATAATCTCAGCGCTCATGGCCGAGGGCAGCGCATCGCAGATCTTCCGAGACGACCTGCTGGCGGGCCAGGTGTGCGTGGTCTCCGGCGCAGGCACTGGCCTCGGGCGGGCGACTTCGCTCGAGCTGGCGGCGCTGGGCGCGACCGTGGTGGGCTGCGGGCGGCGCGCCGAGCCGCTCGAGGACACCGTGAGCGCGATCCGCGAGGCGGGCGGCACGGCGGAGGCGGAGCCCATGGACATTCGCGACGCCGACGCGGTCGAGAGCCTGTTCGACGGGATCGTCGAGCGCCACGGCCGCGTCGACCTCCTCGTCAACAACGCGGGCGGTCAGTTCCTCAGCCCGGCCGAGGCGATCAGCCCGAAGGGCTTTCGGACGGTGATCGAGCTCAACGTTCAGGGGACCTGGCAGATGACCCATGCCGCCGCGACCAAGGCGTTCATCCCGCAGCGCTCCGGGAAGGTGATCAGCGTCACCCTCTCACCGCATCACGGCATGCCCGGCATGGCGCACTCCGGGGCCGCCCGCGCCGCGGTCGAGAACATGATGCGCACGCTCTCGATCGAGTGGGCGCGCTTCGGGATCACGCTCTGCGCGGTGGCCGCCGGCCAGTTCGACACCGAGGTGCTGCGGACGAAGTACCCGCCGCAGGTTGCCCAGAACGTCGTTCGCACGGTCCCCCTGCAGCGTCTGGGCGCGCCCGAGGAGATGGCCTGGCTGATCGCCTATCTGGCCTCGCCGGCAGGCGACTTCCTCTCCGGCTGCGTGATCACGATCGACGGCGCCCGCGACAACTGGTTCGGCTCCTGGCCACCGCCCGGGGCGACGAGCGAGTCCGGCGAGCCGCTCGCCGAGGAGCGCCGCCCCGAGCGCTGACCCTGGGCCCGATTGGCGAGAAAGTGGCGGATAGCGCCACTAAGTCGCCAATCGCGGCGGAATCCGGCGCCGGGCCCTAGCTGCCCATGCCGCCGAACTGCCCGCCCGTGACGTTCAGCACCTGGCCGTGGATGTAGTTGGAGAGGTCTGAGCAGAGGAACAGCACCGGGCCCGCCGCCTCCGCGGGCTGGGCCGGGCGGCCGAGGGGGATGATCATCGAGGCCATCGCCCGCTGCTGCTCCGGGATGCCGAGCTCGATCTTCTCGCCCTCGCGCTCGATCGCCTCGGCCTTCTCCTTCGCCTGAGTGAGGCGGGTCTCGACGAACCCGAAGGCAACGGCGTTGACGTTGATCTTGAACTGGCCCCACTCCTTGGCGATCGTCTTCGTGAGCCCGGTCACGCCCGCCTTCGCCGACGAGTAGTTGGCCTGGCCGGCGTTTCCCATCGTCCCCGAGATCGAGGTCACGTTGACGATCTTGCGGAACACCTCCTTGCCCTCGCCCTTCTCCTGCTTGGCCGCCTCGCGCCAATGTGGCGCCAGCGCCCTGATCATGCGGAAGGGGACGATCGTGTGGATGTCGAGCATCGCCTGGAACTGCTCGTCGCTCATCTTGTGGACCACCCCGTCCCAGGTGTATCCGGCGTTGTTCACGAGGAGGTCGACATGCCCGAAGGCCTGGTTGGCGCTGGCGACCAGCTCCTCGGGAACGCCGGGCTTGGTCAGATCGCCGGCGAAGACCGCGGTCTCGCCCTCGATCTCGCCCGCCGCCTGCTCGGCCACGTCGCCGTCGATGTCGTTGATCAGCACCTTGGCGCCCTCGCTCAGGAACAGCTCCGCTGTCGCCCGGCCGATGCCCCGGGCCGAGCCGGTGATGATCGCGGCCTTGCCGTCAAGTAGTCCCATCTACGCTCGTTCTCCTCTCGAAGGGCTTGTCGTGAGCGGGAACCGTATCCCGTTCGATCGCGTGCTAGCGTCGGCACATCCCAGGGGAGAACGCCGACCTGATCCAGCGCTTCTACGCGGCGTTCGCGGCGCGCGACGGTGGGGCGATGGCCGCCTGCTACGCGCCCGACGCCCGTTTCTCGGACCCCGTGTTCGTAGACCTCGAGGGCCAGGAGCCCGGCGCGATGTGGCGGATGCTCACCGGCCGAGCCGACGACCTGAAGATCGAGCTGGTCGAGCACCAGGCCGACGGCGACCGCGGCTCGGCGCGCTGGATCGCCCACTACACGTTCACGCAGACCGGGCGTCCGGTGACCAACGACGTCCGCGCGGCCTTCCGCTTCGCTCAAGGATTGATCGCCGAGCACCGCGACGAGTTCGACTTTCACCGCTGGTCGCGGCAGGCCCTCGGCACGCCCGGCCTGCTGCTCGGCTGGACGCCGATGCTGCGCGCCTCGGTGCGCCGGCGCGCCCGCGCCGGCCTGGACGAGTTCATGGCCGGCGAGGCGCCCGCCTCCTAGTCGCGCCCGCGGAGCGACGTCGTTCCGTCTGAGCTCCCGTCTACGGTCGCGTGCGTGGATCGAGACCGTCACGGCTTCGTCGGAGGCCTGATCCTCGGCCTGGTGGGCATCGGCATCCTCGTGATCAGCGCGATCGCGCTCTTGATCGCGCCCATCGTCGTCTGGTTTGCGTGGAACGTCCTCGACTTCGGAAAGTCGATCGGGGCCGGCGACCTCGGCTTCTGGGGGATCATCCTGCTCTCGATCTTCCTCGTCGGCGGGGCCTTCATCCGGATCGTGGTGGTCAGCCTCTTGTTCCTCATCGATCCGGATTGGTTCTCGAAGGCGGGCACCCTGACGTGGCCGGACACGACCTTCAAGCTCTGGGTGGCGTCGGTGATCCTGGTGTTGGTCGCCTCGCACTCCGCCGCCGCCACCCGGCGACGCTCGGAGTACCGCGGCACCGAGTCGTCCGGCTACACCTAGGTCAGCGAGCGCGCGATCACCAGGCGCTGGATCTCGTTCGTGCCCTCGTAGATCTGGGTGATCTTCGGTATAGGCACGGCACCCTAGCGTCAGGCACGAAATACCCCGCTGGGACCCGCTGGGACACGATTGGCGACGGCGCTCACTGGCGCAATTCTGGCGCATCAATTCCAATGCCGTACCACGGGGCGGGTCGCGTTCCACTCCCTGCGAGCCTAGGAACGCTCCGGTTGGCTCGTCGCGCGCGCATAGAAAAAAGACCTTCGGTGAACGGGGAAGGTCCAGTTCATTCCGCAAGTGGTGCGGCTGCCCGAACCTCGAACACCCCCCAGTCGCCGATCGAGGAAGCGCAGGATTCAACGAACTGATGCCGTGGGGGGAGTGCATCGACTGTGGGGCGCCGGCGCCACCCGGCTACGGGCGCTGCGCCGCCCACTATGAGGAATGGCAAATGGCGCGCCCACGCCCCCTACACCTGCGGCGTGGAGGGATGCGAACGGGACCTTGTGCTTGGCTCGATGTATCTATGCGCTCGCCACCTGGGCGGGGACTGCGAGGGTGAGCAGCACTGGCGCCGACAGCCCGACTCACACTGGGCGGTGCGTCGGTGAAGCGGTTGTGCTCGGAGCCCTACTGCCCGAACATCGCGCACCCCACAGGTCGCGGCAAGTGCCTGGAGCACCGGCGCCGGTATGAGCGCGAGCGCTCCCGACGGCGCCGCGAGGCGACGAAGGGCGTCTACAAGCGGAAGCGCTGGGCGATGCGCCGTAAGCAGGCGTTCGAGCGAGACCCGCAGTGCGCCTGGGTCTTCGAGGACGGCACCCGATGCGACCGGCTCGGCGAGGAGCTCGACCACGTCGTTCCGCTCGAGGCCGGCGGCGATGCGTACTCGGCCAAGAATCTCCAGCTCCTATGTGCCGAGCACCATCGGGCGAAGACCGCGCAAGAGAACCGCAGCGCGCGGCTCTGATTGCCCTACTCCCGCAGCCCGGCGGCTCTATTTCTTCGGTCCGTGCTTGACCAAGCGGATGCACCGCCCCTGGTTCTTGAAGCCGAAGCGCTTCCAGCCGCCGTGCTTGCACTGATCCTTGCTGGTCGGCACCGGGCTCACCGCCACGGCGACAGGGACGCGACCGGTGGCCACCGCGGCCGGGCTCTTCGGCGAGAGCGCCCCGCCCGCCCCGGCGTCGTACTGGGAGAGGCTGTCGCCGAACTCGTTGGCGACGTAAACGCTTCGGCTGTCAGGGGTCACCGCGATCCCTTCGGGGAGGTCACCGGCGGACACCGTGGGCGGGCTCTTCGGCGAGAGCGCCCCGCTCACCGGGTTGACGTCGTACTGCGAGACGTTGTCGGTGTCCTCGTTGGCGACGTAGACGCTTTTTCCGTTCGGGCTCACAGCCACCCCGCGCGGGTTGCCGCCGGCGGCCACGGTCGCCGGGCTCTTCGGCGAGAGCCTCCCGTCCGCACCGACGTCGTACTGGGAGACGCTGTTGCCACCCCAGTTAGTGACGTAGACGCTTTCGCCGTCCGGGCTCACTGCCACGCCGCGCGGGCTGGCGCCCGCTGCCACCTTCGCCGGGCTCTTCGGCGAGAGCGTCCCGCCGGCGCCGACGTCGTATTGGGAGACGCCACCGTCGTTGTTGGCGACGTAGACACTTTGGCTATCGGGACTCACCGCCACCGCAAGCGGGCTGAAGTCGTCCTCCACAAAGGCGGGGCTCTTGGGCGAGAGCGCCCCGCCCGCGCCGATGTCGAACTGAAAAACGAGACCGCAGTCGGGCCCGCCCGCGAGATAGGCGCTCTTGCCGTCGGGGCTCACCGCCACTTGGACCGCCTCACAACTGGTGGACACCGAGGCCGGGCTCTTGGGCGAGAGCTTCCCCCCGCCCCCACGTCGTACTGGGAGACGCTGGGTGCAATGTCGTCGAACTCGCTACCGAGGTTAGTCGCGTAGACGCTTCTGCCATCCGGGCTCACCGCGACGCTGCGTGGGGACTCGCCGGCGCCCACCGTAGGCGGGGACAGCGAAGCCAACAGCCCGCCCGCGCCGATGCCGTACTGGGAGACGCTGTTGCTGTTCTCGTTGGCAACGTAGGCGAAGGGAGCAGCCTGAGCCGGCGCCACGGCTACGAGAAGGGCGACGGCGATCGCTAGCCCAAGCCACACGAGGCGTGGCCCGCCGCTGCGGCTACGCGAGCGGAGCCTGAACTTGAGGTGAGATCGAAACCCTTGACGCATTGGGAATCCTCCGTGTGAGCCCGATTGGGCGGAGGCCAAATGCGTCGGCGAGTCTGAGGCGGGCTGTCGGCGAATCCGGCGACCGCCGGAAAGCTCAACCTCTCACACCGAGTAAGCCGAGTCAACCTCGTGGCCTACTCCCGCAGCCCGGCGGCTTCGAGGGCTTCTTTCTGGTTTCAGCGCGGCAGCGAGCGGTTGACACGGTCGCGCATGAGGGAGAGAATCGGTTGCTCAACAACTAGGAGAACAGCGGGACCAAATCCAATCAAGGAGGATTTGAAGATGTCACCTGGACGAGACAGACGCCAGCGCAGACGACGCGTCGCGGCAATCGGAGGGGCCGCAATGGCTGCCAAGAAGCACCACGACGCAAAGGAAGCTCAGGAGGAGCAGGAGGCGCCAGCTTCACAACAGGCTCAGCCAGGCGAGCCCGCCCAGCCCGCCGAGACAGGCGGACTCAGCCCCGAAACGATGCAGCGGCTCAAGGAGCTCGGTGAGCTTCACGAACAGAACGTGCTCACCGACGAGGAGTTCGAGCGCGAGAAGGCCAAGCTGCTGCAGGGCTAATGCCCTCGGCTGTATAAGGCGCTGGGCAGCCACGCTCCCGCCTTGAAAGGCTTTACGTTCCGACCTGCCGGCGTCGGGCCGCGCAGTATCTCGCCTTGGGGGGAGGGTTCGGGACCGCAGCTAGGAAGCTAAGGACGCCCCGGATGGCTCGCCGCGAAAAAAACTCCATTTCCTAAAAGAGTCGCCCTACTCCCGCAGCCCGGCGGCTTCGAGGGCCTTGGCATGGTCGGCAAAGAGTCGAAGCCGAAGCAGCCTGCCGTCCCTGACCTCAACCACTGCCGCCGCCGGTTGATCCAACTCGACACCGCCAGCGCGACCTCGAATGTGGAGCTGCCCCAGCGCGACAACCAAGTTGCCCTGACTCCGCCAGTCATTCACGTCGATCTGCCACTCCTGAAACTGCTCGTCGATCTCCCGCGTCCACTGGTCCACTCCGCCCAGACCCGAGTACGGCTCGGGTCGGAAGCGGCTCTCGATCACGAGGTCGGGGTTGACCTCACCGTCGGGGAACGACCTTTCCCCCCGATTCCAGGCGTCGATCCAGCGTTTGACGAGTTCGACGTTCTCCTGCGACATCGCCTACTCCGAAAGTCCGGCGGCTTCGAGGGCCTCCTGAAGCTCCTGATAGAGGCAGATCCGCACGATCAACCCGTCGCGGATCGTGCCGAGCCAGATCCCACGAGCCTGCACCTCGATCCCGTCCCGGCCCCGCAGGCGGTTCGTGAAAGGCATGACCACGTGCTCCCCGGCATCGATGAGCTCGTCGGCCTCATACCGAACGGACTCCCAGGTCTCAGCGAACTGCTCTGTCAGGCGCCGGAACTGGGCGAGGTTGTACATGCTCCGGTCGATGCCGATCGCCCGCGACAAGTCGAGTTCGAAATCTGGCGCAAAGTCTTCGAACGCAGCGTCAATGTCCCCTCGATCAAAGGCCTCGTAGCTGCGCCGCGCGATCTCCACGTTCTCCTGCGACATCGCCTACTCCGAGAGTCCGACGGCTTCGAGGGCCTCGGCCCGCTCTTGGAACATCCGAAGGCGCGTGATCTGCCCGTTCTCGAGTGTGAACACCTGCGCGCTGCTCGCGGTCACTTGGATTCCTTGGCGCCCCCGCATGTGGGCGGTCTGCGAGTACACGACCTCGGAGCCCGCCTCAGTGAAGCCGTAGTTGTCGAGCTGGACGTCCTCAAAGGTCGACCAGAACACGTCCCAGAAGGTCTCATGCTCGCCGCGACCGCGATAGACACCCTTGAACGGCCCTCGGGCACGCGACCAGTCAATCTCCGCGTCGGAGCGAAACGAGGCCAACCACGTCCCAAGGTCGCGCCGGTTCCACGCTTCGGCATGGCGCCGCACGATCTCCACGTTGTCCTGCGACATCGCCCGCGCAGTATCTCGCGCCGAAGAGGGGGACGGTCGGGCAGCGCTAGCGCACGGCGGAGGACGCCCCGGATGGCTCGCTGCGAAAAAAACTGATTTTCTAAAAGTCGCCTACTCCCGCAGCCCGGCGGCTTCGAGGGCCTCGGCTCGCTCCTGGAACAACCGAAGGCGAGTGAACCGCCCGTTCTCGACTGTGAACACCCACGTGCTGCTCGCGCTCACTTCGACTCCTTGGCGCCCCCGAAAGTGGCTGGTATTCGAGACCACGACTTCGGAACCCGCGTCAGTGAAGCCATGCGTTGTCTCAATTTGGGCCTCTTCAAACATGAAGAAGAACTCGTTCCATAAGGTCTCGATCTCACCAGGACCGCGATAGACGCCCTTGAGCGGACCTCGGGCGCGCGACCAGTCAATTTCCGCATCGGAGCTAAACAAGGCCAACCACGTCGTCAGGTCGCGCCGGTTCCACGTTTCGATCCCGCGCTGCACGATCTCCACGTTCTCCTGCGACATCGCCCGCGCAGTATCTCGCTACTCCGGCAGCCCGGCGGCTTCGAGGGTCACCCTGCTTGAGGCCGGGTATCCGATGCCCTACTGGTAGACCGCCTGAAGCAGTAGCGTGCAACCGTTCCAGCGTAACTCCGCTCGCGACGCGGGTTCGCCGCGCCCGGCCCGGGCGTCATTTGCCGGTTTTGCAGGGGTTTAGAGGCTCCGCGCGATCACGATGCGCTGGATCTCGTTCGTGCCCTCGTAGATCTGGGTGATCTTCGCGTCGCGCATCATTCGCTCGACCGGGTACTCGCTCACGTAGCCGTACCCGCCCAGGACCTGCACCGCCTCGGTGGTCACCCACATCGCGGTGTCGGAGGCGAACAGCTTGGCCATCGAGGAGTACTTGCCCATGTCTGGGTCCCGGGTGTCCACCTTGGCGCAGGCCCGGTAGAGCAGCTCGCGTGCGGCGGCGGTTCTGGTCTCCATCTCGGCGAGCTTGAACTGGATTCCCTGGAAGGAGGCGATCGGCTTGCCGAACTGGCGGCGCTCGGAGGCGTAGGCGGCGGCGTAGTCGGTCGCCCCCTGGGCGATGCCGACCGCCTGCGCGGCGACCCCGAGCCGGGAGCGGTCCAGCGTGGCCATCGCGATCCGGAAGCCCTCGTTCTCGGAGCCGAGCAGGTTCTCGGCCGGCACCCGCACGCCGTCGAAGATCGGCTGGCCTGTGGGAGAGCCGCGGATGCCCATCTTGTGCTCGAGCTTGCCGACCGAGAAGCCGGGCCGGTCGGCCTCGACGACGAAGGCGGAGATCCCGTGCGAGCGACCGGCGTCCGGGTCGGTGACGCAGAAGACGACGTAGAAGTCGGCGATGCCCAGGTTGGTGATCCAGTTCTTCGTCCCGTCGATCACCCACTCGGTGCCGTCGCGAACCGCGCGCGTTCGCATCCCGCCCGGGTCGGAGCCGGCGTCGGGCTCCGAGAGCGCGAAGGCCGGGGTCCACTCGCCGGAGGCGCACTTGGGCAGCAGGCGCTGCTTCTGCTCGTCGGTGCCGAACAGCTTGATCGGCAGCGTGCCGAGCTCCTGGATCATCAGCATCAGGGCGCTCGAGGCGCACGCCATGGCGACCTCCTCGACCGCGATGTTGAGCATCAGGGCGCCCGTCCCGGTGCCGCCGTACTCCGTCTCGAACGGCAGCCCGAACAGGTCGTGCTGAGCGAAGAGCTCGCGAATGTCGGCCGGGTACTCGGCCTTGGCGTCGATCTCTGCCGCCCGCGGCGCGACGCGCTCGACCACCATCTTGCGGATCGTCTCGCGGAAGTCGAGGAACTCCTGCGGGAGCGAGTAGGCAGGGAGTGACGCGGCCGTCGTGGGCATACCGGCAGAGTAGCTGCGCTGCGGCCGGCCGCAGATGGACGAGCTACAGCCCGAGCTGGCGGCCGAGGATCTCCTTCATCACCTCGTCGGTGCCGCCGCCGATCGGGCCCAGGCGGGCGTCGCGGACGGCGCGCTCGATTCCGTACTCGCGCATGTATCCGTAGCCGCCGTGGATCTGCAGGCACTCGTCGGCGACCTCGAGCATCGTCCGCTGGGTGAGGAGCTTCGCCATCGTGACCTCGCGAAGCGCATTCTGGCCGTCGGCGAACAGGCGCAGCGCGCTATGGGTGAGCGCGCGCGACGCCTCGATCCTGGTCGCCATCTCGGCGAACTTGTGGCGAATCGCCTGGAACTTGGAGATCGGGCGCCCGAACGCCTCGCGCTCCTTCGCGTACTCGAGCGTGACCTCGAAGACCCTCTGCATCCCGCCGACGGCGGCCAGCGCCATCGACAGCCGCTCCCACTGGAAGTTGGCCATGATCAGGTAGAAGCCCCCGTTCTCTTCACCGAGCAGGTTCTCGTCCGGGACCTCGACGTCGCTGAAGCCCAGCTCGCCGGTGTCGGAGGCGTGCCAGCCCATCTTCTCCAGCTTCCTCGTCACCTCGTAGCCGGGCATCTCCCGCTCCAGGACGAGGAAGGAGAGGCCATGGTGTCCGCCCTCCTCCGTCGTCTTCACCGCGCAGACCAGGAAGTCGGCTCGGACGCCGTTCGTGATGAACGTCTTCGAGCCGTTGACGATGTAGCCCCCGGGCACCTTGCGGGCGAACGTACGGATGCCGGCGACGTCGGAGCCCGCTCCCGGCTCGGTGATCCCGAGCGCGCCGATCAGCTCCCCCCGGATACCGGGAACGATCCAGCGCCGCCGCTGCTCCTCGGTGCCGAAGTTGAACACCGGCGGCATCGCGATCGAGGCGTGTGCGTTGAGCCCGGCGGCGACGCCGCCCGAGCCCCCGGACCGCGAGAGCTCCTCGAGCCAGACCGCGTCGTGGACGTACGTCCCGCCCTGGCCGCCGTATGCCTCGGGGAACTTCAGCCCCAGGAAGCCCAGCTCCCCGCAGCGGGCGAACAGCTCGCGCGGAAACTCCCGAGCCTCCTCCCACTCGTCCACGTGGGGCGCGATCTCGTTGCCGACGAAGCGCCGCACCGTCTCGCGCAGCTCCTCGTGCTCGTCGCCGAAGGGTGGAAGCAGGGCACGGGCGCCGGTGTCCTTGATCACGCTCATCCGTTAGGTCTGTCGTCGTCGAGCGTCGTATAGCCGCGGGCGCGGAAGTCGAATCCGAGCAGGTCGCCGCGCGGGTTCTTGCGGTCGCCGTGGTGGTAGGCGCGCACCTCGGCGATCTTGCCGTCGCGCAGCCGGAACCACTCGGTGCCGCGGTTGAGCCGCTCCTCCCCTGACTTCGGGTCGCGCCAGGTCATCGTCCACTCGATCACGGCCTCGTCGCCCTGCTCGATGCCGTGCTCCATCCACCACCTGCCCTCGAGGTTCTCGAACCCCCAGCGCGCGTTCTCGGCGATCCCCCGCGCTCCCTCGTGTGGCCCCAGACGCGTGTAGTAGTGGACGGCGTCGTGGGTGAAGTGCGATTCGACCAGCTCGACGTCGCCGGTGTTCAGGGCCTCGTAGTAGGAGCGGATGTGGTCGAGATTGGCGACCCGCCGATTCTCTCCGATCCGCGAGCGCGACGATGTGGTCGCGTGCTAGTCCGACCCGAAGCCGGTCGGCCTGCGAGCGAGCTCGTGGCGGTCGACGACTCGGTCGGCGAGGCCGTACTCCACGGCCTGCTCGGAGGTGAAGAAGCGGTCTCGCTCCATGTCGCGGTGCACCTCCTCGGCGCTCCGTCCCGTGTGGTGCGCGTAGATGGCGTCCATCCGCTGCCGCTGCTGGAGCACCTCCCGGGCGTGGATGTCGATGTCGGTGGACGGTCCCTCGAAGCCCGCCGAAGGCTGGTGGATGAGTATCTTCGAGTTCGGCAGCGCCATCCGCTTGCCCGCGGAACCCCCGGCCAACAGCAGGGCTCCCATCGACATGGCGATGCCGAAGCAGATCGTCTGGACCTCGGGCTTCACGTACTGCATCGCGTCATAGATCGCCAGGCCGGCGTAGACCGAGCCGCCCGGCGAGTTGATGTACAGCGAGATGTCCTTGTCGGGGTCGTCGGCCTCCAGGTGCAGGATCTGGGCGACGATCAGGTTGGCGATCTCGTCGTCGACCGGCTGGCCGAGGAACACGATCCGCTCGCCCAGCAGGCGGGAGTAGATGTCGTAGGAGCGCTCCCCACGGGCCGTCTGCTCGACCACCATCGGTACCAACGCCATGGTGTCCTCCTTCGGTTGCTAAAGTGCAACTCGTTGGTTGCGCTTTGCGAGCCTAGCAAACGCGCAACCCCTTGGTTGCGTGTCCAGCACGAGCAGGAGGTCCCGATGAGCGATCAGGAACGGCGGGTCGAGCGCGAGACCGTCCTCGAGGCGAGCTCGAGCGAGGTCTGGGAGGCGCTCACCGACGAGCGGCTGTTGGGGGAGTGGCTCGCGCAGGAGGCCGAGCTCGATCCTGTCCCGGGCGGCAGGGCCAGCTTTCGCTTCGCCGACGGAGAGGAGCGCGAGGGCACCGTCCTCGAGATCGAGGAGGAGCGCTTGCTGGCGTTCTCGTGGGCGCGCCCCGGGGAGTCGGGCTCGGTGGTGGAGCTCAGCCTCGAGCCGGCGGTGGGGGGCACCCGGCTCATCGTCGTCGAGCGTGGCCCGCTCGTGACCGCCGCGGTCGCGGGCTCGCAGTGGGTGTCGCGACTGCACGCGTTCGCTGCGGCGCTCGCGCTGGTAGCGGCCTAGGCGGCTCACGATGCCAACCGTGGGCATCGATGAGGTCTTCTCGGCGCTCGCGGACCCCACCCGGCGCCGACTGGTCGAGACGCTGGCCGGGGGGTCCACGGTGACCGCCAGCGCCCTCGCCGCGGAGCTGCCGATCAGCCGCCAAGGCGTGGCCAAGCACCTCACGGCGCTTCGCCGAGCACGCCTCGTGCGCGCCGAGCGAGTCGGCCGCGAGACCCGCTACCGGCTCGATGGAGCGCCGCTCGAGGAGGCGGCGCAATGGATCGCCAGGGTGGGCGCCGAGTGGGACGAGCGCCTGGGCGACCTGCGCCGGCTGCTCGACGCGAAGCGCACGTAGGGCTCTGCGCGGCCCTTGGCCCCGTGACCGCTACAGCCCGTAGCTGCGGCCGATCACGTCGAGCATGATCTCGTCGGTGCCGGCGCCGATCCGGTTGAGGCGGACGTCGCGGTAGGCGCGCTCGATCTCGTACTCCTTCATGTAGCCGTAGCCACCGAGGATCTGGACGCACTCGTCGGCGACCTCGCAGCACATCCGCGAGGTGAACAGCTTCACCTCGGTGATCTCGCGAACCGGGTACTCGCCGTTGGCATAGCGCCAGGCGACGACGTAGTTGAACTGCTTCGCGGCCTCGATCTTCGTTGCCATCTCCGCGAACTTGTGACGGATCACCTGGAACTTGCCGATCGGGCGCCCGAACGCCTCCCGCTCCTTGGCGTATTCCAGCGTCTTCTCGAACAGCCGCTCGGCGCCGGCAACGGAGCCCGCCGCGGCGACCATGCGCTCGCTTTGAAGCTCCCAGCTGATGTGGTAGAAGCCCTTGCCGATCTCCCCCAGGACGGCGTCGGCGGGAACGCGCATGTCCTCGAAGGCCAGCTCGGCGGTGTCCGAGGCGTGCATGCCCATCTTCTCCAGCTCGCGGGAAACCTGGAAGCCGGGCGTGTCGGTGTCGACGAGAAACAGCGTGATCCCGTTGTGGCCCGCGGTGGGATCCGTCTTCGCGACCATGAGGATGAAGTCCGCTCGGGCTCCGTTGGTGATGAACGTCTTCGAGCCGTTGATCACGTAGTCGTCGCCGTCCTTGATCGCCTGGGTCCGGATGCCCGCGACATCGGAGCCGGCGCCCGGCTCGGTGATCCCGAGGCACCCGATCTTCTCGCCCTTGATGCCCGGCACGAGGTAGCGCTGCTTTTGGTCCTCGGTGCCCAGCAGGTGGATTGGGGGCAGGACCATGTCGGTCTGCACCGCGAAGCCCATGTTGGTTCCGCCGGAGCCGGAGTAGCTCATGCACTCGGCGCGGATCAGCGAGTAGTAGTAATCGCCGCCTTGACCTCCGTACTCCTCCGGGAAACAGAGGCCGAGGTACCCAAGCTCGCCCGCGCGCTCCATCGCTTCACGGGGCCAGGTGGTGTCCTCCCACTCGTTGCGGTGGGGGTGAAGCTCCTTCTGCACCCAGGCCTGCATCGAGGAGCGCAGGTCCTCGTGCTCGTCCGTGAACAGCAGGTGCTCTCGCTTCGCGGCGTGGTCGGGCTTGATGACGGTCGCTGTGGCCACTGCTTCTCCTCTCGTTGCTCGGCGGAGCCCGTCGCCGTGCTCGGCGGCTGGGCCATCGCCTCGGTCGGCTCGGCTGCGTGAAGCATAGAGTATTACTTCACACTTTGTGTTACGCTGGCGCGATGGCTGACGAGCTGGTCCTCTACGACGTCGAAGGCGGCGTGGCCACGGTCACGCTCAATGACCCCGAGAAGCGCAACCGGCTCTCCGGCGACATGCTGGCTCAGCTCGTTGGCGCGATCAAGCGCGCCCGCGACGACGAGGGAGCGCGCGCCGTCGTCCTGACCGGGGCGGGGAAGGCGTTCTGTGCGGGCGCGGACCTCGGCGGCTTCGGCTCCGAGGCGCCTGCGATCTCCAAGCACTTCGGAACGGATCTGTTCCTCGAGTTCTTTCGCCTCATGCCGCGACTCGGCAAGCCGTCGCTGTGCGCCGCCAACGGGCACGTGGTCGCGGGCGGGATGGGTCTGGCGCTGTCATGCGACCTGGTGATCGCCAAGGAGGGCGCCGACTTCTGGACGCCCGAGATCAACATCGGCGTCTTCCCCTACATGATCATGTCGCTCATCTACCGCAACGTTCCGCGCAAGAAGGTCAATGAGATGATCCTGCTCGGCGATCGGCTGTCGGCGGAGGACGCGGTGCGCTACGGGCTCGCGAACAAGGTCGTCCCCGAGGACGAGTTCGACGAGGCGGTGGCCGACTGGGCAGGGAGGCTGGCCGCCAAGAGCCCGGTGCTGATGCGGCTTGGGCACGACGCGATGTACCGGCAGCAGGACATGGCGCTCGACGACGCGCTCGAGTACCTGCGCTCACAGCTCTCGCTCACCTTCACAACGGAGGACATCGTCGAAGGCGCGCAGGCCTTCTTCGAGAAGCGCGAGCCGAAATGGAAGGGCAGATAACTCATGGCGACCAAGGACACCAAGCGGACGAACGAGCAGGCGGCTGAGGCGCGCAAGGTCGCCGAGGCCGCCAAGGAAGCGGAGGCGCCCGAGGCGCCGGACGAGGTCGAGGCCGGCGAGCAGACCGGGATGAAGACCCTGGTCGAGGATCTTCACGAGCGCCGCAACCGAGCGAAGCTCGGGGGCGGCGAGGAGAAGATCGCCCTGCAGCACGAGCGCGGCAAGCTGACCGCGCGCGAGCGGATCGACCTGCTGGTCGATCCAGGCACCTTCGTCGAGATCGGCATCCACGGCGGCCCACACTTCTCACAGCGCTCGATGGAGGGCAGGGAGGCCCCGGCCGACGGCGTGATCACGGGCTGGGGAGACGTCGACGGGCGTCGCTGCTGCATCGTCGCCTACGACTTCACGGTGATGGCCGGTTCGATGGGGATGACCGGCGAGCTCAAGGTGGGCCGCCTGCGCGAGATGGCGGTGCAGAAGCGGATGCCCTTCGTCTGGCTCCTGGACTCGGCCGGAGCGCGGATCCAGGAGGCGGCCGGCTCGCTGTTCGCCGGCTCGGGCCACCTGTTCCGCGAGGAGGTGACGATGTCCGGAGTGGTGCCTTTGGTGGCGGCGATGCTCGGCCCCTGCGCGGCGGGGACCGCCTACATCCCCGGCCTCGCCGACTTCGTGCCGATGGTCGTGGGCCAGGGGGCGATGGCGCTCGCCGGCCCGCATCTGACCAAGGCGGTCACGGGCGAGGACATCTCGATGGAGGACCTGGGCGGGGCCAGGGTGCACTGCCGGATCTCGGGCGTCGGGGACCTCGAAGTGGCCGACGACCACGAGTGCATCGAGGTGGTCAAGCGCTACCTCTCGTTCTTCCCGGCGAACTGCGAGGAGCGTCCGCCGCTGCTCGAGACGCAGGACCCCGAGGACCGCATGTCCGAGAAGCTGCTCGACATCGTCCCCGAGTCGGCGCGGCACCCGTACGACATGTACGAGGTGATCCGCGAGATCGTCGACGACGGCGAGATCCTGGACATCAAGCCGAAGTTCGCGAAGACGATCATCACCTGCCTGGCGCGGTTCGGGGGCCAGCCGGTCGGGATCGTCGCCAACCAGCCCAAGCAGCTCGGCGGCATCCTCGAAAACGACTCGGCCGACAAGGCGGCGCGGTTCATCAACCTCTGCGACGCCTTCAACATCCCGCTCGTCTTCCTCCAGGACGTGCCCGGGTTCATGGTCGGCTCAAAGGTCGAGCACGCCGGGATCATTCGCCACGGGGCGAAGATGCTCTACGCGGTCTCGCGCGCCACGGTGCCGAAGATCACCGTGGTCGTCCGCAAGGCCTACGGCGCCGGCTATTACGTGATGTGCGGCAAGGCGTACGAGCCGGACCTGATCGTCGCCTGGCCGACCGCCGAGATCTCGGTGATGGGCCCGGAGGGTGCGGTGAACATCATCGGCCGCTCCGCGATCGAGGCCTCCGACGATCCCGAGAAGACCCGCGCCCAGATGCTCGACCAGATCAAGAAGTCGATCGATCCCTACGTGGCCGCCAGGAACGACGTCATCGATGACGTCATCGACCCCCGCGAGACCCGCCCGACGATCATCCGCGGCCTGCGAATGGCGAAGGACAAGCGTGTTCAGCGGCCGTACAAGAAACACGGGGTGATGCCGGTATGAGGGCGTTTCTTGTCTCACCGGAGGGCCGGTCATGAGCCGCTTCGAGGACCCGGTCATCCTCTCGTGCAGCATCAGCGGCGCGATCGCCAACCGCGAGCAGTGCCCGGCGATCCCGTACGCGCCCGAGGAGTACGCGGCCGAGGCGCGGCGGATCGTGGACGAGGGCGGGGTGCAGATCCACATCCACGCCCGCACGCCGGAGGGCGTGCCGAGCTACGAGATCGAGGACTTCCGCGCGATCACCGAGGCGATCCGGGCCGAGGTCGACGACGTGATCATCAACTACTCGACCGGCGCGATCGGCGTGCCGATCGACAAGAGGATCGAGTACCTGCGCGAGCTGGTGCCCGACGTGGCGGCGCTCAACATGAGCTCGATGAACTACGCCAAGTACTCGCGGCGGCGCAAGGAGTTCGTCTTCAAGGCGGTGTTCGAGAACAGCTTCGACACGATCATCGAGTTTCTGACCGCGATGCGCGAGCTGGGCATCAAGCCCGAGCACGAGTGCTTCGACGCTGGGCACATCGCCAACCTCGATCCGCTGATCGACATGGGCCTGCTGTCGGAGCCGCTGAACGTCTCCCTGGTGATCGGCGTCAACGGCGGCATCCGGCCGAACGCGAGAAACGTGGCGTTCATGTCAGAGCAGATCCCGGGCGGGGGCGAGGGACCGAACAACTGGCAGGTGATCGGGATCTCCCGCGACCAGTGGAGGCTCGTCGGCGCGGCGCTGGCGCTGGGCGGCAACGTGCGTGCCGGCCTCGAGGACAACTTCTACCTCCCCAACGGCGAGATGGCGCGCTCCAACGGAGATCTGATCGCCAAGGCGCGGCAGATGTCCGAGGACGTCGGCCGCCGCCCGGCGACCGTGGCCGAGGCGCGGGAGATGCTCGGCGTGCCGCAGCGCGACAAGCCGACCCGGCGCGACGTGCTGTCGCACCCGATCGAGACATCCGAGGCGTCGCCGGAATGAGCGAGGGGCCGCTTGGCGACGTGCGCGTCCTCGATCTGACGCGTCTCCTTCCCGGCGGCTTCTGCTCGTTGCTGCTGGCCGACTTCGGGGCCGAGGTCGTCAAGGTCGAGGACACCGGCATGGGCGACTACGTGCGCTGGGCGCCGCCCTACTACGGGTCTGAGGCCGAGCAGGCCCTCGGCACCCGCTCGGCGCTGTATCTGGCGCTCAACCGCGGCAAGCGCTCGATTCGCATCGACCTCAAGTCCGAGGGCGGCCGCGACGCCTTCCTGCGCCTGGCCCCGCACTACGACGTGGTGCTCGAGGGCTTCCGCCCCGGCGTCCTCGACCGGCTCGGAGTCGGCTACGAGACCCTGCGCGAGGCGAACCCGCGGCTCGTCTACTGCGCGGTCACCGGCTATGGCCAGACGGGGCCGAACACCCAGCGCGCCGGCCACGACACCAACTACCTGGGGCTCGGCGGACTGCTGGGCCTGACCGGTCCGGCAGGAAGGGCCGCCGATCCAGAGCGCCGGCCAGATCGCCGACGTTGGCGGCGGTGCGATGATGGCGGCCTTCGGGGTGATGGCGGCGCTGCACGAGCGCCAGCGCTCCGGCGAAGGACAGCTGGTCGACGTGTCGATGACCGACGGGGCGCTTTCCTGGCTCGCCCTGGTCGCCGCCCGCTACTTCTGCGACGGGATCGTGCCGGGGCGCGGCGACCTCGAGCTCGCCGGGCGGCTCCTGTGTTACTACCCCTACGAGGCTGCGGATGGCTGGATCAGCTGCGGGGCGCTCGAGCCGAAGTTCTGGAGAGCCTTCTGCGAGGGGGTCGGTCGGCTCGAGCTGATCTCCAAGCAGTTCGAGCGCCCGGGATCCGATGCCTGGCGAGAGGTGGCCGACATCTTCCGCTCGCGCACCCGCGAGGAATGGCGCGCGTTCAACGACGAGCACGACTGCTGCATCGAGCCCATCCTCGATCTCGACCAGGCGCTCGACTCGGACCTGGTCCGCGAGCGAGAGATGGTGGTGGAGCTGGAGCAGCCGCTGCTCGGCACGGTGCGCCAGCTCGGGGTGCCGGTCAAGCTCTCGCGAACGCCCGGCGTCGTCGAGCGGCCGGCGCCGGCGCTCGGCGAGCACACCGAGGAGGTGCTGCACGAGGCGGGGTTCGGCAGTCGAGGAGATCGCGGCGCTCGTCGAGAAGCGGCGCGGTCGCCGGGCCAAGCCAGGCGGTGGAGGTCGAGAGGTTCATGGGATGAGCGACGCTCCCCAGCAGGGCCAGGTCACCAGGGACCCCGCGGCGCGCGGACGCAGCCGAGCAAGCTCGGCTCACCAGTCGCCTTCGGCTCCCTCGGAGCACGCCGCGGGCGATGGACTCCTCAAGATCTCCGAGCTGGCGGATGCGTCCGGCGTGCCCGTGGCGACCGTGCGCCACTACCTGCGCGAGGGGCTTCTGCCCGAGCCGGTCAAGACCTCGCGCAACATGGCCTACTACCCCCCCGAGTTCGTTCAGCGGATCCGCCTGATCAAGCAGCTCCAGGAGGAGCGCTTCATGCCACTGCGGGTGATCCGCGACCTGCTCGATCGCGACGACGCCGAGCCCGAGCGCCTGCGGGCGATGATCGAGCTCGAGGACAGGATCCTGGAGCAGGCGCTGGCGGGCGAGCGCGAGCGGATCCCGGCCGAGGAGGTCAGGAGCCGCTACGAGGTCCCCAGGGAGGTCCTCGATCGCCTCGCCGAGCTCGAGGTGCTGAGCCCCGATCGCAGCGGCTACTCCCCATCGGACGTGCGGATCGTCGAGGCGATCAGCCGCTTCCGAGCGGGCGGCTACGACGAGCGGCTCGGGTTCACCGTCTACGACACGCTGCGCTACAAGCAGGCGCTGGAGCCGCTGGTCGTCGAGGAGGTGGAGGTGCTCACCCAGCGGCTCGCCGGCGACCTCGACCCGGACCGGGCGGTGGAGCTGATCGAGGCCGGCGCCCAGCCGCTCAACGACCTGATCGCCGCCCTGCACACGAAGCTCCTGGTCGCCGAGCTGGAGCGCCACCGGGCGAGTCGCCACTGAACCAGCGCCCACCCCTGCGAGGTGGGCCGAATTTCTTACGCTATGCGACAAGTTATTCGGCCCACCTCGTTGAGGCGGTCAGCCGTCTTGAAGGCCGCCCCCGTCCGCGGTCTGGGACCGCGCCCCGTCGGTCTGCCGCACCGCGGCCAGGATCTCGCCCGCGAGCTTCGCGCCGTCGGCGGGATGGGTCGGCGTGGCGACGATCCGCACCACCACCTCGTCGCGGTCAAGCTCCTCCAGCGAGATGTGCGGCGCGTAGCGGGTGGGGACGGAGATCGCGCCCTCGAGCATCTCCTGCACCTCGCTCGGAGTGGTGTCGGCGCTGAAGCGCGCCCGCAGCTCGACGCGCTCCGGCTCGCGAAGCGGCACCACCGCCAGGTTGAGCACCATCGCGTTGGGCACCATCATCCGGTCGGCGCCGCTGACCAGGGAGGTGTAGAAGAGCCCCAGCGAGCTGACGATTCCCTCCTGCTGTCCGGCGAGCGCGCCGCCGATCAGCCGCACCCGGTCGCCGACCCGAAAGGGATGGGTGCTGAGCAGCACGAGGCCGGCAAACAGGTTCCCGAGCGTCTGCTGTGCGGCGAGGCCGAGCACGACCGCCGTGACCGCGCCGCCGACCGCGAGCGTGCTGGTCCGAAGCCCCGCCACCCTCAGGGCCACCGCCACGACGACGACGATCGTCGTCAGCCGGATCAGGAACCCGACCGTGCCCGCGGTGGCCGGATCCATGCGGCGAAACAGCGCCGGGGCGAGCCCGCGCCCGAGCGCCTGGGCGAGCGCCCATGCCAGGACCGCCAGGGCCACGACCGTCGCCACCTTCACCGTCGTCCCGAGGCCGGGGAAGAGCGTCGCGCGGTGATCGAAGAGCACCAGGACCCCGGCGATCAAGACCAGCAGGACGAAGACCCTGCCCCGGGCCCGCTGGGCGCCCTGGCGGTCGATCTCCGCACCGAGGCCAACCTGACGCCACTCCTCGGTCCGCGACTCGAACGCGTTGCTCGCCCGCCGAAATCGACCCAGTCCCAGCATGGGGAATGTATTTTCCCGTTCTGCGGGCCGCCACGCCCTGCACCGGCAGCCCCGACCTGGCGCGAACCTATACTGCTTAGATTGACTGGTCAGTCAGCCCGTTCCTCCGCAGATGCGCGCCGCCGCCATACAGCTCAACTCGACGGGCGACAAGGCCCGCAACCTCGAGACCGCCGAGCGTCTCGTGCGCGCCGCTGCCGGCGACGGCGCCGAGCTCGCGGTGCTTCCAGAGAAGTGGAACCTGCTCGGCGATTCGGCGACCCAGCTCGCCGGAGCCGAGCCCCTGGACGGCCCGACGATCTCCGCCGCCCGGGCCTGGGCGCGTGAGCTGGGCATCCATCTGATCGCCGGCAGCATCGCGGAGCGCGTGGAAGGGCAGGAGAAGGCTTTCAACACCTCCACCCTGATCGGCCCCGATGGCGAGCTCGAGGCCCGCTACCGGAAGATCCACATGTTCGACGTCGACGTCGGCGGGGTCGTCTATCGCGAGTCCGACCACGACGAGCCGGGCGACGAGGTGGTCAGCGCGGCGCTTGGCGCCCCCCTCGACGGAGTGACCGTCGGGCTCACGGTCTGCTACGACCTGCGCTTCCCGGAGCTCTACCGGATCCTCGCGGTCCGCGGCGCGACCGTGATCACCGTCCCATCCGCGTTCACGCTCGACACCGGCAAGGACCACTGGGAGGTGCTGCTGCGCGCCCGTGCGATCGAGAACCAGGCCTTCGTTGTCGGCGCCAACCAGGTTGGAGAGGCGCCGCCCCACTACCGCTCCTACGGCCGCTCCGCGATCGTCGACCCCTGGGGCGTCGTCCTGGCGCAGGCCCCCGACGAGGAGTGCTTCGTCGCCGCCGACCTCGATCTCGAGCTCCAGGAGCGCGTCCGCGCGACGCTCCCGTCCCTGGCCAACCGCCGCCCGGCCTCATACGAGTGGCCCGAGGAGGCGCACGTCCGGTGATGGCCAAGGCCCCGCCCGTCGACAAGCGCCGGCAGATCCTCGACGCGGCGATCCACGTGTTCGCGCGCCAGGGCTTTCACGCCTGCCGGGTGTCGGACATCGCCGACGAGGCCGGCGTCGCCTACGGGCTCGTCTACCACTACTTCAACTCCAAGGACGAGGTTCTGAACGAGCTGTTCACCGAGCGCTGGTCGCTGCTGCTGGCCGCGATCGAGGAGGTCGACGGCCAGGCGATCGGCGCTCGCGAGAAGCTCGACGCCGTCGCCCGCTTCATCGTCGACTCCTACAGGTACGAGCCGGACCTGATGAAGGTGATCATCGTCGAGGTGACCAGGGCGGCGAACTCGTTCGGGCGCACCCATCTGCCGGAGATTCGCCGGGCCTACGACATGATCGCCAAGATCGTGGCCGACGCCCAGAGAGCCGGCACGTTCCGCAAGGACGTCGACCCCGAATTCGCCTCGATGTGGTTCTACGGGGCGATCGAGCAGCTTCTGTCCGGCTGGGTGTTCGAGCTGATCCCCGGCGGCGAGGCTGACTTCGACCGCGCCCGGGAGATGGTCGTCGAGACGATCTGCGGCGGGCTCGACGCGCCGGCGCGATGACCGGCCGGCGAGCTGCCTGAGGCGCAAGCGAGATGTGGGAATCACTCGCAACCTCTCGCCGGTCCGACCGCGTCCTCCACGGCGCGGCGAAGCTGCTGAACGTCGTGGTCGGCGTCATCGCGCTTCCACTGTGGCTGCTCGGGCAGCGGCTGAGGGACCCGTTCCGGCGTCTGCTCGCCCGCCTCGACGCCGACCCGGCACCCCTGCCGGTCGCGCAGCCGCGCGAGCGCTCGATGGGTGCCCTGATGGCGGACCTGGAGTCGATCCCGCACCACCTCCGCCACTCCGATGGCGCGACGGTACGCAAGGCCCTCGCTGACATCTCGAGCTTCGTCCTCGCCCAGCAGCGCGAAACGGCCAACCTCGGGTACGCCTATCCCGCCCAGTTCTCGGACCACGTGCTCGAGGGCGCTGACGGCGAGCACATCGCGGCGCACGGTCGGCCTCCAGGAGGCTCCGGGAAGGCCCGGTTTGATCGTCGTCCACGGACTGTTCTCCTCACGCCGCTTCGACTATGTGCGTCAGATCGCGGTCAAGGCCTACTACGAGTGGGGCTTCAACGTGCTCGCCCTCGACCTGCGGAGCTTCGGGCTGACCAACCTGACCAGCCAAGCTCCGACGACGGTGGGCTGGAAGGAGGGCGAGGACGTGATCGCCGCGGGGCGCTATCTGAAACAGCTCGGAGCGACCACGGTGGGAGCGATCGGGATCTCGCTGGGTGGCTCGGCGGTCCTCGGTGCCTCCCACCCAGAGGGGGCGGAGGAGGCGCTGGACGGAGGCATCCTCGCCGTTTCCCCACCAGCGGACGTCAGGGCGATGGCAAGGCGACTGTCGCGGCGCCTTCCCCCCTCTCACCCGGCGTATGCCATCAACCGCGGCTTCTGGGCGATGTTGACCTCGCGCATCCGCGAGGCCCACTGGGAGGGGATCGAGGACTTCGTGGATCCGCTCGAGCTGGTCTCGGCTCCGTACTACGGGGTGGATCCCGAGGAGCTGTGGCGGCGGGCCTCCGCAAAGGAGCAGATTGCCGCGGCCCGGGTGCCGGTGCTCGTGCTGCACCCCGAGGACGATCAGGTCATTCCGGTCGAGCACGCGCGCATGTTGGACGAGGCGGCGAAGGACAACGAGTTGGTGCGCGTCTGGGTCCTTCCCGGGGGCGGCCACGGAGCGATCGACGCTGTCGACCGGGAGTGGTTCTATGCGGTGGTCCGCGGTTTCTTCGAGCGCTGGGCGGGGTACGGGGGGCGGGACGACGCCACCGGCGACGACTCGGACGAGGACCGGGCGCGGGCCAAGCTGATTTACTCCGCCGCTGGCTAACCGAAGTGGAGAGCGACATCCTCAGAAGACTCCTCTGGACCGGGCTCCTGGCCGCGACCGGGGCCCTGGCGAGCGTGCTCGCGCACCGGACCGCCACCGTGATCTGGCTGCGGGTCTTCAAGGAGGATCCGCCGGAGTGAGCCCCGACGGCCCCCAACCCGGCGGCGTTCCGCCCGACGACGACAGGTCGGTCGGCGAGCTCGTCCTCGACGTCTCCGAGCGCGTCTCGATCCTGATCCGCGAGGAGATCGAGCTCGCCAAGACGGAGGTCCGCGAAAAGGTCACGAAGCTGGTCCAGGGCTCGGTGGTCGGGATCGCTGCCGGGGTGTTCGCCCTCATGGGGCTCGCGATGCTCATGCACGGCATCGCCTGGCTGCTCAACGACCTGTTCTTCTCCGGCGACGTGTGGGCCGGCTTCCTGATCGAGGCCGGTGTTCTGGTTCTGCGTCGCCGCGGGGGCGGGCTTCTTCGCCTACCGCGCCGTGCAAGCCGGCGCTCCGCCGACGCCGGACCTGGCGATCGAGGAGGCTCGGCGCACGAAGGAGACCCTGGAGGCGGGATCCCGTTGAACAGCTCCACGGACGTCTACGTCAGCGGGGCCGGCGAGCCCGTCGGCCGAGCGGCGCCGGGTGCGCCGGGGCGCAGCTCGGACCAGATCCGCGCCGACATCGAGCGCCAGCGCTCAGAGCTGTCGCGCTCGGTCGAGGCCCTTCGCGGCCGCGTCACCGAGCTGACCGACTGGCGCCGCCAGATCCGCGAGCACCGCCGCGAGCTGGCGGTCGGCGCCGCCGTCGTCGGCTTCGCGATCGGCGGCCTGATCGCGCTGCAGGCGCAGGCGCTAGATGGAGCCACTCATCTAGCAACCAAGCCTGTCCGCGGCGGTGCCTAGGCTGGCCCGCGATGGACCAGGCGCAGGTGTCGGCCAGGCTGGTGGCGAAAGTCGTCCTGGTCGATTGCCGGGGTGGTCGCCGCCCTCTACCTGGCATATCTGATCCGGGAGGTCATCGGGCTCTTCCTGATCGCCGTCTTCTTCGCGGTCGCGATCGCCCCCGCGGTCAACTGGCTCGACCACCGCCGCGTTCCCCGCTGGCTGGCGATCCTGCTCGTCTACCTCTGCGATCGGCGCCGCGATCTTCGGGATCGGCCTGCTGATCGTGCCGCCGCTGGTCAACGGGGTGGAGGACCTGTCAGGCGACCTACCCGGCTACGCAGACGACCTTCGCCAAAACGAGACCTTTCGCGACTACGACAACCGCTACCACATCACCGAGAAGCTGCGCGAGCAGGCGCAGCAGCTGCCGAGCAAGCTCGGTGACGCCGCCGGCACCCTTCGCGACGTCACCGTCGGCGTCTTCACCCGCTTCGTGCAGCTGTTCTCGATCCTGGTGATGACCTTCTTCTTGGTCAAGGACGGACACCGCCTGCTCGAGTTTTTCTACAGACAGCTGCCGCCCGAGCGGGCCCGGCGGATGCGGAAGATCGCCGACGACATCTCGGACGCGATCGCCGGCTACGTGCTGGGCAACTTCGTGATCAGCGTGCTGGCCGGCCTGGTGACCTTCGTGACCCTGCAGATCCTCGATGTGCCGTTCGCGATCCCGCTGGCGATCCTGTTCGGGTTCTTCGACCTGATCCCGCTGGTCGGCGCGACGCTCGGCGGGATCCTGGTCGGGATCGTGGTCGCGTTCGCCGCCGACTTCCCGCTGGGGCTGATCGTCTGGGTCGCGGTCCTGATCCTCTACCAGCAGGTCGAGAACAACCTGATCCAGCCGTTCGTATACGGGCGTGCTGTCCAGCTCCACCCGTTGATCGTGATCGTGGCGATCCTGATCGGCGCCGCGCTCCTCGGCGTCCTGGGCGCCCTGCTGGCGATCCCGGCGGCGGCCGCCGTGCAGGCCGTGGTCCGCGACTACTGGCACTTCCACCAGGGAGACCGGGCCGCCGCCGCCCAGTCGGGCGAGGAGCCCGCCGGGGCCGGCGCAGGCTGAGCGAGCCTACCCAGGCTCGTCGCCGGGCGGCCGAGGGGATCGCTCGAGCTTGCCGCAGATCTGGCGCAGCCGACGGTAGAGCTCGAGGTCGTGCGCGCGCACTCCGACCAGCAGCTCCCGGCCGCGCGCCTCGTGGTCGCGGACTGCCGCGGCCAGCGCGGAGAAGCGCTCGTCGTGCGGCTGTCGCTGCGCGAGGCGAGTGACGTCAGGCTCCGTCGTGGCGGGTGTCGTGGGCGCGAGGCTCATCGCAGCTCCTTCGTGGGGTTTATTGACCTAATTAGTCAAGATACACGACGGAGGGCCGCGTGTCGAGGTCACAGGGCCGCCACCTGGCGGCTCTGAAGGCGACGGTTCTCGGCTATGTGGCGGTTCCGCGGGCCGTCTGGACCCGGGACTCAGCCGCTCGGGCGAAGCAGCGAGGAGCGGACTCCCCCGAAGCCGATCATCCCCGGGCCGATGTGGGCGCCGATCACGGGGCCGACCTCGGAGACGAACGCGGGCTCGGAGTCGAAGATGTCGCGGCACTCCTCCACCAGGTGACGAGCCGTCTCGTGGTCCTGGACGTGCTGGACGACCCAGGCGTCGGCGCCGTCGGCGTGGCGCCGGCGCGCGTACTCGACCATCCGCTCGAAGGCCCGCCGCCGCGTGCGCACGCGCTCCACCGGGGTGATCTCCTCGCCGAGGGTGAGGATCGGCTTGATCTGAAGCGCCGAGCCGAGCCACGCCTGGGCGGCGCCGATCCGCCCGCCCTTGCGCAGATACTCGAGCGTGTCGATCATGAACCACATCTCCATCGCCTCGCGGCATCGCTCGGCGGCCGCCAGCGTGTCCGCGCCGCCGGCCCCGCCGGCGGCGGCGCCGGCAGCGGCCAGCACCACGAGCCCCTGGCCGCCGGCGCCGGTGCGGCTGTCGTAGACGTGGATCCGCTCGCCTCCCTTGCCCTCGTCCAGCAGGCGCTGCCGGGCCTGCTCGGCCGACTCGCAGGTTCCCGAGATCCCGGCCGAGAGGTGGATCGAGACGATCGTCCCTTCCCTCGGCCAGCAGCGGCTCGTAGACGGCGGTGAAGTCGCCCACGGACGGCTGCGAGGTGGTCGCCCCCTCGTCGCTTCGGCGCAGGCGCTCGTAGAAGCTCGCGTACTCGGATCCGGCGATCTCGATCTCGGGCCGCTGCTCGCCCTCGAGCGAAACGTAGAGGCTGACCCGATGGATGCCGTGCTCGGCGATCAGCTCGTCCGGCAGGTAGGCCGTCGTGTCGGTGACGACGGCCGTGGGCGCATCGGGGCGCACCGGCCCCTTCTATCACGGCTCTACCATCCGGTTGCTCGTGGGTAAGACCCTCGTCACCGGAGGCACCGGCTTCCTGGGCTCGCACGTGGTCCGCGCGCTCGCCGAGCGCGGCGACCGCGTGCGGGTGCTGCTGCGCCGCGGATCCAGCCTGGACCACCTTTCGGATCTCGAGATCGAGCGCACCGGCGGCGACGTCACCGACCGGCGGGCGGTGCGAAGGGCGATGGAAGGCATCGATCGCGTCTTCCATCTGGCCGGGACGACGTCGATGCGCCCCGCCAAGCGCGACGCCGTCTTCGAGCTGAACGTCAAGGGCACGCGGATCGTCCTCGAAGAGGCGCTCGAAGCGAAGGTGAAGCGGGTCGTCCACACGTCGTCGGTGGCCGCGATCGGCCCGGCGAGGGCGCGCGGGACGGCCGACGAGAGCCAGCCGTTCAGAGCCGGCCACCTCGGGATCGCCTACGCGAACTCCAAGCACGAGGCGGAGGTCGAGGCGCTCCGCCTCGCCGCCCACGGGCTCCCGGTGGTGATCGTCAATCCCTCCTTCGTGCTCGGGCCCGATGATCCGAAGGGGACCTCGATGGCGCTGGTGCGCCGCTTTCTGCTCGGCCGTATCCCGGCCTACGTGGACGGCGGGCTCAACATCGTCGACGTGCGCGACGTCGCCCAGGGCCATCTGCTGGCCGACGAGAAGGGCCAGGTCGGCGAGCGCTACATCCTCGCCGGTCGCAACTTCACGCTCGACCGGCTGTTCGCCGATTTCGCCCGGATCTCGGGTCGCGAGCCCCCGGTCAAGCTCCCGGGACGCCCCACGGCCCTGGTCGTGCAGGTCATGGAGCGGGTTGGGCTGCCGCTGCCGGTCTCACCCGACGAGGTTCGGTCGGCGACGCTGTGGTGGACCTACCGGAACACCAAGGCACGCAGGGAGCTCGGCTTCGAGTCGCGACCCCACGAGGAGACGCTCGAGGACGCCGTGCGGTGGCAGATGGACCAGCTCGGCGACCGCGTCAGGACCAGGCGAGGGCCGCAGGAGGCGGCCCTGGCGGCCGTCGCCCCGCTGCTGCGTCTGGGCGGGCGGGTGTTCGGCGAGTGAGCGCGAAGCCGAAGGCGATGCGGAACGCGATCGTCTTGTACCGCTGTCCCAACCCCACCAACGTGCTCTGCCCCTGCGGGGCGGTCGCTCGCCGGCTCGGCAAGCTGGGGCTCGAGCACCGCACCGAGCGGGTTCCCTATCGCCGTTCCAGCCGGCCCGAGATCGAGGAGCTGACCCGCCAGACGCGGGTGCCGGTGCTGGTCGACGGCGACGAGGTCATCCACGACTCGAAGCGGATCCTCCAGTACCTGGACTGGAAGTACCGAAGGGACGTCCCGCAAAAGGACGCGGGGGCGCAAACGGACGCCGGGGCGAATGAGGACGGCGGGACGAAAGAGGACGGCTGGGCGAAAGAGGACGCCGGGGCTGAAGTGGACGCCGGGGCTGAGGACGAAGTCGCTGACGAGGACGCCAAGCCTGCCGCCCCCTCAGGCCTATACAATTTGAAGCGATGGAGACGCCGCAAGAAGCAGTCAAGCTGACCGACAAGGCCGCCGGCAAGATCAAGGACCTGCTCGGCGCCAACGGCAACGCCGACGAGCAGGCGCTGCGCGTCGCGGTCCGGGGCGGTGGTTGCTCCGGCTTCCAGTACGCGCTGGCGCTGGACCAGGCGAAGGACGAGGACCACGTCTTCGAGCACCAGGGCGTCGCGGTGGTCGTCGACAAGGTCAGCATGCAGTTCGTGTTCGGCTCCGAGGTCGACTACGTGGACGGACTTCAGGGCGCCGGGTTCGTGGTCAACAACCCGAACGTCGTCGCCGCCTGCGGCTGCGGCTCCTCGTTCCAGGTTCGCGAGGACGCGGCCGAGGGCGCCGCGGCCGTCTAGACCTCCGAACGACCGCTCAACGAACGGGCCCGAGCCGCGCGCTTCTTCGGCCGAAGCGGGCCTGACGCGTGTGACGTTGTACGTCTATAGGACGTAAAAAGTCACAAGCGATGGCCGGCCGGCGGGGCCAGTCGCGTTTCGTGACGGACCGACCCGCCGAGCGGCGGTCAGTGACGCGGCAATGGGTCAGCCCAGCTGAAGGGGCGGGCTCTGCTGGGGGTCGGCAGGCGCCTGCTGCGGCGGCGCCTCGCCGCCCGCGGGCTGCTCGACGCCAACCATCTCGGCCAGCTCGCCGGACTCGAACATCTCCTCGACGATGTCGCAGCCGCCGACCAGCTCGCCGTTGACGTAGAGCTGCGGGAAGGTGCGCCAGTCGGCGAGCTCGCCGGTGACCTCGCGGAGCGGATCGAGCAGCGGCAGGACGTCGACGGCGCCGTACTCGACGCCGAGCTGCTCGAGCACCCCGACCACGCGCATCGAGAATCCGCAACGCGGCATCTCCGGTGTGCCCTTCATGAACAGGAGCACCTGGTTCTCCCCCATGAGCTCCTCGACCTTCTGCTTCAACTCGGGGTTCGCAGGCATGGCCCAACCTTAGCGAGTCGGGCTGCCGGCCTCAGCCGTTGGGGTCCAGGGACTCCGTCTTCACGGACAGGGCGTGGATCGAGCCGTCGTCCATCCGAGGCTGGACCGCGGCGCGCACCAGCCGGTGCTGGTCGATCCGGCGCTTGCCGGCGAACTGCGGCGCCCGCACGGTCGCCCTCAGGTGGTCGCCGGAGCCGGTCTCGTCGACGACCTCGACCTCGGCGCCGGGCAGAGCGGTCTCGATCATTCCCTTGATCTCCGTCAGGTCCGCCATTGCGATCAGCGGGGCACGGGCACGCCGCTGCGGGCGGCCTCGAGCATCTCCTCGGTGCGCACGAACTTCACCCGCGGGCGCCCGAGCGGCCTGCCGCGCTCCTGCTCGCGTGGTCGATCGCCTCCCAGCCCGAGTAGGTGACGTGCTCGGGCACGCGCTCGGCGAGCCAGCCCTCCACCGCGGCCGCATCGGTCGCCTGCGTGGGGACGCGGCCGGCTGCCAGGTCGGCGAGCAGGTTGGAAACCGTCTCCTGGGCGTCCTTCTTGTTGGTCCCGATGACGCCCGAAGGGCCGCGCTTGATCCAGCCAACGGCGTACTGGCCCGGGACCTGCTCGCCGCTCTGTGGATCGGTCACCCTGCCGCCGTCGTTGGGGATCACGCCGCGGCGCTCGTCGAACGGGATCCCGTCCAGCCCGACCCCCTTGTAGCCGATCGAGCGGAAGACGAGTCCGCACTCGATCGTCTCGCGCTCGCCGGTGTCGCGAGCGCGGATCGCGCCCGACTCGTCGCGGTAGAGCTCGTTGCGGGCGACGATCAGGCGCTCGACCTTCCCGTCGCCCTGGATCTCCACCGGGGAGCGAAGGAACCGCAGGACGATTCGCCGGCGCTTGCCCTCCGGCTGGCGCTGGGAGAACTCGGTGAAGATCTCGACGTTCTTGCGTGTGGTGATGTCGGCCTCGTCGGAGGCGAGGTAGGCGCGGCTGAGCTCGTCCAGCTCGACCTCGGACGGATCGAGGTCCACGTCCGCATCCTTCATCTCTCCCAGCTCACGCACCTCGGGATTGGTGAACGCGGCCTGCGCGGGGCCGCGACGGCCGAGCACGACGACCTCGCGGACCTTGCTCGTCCCCAAGGCCTCGATCGCGTGGTCGGCGGTGTCGGTGACCTCGAGCTCCTCCCGGGTCAGGGCGAGCATGCGGGCCAGGTCCGTGGCCACGTTGCCGTTGCCGATCACCACGGCGCTTTCGCACGAGAGGTCGAACTCCAGGTCGGCGAAGTCGGGGTGGGCGTTGTACCAGGCGACGAAATCGGTGGCCGGATGGCTGCCCACCAGGTCCTCGCCCGGGATGCCGAGGTGGCGGTCGGTGGGCGAGCCGTAGGCGTGAATCACGGCGTGGTAGCGCTCGGCCAGCTCGGTCGCGCTGAGGTGACGCCCGACCTCGACGTTGCCGAAGAAGCGAAAGCCGTCGCGGGCCGCGGTCTTCTCGTAGACGCGGATCACCGACTTGATCTTCGGGTGGTCGGGCGCGACGCCGGCGCGCACCAGCCCGAAGGGCGTCGGCAGCCGGTCGAAGACGTCCACCTCGACGGCGGCGCTCTCCTGCTTCAGAAGGTGCTCGGCGGCGTAGAAGCCCGCCGGGCCGGAGCCGACGATCGCCACGCGCAGCGGGTTGCCAGGGGTTCCGGGTTGGTCGCTCATGAAGCCGGGAACTCTAGGCGAGTGGCGCGGCGGCGCCGCCGCGCAGGTTGCGGCTCCGTCGAGCGCGTCCAGGGCCTTGGCGACGGACATCGCCACGCAGGTGAAGATCGGCGTGTCGCGCAGCGTGTAGGAGCTCGACTCCGACCCCCGCAGCTCCTGGACCAGATCGAGGAACTGGCCCGGCGTCGTCGGCCTCGAAGCTGACCACGAACTCCTGGTCGTCGAGGCCGAACGAGTACGCGGTGTTGATCGTGATCTCGGGGTATCGGCGGCCGACCGCGATGTGCTCGTCCATGATCCGCTGGCGCTCGTCCGGCGCCAGCCGGTACCACTCGCGCTTCTTCTCGAACGGATAGACGAACAGGTAGCGGCGCTCCGAGGTGCAGATCTCCGGCCGGGCCTCGGACTCGGAATACGGCGAGCGCTTGGTCATCGCCAGATAGGAGTGGGGGATCGACATCCACTTCGCCAGCCCGCTCTGCGCCAGCACGACGTGGAAGGTGTGGATGTCCTCGAGGGTCGGGCTCTGGGCGAGCAGCAGCAGGTCGGTGTCGCCTCGCGTGCCCACGGTCGAGTAGGCGCGCAGCGACCGGTCCTGGGCGAAATCCTCGCAGGCGGCGAGGAACTCCCGTTTATCCTCCGCGCGCGCCTCGGGATCCCGGCGCTGCCAGGCTGGATCGAGCTTGAAGAAGGTGAACTTGGCGAACGTTCGAGCCGGATTGCCCATGGCTGCGATGGTAGTGGTCCTTCTGACGGCTGGGGTGGCGTGGGGGTCGGGCGACGAGCCCAACCGGATTGTGCCGACACCACGTGTCGGCACAACTCCGGGAGGCACGTCGACCGACCCCCCGCCACCCCTCCGATGGTCACCATCGCGATCGTGCCCAAGGGCACGTCGCCCGCCCAGCTCGCGAGGGTGAGCGGCATGGGGGTGGGGCTGATGAGCGCCGGGATCGGCCAGGTGCCGCCGGGGCAGACGTTCATCGACATCGGGCAGGGGGCGAGGATCAATCCCTCCCTGTATGACCAGTCGCTGCCGGCGATCCACACGCAGCCCGGCGTCCGGGGCGGTCCCCCGCGGATCCCGCCCGGGGTCTGGGGGGCCGTGCGACGGCGCGCTGCGGACGCGCCGGCCGACCTGGTGCCGGGCCTGCTCGGATCGTCGTTGGCCGCGGCCGGCATCCCGGTGCACGCCGGTCCCTCAGCGGGAGCCGCAACGGCGATCGTCGTCGACGAGCGCGGGCGCGTGCCGCAGGCCGCTTGCCCGGATCCAAGCTGCCCGGGCGTCAGCGTCGTGCGGGCCCGCCTGGCGCAGCTTCGAGCCTTCGTGCCAACCCTCCGTGGCGACGACCTCCTGATCGCCATCGAGCGGCCGCCTCCGGCGGACAATCGCGAGCTCGCGATCGGCGTGGCGGGCGCCGGCATGGACGGAACGCTCACCTCGGATTCCACGCGAATGCGTGGCTACGTGCTCTCCGTCGATCTCGCCCCGACGATCCTCGAGCGCCTCGGCCTCGCGGTCCCGGACGAAGTCAGCGGCGAGCCGATCGAAGCCGAAGGGGCGGCCGACCCCGCCTTTGTGCAGCGCCTCGAGGACCGGCTGGCCGTGATCGGGCCTCGCCGCGGCCCGGTGATCGGCACCAGCCTGCTGATCTGGGTCGGGCTGGCTGCGCTTGCCGGGCTTGCCTTCAGGCCCCGGGGCCTGCGCGCCGCATTGCCCCTGCTGGCGGTGACGGTCGCCTACCTGCCGGCCGTGCTGCTCGTTCACGGCTGCGCTCCAGCCCAGCGAGCCGGCGGAACGGCTGATCGCCGGGATCGGCCCGCCGGCTCTGGCGCTCGTCACCTTGCGCATGACTTCCGCATACGGGGCGCTGGCGATCGCCGGCGCGGTCTCCGTGCTCGGCTACGCGATCGACGTGATCGCCGGCTCCAGCCTCACCGAGCTCTCGCTGATGGGCCCGAATCCCGCGGCCGGCGTCCGCTTCTTCGGAATCGGCAACGAGCTCGAAGCGACGATCGCAGCGCTGGTACCGATCGCCACCGGCGCCGCCCTGGTCGCCTGGGCGCCGCGAGCCTCGCCCCGCGGCGCCGCCCTGGCCTTCGCCCTCACGGGCCTGATCGCCGTGGCCGCCTTCGCCCCTGGGCGGTTCGGCGCCGACGTGGGGGCCGCGATCGGGATCCCGGTCGGAGCGGCGGTGGCCGTGGCCGTTTGCCTTGGAGGACCCCGTCGTCGGCTGCTCTTGCTGATCGCCGTCCCGATCGTCGCCCTGGCCGCGCTGGCGACCGCCGACCTGCTGCTGGGCGGCGGCGCGCACCTGACCCGCTCCGTCCTGCGGGCTGGTGGCTTCGACCAGCTCGCCGACGTCGCCGAGCGGCGCCTGCGGCTCTCGGCGCAGAGCTTCAGTCGCTACGCGGGGACGCCGATGCTCTGGATCGCCGCGGTCGCGATCGTCGCGGGGATCGCGCAGCGGCGCCGGATCGAGCTCTGGTTTCGAGCCCGGCGCGCCGCGTGGGCCGGGCTGGCGGGAGCGGCCGCCGCCACCGTCGCCGCGACGCTCGCCAACGACTCGGGGGGCCTGATGCTGATGATCGGCACGGCGCTCTGTGCGCTGGCCGCCGGCCTCGCCTGGGCCACGCAGGCGTCCGGCGCCCGGGACACGCCTCCCTGACGCGCATGATCGCGTTCGGTAACCTGGGTGGTCGCCGGTATCGTGCCTAAGGCTGGCCTGTCTCTCCCGTCACGACCGGCGTCGTCTCGTCGTCGCGAGTGTTCGCGGGGGTTCCGCAATTGCCCGTACCTACAATCCATACCCCAAGCAGGACCAATCCGAGCGCAACCAGGAGTCACCCGTTGCGGATCGCGATCGTCACCCCCTACTCGTGGACCTACCCCGGCGGGGTCAACCGCCACGTCGAGGCGCTCGCCGAGGCGCTGATCGAACGGGGTCACGAGCTTCGCGTGCTGGCTCCGTGGGACCCGCCTGACCGCCTCAGCCGAGTGCTCCACCGCGCGCCGGCCGAGCGGCGAAGCCGCCCCGACTACCTGATCCCGGTCGGACGCAGCGTCGGGTACGGCGCCAACGGCGCGGTCTCCAACCTGTCCTCCTTCCCCGGCGCCGTGCTCAAGATGCGCCGTGAGCTCCACGCCGGGACGCTTCGACGTCGTTCACGTGCACGAGCCGCCCGCGCCGATGCTCGCCTGGGACGCCTGCTCGTTCCCCGACGCCCCGGTGGTCGGCACCTTCCACGCCTACTCGACCAAGCGGATGCCGAACGTGGTCGCCAACCTGCTCGGAGCCCGCCGCAAGTTCAACCAGCTCCATGCGCGGATCGCCGTCTCGGAGGCCGCCGCCTGGACCGGACGGCGCTGGTACGGGGGCGAGTACCGCATCATCCCCAACGGCGTCGACATCGACGCGCCGCCCGTCCACCCGAAGCCGCGGTCGGACGAGCTCAGGCTGCTGTTCGTGGGCAGGCCGGAGGAGCGAAAGGGCCTCCCCGTTCTCGTGCAGGCGTTCGAGGGGCTGGCGGAGCACGTTCCCGCGCGTCTGACCGTGATCGGCGCCGACTCCGAAGACGTTGGGCCCTACGTTTCCGATCCCGACTCCGAGTCGCGGATCCACGCCTTGGGCCGGGTCGATGGCGAGGAGCTTTGGCGCCACCTCCACGAGGCCGACGTGCTCTGCGCGCCGTCGCTCGCCGGAGAGAGCTTTGGCATGGTGCTGACCGAGGCGTTCGCGGCCGGCACGCCGGTGATCGCATCGGCGATCGCGGGCTATTCCGACGTGGTCACGGACGGCACCGACGGCGTGCTGGTGCCCCCGGCCGACCCCCAGCGGCTGGCGGAGGAGCTGCAGCGGATCTACCTCGAGCCTGCCCGCCGTGAGGCAATGGGCCGGGCGGCGCGCGAAACGGCCTCGCACTACGCGTGGCCGCGCGTCGCCGAGCAGGTCGAGGAGGTCTACGAGCAGGTCAAGCACGTGCCTGAGCCCTGCCACGAGCGCCACGCGTCTCGTCCGGAGGGCCGGACTGGCGCCGATCGACGGCGGTCCGCGGCGCCCGCCCAGCCGGCTTCCGTCGCTCGACCCGGCGCCGGCCCAAGCGGTGGCGCGCCACCGCGTCGCCAGGCGCATCGGGCTCGGCGTGGCGGGCGTTCTCGGCGTCGGCCTCACGGCTCTCGCCGCGCACCGGATCGGGGTCCAGAACGTGGTCGCCAGCATCGTCCGCTCCGACGCCGGCTGGGTGCTGATCGCGACCGGGCTGATGATGGCCTCGATGCTGATGCGTGCGGTCTCCTGGTATGCGATCGCCCGCGCGGCCCTGCCGCGCAGCCCGCTGCGTCGGCGCGACGTGACCTCGGCGACGATGATCGGCGTGCTGATGTCGGCGACGCTCCCGGCCCGCCTCGGGGAGCCGGCACGCGCCATGGTGCTGTCCCGCCGCACGGGACGAATGCGCGAGACGTTTCCGGTGCTGCTCGGCACGCTGGTCTCGCAGACCGCCCTCAACATCCTTGCGCTGGCGCTGCTGGGGGCGATCATCGTCGCCTCGACCGATCTGTTCCACTCGAGCTCGCAGCGCCTATTCATCTTCAGCCTCGCGCCCCTCGTGCTGCTGGTCGCCGTCGTCCTCGCGCCGGTGGTCGTGCGGCAGAACGGTTCCGGGCGAATTGCGCGCCTGGCGGGCGCGGTGCGCGCAGCGCTGCTTCGCGTCCGCACCGGCCTTCGCGTCTTCCGCGACCCGCGGCTTGGGTCGGTCGCGGCCGGCGCCCAGCTCGGGGCGTGGGGCATTCAGCTGCTCGCCTGCGCCGCCCTGTTCCAGGCGCTTGGGCTTCGGGGCGGCATCGGGGCCGCCGCCGCGGTGCTGTTCGCGGTCAACGTGACCGCGGTGGTGCCCGCCACCCCGTCCAACATCGGCGTCTTCCAGCTCGCGGTGATCAGCGTCCTGACCACCGGCTTCGGCATCAGCGCCGCCGACGCCCTCGCCTACGGCGTGATCCTGCAGGCGGTCGAGATCGCCACGGCCCTGGCACTCGGCCTGCCGGCGCTCGTCCGCGAGGGCCTCACGTGGTCCGACATGCGCCTGCGCGCGCTAAGCGCCTCGCCGGTGCGTCTCTCGCCGCGGCCGCACGACGCCACCGAGACCGTCTCGGGCTGAAGCCCGGCGGCGACCGAAGGATCGGGGTGGCCGGCGGCCACCAGAGGCCGTCAGTCCTCAGCCCACCGCTTTCTTGACGAGCGCGCCGATCTTTTTCTCTTCGGCGGCGGTCAGCCTCTTCAGCGCGAAGGCGGTCGGCCACATGGCGCCTTCGTCGAGGGTCGCCTTGTCGCTAAAGCCGAGGGTCGCGTACCTCGTTTTGAACTTCTGCGCGCTTTGGAAGAAGCAGACGACCTTGCCGTCCTTGGCGTACGCGGGCATCCCGTACCAGGTTCTCGGCGAGAGGGCCGGCGCACCGGCTTTGATGAGGGCATGGAGCCGCTTGGCCATCGCGCGATCCGGTTCCGGCATCTCGGCGATCTTCGCGAGCACGTCGCTTTCCCCGTCCGCCTTGCCCGCGCGCGGCCCGCGGCGCGCGGCCGCCTTCAGCTCTTGGGCGCGCTCCCTCATCGCGGCGCGTTCCGCGTCCGTGAATCCCTTGGATGCCTTGCCGGCGCTGCTCTTGGTCGACTTCTGCCTGCTCTTCTTGGTGGGTTTCCTCTCAGCCATTGCGAAGTACCTCCGTGCTTTCCATGTTGAGGAGTCGCGCCACGGCGTCAGCGCCGTCGCGCGGTGATCAACCAGGCGCGCGAATCGAGCGTCACGCCCTGATCGTCTCTTTGGTGCGCCGCGAGCGTTTCGCGCAACCGGTCCACGGCGCGGGCTGCGTCGCTGTCGCTCATGCTCACGAGCGCAGCGCTCACGCTCTGAAAGCCGCGCACGAAATCCAGCGCGGCGGCTGGGTCGTGCCCGTAGAGGACCGGCTCGTGGACGTCCTCGAATCGCAGCTCATCGAGCCCGGCGCGCTCCAGGACGGCCGTGGTGGCCTCTGCGTCGCCGAGCGAGAACGGATCCGCGCCCGGCGGCGCGGGTAGCTGCGCCGCTTCGCCGACCGCGGCGTCGATCGCCAGGGCCCATTGGTTGAGTTCGAGGCGCTGCCACACGAGCAGCACGAGGCGTCCCCTGGGGCCGAGGGCGGAGGCGATGTTGGCGAAGGCGGCAATCGGATCGGAGAAGAACATCGTCCCGAAGCGGCTGATCACCAGGTCGAAGCGCGCAGGGTCGAAGTGATGAACCTGGGCGTCGCCGAGCTCGAAGGTCACGTTGTCGAGCCGCTCGGCCTCGGTGAGTTGGCGGGCGTGCTCGAGCATTCGCTCGGAGACGTCGACGCCGACCACGCGGCCGGGCGCGGCGGCGCGCGCCGCGTCACGGGTGGTGAGCCCGGTTCCGCAGCCGATGTCGAGGACCTCATCACCCGGGCTGATCTCGTAGGCGGCGCGAAGGTGCTCGTGGTGAGCGCGGAGCTCGGCGTCGTAGAAGTCCAGAGCGATGCGCGAGGTCACCGGCGCGATGCTATGGAACGAACTCAGCCGGCGACCGAACTCGACTCGGTCAGACGCGGGTGCCGACGACGATCAGATATTCCTGCTCGAAGCGAGCATCGTCCTCGGTACCGAGGTTCCACTCGTCGCAGAAGCGATCGAGTGCGTCATCCAGCTCTGCTTCCCTTCCGTCGCGACTCGCGTTGTTGCGCGCGGCAATCGTGGGCCCGTACTTCGCCTTGAAGTGCTCCCCGTAGTCCCGGGGATGCTCGAAGGCGGTGACTTCCAGGACGTCACGGTCGAGCGTGCGGAGGTCGACGCGGTCTCCGAACAGCTCCCGGACGTGCTCCTCGCCGCCCCACAGCGGCGGGGGCTGCGCGCCGGGCGGAGGCGGCGGCGCGAACGGCCCCATCGTCTTGAACAGCGCCCCGATCATGCCCTCCGGCGTCCAGTTCAACATCCCGATCGTCCCACCTGGGCGGCAGACGCGGACCATCTCGTCAGCGACGTCCTGGTGGTGCGGGGCGAACATCGCCCCGATCGAGGACATGACGACGTCGAACGACTCGTCCTCGAAGGGCAGGTTCTCGGCGTCGGCCTCGACCCACTCGAGCTCGACGCCCTCGGCCTCGGCACGGCGGCGCCCGGCGTCGAACAACTCCGGGGTCAGGTCGCTCGCGATGACGGTCGCGCCGGCCGTCGCCGCGGGGATCGATGCATTGCCGGTGCCGGCCGCAACGTCGAGGACGTTGACTCCCGGGCCGATGCCGCACGCTTCGATGAGCCGAGGCCCCAGCGGCAGCAGGAACGTCTCGACCATGGAGGGATAGTCACCGGACGCCCACATGGCCCGATGGCGCGCCTTGAGCTCGGAATCCTCAGTGCCGGATGACATCGAACCTCCCGCCGAGTTGACGGCTCAATCCTAACCCGCCGTGGCCGCGATGTTGAATCGGGTGTCCTATGCCTTGCTCGGCGCGGGATCCGCGACCGATCCGACGACCGCCGCAGTCGACATCAGCTGCACGCCGATGCTCTCGAGTTCGTCACGACCCTTGCCGTAGAGACCTGAGACTGCATCTTCGGCCAGCACCACTCGAAAGTCGCGCTCGCTTGCCTCATAAATCGACGTGCGCGGACAGTTCGGGAAGTTGCAGCCGCAGAACACGATCGTGGAAACGCCTTGTCGTCGCAGGTGGTCGTCGAGCGGGGTCTCATAGAAAGCCCCCCAGCGCGGCTTGTAGATGACGACCTCCCTTGGCCCCACTTGCTGGAGTCGGCCCTCGAGCAGCTCGTCTGCTTCGAGCTCGAAGCTCGGGTGCTCGACGATCTCGGGCGCAAGCTGTGAGCCGCTCGACCCGGGTGCGAGGATCTCCGCCCCGGCTTCGACCACCGAGCGTCGACAGATATCGACGTTGCTGCCGTCCCTCCGATACAGGCGGACGACGTGCACAATCGGCCTACGGGCACCCCGGAAAGCCGCGGCGAGCGCCGCGATCCGTGGGACGGCTGCAGAGGTCCCCGGGATCTCCAGAGGTTGCCCGTCAAGCGTGTCGACCTGGGTGTCGATCGTGACCAAGGCCGATGAGCTCCAATCGGGCGTGAGGTAGTCCATGCCCGAGCGATCTTAGGCTGACGACGGTCGCTTGAGGCACCGCTACCGCTCGTCGCCCAAACGTCCTCGAGGCCCTGCAGGCGCACCCACGGTGCGTGGTAGGTTCGCCGCACACGCTTGTTCAGCCAATTAGGGAGAGCAGATGGAAGCGGCCTCACGGAGAACTGACCTGAAGCGATTCGATGCGTCGCAGGGGCCACGAATCGTCGGACCCGACGGTGGCAAGGCGGTCGACCTGGGATCGATCGGCGCGCGGTTCATGGCTTGGACCGAAGAGACGGGTGGGGGCTTCTCGCTCGTCGAGCATCCGATGCCGCCCCGACGCCTGGCGGCTCCACTCCACAAGCACTCCCGCGAGGACGAGTACAGCTTCGTGGTCGAGGGTCGGATGGGCGCCCTCCTCGGTGACGACGTCGTCTACGCGGAGGTGGGGGACCTGGCGTTCAAGCCGCGCGACCAGTGGCACACCTTCTGGAACGCCGGCGACGAGCCCTGCCGGATCCTGGAGATCATCTCGCCGGGCGGCTTCGAGCATTTCTTCGACGAGCTCGGGGCCATCGTGGAGGCCCCGGAGTTCGACCCGGCGCAACTCGGGGAGCTGGGAGCCCGCTACGGGCTCGAGTTCCAGCCCGACAGCGTGCCGCGGTTGTGCGAGGAGCACGGGCTCGATCACCCGTTGCTGCACACGGGCGACCCCGAGAGCTAGATCGCCCCGGTTCGGGAGGCGTAGCCAACGCGACAGCGGGATCGGGGGCGGGCCCGGGCAGTGCGGCAGGAGCCGCGAACCCGGCTGAAGCGACCACCTGAGTTCATTCAACGGCCGGCACGACGCCAGGAGTAGATTGAGCGACCTGGCCCCCGAGTCGCCCGCTGAGAGACCGCCGCGTGACAAGGCCCACCCGTCCGGCTGGCGCGTGGATCCAGCGCCCGACGGACGCGGAGCGCCGCCAGAGGCCAAGCAGCCGATGATCCCGCGCACCCGGTCGTTCATCGCCATTCTCGTCGGGCTGCTGGTGGTGAACCTGGTGATCTCGTTTGTGACCGGCGGTGCGCCCTCGCGTCAGCGGATCCCTTACCAACCGTTCTTCGTCGACCAGGTCAAGGCGAGCAATGTCGAGGAGATCAGCTCGCAAGAGAACTCGATCGAGGGCGACCTTACGCACGCTGCGACCTACGACCCGCCCGGGGACGCCAAGCCGATCACGGTGACGAGCTTCGAAACCGAGGTGCCCGCCTTCATAGACCACGTTCGGATCACCCGGCTGCTCGACAAGGGAAACGTGGTCGTCAACGCGGAGCCGCCCGACACCGGTCGGTCGATCTGGGCCACGCTGCTGCTCGGCTTTCTCCCGACGATTCTGCTCGTGGCGGTCTTCATCTGGCTGGCGCGCCGCCAGCTGGGGGGTGGGGGAGGCGGCATCCTTGGTGGGTTCGGCCGCTCAACGGCGCGGCGCGTCAGGGCCGAGGAGCAGGAGCGGGTCTGCTTCAACGACGTGGCCGGGATCGACGAGGCCGAGGACGAGCTCGTCGAGGTGGTGGACTTTCTGAAGAACCCCGAGCGGTACACGAAGCTCGGCGCGCGGGTTCCGCACGGCGTGCTGCTCTACGGTCCGCCCGGAACGGGCAAGACCCTGCTGGCCCGCGCGGTAGCGGGCGAGGCGGATGCCGCGTTCTTTTCCATGTCGGCCTCCGAGTTCGTGGAGGCGATCGTAGGCGTGGGCGCCTCGCGCGTGCGGGATCTGTTCAAGCAGGCCAAGGAGGCCGCGCCTGCGATCGTCTTCATCGACGAGCTGGACGCGATCGGCCGCTCGCGTGCGGGCAATGTCGGCGGGATCAGCGGTGGGCACGACGAACGCGAGCAGACGCTCAACCAGATCCTGACCGAGATGGACGGGTTCGAGCCGGGTACGAACGTGATCGTCCTGGGCGCGACAAACCGCCCCGAGGTCCTCGATCCAGCCCTGCTGCGACCTGGGCGCTTCGATCGCCGGATCGCCGTTCAGCCGCCCGACCGCAAGGGCCGTGTCGAGATCCTGAAGATCCATACCCGCTCGGTCCCGCTGGGGGCTGATGTGGACCTGGACCGAATCGGGGCTTCAACGCCCGGCGCAACCGGCGCCGACATCGCCCTGCTGGTGAACGAGGCCGCGCTCTTTGCCGCCCGCCGCAATCACGCTGCTGTGGAGCAACGCGACTTCACCGACGCGATCGAAAAGATCATCCTCGGGGCCGAGCGGCAGGTCGTGATGACCAAGGCGGATCGCGAGCGCACCGCCTACCACGAGTCCGGCCACGCGCTGGTTGGCATGCTCACCCCGGGGGCGGACCCGGTTCGCAAGATCTCGATCATCCCCCGCGGCCAGGCCCTCGGCGTCACGCTCGCTACCCCTGAGACCGACCGGTTCAGTTACGCGCGCGACGAGCTCCTGGCGAAGATCAAGGTGTCGCTCGGAGGGCGGGCGGCGGAGAAGGTCGTCTTCGGCGAGCTGACGACGGGCGCGGAGTCGGACATCCAGAACCTGACGCAGGTAGCGCGCGGCATGGTGGGCCGGTGGGGGATGAGCGACGCCATTGGTGCCGTCGCGGTCACCGACGGACGCCAGGACGGCGGACTGCTGCCGGGTTCAGAGCCTGCCTCGACGGCGACCCAGCAACTCGTCGACGAGGAGGTGCGGCGCATCGTCGAAGGCGCCGAACAGGACGTGATCGAGCTCCTGGGCCGTGAGCGGGAGCGACTCGAAGCCCTGGCACGGGCCCTGCTGGACCGCGAGACTCTCGACCAGGTGGAGGCCTACGAGGTGGCGGGTGTCGATCCGCCGAAGGTCGACGCCGAACAGGAAGCCAAGGCCGTCGCGGGCGCGCAGCCGGCGTCATGATCGATTGGTGTTGACACGACGGGTCGCTCAGGGGAGACTCGCCGAGGAGAACCGGCCAGAAGGGGATTGGATGACCATCGCCGAGCAGATGCTCGACACCTATCCGCTCGACCTCGGCCTCGACAAGGCACTCCTGGCCCGCTGCATCGACGCGTGCTCCGAGTGCGCTGAGGCATGTACTGCCTGCGCGGATGCCTGCCTGAGCGAGGAGGGACAGGTCGACTCGCTCGTCAAGTGCATTCGTCTCGACCTCGACTGCGCCGACATCTGCACGGTCACGGGTCGCGTGGTGAGTAGGCGGACCGCGTATGAGCCAGGTGTCACCCGGGCGCAGCTCGAGGCATGCGTCGCAGCGTGCAGGAGCTGCGCTGAGGAGTGCGAGCGGCATGCGAGCCGAGGCATGGAGCATTGCCGCGTGTGTGCCGAACGGTGCCGGGCTTGTGAGCAGGCCTGCAAGGAGCTGCTCGAGAGCATCCCAATGCAGTCGACGTAGCAGGCGAATCTACGGTGATGGCACGGCGGAGCGAAGCGCCGACGGGCTCAGCGATCAGGATGCGAGGGTTCGCGAAGCGGTTCGGCGCGATCACAGCGGTCGACGGCCTCGACCTCGACGTCCCTTACGGAACCTGCATCGGCCTGCTCGGCCCGAACGGCGCGGGCAAGTCGACGACGATGAAGGCGTTGACCGCGCAGGTCATCGCTGATGCGGGCGAGCTCGAGGTGCTCGGCTACCGGCTTCCGGAGGACTCGAAGCAGGCGCGCGCGCAGATGGGGGTTGTCCCGCAGCTCGACAACCTCGATGTCGCGCTGACCGTCGAGCAGAACCTTCTCGTCTTCGCGCACCTCTACCGCGTCCCCGCCGCCGCTCGTAGAGCAGCGGTCGAGCGCGCGCTCGAGATCGCCCTCCTCGTCGACCGCCGCACGGCGAAGGTCGGCGAGCTCTCCGGCGGCATGCGCCGCCGCCTTTTGATCGCGCGGGCCCTCCTCCACGGGCCGCGGCTGGTTCTGCTCGACGAGCCGACGGTCGGCCTCGACCCCCAGGTCCGTGTCGGGCTTTGGGCATTGATCGACCGCATGCGCTCGGAGGGCGTGTCGATCCTGATGAGCACCCACTACATCGAAGAGGCCGAGCGTCTCTGCGACGAGGTGACCATCATGTCCCACGGGAAGGCCGTCGCCGTCGGCCCGCCACGCGAGCTGATCGCCGAGCACGCCGGCGCCGAGGCGATCGAGGTCTATGGACCGCCCCCGCGGCTGATCGAGGTCGAGCGGCTGGCGGAGGAACGAGGCTGGCGGACCCGCCGCACGGGAACGTCGGTCTCGATCCTCCACTCGAACGGGACCGGCGAGCTCGATGGCGTCCGTCGCGTGACCAACCTCGAGGATGTCTTCGTACTACTCACCGGTGAGGAGATCAGCTGATGGCGGTCGCCGAGGCGACCCGCCGGCTTCACCGTCTCGAGCCGGCGGCGCTCCGGGGCGTGATGGTGCGCGAGATCGTCAACTTTTCCTCGTTCTGGCGCTCGTCGACCTTCTCGTCGACCGTCGACCCGACCGTGTACCTGCTCGCGTTCGGCTTCGGCTTCGGTTCGCTGGTCTCAAGCGTCGCCGGCTATTCCTACATCGATTTCGTCGGCACGGGGATCGTCGCAACCACGGTGCTCTTCGCCGGCGCGTTCCCGGCTATGTACTCGACCTTCGTCAAGTACGAGTTTCAGCACACCTACGATGCGATCCTCGCCGCCCCGGTCGACACCGAGGAGCTGGTGACCGGCGAGGCGCTCTGGATCGCCGCGCGGGTTGGCGTCTTCGGCACGGTCCCCATGCTGGTTGCGATGATCTTCGGGCTGAATCCGAGCTGGGGGATGCTGTTGGTGCCGCTGATCGCTGCGCTGGCCGGGTTCGGTTGGGCCTCGTTCGGGATCTTCATCGCTGCCAAGGCGCAGAACATCGAGAGCTTCTCCTATTGGCAGAGCGGGCTGCTGACGCCGATGTTCCTCGTTGCCGGGACGTTCTTCCCGCTCAGCGGCCTGCCGGAGTGGGCTCAGGTGCTGGGGAACCTGAACCCTCTCTACCACTGCGTCCAGCTAGTCCGCGACGTCGTCTTCGGGACCTGGGGGTGGGCGACGTTCGGGCACTTCGCCTTCCTGGTTGGCTTCGGGCTGATCGCCTGGCGGCTTTCAATCCGCTTCATGGAGCGGAAGCTGATCCTCTGACTACGAGGACGCGGGACGAGAAAGCCGTAGCTCGTAGCGCTGCTCG